>CBDCMQ010000006.1:0-72554 GCA_965219205.1 Dehalococcoidia bacterium
GGTCTCCATGCTGTGCTCGCTGATTACGCCCGCACCGGTGCAGTTGCCGTCGTACAACTCGACCAGGTCCATTCCGAGTTCGGGCGCGACTCTAACCATTGAAGTGTAAAGCTCGGGAGCCGCACCCTTCGAGACACAACCAGGCCAGAAAGCGTACTTCATCCTACTTACTCCCTACTGCTTGCTTCTTCTCAAAGCTCTTGAACAGCCGCTTGACATGTTTCACTCCACCAATGGCTTTGTGAAGTGGGTTTGGCATTTTCCCGGTCCGAATCATTCTCAACCCGACCGGAAGGTCAGACATTTGGCCAATCAGATTGAATTTCCCGTGCGTAAGCATTGGCAGCCGGAATTCATCCAGCCGGCCACTGTGCTCGACCAAGTCGACAAAGGCGATCGTGTGCCTGCTGCCGTAGTTGTCTTTTATGCCCGCATGAACCGCCTCAGAGCGAAGCTTGAGGATCTGATCCATCGGCTTGACATCTTTGGGGCAGACTTCAACGCACATATTGCAGCGCGTGCAGTCCCACATACCGCTGGGGTCGCTGTATTCACGCATGCGTGCCATTCTCTGGTCATCGCGCGGGTCACCGACGAAGCGCCAGGCCTTGGCCAGGGCGGCGGGTCCGAGAAAGCTCTTGTCGATTTCCAGAACAGTGCAGTCTGAGACGCAGGCACCGCACATGATGCAGTTCATGACTTCGCCTAGGGCCGCCATTGACTCGTTGGGAACCACGTACTCGCGCTCTGGAGGCGTCCCGGAGGGCTGCAGCCAGGGTTTCACGGCTCGAATTTTGTCCCAGAAGGGCGCCATATCGACTACAAGATCCTTGATGACCGGCATGTTGCCGGCCGGTTCGACTGTAATTTGGCCATTCTCGTCCGCAACTGTACTGACCTGGGTCTTGCAGGCGAGGCGCGCGCGGCCGTTGATTTGCATGGAGCAGGAGCCACAAATTGCGCTGCGACAGGAGCAGCGTAAAGAAAGACTCCCATCCTGGTACTCGCGAACCTCGATTAATGCATCGAGGACAGTAGCTTTCTCGGGCATGTCGACGGTGTAGTCGTTGTAGGTCTCAGCGCCGCCGCCGTCTGGATCGGATCGCTTTACCTTGAGCTTGACCTCCATCAGTACTTCCTTTCCTCGGGTTGCCACTGAGTGATGGTCACCGGGGACTCGCCGAGTTGCGGGCCCTGGGCCGAATAGGAGCAGGTGATGTGCTTAAGCCACGCCTCATCGTTGCGCTCAGAAAAGTCAATTCGCGAGTGGGCGCCACGGCTTTCTTTCCGTTCGATAGCCGATAAGCAGATTGTCTCGGCGCATTCGAGCATGAATCCTAATTCAATGTGGAAAAGCAGGTCGGTGTTGAAAACTCGACCTTTGGCTTCCACGCCGAGGCTCTCGTAGCGTTTGGTCAGTGCTTTGATGTCCTCGAGTGCCGATTTCAACTCGTCCTCGGTTCGAAAAACTTGGACTTTCTCGTTCATAGTCTTTCCCATGTCGGCTCGTACGTTGGCGATACGCTCGCCACTTTGGGGCCGATCAAGCAGGGAGCGAATACGCTTTTCAGTATCGCGGGCGTAGCGCTCCTCGGGTGGGCGGGTGGTTTCGCCGCGAGCGCGCTCAGCCGCGTCTATCCCAGATCGCTTGCCAAAAATCACCGTGTCGAGCAGTGAGTTGGCTCCGAGGCGATTAGCGCCATGGACGCTCACGCAGGCAGCCTCACCGGCCGAGTAGAGCCCGGGGACTGCGGTCCGGCCCCAAACGTCGGTTTTGATGCCGCCCATGATGTAGTGCATTCCCGGCAGGATTGGGATTGGCTCCTCGACGATATCAACACCAGCAAAATCGATGCCGATTTCACGAATCTGCCAGAGGCGCTCACGAATCAGGTCAATCCCAAGGTGGCGCATGTCAAGGAAAACGCAGCCGTCAGTGCCGCGGCCCTCGTCGATTTCGGTTTGCTCCGCACGCGAGACGACATCGCGGCTGGCGAGTTCCATCATGTTGGGAGCGTAGCGCTCCATGAAACGCTCGCCTTCGCCGTTAAGCAGGTGAGCTCCCTCACCCCGGGCGCCCTCGGTGATCAGCACTCCGGAACCCTTGAGGGTGGTTGGATGGAACTGCACCATCTCCATGTCCATGAGCGGGGCGCCGGCCCGGTAGGCGATACTCAGCCCGTCCCCGGTGCAGATCAAGGCGTTCGTGCTGGGCTCATAGACTCGTCCGGCGCCGCCGGTGGCGATGATCGTCGACTTTGCGGCTATGACATGTACTTCACCGCTGCGAATTTCCATCGCGACGCAGCCCTTGCACATGCTGTCTTCCATGATCAGGTCTGTGACGAACCACTCCTCATAGATGCGCAGGCCATCCTTGATCAGTTGCTCGTACATGACGTGGAGCATCGCCTGACCGGTGATGTCTCCGACAAAGTAGGTGCGCGCCTTTTGCTGACCGCCAAACGCGCGGGAACCGAGATGACCGGTTTCGTCACGATGGAAGATGACTCCCATGCGTTCCAGGGCGAGAACCTCAGCGCCGGCCTCGGAGCAGAGAATCTCGATTGCATCCTGGTCACCAAGAAAATCGCTTCCCTTGACCGTATCGAAGGCGTGCTCTTCCCAAGAGTCACCTTCATCCACGGCGGCATTGATTCCACCTTGGGCGGCGTTGGAGTGACTGCGTACAGGATGGACTTTTGAAATAATCGCTACGTCGACGCCTTCCGCTTGAGCAGCAAGGCCGGCGCGCATCCCGGCCAAACCGGCGCCAATTATTAGGACATCATGCTGAAAGACGGCCATTTGTCGGGACCTCCGCCAGTCACGGGCGTCGAAAAGAAACGCACGGTCGAACTCAGTCCCTTCGACCTCGACCGATTGCGATAGTAGCGCTCTGCCTACCTACGAGCAAGACAATTCACAGTTGACTCTTCGGCTGTCGTCTAGCCATGACGCGGCGGCATCCAAGAAGCTCTTTTCAGGTGGCCTTGCTGGAGCGCTCCCGAGTGCTGAAGCGCTGGCCAGCGCTATCAACCCGAACGGTGCTGGCGTTATCCTTTTGCCCTAGCAGCCGGCCCACCAGAGGTTCAATGAGAGAAACCGCCCCGAGTGACGCCAAGCCCAAACCGAGAATCTTTTACGGCTGGAAGGTTCTCGGTGTCAGCTTTGCGGGTGCTTTCTTCGCCGCCAGCATCGGCCAATTATTTACCGGTGCGATGTTGCCAAACATTGAAGTAGACACCGGCTGGAGCCGAACTTCGATCACCCTGGCAGTGACCTTCGGCAGTATTTCCGCCGGTCTCCTATCACCATTGGTTGGCCGCCTCGCGGATAAATATGGAGCCCGGCCGCTCAGCACGATCGGCCTCCTGGTTCTCGTCACCGCCTTGTTTACCTTGGCCTTGAGTAGCTATGTCCACCTCGCCCTGTTTTTCTTCGCCTACATTGTCGGGCGCGCCGCGTCGCAAAACACCCTTGCCGGCGTCGTACCGCGAACTACCGCTGTGAACTGGTTCCGGCGAAAGCGCGGGCGGGCGCTTGGCATCGCCAATATGGCACTCCCTCTTGGTGGCGCCGCCATGGTGCCGATTGCCCAAGTGCTCAGCGATGGGTTCGGCTGGCAAACGGCGTACTACGCGACCGGGGCAATAATGCTGGTCATCCTTCTACCCGCCTTCCTTCTGGTCCTGCGCCGGCGACCAGAGGACATGGGACTCCTGCCAGATGGCGACAAGAATCCCCCAATTCCAACCTCTGGTTCTAGTCCGAGCGTTGGTGCGCAAGAACAGACTCAGGCCGGCGAGGAGGAGTACAGCTGGACTTTGCAGCAAGCCTGGAAGACCCGTCCGTTTTGGCTCCTGATCGTGGCCGTGTCGGCGGGAACCTGTGGCAATGGGGGCATCGGCTTCCACCAGGCGGCTTACTTTCAGGATCAAGGGATAGCTGCGGCGGCTGCCGCGCTGGCAATCAGCGCCTATTCACTTTCCGGTGCCTTCGCCAACTTGCTCTGGGGGTTCCTTGTGGAGCATGTTTCCGAGCGCTACCTGGGTGCCTTTTCGATCTCGATCGCCTCACTTCTCTGCCTGTATCTGCTGACGGTGGACTCGACGGCAGAAGCGATGGTCTTCGCGGTCCTGTTTGGTCTTGCTGCCCGCGGCGAATCCTCGATTATCGTCATGATTCAGGCTCAGTACTTCGGCCGCGGATCGTTTGGCACCATCACCGGATTCACAACACCATTTCAGCAGGTCTCGCTGGGCCTTGGGCCGATCATCGCGGCCGTGCTCTACGAAGTCGCCGGAAAATCTTACACGCCGGCTTTCATCCTTTTTGCCGGGATGTTCGCCACCGCGGCTGTGCTGGTCTGGTTGGCGCGGAAACCGCCGCTGCCACCTGAGGCAACCTCGGCGGCTGAGCGGACTGAGGTGAGCGAGGCTAGCTTTTAACGCCGGCTCAGTCTGGACCGGCTCATCTTTCTTGAATACAAAGAATTGTGCGGTCGCCGTCTGCCCAGCCGTTGGGGCCCGGCGCTATCGTCCCGGTTGAATTTGGATGGCAAAAGGCGGCGGCTTGGTCCTCGAAGTAGGATGGTTCGGGATAATCGCCGTTGGCTCCGACTTCGAAGCTCGTTAGGACTCTGACCTCCCAGTTCAGCAAGCAAGAGACCAATTCAATCTCCCGAATCGCGCTGGTGTCGGCAGGCCGCCTGAAGCAATCACCCGGCAGCAAGTCGCGAACGCTTATGGTTCCGAGGGGTATCTGAGAGTCGGAAGTCTGGTTGGATGACGAGGTCGCTCGCGGAGTGGTCTCCACAGCTTCAGGTCTGGAGTCCCCATTCGAGCTACAGGCAGCGAGGATCGCCGCCGTAATCGTCAAGATAAATATAAGTCGCCGCAAGTTTTCCCTCGAGCCCATCGTGTGGGAGTCGATCCCTGATCACAGTTTATGACTAACGCGAAGGCAATTGTCCATGAAGCAGGGCTAATCGAGGCTCTAAGTTGGTCAGGCCCGGTGCTTGCTTTCCAGAAACGTTTTCTATTGAAGTGCGACTGCGGAAAGTCGCGTTGACCCAGCACCCGGACCAAACATGCTACTCAGCGGTGAGCACAAAGTATCTGCCTTCGGTCTTTGATCGATCGCGTTGGTAGAGGTACGTGAACCCGGGGGCCAACGCCTCCGCGTACAGTACTTCCTCTTGCGCGTCAAAAGTTACAGACACCGCGTAGGCCTCACTTCTAGGCACATAAAACTTGGCGACACCGTGCCGATTTGTCCTTGATCGATTCAATCCGGCGATCCGCACTTCGGCGCCCGCGACCGGTTGTCCATCGTGGTTGAGAACACGCAACCTTGCGGTTTTGTCAGGAGAGAAACGGACGCCAATAAACTGCTGTATCCGCCTGGCGCGACCCGGGACCCTGCCTTTGGGCATCGCGTCAAGCACGTCTTTCTCATATCCTACCTGCTTTGGCGTGTGCCAGTCCGGTCCATACTTGAGGCGGAGATAATCTTCCGGCGGACTCGGCACCAGGTAGGTGTCGCCGAGGAAATCAACCTCGCTTAGATTCGTAAAGAGACTGACTGGGAAAGAGCTCCCGGGATAGTGGGGGATCGCTCCCTTGGTCACGCGATAGCACTGCCAGTCAATCTTGATTCTGTACTTCATTATCCTGACTGAGATGTAGAGGTCGTCGTGGAGAACTTCAACGTAAAAATCATTGGCGCGCAGCGACTCAACCACGGGATCAATCAGATCTTCGCTGAAGCCGTGCATGTTGAAAATTGAGCCTACGTCAATGTCGTCGTCCCAGGGGATTAGAGCCTGATCCCTCACCGCGCCAAGACAGGTGCCCTGGCGGAGGAAAAAGACCACGCCGTGGCGATCAAATATCTTCTTGACCTCGCTCAGGAGTTTCTCGCCATCAGGGACGTTCATCGCCGGGATCGACTTTTCTAATTCGTCCAGCAGGCGCGCGTTCTCAATGTCGCTTTCGTCCATTCATCCCTTCTTCCTAGCATTGAACCTGAATTTGCTTCCACAGTGCTGCGAAGCGCCATTGTGCGTTTTAGATTCAAGATTTCATTATCCACTGTCCACTAACCTGCGCGGAAGAAGCCCGAATCGTCTCTCTACGTTGCTGTCACGGGAAACCGGGGTCGGAAGGACTTTGCCGAATGCCCGTCTCGAAGGGCAGTATTTAGGCTACGCGTCTCCCTCCTGGGCTTCTTTTCGGAGGTCAAGCCGATTGGCCCTTTTGTCTCTGAACACACTCACTCCGCCATCGTGCCACAATCATGTCGCGGGCGAGCGAGTGTCAGTTTGGGCCGGTAACTATACGCCTACTCCAAAGGCGCCGCCGCCCTGCTTGCCCTCGATAGCCGACAGCAAGACTGCTCCGGCCAACGCCATCCGCTTGTCAAACCCGGAGGGAACCTCAGGGAAGTCAATGTTGAGCTTATAGACGAAGGGTTTGAAGTTCTGCTTATAGGTGCAAGCGACCGTGCCGTTGATTTCGCAATGGTATCTCTGAGGGATAAGGCTGACCAAGCGGCGCAGCAGCGCCATCATGGCGCTGTCCTCAATGATGTGGCCAATCTCCTGATCGGAGGCGTCCATCACAGTCCATTGATCACGAAGGATTGAGCTAAATCCCTTGCGTTTGAAGGCGCCGAGCTTCTGCCCGCTGACTGGGTCCTCGACGTCGTATGCGGCACTAAAGTCGATGATGTTTCGAGCCTTGATTACTAGCAGCTCCTCGGTCTTATTCTTGTCGCTATAAAGGCGGATGTCCTCCTTGAGCTTGAACGCCCTCTGACTTGCGAATAAGACCAATGAGCCGTCCGGTCCGTAAACATCGAAGCTCCCGCCGAAGAGCTTGAGCACCTTCTTGCGAACCTGGTAGGTGGGCTGTCGAAATCGTTCGGATGTCAACATGCTGCGGTGCCTCCAAAGCTAGGATCGTCCAATTAGAATTCCACCGTTGTCCCCAAATGTCCATTCGCATTGATGTCAACGTTGCTGTCAAAGCGCCCTGTCCGAAGCAACCTCGTCGAAGACCTGGAGCCAGAATAGATACGAATTTGGTGCCGAAGGTGGGACTCGAACCCACACGAGG
The DNA here is from genome assembly GCA_965219205.1 of Dehalococcoidia bacterium. Lineage (GTDB taxonomy): Bacteria > Chloroflexota > Dehalococcoidia > DSTF01 > WHTK01 > WHTK01. Next base: position 7,122 of record CBDCMQ010000006.1, read on the forward strand.
TGTTAGCCTCAACGGTTTTTGAGTCTGTGGACCGGCGTTCCGTCGCGTTTTAACCTGTGGCGGTAGGTGTGGTTTCGTATCGATATTCACTCGGCAATCAACCTTCCCGTGCCGCCCTGGGTTGTCTAGTTGTTGGCAGTTCGTTTGCAATCCGTTTGCAGTCGGCAACTCTCGAAGCCGCCTGCTCCTGAACCGGTGATCGGGCAGGCCGCTCGAGTCGGCGCTGTCAAAATTTCGGAACGGTTAATCGCTGGATGCCAGGCCAGCATCTCCGGTGCTAGGCGGCGATATCTGCTGCTGGGTGGCAGCGGCCGCTTCACGGTTCTCACGCGCCTGCTGAGCGCCACCGGCAATCACTGCTCCGAGACCGCCGCCAAGGCTTGGACTCGGCGTTGGCGGAACCTGGACGATTAGCTCCAGGGGAGCATCACCTTCGCCGACGTCCTCTCCGTCCACCGTGATGACACCGTCCAGGGATTCTACTGTGATGCTGAGCAGCTCCGAGCCGTCGAATGTCTCTGTCACCAACGCCGTCTCGCCAAGGTCAATCACCACGAGAACGATTTCGCCATCAACCAGGATCTCTATTTCGGCGGGACCGCCCAGTTCAGTTTCGAGCGTGGAAACAGCCTCTGGGTCCGTAAGCACATAAGTACCGGCACGCAGCCAGTAGAATCCGCTCTTACCGTCGAGTCTGATCAGAGCGCGTTGGAAGAAGCTGCCACCCGTCACTACAACCCGCACGCCAGCAGGGTTGGCAGCCTCCGTTATTGCAACACCCATGCCAGCCGGAACGCTGACGATTGATCCTGAAGTGGCGCCACCGAGGCCTAGGTCGGAGAAACGGCTGCTGGCCGTGTTAGGGGTCTCATCCACGATGTCATCGATGCCGTCGCCGTTCGCCGTCCGCTTCGGGACAACCATCGGCATCACTGACGCCGTCCAGGTCCTCTGGATCGCCGGGGCAGTCATCGCTGCCCGTACAGGCCGAGGGACCCACGCCGGGAGCGGCTGGGTCACAGACCCCGTCACCATCGGCATCTACCTGAGCGTCAGAACAACCACCGGCGTCGACCGCGACAGCCCCCGTGCCGGGGCAGTCATCGCTGCCCGTACAGGCCGAGGGACCCACGCCGGGAGCGGCTGGGTCACAGACCCCGTCACCATCGGCATCCACCTGAGCGTCAGAACAACCACCGGCGTCGACCGCGACAGCCCCCGTGCCGGGGCAGTCATCGCTGCCCGTACAGGCCGAGGGACCCACGCCGGGAGCGGCTGGGTCACAGACGCCATCACCATCGGCATCTACCTGAGCATCTGAACAACCACCAGCGTCAACCGCGACAGCCCCCGTGCCGGGGCAGTCATCGCTGCCGGTGCAGGCCGAGGGACCTACGCCGGGAGCAGCCGGGTCACAGACCCCGTCGCTATCAGCATCCACCTGAGCGTCCGAGCAGCCGCCGGCGTCCACCGGCGGCGTGGCGGTACCCGGACACACGTCGTTGGCGTCGGCGACGCCATCACCATCTGCATCGAGGATACATTTGGGGTCGTCGCAGTGCAGCAGCCTCAGTTCGGATCCGTTTCCAAACGTTTGAGTGTACGCGACTACCGGGTTGCCAGATACGTCCAGGACCAGAGAAGAGTCCCAGCCACTATCACCCAGTTCGTTGCTTTCGTCGCCACCGGCACAGTTGACGTCGTTACAGTGCAGCAGCCAGAGATCCAAACCAGGGTTCGATTGGTCCTTGTAGCTAACGACCGGATTGCCGGGTGCGTCCAACACTAAGGAGCTGAGAAGCTGATTTCCGGTTCCCGGCGATGCAGCTCCCACCTCGAGGCTGTCATCCTCGGCGGCGCAGTTTACGTCGTTGCAGTGCAGGATCATTAGACTGCTCGTGGTGAGGTTGCTGAAGCTGACTACTGGGTTGCCGGTGCTATCAAGACGAAGCGATGGTTGCCATCCCGTGGCACCGGTGGCGTCCGGGGTAGTGATGCTCTCATTGGCGCCGGCGCAGTTGCCGTCGTTGCAGTGGAGGATTTTCAAGGCGCCGAGCGCGTCGTCGCGGTAGGCAACCACGGGAAATCCGACGGCATCGAGCTGCAAGGAGGCATTGCGGCCAACATTGCTGGCGGTGTCTACCGCAACAATGCTCTCGTCTCCGCCGGTACAGGCCGGGTCGTTACAGTGCATGATTTTGAGGTCGCCGAGGCTGTGGTCCCGGTAGGCAATGACCGGATTGCCACTTGAGTCAAGCACGAGCGATGGTGTTTGCATCAAGTTGCCGCTGGGATCAGGTGTCGAGATCGAGTCGGCGGCGAACACATGCGTTGCCCCAAACATCAGAGCTATCGCGCAGAACGTGATCAGCCAAATTGACCAGCGTCGTCTGGGGCGGTGCATCGCCTGTGATTGCGGGAGAAAGTTCACGAGCCTCGGCCTACCACTGCAACCCGTGTACGAACCATCTCCCAAGAGGAAAAAAGATTGCTGATTGTGGCGCTGCGGCTGCGACCCGGCTAACCTGACCCGTCATGACCCAAAACCCGCTTCGCCTCCTCAACCGCAGAATCAGAGCCGACGATGACTCCTGTACCCGGCGGCGCTCGCTACTCCTGAACCGGTGACCAGGATGGCCCCTCGTCACTTGCCGGCTGGTTCGTTCGCGAATATGAAGGCGTCAACAGCTGATAAACGACCATGCGGCGTGAAGCGCCACCAGGGGAAGCAGAGTTGGTGCTCCCTATTCTTTTGGCCGTAACCATCGAAGCACTGCCCTGTTGTCTCTGAGATGAATTCCCGAAAGGTTGGCATGCGACGCGGTGAACTCGCGGGAATGAAATGGGACCACATCGACTTGGACCTAGGTGCGATCTACGTGCTTAGCTCGCTTGAGCGCGTCTCTGGAGTCGGACTTACCGTTGTTCCAACCAAGACCGCCCGCTCTCGTCGCGTGTGGCAATCTCAGGCGAAGTGGTTGATTTACTTAGGCGCGATCGTGCTCGCCAGGCCGAACAACGGCTGTTGGCAGGACCGGCCTGGCTGGAAGGCAATTGGATTTTTACGAGGCCAGATGGGCGCCCCCTCGATCCTGACGAAGTGACTCATCGCTTCGGAGCGTTGGCAAAGCAAATCGGCTTGTCGGGGATTCGCCTGCATGACCTCCGACACACGCACGCGTCGCTCATGCTAGCGAACGGGGAAAACGCCGAAATCGTCAGTTAGCGCCTGGGACATGCGTCAATCGTGATTACTATGGACACCTACAGCCACGTCCTCCCGGGTCTTCAGGAGGAAGCGGCTCGGAAGCTCTCAGAAAGCCTGAAGCGCGCGAAGTAGCTAGTTTTCTACTTCTTGTTTGCAATCCGTTTGCAAATCTCGGTTGACAGTTGGCCACTAAACGAAATAGCAGCCCATCCCAGATACGAATTTGGTGCCGAAGGTGGGACTCGAACCCACACGAGGTGTTAGCCTCAACGGTTTTTGAGACCGTCGCGTCTGCCTATTCCGCCACTTCGGCGTGGAGGGGGGGTGGAACCTAGTCTAGGCGCCTCTGGCTTAGAGCTTCAAGCAGCGCTCTGATGAATGACAAAAAAACTGGCGGCCAGCATGGCCGCCAGTTTCGGCTTTCTCGATGCCGCGAGCCGTCGCCGCTCTACTCCAGGTAGTCGCGCAGCTTCTTTGACCGTGACGGGTGGCGCAGCTTTCGCAGTGCCTTGGCTTCGATCTGGCGGATGCGCTCGCGGGTGACGTGGAATTCGCGGCCGACCTCTTCGAGGGTGCGACTGCGGCCATCCTCAAGACCAAAACGCAATTCCAGAACTTTGCGCTCTCTGGGCGCCAGGCTGGAAAGAACGTCGGTGACTTGCTCCTTGAGAAGCTGGTGGGCGGCCGCATCGGCTGGGGCCAGCGCCACTGGGTCTTCAATGAAATCACCGAGGTGCGAGTCTTCCTCTTCACCAATCGGGGTCTCCAGCGAGACCGGTTCCTGCGAGACCTTCATGATCTCACGCACTTTCTCCGGGGCGATCTCCATGCCGCGGCCGATCTCTTCGCTGCTCGGCTCGCGACCGTACTCCTGGACCAATCGGCGGCTGACCCGCACAAGCTTGTTGATCGTTTCGACCATGTGTACTGGGATGCGAATCGTACGAGCTTGATCGGCGATCGCGCGGGTGATGGCCTGGCGAATCCACCAGGTTGCGTAGGTGCTGAACTTGTAGCCTTTGCGGTAATCGAACTTCTCAACGGCGCGAATCAGGCCAATGTTGCCTTCCTGGATCAGGTCCAGCAGCGACATGCCCCGCCCGATGTATTTTTTCGCCACGGAAACAACCAGACGGAGGTTAGCCTCGGTCAGGCGCTTCTCAGCGGCGAGACCTTCAAGCTTGATCCGCCGGAAGTGATCCCGCAGAGCTGAGTCGCAGGCAGAGAGTGCGTCCTTAACATCGAATCGCGGCGGCAGGAGAGAATCCTCCCCGGCGACGTCAACCATGGCTCCGACGAGCTCGGGGTCCAAAATGTGCGTAACAATCGATAGGCGGACGATCGACCTGGCAGCGTCTTCAGGTTCAATGTCGCGGCCCTTGGCGACGGCTTCCATGAATTCTTGATCCATCTCGGCGTCGATCAAGGCACGAAGAGCCGCATCACCGAGGCGTTCGGCAATTGGCACGGATCGCCGCAGATTCAAGTGTTTGACTGCCAGGTCAAGCGTCGGCTTCAAGTGGTTTAGCTGCTCGAACAGCATTAACGCGATTTCCGCCAGCCTTGGCTGAGAGCCGTTCTCTGCCTTCCAGGAATCTTCAATCGCCTCTATATGCTGGCCTTCCTCCATCTGGCGGGCCAAGCGTTTTTCGTCGGCGGCTGAAAGCAGGAAGACCTTGCCGATCTCACGCAAATACATGCGGACCGGATCGTCAATACCCTCTTGCTCTTCCAGAGGGACGGCCTTAGCGGCAGCGCGCTCCTCCTCGGCTTCTGAAGACTGTTTGATGTCCGGCTCTGACCAGATGTCAGTTCCGATGCCGCTGGTGCGGTTTTCAATCAGATCGGCGACGCGCCGCCGCGAATCGTCTGCCGCGGCTGGTTCGCTTGTAATCAGCATCTCGCCGGAAGCGCCGTTCTGTATGCTGTTGGTCATACTTGTCACCTTTTCCGAAATGCCCAAGATCTGACTCGGGGCAGAGCGGATAAACGATCCCTAATCCGTGTCCTGGTCTGAGGCTTGTCCGGCTGGCTCTGGGCGAAAGCCTTCGATTTCCCGGCGATGGAATTGCAGGCCGGCTTCCATATCTTGAAGGAGTCGTGACGCCAGTGTTTCGGTCTGGATGTCCAAATCTGCTTCCTTGCTCTCGCCTGCTTCTAGCCTTGCTCGGGCGATTGACGCCACCTGCCCTGGCGATGCTCCTGACTCTCCCTCGGCAAGAGCCATGGCGCTGGCCTCCTTGGCAAACTTCATTCTAGCTGTTCGTAGGCGCGCCACACAATCTAAGAACGCCTCCTCAGCTTGACTTGTTTCAACCATCGGGATTCGTGTCGCCAGAACCTTCGCGTACTGCTCCAGGACCCAGGGCTCCTCGGAGTCGTTTTCCTCGTTGGGCGGCTCGCCCTTTTGCCAGCGGCGGAACAATTCCCGGTTCTCGCTCAGGCTAAACAAATCGTCCGTGAGCTCGGGAAGGCCAGCGGCCAAGCGCCCTAGCTCAGGCACCTGGAAAAGCAGCGCCAGGCAAAACTCCTCACGCGGTGCGTTAAGCCGCCGCGGCGCCTGGGCGGACGCTTCCGCCGTATTGGCGGACTGTTCCTGTACGCTGCGCTGAGCTGGGCGCGACCGGCGAGGAAGTTGGCGCCGCAGAGCGTCTTCGTTGGTACGCGCCAGGCGGCTGAGTCTCTGCAAATAGTGCGCCTGCAAGACCGGGTCGCTTACTTCATTGATTACTGGCAGCACTTCGCTGACTAGCCGTGAGCGGTCACGCGGCTCTGACAGATCCAGACCATCGCCGACTACAGCCAAGAGGTGATCGATTACAGGACGCGCCGCGTCTATAGCGCCGGACCATGCTCCAGGGTCAGCGCGGATCAGCTCATCGGGGTCTTTGGCCACTGGCAGTGCCAGAACCCGAAGATCTAATGGTGCTCTTTTGGTTCGGGCTCCGGCTGACGCCGCGGTCGAGGCTACTACTTGCATGCCGCGCAGCGCGGCAGCACTGCCAGCCTCGTCCGAGTCCATTGCTAGGATAACGTGGTCGCCTAGGTGCTGGATTATCGCAGCCTGACGTTCGGTAAGCGCCGTACCCATTGAAGCGACAACGTTGCCAAAACCATGCTGATGAGCGGCAATGACATCCATATATCCTTCAACAATTACGGTTGTCCCGGCGTTGCGGATAGCATCCTTGGCCCGATCGAGGCCGTAGAGAATGCTACCTTTATCAAAAATCGGCGTCTGGGGCGTGTTCATGTACTTGGGGCCGTCCTCAGACGACTGATCTTCCTGGTTCGGCAAGCTCCGGCCACCGAAGCCGGCGACCCGGCCGCGATCATCACGAATTGGGAACATCAGCCGGCCCCGAAACCGGTCATAAGCTCTTTGCTCGCCTTCAATTAATAGACCGGACTCAATCAGCTGGGCCTCAGCGTAACCGCGGCCCGTAAGGTGGTTTTTTAGGGAATCCCAGCCGGCGGGAGCGAAGCCAATCTGGAAGTCATTCACCGCCCGATTGTCGAGGCTCCTTCCATCTATATATGCTCGCGCCGGGGCGGTGTTTTGCAAGAGGCTGTGAAAGTAGAGGGCGGCGGCTTCGTTGGCATCGTGTAGCGTTTTGATTTGTTGACGGTTTTGACCGTTGCTTTGTAATTCAACTCCGGCCCTGTCAGCGAGCAGGCGCAGTGCCGAGCCAAAGTCAAGGTTTTCTTTGCGCGAGACAAAGGAGATGACATCGCCGCCGGTTCCGCAGGCGCCGAAGCAGTGCCAACTCTGGCGCTTCGGATAGACCACGAAGGAAGGCGTCTTTTCATTATGAAAGGGGCACGCGGCCTTGAAGTAGCGGCCGGCCTTCTGTAGAGGTACGTAGCCTCCAATCACGTCGACTATGTCCAGTCGGGCTTTGACCTCATCGACCGAGCTCATTGCGGTTTTGTATTGTTGTTTAATCGCTTCGCCACGGTCTTAACATACGCCCTTCTCGCCACATTTTCGGGCTATCCAGTTATTGATTCTTAATTCAGTCATTTGATTCTTATTACTGATACTAGGCGCACGGAGGCAGGCATTTCTGCGCTCTGCTTGACGCCGGGGCCGGCTAAAAAGCAGGGCCACCGGGCGCCGGTCCGAGATTTGTCTTGAGCGCTTCGATTTGTTTCAGATGCTCCACCTCATGAGCAATGATTTTCTCCGCAAACATCCAGGCGGCACTCTGGCTGCCATGGACCGGATGCACGACCGAACGCTCCAGCCCCCTCTCGAGGGCGCCTGCTTCTGCAAGCAGACCTTCGACTTCACGCCGGACCGCGACCATGCCATGAATTAATTGGGGAACCGGAGCGGAGCGGCCGGACCTGGCTTGCTGAGCATGAGCATCCGGATCGGAAGGCGTTATGACGCATCCGTCATCCCTTAGGGCCAATTGGATTCGCTGCGCCCTGAGGCGCTCCGATGCCAGCAGGTATGCCAGTACCTCAGCGATTGACCAGCCCGTCTGATCACCCGGAGGCTCAGTCTCTGGGCGGCGCTTGAATTGTTCCTCGGTTACGCCGGCTATTGCTGCGAGCAGGTTGCGGCGGCCGCTCTCCAGTTCATTGCCGAGTTGAGTTATGGTGATCATGCCAATCGCATCTTCCCGTATGAAATGAGGGCCGCCTAGTCTTCAGGACCGGCTTCTGAAGTCACAGTTGGCTCCACAATTCCCACGCAGTCGACTGTATTATTCGCCGGATTGATGTCAAATGGCGTGCCCAGTAGATCGATCTGTGCCGTCGTCCTGGGCGGTTCGAGCAGTTGATTGGTTGGGATGTTTACAACTTCGCCGCGGTTGAGGGAAGGGATCAGGATGTCGGAGAGGCCTTGAGGCCCGCTGCTCGTGGAGACAGTGATCCGAACCTGGCGGTTGATGACGGGAACTTCGCCAACATTCTCAATTGTTACCACTAGAAGCACCCCGGTTTGGCAGTTGTTGTTTAGGACACCGATCGCCAAATCGGGTCCGGGTGATTCCGTGCTGGTTACAGTGGGTGTTGGTACTGCCGTCTCGGTCGGTTGGGGGGCAAATGTCGGTTGAATCACGGTGGGTCGCGGGATCGGTGTGACCGCCGCGATTGGAATTGAATCGAGGCTGGCGTCTAGGACGCCCAGAGCGGAGGAAGGAACCCAGCCGCGTAATTGCGATTGAGATGGATAGAAGATCTGAAACCAAGATGCGTCCGTGTTGCGGCCAACAACCTCGACATCCTGGCCGTTGCGCAGCACGCCGAGTTCGACGTAGCCGGCACCCGGCCCTTCCCGCACGGTGGCGATGGCAATCGAACTCACCGCCAAGCCCCGGCCCGGGCTTGGGGCGGACGGATCGGTTGCGATCGGTGCTTCAATTGAATCACCGGCGCCACCGCCGAATATGACTACGACCAAAATCGCTAAAATAATCGAGATCGTCACCGCGAGTCCGGCCAGGACGTAAGGGTTACGGATCAAAGCCGGGTCTTCCGTCCGGCGTTCAAATTCCCGCGTGGCGGATGGCGGTGGTGCCGGAACGTTCCTTAGTGGGCGCGAGAGAAGGTCTCGCCGCCCCTTATCGGGAGGCGGCTCGGGCGTTTCTTCGGGAGGCGGAGGCGGTTCCGAGGTCAAGGCGGGGATCCTGGGACAGTTGGCTGCAGGGAGTTGCTCCCCGATATGCTAGCAGACGGAAACCCCTGGTTTGCATGTGGCGCTCCTGATGAAACGAGGCCCGCGGCCTTACGTCGAAGAAATAGGGATATTCATTAAAAAAGCTTTTTCTGACGCTGTTGACCCGTTAACCTTTGCTGGCCCGTAGCCGTTATATCCCTAGCTGCCATATCAGGAAGTAGTACTTTGTCATTGAAGGAGGAAGCCCAGAGATACCCGGAGGGTCACCAGAAGGCCCAGTTCTCGGCGTCGCAGCAGCGATTCTCGGCCGAGGGCGACGCGGAGGGCAAAGCCCCTGATAGACGCCCGGGACAGAGAGCAGATGAACCTAACAAGCGGGCCCAAAGGCCCACAAATTGGCTTGCATGAGCAAGGAAGAAACGCAACCTTGAATTTTATCAAAAAGGCATTTGTGCCGCCAGCTTTCGTAGCCGCCTTCCTGATGCTCCTCGGAGCGATCGGCAGCACCAACGTCGCCTAAGCCGATGATATCGTTGAAATTGTCCCGGATGGCGGGATTATTGGTGACCACCCGACCGCGATTTGGGCTGTTATTGATGGCGATGGCGATGAGGACGAATGGACTGTCGAGAGCGGCAGCGCTGACATTATTGGTGTTCTCGAGGGCGAAGAATCCGGCGACCTCGATATGGACCCCAACACCCAAGAAATTCTCGAACAGGAGCCGGTGGACCTCTGTGGTGCTGATGAGTCTTTAGTCGATGACCTCATAGCGCTCGGTGTGGCCCCCGACCTGCTTGACCCCGACGAGAATTCCGCGTGTGACAATGACGGTGACTACCTAGTTGTCCTCGTAGTCGTCGAATGTGACGACCTCGGCACCTTCGACATCTCGTTCGTGAACCAAGATGGCAACGACGAGGCGATGTCGGCTGAGTTCGACTGCCGCGGCCACGCCGACAGCGCAGACATCTCCGCTTCCCCAAGCACCGTCGAGATCATTCCTCAGTACGGTAGTACCCATGAGTCTGTGATCAAGGTTGAGATCGAAGACGCCAACGGCGCAGCCGCCCTTCCTGGCGACGACGTTCTCTTCATCACCGACAACTGTGGCTCTGCCGAGAACAGTGGCAAGCTCACGGTCAACATGGTCTCCGAAGACGACGATGGCGACACGATTGCCTACGCCACCCTGGGCTGCTCGGACACGTCGACAGCCACGCCTGGTGCGGCAAACGTGATGGTGATCATTGAGAAGAGCGGTTCTGACATCGTTCTCAACACCACAGTCACCGTGGTTGGCCCGCCCGTTGCCAACGGCCTCTCGGCTGTTGCCAGCCCGGCAGATGGCCTGATCTGTGGCGAAAAGGCCACGATCGCCATCACGGTTGTTGACAGTGCCGGTCAGAACGTCTCTGACCACACCCATCTTGAAGTAGTCACCAACTTTGGTGGCATCGGCGCGGTTGCTGGCCTAGGCGGTCTTGTGAGCCCGCTCTCCAGCACCGTAGTTGAGACCTTTGATGGTACCGCTGAAGTGTTCCTGATTACCAGTGACACCCACGTCGGTAACTACGAAGTCTTGATTACGACTGGTGGTCACATCAGCGCAAACGGTGGTACGGTTACTGGAGCGCCGTTCAGCTTCCAGGTCACCGTGACCTGCTCAGAGCCGGCACCTGCGCCGGAGATCACCGCCCCGTCAACCGGTGGCGGCATCACCCCTCCGAGCACTGGTGACGCTGGTCTCGTGCAGACATCCGGCAGCAGCTGGATGCTCCTCGCGATCGCTGGTGCGCTGGCTTTCGTTGTCGCTGCGGTAGGCGCGGGCAAGCCCGCTTTCTTCCGCAACTAGTAGAGACAGTTTTTCCCGGTTCACCGGGAATGGCATAGCAAAAAGTCCGGCCCTCCTTTGGGGGGCCGGACTTTTTGTTGAATCTCGCCGATTTCTTTGCCAATTCAAGTTCCCAGAGCAGTGCCCTTCGGTTAACCTTTGGAAGGCCTGTTTCGTTGTACAGGCTAAGCGCACCTTCGCGACCAAAGGTACGTTGGTGTTTCGTGATGTAAAGCGAACCGTTAGGGCCAGTCTTAGGGAGATAGCCGTTGAATTTCCTCCGAAAGCTCCTCTTACCATTTGTTCTTGTCTGGGGTTTATCGTTTTTCTAGGTGCTGTGGGCGCCCCTGGTTCCGGACACGTTGCGGAAGCAGGATTTGGCGATGATAACTTCATCTGCCAGGTAGACGGACCGACAACACTGGCCGTCGGTCAGACGGCGCTCTACTCGTGGCGGGTCCAAGACAACGTAGAGGACTTCCTTGGAGCGATCTCCCAATTCGAGGACGAGTTTACGGTTGAAATCAACAACCTCAGCGGCAAGTCCAAGATTACGGCAACCGTGCAGGAGGACGAATCCGAAGATGAGGACGAGGAGGGCTTCGAACTAGACGAGTACATAAGCGTTGGGCCGACCAGTGAACTCAATGAAGTTGACGTAAAAGGGCCGGATCATATTGATGAAGATCTGCCCGACTTTCTCAAAGACAGATTCGGCTACGAGATTGATGGTAATCCGTGCGGTTCCAGTGTGGCTCAAGTGGCGCAGAGTTGCGTAATCGACGACGTTCCAGCCTTGGGTTGCGATGACTTTGATGGTGCAACGGCCAATCAGGTTTCCGCCTGGGCCAATGCTATCGAGAATGCAATGGCTGACTGGGATGACAGTGTCGGGGATGTCGAGCCGATCCTCCTCAATGTTTGCGCGGAACTGGGCATCATCGGCGCGGAAGCCATGGAAAACGCCGGTGCAAGCGCCGCGGCTGGCGGTCCGATTGATGAGATCACTGCTTACTGGATTTTGGTTTGCAACGCCAGTGCTCCTAACCTGCATGAGGGTCCCGTTTTGGACGATGTTGGCTTTGTGGCCGTAACCTGCTTCGAGCCCGGCCAGTTCAAAATCAGCTTTGCGGACGAAGGGAAAAACGAGATCCTTGATGATCCAGAGTTCGCGTTTGATATCGGGAGTCAGTCCGGAGATGCGGTCAGCCTGAACGTAACCTGTCGCGACACGGTCTGGTCCGCCGCCATGATGGCATCACCAACGCCGATTGAGATAATCCCTATGCCCGCCAGCGCCTCGCACTCCATAGTCACCGTTACCTTGGCCGACATCACCGGCGGTCCGCCTGTGGTGGGCAGCGAGGTCATGTTTATGACCGACCGCTGTTCGGTCGAGAGCAGTGCCGTGGATTCTGAGACCGAGTTTGAATCGGCGGAAGCGGTCTTCGCCGCCTATTCAAAATTGAACCCGGACCCGGCCGTGGCTATTGAGAGTCATGCCTCCACCACAACCGGGCCAGACGCGTCCAGCCCCCAGGTTGAGACCGTGGAGTCTTTCCCGGTGTTCAGCGCTTCTGGCACCGAGCGGGTAGTCACGGCGACGGTTCTGCATTGTGACGAGGGGCATGCTCCCGGGGAGACGCCAGGTCCCGCCAACATCACCGCGGTGGTCGAACGACCCGGGGCGGACATTGTCATGACGGTGACCGTAAACGGGGTGGGCCCACCGGCCGCAGGCGGATTGTCGGCTGTCGCCGATCCGGAAACTGTGGTCTGCGGTGAGAAGGCCGTGATTACGGTTACGATCCTAGATGAAATCGGACAGACCGTCTCCGACCACACGCCGCTTGAAGCCGTGACAAACTTCGGTGGTGTTCTCGGTGGAACAGGCGCCGTTGTGCTGGGGGCTCGGTTCGGTCACGCCGCTTTCGAGCACGGTTGCCATGACGATCAACGGAATGGCTACTATGACTTGATCACCAGCGACACGCATGAAGGCCCCTACGAGGTCGTCGTGACCACCGGTTCCCACATCAGCGGTCTGGCTACGTCGGCGCCAATCAGTGTTCAAGTGACCGTTGTCTGCACGCCGGACGGGGAGCCCTCGGAGATCACAGCGCCATCGACTGGCACCGGCTCGAGCATCACGCCGCCGAGTACCGGTAACGCGGGCCTCCTGAACTCCGACTCTCAGCGCCTTATTTTCCTAATCGGTGGCGTGGTCGCGTTTGCCCTGGCTGGCGTGGCGACTCTAAAGTTCGCCCGCGACTAGCATGCGCTAGGCCGATTCTGGTTCCAAAAGAGAGGCCGTCCCCGGACGGCCTCTCTTTTGGAACCAACCCAACTAAGCCTCAGAATTGAGGTCTCTGTGCTGAGAATTGGATTAACTGGTGGCATAGCAGCTGGAAAGAGCCAGGTTGCGCGACTGCTTGCCGGACATGGCGCCTTCGTCGTGGACGCGGACCAAGTCGCGCATGAGACATACCTGCCGGGTGCGCCTGGCTACGACTTTGTTCTGGCAGCCTTTGGCAGTGAGGTTTTGCGTCCTGATCGACGGGTAGACCGAAGCCGGCTCGCTGCAATGGTCTTCAAGGAAGAGACGCTTTTGAATCAGTTAACCGATATTGTCTGGCCTCTGACCAAGCAAAGGGTTGAGGTCCTGGAGCGTGAGGCTCAAGCAGCGTCGGAGGCAATGTTTGTGCTTGAAGCTCCTTTGCTAATTGAGGCCGGTTGGCGAAATCTTGTAGACCAGGTCTGGTTCGTTCGTGCCTCGGTCGAGACTGTGGCTGAGCGGTTGCGAGACCGCGGCAGTTCGGAAGCAGACGCCACAGCTCGCATCGCCGCCCGGGGCAACCTGACCGCGGATGCGCAGGCAGCCGATGTGATAATCGAAAATGACGGCGATCTAGAAGCATTGAGTGTACGGGTCGAGGCGCTTTGGTTGACTCTGACGGTCGAGTAGAATTACTACTGTACCTGACTACGACCAGAATCGCTGACTGATGCCAAGGCGGCTGCCTGGGCAAGGGGAGGACAGCCATTAACGAGAAGTTTAGTTTTAAAGACGAGGAAGCGGGTTACCTGGAATACGCCGTTGAGGAGTATCGGCCGCACGTAGAGCCGTACTACCTGCCAATCGGTGGTGAGATTGAGACGTTCACGGCAGCGTTTGAAGAGCACATTCCCGTGCTGCTGAAGGGGCCAACCGGCTGCGGCAAAACCCGGTTCATCGAATACATGGCCTGGCAGCTGGGCCGGCCCTTGACACCTCCTCAGCGAGGCAACGGTGACCAGTCATCCGCTAAACCCGAGCAGGCCTTGCCGCTGGTGACCGTGGCTTGCCACGAAGACCTGACGGCTAGCGACCTAGTTGGCCGCTACCTGCTAGAGGGTGAAAGCACTCGATGGATTGATGGACCCCTGACCCGCGCCGTGAAAGCCGGTGCGATCTGCTACCTAGATGAGGTGGTGGAAGCGCGCAAAGACACGACAGTCCTGATTCACCCGCTAACAGACCACCGCCGTCTGCTGCCGATTGAAAAGCGCGCTCAGGTGCTGGAGGCGGCATACGGTTTCCTGCTGGTTATTTCCTACAACCCGGGTTACCAAAGCGCGCTCAAGGATCTCAAGCACAGCACGCGACAGCGTTTCGTCGCGATCGAGTTCGATTACCCTCCACGCGGCCAGGAAACGGAAATTATCGCCCACGAGGCCGAGATATCAGAAGAGGTAGCCGGAGAGTTGGCTAAGCTGGGCGAAAAGGTGCGGAACTTGCGCGAACACGGCCTCGCCGAGGGCGTAAGCACGCGACTGCTGGTTTATACGGGCAGGCTTATCCGCAAAGGCATCGCGCCGCGTGTCGCTTGTCAGTCGTCACTGGTCTGGGCTCTGACCGATGACCTCGATGTTCAGCGCACCCTAGAAGAGGTCGTTAGCTCGATCTTTGAATAGGGATGCCTCTTCTCTCTGGTGGGTTAGCATTTCAGGGCTACTTGGCCTGCTCACGGCAGTGCCGAGAAGGTTAGCTGCGTCCATAGTGCTGCTGATTTTTACAGCGCTAGTTCTTGGTTGTGGCGGTGATGCTGATAATTCTGCAGCGGTGGAAACTTCAACCGTCGCTGACCCGGCGACAGTGGCTGCTGGCCCTACTTCGCTTGGAACCTGTGGTCCAGCTGGAAGCGCGATCAGCGAGATCGCTCGCACTGGCCAGCAGCGCTTCAGCTCGCCTCCGGAGCCGGTGATCGACCCAACCAAGAACTACACCGCGGTGCTGACCACGGAAAAGGGTGATATAGCCATCGAGCTAGCAGCTGATGGCGCGCCCAACACCGTGAATAACTTTGTTTTCCTAAGTTGCGTTGGCTATTACGACGGCCTCACCTTTCACCGTTTCGTACCTGATTTCGTAATCCAAGGTGGCGACCCTCGCGGCAACGGAACCGGGAATCCCGGTTACGCCTTTGACGACGAATTCAGTCCTGAGCTCACTCACGGCGATGCTGGAGTGCTCTCCATGGCCAATAGCGGTCCCAACACCAATGGCAGTCAGTTCTTCATTACCCTTGCTCCGACACCGCATCTCGACGGCCTGCATTCCGTGTTCGGCTTCGTTATCGCTGGCATGGACGTCGTCCGTCAGATTCGTGGCGGCGACTTAATCCTCAGTGTCAGCGTTGAGGAAAGGTGAGGACCAGGGGGTGCTCCAAACTATACAGTCAAAAAAACACCAAGTGACAAGCAGCGATAAGGAGAACTATGACAACCATCGCCGACCTCGAGCGCACCGGCAAGCGTAACTTTAGCTCAGCTCCGAAGCGCGTGATCGATACAGAGAAGAGCTATGTCGTAACGCTGCAAACGGAACACGGCAACATCGTTATCGACCTCGCGACAAAGGATGCGCCTGATACGGTGAACAACTTTGTCTACCTGAGTTGTGTGGGCTACTACGATGATCTTTCCTTTCATCGCGTAATTTCCAGCCCGCCCTTCATGATTCAGGGCGGCGATCCTCGCGGCGACGGCACCGGCGGACCCGGTTACACCTTCAAGGATGAATTCAGCGCCAACTGGCGGCACGACGGCCCTGGAATCCTTTCGATGGCAAACTCTGGCCCCAGCACTAACGGCAGCCAGTTCTTCATCACCCTGGCGGCGCAGCCGCATCTCGACAACCGGCACTCCGTATTTGGCCGGGTCAGTTCCGGAATCGAGGCGGTTCAAGCTGTGCGTCAGGGAGATAAAATCATTCGCATCGAGATCGAAGAAAAATAATCGGCAACCGTGCCCGGTGCTTGCGCTCGCAATCAAGAGTTGGCATCGATAGAATAGCCACTGTTATCGTTCTTTCCTCGCAAGCGGATTTAGCCCGGTAACTAATTGGCAATGAAGCGGAATAGTTTATGCCACTGAGCGAATTACAACTTCAGGAGGCCGAAGCCCGTCTGGGTAAGCTGCCGCCATCTCTGTTGCAGGCCTTTCGAGAGTCCGCTACCAGCCTACCGGCAGAACTTTCTGAGCAGCAAGTAGAGCTCTTCCTTGAGGAAGGCTTCGGCCTATCGGCGCATTCTTTGCGCTCTTGGGAGCCTAGTGCCGATTATTTCCGCTTGGCACCGTCCATCATGCTCCGCCTTGATGAGGCAAGCTTTCGGCATTGGGTTGCGACTGGCCGTGAACTTGCCGAGCATGCTTCGGCGATAGCCAGTGCTTATTTTCGAGCCAGCCCGGCCGTATTGCCGATTTTGACCGGCGGCCAGGTCCGCGAGTGGGCCTACCTTGGTGACCGCCTTTATAAGGCAACCTGGAAATCGATTTCCTTGGCGAGCGAGTTCCTGAACCTCAGTCCGGTCTTGTTGCAGGAGCTCACGATTCCTGAAATGGGCCGGTTGGTGAGAGTGATTGAGTCGATTTCAGACCGTTCCGCTGATCTCGCAGCGGCCTGTCTCGATGCTTCGCCAAGCTTGGCATCAACTCTAAACCAGGCGGAGCGCCTGGCGTTTTTGGATTTCGCCGCAGCAATCTCAGAGAGCGCATGGCCGGAAGCCAGCCTTTACTTTCAGCGTGGCCCTGAACTCATCGCCAGCATAGATCCTGCTGAACGAGCCCACTACTTAGACCTTTGCGCGCGAGTCGCGCATCGTCTCGGGCGCCAAGCCTATAGCTTGTTTGCTGAAGGAACTCACGCGTTCAAAGAAATTGATCTGGCTGACCACGGTCAAACAATCGATCTCGCAAGCGGGCTTGTAGGATTATCCCCGATTGCGGCCATGTCATTTATCAAATCGGTGCCGGCTTTGGCCGACCGGCTCAATGCCGAAGACCTCAAGGCTTGGCACGGTTCTGGTTTGGAGATATTGCGCCAGACCCAGGAGGGTGGCGAAGCGTACTTCAGGCTGGAGTCAGCGAAAGCCGAACAGACGGTAGCGAATCTCTCAGCCCGCGTGGAGCTGGCAGCCGTGAGCGAGCTCTTGCGGCTCTACAGCAAGGCCCTGACCGGTGCCAATGTCAGTGTACAAGCGGTCAATGCCTTGGAGGACAAAGGCATCGGATGGGTCAGTGAGCGCGGACCTTCAACTGAAGGAACCTCGATCTACTTGCCGGAGCACATCGAGGAGTTTGAAAACAAGCCGGATAATTTCTCTGTCTTCAAGATCTACGCCACTCACCAGACCGCGCACCTGGAGTTCGGCAGCTTTGAATTCAGCTACCGGCGGACGAGTGGCAGACTGCCGCGTCGCCGTCACCTAGTTGAGCGCCAGCGTCGTGCTGATGGGCTGCTGTCCAAGCGCCGCTGGGTCACGGATATGGAGCATTTCTTCGACCTGTTTGATCAGCGCCAGATGGCCTCAGACCTGTTCACGGTGACCGAGGATCTGCGCATCGATCAGCGCATCGACACTGAGTACCCCGGAGTGCGTCGTGCAGCCAGCCTGGTCCAGGCGATTGAATTGGGACGAAGGCCGAGCCAGAAGACTCTCCCGTTACGGCAGGCGTTTATCGAGAACCTGGTTCGGGTCAGCCTCGATGGTGAGTCCACCATTAGCTTCCCGAAGCCCTTGGAGCCAATTCTAGCCAGTGCCATCAGGACGCTGCTCCAGTTGCGCCAGGCGGGTGCAACCGTGGAAGACGCGGCTGAAGGTGCGCTAACCATTTATGAGCTGGCTCAACAGATTCCGAACCTACCACCTGAACTGCTCCAGGATATGGAGTGGAGTGACATATCGCAGGAAATGCTGGAGCAAATGGAGGAGGAGGGCAGCGACGGAGTCGACGTAAGTGAGGGGCTGGGTGAACTTCCCGATGGTGAGGAAATGCCCTACAAGAGCCCCGACCAGGTTGATTTTCGCGGCGATTTCAAACCAGAGATGGTTCAGCTCCTGATGCGGATGCGGATGCAGCAGACCGATGAACAGGCCGAAGAAGACCTCTCAGCTTTGACCGAGGAGCAAATCAAGGAACTCCTGGAAAAAAGCGTTGAAGTCGATATGGAAGAAGAGGCCGAGCAAATCTCGGCCACGATCAGTGCCTTCTTGGAGAATCTGGAGCGCGAAGCAGGGCAGCAATTGCCCGACGAAGACGCGGATGAAGGCGAAGAGCCGGAGCCCGAGGCACCCCCACCCAGCCCCGAGGTAAAACTCTTCTACTACGATGAGTGGGACTTCCGAGCCTATGATTACAAACCGCGTTGGTGCACGGTGCGGGAGCGGCTGCTGGAGCAGGGATCCGAGGACTTCTACGAAAAGACACTGCACCAGTATTCCGGCCTGGTTTCAGAAACCCAGCGACAGTTTGAACTGCTGAAGCCGGATAATTTCCGCAAGATAAAGAAGCTTGAGGACGGCGAGGATATCGACATCGACGCTGCGATCGACTTCACGGTCCAGAAAAAGGCTGGGCACGGTGAGGTGCCAAAGATTTACTGGCGACGTAACAAGATAGAGCGTGACGTTGCCGTTGCCTTCTTGCTCGACATGTCAGCTTCGACCGATGAGGAGATCGAGAAACACCGGCCCAAGCGGGAAGGTGACACTAAGGACGGCACTTCGAAAGATGCTACCGGGAACCAGAAGCGTTACTACGAGTCCGTAGCTCAAGATCGCAGCCAGAACGGGGAGCCACCCAAACGAATCATCGACCTCGAGCGCGAGAGCATGGTTCTTTTGACCCACGCTCTGGAGGTGATTGGCGATCGCTACGGTATTTACGGCTTTTCTGGCTACGGCCGTGACAACGTAGAGTATTTCGTGATCAAGGACTTTGATGAGTACTTTGGCGACGATGTCCGGCGCCGGATCGACAAGGTGATTCCAATCCGTTCCACGAGGATGGGTCCAGCCATTCGCCACACGACCGCCAAGCTGGAGCAAGCCAGCGCCAAGGCAAGGATTCTCTTCCTGGTCTCAGACGGCCGCCCTCAGGATCACGGCTATGGGCGTGACCGAACCGAAAAGGATTACGCAATCCATGACACGCATAAGGCTCTGGTTGAGGCCAAGAACCTGGGAATCATACCTTTCGCACTAACTGTTGATAAAGAGGGGCATGACTATCTAGGGGCAATGTGCGGCGATATCGCCTATGAGGTTCTCGGTGACATCTCTTTACTACCGTCGCGCCTGCCGACTCTTTACCGCCGCCTAACTATATAGGCGTCAGCGCCCGCCAGATTTGGCGCCCAGATTGCTTTGCCGTGGGCGAAGCTAAAAAACAGAGGCCGGGCTCCAAGCCCGGCCTCTGGCACTTCTGCCGATGGGTGTGCGCATGGGCTACATGCCCATGCCGCCCATGCCTTCCATACCCTCCATGCCGGCTCCGGCGGGCATGGCACCTGGGGCTTCCGGAATGTCGGTAATCAGCGACTCCGTGGTCAACACCATGTTGGCAATTGATGCGGCATTTTCGAGGGCCGATCGAGTCACCTTAACCGGGTCGATAACCCCGCGCTCGATCATATTGCCGTAGACGTCATACATGGCGTCGTAGCCAAAGTCTGGATCGCTGTTCTTTTTGATAGTGTCGACGACAACGGTGCCTTCGACTCCCGCGTTATCGGCGATCTGAGTCAAAGGTTCCTCAAACGCGCGCTTGAGCAAGAGAACGCCGGTGCGCTCGTCACCTTCGACTTCATCAGCCACGGCGTCAAGCGTGTCCTGGCAGCGAATCAAGGCGATGCCACCGCCAGGGACGATACCTTCTTCGACCGCCGCGCGAGTAGCAGACAGGGCGTCCTCGACACGCAACTTCTTTTCCTTGAGCTCCACCTCGGTTGGAGCTCCGACCTTCAGCACCGCAACACCGCCAGAGAGCTTGGCCAAGCGCTCCTGAAGTTTCTCGCGGTCGAAGTCAGAAGCAGTTTCGTCAGCCTGGGCCTTAATCTGCCTCATACGGGCCTGGATAGCCTCGTCAGAACCGTGGCCTTCGATTATGGTCGTGGCGTCCTTGCTGGCAACGACCCGCCGGGCGCGGCCAAGGTCAGCGATTTGCGCTCCCTCCAGCTTGCGCCCGGTTTCCTCGGTTAGGAAGGTGCCACCGGTAAGAATTGCTATGTCTTCAAGCGTTTGCTGACGCCGGTCGCCAAAGCTTGGTGCCTTGATGGCGAGGGCGTTGACGGTGCCGCGAAGTTTGTTGACTACGAGGACTGCTTGCGCTTCACCATCGAGGTCGTCAGAAATAATGACGAAGTTCTTCGTCACCTGAAGTACCTTTTCCATTACCGGCAGAATATCGTTGACTGCCGAAATACGCTTGTCGGTGATGAGGATATAGGGGTCCTCCAGCACAGACTCCATGCGTTCGGTATTGGTGACAAAGTAGGGCGAACTGTAACCGCGATCCATCGACATTCCGTCGACGAACTCTGTGTCCATCGTAATGCCACGGGATTCTTCAACGGTTATGACGCCGTCCTTGCCGACCTTCTCCATAATGTCGGCGATTATGTCGCCGATCTCGGTGTCATCCGCAGAAATCGTAGCTACCTGAGCAATCTGCTCTTTACCGGTAACCGGGTCGGCCATTTCGCGCAGCGTTTCTAGGGTCGCGGCGACGCCTCTTTCAATGCCCTTCTTGAGCGCCATTGGGTTGGCTCCGGCGGCGACGTTCTTTAGGCCTTCGCGAACAATTGCCGCGCCGAGCACGGTGGCAGTGGTTGTTCCATCGCCGGCGATGTCGTTGGTCTTGGAGGAGATCTCCTTGGCGAGCTGCGCCCCCATGTTCTCAAAGGGATCAATCAGCTCGATTTCTTTGGCGATTGACACACCGTCATCCACCACGGCGGGTGCGCCGAATTTCTTGTCGAGAATCACGCGCCGGCCACGCGGACCCAGGGTCACCCTCAGGGCGTCCGTCAGGACATCGACTCCCGACTTCAGTGAGCGACGCGCCTCTTCATCAAAAACGATCTGTTTTGCCATTAGACGCTCCTAACGCGGGCGGACTTAGACTTCGACCTTGCAGAGGATATCTTTCTCCGCTAGAACGATTAGCTCTTCATTTTCTACCTTGATCTCTTGGCCGGTGTACTTGGCGTAAAGCACTCGGTCACCAATCGCGACCTCCGGGATGATCACTTTGCCGTCCTCGTCGCGCTTTCCTGGACCCACGGCGATGATTTCGCCCTGGTTAGGCTTTTCTTTGGCGGTGTCTGGAATGACGATTCCGCTGGAGAGGACTTCCTCCTGGACAATCGGCCTAAGAACAAGCTTGTCGGCAAGAGGGATTAGTTTCGAAGCCATTCTGACCTCCTCGTGGGGATAAATTCAGGTTTTGTCGTAGTTTAGCACTCGCTTTAGCCGAGTGCTAATGCAGTTAGTGTAGGGCGACGGTTTGGAAGGCGCAAGTGCGTGTACTCGTCCAGTGGATGCCGGACACTTACCTCCTCTCGGTGAATGCTAGCAGCCACTCTTGCGGCGTTAGATGGCCAAGGGCCTGATGGGGCCGGTAAGTGTTGTAACGCTGCTCCTGTTGGAGCAGCTGGGTTCTCAGTTGGCTGAGCGAGTCGGGTGGGTCAACCAACTGGTAAAGCTCCTCTTTGTGGGTGCGCTGGGCTCGTTCCAGGCAGCCGTTGAGCTTGGGGGAGCGTGGTGGCAGCACAAAAAGCCGCAGCCCCTTCTGCTCACAGGCGGCCTCAAACTCGGCCCTGAACTCAGAGCCACCGTCCACCTGGATCGCCTTCACCGGACCCGGCATACGCTCGATGACCGTATCGAGGAAGTCGCGCGCCGTGCCGGCGGTAGCGCGGCCGTAGACACCCAAGACGTCCCAGCGGCTGACAATATCACGCGCCGAGAAGTGCTTGTAGGCATGGGTAATACCGGTCCAGCGCACGTCGGCGCTGTCCACCTGAACCAGATCTCCCGGCGCCTTGACGACGTAGTCTTTGGGCTTACGCACGGCATAGGGCCGCACCTGAGGCCGAGAGACGATGCAAGGGTCCTTCAGACTCGCAGGCCCCAGTTTGCCTTGGCGTCTGAGCCGGCTGAGGATGCGGCCCACCATCGAGACCGAGATAGTGACCCCTTGGCGTCTGAGGATCGGCTGTAGCTTGTCTTTGCCCCAGACGGGATTGTCTTGGCGCAGGCGTAGCACCGCTGCTTCGAACTCTAGGCTCCAAGTCGGCTTGCGGACCTGGTGTGGCCTATGGCTGCGGTCTTGCAGACCCCGCGGACCCTGGAGCCGGTAGCACTCTAGCCACTGGTAAAGGGTTGAGCGGCTGCGTCCAAAGCGTCTTGCCGTCAGACTCACCTTCTCGCCGTGATCCTTGTGCCACTCAACAGCCCTGAGGCGCGCCTTCGCCTCACGTGATAGTCGTGGCTCCTCCCTGCCTTCCTGCGCTCCCTCTGGGAGGAGACGAGCCAGGGTTGGACCGCCTGGGATGATCGACCCGTACGTCTGCATTGGGACTCCGTATCGTCCCCGCCTTCTCATCATTGTCGTGTACGGCATCTTTCTGAACGAGATCAGTGCTCCCTGGACCAAAGCCTTCGCCAACGCGACGCTAGCCGAAGGGACACGGCTTGTCCCCAATTTTGTAATCGACGGCGGCGAAATTGCGAGGGAAGAGGGGGACTCGCGCTAGCCTTCGTACACGCATCCGTGTAGGATTTAGGCATGGCAAAGCGAAGGCCGGTTTGGAATGCGCAAAAGGTGCGCGGATTGCGGGAACATCTAAATCTCACCCAACAAGAGTTGGCAGAAGAGATGGGGGCACGCCAGCAGACGATCAGCGAATGGGAAACAGGCCTCTATCAGCCGCGTGGCTTATCTGAACGCTTATTGAGCTTGGTCGCGGAGAAGGCCGGCTTCGAGTATGGGCCTACGGCCGACTCCGTCGAAACGGGACCGGCGCTGCCGGATGAAAACGCGTGAGCACGGCGCCGTGACAAGCGCGCTGAATAAACCTACTCAGGCCTTAGACAAAGTCTGGTCGCCCAAGGGCAAGATCAGAGAAGCAGACCTTGGAAAAATTTGGGCGGGCCAGAGCTTTTCGCCGGCGGCTCTAGCGCTTGCCGACGGACGCTCGCTCCGCGTCATATTGCCCGGCCGGCCAGGTGGCGGTACAGGACCTGACTTCCGTGATGCCGTGATCGCGATTGATGGCGATGAGCTGCGAGGCGATGTGGAACTGCACCTTCATGCCAGTTCATTTCGCTCCCACGGACATAACAGAGATCCGGCTTACAACCGCGTTGTCTTGCATGTGGTGGTCTGGGCTGATGATGAGGTCCAGACCCGTCTGAGCAACGGCGGGCAAGCGCCGGTTGCCTCATTCGAAGCGTGGCTAGCAAAACGTTCCGACCAGATCGAGGACTGGCTACAGAATGCGTCCATCTGGCGGGAGCCCTGCACAAAAGCGGCTGAGCGGTTTGGCGAAGAGGGCCTCGACGCCTTGCTGGACGCGCAGGGCGAGGCGCGCTTCAGCCTCAAGACAGCGCGGTTGCTTGATGCAATCTCCGTGCTCGGTGAGCCGGCCGCATTCTGGCAAGCCTTACTAGATGGACTGGGATACGGCGGTGACCGTTCCGCCTGGCGGCGTCTGTCCTTGGCGTTACCGCCCGATAGCCTGGCCAAACTGACCTCGACGAATGCGGTCGAGCCGATTCTCATGGCGGTGGCGGGATTTGCGCCGCCTCCGAGTGGAGTCACAAATCTGCCGTCCGTCATATATCCGCCGATGAACCTTGGTTCGCGGCCGGCGAACGATCCACGAAATCGTTTAGCCGGCCTGGCCCGCCTCTGGGAGAGGGCGGAAGCTGACCTGACGGCTTTCGCGATTCGCAGCTTTCGTGATGCTGCCTCTGTCACACAACTGGTTTCGCGTTGGCAGGTCATGGACACAGAGCGTGAAAAGGCTCTCCTCGGGCGCCAGCGGGCTGGTGAGCTGGTGCTCAATCTGATCTTGCCTTACGCGGCGACCCAGCCTGAACTGAAACGCCAAGCAGAAACCTTCGCGCACGAAATGCGACCGGCGCCGGCGTACGGCAAGACGGCTCATCTGGAACAGAACTTGAGGCGGCCTGACGGGCGGCGGCGGGTCAGGACAGCGCAGCAACAGCAGGGATTATTGGCGTTGGAGGATACTGGTGCCGCCGCGGTGGCTGTGGTCGCTGCCCTTTGTCGTAAGCGGAGATTCTCAGCCAGCCATTTTCGTCGCGTCGGATCGGCGCAGCTCGGACATCGCAAAGTTGAAGATCTCGTGGGGGCGGAAGTGGTGCCTCGGCAGGCCAGGCACCGATTTTCTGTTTGGCTGATTGCCCGCGTCTAATCGGTTATGTGATTGGCCACGCGGCACGCACATCGAGGTCGAGGCCAGCTTCGCCGGTCTCTGCGCGGAAGTGGGCAGCCGCGGCGATCATGGCTCCGTTGTCGGTGCAGAGCACGGGGGGCGGCACCCAGACCGGCATCGGCGCTGCACCTTTGATCGAGGCTCGAAGCGGCCCGTTGGCAGCGACACCGCCAGAGATCAGTATGCTTTTTGCTCCGCTCTGGCTGGCGGCACGGACGACTTTCTTCGTGAGAACTTCAACCACGGCTGTCTGAAAGCCGGCTGCGATTTCAGCAACACCGCTGGTGCCCTCAGCGGCAACTCGGCCGACCGCGGTCTTGAGTCCGCTGAAGCTGAAATCATTGCTGTGGCCCAACCAGGCCCGGGGCAGACGTGGTGGCTTGGCGGTGGCCTTTTGTGCTTCTCGTTCGATGGCTGGTCCGCCGGGAAACCCGAGGCCAAGCACTCGAGCTGCCTTATCGAACGCCTCGCCTGCGGCGTCATCCCGGGTCCGGCCGAGTAGCTGGTAGCGGCCATGATCCTCGGCCAGGATAATTTCGCTATGCCCGCCTGAGACGATCAAAACAACGGCTGGCAATTCCGGCTTGGCGTCTTCCACGAGCCAATTGGCGTAGAGATGACCCTCAAGATGGTTGATGGCGAGAAGGGGTTTTGACCAGGCATAAGCGAGTGCTTTTGCCGTGTTCAGTCCTACTAATAGCGAACCAGCGAGCCCCGGACCAGCCGTGACAGCTAGCAAGTCGAGATCGGAAGGTTGGCAGCGCGCCTCAGAGAGCGCGGCCCGGACGACGGGCAGCATTGCCTCAATGTGGTGGCGGGAAGCCACCTCGGGGACGACGCCGCCGTAGCGGGCATGAATCTCTGCCTGCGAAGCGACGACGTTAGCCAGGAGGCGGCGACCATCGGCTACGACACCAACCGCCGTCTCATCGCAGGAAGTCTCAATGCCGAGTGCTAGCATTTCCTCCCATTCTTGGATCAGCCACGGCCAAGAATCCAGTACCGCTGCTGACAAAGGAGTGATCGCGCGGGGAAGAGACGTCGGTTCTCACCTACTTCGCGAAGCGGATTGGTGCCGGTCCTAATCAGAGTCGTGCCGAAAAACGCTCAGGGCCTTCGCGAAGCATTGGAACTTGGCTGCTCACCGCGTTATCGACGCTGTCAGAATTGCGTCTCCGGCGATGACGTAGAGTTGGGTGCCACTGGAGTCTACGGCAATCGCGCGGAGATCGGTGAAGTCCGCGCTGACTAACTGGCGCCGGAAGACTCCGTCCATTCCGGCAACGACGATCCTCTTGTTGCCAGCGTCGGTGATAAAAATTTCCTCGGAAACGGAGACAACGCTGATGCCCGACGGACCCTTAAGTGGCCGATCAATGCCGGCGAGGCTAAAGACTACCTCAGCGCTAGCCTGGAAGTGAAGAATCTGGCCGTCGCGTCTAAGGATGAAGATATCGCCTTCAACCGCAAGGGCCACGGCATCCTCCAGGTCCGGTTCGCCTGGGAGTGCCGGACCTGGTTCACTATCGAATCCATCTGCCGTGGGGAAGTAGCGCTGGACCTGGTTGCCGAGCGGATCGAGGATGTAGAGGTTACCATCAAACGCCGCGATCGCGGACACAGAGGTCAAGGCGTTTGTTCGCCTCAGCGGCAATGGTTCAGGCGGTGAGCCAGGCTGCAGAGTGAACAGCCTTCGCTCAGAGTCAAGGATTAGGAGGCGTCCCTCCGTCTCGCTGCCCTCCCAGGCGATAAAGATCGGCGTTTGCGCTGGAATTTCCCCATAGGTTTCCCCCTGCTGGAAGAGGACGGCAGGCGGTGTCTCGGAGGTTAGGCTGATGGCGATGATCCGGCCACCTTTGGAGTCGAGCAAGTAAGCGCTGCCGGCGGCAATGGTCAAACCTTCAATCGAGACCTCCCCGGTTATCTGCCCGCTTAGGGTGGTCAGGGTCGTGAGCGGGCCGAGGTCAATGACAGCGTCCAGTGTTTCGAGTCGGCTCGTCGCCTCGGTCCGCAACTCCGCGGCGATTGGGTTCTCCGGCTCAATCCTCAAGGCTTCAGCCGCGAGGCTGCTGGCTTCTTCCAGGAACTCGCGCAGGCGGGCGGTGTCCGTCACTCCGGCGGCTGAGTTGAGCTGAATTTGAGCCTCGCGAAGGAGGTCGGTGACTCGCTCGCCGCGGTTTTCTCTTATCAGGTCGGGCACGGTGAGTAGGCCAACAATCAAGATCAGGGTAATGATTCCCAGGACAACAAGGAGCGGAGGCTGAATAGGGCCAATCGACAAACTTCGGGAGGGGCCAGTGGTTCTTGCGTACCTTCCGGCGCCAAGCGATTGGTCGCCGCGCAAGCGGACCACGGTGCGGGAGATGTCGAGCGGCAGATTTAGGTTCCCAGTTTTTCCCGCTCCTTGATCTGGCAGCGAACTATTGACTTCATCCTTTGTGCCAGGCGATGAGGCGGCGCTCGAGGCCGGGCGGGTGGCCGAAACCGTACTCGTGGTTAACTCAGGTTCGATTGGCGGTGAATCGTTAGCGGTGATTGCGTCTTCGGGCGCCGGAAGGCCCGTTTCGCGACAGTTGATAACGAACAGTTGAAAGCTTGGTAGGTCACGTGTCAACAAATAGAGCTCGGGCAAGGCCGCATCGGTCCCACCGCTGAAAAGATTCTCCAGGAGCTCGAGATCGACCACTGAGAGAAGCGACTCAGAGGCGGCTAAGACCAGCTCGCCGGGCCGGAGTTCAAAGCGTCGTAAGTCGGGCTCAAAATCCGCTTCGCCGATTGGCGGGACCGCCGTCGACCCGATCAGGACTTGTTCAAAGCCGTCAGCTCGCTTTACGAAGGCTAACCCTGGACCCGCCTGGCAGAGGAAAACGGTTGTGCCGCTGACAAGAGCGGCCGTGACGCCGGACGTAACCTGGTCGCGGGGGACACTGCGCCGGTTCCAATCCAACAGCGTTTGATGGGTGGACCGCAAGGCAAGCAGCAGGCCGCCCGTGAGTGACAGTCTGTCCTCCAAGAAAAGACGTCCAATATTTTCGACCGCCTGCCCGCCAAGGTCCTGACCTTTGCCGCCTTTTGGTTCCGCAAGGATGTAGAGATCAACATCCGGTTCGTCCAATCTGCGGCGCAGGAAGGCGCGGAGCAGACCTCCCTCTTCGGTGACTTGGCCGTGGTCAACAACGAACCTGGCGACCCAGGTTTGGAGTGGCATTTCTCTAAATGGCTCCGGAGGGGATGAGTATGCCCGGTGCTCGCAGCGGCCCAAGGATTATAACAACGTCATCTGGGTTACCGAATGTGGCCAAAGGATTTGTTGAGATCCATCTTGCGGCGCCGAAGCGGCTCAAGCCCGAACGCTGTTTAGGGCGGCGTCTTGTCTGATTACCCCCGCGTCTTTAGGATCGAATCCGAACCGGTGAAAGGCGAAGCCGGTGTAGAGGGTCGATTAGCCTTGCGTCAGATAATCGGGCTGAGGCAGTTCGCGGCGAATTGGTCGCCTGCCCCGTGAGGTAACCGTGAGATGAGCAACGGGGCTGTGACGCCCTCAATGTCGAAGCGCCGTGCCTGGTGGGTGGCGATAAGACCCTTCTCTTTGCCTGCTTCGATTGTTCCCGTGCTTGTCGGCACCGCGGCGGCGGCGGAATCCGAATTCCTCCCCGGCCTTTTCGCCCTAACCATGGCCGGATCTCTTTTGATCCACGCCGGTACCAACCTGGCTACTGACTTTTTCGATTTCACGCATGGAGTGCAGCCGGGCGCGACTTTGGGTGGTTCAATCAGAAGCGGGCTGATCTCGGCCCCGGCGATTCACCGGGCGGCAATTGCCTGTTTCGTTGCCGGGTCGGTTTGCGGGTTGGTTATTGCTGCTCAGGTCGGCTGGCCGATCCTAGCCGTCGGGCTGGTTAGCGTCCTCGCCGGCTACTTTTACACCGCCGGTCCGATCAGCTACGGGCGCCGAGGCCTGGGCGAGGTTACGGTCATGGTAATGATGGGACTTCTAATGGTGATGGCTGCCTATTTCGTACAGACGGAGCAGGTGGAACTTCGTCCCTTTTATGCGTCTTTACCGGTGGGCTTCTTGGTTGCGAACATCTTGTACGCCAACAACCTTCGTGACATAACGAATGATAGAAACCGCGGGAAAGTCACGATCGCCACTTTGGTAAACCGGCCGATCGCAGATTACTTGCTCTATTGCCTGGTGCTAAGCGCGTTCTTGGTGTCGATAGCAGCTATCGCTGCGGCTGTCATGCCAGTCGAGTGTCTTCTGATCGGGCTAGCGGCGCCGGCTGCCTTCCTGACACTGCGGGCCTTGAAGGAAAAGGAAGCTGCGTCTCTAAACTTACTCGTACGAGCCGCCGCGCGTTTGCACCTACACTTTGGTGTGCTTCTAGCACTCGGTTACCTAGTTGCCGCCGTGACCTAGGCAGAGGCGAGGTCAAAATTGGGGGTATCTAAGCTCTTATTCGCTCGACGAGAGACTCCATACAGCGGCCGGCGATTCAACAGGCTGAATGCGATAGCTGCAGCCTCGGTCGCCACGGAGCAGGCTGGTCACTAGCTTGGCATTGCCGCCGGTCAGCCTGCCAATGAATTCGGCTTCCAGCTCTCAGACTCCGCCATGGGCTTCTGCAACCTGAGGATACGGACAGGTGTACTGATTTATCAGGAATTCGTTGTCCTATGTGGCTTGAAAGTCGGCGACGCAGCCTCGGTCATCCCGGCTGGCACAGAAACCGGAGCCACAGACTGGCCGCTATCTGATGATCACAGACGCTGAAAAATCAAAGCTGAGTTATGGCCGCCGAGGCCGATAGAGGGCGAGAGGACCGCATCAAGCTTGCTAACCTCGCGTGCTTGGTTGGGCACGTAATCAAGGTCGCAGTCTGGGTCGGGCTCCTCGTAATGCATCGTAGGTGGCAGCAGATTGTGTCGCAGAGCGAGGACGCTGATCGCGGCCTCAACCGCGCCGGCGGCGCCCATCATGTGGCCGGTCATCGACTTGGTGGAGCTAACCGCCAAGCGGTAGGCGTGGTCGCCAAAGGTCTTTTTGAGAGCATTGGTTTCGATGCGGTCGTTCATTGGCGTGCCGGTTCCGTGAGCATTGACGTAGCCGATCTGGTTTGGATCAATGCCGGCCTTCCGCAGCGCCATTTCGATAGCAAGGATCGGCCCACGGCCAGACTCCTCTGAGGCGGCCATGTCAAATGCATCGTTGCTGGCTCCGTATCCGACGATCTCAGCGTATGGTGTGACGCCGCGGGCTTTAGCGTGCTCAAGGTTCTCCAAAATCAGCGCTCCAGCACCTTCGGCGATCACGAAGCCATCGCGGCGCCGATCAAAGGGTTTGGATGCCGTGGCCGGGTCATCTCCGCTGGAGGCAATGGCGCGTAATGCGCTGAAGGCGGCGTAGAGAATAGGCGTGAGTGGGGCTTCAGCACCGCCGGCTATCATCAAATCCGCGTCACCCCGGCGGATGATCTCCGTCGCCTCGCCGATAGAACTCGTGCCGGTTGCGCAGGCCGAGACAACCGCCATGTTCGGACCCATTGCGCCGGTGAGGATTGCGATATGGCCGGAGGCTGAATCAGGCAAGATATTGGTAAGGAAAAAAGGGCTTACACGGCGGGGGCCGCGCTCCTCAAAGAGATGCCATTGCTCGTCTAGCAAGTTGTAGCCGCCGGAACCAGCCGAGAATACCACTCCGGCACTCGGACCAAGACCAGCCTCATTGACTTCGATGCTGGCATCTCCAAGTGCTTCCAGAGCTGCGACACAGGCCATCGCAGCGTAGCGATCCATGTGTCGCAGCGTCTTTGCAGGCAAAACATTCTCAGGCTGAAAATCTTTGACTTCGCCGGCAATTGCCGACTCGAAGCGCGAAGTGTCGAAGCGTGTGACGTGGCCGATGCCGGAACGGCCTGCGAGAAGCGCCTGCCAGGTAGATTGAGCATCGTTGCCAACCGGCGTAATCGCCCCAATGCCACTGATAACGACGCGACTCATTTGGAAGGCTGCCGCTCAGAGGCGGGAGGCACAAGCCGATCGATGCCGGCAAGGGCTTGGACATTGACCTGGCGGACAGGAACCGGGCGCAGGGTCTCGCGAAATCGTCCGCCGCCCCTGAAAGGGGCGCGATGGGAATCGGCTTCGGTAGATATTGCGACCACCGCTGTGAGCATTGCATTTATTCTAGCGTGGAAAGCTGGCTGCACCGCGGAGGACCGAGGTTTCACGACAGCTGAGGCAATATAATAAGCAAACTTGAAGCGCGCCATCATTATCTTTAACCCGGTCGCACGTAACGCGCCTAAGCGAGATCGGCTGCTTGATGCCGCCCAGCAATTCAGGCCTTTGGACTGGCAGATAGATCTGCGCTCTACGGAGGCGGCCGGGCACGCCACCCAGCAGGCGCGGGAGGCGGCCGCTGCTGGGTCTGACGTGGTAATTGCCTGCGGAGGCGACGGTACTGTGAACGAAGTGGTCAACGGACTGGTCGGCAGCGCTGCGCGATTTGCCCTGATCCGCGGTGGCACGGGCAACGTCTTTGCCAAGGAAATCGGCGTGCCGAGGGATCCTTTCAGGGCTTTGCAGGTGCTGATCGATGGTGACCAACGTAGCTTTGACCTGGGCTTGGCTGGCGATCGGCATTTTCTCGCCATGTGTGGCGTGGGATTGGACGCTAGTGTTGTGCGCCACGTGCCATCCCGACCCAAGCGCATGCTGGGAACGGCAGCGTACGCCATTTGGGCCTTGATCGAATTGAGGAACTACCGCAGCCGGCTGGTGAGCTTGCGAGTTGACGGAGAATTCAGAGAAATCGATCTATATTGGCTGTTGCTGGGGAATACGCGTTCCTATGGTGGAATTTTGGACATCACTGCGAAAGCATTGGTGAATGATGGAATGCTGGACACCTATGTATTTTCCGGGGGCAATCCGCTTTGGCTGACCAAAACGGCCGCGCGCCTGGTCTTGCGCAGACAGGACGGAGCAAATGGCGTTTCCTTCCAGCGGGTCAAGGAGCTTGAGATCGTGACTCCGGACATTCCGGTGCAAGTGGACGGTGAGGACATTGGCGATACGCCGATGAAATTTTCTGTCGTCTCAGGCGCACTGCAGGCCCTAGTTCCTCGGGGGAAGGGCTTGCAGTTGTTCACGGGCTAAGAGATCCGAGCGGTTCGGCAAAAGCCCCAGAGTCTTCGACCCGCCTTGGCTTATTGCCTTCTCACATTGCCGGAATTGACCTCAAACACGCGGCACTCGGCGGCGAATTCGACCGGTAGCCAGGAGGCCGAAGTCGCCGTAAACCAGACCTGCTCGAAGCCCGATAGGCTGGCAAGGACGGAGCGGCGGCGGCGTTCGTCCAATTCCGAAACTATATCGTCCAGCAGCAATATGGGCGGATCGTCAGAACCGGTCATAGCCAAACGAGCTTCTGCCAGACGCATGGCGAGGGTCGCCGTTCGGATCTGAGCCCTGGATCCGAAGGAGGCGGCCGATACCGAGTTAATCGAAATACTGAAGTCGTCGCGGTGGGGGCCAACCAGGGATAACCCAGCGGCGATTTCCTTACGGCGTTGCCCCGCGAGGGCAGCGCTAAACAAAGGTTTCACGCCAGCAGAGTCGGCGTCTGGCTCAAGCAGCCGCCGGAACTCATCGCCCAGCTGTGGCTGGTAGTTCAGCTCCAGCGTCTCCCGAGCTGATTGACCGGCGAGCTCTTTATGAGCGGCCGCGGCGGCTTCTGTAAGGCTAAAGAGCGCCCGCTGGCGGGCGGCAATTATTGTTGACCCCTCTTGGGTAAAGGTCTCGTCCCAAAGCGACAGTTCGTCGGCGTTGGTGCTGCCCTCCCGGATGCGACGCAGGCTAGCGTTGCGTTGCTGCATCACCCGGGAGTAGCGCTGTAGCGCCGTATAGTACGCACGGTCGACCTGTGAAAGCGCCGTATCGAGGAACTGCCGCCTCAGAGCAGGTGGCCCGGAAATGACATCCAAATCATCCGCCGTAAACAAGACTGCGCGCAGCTGTCCAACAAAATCTTTAGCCCGGCGGGGAATACCCTTAACCCGAAACCGTTTGCCAGCGCGTTGGGTTGGGCCGACTTCGGTGGAGCTGTTACCAACAACCGCCAGGTCGATATTGAGGTCGTCATTGAGCCTTTCGATGTCAGCGCTAATTCTGGTGAAAGGCTGAGCGTCCGATTCAGACTGCCAACCAATCATCTCCGCGTCGGTGTTTGCCCGTGCAGACTTGCCAGCTGAGAGGAGGTGGACGGCCTCGAGAAGGTTGCTTTTTCCCTGGGCGTTATCCCCAAGGAACAGCAGATTCCCCGGATTGAGATCCAGGTCGATTTGCTGAAAGTTACGAAAATTCGTCAGCTGCAGGTGACGTACGTGCAAATGGATCCCCGGATGGGATTATAAGGGCGGTTAGGCCTTAGCTTGGCATCGGAAGCCTGGTCCGAAAGCGACGGCCTGAAAGACCGAAGCGTCCGCGGTTTAAGCCGGCGGGATTATTTTAATGTGCAGCCGGGCCAACTCTGGCTGAGACTCCTCAAGAGTCATTGACTGGCTCGTAACGTCGTTCAGGGCTGCTAGAAGGCTTGCCGCGGTAACAGGAGCCAGCAGGCTGAGCTGCAGGCGTGACTCGCCTTCCTGAAAACGCTCTACCGAAGCGTGGGAGACCGAATCGAGCGCCTTCAGGGCCTTCTGAATTTCCATTAAAAGCTGGAAACTAAACACACCGGTGATTATGAGTGAAACGCCTTCCCCGCCGGCCTGAAAGGCCGGCTCGGTTGTGACACTGGGATTGACGTTGGGCTTCGGTTGAGCGAGGCGCTCCAGAAGATCGGCCATAAGGTGAGAGAGACCCTGAAGGTGGGTTACAAGCTGGTCGAGTGAGCTGGCGAGTGTTGTCAGCTCCCCGGCCACCACGGCGTGCTGCTCCTTTTCTTCCACGAGGTGCCGCTCGATTTGAGCGGCAATATCCTGGGAAATAGAAAGACTGGCAGCCAACTCTGGCGATTGGTCGCGAGATGCCTGCTGCAGTTCCCCCAGCGCCTGTGCTATGAGGAAAGCGGCTCTTTGGTTAGCTTCATCCGGCAGATGGGACTCGCCTTGGCTCAATCAAATAACCTTTCGCTCAGATCTACGGGCACCGCGAAGCGGTTGATTGGTAAGGAATTATCGGCAGAGTAGCCTGATACCGCATCAGCAATTGCCCAGATTATAACAACAGTTTGATTCTTCGCCCCGAGGCTCGTAGCGTTGTATTCAGGCTTATGGCGACTCTCTTGCGGACCGTTATAGACGCGACCGGCCTTTCTCGGCGTCAGGCTTTTACAGCTATCCGGGACGGCAAGGTGAGCGTGCGCGGCAAGCGACGGACGGACCCATCCAGCACGTATTCGGGTGGTGTCGTGGCGCTGGAAGGTGGCCGGCTTGCAGTTGGGGCACCGGCGAAAATCTACTTGATGCTAAACAAGCCGCTGAACTATCTAACTACGACCTCGGATGACCGAGGGCGTCAAACCGTCATGGACCTGGTTCCTGAAGATCTTATTGTCCCAGGTCTGTTCCCAGTCGGGCGTCTCGATCTGGACACGTCCGGCTTGCTGATATTGACCAACGACGGCGAAACGGCTCATCGGCTAACCCACCCGAAACACGAAGTAGAAAAGGAATACTGGGTTGCCCTCGATCAGGAAGTCCCGGACTCAGTTCTCGCTGATCTGCGCGACGGCGTTGAAATCGAGGGCGCGGTGCGCCAGCCATCGTCAGTACAACGTATCGCGGCGAATCAGCCCTTTGAAATTGCCTTGACGATTACCGACGGCCGCAAGCGCCAGATACGTCGCATGTTCGAAGCCTTTGGCGTTAGGGTGACGGCACTTTGTCGAGTGCGTGAAGGCGCGTTGCTTCTCGGCAGCCTCCAGGAAGGAGAAGTGCGGACCCTGACTGAAGCGGAAATAGCTTCTTTGCGAGGCAAGTAACTCCCGCCGATTCTCAACGCTTTAGACCGGCGTCGCCGGTGTTCGGCGGCGAGATCGTTGTTGCTCCACGGCCGGGATTTGCGATAGCCCCCGGACGGAAGTTGGCAGGCAAGATAATTTAGCCGCGGATCTCGCCGTCCGGGAAGTCCAGAGTCTTTAGGCTCACGTACCAGTTGCCGGCCTCCATTTCAGCGAGGTCTTCAGCAGAGAAGGTCATGTCGCCTGAGGTCACAATGAAGTCACCATCGGTTAAGTGAAAGACGACCGGTCCGTTCTCTCCCGCCGGGCCGCGATGAATGTCGGCGCCAAGGATGGCACCTCCTGGGATGCCCTTCACATCGACGGTGTAGCTGGCCGCGGTGCGGTCATCGTTGAAGAAAAACCGCACAAATCCCCAGATCGTCGTTTCCACCGGTGGCACTTGGTTTTCGCCGAACATGTTGATTTGAACCGTAAGCGGAGTGGCTCTTCCCTCTAAACCGGGCATATTGGCCAGAGCGGCGACCGCTAGAACGACTGCTCCCAGAAACAAGCGGCTCAGCATGGCAATCCTTTTAATGCG
Source organism: Dehalococcoidia bacterium (assembly GCA_965219205.1). Taxonomy (GTDB): domain Bacteria; phylum Chloroflexota; class Dehalococcoidia; order DSTF01; family WHTK01; genus WHTK01. The sequence continues at coordinate 42,132 of CBDCMQ010000006.1, forward strand.
TAATTTCCGGGTCGAGAATCTCATGCTCCCGCTCTGAGAATGTAACCTAAAGCGCCGGCCAACGTTAGCCCGCCAAGACGGTAAGCCGCGTCACCCTCTAAAAAGCTGCTCCTTTCTAAGCGGAGCTGCTTGGCCTGATGAGGTTTCCGGGGGTTGGAGGACGGCAAAGCGGAACTTAAAATCAGCGGCGAGGACCGCGCAGCGGGTATCACTCAAGACGGCGATAATTCTCGGCTAGTATTAGGCCCTCTCCGCGCCAACCAGAAGCCATCGTCGCTACCGAGAGAAAGCGGATTGGAGGTGGCCATGAACTCCTGACGCAGGCGTTCGCGAGCCGGACCGATTCGGCCCGTGGCTGAAAGGCGAGGCAGTGTCGCCGCCAGTCCCAGGTACGAGTTTTGCCTGGCGCTGCCGGAATAAAGACTCCGATGAGGAAGCGCTGATTGAACTCCACTTCGGGGGCGCCGGCCTGGGACTGCAGTTGCGTGATGCTGTCGCGGCAAACCAGGCTTTGGTTCCCTCTAGGTGCCGAGCGCTTGTTGCAAACCGACCGGCTGATCCTGCGCTCGGGTGAGGGTTGGCCAAACCCGCCGCCCGGGACATTTCAGTACTGGGTCGCTCGCGAAATCGCCGTTCACGGGCCGCCAGCGACGGTTACGGAGGTGTTATTGAGCCAAGCGACTGCCAGTTTCCAGGCTTTGAAATCAGCGCTGAGCAACACCAGGGTGACCTTCATGCCTGTCGCGGACGATTTCTCGCTGACAAGCAGCGGCGGCCTTCGCGTTGCCAGAGTTGGCCTGCCTTCCGACAGCCGAGGCGACACCAGACGCGATCTGGCGAACCTTTGTGGATCGATTGCCGCTAGACGCTACCTCCCGCCCAACCGGAGATGCGATCGGCGAATCTGCGAGGTCGGTCGAGACTCCATCGCCTGAGGCGCCGCCCAACCGGCCGCCAGAAATCGATGTGGGAGTACCACCCGATGTCGGGGTCACAGAAGACGCCGTCTCCGTTCAATCGCCCACTCCGAAGGCCGGCGAGGATGCGCTTGTCCGAGAGGATGCGGTTGCCGCACCGGCTGTGACGCCCTCGGGCAAAGACGCACTCAGTCAGCTGGTTGAGGATGCTCTCAAGGATATCGAGTGGTTGTGGAAGGACTCTTCTCGGCAAGCAAGCCTTCCGCATCCCCGCATTGAGGAGGCTGAAGGGGTTCTGACGATCTCGCTTCCAGTACCAAACAAAATTTATGTTTTTGACTCAACAAGGCGAATAATCTCGCGGAAGACCCCGCTCCTAGGACTGTCCTTCGGCAATGAAACCAAATCATTCGCAGAGACGTCGCTTGGCTTCGTCGTGCAACCGTACGTGGGCCTTCTGGCAACCGGAGCCGGCCCGCTTTTCTCGCTGGTGCTTTTTGGTCCCGATGAGTGGAAACTTTGGTCATCGCGGGTACCCGAAGCTTTGAGCGGGCTGGAGCCCTTCGTCGCCGCCATAAAGAGAACCGGAGTCCGCATAGACCCGCCGCGAATTCTGCCGCCCATATCTTCTAAAACCGCATCTTCTTGAACCACGGGTTCGTTTGAGGCCATAACTCCGGAATTTTGTCTCACGTTGCCAAGAATCCAACAACTGGCCTTGCTCGAATGAGATCGATCTGCCTAGGTGGAGTTGCTAACAAATAATGCGAAACGGTCACCTTTATTGTTTCGAAAGCGGCCAGCACAACATAAGGAGGAATCGAGTGACCACATCCCCCGCCAACCCGCCACTGGCTCGTTCAAATAGCCAGTTCCGCAACAAGGCCCAAATAATCCGCGTCGGATCTCCGGCGGTCAACTTTCAGACCACTGCACCCCCTGATTTATCCCTTAGGAATGATCTTGCCTGCGATCGTCTGGGATGAGATCTTGCCGTCGCGAACATCGAAAGTATCCGCAACGAACTCGTAAACGTTGTCTGCTGTCTGCGCGGACCACGTAATTAATGCGACGCCGTCCTGAATTACGGTTTGGTCCAGCGAAAAGGTTGCACCAGGTTTGCCAAACTCGGTGGCCAATGCTTCGTACAGCTGCCGCATCTGCGCTCGGTCAGTGAAAACCGAGCCGTCAGGAGCAATGATGAATGCGCCCTCTGCGTAGTCAGAGAGGATGCCTTCCACATCGCCTGCTCCAAAGCTTTGCAAGTGGTGATTGAGAACTTCTTCAGTAGATGCCGCCAACTCTTTCCTCCTGTGAACTTACATAGCAATCGTTGAGCCATGCTGAGTCAACCGGATGAGTCGAACCAGTATCCACGTTCTGAAATCGGGCCGGTCAACGTGTCTGCAGAAGGGACATGTAGGCAGGTCTAGCGGCGAGCCAGTCTTCCACTTCGTGAAGCAGGCGAAGAATGAGCTGATCAGCCGCATCGCGGAAGATGTAGGCTAGCGCGAAAAACGCCTGAATCATCACTGCAACGTATTCCGCGCGTTCCGTGACGAGGGCCGGATCTTGAATGTCCCCCCTCCGGTACGCCGCACGCAGCACGTTGACGGATGCCCCATGGAAGGACGCAACCACCGCAGCAGCCGCCGAGGCAACCCGTTCGTCCGAGCCTGCGAGTTCGATGTTGGCGTTGACGATTAAGCAGCCGCTGCGTAGATCGGGGTCCAGAGCGATGGCCTTGGTTGCGTGAAGCAGGGCCAAAAGTGAGTCGAGCGGTGGATCCTCGCGAAACAGCGGTCCAAGCAGCTCCTGACGGATCAGTACATTTTGATAAAAGTCCAAGGTCTCGTAGAAGAGCCCTTCTTTGCCTCCGAATTTCTCGTGGAGCGCAAAGCGATTCAGGCCCGTTCCGGCCACCAGATCATCGACGGAGACACCGTGGAAACCTCCAGCGCGAAACAGACGTGCCGCTGTCCTTAGCACGCTTTCCACATCGTAGCCTGGCCTCCTACCCATGGACCTATCTTAACCCGCCACGGCTCCGCGGTCTCTGGCAAAGTCGGTGAAGCAAATAGACCAGTTCCCTAAAGCATCGCGAGGAGAGGCTCCTCCAAACTTTGCCTGACACTCTCATCCCGCACGGCGAGTCAAAGTGGACTTTGCATGTCTCACAGAACTGACGAGTGAGCCCTCATGGCAGGGGCCTCCCTAGAGCGGACCGGGACATCATCTGTCTGAGGGAGGCGTAGTAACCATGTGCCCATCCTTTAGGTTTTCCAAAGTACGCAGACTCAATATTCTTCTGCTACGATTAACTATAGATCGTCTGCGCATCAACGTAAGTGAGGCTGAAATAGGGGTTCTTCCCTATGGAGGCGCCTAAGCGTCAACCGATAGACTCCCCGTGTTAGATGAAAGCGAATTCTGACTCTGAGGTTACATGCCGCCACCACTGGCTTTTGGGTCAGCCGGAGGCGGGTGTCGTCCGAGCTACATGCCGCAACTGCGGCGCCGGCAGGGACTACCCTGCTGTGCTGGACGACCTCGATCCCGGTATTCAACCCGAGAGTCAGAATTCATCGATAGGTGTGGCGGTGGCCGTCGGCGGGGCACGGCCGCCGTCCGTCGCCTTGCCGAAAGATCAGGAAACGTGACATAATCCGAATCGGCCACTTTTGTTGTTTCGAAAGAGACCGCACCTAAAGAACAAGGAGAAATCGAGTGACCACCTCCCCCGCAAACCCGGCTCTCGCTCGCTCAGACAGCCAGCTCCGAAACAAGGCACAGATAATCCGTATCATGGTTGTTGATGACCATGCGGTACTCAGGCAGTCGCTGCACTACATGCTTGGTGCTCAGCCTGGCATTGAAGTGGTCGGTGAAGCATCGAACGGCCGCGAAGCGGTTGAGATGGCTGAAAAACTGCAGCCGGACGTGATCCTTATGGACACCATAATGCCGGGCCTCAACGGAATCGAGGCAACGCGCCAAATTCGCCGGCGGTTGCCCAAGACCAAGGTGCTAATGGTGACCGGCTATTTGGAAGATGAATATGTTGCCGGCGCCTTGAAGGCCGGTGCCTCGGGTTATGTGGTGAAGAAATCTGAGCTGGATGAGCTAGTACTGGGTATCCAGGCCGTTAACCGTGGCAACCCGTACTTCAGCTCCAGTATCGGCGAGGGAGACCTCACGGACTATCTGTGGCAGATGAAGAGCAACTCTGGCAAGGTTGGCTACGACCTCTTGACTTCTCGAGAGCGCGAGGTCCTACAACTGATCGCCGAAGGCTCCTCAAATCAACAAATAGCCCAGGAATTATTCATCAGCATCAAGACTGTTGAGGCTCATCGCGCTCATATCATGACCAAGCTACACGCCAAGAACCGCACGGACCTGATTCGCTACGCATTGCGCAAAGGTCTAGTTGGTTTGGACTCCGTCCCAATCGACTCCGTTTCCGAACAAGGCTAAGTCGACCGAAGCTAACCCGATTCGAGCCGCCAGCTTGCAATCTGACGGTACTAGAGGATCACGTTCGCCACGAACCCCGAAGGAGCCTCCGATGCAGCCCCCCGAGATGTCAGCCTCACACGACAAGAACACAAATGAAATTAGATCGACCTTTGTAAACCGGCTGGAGCGCCTGATCGAAACCCGGAAAGATCGTTCCCAGGACATGAACCCTCTGGGCTTGAGGCTTTTGGACCGTTCAATTCAAGCTACCTTTCAGGATTGTATTGACAGCGGCGCGGCTGAGGCGGCCCGCCGGATTATGTCCCGTGATGTACCGGCTCCGGAGGGAAAATAGAGCGCGATGAAACGCGTGCTTGTGGTTGACGATGAACCCACGGTCCGAGCGCTAATTTGCGCCGGCCTCGAAAGCGCGGATTTGCAGGTTATCGCGGTTGCCGATGGGAACTCAGCCCTTGCTAGCCTTAACGATGCCGTCCCAGATTTGATTCTGCTCGACCTCGGATTACCTGGTATGAACGGTGTCGAAGTGATGGACCGGCTACGGTCGATGCCCGCTACGGCTGCAGTCCCGGTTCCCCTGCTCACCGGATTGGCGCCGGCAGAAGAAACTTGTGCCGACGGAGTTGTCCAAAAACCCTTCAATCTCGAGGCACTTCGTAGTCGGGTTGAATTCTGGTTGAGAAATTAGGGCCAGTTCAGCCTAATCCCCCGGGCTCCATCTGCCGATACTTCTCTTAGTAGGAGACGGCACCGCCTGAAAAGCAAGACAGACGGTGTTCAACGTGCAGAATGCTGATTCTTACGCGGAAAATTGATCAGGCGATAATTATTGAGAGTGACATCACTATTGTTGTGCTCGGAGTGGAGCGCGACCGGGTGAAGTTAGGCATCCAGGCACCGGCAGAAGTTGCCGTGCTCAGGGAGGAGCTTTACACGGCAGAGGCGGCTGAAACGCCCAGCCCAATACGACGCCGCGCCGGAAAGCCCGCTCAGCCCGTTACACAGGGTAATTTGGCTCTCAAACCGGAGGAAAAGAGCGAATAGAATCCGGATGTCAAAAACTAAGCGGCCGGCACTCGTCGGCCGCTTTTCTTTTTGCCGCTCGCACCAGTCGCCAGAGAATCGAGGCGGGGCAAGAGTGAATGCGCAAGGCAGCTGCCGCCACCTGTGAGAGGATCGACCGCTACCAGATGCGCGTTGGGACTTCCAAGCAGGTATTTCTTAAGCCTTGTTGGCAGGTCCGCCTTGCTGCAGAGAGCCACGGCCCGGGTGGAGGGCAACTGTCGCCGCATCACTCCAACCGCCGCATCACTCCAGCAAAAGCTGGCAACTGCTTGGTGAGAGAAGGTACTAGGCGATTGAAGGCGGCGCTGCGGCCAATCGGGTCGGGAGCAATTGAGGGACAGGGTTCTCTTGTTGCTCAGCATCGTTTGAGCGGGCCGGATTTACTGGCATTTCCGCTCCGTTCCTGTTGAATGATTCATCCGCGGCATAGATCGTGGCAGACGCGTCGGTCCAGAGACTGGCTTCGTCTTGTGCCAGACCTTGTTTTGGGTTGCGTCCAGGAAGGCGAGGCACTGCTGACGGGCCATTTCCTCTGGCGTAGAAGTACCGCACGACAACCAGCGAGCGGCGCCCAAAGGATCGGAGCGCAGGTCATCGGAAATCAAGCGCAAGGGCACGCTTGTGTTGAGCTCGTCGATGCACGCTTTGCGGTTGTCAGCCGCGACCAAGGTCTCGCGTCGCTCGACAGCCTCTCCAAGGCCGACCTCGATGAACGCTGCCAGGTCGCGAAAGGTTAGAGACAGGCTGAAATGGTCTGTGGCATTGCGTCGTGGATTATGGACGCCGGCTGCTGAGACTGCCAGTGGCTTGCTGCCGGCGATTGACGAAATCAGGCTCAGCGCCTCGAACAGGCTCCAGCGTACGAGGCCAGGCGAGGGTTGCTCCCTGAGCAAGGTCTCATGACGCAGGTAGCGAGGCCGCCAAGTAGCGTCGGTCTTCATAAGTGTGCTGGCGAAGTGATAGCTCGGGTGATACCGGCGCTCACTCCAGAGAAAAATCGATTGGGCTTTGTGTCTCTGCTCGAAGAGGCGGCCAAGCCAGTCCGGGGCGATCGCCATCGGATTGGCGATCAGCAGATGCCTTCCTGACTCCACGACCTCCCGCGCGATCCTCAAAGAAGAGGGTACTTCTCCGAGGATAACCGGGCTGCGGTCGGCGTCTTCAAACTCGAAGCTCCGATGCAAGCTGAAACCAGCTTTTGTCAGCACTTCTCCAGAAGTGCGAGCCGCCGTTCCGTTTCCGATTATTGTCACGTCAGCCATTTAGGCGGCCTCTGGCAGTTCCTCTGACAGCGCGTTGCGCAGTCGCCGTATGGCTCGGTGGCGCAGCTGAGATGCCCGCGATTCTGATATCGCCATCGCGGTGCCGATGCTCTTTAGTGAGTGCGATTCGATGTAATACAGACGGATGATTTCGCGCTCTCTATCGGGCAATTCTTCGATTGCCGTAAAGAGTTGCCGCCGTAAGATATCTCGGTGAGCGGCATCGTGTGGATCGATGCCAGGATCGTCGTCCGCCATCTCCGTAAGTTTCTCGATTGCACCATTCGCTGTCATATCGGCGAGACCCTCGAGTGACAGCACTCGAATGCTGCTGGCCCTCGAGGAGGCGAGCAGAGTCTCGAGTGGCACGTCGAGCTTCGCCGCGATTTCGGCTTTCGTCGGACTGCGCCCGAGTTCGGTGTAAAGAGCCGAGACGGCCTTATCGATGTCTGAGGAAGCTTTTTGGAGGGAGCGAGGGAGCGGGTGGGCCGCTCTCAGGGCGTCCAGTATCGCGCCACGTATGCGAGGCAGAGCATAAGTTGAGAACTTCGCGCGCCGATCCGGGTCATAAGTGCGATGGGCCTCCAGCAGGCCCTGGACGCCGCAGCTTACCATGTCCTCATATTGAAGAATGCTGGATTTGTTCGCTCCGGCCAGAACTCGGTTGACAGCGTGCCGAACTAACGGCATGTAATCCTGGACAACACGGGTCAGTTCTTCCTCGCTGCCTGCAGCGTTGCCGGCACGGTCGTCCACGGGGCCTAAATCAGCTTCTGCAGGTTCGGTTTCTTCAATCGAGTCTTCGCCAGTCGTCAAGAGCATCCTCCTCGGATCGGTGCGGTCGTTTAATTCAACCTAGGCCAGTATCCGGTTGACGGCCGCTCGCACCTATGAGGGATTCCTCTAGCGCAGGCTACCTTTCCGCCTAATAAGCACTGACTGTTCTCCTAATCTCATCCGAGGAAGCTCTCCTGTCTGGTGCTGAATTTGGACGTCTTGGCGAAGATGTGCCAACCTTTCAGTTAGTGAAACCAGCAATCCGGCAGGCATGCGCTGTCAAAGAGGGATTCCGCAGCAGATTTTCCAGCTGCAAGCGAGAGGCTGTTGGAAATTGCGTCTATTGCGGCAGAGATTTTTGTCACGAACATGGCGAATTGGGCGAGAACGGTGAGGAAGTTTGTGGCCGCAAGGTATGTATTGCCAAGCGTGATGATCTCGCCCGTCATCTCGAATACAAGCAGGTGGTTCTCAGCCGCAATCGCAGCGGCATTTGTGGCATGCCAACCTGTAGCTCTGCGCCGGCGGTGCAGTGTACAAAGTGTCAAGCGCTGTTTTGTACCAGCCATCTAGACACCCATTCCGAAACGGCGAGACAGAATGGCCGCAACGAAACGACGAGAATGACGTTGTGCGCTCACTGCTGGACACGGCGGCCGATTTGGACGCGGATGTAGTTCTTCTCGTCCCAAATGTGCTAACTTTTACCGAGCGCTAGGCGGGAGCGCAGACCTACTCCAAACGGAGTAAGGAGGTCACATGACTCTCGCTCCTAAGGCCGGTGCTGCCGGAACGCAACCCGAAACTCCTCGCCAACAGGATTCCTCTTCGCAACCATCCGCGGACTCAGCTCTTTTGCGCCTGTGCGCCCAGGTAGGTCTCGGGCTGGTCCGGGTTGACGATCAATCACGCTGCTGGCCCTTGAGCGAAACCGGAGCGTCCCTGCTGCAGGCGATCGGCGGGGCGCCGGGCGAGACTGCGCCTCCGGCGATCGCGAAAGCGCTCTCATCTGGAGAGGGAGCACCGGAGGCGGATGAGCCGGTTCTGTCCCGGCGTGTCTCGGCCGATGCAGTTCTAATCAAAGGCGGCGCTGTGGTAGCCCTGCGCGATCACTCGGATGAACGGCTCCTGCAAGAGCGATTACTACAGTCAGAGAAAATGGCGAGTGTCGGGCAGCTTGTGTCCGGAGTCGCGCACGAGCTCAATAATCCGCTTACGGGAGTGATGGGTTTTGCTCAGTTGTTGCTGGCACGCGATCTTGATGACCTAGTGCGAACCCAGATCCAAACTATCTATGTTGAGGCAGAGCGCGCGTCAAAAATCGTCCAGAATCTGCTCTCTTTTGCCCGTCGCCGCAAACCGACCAAAGAACCTGCGGATATCAACGCCCTGGTTCAGCGGGTCCTTGAGTTGCGTAGCTATGACTTCACGGTGCGAAACATAGCGCTAGACATGACCCTGGACACACGAATGGCAAAGGTTCGTGTAGACCCGGATCAGATCCAGCAAGTCTTTTTCAACCTCATAAAAAACGCCGAGCAAGCCGTAATCGATAGCCACAACGGCGGCCAATTGACCGTGACAACAGCTTCGACGCCGAGCGGAATTCGAGTGACAGTGGCGGATGATGGCTCTGGCATCAGCCCGGAAGATCAGCGCCGGATATTTGACCCGTTCTTCACGACAAAGGAAGCAGGGCAAGGCACAGGTCTAGGCCTAACAATTTGCTACAGCATCATTGACGAGCATGGCGGCCGAATTTCGATGGAGAATCAGCCCGAGGGCGGCGCCGCCTTTCACGTTGACTTGCCGATCGGCGAAGAGGAGGAACAGGAGCCGTCAGCGACTGATGATGGTGATGCCTCCGTGGCAGTGAAGCTGCCACCAGCAATCAGCGGCCGCAAAGTGTTGGTGGTGGACGATGAGGAAAGCATCCGTTTGCTTTTGCATGACGTTTTGAGGCTAGACCGGCACGCGGTGACGGTTGCCAAGAATGGCCTTGAAGCGATTGAGTTGGTGGAAAACGAAAGCTTTGACATCATTATCACGGACATGAAGATGCCAGAGTTGGACGGTGCTTCTTTCTACAAGAGAGTTCGCGAACGTGATCCGGACCAAGCCAAGCGGATAGTTTTCATTACGGGCGACACCGTAAACCCGGAAACTCGAACTTTCCTGCAAAACATCTCGAACCCCGTGCTGTCGAAGCCGTTCAAAATAGGGCCTTTGAGGGACGCAATCGAGGCAGCTCTGGAGTCGAAGCCCTCAGGAGTAGCCTCTAGCTAGCCTCACCAAGTCTGGAATCGGCGTGTTAATGGCCAAGGTGTCATTTTCAGGACTAGAGAGTCTCAAGGAAGTTGGCCACGCGGCCTAGGGAGTTGGCGTCATCTGCGACCAAAATGATGACGCTGTCGGCCTCAATCGCCACCAGCCAGGCATGGCCATTCACGTCGGCGCGAAACTCATCGAGGCTCCTCGAATCTAACCCTCCTGAGGCGCGGTTTTCGACTGACTCAAGCAGCGCTTGCCAGAATTCCTCTGCGTCAAGAACGCTGTCCCAGATGATGGTGGCCTGGAAGAAGCGACGCCCGGTTTCGTCTTCAAAAAATGCCCAGGAGTCACCACCCCATCCGGCCGTGGCATTTTGAACCTGGGCCCGGTCATCAGGCAGGCCGAGGATAAGAAGGTTTTGCAGACTGAACTCACCAAAAGTGCTGCTCTCTGTCAGTGACCAACCTTCACCAAGTGCGCCGTCGATCGCCGGCAAGGTGACGGCGATTGGCTGCTCGCCAGCCAGGTACTTTTCGGGGTGAAGAATCTGCTCAGTGCTGGACGGCGGGTTTTCGAACAGTCCGTCCACCCCTTGGCTTAGTTGTGGGGCTGCTGTCTCAACAAAACAAAGGCCGTCGTCGTACCAGGAATTCAGCTCCCGCACGATTACATAGGGAGGATTGCTCAGCCGGAAAACCGGGATCGTGAAGCAACTCGGCCGTGTACGCAGAGCCACGCCAAAATAGGCGGTTTCGGCGGCGACAGCGTCGCCTTCCAGCAAGCTCGATAGCGCGGTTGCGGCATCCCAGTCCTTTTCGCGTTCCTCCGACAAAGCGCTGATGTTGTAGTGCTGGTCCTGGAGAGCGTGAGTTAGTTCATGAACTATGGTCTGCTGCGACGCCTGAGATCCGAGACCTCCCAGGTCATCGAGCAGGTAGAACGCTTTCAATTCAGAGTCGTAGAATCCCGCGATGCCCTGGCCGAGCAGATCAAGGAACAGGGCAAGGATGTCGCTGTCGTCGGGGATCAAGCCGAGCAAGGCATACAGCTCTTGCTGAACCCGAACCGCTTCGCGATCCTCGTCAGTGATGCTGGCGCGGTAGAAATCGATTGCATCGGCTCTGCCGATCAGATTCATGCCGATATCGCCGGTGGGGGAAAGGCCGCGGACGCCAACCAATCGATCGAGAATAACGTCCGTCTCCCGCCGTAGATCCTCCGGGAACGGGCGCGCGTCCGGTGCAACAACGGTCGGCGTCGGACCAGGCGTGCTGGTGGGTGGTGAGGTTGGTTCTGTGGCGACTGTAGTGGGAGGCGCCGGACTCAGCGTTACAGTGGCATCGGCCGTAGGTGTTATAGGCGGTGGGTCTGCGCGAGTGCAGGCAATAACCAGGGCGAAAAGCACCAACAGCGCTGGTGGGGCTGGGGAGCGGGCTATCCACTTGGAACTCAAGGCAGAATCAAGTCGCGGGATGGCGTGGAGTACTGGAGCCGGAATTTGGCAGTCTCGAACTGGACCAGGCGCGAATGATGGCTGCATCGTGGGGGAAAGCCAGCTCGGGCAGCGATTCCGGCTCGAAGTACGCTACATCCAGACATTCTTCGCCAACGGTTAACTCTCCGCCTTCAACTGAGCCAGCATAAGCGATGAAAATCACCCGTTCGCAGGAAGTTGAATAGACGCCGAGGAGACGTTCAATACGGACGCGGAGACCGGTTTCTTCCTCTACTTCACGGACAGCCGCATCCTCTAGAATCTCGCCAACTTCGACAAAGCCGGACGGGAACGACCAGAGCCCCGCATTCGGGTCATGGGCTCGGCGCTCGAGGACGATCTGCCCCCCGCGCTCGACCACCACGCCAACCGCCACCTTGGGATCTTCGAAATGCACGAGGTTGCACTGCCGACAAACGGCGCGGATGCGGCCAAAAGCGACACGCTCTCCGACCCGAGAACCACACTGGCCGCAGAAACTGACCACGAGTTCTAGTTTACCCGGACCGAATCAGTGATTGCAGCCTTGGGTTCTAGCTAAGGAATTGCCGTTTCGAATTAAAAAGAAAGGACCACACGACGAAAGGACTCGAAGTAGCGGCCTTCGGGTGTTTTCCAACGCTCCAGGATTCGGCTGACAAAGTCTTCGGTGAACTGCGAGTCGTGAGCGCGAAGAGCGTCCAACTTAGCGTCGATCGAATCGGTGATATCGACTTGAAAGTTAGCTTTCTCGGAGCCCCAGATATAAATGCTGCCGACCTTGTGGGGCTCAAGGCCGGCGGCGATCTGCTCGGGAAAGTTGAGCCGGTCGCGCGCGGCAGGATAGATAGCGTCAACAGCTGTAAGTCCGGTTGCGCGATGGTCGGCGTGGTTGACGAAGGCGTCGTTGATGATTACGGCCTCAGGGTCGTGAGTGAACACAGCAGTCGGGCGTACTTCTCGAATGACCTTGACGACATCGCCAAGGAACTGCCGGCTTGGAAGAAGTTCCCCATCTTCGTTATCGAGGAAGAGCACATCTTTGACACCCAGGATAGTTGCTGCCCGTCGCTGTTCGTCTCGCCGCAAGTTCACCAACTGGTCGGAGGTCATCGATTCGTCGTCGCTGCCCTTGGACCCATTTGTACAAACCAGATAATGAAATTGCCAGCCTTGTTGGGTCCAGAGGTGGGCCGTCCCGGCAGCGCCAAAATCGGCGTCATCAGGATGGGCCGCGATGACCAGGGCACGGCGTTCGTCTGGCTCGTCGGTCTCGGGCGGCTGGGCGAGTCCTTCAAGATTGGCGGTCATGGCCTTCTCCAATTTCTAGGCTGGGCAAATTCGCACCTGCCTGGTGGAACTTTTAGAATGCCGCGTCGATTGCCGACACGGCATTACTCAGCGTGCTTTCTTGCTAAGACTGGCTGCGAGTACAGGAGGCTATGGGCCGGGACACGTTGTGCCCGCAGCACAGCTGATTGTGGCGAATTGTAGCACCAAGTCTGAGGTGGAGAGAGTTGTTTGACCTAGGGACACTGTTCCGCGATGTCACCCTGCCAGATATGGTCGTCGAGCGGACGTGAGCATCGCCGGCATAGACCGGTAATCAGCTCTGCTGAAGACGAGACGGTGTTGCGCTGGCCGCAGGTGGGACACTCGGCTACGAAATCCTCACGGTCGATCGGAAGTTCATAGGGATTGCGGCAGCCAGGACAAGTTAAGCGTGCAAGCTTCATACGGTTACCTCCTCAACGTCACATGAGTATTGCTCGGAGGCATGGCTTCAGCCCATGAGGTGAACAATCTATATTTCAGCACATTGTCCACATTCAGATTCAAAGGAAATCGCCAGGAATCTAGAGAAAAGCGTGGGGCGAACTACTGATTGAGGGCTAGGCTGCCGAGTTTCTGAGGAGAGAAGGCTATGAAGGATAACCCGGACGGACTCTTAGCTACCTTCAAGGCGGAATGGAACCAGACGAAATGGCTGTTGAGATTTGGCGCCGTTGGCACGATCTTTATAGTCACGTGGGGCTGGGCTGGAAATCTTTTTCTCTCATCGCTAATCGTCGGCGCCGTAAACCTTTTGGCTGTCCTGATCCTTGGTTCGGGCATCGCTGTATTCGTAATGCGGATTATGTACGCCTCAAAGCGCTGGCAATTCGAAACCACTGAGAGGTCAAAGCCACCTATCAGGCAGCAGAGCCCCAAAGCGGTGGAGACGGTTCCTATCGGGCATGCTTCGCCCGCGGAGCGCAATTCGCCGGTGGACCCGGCTCTCAATGCGGCCGGTGGAAGCCGTCCGGCGCCAGCTTCTACCCTGGCTCCGAAATCCGACTTCCATAAGGTCCATTTCATGCTCAGACTCCAAGAAGAAGTTGAGCGTGCCCGCCGCGAAGGGTCGGAAATGGCTGTGGTCTGGCTAGGCGTTACACTGCCCGGTCGCGATACGGCAGAGCAGGAAACGGATATATTGGCCGCCGAAGTGGCTAAGCTGCTGGCCGATCAGGCCAAGACTGTTGGACAACCCCTCAACCTCGACCAGAGTCAGTATGTTTTCTCCCTACCTGGTCAGGGGCGCGCCAGCTCTGCGGCCTTTGTAAGCAAGTTGGTACGGGCCATGGGCAACTACTGGTGCAACTGCGGAATCGCCATTTACCCGAAGGACGGAACCAGCGCCCAAGCGCTCTTTGACAGGGCACGGCAGATCTGTGAAGAATCCGGACCAGAGCGCGCGAATGTCACCGACCTTCGGCGTGCGGCTTAATCTTTTGGCTCAACAAGCTCAGCCGGACAACCGGTTAGTAAGCAGTTCAAGTATTTCGTCAAGGCTGGGATCCGGCTCACGGGAAGATTGGGCGGCAAGCTCTGTCTCGCCGATGAAGCGGTACATATCTGCCGCACCGCCAAGGATGTTCGGAGTCAGTCCGAGCGCCTCGAACGTGGCGGCGATCTCCTCCATTTCGCCAATCCAGCGCCGCGCGCGCCTGGGCATCGACGGAATCGCCCCCATTAGCCGCTCGGCAACTGCGTTTTCGGGTCCGAACTCAGCCAGTAGCGCTTCTTCGAGACCGAGAGCGCGCGAGGCAACCAGAAGCTCGGTCCAGAGCGCCGTTGTTCCCTTCGTGGATGCCGCGTAAACCATCTTCAAGCCAGACGCTTGCCCGATTTCAGGGCCGACCGGACGGACATCTAAACCTTTTGCGCCAAGAACTTCAAATGGCGCTGTATTTGGCCCAGAGCAGTAAAATCGTGGCCGCGAATTTGGTCCGGCTGGTCCACCGATTATTCCAGCATCGATGAACTTTGCACCACCAGCGCTGACGATTTTCTCCATGCGACGCACCGTCTGAGGGGCAACCGCGTTGCAATCGACGTAAACCAGGTTGGCGTTAGTTCGCTTGATGGCATCGGCCACGGCTTCTGCCACCTGAATCGCCGCATCGGGGACCAGAATCGAAAGAAGCAGGTGCACCTCGTTTACGAGGTCGATCAGGCTAGGCATGTCGGTGAAGCCTGCTTCAGTGGCGATTTGGCGGGTTAGATCGCCTCTTCCTGAAAGACAGGTGTAGACCCAGACGCCGTGTTGTCGCAAAACGGCTCCGGTGGCGCCACCCATGTCGCCAGGGCTGAGGATGCCAACTTTTATCGGCGCTGGTTCCACGGTTGCGTCTCCTTACTCTTGGAAAGCCGGCAATGCGTATGACTCCGGCACTGCTGGCTTCGCTCGGCCGAGCGCACATCCCTCTGCAAATCCGGCCCGCGTGTGCGTCCAGCACCCGCCTCGCTCGGCTTGGCTGTGGGACTGTTCGAAAGGCCGGCTTCGCGGGTTGCAAAGGAATGTTGCTGGCTGCATTGATCGCGGCCATCTTGCTTTATAATTGGCATCATAGCGACATTCGTTTACACCAAGCCCCAGGGAGGATGACAAATGGGTAGCGCCGTTAGAACAGCCGGTTTGCTGGGAGCGATGACGGGTCTCCTAGTAGGCTTGGGATACGTGCTTGGCGGTGCGGGCATGGCGATAATCGCGCTCGTCTTCGCCGGCGTGATGAACTTTTTCGCCTACTGGTTCTCTGATAAGTTGGCGCTGCGAATGGGCGGAGCCCGTGAAGTGACCCAGTCTGAAGAGCCCGCTTTGCATGCGATGGTGGCTGAGGTAGCAACCCTGGCAGGCGTACCAAAGCCGAAAGTTCTGCTGATCCAGAATGAGTCACCGAACGCTTTCGCGACCGGCCGCAATCCGCAGCATGCGGCTGTAGCCGTAACAACCGGCATTGTCCGCATTCTTAGTGACCGAGAACTGCGTGCGGTGATTGCCCACGAAATGGCCCACGTCAAAAACCGGGACATCCTCACCGCATCGATCGCGGCGACTTTCGCCGGAGCGATCAGCTACATACAGACCATTCTCCTGTTCGGAATGCTGTTCAGCGGCGGCCGTGGCGGCCGGAACGCGTTAATCCCGTTCCTGGCTGCGGTTGTGGCTTCATTCGTCGCCATGCTTCTTCAGATGGCTATCTCACGGACGCGGGAGTTTGCCGCGGACAAGAGCGGCGCCGGGTTTATTAACGACCCTAACTCTCTGGCCAGCGCTCTGGGTAAGCTGCACAACGGTGTTCAGATGCGCCCCATGGAGAAAAAGGCAGGCGCAGAAGCCACTGCCTCGCTTTACATTGTCAATCCATTTCGAATGGAGGGCGGCTTCTCGAAATTGTTCGCGACTCACCCGCCGGTGGAGGAGCGGATCAAGCGCTTGCGGGCCCAGGCCGGCTACGTGGATTTGGCCTAAAATAGTTACTATCAGAACCGAAGGGGCCTCCGTAAGGGGACCCCTTTTCTGTTATCGAGGATCAAGGATTGGCTCGGACGCAAGTGGCTCTCGACTGCGCGACACTAAAATCACGATCGCGAGAATCTCAATGATCAGGGCCGGCTCTAGCAGGTAACGTGGGCCTATGAGCGAAGCAGATTGTCTATTTTGCCGAATGGCAAGCGGAGCGGTTGCCGTCGACAAAATTCACGACGATGAAAGCGTTTTTGCGATTCATGACATCAATCCCCGCGCGCCGATTCACGTCCTGATCGTACCGCGTGAGCACATTCCAGGAGCTCGACAAATTGATCACGGGAAGGGGCTGCTATTGACCCGGATGGTGGTGGCGGCCAATGAGATTGCCGAGCGATTGGGCGTGGCCGAGTCTGGTTATCGGCTGACTTTCAACGTTGGCGATGAGGGTGGTCAAACAATCTCTCACCTCCACCTGCAACTGCTTGGCGGCCGTCGGCTGGGCAGCGAGGGATAGCATGGAGACTTCCACCAGCATCGAGGAGCGTCTACGCCAGGCAGTCGATTCCCTGCCAGCTGGTCTGCGTGCCCACATTCTCAGGGTGGAAAAGGAGTCAGCGCGGCTCGCTGGACGGCATGGGATTGATCTGATGCGAGCCAAAATCGCGGCCCTGGGCCACGATTTGGTACGGCACATGTCCGATGACGAGTTACTGCAGCTGGCCTCCGCTTACGACCTGGAGCCAGACGACGTGGAGCGTAACTCGCCCATCCTGGTTCACGGGCCTGTCGCTGCGCGGATCCTCAGCGTTGACTTCGGCCTGCACGACACAGATGTCCTAGCCGGTGTGGACTGTCATTCGACGGCTCGAGCAGATATGGCCCCTTTAGAAAAGGTGCTCTTCCTAGCAGACAAGATTGAACCGCACAAGCTGGAACGCTCACCGGATTGGCGGGCCGTTTATGATCTGGCTGAAAACGATCTTGACGCGGGGCTGCTGCGTTTCTTGGACCTGCAATTGGAACAATCCGTAGAACGCAGTTGGCTGGTGCACCGTCGCAGCCTTGAAGCGCGAAATCAATTACTGAACAGGAATCGCCAGCACAACCCGGAATAGGCCCCAGCTAAAGCCTTTTGCGCCGGATACGTCGGTCGACCCCAAGAATACGAAGCTTCTCTCCGGAAGCTAAACCGGTATTGCCGGGTTGGAAGCTGCTGGTCTAAAATCGCCTCACTCTCTGCAGCCCAATTCTTAACAAGAGGTGTTCGGCATGAAGCAGTATTCCACCGAAAAGATTCGCAACCTGGTTGTTTTGGGCCACGGAAGTACTGGCAAGACCTCTCTGACAGAGGCGGCTCTGTTCTTGAGCGGCGGCGTGAACCGTCTTGGGCATGTGGACGATGGAACGACGATCTCCGACTTCGATCCGGACGAGGTCAAGCGCAAGGCAAGCATTAATACGTCGCTTATTCCCTGCGAATGGCAAGAGCACAAAGTCAACTTCCTCGATGCGCCGGGATACGCTGATTTTCTCGGCGACGCATATAGCGGGTTGGCCGCCGCCGACCTGGCACTAATTGTGGTTTGCGCGGCTTCGGGCGTGCAGGTGGGCACTGAGTCGGTCTGGCAGCTTGCGGCAAACCAGGTCTTGCCGCGGGCAATCTACATGAACCGTATGGACCGAGAGAATGCGGACTTCGTTAAAACCCTGAGCCAAATCCAAGCGGAACTGGGCAGACGCTGCGTGCCGGTCCAACTGCCGATAGGCAGCGAGGATTCCTTCGACGGAATCGTCGATCTAATCGACGGCAAAGCCTACAGCGGCGACAAAGCCGCCGAGGGCGACCCTCCAGATGATTTGGCCGAGCAGGTTCAAAAGCTGCGGGCTGATTTGATGGAAGCCGTTGCGGAGAACGATGAGCAGCTCTTGGAGAAGTACCTGGAGAACGGCGAACTCTCGCCTGAGGAGATCCGCCAGGGCCTGGCAAGCGGCCTTCAGGCTGGCGACATCGTTCCTGTGCTTTGCGGTTCTGGCGCGAAGACAATCAGCGTGGCCAGGCTGCTTGATGCGATCCTGAGCTACTTTCCTTCACCCTCGGCAAAGACCATTACGGCTTCACAGGGAAGCAATGAGATTGAGCTGAAGGCTGACAGCAGCGGGCCGCTTGCGGCGCAGGTCTTCAAAACCACCGCCGACCAATTCGTTGGCAAGCTGACCTATCTCCGGGTTTACTCCGGGACGCTAAAAGCTGACTCTCACGTCTGGAACGCGCGTAAGGGCGCGGATGAGAGGGTGGGCCAGCTCTTTGTCGTTCGAGGCAAGAGCCAGGAGGCAGTACCAGAGCTGGCAGCGGGTGACATTGGGGCCGTTGCCAAGCTTGCGGAGACGGTGACTGGTGACACATTGTCGACCAAGGACAGACCACTTCAGCTGCCGGCGATTCAATTCCCTGCACCTGTCTTTAGTGTCGCAATCTTCCCTAAATCGAAAGCAGACACTGACAAGATGAGTTCGGCCTTGGCGAGAATCGCCGAAGAGGATCCGGTTTTGGAGGTTCGGCACGACACTGAGACCGGCGAGACGATACTCTCAGGACTTGGCGATTCGCACGTCGAAAGTGCTTGCGAGAAGATCAAGCGGAAGTTCAGCACCGAGATCGTCCACGAGACGCCGCGAGTGCCGTATCGCGAGACGATCAGCGCTCCCGCTTTGGCCGAGCACACTCATAAGAAGCAGAGTGGTGGACACGGCCAATACGCCAAGGTCACGATCGAGATCGAACCCCTGCCCCGCGGTGCCGGATTCGAATTCGCCAACAAGACCGTCGGTGGATCGGTTCCGAGGCAGTATGTTCCGGCGGTTGAGCATGGTGTGCAGGAAGCGTTGACCGAGGGAATCATGTCTCACAATCGGGTAGTTGATTTGAAGGTCAGCCTGGTCGATGGCAAGGAACACCCAGTCGACTCTTCGGAAATGGCTTTCAAACTCGCGGGGTCGCAAGCTCTGAAGACTTGCGCACAAAAGGCACATCCGGTTCTCTTGGAGCCAGTTGTCAACGTGCGTGTAAGAGCGCCGGAGGCTTTCACAGGTGACTTGGTCAGCAACCTCAACGGTAAAAGGGCTCACGTCTTAGGGATCAGTCCCGAGGAAAAGGTCACGGTAATAGACGCTCAAGCACCGTTGGCGGAGATGCAGCGCTACGCTACCGACCTAAGGTCTCTGACTCAGGGGCGGGCAACATTCGATATCGAGTTCGACCACTATGCAGAGGTTCCTGACCACGTGGCGAAAAAGATCATTGAGGGAGCTGAGAAAGAGCGAATTGCCGTAGCCGCCGGACGCTGACCCTAAAATCCGCCGCTGACCAGACCCTCGGGCGACAAGAGGCCCAGTTTTCGAGCTGGACTGGGATTCTGGGGGACTGGCTCAGTTGCTAAATCGCTGCCCGTTTATTCCTGCTGACTTTCCAGCTCGGAAAGAGTCTTCTGGTAGCGGTCGAGTTTTTCTTCGAGGTCGGCTTTCATTTCCAGCATCGAGACTAACTTCGAGCTAATTATGTCATGCTGGCGTCTGGTGACCTCAATCCGCTTGCCTACTCGCTTGATGCGCTCATCGGTCTCTAGATCGGGCCGATAGGTCGCGCGGAGTTCCTCTTTGACTTCCTCCGCCTCGACCATTTCCTTGATTTCAGCAAGGGTGAGGCCGAGCAGGCTTTGGAGGCGCTTGATCTGCTCAACCCGTGCCACGTCGTTTTCGGAGTAAAGACGAAAGCCGCCCTCCATCCGGGTTGGAGCTTGCAACAGCCCCCGCTCTTCGTAGAACCGCAGGGTGCGCTGGGTCACGCCGGTTCGGTCTGCGACTTCACCGATCTGAAGGTACGGTTGATCCTGCTGTGTCTCAGCCATTTGTTGCGAATGTAGCTATCTCTAACGCAAACGTCAAGGAACAAACCAGAAACCTCCACGTGGAGGGTCTTCGTTGCAGGTAATCAGCAATAGAAGGCCTGTCTCTAGGGATTACTAGCAAGAAAGGGGAGGGGCCTTGCCTCCGGAATGATTTTTCTCCAGATGCGGCAACTTCAAGCCGATTTCACGTGGATTAAAGGCAGAGCGGACTAGCTGGATGATCATTTCTGGTCTAGGCTACATAAGGTTGTTAGCTCGCACGCCCTACCGTATTCTTGTGACATGGAGTCGGGCACGAAAGCACCTGTTGTAAGCCCAAGACTAATCCTTACCGGAGGCGAAACGCTTCGCGGTTCGGTACGCGTAGGTGGCTCCAAGAACGGTGCCGATTACGCCCTCGCAGCCTGTCTTCTGACCGGAGACGAGTGCGTGCTCGAAAACGTCCCCGAGATTGAGGATGTTCGCGTAATGGCTGCCATCCTTGGTTCCCTGGGCGTCGAGGTTACCAATGAGGGCGGCGGTGTTTGGCGGGTTCAGGCCAATAGCATTACCCGTTTGGATGCGCCCAACGAGCTCGTTGTCAATCAAAGGGCCAGCTTTTTGGTGATGGGGCCGCTCCTTGGGCGTTTTGGCGAGGCAGCCTGCTGCCCGCCCGGTGGCGATGTTCTGGGAACACGCCCGCTCGATGTCCATATTTCCGGCTTTGCTGAGTTGGGCGCCAAGATTTCCCGGCGCGGCGAGCAATATGTGGCCAACGCGACCGACAAGGACGGATTGTGCGGCACGCGAGTCTTCCTTGACTATCCAAGTGCTACCGGAACCATGAATATTATTTTCGCTGCTGTCCTGGCACGCGGTACTTCAACGATCATTAACGCCGCGGCTGAACCGGAGATAGTCTGCGTGGCCGAGATGCTCAATGAGATGGGAGCGAGGATTTCCGGCGCTGGCGGAAGTGTCATAGAAATAGAAGGTGTAGATTCCCTGCATGGCACGACGCATCAAGTCACTCCGGACCGTTTGGAGACGGGTTTGTTCGCTCTCGCCGCCGCGGTTACCCACGGACGAGTGCGTTTGGAGAATACGGCCCCCGGGCATTTGGATGCCCTGATCACAAAAATGCGTGCCGCTGGCGTGGGAGTGGAAGTGGATGGGAGTGCTATCGAGGTGGAGGCGGAAGACCGCGAATTTCGCAGCGTCCAAGCTCAGGCAGTACCCTACCCAGGCTTGGCAACCGATCTGCATCCGCCTCTGGCCGCTTTTTTGACCCAGTGCAAAGGTGTCAGCGTGATTCACGAGCGAGTCTACGAGAACCGATTACTCTATATTGGTGAGCTGCGAAAAATGGGTGCCGATGTCATTTCCGCTGGGCAAACGGCGATCATCACCGGACCGACTCAGCTCTATGGCACCGTTGCGCGGGCGCTCGACGTGCGTGCGGGCGGTGCACTAGTGCTGGCAGCGCTCTCGGCCGAAGGCACAACCGAAATTCACGATGTTTATCATCTCGACCGGGCCCATGAGGATTTGGTCGGCAAGCTTCGGCGCCTTGGCGCCACCGTCGATCGTTAACACAGGACCAACGAAACTATGCTGGCAAAAAGAATTGGGATCGACTTAGGGACAGCCAACGTCCTCGTCTTCGTCAAGGGAGAGGGCATTGTTATTCGGGAGCCGGCTGTCGTGGCGCTAACGACTCGCGATAACACTGTAGTCGCGGTCGGAACAGCGGCGAGGGACATGATTGGCCGAACACCCGGCAATATTAGTGTGATCCGGCCGATGCGGCACGGCGTGATCGCCGACTACCTAATAACCGAGGCCATGCTGCGTCATTTCATCAGCAAAGTAGTAGGCCGAATCAACCTGATCCGTCCTGAGGTCATGATCTGTATCCCTGCCGGTGTCACGAGTGTGGAGCAACGAGCTGTGCGCGATGCCGCCGAGCAAGCCGGCGCGCGACGTCCTGCTCACTTGATACCCGAGCCGCTGGCCGCAGCGATTGGTGCGCAGATACCGGTCGGTACTGCCAGCGGAAACATGATCCTGGATATTGGCGGTGGCCGTTCGGAGGCCGCCGTAATTTCAATGTACGGTATCGTCGTCAAGGAGTCCGTGCGCGTTGCTGGTGACTCGATGGATGAAGCGATAATCACCTACGTAAAGCGTCGCTACAACCTAATAATTGGCGACCGCACCGCCGAAGAAGTGAAAATGGGAATCGGCAGCGCGGTTCCGGTCACCAAAGAGCAGGCCATGGAAGTCCGCGGTCGTGACCAAGTCTCAGGTCTGCCAAAGACGATCATCATGACGACCAATGAAGTTGTGACTGCGCTCCAGGATTGCCTGGCGACCATTGTTGGCGCCGCCAAGGCAGTACTGGAGAAAACACCACCAGAAATGGCGTCTGACGTGGTCGATCGAGGCATCATTCTCACCGGTGGTGGGGCGATGCTCGATGGAATCGACGAACTGATCTCGGAGCAGACGAACGTACCTTGTCAATTGGCGGAAAATCCGCTCAGCTGTGTTGCCTCCGGGGCTGGCGCGGCCCTCGAGTACCTAGACGTTATCAAGCGCTCGCTGCCAACAGAAGAAGAGCTACTTGTTTCCAACCAGCCCTAAGGTAAGTGCGATCCGCCTGACTGGGTGCTGAAGCAGGACCGCTTGTAGGCGGCATTTTCTGAGCTATCAGAGCTCACGGCGAAACTTTACTGGCCATCGTTCTTGAGATAGAAGGTCATGCTCTGTAGGGCAAGGACCGGGTCAATGTTACGCACCTGAACCCGGCCCGGGACCGATATCGAGGTAGCGGCATAGTTGAGGATCGAGCGAACGCCGCCATTCACAAGCTCTGCGATTATCGGCTCCGCCGTGGCAGCCGGAACGGCAACGATGCCGATATCTACCTGATTGTCGGCGAGGTACTCCGGAAGGCTGGACACCGGATGAATGGTGAGGTTTCCCACGACCGTTCCGCCCACCTCCGGATCAACATCAAAGGCGTCGACAATAACGAAGCCCTGGGGTTGGAAACCGTCGTAGCTGAGAATTGCGCGCCCGAGA
Organism: Dehalococcoidia bacterium; assembly: GCA_965219205.1. Classification (GTDB taxonomy): domain Bacteria; phylum Chloroflexota; class Dehalococcoidia; order DSTF01; family WHTK01; genus WHTK01. Next base: position 65,141 of record CBDCMQ010000006.1, read on the forward strand.
TGACCGACGCCGATCAAGATCATCGACCACTGTCGGTCCAATCCCAGGATCTGGCGCAACTCCAACGCCAGACGTTGAACGTTGTAGCCCCGGCCCTGCTTGCCGAACCGTCCAAAGTAGCTAAGGTCTTTGCGGATTTGGGCTGGTGTTACCGCCAACAGGATGCCGAGTTCGTGAGAGCTAACGACATCACGGCCCTGGGCTTCAAGACTGTTTAACGATCGTGCGTAGATCGGCAGTCGGTCGATTACTACAGCGGGGATGTCAATGGGCAATTCACACCAGACAGTTTGAGAGGCCAGTTTGAGAAATACGGCACAATCGTAGGTGGGCCCGGAATTAAGGTCAATTAGCAGGCAGGCATTGTTTTGGCGCCGCCACGGGCTGTCTAGTGGGGTCATGTTAAAATCAGTGGAACCACGAGAGGTCCCATTTTGCTACTGACTTATTCTTCACTGATTGAACAAAGCTTTGTGCTTTTCATCACTTTCTTTGGCGCGGTAATCACTGCTTTAGTCGCGGGTATCGCGTTTCATGAGTTTAGCCATGCTTTCACAGCGGATCGTTTGGGCGATAAGACCGCTCGCATGATGGGCCGCGTAAGCCTGCATCCGGCGCGTCATTTGGATCCCACGGGAACATTGTTCTTGCTAATCGGAGGTTTCGGTTGGGGGAAGCCTGTGCCCGTAAATCCGTCGCGTTTACGCAACGGCCCCGAGAAGGGCAGGGCAATGGTGGCCGCCGCGGGTCCTTTGTCCAATATCTTGCTTGCTGTACTGGCATCTATGCCTATTCACTTCGGCCTAGTCGATTGGCGCAGCCCTTTCTTGGGACCTTGGACGGTCAGCGGCTGGGGTATCGCTGAGTTTGCCGGCCTGTATCTGACCTCGATCATCATTTTTAACGTGGTGTTGGCCGTGTTTAACCTTCTGCCAGTCGCGCCTCTAGATGGCTTTTCGGTGGCCGTCGGCCTGCTGCCACGTGATCTATCGCTGACAGTTGCCCGGCTGGAGCCGTACGGGCCGGGAATCTTGATGCTTCTAATCGTCATGCCGTTCGTAACCCAAGGTTCAGTCAGCTTGCTTCACGATGTGATGTCACCGGTTATAAACGCCCTCACCGAAGTCATATCGGGTACAGGGGAACGGGCACTTGGCTAGGCCGATTTACCGCTCCCGCCAGGTGCTCCACTCTTTTAGGCCTAGTCTTTTCGGTTCGCAAGTCGAGGAAGTCAAGGCAACCTTGACTGATAAGGAATTGCAGTTGTTCTTCGCCATGCAACGACGAGACCAATGGCATGCTCTTGACGTAAAGCGCCGGCTAGTCGAGAGCGGTGTTAATGATCGAGATCTGCTTTCCGCGGCCCTTCTTCACGACAGCGGCAAGGGTGTTGTTCCGCTTTGGTTACGGGTCACCAAAGTGCTTTCCCCGAGTCTGGTGCGACGCCTCGCGTCAGCGGGCTCGAATGGCTGGCGAGCCGCCGCATATCGTTTGATTCATCACGCAGAAATTGGTGCTCGCAGGGTGAGTGCAGCGGGGTCCAGCTCAACGATTTCACGCCTGATCGCTGGTGAAGTGCTGCCTAATGAGAGATCTTCGCTGAGGCTGCTTCAAGCGGCCGACGACGCCAGTTAGGCGCTGGCCTCAGCTAACATGAACATGAACGCGCTGGATTTTCCCGGTGTGAGAGGGGGAGGACGCTATGGGTAAATTGGCGATTATTGGACTTGGTCTTGTGGGCGGCTCGATGGGCCTGGCCCTCAATCGAGCAAATTCCGTTAAAGCCGAAATCGTCGGTTATGACCGGGATCGTGCAGTCGGTCAGCGCGCCTTGAAGGCAAAGGCAATTCATCGACTGGAGCCGACGCCGGAGGAAGCAGCGCGGGGCGCCACAATCGTCGTAATCGCCACCCCGATCACGGCGGTAAAGCGAGTGTTTGAAGAGATTGCACCCCATCTGCAGGCTGGAACGGTTGTGACCGACGTCTCCAGCACCAAGAGTGACGTATTGGAGTGGGCGGAACAACTGTTACCATCCGACGTCCATTTCGTAGGCGGCCATCCCATGGCTGGCAAGGAAAGTTCCGGCCCTGAGGCGGCGGAGGCCGGCCTGTTCGACGGACGTCCTTACTGCGTCTTGCCCGGCATCAGCGCAGCTAACGGGGCGGTAAATGCTGTCCTCGGTCTCGCCACAGCGATTGGCGCCCGGCCGTTCTTCCTTGACCCAAAGGAACACGATGCTTATGCCGCGGCGATTAGCCATGTTCCCTTGATGGCCTCAGTAGCCCTTTTCAGCCTCGTAAAGGGTAGCGCCGCGTGGCCGGAGATGGCCGGAATGGCTGGTCCGGCGTTTAACGATCTGACTCGTCTTGCATCCGGGCAGCCGGAAATGGCGCACGATATTTTTCTGACCAATCGAGAGAACGTCTTGCATTGGGTAGAGCGGTACATCGCTGAACTACGTAAGCTAGCTGACCTTATCGAGAGCGATGACAACGAGGGACTTTTTCGCGACCTGGCCGAGGTCCAAATGCAGCGAGAGACCTTCCTCAGCGAGCCGCCGCGGCATGCCGACCCAGGAAGGGCGGTTGATGTTCCAACCTCCTCGGAGGCGTTTATCAGCATTATGGGTGGGGGTCTCTGGCGAGAACGGGCCAAAGAGCTCACGGACTCCTTCGAAGAGACGGTCAAGAAACGGGAGCGCGAGGCGCGGCTCCGTCGCAAGGACTAGGAGCTGGGGAGGCACAAGTGAAAGCCACCGTCAGACCCGTCCCACGTTTGCGCGGCCAGATCGAAGTGCCGGGTGATAAATCGATTTCGCATCGCGCCGCCATCTTCAACGCTTTAGCCGAAGGCACCTCCGTCGTACGTGGTTTCCTCCAGGGCGAGGATTGTCTCTCTACGGTCAATTGCTTGCGTCAGCTCGGCGTGCAGATGGATCTCGATGAAAGCTCGGGTGCCCTAACGATTCGTGGGGCCGGGTTACGAGGCTCGCGTGAGCCGTCTCAAGTTCTGGATGCCGGCAACTCCGGCACAACCATGCGACTCTTGTGTGGCGTCCTGGCTGGGCAACCTTCTTTCTCTGTCATCACGGGAGATCAATCACTGCGAGAACGGCCGATGGAGCGCGTTCTAGCACCGTTACGCCAGATGGGAGCTTCTGCCTGGGCTCGCGAAGGAGGCCGCGCACCAGTTGCGATTCACGGTGGCGATCTGCGAGGCATGCGCTATCAGATGCCGGTCGCGAGTGCACAAGTAAAATCTGCCCTGATTCTGGCCGGACTGTTCGCTGAAGGAGAAACAGTCCTTGATGATGTGGGCCACTCGCGTGACCATACCGAGCGGATGCTCAACGCGATGGGTGCCCAAATTCTTAGCGACGGCCTGACTCACCGAGTGTCGCCCGTTGAGCGGCTTGTCGCGAATGACGTAAGTGTGCCCGGCGATATGAGTGCGGCAGCCTTCTGGATTGCCGCGGCGGCGGCCCACCCCGACGCTGACATAGTTTTGAAGGCTGTCGGTGTCAATCCAACCCGCACGGGCTTGATAGAAGCCCTTGAGGCGATGGGGGCCGAGATCAGCGTCACAGAACAGCGGTTTAACAGCGGGGAGCCAATCGCGGAAATCACAGTGAGGAGCAGCGGGTTGCGCGGCATAGAGGTGGATGGGGAGCTCACGCTGCGCCTGGTTGATGAAGTTCCGGCACTGGCGATAGCGGCTGCCCTGGCTGAAGGTAGAACGGTAATTCGTGATGCCGCGGATTTACGGGTCAAAGAATCCGACCGCATCGCGACCGTAGCCCGCATGCTGAAGGCCTTTGGGGTCGAGGTTCAAGAGCAACCAGATGGCATGATTATCGAAGGGAGCGGGCGGCTTTCCGGTGCGCAACTAGATTGCGAAGGAGACCACCGGCTAGCCATGGCCTCTGCTATCGGCGGTCTAATTGCCGAAGGTGAGACGATAATCGAGCGTTCTGAAGCAGTTGACGTGTCTTATCCCGGCTTCTGGCGTGATCTTGAAGCTATAAGCGGAGCCACGCTAGTTACTCGTTAGGTCGGGGAATATCAGGGAAGATGTTCGCTTGAGCGAAGAAACTCGTCCGGCTGGCAAAGCCAGGGTTCCGCCACCGGCTGACTTGCCGCAGATACCTGATGGTCCGCCCCTGCTAATCGTTCTGTCGGGCCCTTCCGGATCTGGGAAAGATGCCGTAAGGGATCTGTTGATGGCCTGGGATTTACCGGTGCATTTTGTCGTCACGGCAAACACTCGGCCGGAGCGACCAGAGGAGGTTGCTGGCGTCGATTACTTATTTGTAAGCGAAGCTGAGTTCGATCGAATGGAACGTGATGGCGAGTTACTTGAACATGCTATGGTCTACGGCCAACGCCGTGGTATCCCGCGTTCTCAGGTGGTTGAGCCCTTGGCGGCGGGACGAGATGTGATCGCAAGGGTTGATGTTCAAGGCGCGGCTACGCTGAAGGAGTTGATTCCAGACGCCGTGCTTGTTTTTATTGCGCCGCCATCCCTTGAGGAGGAGCGCTGCCGTCTGGTTTCACGCGGTACTGAGGACGAGGAACAGCTAAGGCTGCGCGGTGACGCTGCAAGCCAAGAGATGCAGGCCGCGGCTGACTTCGACCACGTTCTGGTGAACGAGACCGGCGCTCTAGAGGATACCGCTCGCCAGCTGGTCGACATCATCGTCCAGCAAAAGGGCAGGGGAGCAGCGCGCTAGCGGCGGGACCCTAAAACGTGGCAAAGGCCCAGAGTGACGGGCTCAGGCCCACGGTCATTGCCGGCGTTGAGGGCTCGTTTTCCCCTCCTAGCGCTGCCGTTGCTCCCGGCAAGGCCCAAGGCCATTGCCGGCGTTAAAACAGGCGTTGAGGGCTCGTTTTTCCCCTCCTGGCGCTGCCGTTGCTCCCGGCAAGGCCCAAGGCCATTGCCGGCGTTAAAACAGGCGTTGAGGGCTCGTTTTTCCCCTCCTGGCGCTGCCGTTGCTCCCGGCAAGGCCCAAGGCCATTGCCGGCGTTAAAACAGGCGTTGAGGGCTCGTTTTTCCCCTCCTGGCGCTGCCGTTGCTCCCGGCAAGGCCCAAGGCCATTGCCGGCGTTAAAACAATCGAAATATCTCACAACCGCCGGCGTTGTTACTTGGGAGCGGAAAGCCGCTGCTTCGCGTGGCGCGGTCGCGGCAGTTCACGGCGTCGAATCCTGCATGATTGGGGACAGGGAAGGTCACATTGAGGCCAAGACGACAGGCTCTGCTTGATTACGTAACCCACGAGCCGCCAGAAAGTGGCTCCACTGAATTGCAGCTCCTTTTGCCTAGGATGCTCGGCAAACGGGCGCACGCACATGACTTGCGGATGGGTCTGAGGATGGCACATGGCTGAGCAACATTCATTGGCCTGGGCGCCGTTATTTCCGGCAGCCAGCAGATTTGCGGGCTCTGGCCTGCCGGACTGGCTGGCCGCGCACTTAGCTGCGCAGGAATCAGACGGAGAAGCGAGTGTTTTCATTTGCAACGATGCCTCAGCCGGCGACCTTCCCGCCTTGGAGGCGTTCGAGGGTTTGGTCGCTCTTAATTCCACACTCTCACCGCCTCGTCTTCGTGAGGCTGGATTCGAATACGTGACGACCTTCGCCGCGCTGCCCAGCATCGAAGACCCGCGCTGGCTGATTCCTCTGGAGAGCAGTTCAGTTGCCGCCGGAGCGCTGAATAACTACACGCCTTATCGGCAGGCGGCCCGGCTAAAGCTAAAAATCCTGCAACTAATGCTGCACACCGGACCACTGTTGTGGCGACCGCAGAAAATTTTAGTGGCTCGCCGCGATCCGCCTGACCTGTTGCAGCTGCTCCATCGCCTTTTAGCCAAAACAGAAATCCACCTGGCCGTTTCCACTGGCACTGCCGGACCAGGCCGCAAGTCAACGCTCTCAGTTCTCGATCGAAGGGGAGCACCGTTGGCCTTTGCCAAGGTTGCCGAGACTGCTACCGCCGAGCGTCTCATGCAGAACGAGGCCCAAATCCTGCGTGAAATCGGCGAAGTCAATAGACCGCAGGTTGCGGGGCCCCGGCTGCTCTTTGCCGGCCAGCTGGACGGACATCCGGTTACGGTTCAGTCGCCAGTTTCTGGCCGGCCTGCGCCCAGAAACATGCGTGAGAGTCATTTCCTGTTCCTCCAAAGCCTCTCTCACGGTCTGCCGCGCCAGCGATTGAAAGTGCCTTCTTGAGGTTGCTGCCTGAGCGTCTGGACGCTGTTGGCTTGAGCAGTGGAGATCTCACTCTGGTCCTCCACCGAGCAGTCCAAGATCTGGCCGAGATCAATCTGAGTCCCACGCTGCTGCACGGCGACTTCGCTCCCTGGAACCTGCGTCTTGAGAGGGATGCGATCAGCGCATTTGATTGGGAATACGGCGTGCTAGATGCCCTGCCCGGACTGGACGAACTGCACCATCACTGGCAGACGGGCTTCTTGCTCCACGGCTGGAGCGTGACTCAGGCCGACGGATTCCTCCGGGACTGGGTTTCGCGGCCTCCGGCTTCATTGGTATCAGGGCAAGCGGAGGCGCTGGTAAAAATTTACTTGCTGCATGGGCTGGTTCAAAGACTAGAGACCGGGCACGGGGACTCTGACGAAATGGTTGGCAGGTATTTTGAAGTCCTGAATCGCCGTGTGGCGGCTCAGGTGGTGCCGGCTTGAAAATTCTGATGTCGGCCTACGCATGTGAGCCGGGTAAAAGCTCAGAGCCAGCGGTTGGCTGGAACTGGGCGCTGCAGGCGGCTCGCTGGCACGAAGTCTGGGTTTTGACCCGCAGCAATAATCGCCAAGCGATCGAAACCGCGATGGCCGAGTCACCGGTCGAGAATCTCCACTTCGTTTACCATGATCTGCCGCGATGGGCTTCCTTTTGGAAGCGAGGCGGTCGCGGGCTCCATCTTTACTACTTGCTCTGGCAGCTTACGGCCCTGGGCCTGGCCCGTCGGCTTCAAACGGAGATCGGTTTTGACCTTGGTCACCATGTCACATTTGTTTCGTATCGCTTCCCGAGCTTTCTGGCCTGGCTGGGTATCCCTTACGTCTGGGGTCCCGTGGCTGGCGCGGAAACGGCGCCCAAGTCGTTTTATCACACCTTTGGTTGGCGCGGAGTAGTACACCAAACGATTAGAGATACGAGCAACGCGGGTTGTGAAATTCGATCCTTTGGTGCGCCGCACGGCTCGCCGCGCCCGCACGGTTATCGCTGCCACTCCGGAGACGGCCGCTGCTCTTGAGTCACTAAATCCGGGACATGGCCTGACGTCTCTGGCGATCGGCTGGGCTGGAGAGTTACGCCCGCCGTCGTTTCAACCCGGACCTTTGCGTGTAATCTTCGTAGGCCGTTTGATCCACTGGAAGGGCCTGCATCTGGGCCTAA
>CBDCMQ010000007.1:0-300056 GCA_965219205.1 Dehalococcoidia bacterium
GCCGTCCTTTGAGACGGTCCGTGCGCGTATGGAATGGCTGGTCGCGGAACCAGAGCGCATGACTGATGAAATGGTAAATATCCGCCTCCGCCTTTACTCTTTTCCGGATATCTATGAATCAATCAAGCGAGTCTACGGCGGTAGCCAGCCGTTCTTGGCAGAAGAAGAGCTTCAGGGATTCAAACCAGAATCGCTCGTCTTCTGGAGTGAGAAAAACCCCGGCAGCGGTCCGGATTTCGGCGAGTACACGGCCGATCTGATCGGCGCCAAGTTCTACAACATGCTGGATGCCGCCCACTGGCCGCAGTGGGAGAAGCCGGAAGAACACGATCAGGTGCTGATCGACTTCATCAAGGGCTGAGTCCTCAGAACATAAACGCGAAGAGCGCCGGAACAGTCCTGGCGCTCTTCGCGTTTGAAAGCTTTGGTCCAATCTAGTACTGCGCGGTACCAGCGTCAGCTCGCGAACGGCTGGGCCAGGCGGCCGGCCCCTGCCTGGCATCTTGGACCAATGTTCGCTTGAAGGCTATAATCGCGCCAACAAAAACCCCGCGTTCTATATTTGGAGGCTGGAATGGCAGAGAAACTGCAGCTTCGCAACCGAATTCTGGAGCGGCCCCAATCCCACTGGCGCAGCATCGCCGTCGAATTGCTGGGTTCGCAAACCCACTTCATAAAAGGTGAGCGCTGGACCCACAGGGTGGTGGAAAAGGGCGATGGCCCGCCGTTGTTCCTTTACCACGGTGTCGGCGGCCACGTGGATACCTACGCCCGCACCCTGCCGGCGCTGGCCAAGCATTTCCGCACCTTCGCGGTCGACGCGCTCTACCACGGCTACAGCTCCAAGGAGCCCTGGGACAACGAGAATCGCACTCACCTCCAGGCTGAGGCTTATGTAGACCTGATTCACGCTCTCGGCTACGAAAAAGCCAATTACGAAGGTGAGTCCATGGGTGCTGCGATCGGCTTCGAGATCGGCATGCACTTCCCCGAGACCGTCGATAAAATGATCCTCAACGGCTTCGGCGGGGTTGATACCAAGAAGCAAGACTTCATAGAGCAACCCTGGAAGGGTGACCTCTTCGATCTATCCCGCAAGGCAGTAGCCGATCCGACCTACGAGAACATCCAACAGCGGCTGCTCTGGCTTGTCCACGACGACAGCACCATCAACGATGAGATGATCCGCATCCGCCAGCGCCTCTATCAGGACCCGGATGTCAATGCTTCCATGCGCCTTGTCTTTGGCCTTGACGGCGGACCAAGACCCGCGCCGAAACTGTGGACCGAGGAAGAGGTTAAGGCTCGCTGGAAGACCGACACTCTGGTCATGTACGGCACCTACAACCCCGGCCGCGGACCCGACTACGGCGACTACTGCGCCGACTTGATTGGCGCCAAATTCTACGAGGTCAAAGACTCGGGACATTGGCCCCAATGGGAGAAGCCCGACGAGTATGTCGAGGCGCTCTTGTCTTTCTTGCTGGACGGCAAAGAGTCAGTTTCAGCGAAGTAAAAACAAGCTCAGCGGTTGCCCGCTGAGCCGCCGCCTAGAACACTCAGCGCCCCACATTAAGGCGCTGAGTGTTCCTACGTCTGATTTTTTGCTCCGATTCCGGTACTACCGGTAAGCAGCTTGGCCGTGTTTCTTACTCACCCTCCCAGCCGTCCCAAAGCGTAATCTCGGTCTGGGGACGGCGCCTAGTTTTGCCGTTGCGCTCTTTTATGTTCAGTCGTGACTGAAACGAGCGTCAAACCGCTTAGCCCGGCTTTGGGATATGGTGTTCTGGCAGACACCCGGCCGATGCAAAGCTAGCGCATCCGAAGGGTCGGCCTATCAAAGCTTTGAGGATGCGACTATCATTGGCCAATGCTCTCACCGCCTGGTTTGGAGGACGATCGGCATGACCATCACTTACCGGAATGAAGAAGTACGCGGCATGGTTAACCCAGAGAACGGGACCGTCGACCGGCGCATTTTCTCCGACCAGGACATATATGAAATGGAGTTGGAGAGGATCTTCGCGAGAGCCTGGAACTTCATGTGCCACGACTCTCAAATCCCCAACCCGGGTGACTTTTTCATGACCTTCATCGGCGAGGACCGTGTCATATGTGTGCGCGACAACGACGGCAACCCTCAGGTCCTGGTCAACACCTGCCGTCATCGCGGCAACGCCATCTGCCGCGCCGAGGAGGGCCACGCTAGCTCCTTCATGTGCACCTACCACGGCTGGACCTACGACTTGAAAGGCGCACTGGTCGGCGTGCCCGGCTTCAAAGAGGTCTACCACGAGGAACTCGACCGCGAAAGCTGGGGCCTGATCAAGGCCGCCCAAGTGGATAGTCACGAGGGCTTCATTTTTGCCACGATGGACCCAGAGGCGCCCCCATTCCAGGAATACATCGGCGATGTCGGCCGCCTCAGCTTTAGTCTGATCACTGAGCGTGGCGAAAACATGGCCGTGAAGCCGGGCATCTTCAAGTACATCATCCCCTGCAACTGGAAATTCGCCGTCGACAACGTGTTTGATTGGTACCACGTTCGGCTTACTCACTCGTCGGCTATCCAGGCCGGCTATCAGGGGCCGAACCCAAAGGCCTCACTTTTGGACGACCGGCCTTCGCTGGTCTGGCTCGGCGACTACGGCCACGCCATCGGTGGGTCGGCAATGGACGCACCGGTACCGGGCGAGCTTCCGGGGCCCCTCGGCCCTCGCGAGCAGTGGCGCGAGCGCCCCGAGGCCCGGAAGGCGCTAGGCCCGGCTGCACTCCGGGCGACCGGCCACCCGCACATTTTTCCCAATTTCTGGGTTGTCACCACTTCAGACCAGATAGCTTTGCGCATCCCCAGGGGACCCATGAGCACTGAGATGTGGTTCTTCACCCTGATAGATAAGAGCAAGTCTCAGGAGGAGCAGGAACCGTTCCGCTCCAAGGCCCTGCGCGGCAACGGTCCGGCCGGCATGTTCGAAATGGATGACGGTGAAAACTGGGGCCAGAGCACCAGCGGCGCCCGTGGGTTGATTAGCAGGTCCTACCCATTGCACTACGCGATGAACATGGGCCACGCTGAGGTTATAGAGCCCGAGGGTGACCTGCCCCACATCGAGACGCCGCGCGTCAACGAGCACGCCCAGCTCTGGCACTACCGGGCCTGGTCCGAATGGATGGCGGCGGAAAGTTGGGCCGAGCTCGAGGCCAATCGATCGACTCCTCCGGCCGGCCGCATTTAGACAGTGACCGGCAGGGCCAAGGCCCTACTGCCAAACCAGTTAGCGTAGGCCAATCAGACTGAGGAGTTTTTCGTGGACGTAGGCGTCTGTTTGCCGACAAACATTGCTGATCTCAAGCCAGGGAGGCTTCAAGAATGGGCTCAGAGAGCCGAATCACTCGGCTTCTCAACCTTGGCGACAACTGATCGTCTGATTTCCGACCGTTTTGAACCCCTCACCGCTTTGACGGCCGCGGCGGCGGTGACCAATAAGATCCGCTTGCTCACCGCCATTCTGGTTTCACCCCTCCAGCCCAGTGCAGTCATGTTGGCGAAGCAAGTTGCGACTCTGGACCAGTTGTCTCAGGGCCGCGTAACCCTTGGCGTTGGCGTCGGCAGCCGCGAGGCCGACTACGAAGTTGCCGGCACCAGCTTTCACAACCGAGGACGGGACCTAGATCGCCAAATTGATAAAATGCGCGCGGTCTGGAAGGGCGAAAATGGAATTGGACCCAAACCTTATCAAGAGGGCGGTCCAGACATCGTGATCGGTGGCCATAGCCAATCGGCCTTGGACCGCGTCACTCACACTGATGGCTGGCTAGCAGCGGCGGCAGCCGGGGCCTTTCGCGAGAGTACGGAACAACTCCTTGAGACCTGGGCTCGAGCCGGCCGGCAAGGAAAGCCGCGAGTCATTGCCCTTGGCAACTTCTCACTCGGCCCCAGTGCGGAGGCGGACGCGCTTAGTTCCCTCACATACTCTTATGGCCCACTCGGTGAAACAATGCTATCTGGCGTGCCGACTAGCGCGACTGCGGTGCAGGAGTTCGTCTCTCGGTTTGAGGAGGAAGGTTGCGACGAACTTATCTTGGCCCCGAGCTCTCAGGACCCGGAGCAGCTTGACCTGTTTGCTGCGGCGGTCTCGCAAGTGCGGCCGTAAACAAATCAATATCTAGCCGAGCACGAAAACGGCAAACAAACGGTACGCTTTCGCCGCGCGGCGAACAAAGAAGGAAAACGCTCCAGCGCCGATCGCCAGCTCACCGCCAATATATAAGCTCTTGGATTCGTAATATAATGCCTTGAATCTTGCCGCAAGCTCCGAGATTTAGATTTAAAAGGAGAGCACTCCCAATGACGATCGCGTACCGAGGCGAAGAGATGCTGCGCATGGTGGACCCGGAGACCGGGACGGTTGACCGGCGGATTTTCGCCGACCGGGATATCTACGAAATGGAACTGGAACGCATCTTCGCACGCGCCTGGAATTTCATGTGCCACGACTCCCAGATTCCCAACCCGGGCGACTTCTTCATGACCTTCATTGGCGAGGACCGCGTCATCTGCGTCCGCGACAACGATGGCAATCCTCAGGTCCTGGTAAACACCTGCCGCCACCGCGGCAACGCCGTCTGCCGCGCTGAAGAAGGCCACGCAACCAGCTTCATGTGCACCTACCACGGCTGGACCTATGACCTAAAGGGCTCTCTCGTCGGTGTTCCCGGCTTTAAAGAGGTCTACCACGAAGAGCTCGACCGCGAAAATTGGGGCCTAATCAAGGCCGGCAAGGTCGATTCCTTCAAGGGCTTTATTTTCGCCACGATGGACTCGCAGGCTGTGGATCTCGATGAATTCCTTGGCGATGTCGGCACTATCGGCCTCAGCCTGCTCGCCGAACGCGGTGACCCTATGCAAATCGTACCTGGAGTCCAAAAGTACACCATGCAGTGCAACTGGAAGCTGGCCGTCGACAACCTGTTCGACTGGTACCACCCCTTCATCAGCCATTACTCCGCCTTCGCTCTGAGAATGTTCGGCGAACCGAAGCCTGGTGGCGCCCTGGCCGACCCGCTCAAGCAGGAGCATCTGGTCAGCCTCGGTGACTACGGGCACGCCATGAGTGGTCCCTTGTCCTATCTCGACAAGAACGGTGAGTCCATTCCCGGTTTTGATGAAAGCTGGCGCGAGCGGCCCCAGGCCAAGGAAGCCATCCCGCCCGGCATGATCAACACCTCCGCCCATCCCAACATCTTCCCCAACCTCTGGGTTTCGCAAAGCAGCGGCCAGCTGAGCTTGAGGGTTCCCAAGGGCCCCGGCACAACCGAGATTTGGTGGTTCACCTACACTGACAAAAACGACCCGGCCGAGACCTTTCAAATCAAACGCGGAGCGGCTAACCACGTCTTTGGTCCCGCCGGGCTGCTTGAGATGGACGATGGTGAGAACTGGGGTGAAAGTACCAAGGGGGCTAAAGGAGTCATAAGCTCCCGCGCGCCGCTCAACTACTCGATGAACCGCAACCACGGCGAGATTATCGACGACGAGTCCGGCCCGTTGCGAATTGAGACCAACGTTAGTGAGCACGCTCAGTTGTGGACTTATCGCGCCTGGTCGGAGTGGATGGCGGCTGATAGCTGGGACGAACTAAAAGCCAATCACACGCCCTCACCTGGAGATCGCGTTTAAACGCCAGATCTCCCATCCCCAAAAAAGAGCGCGGCCTGAGGCTGCACTCTTTTTTGGTTGCGCTCTTGCGATCCGGTGATAGGCTAACGGTTCTTGGCCGGTACTATAATGGTGCCAACGCCGCGCGGTCGGCTGGTTTTGAATCTCAAGAACAGCCCGCACCAAGCGGTTATAAACCTCTTTAGTAGAGTTTTTAGAAGTCAGCCCGTTTAGTAAACGTCTTTCAAAGTGAGGTTACTCCCATGACTATCGCCTACCGCAGCGAAGAGATGCTCCGCATGGTGGACCCCGAGACCGCGACGGTCGACCGGCGAATATTCGCCGACCGGGACATCTACGAGATGGAACTGAAGCGGATCTTCGCCCGCGCCTGGAACTTCATGTGTCACGACTCCCAGATCCCCAACCCCGGCGACTTCTTCCAGACGATCATCGGTGAAGACCGCGTCATCTGCGTCCGCGACAACGATGGAAACCCCCAGGTGCTGGTCAACACCTGCCGCCACCGCGGCAACGCCATCTGCCGTGCCGAGGAAGGCCACGCCACCTCCTTCATGTGCACTTACCACGGCTGGACCTACGACCTCAAGGGCGCCCTGGTCGGCGTACCGGGCTTCAACGAGGTCTACCACGAGGAGCTGGACCGCGAAAACTGGGGCTTAATCAAGGCTGGCCGAGTCGACACCTATAAGGGCTTCGTCTTTGCCACCATGGACCGGGAGGCCGTCGAGCTCCAGGAGTTCCTCGGCGATGTCGGCACCATTGGCCTTAGCCTGATCGCCGAACGCGCCGACCAGATGCGGATCATCCCCGGTGTCCAGAAGTACACGATCCCTTGCAACTGGAAGCTTGCCGTCGACAACCTGTTCGATTGGTATCACCCCGGCATCAGCCATTATTCCGCCTTCGCCTTGAGGATGTTCGGCGAACCCAAGCCCGGCGGCGCTCTCGCCGATCCATTGAAGCAGCCTCAGCTAGTCAGCCTCGGCGACTACGGCCACGCCATGAGCGGACCGCTTTCCTACATCGACGAAATCGGCGAGACCTGGTCAATGGACGAAAAGTGGCGCGACCGGCCGGCCGCGAAGGAAGCCATACCGCCAGGAATGGCTATGACCCAGGCCCATCCCAACATCTTCCCCAATCTTTGGGTGTCTCAAAACGGTTCTCAGCTCTGCCTCCGCGTGCCCAAAGGCACATCAAAAACCGAAATCTGGTGGTTCAGCTTCGTCAACAACGACGAGCCGCCGGAGACCTTTCCCATGAAGCGCGCGATGGCCATAAACGTCTTCGGCCCCGCCGGGTTTCTTGAGATGGACGACGGCGAAAACTGGGGCGAGAGCACTAAGGGAGCCAAGGGAGTCATCAGCAGCCGCGCTCCGCTCAACTACGCCATGAACCGCAACCACGGTGAGGTAATCGACGACGAGTCCGGACCTCTGCGCATTGAGACAAACGTCAACGAGCACGCCCAGTTTTGGACTTACCGCGCGTGGGCCGACTGGATGGCCGCCGAGAGCTGGGCAGAGCTCAAGGCTAACCACACACCATCGCCCGAAGGACGCGTCTAGAGCTTTGCGCCGTCCCTCGCAGGGGGGAATCAAAAGAAGCGAGGAAGAGCGCGACAGATCTGTCGCTCTTCCTCGCTGATCTCGTTCAGAAAGATGCCGTACACGACAATGATGAGAAGGCGGGGACGATACGGAGTCCCAATGCAGACGTACGGGTCGATCATCCCAGGCGGTCCAACCCTGGCTCGTCTCCTCCCAGAGGGAGCGCAGGAAGGCAGGGAGGAGCCACGACTATCACGTGAGGCGAAGGCGCGCCTCAGGGCTGTTGAGTGGCACAAGGATCACGGCGAGAAGGTGAGTCTGACGGCAAGACGCTTTGGACGCAGCCGCTCAACCCTTTACCAGTGGCTAGAGTGCTACCGGCTCCAGGGTCCGCGGGGTCTGCAAGACCGCAGCCATAGGCCACACCAGGTCCGCAAGCCGACTTGGAGCCTAGAGTTCGAAGCAGCGGTGCTACGCCTGCGCCAAGACAATCCCGTCTGGGGCAAAGACAAGCTACAGCCGATCCTCAGACGCCAAGGGGTCACTATCTCGGTCTCGATGGTGGGCCGCATCCTCAGCCGGCTCAGACGCCAAGGCAAACTGGGGCCTGCGAGTCTGAAGGACCCTTGCATCGTCTCTCGGCCTCAGGTGCGGCCCTATGCCGTGCGTAAGCCCAAAGACTACGTCGTCAAGGCGCCGGGAGATCTGGTTCAGGTGGACAGCGCCGACGTGCGCTGGACCGGTATTACCCATGCCTACAAGCACTTCTCGGCGCGTGATATTGTCAGCCGCTGGGACGTCTTGGGTGTCTACGGCCGCGCTACCGCCGGCACGGCGCGCGACTTCCTCGATACGGTCATCGAGCGTATGCCGGGTCCGGTGAAGGCGATCCAGGTGGACGGTGGCTCTGAGTTCAGGGCCGAGTTTGAGGCCGCCTGTGAGCAGAAGGGGCTGCGGCTTTTTGTGCTGCCACCACGCTCCCCCAAGCTCAACGGCTGCCTGGAACGAGCCCAGCGCACCCACAAAGAGGAGCTTTACCAGTTGGTTGACCCACCCGACTCGCTCAGCCAACTGAGAACCCAGCTGCTCCAACAGGAGCAGCGTTACAACACTTACCGGCCCCATCAGGCCCTTGGCCATCTAACGCCGCAAGAGTGGCTGCTAGCATTCACCGAGAGGAGGTAAGTGTCCGGCATCTACTGGACGAGTACACTCGCTTTCGTCATTGAAACAAGTCGCTTCATAATATGATGCTGCCAGCAGACGGAGGAGTTGATTGGCTAGCGGCGCGCCGGACCCAATCTCCGGTTCACAACTCTCAGCGTCGATAACCAGCCAATGCCTTTAAGCCCGTTTTAGAAAACATTCAGGGTAGAAGTAACGAACTGAAAAAGTTTCCGCCCCCATGCTAGACCAACGACCCCCACCGGGCGTGCCGGCCAGCACATCCCGGCAGGAGCGCTTTAGAAAAGCAAGGTCGGGTCCTGGCACCTTCGACTCGTTTGGCAATCGCGAGTTTAGTTGGTTCTACGTTGCCATGCTTGGCCAAATGGCGGCCATGAACATGCAGTTGGTCGTGCCGGCATTGCTCGCCTTTGAGCTGACCGGTTCCTACGCTGCACTAGGCTTGATCGGCGTCTTCAGCGGCTTGCCGATGTTCGTGCTCTCCATGTTTGGCGGTGTGCTAGCCGATCGGATGCCGAAGCGAACTGTCCTGCAGGCCGGGCAGCTACTCAGCCTGATCAATTCTGCCATTATGGCAGCTTTGGTTTTTGGCGACATGATGTCAATGGAATGGATCTACGTTTCAGCCTTTGCCCAGGGTGCCATCTTAGCCCTCCTCATGCCCGCCACTCAGGCCATTCTTCCCGACATCGTCAGCATGGACCGCCTGATGAACGCCGTCTCTTTGAATATGGCCGGTATGCATGTCACCCAGTTGCTGGCACCTGCAGCCGCGGGCTTTATCATTTCTGCAGCCGGCTTCGATTGGGCATTTATGGCGATGGCCGCCTTTTACGGCGCAGCGTTCCTCAGTCTTGCTCGTCTCAAGTGGCAAGCGGCTACGGTTGCGAGCGAGACCGGCATGACGCTGGTTCAATTGGGTTTGAAGAGTCTCAATGACATCGGTGAAGGGCTTCGTTACATCTGGCGCGATCCGCTGATGCTCACGCTTCTTTCAATCAGTTTTGGCACTTCGATTTTTGCAATGCCGCATCTATTCTTGCTGCCGGGCTACGTGGCCGACATTTTCGACGGCGGTGGTTCCGAGGTCGGCATCATGTTCAGTGTGAGCGGGATCGGATCTCTGGTGGCAATGCTTGGGCTTGCGGCAGCACCCGGGCGCCGCCGCGGAAGGCTGCTTCTGGTCTCCATGATTGCGCTTGGCGCTGCAATCTTGGTCTTTGCTCAAACCGCGAACTACTGGACCGCCGCGGCGATCATGATTCCGATAGGAGTTGGGTCCGCCCTCCGTTTGGCCTTGCTACAGGGTCTACTCCAGCAGTTCGCCGAGCATGAGTACCGCGGACGCGTAATGGCTGTTTTCATGATGCAATGGAGTGTTATGCCCATTGGCACCTTACTGGTTGGCATCGTTGCCGAAGTCACAGGAGTCCGACCCGCCTTTATGGGCCTCGGAGTAGGCCTAATGTTGGTGACTATTGCCGTCTATGCCTTTAGTCCGAGGACACGTCAGCTCAGTTGAATCCCCCCGGCCGGGTCTTGGCCTACCAAGAACCAGCACAAAAGCCACTAGATGAAAAACTTGCTAAAGCAACGTATAATGCCGCCAAGTAAGAGCGCTAGTGTCATAAAATCCCGGCAACCTCGTTTAGTAAGATCTTCACAAGCAATCTGGACACGTGTTCCAAGGCACCGCTTTCACAAGCCTGCAGCCCAAATCCTCAGCCAACGCCTGCAACCCCATTTAGTAAGAATCTCTAAAAGTAGGAGCCCAGAATGACTATCGCCTATCGCAATGCGGATATGTTGGGCATGGTCAACACTGAGACCGGTACGGTCAACCGCCGGATCTTCTCTGACCAGGACATTTATGAGCTGGAGCTGGAGCGGATCTTCGCCCGAGCCTGGAACTTTATGTGTCACGACTCTCAGATTCCCAACCCCGGTGACTTCTTCCAGACCGTCATTGGTGAGGACCGCGTCATCTGTGTTCGTGACAACGATGGCATGCCTCAGGTTCTGGTCAATACCTGCCGCCACCGCGGAAACGCCATCTGCCGCGCTGACGAGGGCCATGCCACCTCCTTCATGTGCACCTATCACGGCTGGACCTACGACTTGAAGGGTGCCCTGGTTGGCGTACCCGGCTTCAAAGAGGTCTACCACGAGGAGCTGGACCGCGAAAACTGGGGCCTGATTAAGGCGGGCCAAGTCGATACTTATAAAGGTTTCATTTTTGCCAACATGGACCCTGAGGCTCCCTCCTTCCCCGAGTACCTCGGCGATGTCGGTCGGATGTCGATCGACCTTGTCGCCGAGAAGGGCGAGGAAGTCATCGCGGCCGCCGGGGTTCAGAAATACACGATTCCCTGCAATTGGAAATTCGCCGTCGACAACGTCTGGGATTTCTATCACGGCCTTACCCACCAGTCGTCGCTCATGTCCGGTTGGCAGCGGAACGACCGGCGCCGCCCCGGTGATTTGACTACCAACTTCAATCGCCCCAACATGGCTCTTCTCGGAGAATACGGTCATGTCATTGGCGGACCGGAAAACAGCCCGGACAACCCACAAAGTGCCATGCGATCCCAGGAATGGCGTGAGCGGCCCCAGGCCAAGCAGGCCTTGGGGCCGCTTGTCGACCGGATTCCCGCTGGACACCCGCAGATCTTCCCCAACTTCTGGGTGACCGGCCCGGGACTGGGCCAGGTCAGCATGCGCATGCCCAAAGGGCCGATGAAGACCGAGATCTGGTGGTTCACCTTCCTGGACAAGACCACTCCCGATAAGCATCCAGGGCATCTCCAGCAGGCGATGCGCACCTTCGGCCCGGCCGGAATGCTGGAGCAGGATGACGGCGAGAATTGGGGACAGAGCACTCGCGGCATGGTCGGGACGGCTAGCCAGAAGCATGCCTTGAACTACTCCATGGACATCGGCCGCGGCGAGATCATCGACGACGAACTCAGCCCGCCGCGAATCGAGACATCGAGTGTTAGCGAGCACCCACAGCTCTGGCATTATCGTGCCTGGTCTGAGTGGATGTCAGCCGAGAGCTGGTCCGACCTCAAGGCCAATCACTCGGAGCCCAAGGGCCGCGTGTAGCGGCAAGCGAAGGCGACGCGTGTAGCGGCAAGCGAAGGCGACGCGTGTAGCGGCAAGCGAAGGCCGCGTGTAGCGGCAAGCGAAGCCAAACCGTCTAGCGGCAAGCAAGGCCCCAGCCCTTAGTTTCCAAGCCGATTGACAGGCAAAGAGAAGCGCGACTTAACGGCCGCGCTTCTTTATTTATTGGCAGCAGGCGTTTGAAAACCTCTCAGAGCGCCGTATAATGCCGTCAAGCAGCGAAGATCGCAGGTGCAACCTTCGCAACGCGCTTACATCTTTCGAAGGCAAAATCCACCCAACCTCTACTACCGCCTTTAGTAACAATCTTTCCGGCACGCTGCACCTTTTCCTAAACCCCACGTTTAGAATCCCAACGACCCAAAGCTCACCAAACCCCTGTAACCCCCTTTAGTGAAAATCTTTAGAAGCCAAAAGGAGGCCGGAAAATGACAATCGCTTACCACAACGAAGAGATGCTGGCAATGGTGGACACAGAAAAGGGCATCGTCGACCGTCGGATCTTCTCCGACCAGGACATCTATGAACTGGAGCTGGAGCGGATCTTCGCCCGCGCCTGGAACTTTATCTGCCACGATTCCCAGATCCCCGAGCCCGGTGACTTCTTCCAGACCGTCATTGGCGAGGACCGCGTCATCTGTGTTCGTGACAACGATGGCATGCCTCAGGTCCTGGTCAATACCTGCCGCCACCGCGGCAACGCCATCTGCCGCGCGGACGAGGGCCACGCCACCAGCTTCATGTGTACCTACCACGGCTGGACTTACGACCTCAAGGGCGCCTTGGTCGGCGTGCCGGGCTTCAAAGAGGTCTACCACGAGGCGCTCGACCGTGAAAATTGGGGCCTGATCAGGGCAGCCCAGGTGGATACCTACAAGGGCTTTGTCTTCGCCAATATGGACCCGGAAGCCCCTTCCTTCCCGGAGTATCTTGGTGACGTCGGGCGCATGTGCATCGACATGGTCGCTGAAAAAGGCGAAGAGATCGTTGTAGCCGCCGGTGTCCAGAAATACACCATTCCCTGCAACTGGAAGTTTGCCGCGGACAACGTCTGGGACTTCTATCATGGCTTAACCCACCAGTCCTCGGTGATGTCAGGCTGGCAGCGCAATGATCGGCGCCGCCCCGGCGACTTGATAACCAACATCGCGCAGCCCAACATGGCTTTCCTTGGCGAATACGGTCACGTCCATGGTGGACCTGAGAACAGTCCGAATAACCCGCTAAACTCCATCCGCCCCCAGGAATGGCGTGAGCGCCCCCAGGCCAAACAGGCCTTGGGGCCGCTGATTGACCGGATCCCGGCAAGCCACCCTCAGATCTTCCCCAACTTCTGGGTTACCGGCCCCGGCCTGGCCCAGGTAAGCATGCGCATGCCCAAGGGGCCGATGAAGACCGAGATCTGGTGGTTCACCTTCCTGGACAAAACCACTCCAGAAAAGCATCCGGGGCATTTGCAACAGGCGATGCGTACCTTCGGTCCAGCCGGTATGCTGGAGCAAGACGACGGCGAGAACTGGGGCCAAAGTACCCGTGGCATGGTTGGCACGGCCAGTCAGCGGCACCCTCTGAACTACTCCATGAATATCGGACGCGGCGAGATTATCGACGACGAAATCAGCCCGCCTCGCATCGAAACTCCAACTGTAAGTGAGCACCCCCAGCTCTGGCACTACCGGGCTTGGTCCGAGTGGATGTCAGCCGAGAGTTGGTCCGACCTCAAGGCCAATCACTCGGAGCCCAAAGGCCGCGTGTAGCGGCAAGCGAAGCCGGACCGTATAGCCGCAAGCAAGGCCGCAGCACTTAGTTTCCAGGCCGATTGACAGCCAAGAGAAGCGCGACTTAACGGTCGCGCTTCTTTATTTATTCGCAGTAGGCGTTTGAAAACTTCTCAGAGCGCCGTATAATGCCGCCAAGCTGCGAAGATTGCAGGTGCAACCTTAGCAACGCGTTTACAATCTTTCAAAGTAGGAGGCAGGAAATGACAATCGCCTACCGCAACGAAGAGATGCTCAATATGGTCAGCAGTGAGACTGGCACCGTAGACCGGCGCATTTTCTCTGACAGGGACATATACGAGCTGGAGCTCGAGCGTATCTTCGCCCGAGCCTGGAACTTCATGTGTCACGACTCCCAGATCCCCAATCCGGGCGATTTCTTCATGACAGTCATCGGTGAAGACCGGGTCATCGTCGTCCGCGATGACGATGGCATGGCCCAGGTTCTGGTCAATACCTGCCGCCACCGCGGCAACGCGATCTGCCGGGCGGACGAGGGCCACGCCACATCATTTATGTGCACCTACCACGGCTGGACCTACGACTTGAAAGGTGCGCTGGTTGGAGTGCCTGGCTTCAAAGAGGTCTACCACGAGGAGCTCGACCGCGAAAATTGGGGGCTGATAAAGGCCGCCCAGGTGGATACCTACAAGGGCTTCATCTTCGCCAACATGGACCCCGAGGCTCCTTCTTTCCCCGACTACCTCGGCGAGGTCGGCCGCATGGCTCTCGACTCGATGGCGGAACGAGGCGATGAAATCACCATTCTCGGCGGTGTGCAGAAGTACACCATCCCCTGCAACTGGAAGCTGGCCGCCGACAACGTCTGGGACTACTACCACGGCATCAGCCACCAGTCCGCCATGATGTCCGGCAGCTATGACGACGAAAGATTGCGCAGTTGGGTTTACAGCAAAGATGACTACATGGTGATTCCGGGTGAGTACGGCCACGCCATCGGCGGACCGCAAATAACCGACCTGCAACAAGTCGCCATGGAGAAGCTCACTCAGATGCACGACTGGCGCGAACGTCCCCAGGCCAAGCAGGTGCTCGGCCCGGTTGGCATGAAGCACGCCGGCCATCCTCAGATCTTCCCCAACTGTTGGCTCACCTTTGTCGGTCTCGGCCAAATCAGCATGCGCATGCCCAAGGGCCCCAACAAGACCGAGGTCTGGTGGTTCACCTTCGTCGACAAGAAAACGCCGGAAAAGCACCCCTTGCACCGGGGAATGGCGATCCACGTCTTCGGCCCCGCCGGCAGCCTCGAACAGGACGATGGCGAAAACTGGACCCAGAGCACCATGGGCATGGTTGGCAAGGTAAGTGGGCGCTATCCGCTCAATTACTCGATGAACCTAGGCCGTGGCGAAATTATCAACGAAGAGGGCGGGCCGCCCCATATCTACTCTAAAGCCGTCAACGAGCATCCCCAGCTCTGGCACTACCGCGCCTGGGCCGATTGGATGGCCGCCGACAGCTGGGGCGAACTCAAGGCCAACCACACCCGGCTGCCCGACGACCGCCTGTAAGCGGTCAGGCGCAGCCGACTGGCTATAGCCGGTCGGATGCTGCCCGATTACAAGCTGAAGACGAGGGGAGCTGCCGGCGCATCTGCCCTCGTTTGATTCTCGCGAGGTTGCCTGGAGGCGAATCCTGGTGAATCGATCCCGGTTATCCGAATACATCGAAACCAACCGCCGGTTCTGGGATGAAGCTGTCGCCATCCACGCCGCGTCGTCCTTTTACGATGTCGACTCTTTCAAGGCCGGAAAATCGACCCTCTTGCCGGTCGAGCGAGACGAAATGGGCGATGTCACCGGGAAAACACTCCTACATCTGCAATGCCATTTCGGTCTGGACACGCTTTCCTGGGCGCGAGAAGGGGCACTTGTGACTGGCGTTGACTTCGCACCCGAAGCGATCCGCACAGCTCAAGGTCTGGCGGAGGAACTCGGCATCAGCGCCCAATTCGTCGAATCCAACATTTTTGGCCTGCCGGAAGTCCTCGAGGGAAAGTTTGACCTGGTCTTTGCCTCCTACGGCGTGCTCAACTGGCTACCTGACCTGCGCGAATGGGCAGCCATTGTTGCCAACTACGTGAAGCCAGGCGGTACCTTCTACATCGTCGATTTCCATCCGCTCTACAACACGTTCTGGGATTCTCCCGCTTCAGACCAAGTCGCCATTCGCCATGGTTACTTCGGCACATCGGACCCGCCACCAACCGAAGAGTCAGGAACCTACGCGGACGGCGCGGCAAGTCTGACCAACCAGCGTACCTTTGAGTTTGACCACCCGTTGGGCGAGGTGGTCACGTCGCTAATCGACGCGGCTCTTCGGATTGAATTCTTGCACGAGTTCCCCTTCACCGCCTTTCAAGCATTGCCAGACTTGCAGAAGGAGCGCGACGGTTACTTTCACCTACCGGCGGAGTCACCAAAAATCCCACTTATCTTCTCGCTGCGAGCGACGAAGCCGTAGTTTTATGGAGCCAGCCCAACCCGCAGCCTCAGTCGGAGTCTTGTTCGTCAATTCCAAGGGTGAACTGCTTCTCCATCTGCGTGACGACAAACCGGAAATCGCCAACCCAAATCTCTGGGGCTTCATCGCCGGCCGCTTGGAATCGGGCGAGACAGTAGAAGAGGCGCTTCTGCGCGAGGTGCAAGAGGAAATTGGCGTTCAGCTCCGCGAACACACTTTCTATTCCACTGTCGAAGAAGCCACGGGACCGCTAGACGTTTATAGCGCCCCGCTAGAGACTGAAGCTGAACAACTTGAACTCACCGAAGGCCAGAGAATTGCTTTTTTCACTCCTGAGAGTGCATTTGAGCTGCGGCTAGCTCCAGTCCTCGCGGAATTGCTTCCTGGCTTCCTTGCATCGGATGTCTATGAACGGACGCGGCTGTTGAAAAAAACCTAGCCGGGCCGCGTCAGTTTTTTAGGAAGCGACTCGTTTAAGGCAACCCTGAAACCTAAAGCCCATAGAGGGAGCCGCTCATGCCCTACCCGATTCGCGAATTCGACCCGGACGAATACAACCGACGCTCGCAAACCGGCCCCTGCTTCATCTGCGCCATCGTCGCCGACGACCCCGGCTTTGCGCACCACATGGTCTATGAGGATGAGACGGCAATCGCCTTTCTTGACCGCATGCCGACTCAATTCGGCTACGTGCTGGTGGCGCCGCGTGCCCACCTCGCACATGTAACCGGAGATTTCAGTTACGAGGACTATCTAAGTTTCCAAAGTGTGGTTTTTCGGGTCGCGGAGGCGGTGCGAGCCGAGCTCAAGCCCGAACGTCTCTATCTACTGTCACTCGGCAGCCAGCAGGGCAACAGCCACGTCCACTGGCACGTCGTACCGCTTCCATCCGGCGTGCCCTACGATCAGCAGCAACTCGCCACCTTGCACAAGAACGGGCGTGTCCTCGACATACCAGAGGCCGAGCTGGCAGCCCTCGCCGAGCGATTACGTGGCCGTCTCAATTAGAAAAAAGTGAGAGGCCAGTTTCACGGCCGCTCACTTCAAGGCCTTTCGGGCTTCGACTGCCTGGCGACGTGGCGACCGGCCCAGCGGCGCTTCGCCCTCAGGTCTCGATAGTATCAGACGAATCGACCGAGTCCGCATCGGGCTCCACGGTGTCCGCGGGTACCAAAAACTGCGTGTTCATTCGCATGCTGCTCTGAATAGCCTCTGTGTCTGGCAAAAGGGTTGAGCCAGAACCCTCGTCTCCTGTCAACCTGCCGTGCTCGTCAAGGTAGATGCCCTGAGTGGCAGCGTCTTGAAGGTTGTCGAGTTCGTGATCGCCCTGTGGCATCAAACCGTCGCTGGCTGGCGCGGTCTGTGCCTGGGAAATGGTTTCGTCGTCAGCGACGACATTATGCTCGCCCCAGGGGGCGGTTTTGCTGAACTCGTCAGCCTTCGGCAGGGCATCGCCCGTGCCGGAGGCGCTCGATTCCGTGGCGTCCACCTCTCCGGAGGTCTGACGGCTAAATGGTTTTTTCCAGTTCGGCGGCATCAAACCGGCTCGCTGTCGGTCTCGTCGTAGATGACCACGGATTCGTCGTCACCACCGAGATCGTCCCCACCTGCTGGCATCTTGAGGAAGGACTCATGACCTCCGAGCGACTTGGTTTCCGGCAGCAAGGTCGAGCCGGCGTCGTCCCCGGTCAACTCGGGGTCCATACTCCGCGGCCCACCGGGGTCTTTGACCTCATCGGTGAACTCGGCGTCCATGCGCTGCGGCCCACCGGGGTCTTTGACCTCATCGGTGAACTCGGCGTCCATGCGCTGCGGCCCGCCGGGGTCTTTGACCTCATCGGTGAACTCGGCGTCCATCTTATTAATTGTGACGTTGCCATCGCCATCGGCCGCGTCGTCTACCGCCTGACGGGTATCGGCCTGCATTTTGCCTTGCAGGCTATCGGGCTTGGCCGCATCATCGACACTCTCGTTTTTCTTGAAAATATTCCTGATCTTTGGCATCATCGCACCGCCTTTTTGGAGATGGCTCCACTGTAACAGGCGTGTAAAGATTGTTGGGCGCGAACCTCGCGGATCGCCACCAGACCGCAAATCGTGGTTGGCAGAGGGTTCGGCCCTAAGGTCGCGACCAACTCCAGGGTCGATGGGTTGATCAAGATGATGGCACTGCTGGCCCGGTCGGCGATGATGATACCGCGGCCGACCCGCGCGATGCCACAGGGTTCGGCAGACTCCAGGCCCGCCACCTTGCCGAGGCTGTTGGTCGTCATGTCATCGACGACCAGCAATAACAGTTCGGTCTCGGCGACGATCAGGACGCGCTTGATCACCGGGTCGTAGCCGGCGGCGTCAATCCTACGGTCGAGATCGCCGACCTGCCGCAATGCACCCTCCTCCTCGATCAGCAGGATGGCTCCATCGGACTCGAAAATCAGCAGTCCAAGGCTCGCCACGACTGCCAGTCCAACCGCATCGACGCGTCGCTCCAACAAGCCAAGCGGCGTACGATGGCCCGTCGCAACGTCCACATTGATAAGCAGCGAGACATCAGAGTTGGAGACGACGGCCAAAACGACCTGGCGGCGCACCACGACACCGGAGGGGAGCGGGACTCCGCGCGGCACGACGGCTAAAGGCGAGAAGACATCAGCCGTGCCTTCGCCGCTCACGTGAGATAGCGAGCCGTCTTCCGGCTGTAGCCGGAAGATTGTGCCGTCAGCACCACCGAACCCAACCAGATCAAAGCCTGGGTCCTCCGGGAAGACCAGTGGAGCCAGACTGGCGCTACCAAAAGCCACAGCGGCCGCACCAGTAAACGCCGTCTTCATGACTAGGCTGGAGCCCGCGTAGATACGCGATGAGTCGTAGAAGGCACGGCGCCCGATCTGCACCGGAGAGCCACGCCATCCAGCCTGCCCCAAGACCCGCACAAACTGAACGTAGACGGCGAGCCCCGCGAAGGCCGCGCCGAGCAGCAGCCCCGTCTCGAAGCCATTCTGAATGGCGCTAGAAACCAGCACCGCGATCAATGAAACAACGGCCAGTCCGCCGCCGCCAACCGCGATTTGGCTGACTAGGCGCGCGGATTTCGCCGAAAGGCCGGCAAAACGCCGGCGGTCTGGCGCTGAAGCGAAACCGAAACGAAGCTCGCTGACCTGGTGTAACGGGATCGGTGGTGGCCTTGCCGATTGGTTTGGGCCCGGCGACCCGCTGCGGTCGAAGCGCCGCCCGAGCGGGGTGAGCGACACTAAACTGCGTAGCTGAGTGAGTGCGGCTACTCCCAGGAAGATGCCGAAGACGACCGTGACCAGATCCGCCACCGCGAAGGAGCCATCGTCAGCAAGCTCGATGATCTGACCTATGATGCCGACAAGCGCGAATAGTGTTACTGCCAGGAACAGCAAGCGCAAACCGTGGCGGCGAAAGAAGCTGCGCGAGCCAAGCATGCGCGTTTGGTCAAAATCGAGATCAACCGACGAAGTCGGCCATCCCGATCGGTGCCCGAGGGCCTGTGCGACGCCGGCTGATCGCGCCCGGCAAAGCCGTTCGGCGATCAGACTGTTGCGCGACCGATCAGGCATCTTCCCTGTCAACTTCGGGAGTTTCTTTGGCCGCGTCTATAAAGAAGCTGGTGCTCGCGGCCAGCGGCGCAGCATCGGCAAGAAGGTCCGAGAGTTTCGCCCGGCCAAAGGCGAAGCCGCCTGCTGGATCGGCGCTGATCAGGGTCAAAACCTGAGATGGCTGATAGAAACGGCCCAGGTACCTGAGCAAGAGCCCGAAATCGAGTGCTGAACTGTCGCTCGGCGCCGCGAGCCCGAAGGCGGCGAGGTTAAGAACCAGAACCGGGAGCCCGCGAATTTAAGGAGAGGTCGTTGGTTACCAGCCAGTGCGCATCGAAAACCTGGAGACCAAATAGGCCAACGTCGACGCCAATGTCGTTTATCAGAACGTCGATCGCGGAGACGCCGGGCAGTATTTGCACTGTCAACCCGAGTCGCCTGCCCTCTATCACCAGGGCCCGAGCGACCGCTATTGAGGAACAAGTGATTCCCCGGGCACAGCAGAACCACAGGGCGTTCCACCGCCGTATGTTCGATCAGCTGCGCCACAACCTCCGAATAGATGTCCTCAAAAGGCCGCTCAGCTGTAAAGCTGGCGTCGAGATCGACGACCTTTACCCGCATTGACTTGAGCAATGCGCGCGGTGCGGCCGCCATTCCAATGGCGAAGACCTTGCCGTAGCGCGCGATAACACGCTGGGTTTCGACCGTGAGCTCCAAACGATCGTGCACACCGCTGCCCGCCAGAATGATATGCGGCACGGCCGCAGATCCGGAGGCAGCACCGCCGGCCTTTCGGTTTTTGCCAAAGGGACCAATGCTGGGCATCACGTTTCAACCCAAATATAGTCCGTTTTCGATTGTTATCGGCGACTATCGCCGGCCTGATGACAGAAAACAGTGAGCCGTAGGTTTCTCAACCGCTCTATGGAGCCTCTCTTTATCGCGTCGCAAATGTCGTGGCGGTATCTCCAAGTCCAGAAATCGACAATCTCGAATTATGCTCGTCGATTTCTAGTCCAAGCAGCGACTATTCAAAAGCGAACAATAACTTCAATTTTGACTGTAACAAGTTCTCCTAGCCAGCTCGCTCGGCGATTTTCGCCTCCATCCAGTTGATCACCATCTCGTTGAACTCGTCCGCCATCTCGAATTGCACCCAGTGACCACAGTTTCGATAGACGTGCAGCTCAGAGTTGGGGTAGTGGCGCATCAGCGAAGTGCTGCTGTCTAAAGCAGCGAAGCGATCGTGGGCGCCGAATATGACCAGCGTGGGATTTGGAACCTTGTGGAGCAGGTGGGTCTGATTCTGCGCGTTGCGGTCCTGCGGGTTGACCTTGGCGATTTCGAGACGCGTCTTGCGGTGGTCTCGCTTGTCGGCGTCCATCGTCGACTGCCAGCGCATCTCCAGCCATTCGTCGGTGACAAAGGAATCGTCGAAAACAAACAGGTGCAGAACCTTCTCCACCAGCTCCCGCGTGGGCTCTCGCAGAATATCGCCAAGCAGCGCCGTGCCCTGGGGCGGCATCACGTCGCTAATCGATGGTCCAGTCGAGGCACCCATCAGAATGTTGAGGTCCAGCTGGTCAGTGTGGTCGACCGAGAAGCGTATGGCGTCGGCGCCACCCTTGGAGTTGCCCATCAGCGTAGCCTTGTCGATGCCCTTGGCCTTGAGGAACTCACTCAGCAGGTTAGAATCGTAGCCTGCCTCGTCGATGTCCTTGATCAGCAGAGCATCCGAGCGGCCGAAGTTCGGCATGTCGATCAAAATAGTGCGGAAGTGATCGGCAAAGGGCTCGATGTTCAAGTAGAAGTTGAACCAGCCATTGGCGCCCAGGCCGCCACCATGCAGAAAGACAATAGTATGGGGGTGCTCTTCGCCGGCCTCGTGGTAGTGGATCTTGACTTCGTCTTTGTCGCCGCCCGGCACCCGCAGCTTGATGTATTTTTCCGTGTTCTCGTAGGTCAGTATGTCGCTCTGGGTTTTTCCAGGGGCCGTCTTAATCGATTTCGTCGCTGTCTTCCCTGTAGTCATGATCCTCCTAATTTCTGCGGGCTTTGATCTCCGAGTCCGCGAATGATCGTAAGGTCGCCGCAATGCGAGATCAACAGCCACCCAGTTCGACCAAGGCGCGCCTTCTCTGACACGCTGGTGCCTGAGCGATTTCATCACTTCTCCCCGTTTTGACCTTGACGCTCCTGTCCCAAGCCGTAAACTCGCTAACAAACCAGGCCAAAACCACAAATCGAGGTGCCGCATGCCGCTTGAAGGCAACGACTGGCTCGCCCAAACCCAGGAACCGGCCCTGGAACCCGAGCTGCCAATCTGCGATCCTCACCACCATTTCTGGGACTTTCGCGGCGAGCGCGCTCCCTATGACCGCTACCTGCTGCCCGAGCTGGTCGAAGACCTAAACAGCGGCCACAACCTACGCTCAACCGTGTTCGTCGAGGCCCGCGCCATGTATCGCGCCCACGGCTCGATTGACATGCGGCCGGTGGGCGAAGTCGAATTCGTCCAGGGTCTGGCAGCGGCCAGCGCCAGCGGCCTCTACGGCGAAACCCAGGCCGCCGCGGCCATCGTCGGCCACGCCGACCTCACCCTTGGCAGTAACGTGTACCGGGTTTTGGAGGCTCTGGAAGCCGCCAGCCCCAACCGCTTCCAGGGCATCCGTCACTCAACCACCTGGGACCCGGACCCTTCGGTGCCGAACACCCTGGTCGACAACGAAGAGGGCATGCTGGACACGGCCCAGTTCCGCGCCGGCGCCGAGGTGCTGGTCGAACGCCGCCTCTCCTTCGACGCCTGGCTCTTCGCCCATCAGATGCCCGACCTGGCCCGGTTCGCCCGCGCCCTGCCCGACCTGCCGATCATTCTCAACCATATCGGCGGCCTCAACCGGGTTGGCCCTTACGCCGGCCGTGAAGAAGAGAGCATGGCCGAGTGGCGCGCCGGCATCATCGACCTGGCCAGCTGCCCCAACGTCAACGTCAAGCTCGGCGGCCTCGGCATGCCACGCAACGGCTTCGACTGGCATCTGCGCGAAAAGCCGGTTGGCTCCGAAGAGCTGGCCGAGGACATGGCGCCCTTGTTCAACTTTTGCATCGAGCAGTTTGGCTCCGACCGCTGCATGTTCGAAAGCAACTTCCCGGTCGATAAGGTCTCGTTTTCCTACAACATCCTCTGGAACGCCTTCAAGCGTCTCTCCGCCGGCTACTCCACTGAACAACGCGCCGACCTCTTCCACGACACCGCCGTCCGCGTCTACCGCATCGACGTTTAGGGTCGCGCAGCACTATTGACTAAGCGCATCGTTCAGAAATGCGACGAGAGCTTTGCGTAGCAATGCGACCCACGGCCGCCCGCGTCTGCCGAATAGACGCTTAGGGGCGCAGGGAGTGGGGCCAGCCTCGCGTCAGCAGCCCTGCCCTCAGTTCAACTGGCGGTAGCTCTTCATCGTCGTGAAGTAGAAGATCTGCAACCCCGCCACCAGTAGCCCGAAGATCAGGTAGGCATCCTGGATGCCTACCGCGTCCGAGGTCAGGCCGTAGAACAGGACGCCGACAGAACCCAGGTTGTTGACCATTGCAATCAGCGAGGCGACGCGACCGCGTAGGGCGTCCGGGGTTGCCTTCATCACCGCGGTCTGGGTGGTCGGCTGGTACTGGGAGCTCAGGGCGCCGAAGATGCAGGCCGCCAGTAACGTGGCTATGACGAAATCGGTTTGACTCATGATGATCGCCGCCATGGCCGGCGAAAGCACCGCCAGGAACAGCAGGCGGCCCTTGTATTTGTAGTCGCCCAGAGAGGCAGCGAACAGGCCGCCGGCGATGGTCAGAACCCCAGGAATCGCCATGATCAGACCGACCGTGGCCGGGCCCCGGTCCAAAATCTCTTTGACGTACAGGGGCATCAACTGCAGGAACGGCATGCCGAAGGTGATCGTCGTGATGCTGACGATCATTACCACGCGCACGGCCGGCTCCTTTACAGCGAAGGCCATCCCCTCCCGGAAGCTCTGCCAGAAGGGAACATGGACCTGGCCGGGGCGCTGCTCAACCTTGATCGGCTTCATCGCCAGGTACATGACCACCGGCAGCACCAGGAAGACCGTCATCAGGATGTAGGAGCCGGCCACTCCCGTGATCGCCAGCATCGCACCGGCCATGGAAGGCCCCATGATCCGGCTGGAGCCCATCAGCACCGATTGCAGGCTGGTCGCGTTCATGATCTTGTCCCGCGGCACCAGATTGGGAATAACCGCCTGCAAGCCGGTCTGCTGCACCGTTATTGCCGCTCCGGCCACGATGGCGCTGGCCACGACGTGCCAGACTTCGATCACATCGGTCATGTAAAGCGCGGCAATCAGCAGAAAGAAAATCGCGTTGAGCAGGTTCGAGGCGATCAGAATGTAGCGCCGGTCGATGCGGTCGGCCAAAACCCCCGCGATCGGCGTGATGCCAACGCTGCCAATCGCCCTGGTCAGGTGCACCAGCCCGATCATCAGCGCTGAATCGGTCAGCTCCAGGATCAGCCAAGTGCGGGTGAGCATCTCCGCCTGCTGCGCCATTGCCGAGCCGATCCGGCCGAACCACATCAGGCGGTAGTCGCGATACTGCAGC
Source organism: Dehalococcoidia bacterium (assembly GCA_965219205.1). Lineage (GTDB taxonomy): Bacteria > Chloroflexota > Dehalococcoidia > DSTF01 > WHTK01 > WHTK01. Next base: position 23,990 of record CBDCMQ010000007.1, read on the forward strand.
GAGTCGAACGTGTTGGGGTTGAGCCGAGGCAGGCGCCGGCGCGGAGGCGCTCCTTGAGGGTCGCTAGTTTGCGTCAAGGTTAGACTCTCGCCAGACAATCTGCCTTAAGAGGTCACTTGTCAAGAGCCGGCTGCCGAAGAGGGCCTCGCAAGACCGATCCTTGCAACCAGCTATAGCAGACCGAAACTAAAGCAACGCCATAGATCGTCGGCAACTGCCCAAGCGTCCGTCTCAACACCGAGGTCCTCAAAGAAACGACAAACGTTGGCGACATCCCGGACCAGCAGTTCCTGAGAGCTGGGGTTAAAGCGCGGGTCAGTCGCCTGAGGAAAATCGATCACCTTCAACTCATCACGGAAGTAGAGGATATTGTGTGGTGAGAGGTCGCCGTGAACGCGGTTGATGCTCAACCAGATTTCAATGTTGTCGATCAGCTTCGCATACAGACGCCGCGCCTCAGCGGTCGAACTGATTTCTGCCTGGTTCAGCTGTGGCGCCGGCCCATTCTCGTCACCGATGTACTCCATTAAGACGATATCGCCAGCTGCCGCAATTGGGCGCGGCACATCGCTGCCAGCGTCGTAGACCAGCTTGAGCGTGGCGTACTCCTGATGATGCCAGGTTGATTCCTTGATCTTGCGGCCGAACTCGCTCTTGCTGGCCAGCGCCCGTTCGGCGCGCGGCGGCAGGCCGAGCTCCCGCACCCGGGCCTGCTGGTAGACGGCATCATTTTTGAACCGAAACTGCCTAGCGCGAAAAACCTTTGCGGCAACGAGGCCAGCTCCGGCCGCCGCTCCACCGCGGCAGCAATAGACGGACGCCTCCTTGCCCGTCTTGATTACACCGAGGACCTCTTCGATGAAGCCGAGGTCGATAAATTCTTCAACCTGAGGGAGATGATCTCTCCCCTGAGACCTGCGCATCCATGCGACTCCTTGGCTAGCGGCTTCGGCACTTCACGCCGACGCCGCGTCAAATCAAAAGGCCGCCTGGAAGGCGGCCCTGGAGCCATCACAAAATTGCGGTCAGGCTTCTAGCACACGTTTCCTTCCAGTGGCAGAGCAAGGCGAACTACAGATCCTGCCATGTCGTGCCTCCTTTCCAGCCATGCTGTCCTACTCAAATCGGCACACCGTTGTGAGCCAAGACTTGCTGTCGTCCAGATTATATCAGGCCTAATGGCAATCGGATCACAACTATCCTTGGCGTAGGCGAGGCGACGCCAGCTCAGCGATAATCGCCGCCACGGCTAGGGTGCCTCCAGTTATGGCTAACGCCGCCTGGATTCCCAGGAGCCATCGCGGTCAAAAAAGCAGAGCCCGTCTCATCCAGAACCAACCACCCACCGCCACCTGTTCCAGCGCCAGGGCAAGGTAGAACAACACCGCCGCGACCCACAGAGGCCTGAAGCCGGGATGTGAGAAGGCCACCAAAGGCCTGCCGCCTTTGACTGGCGGCGCTGGTTCGTTACTCATTGGCGCCGCTCCGAACTAGCCCTGGCGCAGCCGCGGCAAAGTTAGGGTAGCAACTATCGCGGTCGCGGCGAGGCCGATGCCAAACGCCGCCAGCGCCGCTTGCACTCCCCAGATGGTCGCTATTGCTCCCAGGACTAGCGGTCCAACCCAGCCCATGCCCGTCGTGGCGCTCCAGGCGCCGAGCGCGCGGCCTCGCAGGTCGCGCGGCACGCTGGATTGCAGCAGAACCCATTCCAGCGTATCGACCATCGCCGTCGCCACCCCAACACCGCCAACCACCAGCAACGAAATCGCGAAGATGTCGGAGGCTCCGAGCAAGATCAGAAAAATACCAAACCCGAATACTACGGCCAGGAGAAGAGCACCCTTTCGCCTGTAATCGCCCAACATTGCCAGGCCGGCCATGCCGATTAGCGACCCGGCCGCGGCGGCGGACGTTAAAGCGCCCAAACCTTCCGGCCCGACATCCAGAACATCCTCGGCCAGGACCGGCAACAGCGACATGTAAGAGAAGCCGAGGATCTCGACGATGATCATGAGGCCCAGAAGCATCGTCACTATCGGCACTGTGAGAATCAGCCCAAGCCCATCGCGAACCTCTGTCCAGACTCGACGGCCTGAGGATTGCGGCGGCGCCAGCGACCGCACCCGCGTGTAACCCACACCGGCGACGAGGGCAATAACACTCGCCAGGATGAATACCGCCGCCGGGCTGACGCCGGCAATGATAAAGCCGGCGGTTAGCCCGCCGGCGATGCCGATACCTCGCTGGCCGAGATTGCCGATGCTCGTCGCGCTCAAAGCGTTGGTCTGACCGACGACGTCCGGGATGATCGCACCGTAGGCCGAAGTGCGCAACGACATGGAGATGCCGCCGAGGCCCACCAAGAACAACAGGACGGCGATGGCACCGCTATCGATTGACACGAGGGCAAACATCAGCGCCAGAACCGCTGCCTTTATCACACCGGCGCTGGCCATCACCTGAGAACGCGCGTGGCGATCGGCGAGCGCGCCGGAGATTGGGCCGAAGATCAGGTTCGGGCCCATGCGCACGGCAAAGGCCACTCCGGTGAGGAAGGCGGATCCAGTTTCGTCCAAAACCAGCCAGCCAACCGCTAGCTGCTCCAGGGACATGGCAAACGCGAATAGGACAGTCGAGCTAAAAAGATAGCCGAACCCAGGATAGGCGAACGCCGCCAGGGGTCCGGTGTCCTTGATCGAGACTTGGGGTTCATTTGTCATCGGCGCCTGCAGTAGGGCGTCCGGCCGCCGTTAGCTGACTCGGCCGCGCAGCGCCAGCAGCGCCGCCGTGAAAGTGATAACACCGAATAACACCACCGCGAGCAGCGCCTCCGAAAGCGCCCCCAGATCCCAGCCTTCCATCGAAAGCGATCGCATGCCTTTGAGCACGTAGGTCATCGGATTGAAGGTGGCGGCGGTCTTCAGCCAGCCGGAAAGGGAGTCCAGCGGTGCGAACGCAGTGGTAAGGAACATGAACGGGATGAACAGCGTCCAAACACTCTGGGTCGCCTGCGAGTTCCCCGTCTTAATCGCAATCGCAAAGCCGATCGCGGAAAATGCCGCCCCCAGACACTGGTCACCAGGATCAGCACCACCATGCCGAGAATGCCAGTCTCGAAGTGCAAGCCCAAGGGCAGAGCCACCGCCAGCACTAGGGTTGCCTGCGCCATAATCCGGAAGAAATCGGCGCTCATCGCTCCGACCAGCACTGCCAGGCGGTTGGCCGGTGTCAGCAGCAGCTTGTCGAAATAGCCGCTTTCGATGTCTGTAACCATGTTCAGTCCGGCGCTGCCGCTTTGCACGGCGAACATGATCCCCACTGGTAGCTGAAATGCGCGCCAGTTTGTAATGCCTGACTCGCCGGCGAATTCCTCCAGCGCCCCGACCATGACGAAGTAGAAGAAGATCGGGATCATCAGGTTGGGTATTAGGTAGGCCGGCGTCCGAATTACGGTTCGAACCTCGCGCGCACCTAGCAGCGCCGTTGCACGAACTGCCTCGCCCCAGAAATTCCAGGCTGGCAGCGTGCGCCTTAGGCGTGGTGTCTCAGTCAGCTCCATCTTCATCCTCGGCGACTCCAGCCGTCGCGCCCTCGAGGCGAGACCCGGTCGCCTGAAGAAATACTTCGTCCAACGAAGGGTGCGAGACTGCAACTTGGCCCAGTCCGACCCCGGCGCCGTCCAGCACCCGGATCACCTGTGCTACTGCTTGCGTACCCTGATCGACGAACAACGTCAGGCGTGTGTTTTCCGGTCGCATTTCGCGCAGTCCATCGAGGTCGCTGAGCAATGATTTCGCGATTTCGAGATTGCCACGGTCGAGCTCCACGGTCCCGATGTCTGAACCGATCGTCGCCTTCAGCGCCGCCGGCGTGCCCTCGGCAACGATGCGGCCGTGATCGATTATCGCCACCTGATCGGCGAGACGGTCTGCTTCCTCCATATAGTGCGTAGTCAGGAACACTGTCATTCCCAGTTCCTGGTTGAGTTTTTGCACTTCCTGCCAGACGGTCTGGCGGCTGGCAGGATCCAGTCCCTCAGTCGGTTCGTCTAGGAACAGCAGCAGCGGTTTGTGCACCAGCGCACTGGCCAAGTCCAGCCGCCGCTTCATGCCGCCGGAGAAGGTCTTCACCTGGCGTTCCGCCGCCTCGGTCAGACCCACAACCTCCAGCATCTCTGCCGCCCTCTCACGGGCCTCGCCGTTTCTCAGCCCACAAAGCTTGGCCTGCAGCTCAAGCAGCTCGCGCGCCGTGGCCAGCGCATCGAGCCCCGCCTCCTGCAACGCCACACCGATCGAGTGCCGGATGTCATGCGGCTGAGTCGCGAGATCGAGCCCCGCGACGCTGGCCCGACCCGAGGTCGGCCGCAGCAAAGTTGTGAGAATGCGCACCGTGGTCGTCTTGCCGGCGCCGTTAGGACCGAGAAAGGCGAAAATCTCGCCTTCGTTGATCTGAAGGTCGACGCCCGCGACTGCCTCGATGCCCCCGGAGAATTCCTTACGTAGCTTTTCTGTTTCCACCGCCAGCAAGGCCGCACTCCCGTAGTTTACTCTGGGCGGGCGTCACCAAGCCCAGCCATCAGTGTACTGGGGAGGACGAGTCTGAAGGTAGACGCGCCGCGAGTGCTCAGACGCACTTACGACGCGCAAGAAGAGAGGCAGAGCCCGGTGGTGTTGGACTCTGCCTCTGGGGAACAGTAAGAAGGCTAGCTTCTAGTCATTATCCTCGCCTTCGTGTCCCTCGCTGTCGTCGTCATGGCCCTCCCCGTCCTCATCTTCGTTCTCGTCGTCAATTTCCTCGCCGACAACGTTGAAATTCTCGTCCAGTTGGACGTCGGCTTGGCGGCCATCGTCCAGGGTGACCTCGACTTCGTAGTAACTCTCCTCGTCGCCGACTTCAGTTTCGGTCACGCGGCCGCCACCGGTATGCTCGAGCGCCGCCGCGGTGGCCAGCTCGTAAGCCTCGCCAGTGATTGGTGTGTCGGTGTCATTAGCGACACCGGATCCTACCGCGACCCCTGCGCCGATAGCGCCCAGCGCGGCAACGGCGACCACAATGACAATCAGCTTCTTTCTACCCTTCATTTCCCATCTCCTTCTTCCCCATCTTAGGGCTTCAAGCGGTCCGCGACTTCAATCTACCTCGGTTTGATGAAGATTTGGTGAACCGGATATGAAAACCGATCACGCGGCCGGCAAACTCAGTCTGAAGGTCGTTCCCTCACCCAGCTTGCTCTCGACGGTGATCGAACCGCCGTGGGCCTCGGCAATCCAGCGGCAAATCGAAAGGCCGAGGCCGGCGCCGCCCTGCGCCCGTGAGCGGGCCTGGTCGACTCGAAAGAAGCGCTCGAAGACGTGCGGCAACTTGTCAGCAGCGATGCCCGGCCCCGTATCGGCGATGGATAATTCAATGCGGTTCCCGTCAGCCTTCCATGACATCCTGATTGAACCGCCGGCCTGGGTGTACTTGACCGCGTTGTCCAAGAGATTGAGCAATAGCTGCAGCATCAAGTCCTGGTCGGCAAGGATGTGAGCATCGGCGCCGGGCTCCACGGTCAGGCTTTGACCCTTCCGCGCCGCTGCCGGCCGCACACTCTCGATCGCGTCGGAAACCAGACTCTCGACGCTCAACTCCTCGCGATTGATCGGTATCCGCGCCGCATCGGCTCGCGCCAGAGTCAGCAGGCTTCCGACCAGCCGGATCAGGCGGTCTACCTCGGCGTTGACCCGGCCGAGGACATCCCGATATTCCTTCGGGCTGCGATCCCACTGCAGGGCCACCTCGGTCTGACCTTTGATCGCCGTCAGCGGCGTGCGCATCTCGTGTGAGGCATCGGCCGTGAATTGGCGCTGACGCCGAAATGCCTCGTCAAGGCGCTCGATCATCTGGTCGAAAGTCGTGGCCAGCCGCCCGGCCTCGTCGTCCGGCAGGTCCAGCGCCAACCGCTGACTAAGGTCCTCCGCCCCTATCTGGCGCGCCATGCGTGTCACCGAGTCGATCGGTGCCAGCGCCCGTCCGGCCAAGAAGACCCCGCCACCGCTGGTCACGACCAACGCAAGCGGATAGGCGATAGCGATGATCACCAGGAGCGCGGTCAGAGTTTCGCGCGCGTCTTCGTCCGATAAACCGACTTCAACAGCGCCGACAACGCCGGAGTCGGTCCGGATTGGCGCTGTGATCACTCGCAGACTCCCGTCCCCGGCCGCTGCGCGACGTGTAGTTCTGTTGCCGGCCAATGCCTCCTGAACCGCATTGGCATCAGTCGACGGACGATGCTCCTCGCCAGAATTGTCGAATATCAGCTGACCATTGGCGTCGTAAACACGTGCGAATTCTTCCCCCTCACGCGGGTCACCGGGGATCGTAAGGCCGGCCGGCGCCAAGTCGCCATCTTCGATACTCAGAACGCGGATGATGCTAATTCGGCTCTGGATCGAGTCGTCCAGGCTTCTGTAAACACTCGCCTGTAAGGCCAAGTAGACGCCGCCGCTAAAAATCGCCAGCGTGACCGCCAGGATTACCATGTACCACAACGTCAGGCGGGCGCGGATCGAGGTGAAGCGGGGCACTCTAATCGTGCGGCCCGGCGGAGATTCGATAGCCCGCACCGCGCACGGTCTGAATCAATTTTGGCGCGATACCATCATCAATCTTCCGCCGCAGATTCTTGACGTGCACATCGATAACGTTGGTTGCGTTGTCGAACTCATAGCTCCACACGTGTTCAGCGATCGTCGTGCGAGTCAGCACCTGGTTTGGATGCCGCATCACATACTCCAGCAAAGCAAATTCCTTCGCCGTCAGGTCAATATCGCGGCCGGATCGAGTCACCCGCCGGGTCAGGGTGTCAATTACTAGGTCACCCACTCGCAACTCATTCCCGAGCAGCGCCGGGTCGCGCCGGCCCAACGCCCGAAGCCGGGCCAGAAGCTCGGCAAATGCAAACGGTTTGACCAGGTAGTCGTCAGCGCCCGAGTCTAGCCCGGTTACTCTATCCTCTACCGCGTCACGTGCCGTCAGCATCAAAATCGGCGTCTGCACACCCTGCTTACGCAGCCGCCGACAGACTTCAAACCCGTCGATCAGAGGCAGCATTATGTCAAGAATAATGACATCGAACTCAGCTACTCACGGCCACGCCTCAGCCTCGGCTCCGTCCGCCGCCGTATCGACGCTAAAGCCGTTCTCGGTCAGCCCGCGGGCGACAAAATCGGCGATTTGCGGTTCATCTTCAACAACCAGAACCCGCATAGCCTCATTTTAGGCCCCGGTTCATGAACCGGGGATGAAGCTTCTAAATTTTGCTGGGGCTGGGCTTCCCGTCGAGGCGTCCGGTACCGAGTTCGCCGCCGCTAGCCGCGCGAGTCGTAATCTGCCCGGCTTAGTTCATAAACCACGACTTCCACCTCTTCGCCGTCCATCTCCTGGCGCCGCTCGGCGATCTGCTTCATGCCGGCCTTTTCCATCACCCGCCGGCTGGCAATGTGGTCCGGGAAGGTGTCCGCTTCCACAGCCTCAACCTCCGGCAGCGTGAACAGGTATTCGATCAGGCGCCGCGTGGCCTCCGTTGTGTACCCTTGGCCCCGCAACGACTCGACTAATGAGTAGCCGATGGAGGCCCGTGAGGCTTCTTTCCCCAGAGAGTAGCCCGCCTCGCCGATCAGCGCGTCGTCAGACTTTCGAATAATGAACCAGGGCGAGAAACCGCTGGTCTCGTTGCTACGCTCTCCGGCCAGCAGGTCCATCACCTCGAGCGAAAACTGGCTCGGATAGCCATCGGCCAGCGGCATGCCCTCGGGCATGCCGCTGGCCAGGAACGCCTTCGCCTCCTCCTGAGTGATCTGGCGCAGGCGCAGCCGTTCAGTTTCCAATTCTTCCATGGGGTCAGTCAACGCTGTTGGATGACATGTCGGCGGATGGTAGGAAACGCGGTGGCCGCCGAACCGGCGCCGCCTGCTCGAAGGCCCCAGCCAACCTCATCAGCTTCGCATCCTCACCGCCGCTGCCGAAGAAGGAAACTCCCAGCGACAAGCCGCGAAAGTAACCGGACGGCACCGTGACAATCGGATAGCGCGACAGGACCGCGGCTTGCCCGGTGCTGACCCGCGGTGGACTGTCACCGTTGACCAGGTCGATCAAATGAGTAGGCGAGTTGCTCGGGGCGACTATCGCGTCGAGCTTATGCTCCGCCATCGGCGAGTCCATCGCCTGCCTCGCCGCAGAGGTGATGGCGTCCAGAGCGCTCAGGTACTCCTCGTCCTCCAGCGAGCCCGTCGCCTGGCTCTGCAGCAGCCTCTCCTGGCCATAAATCGGCATGACCCGGTCTGCGTTGGCTGAGTTGAATTCGATCAGCTCGTCCAGGTTGTGGACCGGCAAAGCTGGGTCGACTTCCGCCAGGTAATGGTTCAAGTCGGCCTTGAACTCATAGTTCATCGCGGTCAGACCTTGATTTCGCAACTCATCCATCCCCTCGAAGACGATGTCATCCACTGTCTCAGCGCCCAGATCGCTCAGCACCCGAACGGCAGTGTCAAAAGTTCGATCGACATTGGGGTCGATACCTCGGCCCTCACTGGCCACACCGATCCGCACGCCCTTCAGGTTCGCAGGCGGCTGCATCGGCTCGAGCTTGGTCTCAGCGATCGCGTCCAAAATGATCGCGGCATCCGCGACACAGCGGGTCATCGGCCCGGCCGTGTCCAGCGTGTGGCTGATCGGTATGATCCCGGCCTGGCTTACCAGGCCAATCGTCGGTTTCACACCCACCAGCGAAGTGCGCGAGGATGGCGAGATTATCGAACCGTTGGTCTCGCTGCCGATCGCGGCGGTGCAGAGATTGGCCGCAACCGCTGCCGCCGACCCGGCGCTGGAACCGCTGGTGCTGCGATCGAGCGCGTAAGGATTTAGCACCTGGCCGCCGCGACTGCTCCAGCCGCTGGAAGACTTGGTCGAGCGAAAGTTGGCCCACTCGCTGAGATTGGCCTTGGCGAGGATTACGGCACCTGCCGCACGCAGCTTTGCGGCAACGACGGCGTCCGTGGGCGCGTGCCAGCCCTCCAAGGCTAGCGAGCCCGCGGTAGTCATCATCTTGTCGCCGGTATTGATATTGTCCTTTAGCACCATCGGAACGCCGTGCAAGGGTCCGCGCGGACCGCGTTGCCGGCGCTCCTCGTCTAGAGCCGCGGCGATCTCTTGGGCGTCCGGATTAATTTCGATAATCGATCGCAATGTCGGCCCCGCCCGGTCAATTTCATCGATGCGCTGTAGATAGGTCCGCGTCAGCCACTGAGAGCTGATTTGGCCGGAACTCATGGCATCCTGGACTTCGGCAATCGTCGCTTCGAGCATCCCTTGCCCTCCGATCCTTCTAAGATATCGCCATTTCTCGTTCACGGCTTCCTCAGACTGCCGCGAATAGGTCCGTCTCCTTCATCTGATATTGATACCAACAGTTGAAAACAAACCATTGCCAGGCTTCCTTGTCCACTCGCTTTCGCCTGGTCCCGGCGTTCTTCTCCAGCCAGGCCATGTACTCGCCTTTGATGATGCCATCGTTAACCAGGACCTCAAGACTTGGGATCAGCATCCGTTGGAGCCAACCCGGCAGCGGCAGACCAGGAAAGCCGCGCTGCTCGCGTTGCTTAAAGTCGATCCCCAGTTGATCGCCAAAGCTACCTTGGAGCAGCAGCCTATTCTCACCCGACTCCAACCCGCGATGATTCGGCGGCACCGAGACGATGAAGGACGCGATCTGAGTGTCGAGGTATGGTGTTCGCTCATCGCAGCCCAGGAGCGGCGGTATGTACTGGTAGAAGAGGCTGGTCCGGTTCAAGGGGGCACGCAGACGCGCCGCCAGCGACAACGCCGGCACATCCTCCAATCCCTCTAGCAGGTCCCGGTTCGCTAGAGCTGCCTCGTCCCAGCCACTCAAATCAGCCGGTTGCTTCAGGGCCCGGTTCATTTGCTCCGCATTCATGTATTTTGGTGGGCCAAACAGGACTCGCAGCGCTTCGTCTCGGGATTCGGCCAGGGCTGGTTCTAAGCTCCCCTCGTTCTTCATCCGCCGCACGCGGTCCATGGCGAATAGGGGAGTTCCGCCACTCAGAATCGAGTCGAAACCGGCCTCCGATGCGGCCTGCATTAGGAAGTACTCGCCGACCACTCGCGATCCCGCCTCAAAAGGCTCATCGATTTGGCGCATCAATCGCGACATCAGCTCAGGAGTGACCTCGGCCTCCGCATCGACCAGCAACGTACGTTGAGGCGAGTTCACGGCTTTCGCCACCCGTTCCGCCCACTGAATTTCGTACTCGCTTTCGTGGCCCTTGAAGGCCAAGGTTAAAGCCAAAGTGTTGGAGACGCCGTTTTCCTTCAGGGCAGCCAAGATCACTGAGGAATCAATGCCACCGCTAAGGAGTACTCCGACGCCGGAAACACCGCCGACAGCCTGCTCGGTGGCTCGCAGGCTTTCGCTGCGCGCCCGTTTCACCCAATGTTCTAAATCCTCAGGACCGCTTTCCGGACTGGCTCGCCAGTAACGTCTGCTTTGCGTTTCTTCTGAGGTATAGATCCGGCACTCGGCCGCGCGGAGTTTGCGAACATTTTTCGCCGGGGTCAACGGCGCCGGCGTTGCGCTGATGCCCAAATTGAGTGCCAAACCTCGCTGATCCAGGCCCCGCGGCACAGCAGGATGCGCCAGCACTCCCTTGAGTTCGGTGGAAAACACCAGCAGGCCGAGCTCCGGAGCCTCGTAAAAATAAACCAGTTTGTGGTCCATAGGGTCGCTGCTCAGATAGAGCACTTTTGGGCTTCGGTCCCAAAGGAACAGGCTGAAAATGCCATCGAGTGCGGACGGAAATGCCTCCGCATTCTGCTCAAAGCTTGCCACGACTGCACCGGCATGTGGGCTCTTAAAAGACGACGCTCGCTCCCGGAGATGCGACGCGGTGTCATAGATGTCTCCGTCCACCGCCGCGACGAAAGCATCGTCCTCGTGCCCGGATGGAACGTCCTTGCGCTGAGCAAATGTGGCGGTGTGGCAGTAGCCAACGGCAATTCCTTCGGCCGGATCCACGAATGTCTCGCGTCCATCCCGGGCTCGATGGCCGCTGACGCTCATCATTAGCTCAAGCGCTTCCGCTGAAGCCACGTCGGGATTTTCTCTACTCAGGATGCCGCAAATCAGGCTCAACCAATTTCTCTCTCTTTGTAATTTGGGACAATTGTCCCGGACTAGACTAAGAGTTTATGACACTCACCGCGTCAGACCAGGATATTCGCCCGCAACCCAAGCCATGATGAAAAACCGCAAAACATCATTGACACCCCAGCTATCATTCTCCTAGGTCATTTCCGATGACACCTGCTGGGCGGCACCTGATATGACGGTGATTGGAGAGAGCGTTTCATGACCATCGCTTACCGCAATGAAGAAATGCGCCAAATGGTCAATCACGAAAATGGCACCGTTGACCGCCGGATTTTCAATGATCAGGAAATATACGGACTAGAACTTGAGCGTATTTTCGCGCGGGCCTGGAACTTCATGGCCCACGATTCGCAATTGCCCAACCCGGGCGACTTCTTCATGACCTTCATCGGCGAAGATCGTGTGATTTGCGTTCGTGACAACGATGGCAATCCTCAGGTGCTCGTAAACTCCTGCCGGCACCGAGGCAACGCCGTCTGCCGGGCCGAAGAAGGCCACGCCACATCGTTCATGTGCACCTACCACGGCTGGACCTACGATCTAAAAGGTGATCTTGTAGGAGTACCTGGCTTCAAGGAGGTCTACCACGAGGAACTTGACCGCGAAAACTGGGGTCTGATCAAGGCGGCACAGGTGGGCACCTACAAGGGTTTTATTTTCGCCTGCATGGATGCGGAGGCCCCGGACCTCGATGACTTCCTCGGTGAAGTCGGCCGGATGAGCATCGACTTCATTGCCGAGCGCGGTAACATCGCCGCTGTCCCCGGCATCAGCAAATACACAATCCCCTGCAATTGGAAGTTCGCCGCCGACAACGTCTGGGATTACTACCACGGCATCACCCACTCGTCCGCCGGGATGTCCGGTTTCATGAGCGGCGGCAATCGCAGTCGCACAATGACACCAGGATCCCTCTTCACGCGGCCCCAGATAACCATGCTCGGCGAGTACGGCCACGCTATCGGCGGACCCTCGTACAACGAAGCGACCGCAGAGGCCACCAGTCACTCCGCCTTTAGCGAGGACTGGCGCAAGCGGCCCGAAGCCCGACAGGCGCTCGGCCCAGCCGGACTCAAAATCCACGGCCACCCCCACGTCTTCCCCAACTTCTGGGTCACGCAGTTCGCGCAGATCAGCTTGCGAATTCCCAAGGGACCCGATTCCACTGAGATTTGGTGGTGGACCTTTATCGAAACTGACGTGCCCAATGAAACGTCTAAGGCCCAACAGCGCCGATCCACCCACACTTTCGGCGCCGCCGGAATGCTGGAGCAGGACGATGGCGAAAACTGGGGCCAGAGCACGATGGGATCTAAGGGGGTAGCCAGCGGCCGCTATCCTTTGAATTACTCCATGAATCTTGGACGCGGAGAAGTAATCGACGATGAACTCGGCCCGCCGCGCATCGAAACAGATGCGGTCACCGAGCACCCTCAGCTATGGCACTACCGCGCCTGGGCTGACTGGATGGCGGCCGAGAACTGGTCGGAACTCGTGACCAACCACACGCCGGTACCGCGAGACTTGGTCTAGCCTGCCGAGCGGCGGCCCCGCCATCCTTGAGAAGCGAACGCCGCGGAGCGGACCCTATATTCAAGCCGAACTGCAGCCCAACTGCTAAGCCGACCGTCTCGAGTTCCAGCGCTAGGAACTTATCTCGTAGACCCGCAAGCCGTAGGGATCGGGAGCTTTAAGGGAGTTGGCCGTCGTAAGTAACGAAAAGCACGGCTCAGGGGGATAGGCGAGCCTATCGCCTCCTAGAAGGACTGCGCCGGAGGCACCAAGGGAACCAGCTCCGAGTGCAATTCAACGTGCAACAGCCGCGCGACTTCTTCGATGGTTTCGATACCGTACTCTTTGCTAGGCTGCCGGGCAGTCAGCACCACGATCGCGTACGCTTGGTGCCCGTTTGCCGGCAGGATCAGAGCGCCGCTGTGAACCCGCCACCCAGCGCGGTCCGGATACCAGCCGTTCTTTAGGCCGATTACCGATCCTGGACCTTGGTGGTTTTCCGCCGTCGTCACACCCCATGACTGGTCCGGGTGGACCCTCTGCAGCAGCTCGAGGGCCAGCGAGCGCATCTCTTCGTCAAGAATTTCGCCAAAGCCTATCAGGCCAAAAAGGCCGGCAATTTCAAAGGCGGTACCAAGACTATTGCCCCAATCATCGGTGCGGTCAGCGAATATCTCACGAATGCCAATTGAATGGAGATAGTGCTCGACTGACCGCCCTCCGCCGAGCTCCTGCCAAAAAAAGTCTGCCGAATCGTTGTCACTTATCGTGATCATCGCCGTCATCAAGGCCAGTTGTTCATCGGTCAAGTCCCTGCCGGCCTCTACAGCCTCGGTCATGACCGATAGCATAATCGGCACCTTCATAATGCTAGCCAGGCGAAACCTTTCATCGCCACGCCAGGTGTAGATGATCGATTCTGACGGCGCCAGCGCTGACAGCACCAAGACGGCAACGGCCACGTCACCTTCGCGTTCTTCGATGTAGTCGATAACCGCTCTGGAGAGGTCGGTGAGCGGGCGTTCCTCAAATTCGGGATTGCTCGGCGCTAGTTCTGGTGTTGCGTTTGCGACAGCGGTGCCAGTTGCCGTTGCAGCGTAAGTTGGTGTTTCAGAGGCTATAGCTTCCGTGACCTCGCCCACGCCTAGCCCGTCTCCCCGATTGCAGGCCGCCGTCACGAGGAGGAGCAAGGCTGATGCGGCGATGGTCCGATAGCGCGGCATTCCGCCGATCAGGCGTTGACCACGCGTCTCTGAATTTGCAGGAATGGGATGTTAAGAACGCCCACAAGACTAAGCCCAAGCACGATCAGCAGAGCACCCGCAAAGCGGTTGAATATATCATCCCGCAGGATGGTTCCAATTAGCCCAACTGACGCGCCAAGGACGATGAAGATCACGCCAAAGCCGACTACGAAAGCTAGTGAATGCGCGAACGGGGAGCGTGGGGACGCCAGTTCGCCCTTCTCGTCGACCGAGGAGCCAGTGATGTAGAGCATGTAGACGGGGACCATCGGCAGAACACAGGGCGAGAATACCGAGACAATACCGGCTCCAAACGCCACCGCCAGTCCGACAATTCCCAGGCTCGCGCTACCGCTGACTTGGTCAACCTCAATAAATGTGAATACCGTATTGAGGTTGATTAGGGAGTTTGTAAAGATCAAGATGCCAACGACGATGATCAGCACGCCGCTAAAAAACGATATCCTCTCCAGAAATGGATTGAGAATCTTGAACACCCGCCGGGCGGCGCCAAAAATAGACCCATAGCCAGAAATGGAACCGAGAACCCGGCCGTATAGGCCGAGAGCAGAATTGTCGCCTCCGCCACGCCGGCCTGGGTTGATGCGAGGCCGAGGATCGCACCAAGCACAGGTCCGACGCAGGGTGTCCAACCCATCGCAAAGGCCGAACCGACTCCAACCGAGCGTAGATATCCGGGTGATGCGTCTTGTCCGATCATAACTTTTTCTCTTAAAGGCCCGGTTTCTTAGCCTGGGCCTGATATCCATTATGTAACCAACCGGCAGATCCTGCGAGGCCCGGCCTGCCGGAGCCGGCGGAGCGGAACCGGCAGAGCAGAGCGTCAGGGAGCGGATGGAGTCAGTGCCTCCGTCGCCTGCCGGTCGTTCGCCGCTCGCTCGTGCAGGAATTGTCGCACCATCAACAGCGCCTCGGCGCCTTCGCCGGCAGCGCTGACAAGTTGCTTGGTGCTGCCAGAGCGAACGTCGCCGGCAGCGAAGACACCCGGCACCGAGGTCTGCAGCGATTCATCAGTCTTTATAAAGCCGCCGGCTTCCAATTCAACGGCGCCGTCGAGAAACTCAACGTTCGGCCGCATGCCAATGAAGATGAATGCTCCGGACGCTTCCAGCTGGCTGACTTCGCCCGTGTCACGGTCGCGCGTCAGAATGGTTCTGAGCTTGCTGTCACCCTGAAATTCCAGAACCTCCGTGTTAGTCAGCACCCTGAATTTTGGGTTGGAGCGAATCTGGTCCTGGAGGATTCGGCTAGCCTTTAGCTCTGGCATGAACTCGATCAACGTAATGTGGTCGACAAATTGGGAGAGGAACAGTCCATCTTCAACTCCCGAGTTCCCGCCGCCCACAACCACCAGCTCCTTCGCACCCTTGTAGAACGGACCGTCGCACGTGGCACAGAAATGAACTCCGGCGCCGAGGTGGTCATCCTCGCCGGGAACACTGAGGCGGCGATAGGTCGAACCAGTTGCCAGAATAACGGCGGCGGCACTGTAGTGGTCGCCGGTCGCCGTGGTCACAATCGTTTTGTCTCTCTGCCGCTCAATCGAAGCAACCGAGACCGCCGACAAGAGCTCAACACCGTATCGCTCTGCTTGGACAACAAAGCGCTGGGTCAGCTCACGGCCTGACACACCTTCCGCGAAGCCGGGGTAGTTGTCGATGCGTTCGGTTATTGCCGCCTGCCCTCCCAGACCGCCTTTATCGATTACCAAGCAGTCCAGGCCTTCCCGGGCACCGTAAATCGCCGCGGTTAAGCCGGTCGGGCCGCCGCCAATTACGATCAGATCGTAATTCTCTTGTTTCGCTCTCAGGACCAGGCCGAGCTTGCGGGCAAGTTCGTCGTTGCTGGGCTCAACCAGAAAGGAGCCGTCGCCAAACACAACCGTGGGAATAATCTGAGCCCCACCGTTCTTCGCTCTTACAAAACTCGCGGCGTCCTCATCCTCATCGATTATCAAACCAGTCGAATTGGATCGCCAGGTCGATTAGCAATTGCTCTGACTGGCGGCAATCGGGGGACCATGGCGCACCGTAAACTTTTATTTCTGCCATAGTGTACCTCTCGAAATCCTTCTCTAGCCCCAGAGCGACTCGTTGCTTCTGGCAGCCGTCTAAGCCGCTTCCGCACCAGGAATTGCTACGTTTGGCGAAACGCTCCCGGTTACCGCGCGGCCACACTGAATGCACCGCCATTCCCGGTCATCGTCAATCATTTCCAAGTAAGCGTCGCCGCGGCAGCGAGTGCAGGCCTTGGGTCGAAATGCCGTTCTTCGTCGATTCATCGCAGGTACCACCTTTCTCGTGTTCTCACCATACCCCCTGGGAGTATGGTGCAATGATCGTCCTTCTCTCGAGGCATATGCGTGACCCGGATCACAATTGGCCAACTTTTCACAAAAATTGGCACCCCGAAGGCGACGTTTCCTCAAATCTCGCCCGGAGGCACCAAGACATCCCCATCAAAGCATTGGAGCCCCAGACGGGGGAGGAACCGCCTGAGGCTCTGGATAGGTTTTTGGCCCTAATCGTTTTTTGAAGGAGAATTCAGGCTGCGCGTGGCGACTCACGACGCATGTGCAAGAGCCACTCAGGGTCATCCTCTGGCTTGGTTCTCAGTCCATGCCAATAGATCGCATCCTTATCGGTCGCGAGGCCGCGCCTGACAACCATTTCCCGGATTGTCATTAGTCCGAGGTTGGGATCGCCGCTGACGTTGACCCAACTGACATCCTCCGGCAACGAATCCTCTTCGCAGATCTTCGCGAAGACCTCGTTGCCCTCACCGCTGAAATAGATTCCGTTTGTATCCACCACCACAACCACCACCACCACTCCGTTCTCGCTCTTGCCCTCTTTCATTTCAAAGAAGACGTTGATGAGCGTCCATCTGAGCCTCAAGGAGCCGACCACCGTCCCGGCAGTCGCATTTTCCCTGAGAGTGAATATCCGAGGGCTAGCACCCTCGCGGATATCCTCCAAACCTAGTTTCTGCCTTTGTCAGGGCCCCAGCTGTGACGGCGATCACCCTGCAGAAAAATCCTCCGCCAGATCGTCAGGCGCCTTGGCGTGATCGGACCCGGCCAAACCCGCAGCGACTCACCGAGAGGTACGGGGCGAACTCCACCCGTGCCTTTTCGTTTCAGAATGCCGTTTCCTAAGCCGTGCGGCCTCTCATAGACCGACTATCTGAAACCGTTCAAGAAGCACAGCGAGAATTTGGCCCTGGGGCGGTAGCCTCTTACCGGCCGCCAAGCCAAAGGCGCAGTAAAGCCCGCGTAGCGGGCGACCCTTGACCGCCACAGACTCATTTACAATCATCATCATTGGATATCATCACTGGGAAATCGTGAATCAAAGGGGAATGACCATGACCATCGCCGACCGCCACACTGAAATGCGCGGACTCGTGGACCCGGAAACTGCTTTGGTCGACCGCCGGATCTTCTCTGACCAGGAGATCTATGAAATGGAATTGGAACAGATCTTCGCGCGCGCCTGGAACTTCATGTGCCACGACTCCCAGATCCCCAATCCGGGCGATTTCTTCATGACAGTCATCGGTGAAGACCGGGTCATCGTCGTCCGCGATGACGATGGCATGGCCCAGGTTCTGGTCAATACCTGCCGCCACCGCGGCAACGCGATCTGCCGGGCGGACGAGGGCCACGCCACATCATTTATGTGCACCTACCACGGCTGGACCTACGACTTGAAAGGTGCGCTGGTTGGAGTGCCTGGCTTCAAAGAGGTGTATCACGAGGAACTCGACCGCGAGAACTGGGGACTGATCAAGGCTAACACGATCTCCTACAACGGCTTTGTCTTCGCCTGCTTAGACCCAGAAGCACCAGAGCTTTACGACTACCTCGGTGAAGTCGGGCGCCTAAGCCTCGACTACCTTGCCGTCCGCGGGGAAATCCAAGTCGTTGGCGGCGTGCAGAAGTACACCATTCCCTGAAACTGGAAGCTCGCGGCCGATAACGTCTGGGACTACTACCACACAACTACCAGCCATGCGTCATCGATCGCCGCGCGTCCCACCGGCAACCGCAGCGGTATGAGCATAATCCAGGACCCCAAACGCTTCACCCAACCTCACATAGTCATTCTTGGCGAATACGGCCACGCGATCAGTGGGTACCACGTCACGCCGGACTCGGATTCCCTGGGCGCGATCAACGCTCGCAATGACGCCTGGCGCGAGACTCCGGAAGCCAAACGGGTTCTCGGGCCTGTGGGAGGCAGCCACGCCGGCCACCCTCACGTCTTTCCCAATATGTGGATGACGGGCAACCAAATCAGCATGCGCTTTCCCAAGGGCCCCACTACGACCGAAATCTGGTGGTTCACCCTTCTGCAGAAAGAGCTTTCTCCGGAAGACAGGAAAACCAAGGTTCAGGGAGCCAACCGCGCCTTCGGACCTGCCGGAATGCTGGAACAGGAAGACGGCGAAAACTGGGGCGAAAGCACCAAGGGATCTGGCGGAACTATCAGTTGCCGGTGGCCGCTCAATTATTCGATGAACCTCGGTCTGGGCACGGTAATCGATGACGAGACCGGCCCGCCCCATATCGAGACCCGGATTAACGAGCACGCCCAACTCTGGCTGTACCGCGCTTGGGCCGACTGGATGAGTGCAGACAGTTGGTCCCAGCTCAAGGCCGACCACACTCCCGTCCCCCGGGACACGGTCTAAGCACAGCGCCTTACGCACCATTGCGGCCAAGGTAGAAAAAAACCAGGCCTCATGGTCAGCAAGGCCGTCCAGCAGACGTCTTCTGGATGAATTTTGTCTAGGCACTGGACGACTTCATGCGATCTCGCGCGCCCAGCGATTCGCGTGACAGGTTGGTCTTTCAGGTGGTTCAATTACAAGAGAGCCGTGAAAAACCAGGCCGATAGCTGGAAAGGCTACATCACTGACCCTGCTAGGAAACCAGGAGAAAATCGTCGGTCTGGTCGACCCGGAAAAGGGCCTGGTGGACCGCCGCATCTTCTCCGACCAGGAGATTTACGACCTGGAACTTGAACAGATCTTCGCCCGCGCCTGGAACTTCATCTGCCACGACTCCCAGATCCCCAGCCAAGGCGATTTCTTCATGAGTTACATTGGTGAGGATCGTGTCATCTGTGTGCGGGACAACGATGGCAACCCCCAAGTCCTGATCAACTCCTGCCGCCACCGCGGCAACGCGATTTGTCGGGCAGATGAAGGCCACGCCACCTCCTTCGTGTGCACCTACCACGGCTGGACCTATGATCTAAAGGGTGCGCTTGTCGGCGTGCCTGGCTTTAAAGAGGTGTACCACGAGGAACTCGACCGCGAGAACTGGGGCCTGATCAAGGCCAGCGCTGTCTCCTACAAGGGCTTCGTTTTTGCCTGCCTCGATCCCGAAGCGCCCGAGCTCTACGAGTATCTCGGCGAAGTCGGACGCATGAGCCTCGACTACCTTGCCGTACGCGGCGAAATGGAAATAGTTGGTGGTGTGCAAAAGTACACCATCCCCTGCAACTGGAAGCTCCCCGTCGATAACGTCTGGGACTTCTACCACTCGACAACCACTCATTTTTCTTCAATCGCCGCGCGCCCCCCAGGTGTCACCACGATTCCAATCCACGATCCGACGCGCTTCACCCAGCCCCACGTCACCATCCTGGGTGAATACGGTCACGCCATCAGCGGCTACCAGCTTACGCCGGAATCAGAGTCGATTGGCGCCATAAACGCCCGCAATGACGCCTGGCGCCAGGAACCCGAAGCCAAGCGAATCCTCGGCCCGGTTGGCAGCAGCCACGCCGGACACCCGCACATCTTCCCCAACATGTGGATAACCGGAAACCAGGTCAGCATGCGCTTCCCAAAGGGCCCCGCGAAGACCGAGATTTGGTGGTTCTGCCTTCTGCAGAAGGAACTCTCTGCGGCGGAACGCCAGGCCAGACTGACCAACGCCAACCACGCATTCGGACCGGCCGGCATGCTGGAGCAGGAAGACGGCGAAAACTGGGGCGAAAGCCCCAGGGGCGCTATCGAGACCATCAGCCGCCGCTGGCCGCTCAATTACTCAATGAACCTCGGCCGCGGCACCGTGATCGATGACGAAACCGGCCCCCCCACGTGTCGAAACTCGGATCAACGAGCACGCTCAGGTCTGGCTCTACCGCGCCTGGGCCGACTGGATGGGCGCCGATGGTTGGGACCAGCTCAAGACCAACCATACGCCTGTCCCGCGAGACGTGGTGTAGGAAGGCTATGGCCTCACTGGATGCGATCGGTATCGTCGTCAGAGACATCGAGGTAGCAGCCCGCTTCTACCGGCTCCTTGGCCTGAATTTTCCCGAGGGCGGTGGCGACCACATAGAGGCCACGGCTCCCAGTGGCTTGCGCGTAATGCTGGACTCTCTCGAACTGGTCAAACGCACGACTCCCGAATGGACCGAGCCGGCCGGCAACCGCATCATTCTGGCCTTCCTGTGTGATTCGTCCGCTGGCGTCGACATGACCTTTGCAAAAATCACCGAGGCAGGCTATGCCGCCAAAACCGCGCCCTGGGATGCGTTCTGGGGCCAAATTACATAGAATCGAAGTCCGAAATCCCGAGTTCCGGGATCGGCAACTAGCCTTGTTCCGTACGAGAACAAACTCGTTGCTTGAATGCAGTCCGCTACCCTAGTATCAAGGGCAATGCGAATCGTTGCCTGGAACATCAGAGCCGGTGGTGGCGTCCGGGTTGACGGCATCCACGCCCAAATCCAACGCTGGCAGCCGGACATCGTTTGTCTCTGTGAGTTTCGGGCCACACCTCCAAGTCTCCAACTGGCCGAAGAACTAGCAAACCTTGGTCTTAGCCACCAGGAGACGACCGCAACTGCCGCGACACCTGCCCGAAACAGCCTGCTTCTAGCGTCGGGATGGCCCCTCCGGCGCATCGCCCTGCGCCAGGGGCCCTCAGAACCCGGACGCTGGCAGGCGGTCGCAATCAACGCCGACCAACCCTTCGTTCTTGGGCAGATGCACATCCCCAACATGGTCACGGGACGCAAGCCAACTTTTCAGGAAGCCGTTGAAACGCTCGCAACGCGCTGGCGCCGCGGCCCGGCCGTTTTCCTCGGCGATACGAACTGTGGCTGACCTGGTATCGACGAAGAGCGGCCGGTATTCGGCCCTGAAACCAAACGTTGGCTCGATTCGCTGGCCGGGCTCGGTTGGCGCGATGCGTTTCGCTATCTGAAAGCAGAGGAGCGCTTTTATACCTGGTACTCACCCAATGGTGGCAACGGCTTTCGTCTAGACCAGGCTTTCATCAATCGGACGATGATTGGCCGGCTCAAAGACGCCGGCTATGCCTGGGGCCAGCAGGAAAGAGATGAGCAACCGCGAAGGGAGGCCCTGAGTGACCACGCCGCTCTTCTCCTTGACCTCGACTGACCGAGGCGCCCACACATCACCAACCGGTCTATGCGAAAGCGGCGATTAAGCCGGCGATTATCCCGGCTGTCGCCGCCAATATCACCAGCATGCTGCCAGGGCCGCGATAGTCACGCGGCAGCGGGCGCAGCAGGTCCGCCATCCTGCCGGCTACTTCCATCGGCGGGGCCGAGAGTTCCAGGTCACGGTGGGCTTGAGGCCGGCTCTGTCCATCGTTTCTTTGACGTAGCCAATTGCACGCATTACTTGGGGGACCATCGAGACGCTTTGGCGCTTGGCAGGTGTGCCTCCTCTGGACACCGCAGCCAGTGCTCGCCCAATCGCGGACTCGTCGCGTGCCCAAAGGCTGCGGAACCATACCTCTCCGCTGCTGTCGATCAGGTAGGCCGTGTTCGGTTTGCTATCCAGTTCCTTGTGCAAGCTTCCGTCTATGTCATCGACAACCACGGGCCAGGGTATGTCGTAAAGCTCTCGCAGTCCTCTTGCGTGTTCGATTTTCTCTGCCGAAGTGCCCGGCTGCGGCACGTTCTCTCCCGGGTGAGCCTCTCGGACATTGAGCGTGACGAAGTCAACTTCGGCGCCGAATTCCCGAAAGAGTCGCATCAATGTCGGCATCGAGCTGGCCGTCATCGGGCAAGTCAGCGACCCGGTCACGAGCAGGACAGGCTTGCCTGTGACCAAGTTACTCACCGAGACCGCTTTTCCGTCAAGCCCGGCAATTGTCAAATTCGGAACCTTCTGGCCGGGCTTAAGGGCGGATCCGCCGTATCGCATGTCTCGCATAAGAAGCGGGACCGTAAAATGCCTGTAACGATAGCGGTCCGTAACGCCGCCACTTTCAACCTGAGTAACTAGAGCTTCTTTCACCTTCAACCCCTTTGTTTCTTGCTCTGAAATCTGTCTATCCGCTGCTTCAAGCCACCGGTTACGATGCCGCCGGATCAAAACTCGCGGTTTTGAGAATTACCAAAGTCTCTTGGAGTTGGCTGTCGCGGTAGAAAGTGACGCGCAGCGCGGCACCTCGGTCGTACTCTGAGAGGATCTGTAGCAAATCCCCGCTGTTCCGGACTGCCTTGCCAGACACCTCGATGATGATGTCGAATGCTTCCAGTCCTGCCGTGGCCGCTGGGGAGTTGGGTTCAACCACGCTGATCGCGGCGCCGGTTCGGGTAGGTAGCGAAAAATTGGCCGCCGCTTCCGGTGTAACGTCTACCAGAATCGCACCGAGGAAGGCTCGCTGCACTTTGCCGTGAGCCAGCAGTTCTTCGACGATCGACTTTGCCAGGTCAATCGAGATCGCAAAGCCGATGTCGGCAGTCCCGTCGATTACGGCAGTATTGATGCCTATCACTCGGCCGAACTCGTCCACAAGCGGGCCGCCACTGTTTCCCGGGTTAATGCTCGCATCCGTCTGAATCGCTCCGCCGATTGAGTAGGGTTCTAGCCGAATCGCCCTGTTTTTGACGCTGACAACACCGCGGGTCACGCTGGGCTCACCCGCGAGACCAAGGGCATGGCCGATTGCTACAACGTCCGCTCCGACCTCAAGGGTCCCTGAGTCACCTAAAGTAGCTGAGCTCAGTCCGGGCGCATCAATTCTGATCAGCGCAAGGTCTGTCGGCGGATCCGTCCCAACGATTCGGGCAGGGAACTGGCGGGCGTCACTCAACGTGACCACTATTTCGATGTCTTGGAGATCATCTCCGGCAACGACGTGATTGTTCGTGATGATCAGACCGCTCGAGTCAATGATCAGACCAGTCCCAACCCCATGGGTTGATTGAGGACCGCTAGGCTCGTCGACATCTATAGCATCCACATCGATTCTTACGACAGATGAATTCACCCGGCGTACAATCTCGACCGTCGATAGCGGGGATTCAACGACCGGATTCACAGGCAATGTCTGAGCCAGGTCTGATACGGACGCCGGTGATTCAACCACGGTTGGGGTGTCGGTTGAGCCATCACGTGCCGCTGCTCCACAGCCAATTGCCAGTACCGCCGTCGCGGCAGTCAGGCCAATAAAAAATCGTGGCAATCGCATCTCAGAAACCACCTCAACAAAACAACGCGGGCACCTCAGCTCGCTCTCTTAGATATACCCCTGGGGGGTATATCTAAGAGAGGTGCTCTAGGAGCTTATTTCTGTGACTCTCCTCACATTGAAGTGAGTCTCTGAGCTGAAGGAGAAGGTGGTTGAGGCCGGGTTTGCGGTCTGGCTGAAGCCTTTATCAAAAACGTAGGAAAGGCCGCTGCCTTTGACTGATCGGAAAATGCGTCCAGCGGCTTGAAGAACGGAGGCAAGGCCTCACCGGACTACAAGCCGCCGCAACTAGACATCGTAAGGGCTAAGCTGCCTCGGCCTGCTCCTTGATGTTGCTGGCCGTTGTCACCACTTCTTCGGAGAAGTCCAGACCGCTCATTGCCTTCATCATTGGCGCGATCATCATTGCGCTCTTGAACCTGGCGGTCACCTTGGATGCGTTTTCCCCAGCTGGGTCAATCGAGATGCTGACTCTCATGGGCATCATCATCATGTGAGCCATGGCCGGCCCCGCATTCCAGGCAATCTGCCGGTTCGTATCCACTGTCCCAAATCGCAGACTCCCACCGTTGGCGTTGCCGAGCTGTACCCTCATCCTGCGGCCAACTGTAATCGGACCCGACTCCTTTTCCTCTGTGCTCTTTATCGGCGACAGCCAGTTCAACAGGTTTTCAGCATTGCTGATTACCGACCAAACCTTCGCCGGGGCCGCGTTCACCGTCACACTGTGCTCATTTATTGGCATCTCCAAACTCCGTTCTCTTTCTCTCTGGGTACCCCAGATACTTGATGCGAGTGGCCTGTTACCTTTTTTCAGGCACACTCCTCCGTCTCAATCCTGTCCCGCGGCCATCTCTCGAACCCTCGTCATTTGGAATCGAAGCACGATGATAATCGCGTAGAGGAACATAGTTATCCCGGCCAGCATGATGGCCACACCAACGAATCGAAGCGGATCCACCCAGGTTTCCCAGCTCTGGAGACTCGCTAAATCGTTCATCAGTTCTGTAGTCACCTGGCCGGTGAAACAATCGTTGTCGTCAGCTGCGGCGCAATAAACTCGGCGGCTCTCCTTTTGCGCTCAGCCAATGACAAACATCCCGCTGGCCTCGCCAACCGCTCCGATCAAGTCGGCCGTAATTACATGGCACACAACAATACGGCCATGCTCGCCGTCTCGCGCAGACCCAACCCCAGCAAGTTCACCAAGACTCTCGGACTCAACGACTTCTACTGGGGTGCCGACGACTTCGAATTTCCTCTCGGTCACATCCAGACGCTCGGCAAATCACTCCCGGCTCAGCTCGAAAGCGATGCGCCACGTCTCAAGCTGCCTGGCGTCGGCCGTACCCTCGACTACATCGCACAGCACTCGGTTGATTGGTGGGCGACGACTGAAGACCTCGCCCGGCCGGAAAACCGTGTCACGCTGGATGCCCAGACACCATCGTCCTCAGCTACACTCCAAACAACACGGTTCCGCATCAACGCCTAATCGACCGTCTCAAAAAGGCGATAGAGCACATCGACGGCGAAACTCACATTCTGGCCCAGGCTGTCTATCTCAAAAAGCAGATTCCCGTCGCCGGCGTGGCCCACCAATGCGGCACACTTCGCTTCGGAACCGACCCGGATACCTCGGTTCTGGACGTCAATTGCAAGGCCCACGACCTTGACAATCTCTATGCTGTCGATTCCAGCTTCTTCCCTTCAAGCTCGGCCACCAATCCTTCTCTGACCATCATCGCCAACGCTCTCCGGGTTGGAGACCTGCTTCGGGAACGGCTTCATTAGAGGGTCAGCTCTGAAGACCAGCCATCTATCAAAGTTCAAGAGGTCAATTTGTCGGGCTGGAGAGGCCTGCGGCTGCGCCTCAAGCCGGCGGTCGAGTCCTGAGCCTAAGACTGGGCGGTGCGGAGGCGTTTTTTCTAGTCTCGCTACTCTGCGTGGCGCCAAGTCGACAAAAAAGATCTTCGTTTTGGGTATTTCATGATGTTAATCAATAACATATGCTGCTACCATGAAACGCAACTACGACGGAACTCGCCGGGCTGATGCCGCTAAACGTACCCGCGACCAGATTGTCGCCGCCGCCTTTCGGCTCCACGGTGGCGGCATCATCGATATGGACGCCCTGGCCGACGAAGCAGACGTGTCCGGCGCCACCGTCAGAAAACATTTCCCCACACGCGAGACCGTCTTCGAGAACTGCACGGCCTATGGTTTCCACCTCGTTCCAGCGCCAGACCTGGAACTAATTCGCCAAATCGAAGACCCTGCTGGCCGAACGCGGCAGGCAGTCCACGAAGCATATTCCTTTCACGAGGCTCTTCTCGGCCAAACCTGGAGCTCATTCAAGTACGAGCACGAGTCACCTGCCCTGGCAAACGCGCTGGTTCAGATGGAAAACTTAACCTCACTGATCGCCGGGGCCGTTCTCGAAGTTTGGCCCAGCGCCGATCACACCAGTCGTGGCCTGCTTCTCGCTATGCTCGGCCCACTGAGCTACCGTGCTCTGCGGGTGGACGGCGGTCTAACATTGGCCAAGGCAATCGACCAAACTACCGCCATGCTGGTCGGCGTTTTGACCAGCGGCGCTTCCCGAGAGGAGGCTGCTTATCGTTAACATCGCCTTCGCCCGGAGCTAACCGTCGAACAAGAAGATTCACATGAGCTGCTGGTTTAGCAGACTGGTTTCTTGCGTCGAAAATTTGGCGGCGCTCACCTCGGAGCAAGCCAAAATCTACAGTGAAGAATGAGCAATCAGGAGGAATCCACAAATGGAAAAGCCGATCAAAGTTACGCATGACATTCACGTACTACCATCTCATTTCCCCATTCCCGGCCTCGGAGTGGTGCCGGTGAACGCTTTCGTCCTCAAGGCAGAGCAACCCGTCTTGGTCGACACGGGTCTGCACCAGGACAGTGGCACCTTCCTTGAAGCGCTGGAGTCGGTCATTGACCCACCCGACCTGCGTTGGCTCTGGCTCACTCACACGGACCAAGACCACGTCGGCAGCCTCAGGGCCATACTCGACCTGCTGCCCGACCTCCGTCTGGTCACTACATTTCTAGGCTACGGCATTTTGAGCCTCTTCGAGACGGTGGCGCTGGACCGGATCTACCTGCTCAATCCAGGCCAACAACTCGATGTCGGCAACCGGACCCTAACCGCGGTGAAACCACCTACCTTCGATAATCCGGCGACTACCGGCTTCTTTGACAGCAAGTCAAGGGCGCTGTTCAGCTCCGACTGTTTTGGCGCCCTTCTCTCAGCCCTAGCCCATGACGCGCGTGAACTCGATGAATCTACGCTTCGCGAGCAGATGACACTGTGGACGAGCCTAGATTCGCCCTGGCTCCACAAGGTTGATCAGGGGAAATTCGCCAACGAGCTCGAAAACGTCCGTCAGCTCGAGGCTGAGCTTCTGCTAAGCTCCCACCTGCCACCAGCGCGTGGTCTCATCAACGCCTTCCTGGCCAATCTCGCCGGCGTGCCGGACGCCGCACCTTTCGTCGGACCCGATCAGGAGCCTCTTACGGCGATGCTCGCGGGCATGACCGGCGGAACAGCCGCCCCCGCCTGATCCTGGGAGCCCAAAAAAGTCACGGCTTGAGAGGACTGTGTTAATGCTTCCCAAGCCGTGACTTTTCATGAACCAAGCCCAACGATACCTTCGGACGCGGATTCGCATCGCTGGCCGTACCCTTCACCCAACGGCAATTCTGGGTGATTCGGGTTTGTGCACCACGCGCCGCAGGTGAGGTCGGGCTGGGACTGGCCAGTGCAGCCAGATCACAGGCAGCATCCGGCGATGAAGATTGCCAAAGAATCCCCATCCATTAACCCAGCTGCCTGACATAGAAAAACATATCCACGTCTCCCGGCGATTGGCCGAGCTGGGTCAACCGCACGCTGGCTTCGCTGCGAAACTGCGTGCCGTGATTGACCACGTGAGCGATCATTGCCCATAGCGGCTGGGTTTCAGTCGGGCCGTCTCTAAGGGAAAAACTAACCGGCCCGGCAACCTGCTCATCGCTAAGCCCGGCGAGGAAAGCGCGCTGCCTCTCCTCCTCGCCGACCCAGTGTTCACGTAGCTTCGCCAAGTCCGGCGTGTTCTCTGGATTCAGGCGCTCCGGCGCCACATCGCCGCGCCAGCGCGCCACCCAACCACGCTCGGCACCGAGCGTGTGCAACAGCGTGGTATGCAGACTGCCAAAACTGAGACCGTCAGCCGTCGCAAAGTAGTCCGCGTCACTAACCTCGGCCGACTTATCCAGCACCAATTTGTTGGCCCATGCGTTGTAGTCGAAAAGCAGCCGAGCGTACTCGTTGTTCATCGCCATTCCCTCAATTCCATGATCTATCGCCAGGGATTTCCTCGCCGCGGTTCGCGTCTTCAACGCTGTCGTGATTATAGGTGTTTGGCCTGCCTCGTCGGCTAAAATCACACTGTTCAACTTCACGCGAAAGGAAAGCCAGGAGGAGAAGAAATGCCGCCAAAGCTAGGGTTGATCATCCCGACAAACTTCGGCCCTGACGCTCCGCCAACCGTCGACCTTAGCCGCTTCTGTGCTCGCGCCGAGGAACTGGGTTTTGACTCTCTTTGGATTATCGACCGCCTTTTCCATCAGTACGGCGTTCCCCATCCCTTCGTCATGCTCAGCTACGCCGCGGCCGCAACTCAAACCATCGGCGTCGGGTCCGGTGTTATCCTACTCAGCGTCCGTCACCCGGTAGAAGTCGCCCAGCAGGCCGCCACCCTCAACGCTATGTCCGGCGAAAGACTCACTCTCGGCGTCTCCCAAGGCGGTCGGGACAACGAATACCTCGCGACCAACATGCCCAAGGACCAGCGCACGGGACGCCTTGTTGAAGGCGTCAGGATTATGCGCCGTCTCTGGAGCGAAACGGATGTGACATTCAAGGGGCGCTATTACAACTTGGAGGGCGCCAATATCGAGCCCAAACCGGCACGCCACGGCGGCATTCCCCTGATCTTTGGTGGCTCAACCGCCCCATCTTTCAGGCGGGCGGGCCGCATCGCCGATGGCTGGATGCAGGGCGCCCGAGGCACGCCCGAAAGTTTCGCCGCGTCCTGGAACACGGTGATCGAGGGAGCGCGCGAGGCCGGGCGCGATCCTTCGACTCTCCATAGCAGCAAGCTTATGTATGTCAATCCCGGCCAGGATGAGCAAGCCGCGTCAGAACAGCTGGAGAGCTATCTCTCCTTCTACTACGGACCCAACTACCCCATGGAGCACACCGGCTTCGGCGATCCAGCCGGCATAGCCGCCAAGGTCAGTGCTTTCGGCGATGCCGGTTGCGAACTGATGATCCTCGGCCTGCCCGGCCCTGATCTAGCGCAACTCGAAGCGCTGGCGTCTCAGGTCGTGCCCTTGGTGCGGTAAAAGGACAGAGGCCGCTCCTCCGGCACGCGCCAGCCGGATAACTCCGCTTCTGAAGCTTTCGCCAGTTTACAATCGCTATCAGGAGGTTTGATTTGCCAGGCGTGGGTCAACTTCTATGAGCACGATATTCGGGATTTTCAGCCCGAAGAACCCGGACCTATTCTCGACCGACCATCTGGCGGCCATGGCCGCCGCGATGCGCCATTCCAGCCCCATGACGAAGACATTCGCGGATCCGGCTGCTGGAGCAGGGCTGGGCCTTGCCTACATACCCGCATTCCTCGCCTCCGGTGAGGCCGGCGAGCCGGCCTGGCTGGATGACGAAAATCTTCTCGTTGCTCTGGCTGGAACCCTTGATCTCAATGTCATTCCGGACCACGCGACCAACGGCCACAACGCTCAGGCTATCGCCGTGAAAGACCAATACGAAGCCGCTGACGAAAACTTTCCCCTTGGCCTTGACGGAGTCTTCAACCTCGCGGTTTGGGACAAAGGCAAAGCAGCCCTGACTCTCGCAACCGATATTCTCAGAAATCGGCCGCTCTACTATCATCACAACCCGGTCACTGGCTACTTCGCCTTTGCTTCAGAGCTGAGCGCACTGCTTCGATTGTCCACCGTGCTTCGTGAAATCGACTACGATGGCCTCGCGAGCTACTTGGTGATTGGCTATGTGCCTGCGCCATTTATGATCGTCCGCGACATCCGCACGGCTCTCCCCTTTGAAAAACTGACGCTTGATCGGGCGGGACAATTGGCCAGCAAGCGCTACTACCGCCTGCCCCTGGCTGAACCGGGCCCACTTGACCTCGATTATTGGACGCCTCGCCTGGAACAAGAACTGGTTGGCGCCATGGAGCGCGTCACCAGAAAGACACCGGCGATCGCACTAGCGTTTAGCGCTGGTGTCGACTCGGCTGCGGTTTTGGCCGCCTTGCGCGAACTGGGCGGACCCCATGTAACCGCAATCACGGTCGCCTACCTTGACGGAGTCGAGAATGAGATCGAACCGTCGGCGACGCTGGCCCGCTCTTTAGGAGCGGAACCCCTCGAACTTCTTGTGCGGCCGGCTGAGCTGACGCCGGAGCTGCTGTCAACCGCGTTTCGCCAATTTGACCAGCCGGTTGACACTTTTTCACGTGGCCCAACTCAGTATTTACTCGCCGCCGCCGCCCAGAAGCAGGGAATCACTGCCTGCGTGACGGGGTTGCTGGGAGAAAATGTGATCGGCGAGCTGTCTTGGGAGCCTGGCCTGCGAAGGCTCGCCAAACGAAGCCCTCAAACCGCCGGGGACAATCTCATCCTGCGCTTGCTTGCCGATGGCAAAGATTTTTTCACCACAGCCGACCTCAAGACCATCATGCGCCCGGAAATTTCGATTGATGCCGATGGCCGCGCCCAAATCAGCCGGGCAATCGACAAACTTACTGTTGGTGTCTCCGGCAACCCGGAATTCGAAGCGTATATGAACTTCACCGTTCTGCTTGCTCGTACCGGCAATCTTTCGGTTGCCGGTCAGGTAATCCCAGTCCTCCTTGGTGTCGAAGAACGGGCCGCCTTCGCTGACCGCAGGCTTTGGGAATTTGTTCAATCGATTCCTGCAGACCATAAGAGCAGCGATACTAGTAAAGGACGCAAGCGAGCCCTGCTCACCGCCGCTTTCCAGGAGCAGTTGGCCACGGAAGGCCAAGGGCGTGTACATAGGCGGGACAAGGGCTCTTATCCGGGTGTGCCCTGGCACGCTCAGCCGTGGTTCGAAGCATTGGTGCTCCGACAGGCGAAGCGCGCAGCTGGCGAAGGATTGATCGAGCCGAATGCAGTAGAGAAGGTTCTCCGAAAACACAACGAGCGTCGTGCCAAGCGCGACAAGAAAAACGTCTGGCATCTCTTCGTCCTTCAAGCTTGGCTGGACTTCCACTTCAACGACATCGATCCGTTCGAAGAGTCGCCAGAACCAACACTTGGCGAGACCTTCTATGAGTAGCAAACCAAAATCGGCGCGCTGCATCGTCCTCTCCTATACTCCTAGCAGCGAAACGGCGCTCAAAAAAACTGCCCTTTCGACAGCCTGAGGCCGCGCGCCCTGGCTGCAATCCAACATAGCCCCGCCTCAGAAAGGCAAGAATGAATGTCAAATAAAATTCGAGTGGGAATTGTCGGAGCCAGTGTGAGTGGCGGTGGCAGCAGCTGGGGCGAGAGAGCCCACATTCCTGGCCTACAAGCGCTGCCAGATTACGAAATCAAAGCGGTTTGCACCGCCCACGAAGAGACTGCGAAGGCTTCGGCCGAAGCCTTCGGCGCCGAGTTTGCCTTCGCTGACATCAACCAGATGGTGGCCCATCCTAACCTCGATTTGATTGTGGTCTCGGTGCGAGTTCCTGTTCATCGCGATCTAGTAATGGCTGCCCTGAAGGCCGGCAAGAACACATTCTGTGAGTGGCCTTTAGGCGCCAACTTGGCGGAGGCGGAGGAGATGAGCCGTGAAGCGCGCCAGTATGGCTTGCAGACGATGGTCGGCCTCCAGGCCCGAAGCGACCCAGCCTTGCTTTATGCACGCGATACCATTCAGCAGGGCAAGATCGGTGAAGTCCTGACCGCAAATCTCACAGTGTTTGGCGCCGGTCAGATCGAACGCCCGCCGG
Source organism: Dehalococcoidia bacterium (assembly GCA_965219205.1). Lineage (GTDB taxonomy): Bacteria > Chloroflexota > Dehalococcoidia > DSTF01 > WHTK01 > WHTK01. The sequence continues at coordinate 55,499 of CBDCMQ010000007.1, forward strand.
ACCGCGCCTGGGCCGCCGATCGCGACGCCGGCGCCAACACACTAACCATTGCTGCCGGCCACAATATCGACACGCTCTGTTTCCTCCTCGGCGAGTTCACTGAGGTCACGGGAAGGGTTGCAACGCGCGTCAAAGAGTGGCGCCTTAACGACACTGGCGGCAGCGTTAAGGTCGATGCACCCGATAGCGTTGCCTTCGCCGGCCGCCTGCAAAGCGGCGCGGAAGTCTCGGTGAATGTCTTGTCCATGCCGGCCGCTCAAGGCGGCGTACGCCTGACGGTATTTGGACACGAAGGCACCCTTAGCGTTGGCACGGCCATGATGACCAACATTGGCCCCAACTTGCTCTCCCTGGCTCGCCCCGGCGCTGCTCCTGAGGAGCTGCCCGTGCCGGACAGCTATAAACTGGTACCGGAAGGAACACCATCGGGCCCACCGCTCAACGTGGCGCAGGCCTACGTCCGCTTTTCCGACACAGCCAACGGCTCGTCCTCCACAGGCGGTGGGGGCGCGTTCGACGCCGATTTCCATCTCGCCGTTCGGCGCCATCGCCTGCTGGACGCTGTCGAGCGCTCCTCGAACGAAGGCCGGTTGATTCACCTGCCCTGAGCTCTCGTTCGAGATGCCGGCCTCGCCAGCCCAGCATTGCCGTATCCACAGCCTGTGCTCATTTCCGAGGCCGGACGCCAGCGTTGTATGCGGTCAGATCAGGCCCGTCGACCCCCGCTGGAATCCACTAATTTTGCCGATTCTTTAATGCGGTCTTTAGGAAGCTATAGACAGCGAAACTCTATCTATAAGAGGGCAAGATTCACTAATCTGGCTTAACGTGTGGCTGGCTTGAGATACGACCGACTTTCCATTTTCAGAGCCGCTAAATTGAGCGCTCCGGGCGGTGATTCTCCAGGTGAGAACGCGGCTCCGACCGGCGGCAGTGTCATACGTGGCATGCTTCGTTCGCGCTGGCGCTCCATGGCCGCCGGCTGCGCCTTCATGATGGGCCACCAAACCGGCGAGTCCTTGGTCCCGGTCGCCATCGGCTTCTTTATCGATCGAGCCGTGCGCAGCGGCGATTACTCGGATCTCCTTCCCGGCGTTCTCGTGCTGATCCTGGTCTTCGCCGGCCTCTCTAACTCCTGGCGCTTCGGCGCCAAGTTCTTGCAACGCGCCGCTAAGGGAGCCGAGCACGACCTGCGCGTAGCCGTCGTCCGCCGGGTCCTTGACCCCGCCGGCCCGGCCGAGGGCAACCGCCTGCCCGGCGAGCTGCTCAACATCGCTGCGGTCGATGCCGAACGTGTCGGACGCATCGCCAACGTCACCGCAACCGCCTGCGGCGCCCTCGCCGCCCTGGTGGTGACCACTTTTGTCCTACTGCGCATCTCAATACCGCTTGGACTGCTCGTCATCGTCGGGACGATTCCCCTGATCGCCTTGATCCAGCTCCTCGGCCGGACGCTCGAAAGAAACAGCGGCACCGAGCAAGCGGAAGCGGCGCGAGCCGCCGGCATCGCCAACGACCTCGTTTACGGCCTGAGGGTTCTCAAAGGCATCGGAGCCGAAGACGCGGCCGTCGAACGCTACCGCGGCGCCAGTCGCTCTTCTTTGACCGCCACGGTCCGCGCCGCCAAAACCCAAGCCACCTACCAGGGCCTCAATATGGCCCTGACCGGCGCCTTTCTCGCCCTGGTTGCCCTGGTCGGTGGCAGATTGGCCGCCGCCGGTGAAATTAGCATCGGTGACCTGATCGCCGCGCTCGGTCTCACTCAGTTTCTGATCGGGCCGATGCAGCGGCTAACCAACGTCGGCGCCCTGTTTGCCCGTGGCCGCGCGTCAGCAGCACGCCTTGCCCGAGTCCTAACACCGCCACGAGATGCGGATCGGGTGGCCTCACCCTTGCCCGCCGCGTTCAGCGCCGAGCTTCAAGTCCACGGGCTCAGCTTCGGGCCCCTTCATGACCTGAATTTTGATATTGCCGAAGGCGAGACAGTTGGCGTCGTCGCGGCCGATCCCAACGATGCCCTGTCCTTACTCGATTGTCTAAGCGGCTCTGAGCACCCCAAAACGGGAGAAATACTCCTGTCAAAGATTCCAATAGATGACTTGAGCCCCGCTGACCTCCACGCCGCCATCGTGGTAACGCCTCACGAATCCTACCTCTTCGCCGAGACCATGCTCGACAACATTCTTGAACCGGCACCCGATTCAGAGGCCGAATGGGCTATTACAGCTTCGGCCGCCGATGAAGTAGCCGAGAACCTGCCGGAAGGTGTCCAGACTGTCGTCAGCGAAGGTGGCCGCTCTTTGTCCGGCGGTCAACGACAACGTGTTGCCCTGGCCCGCGCCCTCGCCACCATGGCGCCAGTTCTTGTGCTTCACGACCCTACCACCGCGGTTGATTCGGTCACCGAAGCTCGGATCGCCGCTGGCATCAGCAAAACCCGAGCAGGACGGACAACGATTCTCGTCACTACAAGTCCAGCCCTCTTGGCGGTCACCAGCCGGGTGATCTTTATCGAGGGCGGTCGTGTGGCTTCGCAGGACAGTCACTCGGCTCTTTTGGATACTCGGCCCGACTATCAAGAATTGGTCGTCACATGACCACAACCATAACCGCGGCCGACGAACGCGTCCTGCTGCCCACAGCCAGCGGTCGCCAAACCCGCGGCACGGTTTGGGATCTGATGCGGCCTTATAGCTCGCGGGCCGTATTGACGATTCTGACGCTCGGTCTCGCGAGTACCGCGGGACTGATCGGGCCATTGATGATGGGCCGAATCGTCGACCTGGTCGTCGATGGCCGCCCGGCCAGCGCGGTCACATCACCGGTCGCGATCCTGCTGGTCGTCGCCGGCCTGCAGGGTCTGCTCACCGTAATCGGCTTTGGCTCGCTCACCAGCCTCGGTGAAACGATGCTGGCTGACCTGCGCGAACAAGTTGTCGATCGAGCGCTGAACCTCTCTTTGGGCCAAATCGAGGCAGCCGGCAGCGGAGACATCGCCGCGCGCGTCGGCGGCGATGTCTCCGTCATCGCCAACGCGGTCCGCAACGTTTTTCCGATCTTGATCGGCTCGGTCCTTACGATAGCGCTGACTGTCGGCGGCCTCGCGGTGGTCGACTGGCGGTTCGCCCTCGCCGGCCTCTGCGCGGCTCCAGTCCAGCTCCTCACGCTGCGCTGGTACCTCAACCGCTCAACGCCGCTCTTCGCCCGGCAGCGGGTATTGGAGGGCGAGCGAGCTCAAAAGCTGCTCGACGCTGTCGAAGGCTCGCGCACGGTACGCGCCTTCAGCCTCCACGAGCCCAAAACCGCTATGGTGGAAGAACGCTCCCAGAGCGCGCTGAACTGGTCATTCATCGTCTTGGCCCTGAGAGTGCGGTTCTTCGCGCGCGTCAACGCGGCAGAATTCGTCGGCGTGACGGCGATATTACTCACCGGTTTTTTTCTGGTGCGAGCTGACGCTTCGACGGTCGGCGCCACAACCGCCGCAGCTTTGCTCTTCCATCGAATCTTCGACCCGGTGTCCGGTCTGCTGCTCAACTTTGACGAGGGCCAGAACGCAGCTTCCGGGCTGGCACGTTTGGTGGGAATCGCTCGTCTGCCGGCCATGGACGATGCCGAGCCGCCGAGCATAATCGATTCATCCGTAACCGCCACCGGCGTCAACTTTGCCTACATCACCGGCCACGACGTCCTCACTGACATCAACCTCCGAATCGCCCCTGGCGAACGGATCTCGCTGGTGGGCGCCAGCGGCGCTGGCAAAACTACGCTTGCCAAGCTGCTGGCCGGCATCCATCAGCCCGGCAGCGGCGAAATCAAGCTCGGCGGTGTCTCGCATCATGAAGCCAGCTCAGAACTCACCGGCAGCCGCGTGTCCCTGGTCACTCAAGAGGTTCATGTCTTTTCCGGCTCGTTAGCCGACGACTTGCGTCTGGCCAGGCCCGATGCTTCCGATCAAGATCTTGAAGGGGCCCTGACCAAGGTCGGCGCACTGGCATGGGCTGAAGCCCTACCACTGGGCATCAACACGATGGTCGGCGAAGGCGCCTTCCGCCTAACCGCCAGCCAGGCTCAGCAACTGGCCCTCGCCCGCCTGATCCTTACAGACCCGCTGATCGCCATTCTCGACGAGGCCACGGCCGAAGCCGGCAGCGCCGGCGCTCGCGTTCTCGAAAGATCTGCCAACGCCGCGCTCGAAGGCCGAACCGCCATTGTTGTCGCCCATCGTCTAACCCAGGCTCGCCAGGCCGACCGCATTCTAATGATGGACCGCGGCCGCATTATCGAAGCCGGCACCCACGAAGAACTAATCGCCGCCCGAGGCAGGTACGCGACCCTTTGGGCCGCCTGGTCAGACTCCCGTGACTCCGTCGCCCGGCCTGAAGCCGCGGGGCCGGCTTAGCCTGATCACCTGCTAAAAGGGGGCATCCAGCTTGAGCGAGAACCTAGTAATTGCCTTGACAACCTTGTTATTATTAGTCAACCAAAAAGCTCTTTAATGGGACAGTTCTGCCTGTTCAAATATCTGAAAAAATACGGTCTGTTGGAGGAGTAACTCATGACAATCGCCTATCGAAACGAAGAGATGCTGGGAATGGTCAACCAAGAGACCGGTTTAGTGGACCGCCGCATCTTCTCCGAGCAGGACATCTATGAGATGGAGCTGGAGCGGATCTTCGCTCGCGCCTGGAACTTCATGTGTCACGACTCGCAAATTCCCAACCCGGGTGACTTCTTCATGACACGCATCGGTGAAGACCGGGTCATCGTCGTACACGATAAAGATGGCAGCCCTCAGGTGCTGGTCAACACCTGCCGCCACCGCGGCAACGCCGTCTGCCGCGCCGAGGAGGGTCACGCAACCTCGTTTATGTGCACTTACCACGGCTGGACTTACGACCTCAAAGGCGCCCTGGTCGGCGTTCCCGGTTTCAAAGAGGTTTACCACGAGGAACTAGACCGCGACAACTGGGGCTTAATCAAGGCCGCCCAGGTTGAGACCTACAAGGGCTTCATCTTTGGCAACATGGACCCTGAGGCGCCGGACCTCAACGAGTACCTCGGTCAGATCGGCCGCATGAGCCTCGATCTGGTCGCCGAGCGCGGCGACGTGACGATCTCCGCTGGAATCCAGAAGTACACCATCCCTTGCAACTGGAAGCTCGCGGCCGACAATGTCTGGGACTTCTATCACCCTGGCATCAGCCACGCTTCTTCGGTCATGAGCGGCGTGAACGCGCGCGCGCGCCCGCCAAACGCGAAAACGCCGCCGCCGCCGAATCAGACTCCGGCCGCCAACCGCGCCTCGCGTCTGACTAGCGCTCACATTATTCTTCTTGGTGAGTACGGACACGCTTTGTCCGGCCCTGAGCACAACGATGAAAATGCCGCATCCCGCCAATCGGATGAGACTTGGCGAGAAAAGCCGGAGGCCCAAGCTGTCCTGGGGCCAATCGGCATGCGAGCCAACTCCCACCCCCACATCTTTCCCAACATGTGGATCACCTACCCCGGTTTCGCCCAGGTCTGCATGCGTATGCCGAAGGGCCCCATGACAACCGAAATCTGGTGGTTTTCATTCCACGACAGCCAAATGGACAACGATATGAAAGCCTACGCCCGTGAGCGGTCCACGCACGTCTTTGGTCCGGCCGGCATGCTGGAGCAGGACGACGGTGAGAACTGGGGCGAAAGCACCCGCGGCATGAAGGGCGTGGTCAGCAGCAGGTACCCGATCAACTACTCCATGAGCATCGGCCACGGTGAGATCATCGATGATGAAACCGGACCGCCCCGGATTGAGGGCCACGTCAATGAGCACGCCCAGCTCTGGCACTACCGGGCCTGGTCCGAGTGGATGGCAGCCGACAATTGGTCCCATCTGCGAGATATCCACTCTCGGGTGCCCGAGGACAAGGTCTAGGCTTTACGCAAGAATCGTGAAAAGGTGGGAGGCCGCTAGCGGCCTCCCACCTTTTTGTCGCCAACTTGACCAATCGACCTAATCGATCGTGAAGGCGCCAACCGAAGAAATTGGCGGCAGGTCGGAAACCAAGCGACGCCATGTGTCGCCCTCGTCCGCGCTGGCATATAGCTGCCCAGTATTGGTACGAAAGTAAATGCCGGCCGGCTCCAGGCTGTCAGTGCACATCGCTTCGCGATATGTCCCCATGTAGGCACCATCCTGCGGCAGCCCGCTTGCGAGCGGCTGCCAGCTAGCTCCGGCGTCACGGGTGCGGTAAACGCGTAGCTTGCCCTCCGGGGGACAGCGGAATACATCTGCCTGCAACGGCAGGACATAAGCCGTGTCGGGATCTTTCGGATGGGCAGCCATCACCAAACCAAAATCGGAAGGCAAGCCATCGGTGATATCAACCCATGTCTCGGCACCATCGTCACTGCGGTAGGTTCCCCAGTGCGTCTGGGCGTAGAGCCGGTCACCCTTACCAGGCGCGCGCACCAGGTGATGAACGCATTGGCCCACTTCCGGATACAGCTCCGAGCTGGCGTCGTGCTTCGCCTGGACGCTCTTAATCTTGTGGTTCATCGCCTGCCAGCTGGCGCCGTCGTCCTCGCTGCGAAACACACCGGCCGCGGAGGTCGCGATCCACATTCGCCGAGCATTCAGTGGGTCCAGGACTATAGAGTGCGTGATCAAACCTCCCGCTCCGGGGTACCACTGATCACGCGTTGGATGGTTGACCAGCGCCTCATTCTGCGACCAGGTTTCGCCCGAATCGGCCGAACTAAAAAGCGTAGCCGGATCCACACCGCAATAAAACTGACCCGGTTGAGAATCTCGGCCTGGCTCGATCCGCCAGATTCGCTCGACGGTAAGCCCGGTTGCCGGCGCAAAACGCGGCCGAGAAGCATCTTCCTCCCAGATCGCGCCCAAATCAAGAGAAGTTGCGATTCGGCTACCAAACCAGGGGTCGTTTGCCGTGGCGTAAATCTTTCCGGTGCGTGGGTCGAGCATCGCATGGTTGACTTCGCTTCCGGGCAAGAACGGCCCTTCAAGCCCCCACTCGCGGCGCTGACCGTCGTTCTTTAGTAGAAACACACCTTTGCGTGTGCCGAGTACCAGAATGAGCCCAGAGAATCCAGCCACCGCCATCGAGTTACCTCCAGATTTCGGCTGTCACCGCCATCGACGCCGGTCGCCAGTATAGACCTCTATCACTACTTCGAACCGTACATTCTTGCTCGCGCGGCCAGCCCTTCCGGCAGGCTGCTAAACTTTTTCCATGACCAAAACCCGGCGTGTTTACTCGTCCGATGGCGATACCATCGACTTCCGCAAAGTCCAAAAGCCCAAGGCCAAAAAACCGGCGTCAGGCGCGCCGCCTGTGCCAGAGGACGGCGTGGTGCGGATCTTCCGCGAAACTGGCAAACGCGGCGGGAAGACCGTTACGGTGATCCGCGGTCTGCCGGAACGCGGCCCCGCCCTCGAAGCGCACGCGCAGGAGCTCAAACGCCTCTGCGGCGCCGGCGGCACGCTAAAGGACAACACGATCGAAATCCCGGGCGACCATCGCGATCGGGTTGCCCAGCGTTTGCGAGACCTCGGGCATACCGTCAAGCTAGCCGGTGGTTAACTTTAAAAGCCCAAAAAAACCCTTTCGCGAAAGATCTATCAAAACTACCTCACAACGTCTGCTGCTTCGCGTTTACAATGCCCAGGTACCAGCATTCGCCGGACCCCGGTAACCCCCTTTAGTCAGAATCCTTCAAAGTAGGAGCCCTGCCATGACAATCGCCTCTAGAAGCGAAGAAATGCTGCGGACCGTGAACCTCGAGACCGGTACCGTTGACCGGCGAATTTTCTTCGAACAAGACATCTACGACTTGGAGATGGAGCGTATCTTCGCCCGCGCCTGGAATTTCATGGCTCATGATTCGCAAATCCCCAACCCCGGTGACTTCTTCATGACTTTCATTGGCGAGGACCGCGTAATCTGCGTGCGCGATAACGAAGGAAAGCCCCAGGTGCTGGTCAACAGCTGCCGTCACCGCGGCAACGCCATCTGCCGGGCCGACGAGGGCCACGCAACTAGCTTCATGTGTACCTACCACGGCTGGACTTACGATCTAAAAGGCGCTCTTGTCGGCGTGCCGGGCTTCAAGGAGGTCTATCACGAAGAACTCGACCGGGGAGAGCTGGGGCCTAATCAGGGCCACGCAGGTCGACACCTACAAGGGATTCATTTTCGCCAATTTGGACCCTGAAGCCTCTGGCCTTGAAGGATACCTCGGCGAAGTCGGCAACATGTGCCTTGACCAGTTGGCCGAACGCGGTGATATCCGTATCGTCGCCGGCATTCAGAAATACACTATTCCTTGCAACTGGAAGTTTGCTGCCGACAATGTTTGGGATTTCTACCACCCAAGCATCACTCACGTATCCTCTTTTATGGCCGGCAACTGGCGCAAAGCGGCGCCAGGCGCCGAGCCGCAGGCCCCGGCCCGTCAGGGCCATACGATCAACAGCCTCGAGCGAGCGCATGTCGTCGTCCTCGGTGAGTACGGTCACGCACTCTCTGGTCCCAAGCTCGACGAGCAGGGATTGGAAATGCGCCGCAATTTCGGCGGCGACAATCGCTGGCGCGAGCGCCCCGAAGTCAAGGCGACTCTCGGACCGGTCGGGCTCAAAGTCAGCGAACATCCCCAAATCTTCCCCAACCTCTGGCTCGCGACCGGCGGCGGCCAACTCAGCCTCAGGCTGCCCAAGGGTCCCGGCAAAACTGAGATTTGGTGGTTTACATTGATCGACAAGGATACAGAGGCGGAGATGCACGAAGTTCAGAGGCATCGCGCCACTCATGTTTTCGGCCCGGCAGGCATGCTGGAGCAAGAGGATGGTGAGAATTGGGGCGAAAGCACTCGCGCCAATGCCGGCGTCGTTAGCCGTCGATTCCCGTTGCACTATGCAGCGGGCCACGGCCACGATGAGGTCATCGAAGACGAAGGCGGCCCACCCTATGCCGAAACGATGGTCAACGAGCACGCCCAACTCTGGCACTATCGCGCCTGGTCGGAATGGATGGCCGCCGATAGCTGGCAGGACCTGAAAGCCACTCACTCGCAGGTGCCGCGCGACCGACTTTAGGAGGTCGAAGCGTAGCCTGACCGCCTGTAGGCGGGGAGCAAAGCGGCTATCTTATTTCTCTAAGCAAATCCAGGGCGGCTGCGTATTTCTCGTCCAGGCGAGTTCTGGTTGCCTCGTCTTGGATCATTTCAAGTCGCCCTTGGTTATTACGAATGTCCGCCTCCTTGATGACAAGGGCTCCCGGAGTGTCAGCCGTACGGTGCAAAAATGCATCGTACTCTTCGCCCTCCCGTCGAGTGAGAGCATCCAACTAGGTCGCAAATCTCTGGTGAAAAGCGCAGTGACAAAGCCTCTAGTGACACGTCGCAGTCCTCAACGATGTCATGCATTACGGCCGCCGCCTGTTGGTCAAAGTTGCCGCCCTTGTCTCTGACGGCCGCCATCACCCGCAGCGGGTGCAAGATGTACGCCTCACCGCTCTTGTCTACCTGCCCGGTGTGAGACACAACAGCCAGCTCAATTGCGCGTTCAATGACTGAGTTAAGAGATTCGTTCATCTGCAATAATCTCGTATCGCTTGAAGTAATATGACCTAGTCGTGGAGCACACTCTAAACCAATTTGACCAGCCGATTGGGCTACCTTTGCCAGGTTGGCAACCGCCGGCGTCACCGGCTCGCGAGCCGATGGTTGGCCGCCTCTGCCATCTTGACCCTGTGGACCCTCCAAAGCACGCCACTGAACTGTTCGATGCGTTCTCTCTAGACTCAGATGGCCGCAACTGGACCTATCTTCCCTATGGGCCCTTTGCAAATTTCGAGTCCTTCCGAGAGTGGCTAGTCTCCTTTTGCTTGGGAGACGACCCTCTCTTCTTTTCCATCGTCGCTGAGTCCACAGGCAAGGCGTCGGGAGTAGCCAGCCTAGTGAGAATTGAGCCGCGCGGCTCGATCGAGGTTGGCCACATTCACCTTTCGCCTCTCCTTCAAGGCAAGGCCGCCGCAACCGAGGCGATGTACTTGATGATGAAACGGGCCTTTGAACTTGGCTACCGCCGCTATGAATGGAAATGTGACGCCCTCAACGCGCCTTCGCGGGCCGCGGCCCAACGCCTTGGTTTTTCTTTCGAGGGCATCTTCCGCCAGGCCGTCGTCTACAAAGACCGTAACCGCGATACCGCCTGGTTCGCCATGACTGACACGGACTGGCCGGCGATTCGTGAAGCTCTCGAATCATGGCTCGACCCGGCAAATTTCGAACGGGACGGCCGCCAGAAAACCCGGCTTTCTCACCTGACCATGCCACTACTTCACGAACCCCTCGGTTCGACGACGTCCTAGACCTTTAACCTTCGATAGGAGAGTTACCTAAATCTCCGGATGCCTCTCGTGCCAGGGAGTAGCCTCCTCATACGCCTGGCCAATTCGAAACACGGTCGCCTCTTCAAAGGCGCGTCCGGCGATCTGCATACCTAGCGGCAATCCCGACTCGGAGAACCCGCACGGCACCGATATCGCCGGCAAACCTGAAAGATTGAATGGGCTCATGTAGCTCGGAATTCTATTCCTCAAGTCAGCGTCCAAGCCGGCAAAAGCATCTGCCGGCTGCCCGCCGGTAGGCGAGAGAATAGAGTCCACTCCTTTGAGGATTTCTTGAATTTGGCCAGTGATTCGCGTTCGTGCACGCTGTGCCTGAATGTAGTCAACCGCGGTGAAGAAGGCTCCTTCTCGGACCCGGTTACGCACGTCCGCTCCCAAGTCCTCAGGACGCTCTTGCAGTGTCTTTTCGTGATACGCCGCCGCCTCCGCCAAAAGAATTGTGGTGTTGGCGGCCCGGGCGTTGATAAACGGCTCCGCGTCCACTTCCACAAGTGTCGCCCCCAAGCCCTCGAAGACTCTCAGCGCCGCTTCGAAAGCCGCCATTATCTCCGGGTTGGTCCCTTCCTTCTCGTCAAACCAGGCGCAAGGCACGCCTAGCCGCATCCCGCTCACTCCAGCATGCAAATCAGCGCTGAAGTCAGGCACGGGCAGGTTGGCCGAAGCAGCATCCTGGGCGTCATAGCCGGAGATTGCCTGTAGAAGCAAGGCGCAATCTTCAACTGTGCGCGCCATCGGCCCAGCATGGTCCAGCGACCAGCTTAGCGGCACCACTCCGTAACGGCTTACGCGGCCGTAGCTCGGCTTGATGCCGACAATGCCACAAAATGAGGCCGGTCCTCGAATCGATCCCCCTGTGTCCGAGCCCAGCGCGCCGTAGCACAGGCCCGCCGCCAAGGCAGCACCGCTGCCACTGCTCGAGCCTCCCGGCACATGGTCCAGGTTCCAAGGATTGCGCGCCGGGCCGAACTGATGCTCAAAGTCGGGCGCTCCGAAGGCGAATTCATGCATGGTCAGCTTGCCCAGCAGCACCGTCCCGGCCTCACGCAACAGTCTCGTCGTCGTTGCGTCCTCGTCCGGTATCCAGGTTGCCAGCGCATCGGAGTTCGCGGTCGTACGGATTCCCTTAGTCGCGTAGAGATCCTTCAGGCCGATTGGAACACCGTGCATCGCGCCTCGGTCCCGGCCCTGAGTCAACTCCTGCTCCATTTCCTTCGCAGCGGCCATGGCGAGGTCGCGGGTCGGTGTGATGAAGCTGTTTATCTTTCCATCAACTGCGTCGATCACCTCAAAGCAGGACTCGGTCAGCTCGACCGGTGAGACCTTCTTGGATTTCACCAATGCCGCGGCGTCCGCCAACGTCAGATATCGCAGATCCTCGCCCGCCATGATTATTCCCCGTCCTCACCGGCTGTGAAGATCGGAGCTGGTTCCAGCTCGGGGCTGATAACTTTTCGTATTTCGTCTGCCATCTGGCGGGTTCGTTGCAGGCCGGGGGCCAGCTTCTCTACATCCTCATCATTCAGGTTGAAGCCGGCACGTGCCGCCAACGCCTTCAACGTTTCACTTTGTACCGCGTCCTCTTCCGACATGCTTCGTTCCTTCCTCCTATGGTTCGACTGCACCTGTGCCGCGTGCTAGCCTCTCTCGTCAGCTTTAACTCTTGGTCCTACACTATGGCGCCGCAGAAAGCGCTCTTCGACGCACCGTTCGGCCCTCTCCAGCACTAAATGTCCGGATGTTTCTGGTGCCAGTCTGTCTTGCTTTCATACGCTTGGGCAATTCTTAGCACGGTGGCCTCATCGAAAGCCCGGCCTGCTATCTGCAACCCAATCGGCAGCCCGCCGTTCGAGAATCCACATGGTATCGAAATCGCCGGCAGTCCCGTCGTATTGAAGGGCCCAGCGAAGTTTAATAAACCATCTCGCCCTTCTGGGTCGGGCGATGAGAAGGCACCGGCCGGCTGAGTTGTGCTGGGTGACAGAATCACGTCCACATCCTTCAGGATCTCATTGACCTGACCGGAGATCGCCCTGCGCGCGCTGAGCCTGGACATAATCTACAGCACTGAAGATCGCACCCTCGATCACGCGGTGGCGTATGTCTTGCCCCAGCAGTTCACGGTGCGCGTGCAGCGTCTCCTCATGATATGCGGCCGCCTCTGCAAGCCCGATTATTGTGTTCACCGCACCGGCATTTAGAAATGGCGCCGCGTCCACATCAACCAATTTCGCACCCTCACGCTCCAGTACCCTAAGTGCCTCCTCGAATGCGGCCATAACCTCTGGATTCGTCCCCTCGTGCTCGCCGAACCAGGTCCGGGGAACGCCCAAGCGCATTCCAGCCACTCCCTTATCCAACGCTGCCTGGTAATCGGGCACTGAAACGTTGCCGGAAGCCGAATCCTTGTTGTCTTAGCCAGCGATTGCCTGCAGCAGGATTGCGCAGTCTACCACGGTCCTGGTCATCGGCCCAGCGTGGTCCAGAGACCAGCTCAGTGGTAAGACGCCATACCGACTTACCCGACCGTAAGTCGGTTTTAGGCCGACGATGCCAGAAAAGGCAGCCGGACTCCGGATCGATCCGCCGGTGTCTGAACCAAGCGCACCATAACACAGGCCTGCCGCCAGCGCAGCGCCGGCGCCACTGCTTGAACCTCCCGGCACATGGTCAGTGTTCCAGGGATTCCGTGCCGGCGGAAACTGGTGTACTCGTCCAGTAGATGCCGGACACTTACCTCCTCTCGGTGAATGCTAGCAGCCACTCTTGCGGCGTTAGATGGCCAAGGGCCCGATGGGGCCGGTAAGTGTTGTAACGCTGCTCCTGTTGGAGCAGCTGGATTCTCAGTTGGCTGAGCGAGTCGGGTGGGTCAACCAACTGGTAAAGCTCCTCTTTGTGGGTGCGCTGGGCTCGTTCCACGCAGCCGTTGAGCTTGGGGGAGCGTGGTGGCAGCACAAAAGCCGCAGCCCCTTCTGCTCACAGGCGGCCTCAAACTCGACCCTGAACTCAGAGCCACCGTCCACCTGGATCGCCTTCACCGGACCCGGCATACGCTCGATGACCGTATCGAGGAAGTCGCGCGCCGTGCCGGCGGTAGCGCGGCCGTAGACACCCAAGACGTCCCAGCGGCTGACAATATCACGCGCCGAGAAGTGCTTGTAGGCATGGGTAATACCGGTCCAGCGCACGTCGGCGCTGTCCACCTGAACCAGATCTCCCGGCGCCTTGACGACGTAGTCTTTGGGCTTACGCACGGCATAGGGCCGCACCTGAGGCCGAGAGACGATGCAAGGGTCCTTCAGACTCGCAGGCACCAGTTTGCCTTGGCGTCTGAGCCGGCTGAGGATGCGGCCCACCATCGAGACCGAGATAGTGACCCCTTGGCGTCTGAGGATCGGCTGTAGCTTGTCTTTGCCCCAGACGAGATTGTCTTGGCGCAGGCGTAGCACCGCTGCTTCGAACTCTAGGCTCCAAGTCGGCTTGCGGACCTGGTGGGCCTATGGCTGCGGTCTTCCAGACCCCGCGGACCCTGGAGCCGGTAGCACTCTGGCCACTGGTAAAGGGTTGAGCGGCTGCGTCCAAAGCGTCTTGCCGTCAGACTCACCTTCTCGCCGTGATCCTTGTGCCACTCAACAGCCCTGAGGCGCGCCTTCGCCTCACGTGATAGTCGTGGCTCCTCCCTGCCTTCCTGCGCTCCCTCTGGGAGGAGACGAGCCAGGGTTGGACCGCCCTGGGATGATCGACCCGTACGTCTGCATTGGGACTCCGTATCGTCCCCGCCTTCTCATTATTGTCGTGTACGGCATCTTTCTGAACGAGATCAACTGGTGCTCGAAGTCATGCGCACCGAAGGCGAACTCATTCATTGATAGCTTACCTAGCATCACCGTGCCCGCTTCCGCCAGCAGTCTCGTCGTCGTCGCATCCTCATCCGGTATCCAGTCCGCCAGAAGATCGGAGTTCGCCGTGGTTCGAATTCCCTTCGTGGCGTAAAGATCCTTCAGCGCAATCGGCACGCCGTGCAAAGCGCCTCGGTCGCTACCACCGACAATTTCCTCAGCTGCCTGCTCGGCCGTGGCCATCGCTTGCTCGCGCGCTACCGTGATGAAGGCGCTAATCCTGCCATTTAGCAGGTCAATCCGGTCAAGGCAGGCCTCCGTCAATTCAACTGGTGAGACTTCGCGTTGCTTTATCAGCTTCGAAACCGCGGCCAGAGACAGAAATCGAGTGTCGGTAATCGCCATCGAACTAACCCTCGCCGCCACCAAGGGGCGCCGCGTCCTTAAATATGTGGGTGCCTCTCATGCCAAGCTGTCGCCTGTTCGTACGCTTGGCCAACTCGCAACACCGTAGCTTCGTCAAACGCGCGGCCGGCTATCTGCAGCCCCATTGGCAGCCCCGATTCCGTGAAACCGCACGGTACCGACATCGCAGGAATCCCTGTCAGATTGTGGGTTGGGGTGTAGCTTGGCGTCTTGTTTCTTGTTTCCGGATCCATATCAGCGAAGCTCTCCGCCGGCTGCGCACCGCTTGGGGAGAGGATAATTTCGACATCCTTGAGAATTTCCTCAACCTGAGCCGAAATCAGAGTACGCACTCGCTGCGCCTGAATGTAATCAACCGCGCTAAACAGCGAGCCTTGTCGCACGCGGTCGCGGAAATCAGCGCTAAAGTCCTGCGGCCGTGTCCTCAGCGTCTCCTCGTGGTAGGCCGCGGACTCAGTCATAGATATTGTCATTGTCGCCTCGCGCGAATTCACGAATGGCCCGGCGTCGATCTTGACCAGACGGGCTCCCAGGCCTTCGAAAACCTTGAGCGCTGCCTCAAAAGCAGCCATGATCTCCGGATTCGTCCCTTCGCGTTCGTCGAACCATTCGCGTGGCACGCCCAATCGCATCTCGCTGACACCATCGTCCAGCTCAGCGGCAAAGTCTGGCACCGTCACTGCTGCCGAGGCTGCGTCTTTCGGGTCATGGCCCGCTATCGCCTGCAGGAGCAGTCCGCAATCCTCAACCGTCCTGGCCATCGGGCCCGCGTGGTCCAGAGACCAACTTAGAGGCACCACGCCGTAACGGCTGACCCGGCCGTAGGTGGGTTTGAGGCCGACAATGCCGCACAACGCGGCTGGCCCGCGTATCGACCCGCCGGTGTCAGAGCCAAGCGAGCCGAAGCACAGTCCAGCCGCCAAAGCAGCGCCACTGCCGCTGCTCGAGCCACCCGGCACGTGCTCTGGGTTCCAAGGATTCCGCGCCGGTGGAAACGGCAACTCCCAGTCCGGCCACCCGGAGGCGAATTCATGCATTGAAAGCTTGCCGAGGAGCACGGTTCCCGCTTCGGCCAGGAGCCTTGTCGTCGTGGCATCCTCATCCGGCACCCAATCTGCCAGCGCATGCGAGTTTGCCGTGGTTCGAATTCCCTTCGTGGCGTAAAGGTCCTTTAGAGCGATCGGCATGCCGTGCAGGGCGCCCCGATACTTGCCGCTCGCCACCTCCTGCTCGGCGGTCCGCGCCGTGGCCATCGCCAAATCCCGGGTGGGGGTGCCGAAGCTGTTGATCTTGTCGTCGACTGAATCGATCAGGTCAAAGCACGCTTCGGTCAGCTCCACCGGCGAGACCTCGCGTCCCTTAATCAGGGCAGCTACCTCTGCCAAAGACAGAAACCTAGTGTCGAGTCGAACCATCGTTCAGTTCCTTTGCATTTGACGGCTCGAAAACAGAGGCCGGTTCCAGCTCGGGCCTGATCAAATCTCTCACCTTCGCGGTTGCGGCCCGGTTGCTTTCGAAGCCACTCAAGAGCCTCGCGACATCATCCTCATCCAGGTTCAAGCCGGCACGCTCAGCCAGGGCTCTTAGTGACTCGAATTCAGGTTTGTCAGAATCTGAAATTTGGCTGCCACCCTTTCTTCATTGCCTCCGCAGACACCGCCACGGCGTGTTGATCAGCGCTAAGTTTGGTATTGCGAAGCCTTCCCCGTCAATGCCCAGGAGGCCGCCCAAGCTATAGCACTACAGCTTTGACAGAATTGGCCGCGAGTGGTCTGCTAAGGGTGCAAGCCCCCCTGCCACAACCGCTCGCGAGACAGCAGCAGATTTCATTGGAGGGAAAGATGGTACAAACACTGGAGCTTTCGGGTGCCGTTAAGGCCAAGCCTTTAGGTGAATGGGGGTCCGTGGCGGTTGAACTGCTCGGCACTCAAACACGGATTGTTCAAGGGAAGACGACATTTCACCGCGTGATCGAAGTCGGCAGTGGCGACCCGCTAATCCTGATCCACGGCATCGGCGGCCACGCCGAAACCTACGCCCGCAACCTTCACAATCTCGCCAAGCACTTTCATGTCTACGCCATCGACGCGCTCTACCACGGCTTCTCAGACAAAGCCAACTTCAGCGCCAGCGAAATGGGCATGCGCCAAGCCGACGCCCTAGCCGACCTGATCAACGCCCTGGGCTACAAGTGGGCCCACGTCGAGGGCGAGTCGATGGGCGGCAACATCGTCTGGGAGTTTGGCAAGCGTCACCCGGAGATGGCCGGCAAGCTAATCATGAACACGGGCGGTCCCTGGTTTACTCCCAAGCGCACCGATTTCGTCGAAAACCCCGGCGGCGGAAACACTCTCGCCGAGCTTTCGATGAAATCGCTGATGGAGCCCACCTTTGAAAACGTGCGCGCGCGCATGGAGTGGCTGGTTGCAGAACCGAGTCGCATGACCGACGAGATGGTCAGTATCCGCATTCGGCTCTACTCCTTCCCGGAGGTTTACGAGTCGATCAAGCGTGTCTACCGCATTGGTGGCAGCTGGGACGACCGGCAGCCTCCAGTCGAAGAAGAGGATTTGAAGGACTTCAAGCCAGATTCGCTGGTCTTCTGGAGCCAGAACAACCCGGGCCAGGGCGCAGACTTCGGTCAGTACATGGCCGACCTCATCCCCGGCGCCAAGTTCTACAACATGCTCGATGCAGCCCACTGGCCGCAGTGGGAAAAGCCAGAAGAGCACGACCAGGTCCTGATCGACTTCATCAAGGGCTAACGGCTTCTCGGCGAAGCTACGAAGAAACGGCGGCCCCCGGGCCGCCGTTTCTGGTCTCACCAAGTCCACCAGCTCAAGGCGCATAGGGAACGGCCTCAACGCAACGCGCTGCTTCAAAGGGAAGGGAGCCCAGCTCACGCCGAGTTCCCCCATGCGTGCGAGAGCAATCTCGGGGCTTTCTCTCACACGTCATCGGGTGGAATGTTTTTGTTCAAGTGGAAGACATTCGAAGGGTCCCATTTCTTTTTCACCTCAACCAGCCGGTCGAAGTGCCCGCCGTAGGCATCTTGCAATCGCCCTCCCGTCTCTTCCTCTGTGAGAAAATTCACGTAAGTGCCTCCGGTTGAGAACCGCCGCATTTCCTCCCAACTGTCCCGCGCCCAGGCAATGTTCAGCGCATCATCAGCCGGCTGTTCCCACGATCCTGCGACGTTAAAGACGGACTTTGCGTCGCGGTTACCAGCCGGCGAGTGGTCTCTTGGCATTGTGTTGAGGGCGCCATCAAGCGGGAAAATTAGGATCGCCGAATGCGGCGATGGCGCTTCCTTCGCCTGACCAGCGGCAATTTCCAACATCTCTGGATCGTGGCTGCCGACATAATCTGACTTCCAGTAATAGCGCCGGCCGGCCGGCTGGGTTGCATCCAGCAAGCTCTGCTGAGAAACATAGCTCCGCGGCTGCAAGATATCGCCGACTCGCGAACCAAAATCCTTGATTTCTTTCACAAGGCTCTCGCCAGCGCTCAAAGTACCGCTATGACATACAAACAGCGCCGCGATGTCCTTGCCGTGAATTTCCTTCGTCAGCCACGGTGCCGGCGGAGCCTTGCGCAGGACCAGGACACAGGTAAGCTCCGGCGGCGCCTCCGCGGTGACTTTTCGGAAAAGCTTGTTCACGCTCGCCGCCGATTCTCCAGGCCAGGCAACCGCTCCAGCCATGACCTGCGGTCCAACTTTATAGAGGTTGTACTCAAAGTCGGTAACCACACCAAAGTTCCCGCCGCCACCCCGCAACCCCCAGAAAAGGTCCGCGTTCTCCGTTTCGCTGGCGGTTACAATCTCCCGGGCCGCCGTTACGACTTGCATCGACCGCAGATTGTCGCAGGTCCAGCCAAAACGCCGTGTCAGGTAACCAAACCCACCTCCCAGCGTCAGACCGGCGATGCCAGTTTCCGAAACGAAGCCCAGCGGTGCCGCCAGTCCATAAAGCTGGGTTTCGCGGTCAACGTCGCCCAGAATACAGCCAGCCTGGGCATGGGCGGTCCCTGCTTCGCGATCGATCCAAACACCGCGCATCTTCGACATGTCCAGCAGCAAAGCTCCATCGGCGAGCGCCAAACCGGCAATGTTGTGACCGCCGCCTTTGATCGAAAGCGGCAATCCCCGTTCGCGGGCGAAGTTCACGCCCTCAACCACGGCGGCGACGCCAAGGCAGCGCAGCACCAACCCCGGCCGGCGATCAATCATCGCGTTCCAAATCGTCCGTGCTTCTTCGTAGCCCGATTCGCCCGGCGTCACGACGTCACCTCGTACGCGAGCCCGCAGCTCGTCTATAGCCCCTTGTTCGATTCCCTTGGTTGTCATCACATTTCCGTCCTATCTGAATGCCAGGCTAGTCCGCGGCCGGAGTTGCCGAATCGTTCATGAAATTCTTCGGAATCGCACCGCGAAAATCAGCGCGGTGGCCGCCATCGATGCAGCTGTGATCCCTCCTAGGAACCCGGTCAAGGGCGCGCCGATTACCTCTGCGGTAAGACCGGCGAGCAACGCCCCCAAAGGCAGCAATCCGGATATCGAAAGCTGGTAGATTGACATCACTCGGCCCATCAGCTCGCGTGGCGTATGCGACTGAATGATTGACTGACTCATGTTGGAAAACGCCGAACTTGCCCCACCCAAACTGACAAAAAATACCAGCGCCAGGCCGAACCAGGGCGAAAGACAGAAGAAACCGAACGAACTTGTGCCGATTACCATTGACAGCGCGAAGAAGCCGCCCTTATTGCGCAAGCCGCCAATCCGGGTCAGATATAGACCCGTTATGAACCCCGCGACCGCCTGTGCGCTGAAAGCCCAACCCATCGCCTGCGCGTCCAGACCCCACGATTGGTCGACAAGCACCGGAACCAGAGCCTGCATCGGCCCGACGACGAACAGACCGCCCGCCATATAGAGAACCATCAGAACCGTCAGCGGTTGGCTTTGCAGCAAAAATCGGAAGCCGCCGCCCATAGCGGAAAGTGCCGAACCCGCTGACTCGCCACCCCGAGCGGCGGCGGCCGCTTCCGGCCGAGGCTGCGCGTCATCGTCCTCTTCAAAGTGCGGCACTTTCATCCGCAGCGCTGCCACGGCGCCCACGGCTAGGAAGGCCGCGATGAAGAACAGCGCGGCTTCCAAACCAACGCTGGCCATCAGCAAACCGGCCACGGCCGGCGCCACAACTCGGGAAGCGTTCATCGAGAGCGACCCAAGAACAATTCCATTTGAGAGCAGCCGCCGCGGGACCATCATCGGTATCAGCGCTTGCCTGGCCGGTTGGCTAAAAGCCACCGTGCTGCCCGAGATCAACGCGAAAACCACCCCGATGGGGAAGGTCACAACATCCAGGCTGAACAGCACGGCCAGGAGCAGGGCGGCTGCCAACGCGACAATCTGGGAAATAACCAGCTGTTTGCGGCGATCCCATTTGTCCGCAACCATTCCAGCCGGCAGCAAGAAGAGGAAAGAAGGCAGGCCAAAGGCCATAATGATCAGACCCACTAGGGCAGGCGAATCCAGCTCAGTTTGAACCCACCAAGCGAGCACGAGCTGCATGCCGAACTGAGTCAGCATCGACGTCGAGGAGCTGATCCACCAGAGCCGGTAATCTCTGAGGCCAAGGGCGGTCAACTCGGGATAAGGCAGGTATTTTTTCAGCCGGCTCCGAGTCTCGACTTCAATTGCCATGGATTCTTCATTCGCCGATCTAGGGTTGCAGGACAAAACCCTGCCAAGTTGAAAGCTCCGAACAGCATACCCCTCCTATTGCAGTCAGAGAACTAATAAAGCTGACTAGGATGGGTCGGCGATTATCGTGAAGCTATCGATGATCTCGCCGTGGATGTTCTTAAAGTAACCCCGCGCCTTCTCTGGGTCGTCGTCAACGTGAAAATCGATAAACAGCGCTCCAAAGGTCGCACCTTGGTCAGATGTGTAGATCGAGGCCCAAGTACCGTTGCAGCCGTTGGGTGGAGCCGCGGGCAGGCAGCGTTCCTGGTCACGAATCCCCCTTCCGCCCAGCCCTGACACGAAGACGAAGGTTGAGCCGCCGCCCACCCTCAACTGCCCCGGGTTGGGCCACAACTCGTCCACCTCTTGCCCGCGAACGTCGCTCAGAGTTCTCGTGCGTTCGTAGGAATGTTCGTGCCCCGTGCCGATGATCGCTCCCGCCTTACGACAGGTCTCGTAAGCGCCCCAGCCGGCGTCATTGTCCTTGCCGCCCACTTGCATTGCGGTCTGATTCTTGTGCCAGGCACAAACACTCCAAATCGCCCTATTGGCCTCCAACTGCTCCTCCATAAACGACACGTGCCCCGATCCCAACGTCCCCACGCCAGAAAGGACAAAAAATAGGCCCTGATAGGTACAGGCTGAGTTTATGCCGTATTCGCCGACGCACGTGGCCCCTCTAACTCGTTCCAGGCGCCGCAGCAACCGCGCCTGATAACCGGGCCATTCGTCATCATCGTGATTCCCAATCGCGGCAAAGTAAGGGAAATCCTCGCCAAGAACATCGCTTATTAGCCGGTCCCAAACTTCGGGATTGTCCTCGTAATCAAAGTCGCCCAGGTGGATGACCAAATCTGCCCCCTCCCCTTTGAACAGCTCCAAAACAGCGCGTGCATTTCGGTCCGAGCCCTGGTCACCGATGAAAGCAACTCGAAGATTCGGCACGGTTTCCTTTCCGGTTTCGGCCTCGTGAATCGTGCCAGCGACCATTGGAGAGGCTGTCGCCGTAACCTCACGGGAACGAGGCGTGCCCGGAGAGTCAGCGCCCGTGCCGCCACAAGCAGTCACCGCGAGTAATATCAAAGGAATACAGCCAATCAACCAGGCTCGAAATCGCACTGGGGAAGACCTCCGGCCCTAATTGTCAGACTGGATGGCGGCGGAGAGCTGGGCTCACCTCAAAGCCAACCACACACCCTCTCCGGAAGGGTACGCTTAGGACTCCTGCGCCTCCACGCGGCCCAATCGAACTTCACCAAGCGCCCTACCGCGCCCAACCCCCGTCTTGCCAATCGAGGTGGACCAGGCTGTCTTCTGCAAACAGGGGCTCCAATACTAAGCGCAGCCGCCGATAGACCGCGGCCGGCACGCTAATGTCTGCAAGGTACAGTTCTCCAAGGCGCTCTCTGACAGTCGGCAAACCCAGCCCGGTTTTTGGCAGGGCCAAGGTCAAGGTTGCTTTCGCCTCGATCGACGGATCGAAGATCTCTCCCGAACCAGCGTCGATACCGGACGGGACGTCAAGCGCCACAATCGGCCGTGAACTCTGGTTCGCCAGACCAATTAACCGTGCGGCTGTCCCGCGAGGCGCCCCCGCCAGGCTATAGCCAATCAGCGAATCGATGATCACGTCAGCCTCACTAAAACTTTGACCCAGATCCGCTAGTGACATCGCCTCCATCTCTTCGACCTTTACGTCCATGCGCTGAAGAATCGAAGCCTGATCCGCGGGAACTTCAGACAATCCATCGGTGGGCGCACTGAGGACAACTCTCACACGGTGGCCCGTGTTACTCAAGTGGCGAGCCGCCGCCATTCCGCCGCCCCCGTTGTTCCCGCGCCCGGCGAGAATCAAGACATTGTGATCGGCAGACCCGCCGGCCACCCTGATAGCCAACCGGGCCAGATTACGACCCGCGTTCTCCATCATTTGTAGGAGGCCAATGCCAAATTCCTCGACCATCAGCCGATCCACTTCCTTCATCTGGGCCGTTGTGATCGAGGGAACTTTGTTCACCTTGGACTCCTATCGCGATTCCAGGCATAGAGGTAAGACGCAAACCGTTTCGGGACTCAAGTGGCCCCGCGTCCGTCGAATAGTCGGAGCGTTCTTAGTAAAGGATACCCACTGCCAGCGAACCAGATCAGGGCCATCTTGGCCCTCTCGCACCCAGATCTGGCTTCCTTAAGGCATATCTTGTAGCTTGAACCAGCGTTGGTTCCCATTTCCGCAGGCTTTGACCTAAAGTATGCAAAGTTGCGGAAATTAGCTCGGACACCGCCTATCCGGCGCCGAGACTCAAGAAACAAGCAAAGAGGCGAAAGAATGAAACTTGGGGTAATGATTGGGGCCCAGGAGGGTGTCGGCTGGGAAGAATGGCGCGATATCACCCGTTGGACCGAGGAACTGGGTTATGAGTCGCTCTGGCGTTCCGACCATTGGTTCTCATTTGGTCCCCAAAGAGCCAGCCTGGACGCCCTCGAGGCGATGATTTCCCTGGTTCACGTCGCCGCGAACACCAAAGGCACCATTGACAAACCAACCACCAGACCGCCAATGATGCCGATGTAGCGCACGGCAACGCGGTCCGCCACGAACCCGAAGAACAATCCGGCAAGGACCACTAGCAACGGCGCAATCGCCGTCCCCAGCGCGACATAGCCCGAGCCGATTCCTACGTCTTGCCAATAGGGCACTCGGTTTACCAACGTTCCCTGCGTGACGATGCCACCGAGCGCGGTGGCCGCCAGCGCGGTCCAGAACACGTGATGTCTCAAAGCTTGACGAACTGTCCAGCTTGCCTCATCCCGAGGCAGTGAGATCCTCTCTCGCTCATGCTCAATCGCCGGATTGCTCTCCAGATCCTGCCCATCAACCCTCAGCCCCATCGCCTCTGGCTCCTTGCGCATAAATAACGCGCAAGCCGGCACAGCCAGGAGGACCAGCAACCCCCCCCCCCCCCAGCACGAGCCAGGCCGTTCGCCAGCCCGGGCCATCGATAAGCACTTGAGCCAATGGAATGAGCAGCAAGTTGCCAAACGGCATACCCATCGTTGCTATCGCCAGCGCCCACCCCCGCTTGCGTTGGAACCATTTGGCTACCGGAACCACAGTGAGCAACTGGCCGGATGGCCCGCCAAAACCACTCAGTCCAGAAATCGCGAAAAGCAGGAAGAACAGCCAAAGGTCGTGCACCAGACCAAGAGCCATTATCGTTATACCGGCCAGGCCGGCTAAAAGCGCCCCCAGGAGGCGAGCACCAAACCGGTCCAGAAGCACTCCTAGAAGTGGCGAGGACACCCCGGCGACCATCAGCCTGAACGTAAGCCCGAGCGTGAGCGCGCCTGAACTCCAGCCCAGATCCTCGCCCATGGAGCGAATGAAGAAACCGAAGGTCACGGCGCTCGCCGGTGATGAACCGATGTTCATCAGCAGCGCAACCGCGACGATGATCCAGCCGTAAAAAACCGTGGTCGCAGCGCGCCTGACACTCGGCGCATTCTAGGGCTCGAGCCGCGCCGGTTCAAGAACGCCGCGAGGCCGTCGCGAATTACAACCTAATGTTTGATGTCTGCTTTGGGCCTAGAAGGGCAGTTCCTGGCCGATTTTTAGCTCGCGTGCCTTGCGCAGCACCACTGCACAAGCTGCAACGTCCTCAATGCCGAGTCCCTGGCTCTCTAAAAGCGTGATGCCGTCCTGGGATGACCTGGCGGCGCGTCCGGTAACCACGTCTTGTAGTTCGACCGCCTCACTCCAGCGGAAGGCGCCTTGGTCAGCGGCGGCGATCAGCTCACCGCATTCGACTTTGGCCTGCTCCAGGTTATCCACGGCTATCAAATCGGCCCGCTCAATGGTTCGATTATCAATCTCGCGACGGCTCCAGTTGTTAGACCCGGCGGCATTCACGTGAGTCCCCGGCTCCACCAACTCACCGTCAAAGACCGGCGTGCTGGAATTGGTGATCGTGATCACGATTTGGCTGCCACTTAAAGCAGCCGCGGCTTCCTCAACTGCAACAACCTCAATGCCAAGCCTCTCCTGCATCGCTTGAACAAACGCTTCGCGTCGTTCGGCTGTCCGGCTGAAGACTTTGACACTGCTTATCGGGCGCACCGCAGAAACTGCCTCCAACTGTGCCGCTGCCTGGCGGCCGACGCCAATGACGCCCACAGTTGAAGCCTGCGGCACAGCCATGTAGCGCGTAGCGAGGCCGCTGGCGGCGCCGGTGCGCATCGTGCTCAGCGTCGGCGTCTCTATGACAGCTTCGACCGCGCCGCCGTCCGCGTTGAAAATCGTCGTCAGGTTCTTGCCGCTACCCCCAGGTCCGTAAGCCCGCACCCCAGCAACACCAGAACCAGCCACTACGCCGCCCATCTCCATGAGAACCCCGCGTGTCAGGCTGACCCGCCGGCGCGGCAAGTTTTCCACCAGACCCTGCGCCTCTTGCTTGAACAGGTCGTCGAGGACGTCGATGCATTCCGGCATCGTCATTAAACCGGCGACTTCGGCATCGTTGAGAAATAGCGCCATGGAAAGTCTCCTTTTATCTGGTCCGGAACCCGCAATTCGAATATCGCCAAAGTAGTCTATTCATCTTCTGGGCAGCGCTCCATCTCAGGCCGTGTCACATTAACAAGCAGGGCGGCAAGCCTTCCAACTAGCTTGCCGCCCTGTGCCTTCACGGAACCCCACCATAGCTCCAGGTCATGATCTATTAGGCCGAAAGCGCCTCGGCAACCGCCTTGATTTTTCCAGGTCCGTCGTTCGTCGTCTCGTTCACCATCTTGACAAAGTTCGGGTGCTCAAGACCCGCCACAAGAAATGTCCAACGCCAAGCGCGCTGGGTCTTTTCAGTTAGCTCGGCTTTGTCGTCATCGGTGAAACTGCGTCCCGTCGCCCGCTCCAAGGCGGCGATGTTCATGCCGATTTGCTGGAGCAGCAGGCCGTCGATTGCGCCGCCTAGCTCGATGACCTCATCGATCGCGGTCTCACGCTCCTCGATGCTGACACCTGCAGCAACCTCGTCTACCAGCAGCGTGTCGAGCTTGGCGTGCTGGCTCTCCTCCAGCCAGTGGAACCGCAGCAGATCTCGGAACAAGTCATCGAGGCCAGTAGCATCCTGAACGTGCTCCGTGTAGTGCAACTGCACGAACCACTCGATAATCGTAATTAGATAGAGAACCGCCAGCGGCGATTTGCTGCGGACTACCGCGGCCACTGCTTCGCGCCCCGGAATCAACTCCGGCTGACTGCCAAAGCCCCGTTCAAACAGCCCAATCGAGTGGCGGAACAATTCCTGGTGCTTAAGCTCCTCCTCGGCGAAACGCAAGAGCGATCGCAGCCGAATCTCATCCCCGTAGGCGTCCCGCAGAGCCTCCTCCGTGACTGTGGGAGCGATGAACTCCTCCACGAAGGCGAAGATGTGGCAGTAGGCGTTTCCCATGATCTGGTTGAGCTGGCGCTTCTCATCCTCGTTCAGGCACTCAATCCCATCCACTCCGCTCAATCTGTTCGGCAAGAATCGCTTCGAAAAATCGAACTTCCTCCCCGCCAACACGTCCTCTTCCTGCCATGAAACCCTCTTCGAATTAGCCAAAGCAGCCTCGTACGTGTAGTTGTGTGTAAGCATCCTTCACCTTCCCCTAGCCTGATTGGCCTAGTCTACTTCTCACACTTTGAAAGTTAAATCGTCTCGCTACGAAGTGCGGCGCCTTTGTCGAAGACATCAGTTCATCGACCTGACATCCTCCGACCGCGCGAACACCAGTAGGTTGAACCTGGCGATTGCAACGCCCGTCGAAATGACCGTGACGCCACTGCCGGCGTGGTCCGCAGATAGATGAGGACAGCGCGCAGGTCGTTGATCGGGCCATTTCCGGTCTCGCGTGGAATCCATCTCACCGCAGGTATTAAGAGTGCGGCCGTCACGTAGGCGCCGGCTAGCGCGAGACAGAGCAACGTCAACACCAAAGCCGCAAATCAGGAAGCCAACTTCGACGGGGCCCGCGACACTTACCAGGTTCATCGGCAATGAGCTCAACGCTGTGCCACTCTGCAGCCGGCTGGTCCGAACCATGTCCTGGATGAAGGGGCGGCCGATCGGCTTGTCCACGGCGGTCGCCCCGACCGAAATCAACGCAATCAAAATTAAGAAGGCGAAACATCAGAGCGGACGATAATCGGCTATTCTTGCTGCCGAATGCAATTCAAACCGGAAAAGAGACGAAGGAGTAGCCATGAAACTGACTCTGCTTGGAACCGGAATGCCAACCCCAAATCCAGTGCGCCGTGGGTCCAGCTAGGTTATCGAAGCCGGTGACGACCTGATCCTGGTCGATTGCGGTAGCGGTGTGGCTCACCGCCTCGTGGAGGCTGGTCTTGGTCGCCGGTCGATCAGCCGCCTGGCGATTACGCACCTACATTCCGACCACATCACCGGCCTCGCGGATCTACTATGGGCCGGCTGGATTGGCTGCTGGTGGGCCCAGCCACCAGTCATCGCCGGTCCCCCGGGGACCAAACACTTCGTTGAACACCTAATCGAAGCCTTCTCCTATGACATCGGCGTTCGCACCAAGACCCCTGGCGGCGAGGGCCTAGCTAGACAATGGCTTGTGCCACAAGTTGAGGAAATAGAAGAGGACCGGCAGGTCGAGGGCAATGACTGGCTCCTCGCGGCCTTCCGTGTCGACCACGTTCAGGTCGACGAGGCATTTGGATTCCGCCTCGATTCAGAGTCCAAATCAATTGTCCTCTCGGGAGATACGCGGCCCTCCGACAATCTGATCGCTCACGCTCAAGACGTCGACATCCTGGTTCACGAGGTACAGCGGCTCGCCTATCCACAGACCCAGCCGGCAATTACGGATCCATGGATTCTTGCCCGCCGTGAGGCGATCACCAACTACCACACACTCTCGACCGACTTGGGGAAGATTGCAGCCAGCGCTAACACTCGCCACCTCGTGCTCAACCATATCCTGCTGCGAGACGGCCCGGCAGGCGCCCTGCTGGGCGATATCGAGCCAGACTTTTCCGGGCAGATCACCGTCGGCGAGGATCTTATGACCTTCGAGCTTTAATACCTGACTGCTGGAGGGCGTGACATCAAAACCGCCCGGCTCTGGGTCAGGCCGGACGGTGGTTGCTTTGCCCCTCCCGAAGGCTATGCGGTAGTCCGACGCTTCATCGCCGAATCCGCCAAGGCGGCTGTCTCCGCCTGACTAGCAATAGACCACGGCGCCCCTTTGTAACCTAATCGCGAGCGATTCCCGTTTCCACCCTGATCTGCGTTCAAGCTCTAGCAGCACCAGAGATGCTGGTCGAAATTGAGGCAGAAGCGATTGTTGAGAGCTAATTAGGTAGCCTGAAAGCTTCGAGATAGGCTTCTAAAACACCCAACCAACTCGTGATTAAGTAGACGGAACCTCTTCTTCTACCATATCGCCAGAAGCTTCTTCATCGGACTCATCGAGCTTTTCATAGGTCATTCGGTAGAGGTTGGCGTAAATCCCGTCGTTAGCTAGCAACTCGTCGTGTGTGCCGAGTTCCACGATATGCCCGTGGTCAAGCACCGCTATCCGAGTGGCCTCACGGATGGTCGACAAGCGATGTGCAATTACGAATGAGGTGCGATCTTTGAGCAGTTCTCGCAGCGCTTGCTGGATAATTACTTCCGTTCGCGTGTCTACATTGGCCGTCGCTTCATCCAAGATCAGGATTCGCGGTCGCGCTAGTACAGCCCTCGCGAAACTGATCAGCTGGCGCTGGCCAACCGATAAGTTTTGGCCTCTCTCATGCAGCTCCGCTAGGTAGCCATCCTCCAACTTCATAATGAAATCGTGGGCACCAACAGCTTTTGCCGCCTCGATGACCTCCTCCTCGGCGGCATCCAGGCGGCCGTAGAGGATGTTGTCTCTGATCGTTCCGGAGAACAAGAAGGGGTCCTGAAGCACTACACCGGTGTGGCGGGTGAGTGACGCCCGATTAATCTGCTTGAGCTCGTGGCCATCGATCAGTATTCGGCCACTGCTAACCTCATAGAAGCGCATTATTAGCGACGTTAACGTGGTCTTGCCAGCACCCGTAGAACCAACCAACGCGATCGTCTCGCCCGGCTGAACCTGCAGATTTATGTCGCGTAGCACTGGCACGTCGTCAACGTAGTCAAAGTTCATGTCCTGGAACTCGACCTCGCCTCGAATATCTTCCAACTCGATCGCGTCCGGTGCGTCGACGATATCAGGCTTCGTGTCGAGCACCTCGAACACACGCGCGCCGCCTGCCATGGCCCGCTGCAGCAGGGCGTACTGCATTACCAGTTCACGAATTGGCTGGAAGAAGCGTTCGATCGAAAAGATGAAAAGAACGAATACGCCAAGGCTTAGGTCACCGTTCAGCACCTGTCGGCCGCCGTAGATCACGACTAGCGCCGTCGAGACCGAAGAAATCATCTCCACCATCGGCATTATCGCGGCCTGCAAACGGCCGGCAGCAATGTTGGCCTGCATATTGTCTGAGTTGAGCGCCGAGAAGCGCTCAGCGTTCACGTTCTCCCGCTGCAGGCTTTGGATCACGCGTACGCCGCTGACGTTCTCCTGCAGGTTAGAGTTGACAACCGCGATTGCTTGCCGCACCCGCATGAACGCTCTGCGCGCGTAAATCTGCCAAACGGCGGTCAGCAAGATCATGACCGGAACTACACTGAAGGCCACGAGCGCCAATTCCAGGTTGCGGCTGGAGACCAGATAGATGACAACGGCCAGCCCGACAAAGTCACCGAAGATCGTCAAGAAGCCCGACGAAAGCAACTCTTGCATCGAAGTGACATCGTTTTGAACCCGAGACATGACCCGGCCGGTCTCATTGCTGTCATAGAAGCGCAACGAAAGCTTCTGCAGGTGCGCGAACATGCTCGTCCGCATCTTCAACAGCACTTTGTGACCGATAAAGCCAGCGTTTAGAAACTGGGTGTAAGTGGCAATCCAGCCCAGGATCACAAACAGCAGGAAGAACGCTCCAGCGCGCGTAACTCCCCCTGTGTCCGCGGAAACCGCGGAGTCAACGGCTCGCTGGATCAGCAACGGCTGGAAATTGAGCAGAACGGCGCCGCCAACAACCCCCAGCAATGACAAGAATGCGCGGAATTTGTAGGGCTTCACGTAACCCAGAAGCCGCATCGTCACCTGATGGTTATAGGCCGACCCGAGCTCTTCGTCATCCCAGGAATCGACGCTGCGCCGCATGCCACCACCCATGGGGCCTCGCTGCATTCCCATGCCACCCATTCCGCCACCCATGTTGCCCCAAAACGCCATGCTTATCTCCCTAACTCTGCCTGCGCGGAGTTAGCTTCCACCCTCCACTTCGACGGCCTGTTCCTCACCTGTCCCGTCGGCATCGGTAGCATCCGTCACCCGCTTCAAGGCTTCTTCCTGGTCTCGAAGTTCCAGGTCGTAAATTTGGCGGTAGAGTCCGTCTTCCTCGATCAGTTCCTCGTGGCCGCCACGTTCTACAACCTCACCATCGCTCATCACCAGAATTTGGTCAGCATTACGCACGGTTCGGAGCCGTTGGGCTATTACTAGCGTCGTCCGCCCTTTCATTACGGCGGAAAGCGCCTGCTGGATCTGGAACTCTGTCTGGGTGTCAACACTAGATGTCGAATCATCAAGAATCAGGATTTTCGGGTCCAGGAGCAATGTCCGCGCGATTGAAATTCGCTGCTTTTGTCCGCCGGACAGCGTCACGCCGCGCTCCCCGACCCAGGTATCGTATCCGTCTGGCAACGACATTATGAAGTCGTGGATACGGGCGATCTTGGCGGCCTCGATTACCTGCTCGTAAGTCGAATTGACGGCACCATAGGCGATGTTGTCACGGAGAGTCGCCGAAAAGAGGAAGACATCCTGCTGAATGACACCAATGTTGGCCCGCAAGGAGTTCAATGTCAGATCGCGAATATCAACTCCATCGATCATGATCCGCCCGCCGGTAACGTCGTAAAAGCGTGGCAACAGGTTTACCACCGTCGTCTTACCGCTGCCGGTTGGTCCAAGCAAGGCCACTACCTTGCCCGGCTCCGCGGTGAAGCTTACTGCGCGCAGCACCGGGCTAATCGCGTCGTAGCCAAACGCAACATCCTCATACCCTATATCGCCGCGCACGTCCTTGAGACTTATAGCGTCTGGCTTCTCCTTGACCGCAGACTCCGCGTCCAAAATCTCGAAAATTCGTTCGCCGGCCGCGCCTGCGCGGGCAAACTGCTGCACGATGAAGCCAAGCATGCGCATCGGCATATAGAGCAGCGCCTGGTAAGCAAGGAAGGCGGTGAGCTCGCCGGCTGAAAGATCGCCCTTGGTGATCATGATCGCTCCGACCCAAAGTACCGCCACCATCGATAACATGCCCATAGCCTGATAAAAGGGGCCATTCTGGGCCTGGATCCGGTTTTGGCGATAGTTCCAGGTGAAAAGGTCATTCGCCTCGCGATCGAACTTCTCGATTTCATGCGACTCCCGCGAGAACGCCTTAACCACACGGGTTCCGGTGAGATTCTCTTGCAAGACCGTGGTTACTCGCCCGAGGCGGTCCTGGACCCCGGCCCAAATGCGCCGGCTTATTATCTGCACCTGAATCGACCTGATCGCCACCAGCGGCATGAGTAGCCAACCTAACAAAGCGAGACGCCAGTCAGAAGCGAACATCAGGGTCGCCGCAATCGCTACTCGCGTCATAATGTCCAACAACCGGATCGCGCCCATCTGGATGAACATCCGTGTCCCCTCCACGTCCTGTGTGGCCCGAGACATGAGCTGTCCAGTTTGCTGTTGATCGTGGTACGCGTAACTCAAGCGCTGAAGGCGATCGTAAATCCGATTGCGCAGGTCATAGGCAACATGTTGGCCTAGCCATTCACCCATATAGGTCATCCAGTAGGAGAAGAATGCCCTGAGAATGGCGGCGAGAAGGATTGCGCCGCCAATTAGGAGGAGCGTGTCTGTGCTGCCGCCAAATGTCGTTCCGTCTACCTCCAGGACCCGCGCGTCCGTGTCGTGACCTCGGACTTCCGTACTTTCGGCACCTCGCTCCACGGTCACGGTGTTCCCGCTGACCGAGACAATCGTCATCTTCTCGGCGTCAATTTGGACCAGCTGGTCGCGATTCAGCTCTGAGCCGTCGCTGACCAGAATCGTCGTATCAGAGGTTGAGGCCGGGTCGGCAAGGTTAACGCCAATCTCAACGGTGGCGGGCGGTTTCAGACCGGTGTCGATTGCAACTCTCAGGAGTTGCGGCAGGAGCATGGTAAAGGCGGCCGCCAGTGTAACCACCAGCCAAGCGAATACGACCTGCTTTTTGTACGGGTTGAGAAAGGACAGCAGCCGCAGATGAGTGGACACTCGCGCTCCTTTTACGCTGCCGATTGTAACTTGTACTAACGTTTACGGCAAGGTTATGTACTCGTCCAGTAGATGCCGGACACTTACCTCCTCTCGGTGAATGCTAGCAGCCACTCTTGCGGCGTTAGATGGCCAAGGGCCTGATGGGGCCGGTAAGTGTTGTAACGCTGCTCCTGTTGGAGCAGCTGGGTTCTCAGTTGGCTGAGCGAGTCGGGTGGGTCAACCAACTGGTAAAGCTCCTCTTTGTGGGTGCGCTGGGCTCGTTCCAGGCAGCCGTTGAGCTTGGGGGAGCGTGGTGGCAGCACAAAAAGCCGCAGCCCCTTCTGCTCACAGGCGGCCTCAAACTCGGCCCTGAACTCAGAGCCACCGTCCACCTGGATCGCCTTCACCGGACCCGGCATACGCTCGATGACCGTATCGAGGAAGTCGCGCGCCGTGCCGGCGGTAGCGCGGCCGTAGACACCCAAGACGTCCCAGCGGCTGACAATATCACGCGCCGAGAAGTGCTTGTAGGCATGGGTAATACCGGTCCAGCGCACGTCGGCGCTGTCCACCTGAACCAGATCTCCCGGCGCCTTGACGACGTAGTCTTTGGGCTTACGCACGGCATAGGGCCGCACCTGAGGCCGAGAGACGATGCAAGGGTCCTTCAGACTCGCAGGCCCCAGTTTGCCTTGGCGTCTGAGCCGGCTGAGGATGCGGCCCACCATCGAGACCGAGATAGTGACCCCTTGGCGTCTGAGGATCGGCTGTAGCTTGTCTTTGCCCCAGACGGGATTGTCTTGGCGCAGGCGTAGCACCGCTGCTTCGAACTCTAGGCTCCAAGTCGGCTTGCGGACCTGGTGTGGCCTATGGCTGCGGTCTTCCAGACCCCGCGGACCCTGGAGCCGGTAGCACTCTAGCCACTGGTAAAGGGTTGAGCGGCTGCGTCCAAAGCGTCTTGCCGTCAGACTCACCTTCTCGCCGTGATCCTTGTGCCACTCAACAGCCCTGAGGCGCGCCTTCGCCTCACGTGATAGTCGTGGCTCCTCCCTGCCTTCCTGCGCTCCCTCTGGGAGGAGACGAGCCAGGGTTGGACCGCCTGGGATGATCGACCCGTACGTCTGCATTGGGACTCCGTATCGTCCCCGCCTTCTCATCATTGTCGTGTACGGCATCTTTCTGAACGAGATCAGGTTATTGACCGTCCAGCCAAGTCTTGAGATCCATCAAAATTGCCCCCTCGAAAGGAGCCGCTCGGGGCGGGCGTTTGGCATAATCTAGTCAAGGTCGATCATGCTCAAAACAGCCCGTTTTCATCTCAGGCCCATGACCTCCGCGGACATCGCTCAGATTGTGACGATTGAAGCGGAGTCCTTCCCAACCACTTGGCCTCGCACTGCCTATCGTCGCGAGTTGGCCAATAAGTTGGCCAACTACACAGTCATCGTGGATAGCGACCATCCTCCAGTCGAGCCAGTTTCTACTCGCCGGCACCCATTGTTGAACCTGCTGCGCCGCAGGCAACCAGATGAACCCCAGACGATTGACTACATAGTCGGGTACGTTGGCGTCTGGAATATGGCTGACGAGGTGCACATCGTCGCGATCGCCATCAGACAAGCCTATCGCGGCCGCGGTCTCGGCGAACTTCTGCTCGCCGACCTCGTCGAAACATCGCTGTCCAGCCAGAAGGAGATCATTACACTAGAGGTTAGACAATCGAACCTGCCTGCCCAAGCTCTATACGAGAAGTTCCGTTTTCTCAAGGTCGGTGTCAGGGTCCGCTACTACTCGGACAACCAAGAAGACGCCGTAATCATGAGTACGCCACCGATTCAGGCCGATTCTTTTCGAGGCCACATCGAATATCTTCGTAAGGCGCGAGAACAGCACTACTCCGAACCCCAAGCCAGCAGTGAAAAAACTTCTTCCTGATTAAGAATCCGGCTCTTCTGGCTTCTCAGCCTCGTCGCCGCTGACCTCGGCATCAGCCTCTTTCTCGGGTGGCCCATCCTCTGCTTCTGCCGGGTCAGCCGAGAAGTATATGTAGAACCGCTCTGGCCGCTCAATTACTAGCGGTTGTTTGCCCTCCGCCAGGGCCTGGCGAATTTGGCCGGGCAGAATTGCCGAATGACCTTTAATCGGGCAACTGCGGTCGTAGAAGTATGGCTGGTCACCTACCTGAATGTTGATGTCGGGTTGGCTGCTCGTGTACATGCGAATGCGCGGAACCAGCATGCCATCAAGAGGAAACTCATCAAGCTGTGAAACGTCGAAGGACTGCACGATCCCTTAGCGGGCGCTCTCCAGTTGGCCTTTCAATAGATTCAACGAGTCGTGCATCAACTGCTCGAACAGCCGGGTTACAAACAACATATCGTTCATCTTGCCGATCGGCCCCATCGGTGAAACATACTCCACACTCCAGGCAACCTTGGTCATGTCGCCAATGGTCAGCAATGAGTAACGCTCGGTCATCTCCATTCCCTTGGTGTGGCGGCGGCTGTACAGTGAGCCGTCCTTGAATTCGGTGACGATACCCTCGACGCTCTCCTTGCGAGGGCCAACTTGCATAACCATTGCATCAGTAGCGCCAAGCGCGCTTCGCACCAGCGATGTGGATTCAGCCTTTTTGGCCCATTTGTTCCATGCTGGCTGCAACTCAATGTCAGAGATGTACTGGAACACCTTCTCACGCGGAACATTGATGTCTATCGAGTCATCTACCCTCGGCATCGAGCCTCCGATCCTTCACGCTGATCATATAAAGGTGGGCTTTAGAGTCAACGGTTGCTGGAAATTCCGCATCATCATCGAGCGATGGCAGCTTCACGTGCTGCGCTCCTGACCAGCCAGGTCTTCTCCTTGACGAGCTTCGGCGCCCGCCCTAGGCTTATTGATATAAGTATTGAGTCTTCAATCAGTCTGCTGTGCTGGGATAACGTCTCAACAGGCCTCGGTAAAGCCGGTACTGAGACGTTGAAGCGAACGCATGACGCACTCCCCCGCGGGTCCAATTTTTGCCTGGAGAAATCGACATCGTGTTCACGGCAATCAAACCCGCGTTCCCTCGGTTCATTTTCCTCATAGGCGCCGCGGAATGAGCGCCCACACGGCGGCCAGCCGCACGGCTGGAATGCGTCGTCACGCCGAGGTGCGCCGTCTTGTTGATCCGGAGGCGGTTCGCCGGCGCTTGCAGCCGCATGCCCCATACGCCGCTTACGCCCTCGCATATCTTGATCCTTCCCTGTTTCGCCAAGCGGAATTCTACGAGGTAACGGCAGGCGAAAAATTTGGCTTGGTGATGCACTCACGTGGCGGCTTAGGGCCGTCAACATTGGTGCTCGGCAGCGAAACCACCCTTATGGCGGCACTTATTCGTCTCCATCCGGGTCCACGCCAAGTAGTATTAACCTGTGAAACAGCTCAGGTCGACCAGCTACTAACTACTCACAACCTCTGGCGGCCGCAGACAATGTTGCGCATGCAAATCCAACCAGAGACCTACAACCCTCCCAAATCGCCCGCCGGCACACGGCGGTTGATCGATGCCGATGCGACCGAGCTCAACCGGCTCTATGCCCTAGAAGACCAGGGGATTCGCTATTCCGGACAACAAGTCAGCAATGGCGTTTACTTCGGGGCCTTCAACCGCGGGCGGCTGGTAGCTGCCGCGGGAACTCACATCTATTCAGCCCAAGAAGGTGTTGCAGTAATTGGCAACGTCTTCACGCACCCTGACTTTCGCGGCAGGGGCTATGGCACAGCCGTGACCGCAGCCGTTACCGAGTCATTTCTTCCCTCTTCCGAGTTGATCGTACTCAACGTCGATCCGGCCAATCGGCCGGCACGGCAAATTTACGAACGTCTTGGATATATTGAGCGTGCCCGCCTGATTGAGGCCACCGCCACGCGCCGCAACTACGGTTCGCCGGTTCCATTGTTACGCCGGGCGCTGGCCCGCTGGCGCGCCGTTGTACCCGGTTCCGAACTAGTCGAGATTTAGTAAGTTCGCTAGATCAAGGGTTTCCCCGGATTATGCCCTTTCCACCCGAAATGTATCGTGCAGGGAGTTGCCGAAAGGAGCCGGATTTGTTCCTGCAAGGAGTGCCCTGCGCCTCTAGAGCAGCTATCAGCTGCGATGCGGCCGCCCCAGGCGGAAAACAGTGAACGCAGTTGTGTTAGTTGGAGGCGGAGGGACCCGCCTCCGACCTCTAACTTATGCGCTTCCCAAACCACTGATACCAGTCTTGAATCGTCCCATGGTCGTCCATCTTCTCAGCAGCCTGCATAAGCACGGCATCGAGCGCATTGTGCTCGCCGCCGGCGCTACCGACCGACGAATCCAGGCCATGCTGGGCGACGGTTCTCAACTTGGACTTACCCTCGATTACTCCTACGAAACCGAGCCCCTTGGTTCCGGCCTGGCGGTTAAACAGGCTGCTGAACAATTCCAAGGTGCTTTTCTGGTCTGCAATGGCGATATTCTGACAGACCTCGACCTTACGGCAATGATCGAACGCCACCAGCAGGCGAACGCGGCAATAAGCGTATCGTTAACGGGTGTCAGTGATCCCAGTACCTTTGGCATCGCTGAAGTTGAAGCAGACGGAAGAATCACCCGCTTTATTGAGAAACCGGCGCCTGGACAAACACTCAGCCGCTGGGCGAATGCGGGAACTTGGCTGTTCGAGCCTGAAGTCCTGGATCTGATTCCCGACCAAAAAATGGACGGGTCAATTGAGCGTCTCGTGATGCCCTTGCTCATCGCCCAGGGCAGTCTCGTAGCTGGCTTTAAGTCTGACGCTTACTGGATGGACGCCGGAACCCCTGAACGCTACCTACAGTTGCATAATGACTTGCTTTGCGGACGCATTCCCGCGTGGCTCCCGGCCGGCCTCGAGGGCCAAGCCGCGATCAGTGGTTGCTCTGAAATCTCTGCCAGCGCCAAGATTGAGCCTCGGGTCATACTCGGCCGCGGCTGCAAAGTTGCCGAATCATCCCACATCGCGGGGCCGAGCATACTGGGCGAACACTGCGATTTAGGGGAGAATGTCTTAATCGAAGGGTCGGTAATTTGGTCTCAAACCAAGATAGGCGCCGGTTCCATCGTCCGCGACAGTATCATCGGCGATGGCTGTCTGATTGGTGACGGCTGCGTTCTCATTGGAGCTATCCTCGCCAATGGCTCCAAGGTGAACGATAGGGTCCGGCTTGAACGCGGCACCAGTCTAGAGCCGGGCGAGGTCGCCGTTTAGCGCCTTATTCATCGATGACTAAGACAAAAATTCAATTCGGGACAGACGGCTGGAGGGCGATAATTGCCGATGACTTCACTTTTGAAAATGTGCGTGCCTGCGCAGAAGGAGTCGCACGGCACCTGAAGCAATCCGAACTCGCTGAGCGTGGTCTGGTTATTGGATACGACACCAGATTCGCATCTGCCGACTTCGCCGCCGCCAGCGCCGAAGTGGTCGCTGCTCACGGCATCAAGGTTTACCTGTTTGATGGCCCTGCCGCGACTCCTGTGGCCTGTCACGCTATCCTCGACAAGCAAGCCGGCGGTGCCGTCATCATCACGGCGTCCCACAATCCGGGAACCTATTCCGGTTTCAAATTCAAGCCCGAATACGCGGGTAGTGCTCCACCTGAGGTCGTCGACTCACTCGAAGCCCAGATCGAGCTCGGCCAGAAAGATGGCGAACCAAATCGGGTTGACCTCCAAACAGCGATCAGCAGTGGCCTCGTGCAACTTTTCGACCCACGTCCAGCCTACGATGACCAAGTTCGGCGCCTGATCGACCTCGACCAAATCAGGAACGCCGGCCTAAACGTGGTATTCGACGCGATGCACGCCACCGGCGCCGGCGTCCTCAAGCAGATTCTCGGCGAGGGCTCCAGCCGTGTGGCTGAATTGCGCTCCGAGCCTAACCCAGCTTTTCCGGGCATGGTTTCGCCCGAACCGATCGCGCGTAACCTGACCGACCTGTCAACAGCCGTCCTGAATGGCGCCGCCGATATTGGTCTTGCCACGGACGGCGACGCCGACCGTCTCGGCGTCATAGACGAAAAGGGACAGTTCGTCGACCAACTTCAGACATTTGCCCTGCTGAGCTACTACCTCTTGGAGTACCGGGGCCGCCGTGGTCCGCTCATCCGCTCTCTTACCAGCACCCGGATGATCGATCGCCTAGGGGAGGCCTATGACGTCCCGGTCTACGAAACCAAGGTCGGATTCAAATACCTCGGCCCAAGGATGATTGAGACGAACGCGATGGCTGCCGGCGAGGAGAGTGGTGGCTACTCTTTTGGCGAGCACCTTCCGGAGCGGGACGGATGTTTCTCTGGACTTCTTTTCCTCGACCTCCTGGCGCGTAGCGGCAAAACACCCTCTCAACTGGTTGAGGAACTCTACGCCAAGGTCGGCCGGCACTATTACGACCGCATCGATACACACGTTCAGCCCGATCAGCGAGCAGACGCGATCGAACGTGTGACAAACGCCTCGCCAACTTCAATCGCCGGCCGCAAGGTCTTATCACGGGACCGCCTCGACGGGTTTCGCTTTGAAATTGACGGCGGCTGGCTGCTTCTCCGGCCTTCCGGCACGGAGCCGCTGCTGCGAATCTATTGTGAGACAACCGACAATAACTTGGTCCAGCCATTGCTGGATACCGGCCGGGAGCTTGCCGGACTCTGAGCTGATGCTGTCAGGCGAGACCAAGCCTAAAGAACAACTGGTGAACCGAAGCAAACCATGAACAATCTGGACGACCAAACCGTAAGAGCAAAGCTGGACCATGATGGCAGCTTTGAGCGTAGCCGAGAGCTGCCCGAGCAGTGCCGCCAAGCCTGGGAATCGGCCCGCACTTTCGCATTGCCAGACGATTACCACGGACCCTCTCACATCGTAGTTGTCGGTATGGGCGGGTCGGCGATCAGCGGTGACTTCCTACAGGCACTCGCCTTTAGGGAGGCATCAGTCCCAGTGAGCGTCATCCGCGGCTACGAGCTGCCAAGTTGGGTGAGTACAAATACTCTCGTCATCGCCTGCAGCCACAGCGGCGACACCGAAGAGACTCTTTCTGCCTTTGAGGACGCGTTAAACCGCGACGCGAAGGTTGTGGTTATCACCACCGGCGGACGAATTCGCAAATTGGCGGCGGCGCGTTCCCTGCCCATGCTGACCTTCGATTATCCGGCCGAGCCTCGGGCAGCCCTCGGGCACGCCTTTCTCCGTCTCATAGCCGTGGCCAAGGCCGCCGGCGTCCTGGATGTCAGCGATCAGCGTATTGAACGAGCGATCGCAAGCCTGGAAGAGCTGCGGCCGCTGATTGATGAACTGACACCCACTAAGGACAACCCGGCCAAGCAGATCGCTCAGCGTGCTCAAGGCCGCCTGCCGCTGATCGAAGCCGCCGGGTACCTCATCCCTGCGGCGCGGCGCTGGAAGACACAGATCAACGAAAATGCTAAGTCCTGGGCAATCGCGGACGAGTTGCCCGAGATGCATCACAACACTGTGGTCGGACTTGACCTTCCGGAGTCTGTTTCCTCACTGGTTCACGCTGTAGTCTTAGAACACGCTGGCATGAGCGAAAGCCTGCAGAGGCGTGTCCACCTTACGGTCAGGCTGCTGGATCGTGCGGGAATCAGCCACGAGCGTCTCGACGTCGGCGGCGACGAACCCCTTCAAGCCATGCTGCGGGCGGTCTACTACGCTAACTACATCAGCTACTACCTTGCCATGCTCAACAACGTCCGCCCCTGGGAGATCAACGCGATCGACAGATTGAAGCAGGATCTCGCCGCCGGCTGAGATCAGGAATCCGTTCTGCCAGCCGTGCCGAGACACTCTGACCAGAAAGGACAAAAGCGCCGGTTGAGTAACCGGCACCTTTGTTCTTGTTCGATCGTCCACTAACGCTTTGTGTACTGTGCTGCCTTTCGGGCACGCTTTAGACCGTACTTCTTGCGCTCTTTCATCCGTGAGTCACGGGTCATCAACCCATGGCGCCGCAGCTGTGGCTTCATTTCCGCGTCGGAAGCGACCAAGGCACGGGCGATTCCGTGCGAAATAGCTCCAGCCCAGCCGGAAATGCCGCCACCTTCGACTTTGACCTGCACGCCAAATTTGCTCTGTTGTCCGAGCGCGGTTAAGGGGCGCAGAGCGATCTCGCGAAGACTTACGCGAGGCAGAACATCCTCCAACGAACGTCCATTTACAACGATTTCCTGAGCTCCCGGATAAAGCCGGACTCGCGCAACGGCGGTCTTACGACGGCCGGTTCCGGCAAAGTATTGCTGGGCTGTCAATTTGTTTTCGCCTCCTCGTTCGGGCGGCTTTTGCCCTGGCCCGCGTTAACCTGAGCGGCGTGCGGGTGTTCTGGACCGGCATAAATCTTTAGGTGACGGATCTGCTTTCGGCCCAACCGCCCCTTTGGCAACATTCCCCAGACAGCCGCACGAATCACCCGATCTGGATGCCGCTCTAGCTGAGCATCCAACCGAATCTCTTTGAGGCCGCCCAAATAGCCGGTATGGTGGCGGTATAGCTTTTGACTCATCTTTTGGCCGCTGACTTTGATTTTCGTGGCATTTGTCACGATCACGAAATCGCCCATGTCGAGATGTGGCGAATACGTGGCCTTATCTTTGCCACGCAGCACGCTGGCAATCTGGGTCGCCAAACGGCCGAGGAGCTGATCTTCAGCATCGAACACACGCCAGCGCTTGTCTATTTCCCTGGCTCGTAGGTTATAAGTTTTCATGAAAAACGATCCTAGCAAACGTAAGCGCTTGAATCCAGTCCACCAAATCCTGTTTGCGCCAATGACGCCGAAAGAGGACCGAAAGGAGACTCCTCATAATCAACCCTCATCAGGCAAAGGCCACGCGCCGGTGCGGTGGGCCCCGACTTGGATGGCGGGCCATCAAGAATGGCTACGTACTGCTCCATTGTGGTCTTGCCAAGCCCAACCTTAACTAAGGCGCCGACCATGCGCCGCACTTGATGCGGCAGAAAAGCATTGCTTGCCAGGAGGAAGGCGACCAACACGCCGTCCGCCTGGACATCAAACTGCTTTAAGTCCCTCACCGTGCTAGCTTCAGGCCGCTCTAACGGGCCCCCAAATGCGGCGAAGTCACGCTCTCCCACCAAACGGCCAGCCGCCAGCCGCATGGCCGCGATATCCAACATACCGGGGACGTACCAGGTTTGGCCACGATTCAACGCCGGCCTTACGCCACCAGTAGTGACAGAGTAGCGGTAGTGCCTCAGCGTTGCGTGCCGCCGCACGTCGAAGGCCAGGTCGACATCCGCGACCTTCCGCACTACAACGTCGTCCGGCAAGCGGGCATTAATCGCCCTTAGTAGTACTTCTCGGCTCAATTGACTGGCAGTGAGGAACGACGCTGTCTGTCCGCGAGCGTGCGCGCCGGCATCGGTTCGGCCGGCGAATGCAGTCCGCAGCACTTCACCGGTCACACATTCTATAGCCTTTTCTAAAGTTGCTTGGATTGTCGGTGCGCTTTCTTGAAGTTGTGATCCAAAGTAGCGACTGCCATCGTATTCCAGCAGCAGTGCTAGGCGCCGGTGCTCGTCGTGTTGCTCAGACGCCGCCGGCCCTCCAGGAGGCACGGAAACCCGGATGACCACGAAATGCCGCGGGTCGCTGACTCTAAACGAGCTCGAGTTGTACATCAGGCGCACCATCACCGAGTCTCGGGCCAAGACGAACGATGCGCGTATATCCACCCTGACGGTCGGCATACCGGGGACCAAGATCATCGAACAGTTTGCGCGCCACGTCCTTATCGTAAACGTAACCAAGTACCCGCCGCCGAGCCGGTAGCGAGCCACTTTTGCCCAGCGTGATCATTTTCTCCGCCAGGCTGCGAATCGTCTTCGCCTTGGCCTCCGTTGTCTTAATCTGTTCGTGCCTGAGCAGATCCGTGACCATGTTACGGAACATGGCCAGACGATGGTCCGTGGGCCGGCTGAATCGCTGCGACTTTACCTTATGCCTCACACTACCCCTCGTCTTCCTCGTCGCTTGTCGTCAGTAGCTCCTCGTTGCCGGAATCCTTGAGCGCCTCAAGCAGCGCTTTAGCCACGGGGCCAAGCTCCTCGTCACCAGCGTTCGCTGCGCCGGCCGAAGCCGCGCGAGACCCAGCTTGATGTAGAGGCAGGGCCACATCTGCTTCTGCCACGGCGCCGGGCGCCAGCGGATCCAGATCAACCAGCTTGTCACGAAGCTCGTCATAGGACTTGCGACCAAAATTGCGCAAGGCCAGCAATTCTTCCTCACTCTTCTCTAACACAGCACCGACGGTCATTAGCCCACTGCGCTTGAGGCAGTTATAAGCCCGCACCGACAAGTTAAGGTCCTCAATCGGCGTGTTGTAGCGATCAGATGTCAACGCGGCGCCGGTTCCCAGTCCACGCATAACAACCGCTTCCTCCGGCCTTCCCAGCCGGGAAAAAACAGCAAACTGCTCCGCCAAAGCCTCCGCCGAGTTACTCACGGCATCCATTGGGCTTGTAGCCCCGTCGGTCCAAACCTCCAGGGTTAGACGGTCAAAGTTAGTCACCTGACCCACTCGGGTATGTTCGACGTGGTAATTGACCCGCCGCACCGGCGAATAGATAGCGTCAACCGGTATTACGCCAATCGACAAGCCTTCCGTCGTTCCTGCGGGCACGTAGCCGAACCCATGCTCAACCGTGAACTCAATGGAAAGGTGAGCGCTCTTAGATTCCATCGACGCCAAATGGCGCTCCGGGTTAACAATTTCAAAGTCTGCTGATGATTGAATTTGCCCAGCGGTAATTTCGCCTTCGCCGGAGACATCTAAGAACATTTTGCCCGGCCGGTCAGTCAAGGCACGGACGCGGACGTCTTTTACGTTGAGCAGGAACTCAACAATATCTTCCTTCATGTTGGGAACCGTCGAGAACTCGTGGTCGACTCCCTCAATGTGGACAGCCGTAATGGCAACGCCGGGCAGAGAGCTCAGCAGAGTCCGGCGGAGAGCGTTGCCGACGGTAGTACCGAAACCAGCCGCGAGCGGTTCCGCTACTATTTTCCCGTAAACACCATCACCTTCTTCTGCAAAGCTCAGCTCAGGCTTTTCTTCAGCTTCATAGTTAACCATAGTCACCAAAGGCACCTCCTTAGGCAGGAATCGGCAACCGTGCCGGCGGGCAACCTGCCCTCAAGTCCCATTTCTTGTTTCTCGAGACAAAGTTGTGGGTTAGCGCGAGTAGTACTCCACAATAACGTTAGGGTCGAAAAGCGCTTCCGCACCTTCCAGAGTTGGTTCGCTCAGGACCCTCCCTTTCATTCCGCCAGAGTCGAGGGAGAGCCAAACCGGAGCCTGTTTCGCCCCCAAGTTTTCCTTAAGCATGCTGGCATATTCAGTCTTGGCACCGCGGGTTGTGAAGCCAATCTGATCGCCGATCTTGAGCTGTGCCGAAGGAATATCTGTCTTGCGCTCGTTAAGACTAATGTGTCCGTGACGGACCAACTGTCGAGCCTGCTTCCTTGAATCAGCGAATCCCAGACGGTAAACCACGTTGTCGAGGCGTGATTCCAGCATGCGCACGAGAATACTTCCGGTGACGCCAGTTTTCCGAAGCGCCTCATCGTAGTACCCACGGAATTGGCGCTCTAGCAGCCCGTAGGCAACGCGAGCACGCTGTTTTTCGCGCAGCTGGGACCCACGATCGGTGACCTTGCGGCGCCGCTGAGTCGCGGCTCCGGGAGGCGTCGGTCGTTTTTCAAACGCGCACTTCGGGCCAAAACAGCGGTCTCCCTTGAGGAAGAGCTTCTCGCCGTATCGGCGGCACATACGGCACACGGGTCCGGTGTATCGAGCCATTCGTTAGTCCTGCTTTTCTAGACTCGGCGCCGCTTAGGAGCGCGACAGCCATTGTGCGGTATCGGTGTCATATCGCGGATGCTTAGGACGTTGAGCCCCGCCGCCTGCAGCGCCCGAATAGCTGCTTCGCGGCCGCTGCCTGGTCCCTTCACCAACACGTCAACTTGTCGAAGACCGTGGTCCATGGCTCGCCGCGCTGCACTCTCAGCAGCCATTTGAGCCGCAAAGGGCGTACTCTTGCGCGAGCCCTTAAAGTTGGCCGTACCGGCGCTGCCCCAACTCAGGACATTTCCATTCGGATCGGTCAGCGTAATGATCGTGTTATTGAATGTGGATTTGATGTACACATTTCCACGCGGGACCGATTTTCGCTCCCGGCGTCGTGTTCGCTGACCTCGCCTTTGAACCACGCTTCTTCCTCGCTACTTCCTAGCGGCTTTCCGCTTCCCCGCAACCGTCCGCTTGGCCCCACGCTTCGTACGCGCATTGGTTTTGGTGCGCTGACCCCGGAGCGGTAGGCCGCGGCGATGCCGGATCCCGCGGTAGCAGTTGATTTCTATCAGACGTTGGATGTTTTGACGGACTTCTCGCCTCAGATCACCTTCGACGGTAAACTCTCGATCCAGGAGTTCACGTATCCGGCTCACTTCTTCATCGGTCAGGTCCCGAACCTTGGTTTCCGGGACAATGCCGGTCATGCCACAGATCGTTTCTGCACGCTTCGGCCCGATGCCGTAGATGTAGCGCAAGGAAATATCCACACGCTTTTCGCGAGGAATGTCAACGCCAGCTATACGTGCCATCTGCTACCTCGCTCCTTAGCCTTGCCGTTGCTTGTGGCGCTTGTTTTCACATATCACCCGAATAACACCACGACGGCGGATGATCTTGCACTTTTCACAGCGCGGCTTTACTGATGCGCTAACTTTCATTTCGGTCTCTTACTCCAATCAGCGCAGCCGGTAAGTGATACGCCCTCTCGTAAGGTCATACGGTGAAAGCTCTACCAGCACCTTGTCCCCCGGCGTTATTCGGATGTAATTGATTCTCATCTTACCCGAAAGATGCGCTAGGACCCGATGCCCGTTGGGTAGCTCCACTCCAAACATCGCGTTCGGAAGCGGTTCCTTGACCACCCCTTCGACTTCAATTTTTTCTT
This sequence comes from Dehalococcoidia bacterium, assembly GCA_965219205.1. Taxonomy (GTDB): domain Bacteria; phylum Chloroflexota; class Dehalococcoidia; order DSTF01; family WHTK01; genus WHTK01. The sequence goes on from CBDCMQ010000007.1 coordinate 100,355, forward strand.
TTTTCGGCATATAGACCCGAAGGTCAGTTAAATCCTCTCAGGGTTAAAGACGCAACTTCTATTCTACAATTTATGGCCCACCTATGCGCAAGCGCGTGTACTCGTCCAGTAGATGCCGGACACTTACCTCCTCTCGGTGAATGCTAGCAGCCACTCTTGCGGCGTTAGATGGCCAAGGGCCTGATGGGGCCGGTAAGTGTTGTAACGCTGCTCCTGTTGGAGCAGCTGGGTTCTCAGTTGGCTGAGCGAGTCGGGTGGGTCAACCAACTGGTAAAGCTCCTCTTTGTGGGTGCGCTGGGCTCGTTCCAGGCAGCCGTTGAGCTTGGGGGAGCGTGGTGGCAGCACAAAAAGCCGCAGCCCCCTTCTGCTCACAGGCGGCCTCAAACTCGGCCCTGAACTCAGAGCCACCGTCCACCTGGATCGCCTTCACCGGACCCGGCATACGCTCGATGATCGTATCGAGGAAGTCGCGCGCCGTGCCGGCGGTAGCGCGGCCGTAGACACCCAAGACGTCCCAGCGGCTGACAATATCACGCGCCGAGAAGTGCTTGTAGGCATGGGTAATACCGGTCCAGCGCACGTCGGCGCTGTCCACCTGAACCAGATCTCCCGGCGCCTTGACGACGTAGTCTTTGGGCTTACGCACGGCATAGGGCCGCACCTGAGGCCGAGAGACGATGCAAGGGTCCTTCAGACTCGCAGGCCCCAGTTTGCCTTGGCGTCTGAGCCGGCTGAGGATGCGGCCCACCATCGAGACCGAGATAGTGACCCCTTGGCGTCTGAGGATCGGCTGTAGCTTGTCTTTGCCCCAGACGGGATTGTCTTGGCGCAGGCGTAGCACCGCTGCTTCGAACTCTAGGCTCCAAGTCGGCTTGCGGACCTGGTGTGGCCTATGGCTGCGGTCTTGCAGACCCCGCGGACCCTGGAGCCGGTAGCACTCTAGCCACTGGTAAAGGGTTGAGCGGCTGCGTCCAAAGCGTCTTGCCGTCAGACTCACCTTCTCGCCGTGATCCTTGTGCCACTCAACAGCCCTGAGGCGCGCCTTCGCCTCACGTGATAGTCGTGGCTCCTCCCTGCCTTCCTGCGCTCCCTCTGGGAGGAGACGAGCCAGGGTTGGACCGCCTGGGATGATCGACCCGTACGTCTGCATTGGGACTCCGTATCGTCCCCGCCTTCTCATCATTGTCGTGTACGGCATCTTTCTGAACGAGATCAGCGCAAAAAGCCGAACCATAGAAGGCCCTTTCAAGCGGTCTAAGCCTCTTCCCTCAGGGCAATGTAAGTACTTCTGCTTCACCGTCCAGTATGGCGATCGTATGCTCAAAGTGAGCGCAAAGGCCGCCATCCAGCGTACTTACTGTCCAGCCATCGGAATGCTTTTTGGTCCGGTAATCGCCAATTGTCACCATCGGTTCCAGGGCGAGGGCCATGCCCTTTTTCAAAACCGGCCCCTTGTCCGCTGGTCCATAATTCGGCACCTGGGGCTCCTCGTGCATCTGCCGACCAACACCATGCCCAACGTACTCACGCACAACGCCGTAGCCTTCGCCTTCAATGTATTGGCCAATTGCGTTGGACACCGCTCCCAGAGGCTGGCCAGCCCGCGCCGCCCGAATGCCAACCCACAGCGACTCCCGGGTCACATCGATCAGGCTTTGAGCCTCGGTTGTGATTTCACCAACTCCAATCGTAATCGCGCTATCGCCAACAAAACCTTTATGAGTTGCGCCAAGGTCTATACTGACCAGATCGCCTTCTTCGAGAACCCGGTCGCCGGGAATTCCGTGCACGAGCTCGTCGTTGACCGATACGCAGACCGTGGCTGGGTAGGACTGATATCCGAGGAATGTCGGCGTTACTCCCCGCCGCGCGTACTCCTCGCGAACGGTCTTGTCCAGCTCACGGACTACCACGCCCGGCTTGACCTGTTTGGCCAAGATCTGCAGAGTTTGCCCCACGACCTGACCTGCCTCGCGCATGATTCTTAGTTCCTCATCCGATTTAATCGTAATCATTTTCCACTCGCACTTTCAGTATCTTGATGCACGGCCGCCATCAACTCGTGAGTAACATTCGCCACCGTTTGCGAGCCGTTAATATCAATCAGTTTTTTGCCATCCCGGTAGTGTGCCACCAGATCCGGTGGCAGCTTCTGGAGTTCCAGCCTGGAGCGCACGGTCTCTGGTTTGTCGTCTTCACGCTGATAGAGTTCACCACCACATTTATCGCAGCGCCCGGTCTTACTTGGTGGATTCATTTGTTCATGGTAAATAGCGCCGCAGCCGTGGCAGAGCCAGCGCCCACCAAGGCGCTGCACCAGTTCGTCATCTGGGACCGAAATATTCAAGACCAGATCGATTGCTTTGCCTTCCGAAGCCAACGATTCGTCGAGCGCGATGGCCTGTGCCAGCGTGCGGGGGAAACCGTCTAATACGAACCCAGCCGCGGCATCTTTGGCCCGAAGCCTCTCCACCAGCATGTCGATTACGAGGTCATCGGGCACCAGCTCACCCTGATCCATAAAGACCTTTGCGCGGAGACCCAACTCCGAAGCGTCTGCTACGGCTGCGCGCAGCATGTCCCCAGTCGAAATGTGTGGCCAATTAAACCTGTCCGCCAGAATCGAAGCCTGAGTGCCTTTGCCGGTGCCTGGCGCTCCGAGCAAGATTAGCTGCACTTAAACTGCTCCTTGTGTTCGCTTTCAAGCCCCCGACCCTGCTCGGTCGCGAGGCCTTGTCTACGGGGTCTTGCCTGGGGTAGGGCTGTTTATTGGTCGCTCTTTATTCCTGTTAGCGAATAAAGCCGGAATAATTGCGCATCATTAGTTGTGCTTCGAGCTGCTTCATCGTGTCCAGCACAACGCCAACCACAATGAGCAGCCCTGTGCCACTGATGGTCAGCGCTTGAACATCGGTCAGTACCGTGACGAAGTACGGCATGACCGCGATGATGCCAAGGAAAAAAGCCCCGGCCCAGGTCACCCGGATAAGCACCCGAGTGATGTACTGAGAAGTCGGTGGGCCTGGCCGGATTCCCGGAATGAAGCCACCCTGCTTCTGGAGGTTCTCAGCCAGGTTTTGCTGCTGAAACGTCACGAATGTATAGAAGAACGTGAACAGCACAACAAAGATGAACACCACCAGGTAATACGGCACCTCCCGCTGTCCGAAGACGTCCACGAGCGCGTTGCCGAACCAGTTGAATGTACCCCCGCTGGAAGTTGCCAGGGCTTCACCCAGAAACGATGGGAAAAGCATGATTGAGTAAGCAAATATGATCGGGATCATTCCAGCCGAAAGCACTCTGAGGGGGACGTGGGAAGCTCCTTGCTGTCTATACTGCCGTCCACCCCTAAATTGAGTCCGGGAGTATTGAACCGGCAAGCGTCGTTGCGCTTCCTGGAAATAGACGATCGAAGCAATCGCTACTAGCACGATCGCTCCCAACATAAATATGGCGAAGAAGCCAATGCTTGAATCGAAAATTGATGGCACTAGCGATGGCACACCGGCCACAATGCCAGCAAAGATAATTAGCGAAATTCCGTTGCCAATGCCGCGCTCAGTTATGAGTTCACCCAACCACACCAGGAACATTGTTCCCGCCGTCAGGGAAATAATCGCCGCGAAGGTCGGCAACGCGTCTGGTCCGGTCAAGGTCACGTCATGATTCAGTACCCCACCTGCGCCGAAGCCATTGAGGATGATCAACTGGCTGTAGCCCTGGACAACTGCCATCGGCACAGCGAGCCAATGCGTATAGAGCTGTATCCGGTTGCGGCCCGACTCTCCTTCGCGCGAGAGTGCCTGCAACCTGGGGATCATCGGTATCATTATTTGCATAATGATCGATGCCGTTATGTAAGGATATACACCCAGTGCCGCAACACTTAGCTGCCGCAAGGCACCGCCACTGAAAACGTTTAGCGTGCCGAGGAAGGCGCTGGTAGAACTGTTTGAATCAAATATGTTGTCAAGCGCCGCTTCGTTTACGCCCGGAATTGGGATGTGAGCAACGAACCGGAATATGACCAACATTAGGAAGACGAAACCGATTTTCGCCCTGATCTCTGGCTGAGCCCAGGAATCGAAGACTGCTTGCAGCAGCCGCGGGCGCCTTGGAGTGGGTTGGCTACGGCTAGCGGCAGCCATTCCTAGCTTTCATCATTCTCGTCGGCGCCGGCTTCGTCCTCGCCATCCATGCTCTCCGGAGCATCATCAGACTCGGGCTCCGCATCCGCGCGTTTGGCCTTAGCCTTGGACCTGGATTTCGGTTCGGCCTTGGCTTCGGACACTGGCGCGTCTTCTACCACGGCTGGCTCCGCCAAAGTACGAGGCGTTAGCTCGGTAGCTGTTCCGCCGGCTTGCTCGATTTTGGTTCGCGCCGCGGCGGATAGCCGCTCGACCTCAACGGCGAGCGCAACCGAAATCTCGCCGTCGCCTAGTATCTTCACCGGCAGGCGCGCCGACTTTACGATTCCCGCCGCACGCAAGCTTTCAGCTGTTACCGTTGTTCCGGCCGCCAACCCGGCGAGCGCAGACACATTTATCGGCTCGTACTCGACCCGAAATCGATTCGTGAACCCCTTCTTGCGCGACAACGCACGAATCAGGGGTATCTGTCCACCTTCAAAGCCGATGCGCAGATCCCGGCCACTGCGAGACTGCTGTCCTTTGATTCCGCGTCCAGAATAGGTTCCGTGCCCACTGGAATTGCCTCGGCCGACCCGCCTTTTTTTATGTATCGACCCGGGAACAGGGCGAAGGTCACTTTGGTGCATCTACTCCGTCCCTTCCTGCTCCTCCACCTCAACAAGATGCCTGACCGTAAGGATCATACCACGCACGGTTCGAGAATCCTCGTAAACCACGCTTTGATGTACACGGCGGAGCCCAAGGGAGCGAACCGTGAGTTGCTGGTTTCGCTTCTGGCTAATCGGGCTCCTTTTCAGGGTTATCTTGAGACGCGCCATAACTGTCTATCTACCCACGGCGCTCAAGCGCCGCGCTCTTTCTTCCTTCGGGTTTCTCAGCGAAATTAGGCCGTTCATCGTCGCTTGCACCACATTCATGATGTTGGCACTGCCAAGTGACTTTGACAGCACGTCTTTGACGCCAGCCATTTCCATGACAGCTCGAACTCCGCCACCGGCAATTAATCCAGTACCGGGAGCGGCCGGCTTCATTAACACCTCAGCGGCTTTGAACTTAATCTCAACCGTGTGGGGAATGGTTGTACCGTTCAGAGGAACCTTGATCAGGCTCTTGCGTGCGATGTTGGCTCCCTTGCGGATCGCCTCTGGCACCTCGTTGGCCTTGCCCATGCCCGCACCGACATGGCCTTCACGGTCGCCAACCACGACAACGGCCGTAAAGCTAAACCTTCGCCCGCCCTTGACAACCTTGGCGACCCGGTTGATAAAAACAACCTTCTCCTGAAGTTCGAGCCCGGTCGCGTCGACTTGTTGCGTGCTGCTCGTAACCATCAAGATCGGCCCTCGCTAATGCTCATCTATTAGAAATTCACCCCGCCTGAGCGCACAGCCTCAGCCAGAGCTTTCACTCTGCCATGAAACGGATAGCCGCCGCGGTCGAATACAACCTGAGTAATCCCGTAATTCTTCGCCCGGTCGGCAACCAGACCGCCAACTAAGGATGCAACTTCCACTTTCTTCTTGCCTTCCGCCTGGGGTTTTAGCCCAGCCTCCATGTCAGATGCCGCGATCAATGTACGGCGCGAGACATCGTCAATCACCTGGGCGTAAATGTGCGAGGAGCTCCTGTAGACGCACAGGCGCGGTCTCAATTCGTTCCCTTCAACCCTCTTCCGCACCCGCGCGTGACGACGAATCCGTGCCGCTCGCGGTGTTTTAGTCTTCTTCATCTCTAGCGGCCCTTGCCTGACTTACCGGCCTTCCGGCGGACAATCTCGCCCTGGTAGCGGATGCCCTTCCCGAGATAAGGCTCAGGCGGTCGCAGCTTGCGGATGTTCGCCGCCACCTGTCCTACCTTCTCCTTGTCGATGCTCTCGACTTGGACCCTCGGGCCTTCCATGCTAAATGTGACACCGTCCGGCGGCTCGATCTCAACTGGGTGGGAAAAGCCCAAAGCCAAAACTAGCTTTTCACCCTGCATCTGTGCTCTGTATCCCACACCAACAAACTCCAATGTCTTGCGAAATCCCGAATCCACTCCCGTAACCATGTTGGCCAAAAGCGCTCGAGTGAGACCGTGCATTGCCCGGACTCTCGGTTCGTCGTTAGGCCGAGTGACCAGCAGTTTTCCATCTTCGATGTTCAACTCAACATCAGGTACTACCTGGCGTTGCAAGCTGCCTTTTGGACCGCTCACACTTACGTTGAGGCCATCGATCTCGACTTTTACCGATGCCGGAATTGTTATCGGTTGCTTGCCTATTCTCGACATTGACTACCATACATAACAGAGAATTTCCCCACCAACGCTCTTCTGGCGAGCGTCCTGTCCGGTCATCACGCCCTCAGGCGTTGAGAGGATCGCTACGCCGAGACCGCCAAGAACCCTCGGTATCTCACGCTTCTGGACGTAAACCCGCAGTCCTGGTTTGCTCACCCGCTTGATACCGGAGAGCACGGCCTCCTTTTGGCCTGTGTAGCTCAGGTCTATCTTCAGCATCGAGTGAGGGTTCTCAGAATCCACCTGAAAATCGCGGATAAACCCTTCTGACTTGAGCACTCCGGCAATTGCCACTTTTATCCGAGATGCCGGCATGTGAACGCTCTCGTGTTTAGCGGATACGCCATTCCTAATCCGCGTAAGCATGTCGGCGATAGGGTCGGTCATCGTCACGATGCTGCCTCCTTGCCTCTACCAGCTCGACTTCGTCACGCCGGGAATCTGTCCTTCAAGAGCCAGCTTCCGGAAACAAATCCGGCAGAGCGCGAACTTGCGGATGAACCCCCGCGGCCGGCCGCACAGGCGGCAGCGATTCCGTTTGCGCACCGCGAATTTCGGCGTTCGGTTGGCCTTGACGATCATTGAAATCTTTGCCACTAGTTTCTCCCCTTAGCTCTTGGCAAACGGCATGCCAAGCAGCTCGAGCAGCCTCTTTCCCTCTTCATCATTCACAGCCGAAGTTATGATGTTCACCTGCATGCCACGAATCCGATCGACCTTGTCGTAATCGATCTCCGGGAAGATCAGCTGCTCCCTGACCCCGAGGCTGTAGTTTCCTCGTCCATCAAAGGCTTTCGTTGGACAGCCACGAAAGTCACGAATTCGCGGCAGGGCCGCGCCGATTAATCGATCGAAGAACTCCCACATACGCTTGCCGCGCAGCGTGACCATCACACCGATAGGCATGCCCTCGCGGATGCGAAAGTTGGCGATTGATTTACTGGCACGAGTCACAATCGGTTTCTGTCCCGTTATCGTGGCTAAATCCGCCGAAGCAGTTTCAACGGCGCGGGCATTTTCACGAGCTTCACCCAAGCCAATGTTTAGTACGATTTTCTCCAGGTCTGGGACCTGCATAGGATTCTGGTAGTTGAACTCGCGCAACAAGGCGGGAGTCACCTGCTCCTTATATTGCTCTTCTAACCTGGTAGCGGTGTAGCTAGTCAATGTCCGCTCCGCAACGCTTGCAGACGCGCACCTTGACACCGTCCGGCCTCAGCCGGGAGCTAGTTCGGGTTGCTTTCTGACATTCTTGGCAAACGACCATCACGTTGGACATCTGAATTGGCGCTTCGATCGACAGAATGCCGCCTGGGGACGCTGTCGCCCCGGCTTGGGTTGGGCGCTGATGCTTCTTAATCATATTCACGCCTTCGACAACCAGCCTAGATTTGCGAGGTTTAACCTCGCGCACGATACCAGTCTTGCCTCTGTCTTTGCCGACAAGCACGAGCACGGTGTCATTTCGCCGCACGTTTTGCATCTCTAGATGACCTCCGGCGCCAGCGAAACAATCTTCATGAAATTGCGCTCACGCAGCTCGCGAGCAACGGGACCAAAGATGCGTGTGCCTCTCGGGTTGAGCTTGTCAGAAAGGATTACCGCTGCATTCTCATCAAAGCGGATGTATGAGCCATCTGGCCGGCCGATACTCTTTGCCGTGCGGACGATTACCGCTCTCACAACCTCGCCCTTCTTGACCCCGGCAGCCGGCTGCGCCTGTTTGACTGAAGCGACGATGACATCGCCAACCGAGGCGTAGCGCCTCTTCGAGCCACCCAATACCTGGATACACATGATCTCGCGCGCGCCTGAGTTATCCGCTACACGCATCCGGGAAAACTTCTGGATCACGTGCCGCTCTCTTCGTCAGGCTCCGGAGCCTCTGCAGGTGTCTCCTGTTCTTCTGCTGCGCCAGTCGTCTCAGGAGTGGGCCCGGCCCCGGCTTCTGCCACCCGGCTAGCCACCGGCTCCTCAGCCAGCGGTTCCTCAGGAGCTGGCGGCGCGCCGATATCTCGAGGTGCCAGGGCCGCCACGTTACCAACCGTCATTGTCTCAGCGATTCGCCAGCGCTTATCCTTCGACAACGGACGCGTCTCAACAATTCGCACCAAGTCGCCAACCTTCGCTAGGTTGTTCGCGTCATGAGCCTTGTATCGGGTCGTGGTGCGAATGATCTTCCGATAGATTCGGTGCCGATGCCGTCGCTCGACAGCCACGACCGCGGTCTGGTCCATCTTGTTGCTAACCACCACACCCGTCAGGGTTTTACGGTTTCCTCGTTGGTTCACCGGTTACCCTCCGCCGCGACCAGCTCGCGCTGGCGCTGTAGTGTCTTGATTTGCGCGATCTTCCGCTTTGCCTTGCCTACTTCCTTCACATTTTGCAGCTGTCGGGTTGCTACCTGCAGGCGCAGGGTGAAGAGCTGGCGGTATGTCTCATCCAATTCCTGTGCGAGCTTGGCCTGATCGAATTCAACCAACCCGGAAAAACCCTCATTGGTCCTCTTTGACATCAAACTGCCTCGCGCATTTTTTCAGCGACCCGAGTTGAGCACGGTAGCTTGTGTGACGCCAACCGCATCGCCTCGCGGGCTATTTCATCACTTACGCCAGCAATCTCAAACAGCATCCGGCCCGGCTTCACAACCGCAACCCAGCGGTCTAGCGGTCCCTTGCCACTTCCCATTCTCACTTCTGCCGGTTTCTTGCTCACTGGTTTGTCCGGGAAGATTCGGATCCAGACCTTACCGCCACGCCGAAGGTGATGAGTGATTGCCCGCCGGGCGGCCTCGATTTGGCGGCCATCAACCCAAGCGGCAGAGGTAGCCTGCAAACCCAGGTCGCCAAACGAAACTTCGTTTCCAGCGTTGGCCATGCCGCGCCGATGTCCTCTGTGGTGCTTCCGATACTTAACCCGCTTCGGTTGCAACATGGCTAAGCTTCCCCGCCAGGCACTGCTGGTTCAGCGCCGACCGGATCAGAATTAGGCGCGTTTTCACTCTCTGGCACCGCGGTGGAAGCCGCCGGCGCTGCTTGAGGCATCGGTGGTAGCGCCGGTCCGCCCTCCGCCTCTACGGAATCCGGCCGCCGAATCTCTGGCACGATGTCGCCCCGGTAGATCCAAGCCTTGACACCAATGCGACCGAATGTCGTATGGGCTTCAGCGATTCCGAAATCAACGTCGGCTCGCAGCGTATGCAACGGCACTCTGCCGTTCTTCTCCGTCTCACGCCGCGACATTTCTGAACCGCCGAGACGGCCGGCTACTTGAATCTTCACGCCGCGCGCACCGCGCTGCATCGTTCGCGTAACGGCCTGCTTCATGGCGCGGCGGAATGCAACTCTACGCTCGAGCTGGTCCGCGACACTCCGGGCCACGAGATAAGCATCCAGTTCCGGCTGGCGAATCTCATCTATGTTGACCCGCACACGACGCCCTGTGACAGCCTCCAGCATGTTCCGCAGCTCATCTACCTTCTGACCACCCCGCCCGATTACGATGCCGGGTTTGGCCGTGTGAATTGTCACGATCACCTGGTTGGCGTTTCGCTCCAATTCGACGCGTGAGACGGCGGCGTCAGACAGCTTCTCGATGATCCGCTTTCGGATATCCAAGTCCTCATGCAGAAGTTTTGTGTAATTCTTGTCGGCGTACCACTTGCTCTGCCAGGTATATAGAACCCCTAAGCGAAAGCCGATGGGGTGTACCTTGTGACCCATAACCTAGCCTCTATCCTCTACGACAATTGTTATGTGACTGTAGCGGCGTGTCCAAGGCTTGGCCCGGCCTCGGGGACCAGCCCTAAAACGATGCAGTCGCGTGCCTTCATCGGCGATTGCTGACTTTATCCTGAGCGTAAACGGCTGCAGCTGGTAGTTGTTCTCCGCGTTGGCTGCAGCTGAACGAACGATCTTTTCAACCTTGCGTGCAACCGGTATGTTGACATTCCTCAAAATGGCAACCGCCTCATCAATACTGCGTCCCGTAAGCGGCTGCAGAACCCGCCGCACCTTTCGCGGTGAAGTCCGGACGTTCTTGCCTCGCGCCAGAACTTCCATCTACTTCCTTCGGACCTGAGTTGTGCGCTCAGATCTGCCGGCGTGACCCCGGAACGTGCGTGTTAGGGCGAATTCACCCAATCGGTGTCCGACCATGTTTTCCGTTACAAACACCGGCACGTGGCGGCGGCCATCGTGTACCGCAAAATTGAGCCCAACCATCTCCGGCAAAATCGTTGAGGGACGCGACCAAGTGCGAATGACCGTGCGCGCGCCCGTCGCCTGAGCGGCCTGAACCCGCTTCAGGAGTTTTTCGTTGATAAATGGGCCCTTTTTTGTCGAACGCGACACCTGTCTGGTCTCCTAACTGTCGTATCGGCGACGCACGATAAGCTGGTCGCTCTGCTTTTTCCCGCGTGTCCGATATCCCAGGGCTGGCTTGCCCCATGGCGTTTTCGGACCAGGGTGTCCAATCGGCGACTTACCCTCGCCACCACCGTGCGGATGATCACGCGGATTCATTACAGAGCCTCGAACGGTTGGCCGGAAGCCACGATGTCTCGATCGGCCGGCCTTGCCGAGTTTTACCAGCGCGTGCTCCACATTGCTAACCTGGCCAACCGTCGCCACACAGTCAGAAGGCACGCGGCGCGTTTCGCCTGAAGGTAACCTCAGCATGCAATAGCGCTCTTCTTTGGCCATGAGCTGTGCCGAGGCACCAGCACTTCGAACGATTTGACCCCCACGTCCAACGATCAATTCAACGTTGTGCACCATGGTTCCCGATGGCATGTTGCGTAAGGGCAGGGCGTTACCGACACGAATGTCAGAGTCCGGGCCGGACTGCACCATCGCCCCAACCTGTATCCCGGCCGGAGCCAAAATGTATCGCTTGTCACCATCAAGATAGAAAATTAGCGCGATTCTGGCCGTGCGCTTTGGGTCATATTCGATCGCGGCAACTCGTCCAGGAACACCGATCTTATCCCGCTTGAAATCAATCTGTCGGATATTCTGGCGCGAACCGCCACCGCGATGCCGGACCGTGATTTTGCCGCGATTGTTTCTGCCCGCGGCATTCTTCTTGGACGAAGTTAGGGACCGCTCCGGTGTCGACTTAGTTATCTCAGAGAAGCTATAACCGGTGCCTCCCCGTCGGCCAGGCGAGGTTGGTTTGAACTGCTTGATCGGCACGCTAAACCCCCTCGAATAATTCGATGCTGTCGTCGGCTGCCAGGGTCACAACTGCTTTTTTCCAGTCAGGCGAGCGGGTAACCCTGCGGCCACTTCGACGGTTGCCGCGATGCTTGCCCTTCATCACCATTACGTTGACGCTCGTCACCGAAACGTTGAACGCCTTCTCAACCGCTCCCTTGATTTGGGGTTTGTTGGCACGCAGATCAACCTCGAATATGTACTTTCCAACTCCGGCAAGAGCTGTACTTTTTTCCGTAACCATCGGCCGCAAGATCACTGCGTAGGGATTTATCGCCTTATCCAACCGCCACCTCCGGAACCTTGGCTAGCCTTTTCGAGGCTCGATCGCCACCGAACAAAGCCTCCGCTCGCCTCACGGCTTCCTCAGTCATGACCACACCGCGGTGGGACAGCAGGTCAACGACGTTCAGGTAATCGGCCGGTAAGGTCTTAGCGCCAGGCAAGTTACGGGCACTGAGGAGCAAGATCCGGTTTGGCACTCCTGTAACGAACAAAGGCTTGCGGCTAAACTCCAGGTGGCTGAGAGCCTCAACGATTGTCTTCGTCTTGGGAGACCCCAGCTCCAGTCCTCGCACGACCTTCAATTCACCATCCACCAGCTTCGCAGAAATTGCCGAACGAATCGCCAGGCGCCGGACGCGCTTTGGCAGAGCTTGTCTAAATGAGCGCGGCTTTGGACCGAAAGCAATTCCGCCGTGTCGATGATGCGGCGCCCGAATACTGCCCTGGCGTGAACGGCCGGAGCCTTTCTGTCCTCTTACCTTGATCGTCGAGCCGCGAACCTGGCCTCGGCTCTTCGTGTTGGCGCTGCCGGCGCGGCGGTTCGCTAATTGAGCGAGCAGCGCCTGTCGCATAACGGCCTCATTCGGCGCAACGCCAAAAACGAGATCGTCCGCGTCCATGCTGTCAATCTCAGCTCCTTGGGTGTCGTAGACAGTTAGTTTCACGTTACCTAGCTGCTCTTTCGTCCAGTCTTGCGGATTCTTACGACACCGTTTACGCCGCCCGGTACCGCGCCTTTGATCAAGAGCAATCCGCGCAGTTCGTTTGATTCAACAACCTGAAGGTTCTTCACGGTTATTTGTTTGTCACCCATGTGGCCCGCCATGTGCAAGCCCTTGCGGACGCGTCCTGGCGTTGTGCCGGAACCAATCGACCCGGGAGATCGGTGCTTGTCCGACTGGCCATGGGTTTTGGGCCCACCATGAAAGTGGTAGCGCTTGATGCCACCGGCGAATCCCCGGCCCTTCGACTTACTGGTCGCGTCGACCAGGTCTCCCGGCTCAAACAACTCCACGCCAAGTTTCTGGCCGACTTGATACTCACCTGTGGACGGAACGCGCACTTCACGCAGAACTTCGAATTGTCCCAGGTCTTGCATATGGCCACGCTGTGGTTTGTTAACTTGCTTGCGGTTTCCAAAGCCGATCTGAATCGCCTCGTAGCCGTCCTTCGTCTCTGTCTTTACTTGCACGACAACATTACTCGCGGCGTCTACCACGGTGACTCCATGAGCCTCACCGGAGGCCGAAAAGACCTGTGTCATGCCAAGTTTGCGGCCGAAAATCGCCGTCATATCTACAACTTAATCTCGATATCAACACCAGCAGGCAGTTGCAGGCGCATCAACGTGTCAACCGTCCGCGAAGAAGGCTCAACAATATCGATAAGTCTTTTGTGAGTGCGGATCTCGAACTGCTCTCGGGAATCCTTATCCACAAATGGGGACTTGTTAACCGTAAACTTCTTGATTTCCGTCGGTAGCGGAACCGGCCCGGCAACACTTACACCGGTTCGCTCTGCCGCCTCAACAATCTGCTCCGCAGACTGATCGAGAATGCGATGGTCGAATGCCTTTAACCGGATTCGAATCTTCTGTCGTGGCATACCTTACGTTCCCTCAGCCTATCCCGAACTAAGTCCGCGCCCGAGTCCGGGTGCTGACTTTTTCCGCCACGTGGGCCGGCACTTCCGCGTAATGGTCGAACTCCATTGTGTGTGTCGCGCGACCCTGGGTCATCGAACGCAGTTCGGTCGTGTAACCGAAAGTCTCCGAAAGCGGCATCTCTGCTCGGATTATTTGCAACGTTCCGAAGCTCTCAACGTCATGGACTTGGCCGCGGCGTGAGTTGATGTCACCCAAAACATCACCAAAAAACTGCTCTGGCGTGCGCACTTCAATCTTCATGACTGGCTCAAGCATCACGGCATCGGCATTGGCCATAGCCTTGCGCATGCCTTCAATGCCGGCCATTCGGAAAGCCATTTCGGAAGAGTCCACGGGGTGGAAGGAGCCATCTACCAAAGCGACCTTGACGTCCACAACCGGATATCCGGCAACCGGGCCGTTCTCAAGCGAATCCTTGACACCTTGTTCGGTCGGCCCGATGTATTCCTTTGGAACCGAGCCGCCGACAATCTTGTTCTCAAAAACAAAGCCGCTGCTGCGCTCCCGCGGTTCAACCTCAAGGTTGACCACTCCATACTGACCACGGCCACCGCTCTGGCGCACGAAGCGGCCTTCTGTTTTCACCGCCCGCCTCAGCGCCTCTCTGTAGGCAACCTGGGGACGACCGACACTGGCGTTAACCGTGAACTCCCGCAGCATCCGATCGACAAGAACCTCGAGGTGTAATTCACCCATGCCAGATATCAACGTTTGGCCAGTTTCTTCGTCGAAACGAATCTGGAACGTGGGGTCCTCTTCAGAAAGCTTGCTCAGGGCCTCGCCCATCTTGTCCTGATCCTGTTTCGACTTCGGCTCGATCGCGACGGAGATTACCGGATCCGGAAACTTGATTGCTTCCAGCAACAGTGGCCTGGAGGCTTCCGACAGCGAGTCACCGGTCAACGTGTTTTTCAGACCTACCGCGCCAACAATATCGCCGGCGTGTGCTTCGGTTATGTCTTCTTGCTGGTTGGCGTGCATGCGCAGCAGCCGTCCGAATCGCTCAGTCTCTCCACGGCTGGTGTTGCGAACACTCGATCCGCTGCTGATGTGGCCCGAGTAAATCCTGACATAGGCTAACCGGCCAACATACTTGTCGCTAACAATTTTGAACACCAGCGCTGAAAATGGCTCCGTGTCTTCCGGTTTGCGTTCTTCCACCTCGTCTGTCTTGGGGTTGGAACCTTGCACAGCGGGAATGTCAATCGGCGATGGAAGGTAGTCGATCACGGCATCAAGCATCGGCCGGACACCTTTGTTGCGGAGCGCGGAACCACACATCACCGGTGTAATCGCACCGCTTAAAGTCGCACGGCGTAGCGCCTTCATCAATTCCATCGTTGTTACTTCGTGTCCCTCAATATAAGAGAGCATCAGCTGATCGTCGGTTTCGGCCACCTTCTCCATCATCCGGTCGTGGGCCCGCTCGAATTCTTCTTGCATCTCGGCCGGAATTGGCTGGTTCTCCGGCGGGTCAGCCCGCTCACCGGTGAAAGCGACAGCCTTCTTCTCCACCAAATCGATGATTCCCTTGAATTCGGCCTCTGAGCCCCAGGGAATCTGGATCGGGACTGGGTTTGCGTCGAGGCGCTCAACGATCATGTCTACCGTGCGCCAAAAGTCAGCACCGGTTCGGTCCATCTTGTTGACAAAGCAGATGCGCGGCACCTTGTAACGGTCCGCCTGTCGCCAGACCGTTTCAGACTGTGGCTCAACACCGGCCACCGCATCAAACACGACAACCCCACCGTCGAGAACGCGCAAACTGCGCTCCACTTCCACGGTAAAGTCGACATGCCCGGGCGTATCAATAATATTTATCTGGTGGTCTTTCCAGGCAGCAGTCGTCGCCGCTGCGGTAATAGTGATGCCGCGTTCTCGCTCCTGAGCCATCCAGTCCATTACCGCGGTGCCTTCATGCACCTCACCGATCTTGTAAGTTCGTCCCGTGTAGAAAAGCACACGCTCTGTGACGGTGGTCTTGCCAGCGTCAATGTGGGCGATGATGCCAATATTTCGGACGTTCTCGATCGATGTTTCGCGGCCCATAAGATTTACCAGCGGTAGTGGACGAAAGCGCGGTTTGCATCCGCCATTTTGTGAGTATCCTCGCGGCGCTTAACGGTCGCGCCCTGACCACTTGAAGCATCCATCAATTCACCAGCCAGCTTCTCGGCCATTGACCGGCCGCGTCGTGCCCGGGCAGAGCGCACGAGCCAGCGCATCGCCAGTGAATTGCGCCGCTCAGCCCGAATATCCACCGGGACCTGGTAGGTTGCACCACCGACGCGGCGTGGTTTTACCTCCACGGCCGGTGTCGCATTTCGCAAAGCCTGATCGAACAAATCTATCGCGGGCCGCCTGGCTTGCTCCTCCATACGAGCAAGAGCATCGTAGACAATCCGTTCGGCGGTACTCTTCTTGCCACTCAGCATTACCTTATTAATGAAGGCTTGCAGGGTACGGCTCTGGTACTTGCCGTCTGGCAGGGTCTCCCGCTTAATTGACGTGCCTCGCCTAGCCATGCTAGCCGCCCTTCTTCGCGCCGTACTTGCTGCGCCCGCGCCGCCGGTTCGCGACACCGGAAGAGTCCAAAGCGCCGCGGATGATGTGATAGCGCACACCCGGCAAGTCCTTCACCCGGCCACCACGGATCAACACAACTGAGTGCTCCTGCAGGCTGTGTCCTTCACCCGGAATGTAGGCCGTCACCTCCATACCGTTAGTCAAGCGCACCCGGGCGATTTTGCGCAGCGCGGAATTGGGCTTCTTGGGCGTCATGGTGCGGACCTGCACGCAGACACCGCGCTTCTGCGGCGAGCCGCTGGTCCATTCTGTGCGATTGTGCAGTGAGTTATGCCGCCAGCGAAGCGCTGGCGCCTTCGTCTTACGCGACGGCTTCCGTCGCGGTCGATTTACTAGTTGGTTAATCGTCGGCACTGCTCAGTTTCCTCTCTGATTCGCCGCCGCGTAGATTCGCCACTACCTGCACCCACAGTGAAAGGCCGAAAGCCGTATTTCTGAGCCAGCCAGCCTCTCTGATAAAAGAGCCCCGCAGAGCGGGGACGGCCGCCGTGGTCACTTTCAGGCCAATCGACCTCGGACGCGCCCAGTCAAAATGCAGGCCACGCCAAAAGAAGATGCTATCAGCGCCCTGAATCTGTGTCAACCGAACGGACGGCCACCGCGGGGCTTCGGTAGGCGAGACCCTCGACCCCTGAGCCAGGCGGCCGTAGTCGTTGTGAAATGATAGCGGCCCACGCGACCTACGATCGAGATCTTGCTTGCCTCTAGGATGACCGGTGCAGAAGCGGGACCAGCAGCGGCCCAGCCATAAGGTCTAAACTAGACCCATGCCGAACTTACTGGCCCAGGAATCAAGCCCCTATCTCCTGCAACACAAGGACAACCCAGTTGACTGGTACCCCTGGGGTGAGGCCGCGTTTACTGCGGCTCGTGAGACACACCGGCCGATCCTGCTCTCGGTCGGCTATTCAGCCTGCCACTGGTGCCATGTCATGGAACGCGAGTCGTTTGAAAATCCAGTAATCGCTGGCCAAATGAACGAGTCCTTTATCAGCGTCAAGGTCGACCGGGAAGAACGCCCAGACATCGATACTATTTATATGGCAGCTGTTCAGGCAGTTTCCGGCCGAGGCGGCTGGCCAATGACGGTTTTCCTGACACCCGAAGGTGTGCCGTTCTATGGCGGCACCTACTACCCACCCGAAGATCGGCAAGGAATGCCAGGGTTCCCTAAGGTCCTAGCGGCCGTCTCGGACGCCTTCAAGAACCGGCGAGACGATATCGAAAAAGCCGGGCAGCAAATAGTCGCCCAGATGTCGTCGTCAACCGAACTGGCGGCCGGCGACGAAACTATCGACCAGGCAGCCTTGGATCATGCCTTCGCTTCAATTCAGAAGGCCTATGACGCTGACTTCGGCGGCTTTGGTCAGGCGCCGAAATTCCCTCAGCCCATGACCCTGTCTTTCCTGACCCGCTACGCTCACCGCACTCGAAACTCCGAAGCTCGTGAAATGCTCGACCGAACCTTGCGGGCGATGGCCAATGGCGGTATCTACGATCAGGCTGGCGGTGGCTTCCATCGCTACTCTACCGACTCCGTTTGGCTTGTCCCTCACTTCGAAAAGATGCTCTACGACAACGCCCTGCTTTCGCGCGCCTATCTGGACGCCTTCCGATTAACCGGTGATCGCTTCTACCGTCGCATCACCGAAGAAACGCTTGACTACGTGCTGCGAGAAATGACAGACCCTAACGGCGGCTTTTACTCTACCCAGGATGCAGACTCCGAGGGGGAGGAAGGCAAATTCTTTCTGTGGACGCCGGCACAATTCACAGAGTTGTTCGGTCAAGATTCCGAGATGCTCGGGCGCTTCTTCGACGTGACCGCCGGCGGCAACTTTGAGGGACAAAACATCATCCACGTTGCCAACCCGCCTGAGCGCTTCGCCGAGGAGAACGCGCTCGACCCCAACGAATTTGCTCAAAAGGTCCAAGAGTCACGCGCAATCCTAAATGCTGCGCGCCAAGGGCGAGTCCGTCCTGACCGCGATGAGAAAGTGATCGCCGCATGGAATGGGCTCATGTTGCGCGCCATGGCCGACGCGGCGCTTTACTTCGATTCGGAAATCTATTTGCGTGCCGCTCAGGCCAACGCCGATTTCCTGCTAGAAACGCTCCATATAGACGGAAGGCTATTGCACACTTGGACAGCCGGCACGGCCAAAATCGAAGCCTACCTCGATGACTACGCCATGGTTATCGACGGTTTGCTCGCCACCTATTCGGCGACGTTCGACGCTCACTACCTGAGCTCCGCCCAAGAGTTGGCAGGCGAAATGCTTGACCTTTTCTGGGATGACTCCGTGCAAGGCTTCTTTGACACGGGACGCGATCAGGAAGCGCTAGTCGCGCGGCCGCGCGACTTCTTTGACAACGCGATGCCGTCAGGCAATTCAGCAGCTGCCGGAGTGCTCCTGCAACTCAGCGCACTCACCGGAGACCAGGAATTTGAGCGCCGGGGCACCACCTGCCTACGAACCCTTGCGCCTTACGTGAACCAGGCTGCGACCTCGTTTGGCTATCTACTCAGCGTTATCGACTCTCAGCTATCGCCGCCTCGTGAACTCGCCGTTGTTTGGCAAGGCGAGCGCACAAACTCCGAGCAATCAGTGCGGGCTTTGCTCGACATCGCTCGCGAGCACTTTATTCCAGGACTAGTTCTCGTCGGCGGCCCTGCCGGAGAAGGTCGTGATCTAACCCCACTGCTGCTCGACCGCCATGCAACTGACGGCCAACCGACCGCCTACCTCTGTGAAAGCTTTGTCTGCCAGGCGCCCACCACAAGTCCTGCCGAACTGCGCCGGCAATTTGGCGCGGCCATGTCCTAGATCGAGGCCACCTTCCGCCAAGCAACACCCGCTAAGAACCTGGTCCTTGATCTCGTTCAGAAAGATGCCGGACACGACAATGATGAGAAGGCGGGGACGATACGGAGTCCCAATGCAGACGTACGGGTCGATCATCCCAGGCGGTCCAACCCTGGCTCGTCTCCTCCCAGAGAGAGCGCAGGAAGGCAGGGAGGAGCCACGACTATCACGTGAGGCGAAGGCGCGCCTCAGGGCTGTTGAGTGGCACAAGGATCACGGCGAGAAGGTGAGTCTGACGGCAAGACGCTTTGGACGCAGCCGCTCAACCCTTTACCAGTGGCTAGAGTGCTACCGGCTCCAGGGTCCGCGGGGTCTGCAAGACCGCAGCCATAGGCCACACCAGGTCCGCAAGCCGACTTGGAGCCTAGAGTTCGAAGCAGCGGTGCTACGCCTGCGCCAAGACAATCCCGTCTGGGGCAAAGACAAGCTACAGCCGATCCTCAGACGCCAAGGGGTCACTATCTCGGTCTCGATGGTGGGCCGCATCCTCAGCCGGCTCAGACGCCAAGGCAAACTGGGGCCTGCGAGTCTGAAGGACCCTTGCATCGTCTCTCGGCCTCAGGTGCGGCCCTATGCCGTGCGTAAGCCCAAAGACTACGTCGTCAAGGCGCCGGGAGATCTGGTTCAGGTGGACAGCGCCGACGTGCGCTGGACCGGTATTACCCATGCCTACAAGCACTTCTCGGCGCGTGATATTGTCAGCCGCTGGGACGTCTTGGGTGTCTACGGCCGCGCTACCGCCGGCACGGCGCGCGACTTCCTCGATACGGTCATCGAGCGTATGCCGGGTCCGGTGAAGGCGATCCAGCTGGACGGTGGCTCTGAGTTCAGGGCCGAGTTTGAGGCCGCCTGTGAGCAGAAGGGGGCTGCGGCTTTTTGTGCTGCCACCACGCTCCCCCAAGCTCAACGGCTGCCTGGAACGAGCCCAGCGCACCCACAAAGAGGAGCTTTACCAGTTGGTTGACCCACCCGACTCGCTCAGCCAACTGAGAACCCAGCTGCTCCAACAGGAGCAGCGTTACAACACTTACCGGCCCCATCAGGCCCTTGGCCATCTAACGCCGCAAGAGTGGCTGCTAGCATTCACCGAGAGGAGGTAAGTGTCCGGCATCTACTGGACGAGTACACTCCTTTCCCCGCTCACCCCAGACGGCGTAAGATCGTCAACGGCATGTCCGATCAATACGTCGCGGCTGACAAACGTACCGGGCTTGAGGTTTCGATCACGGGGAACTTCCCTGATCAGCCCCAAGATCGAATTCGCATAGCCCGCACGGCCAACCTGTTCACGCGCCTGACTTCCACAATTTTGGAGATGGAGCACGAGAGTGAGCGCCGCGAGGCTTTCATCGCCGTGGAGACGCAGATGGAGTTGGCGGACGCCCTGATCCGTCGCGATGGCGCTGAAGTCCAGCGTCTGCTGGAGGATACCCTCAAGCGTATGGGTGTAAGTCCAGATCAGATGCGGGACATCGAAGATGAGATCCGAAGGCGTCTCGGCGATCTCGGCGGTGACCTGCCACCGATCCAAGACCTACCACGCGACGAACCACCACGCGACGAACCACCGGGTAACAACCCGCTGGGAGAAGATTCCCCGGGAGACGAGCCAGCGTCGCGAACCTGAACCAAACCCCTGCAGCCACTCCTTCATCTGTATTAGGATGAAGTGAATGTTATCTCCTTCCATCGCCGCCCCCATCTTTCTAAATACGCCGCCGATGCTCCCGGGAAGTAGGCTGCAAGCCGCCATCATTCCCGGCATTTCAATCGTCGTCTCTACCTTTCTAAACAAGGTCGCCGACGCTCCCGGTAAGGCTCCTGAGCCAGAGGCTCAGGCCCACGGCCATACCTAGTTTTTCAATAAATCATGAGCAGTATCGAAGTCCGTGAAGAGCAGCACACCCGGGCGGAAACCCCGGTCGTGCGCGCCAACCCAGCCTCGATCTGGGCCGCAAACACCTTCTCCGCTTTCAGTAGCCGCGACTACCGCGTGCTCTGGTCCGGCACGATTCTTGCGTTTCTCGCCTTCAACATGGCAGTAACGGCCCAAAACGTTGTCGCCTTTGATCTAACGGGCAATAACCGCGCCGTTGGCTTTGTCGCCTTTGGCCAAGGCTTGGCCATGTTGCTCCTCAATCCTTTTGGCGGCGCCATCGCCGATCGCTTCCCCAAGCGGTTGCTAATCATCATCGCCCAGTCAGTCGTCGGCCTGGTCATGCTCACCATGGCTTCGCTCTTGGCCTTCGACCGAATCAGCGTGCCCTTCTTGGCTGGTGGCGCTTTCATAACTGGCTGCATGTTTGCCTTCCTCGGTCCCACCCGGACCGCATTGCTTGCCGACATCGTGCCCGACGAGCAGCTTGGCAGCGCCATGGCCCTCGTGCAGGTCGGCGGCAACTTTACCCGTATTAGCGGCCCATTCCTGGCCAGCGGCCTGCTCGCCTGGTCTCTTTTCGGGGCAACCGGTGTCTACTTCGTTATTTCGGCAATGTTCATTTTCGTGGTCGTAACCTTCTATCAGATTCCGGTGAGCAAGCCACCCAAACACCGCGACAACTCCGTCCTACAGGACGTCCGTCTCGGCATCGCTCACGTTTTGGAGAACCCACGCCTCCTTCATCTCCTCGTCAGCTACCATCTCGTGACCACCCTTGGCCTGTCTTACTACGTGCTTATGCCGGGCCTGGCAAAAGGCGTGCTTGACGCCGGAACCGCCGGCCTCGGGGTCATGCTTGGCGTCGCCGCCATCGGTGGCCTGATCATGAGCCTCATTGTCGCTTCCCTGGTGGATTCCAAACGCGCGCCAATATACCTCATGGTGAGTAGCAGCGGTCTTGGAATCAGCCTAATCTTCCTGGGGCTGGCCCCCAGTTTCCCTCTCGCTCTGATCGTTATGGTCTTTGTTGGCGGGGCCAGCAGCGCCTTTCAAACTCTCAACAACGCCGTCACCATTCGCACGACCGGCCGTGACTTCTATGGACGCGTTATCGGCCTCATGTTCTTGGCTTGGGGTATCCTCAGCTTTGTCGCCCTGCCGGTCGGATTTCTTGCCGATTGGCTGGGTGTGAGGACCGTTCTGACAGGCTCCGGCGTCATTCTATCTATCGTCGTGTTCCTGCTTTTCCTCTGGCAGCAGCGGATCGGCGCGGCGACTGTCAGTACCCTGACCGAGGCGCCCACTAGTCGCTCCTGACGCCGCTATCGGCTCCCACCGGTAGCACGATCGGAGCGGCGGCCAGCCCTTCGAGCCGCGTAACCAGCACATCGACACCGTAGGCGAGAGCAACATTCTCGCGGCTTAGAACCTCATCCGGATGCCCTGAAGCCAGAACAATCCCGGTGCCCATTAGGATCAGGCGGTCGCAATAAATCGCCGCCAGGCTTAGGTCGTGAATCGCCGTCAGCACGGCCATCTGTTTCTCGCGGGCCAACTGCCGCATCAAAGAGGCAACCTTTATTTGGTGGCCGATGTCGAGATTTGTGGTCGGCTCGTCCAGTAGGAGCAAGGGCGCATCCTGCGCCAGGGCTCGCGCGATAACGATGTTCTGACGTTCTCCGCCCGACATTTCGTCCACGTCCCGGTCGGCCAACTCCTCGGCGCCGACAACCGCCAACGCCTCGTCGACCCGTCGGTAATCCTCCGGCCCTTCCTGTTCGAAGAAGCCAAGATGAGCCGTTCGCCCCATGAGCACGACATCCCGAGCCGTATAACCGGCGGGAAGTCGCGGACTTTGCGGTACAACCGCAACTCGGCGGGCCAAATCACGCGTCGTCATTCTGGCGGAAGACTCACCGTTGAACTGCACCTCACCCGCCGTTATCGGCAGGTTTGCGGTGATCGCTCTCAATAGTGTCGTCTTGCCGCAACCATTAGGGCCGATCAAGCCTACGACTTCACCGGCCGCAACATTCAGGTCAACCCCACGGATGACCTGTCGATCGCCATAAGCGACCCGCAGTCCGATCGCCTCAAGCACTAGAAAAATACCTTCCGCTGACGGCGCAGTAAATATAGAAAAAAGGGAGCACCTACAAAGGAAGTGATAATGCCAACCGGGAGCTCGCTGGGACTCAGCAGAGTGCGGGCTCCGAGGTCGGCCAAGACCAGGAAGCTGGCTCCAATCAGCATCGCCACTGGCAAAAGGCGCCTGTAATCGGGTCCGATCAGGAGCCGGACAACGTGCGGCGCGACCAGGCCAACGAAGCCCACAATGCCGGCAACAGCCACCGCTGCTGCTGCCGCCAACGACGCCGCCAGAAGTATCAGACCCTTCGTCCTCTCAACGTTGACCCCAACCTGGCGGGCCTCGGCTTCATCTAATTGCAGCACGTTCAGCAACCGGCCGTGAACATAGATAATCAATGCCGCCGGGATAACGTAGGGCAAGAAAATGCCGATTTCGGACCAACTGCTGTCGTTAAAACCGCCGAGAAGCCAGGTGAGAATTGTCACCGTGTCACGTTGATCGAGGAGCATCAGGTAGGAAATCGCCGAGACGGAGATCGATGACACGGCCACTCCCGCCAGGATCAAAGTTGTATTCGGTGTCTGGCCACTGACTCTGGCCAGTGAGTAAACAATAACCACCGTGATGATGGCTCCACCAAAAGCCACCAACGGCAGCAGGCTGAAGCCGCCACTGGTCAGAGGCAGATCTACGACAAAGGCGGCCGCCGCGGCGAGCCCAGCGCCGGCGCCGACACCGAGCAAATAAGGATCGGCGAGCGGGTTACGGAACACTCCCTGATAGGCGGCGCCACTGAACGCCAGGGTCGCCCCGACCAGTGCCGCTAGCAGGACTCGCGGCAAGCGAATCTGCCAGACGATAGCATCGACGGCCGGCGTAACCGAGGACTCAAATCCGAAGATGTGGCTGAGAACAACCCGCCCAACATCATCCAGGGCGATGCCTACCGGTCCGACAGCAACACCGATCACCAGGCAGACCACGAGCAGCACGGCAGCGCTCGGCGCGGCGGCTGAGCGACGGAGACCAACAGACCAACGTAACCAAACACTTAGTTCGGCAACCAGCTCACTCACGGCTGTACCGCTTCAAAAAAAATTGAGCGCTAACAATAAACAAATCTGAATGGCCTCCAGAACCACTTCCAGCATTAGAAAACCCCGGCCTCCTGAGACGGACCGGGGCTAGTTCTGGCTCGACCAGATGGTCTCCGGGCCTTTCTCTCGAAGGCAGCGATGAGACAAAAGCGGGTTGGCGGCCTGGCTCTCCCTCAAATTAGAGGAACTACAGTTGCGGGACAGCGCCGGATTTTGACCGGCTTCGCATTTGCTTGCCACCATCGGCGGCAGACACCCGAGATCTCTATTTAATTTTCCTGTCGGTTCCGTCCGACGCCGCGAGTATAGGCTTGCTCCGAACCGTGGTCAATTGAGCTACAGCCAAGATCGACCGTCTGACGGCAATTCAAACATCCGCATAGACTCGGAATCCGTAGTCGTTGTAGCGGAGATCTGGATTGAGGCTTGACCGGGCGCTAACCCGGTTGAACTTTATCTGGTGCCGCCAGCTGCCGCCCCGGCTCGCGCGGCGACGGCCAGCGCGTGGGCCTGTTGGTCTTCGGCTCGGTGAATCGGCATAATAGGCGGCTTCGTACCAGTCGGTACACCACTCATGAAGGTTGTCGGCCATGCACAGCAGCCCGTAGGCGTTGGCGCAGCGCTGAGTCGGCGTATGGGGATGCTCCAGCCTGCGTACACCGTCCAACTCAGGGCGCTCCTCTAACGCCTGACTTCCCCAGGGCCAATCGGCCTCTTCCAATCCACCCCGCGCGGCGTACTCTCGCTCAGCCTCCGTCGGAAGCCTAAATCCGATGCCAGTTTGCTGACCCAGCCACCGGCAAAATGCGGTCGCCTCATACCAGTTCACACCGGCGGCTGGCATTTGCGGATCACCAAACCCTGGCTCGTCAACGAACGGCGGTGGTTCGCCGCTCGTGGCCTTAATAAACGCCGCGTATTCGGCGTTGGTCACGGGCCGGACGCCAGCACGATACGAGACCAGACTCACTAAGTGCGCCGGGCGCTCGTCACGGCGGCCGCTATCATCGCCCATAACAAAGTCGCCACCCTTGACCGGGACGAGCTCCGGGACTGGGAGGTCGATTATCAACTGAAATTCCCCCGTACGTGGAGGACACTCCGGCGCCCCCAATCGAGTATAGCGAAGGGTTTTCCAAGCAGTCGCCTGTCGATTTCGCTGTTGACGATTGCGATCTGGGTCCGCTAACATCTGTTCATTATCAGGAGGTGCTTACCATGCCCTTGTACGAGTACTACTGCGCACCTTGCAGCGATCAGTTCGAGGTGTTGCGCCCCTTGAGCCAGGTCAACAGCCCGGCGGTGTGCCCCAGCGGTCACACTACCAATAACCTGGTCCTCTCCCTATCCGCACCGATTAGCAAGTCGAATCAGACCGCGGTCGCAACAGGGCTGCCGATGCAGATGGATGGTGACGCCTGTTGTTCCACCGATGGTGGTGACGGCTGCGCCTGCTGCTAGAACCCACCAACCCCTTCTAAACTAAAGCACCCGGCCCTGTTAGCCGGGTGCTTTCTGTCCTAGGCGGCCAAATTCCGCCGTCCTAAGCTGGTGCGACATAGTAGGCCTCCAGACGCCGGGCTTCATGGTGCCTGCTGGATACGCCCAAGTAGATTAAAGAAGCAATCAATAAGAGGGCCGCCTCGGCCGCGACCAGCAAGCCGATAAAGAAGACAATCCTCTCCCAGAACGCCAGAGGGAACATCTGAATCAGGTGATCGGCGGTCGGGTTCAACCGCCAAGAATCATTGTTGAAGATCATTCGATGGAAATCTTCCCAGGCGGAATCAAAACCCACCGCCCCAAAGGCGCCGATGCCCCCGATCAAAGCCAGGGCAGTACCTGACCCAATCGCCACCTGGATCGCAAGATCACGCGGTGAAACCTCACGCGACCAAAGAACGACTGCCGCGATGAAGATCACTATATAAATGATGCTGAACTCTTGAACGCGATTCGCCATATTGAACCGCGACTTCACGTCCTTGAGATGCACGGTTTCGCGGCTGCTGAACAGGCTGGTCTCCTCTCCGTTCTCTTCCACCCGGATAGAAACCTCGTCCTGGTCATTGTTGAAATAAGCGCGCAATTCCGCGCCGGCGCGCAGCAGCTCGTCACGGGCGATACCAGAGGTCTCTACCGCGTTGAATTCGTCAATCGCATAGCGGTAAACCCGCGGCTCATTCGCCATTAAGCGAATGTTTGTCGTGAGTAGCGCGGCCGGGATCGCTAGGATAAAAAGAAGGGTGGCCAAAATCCGAAAGGCGCGCAAGATCAGCCTCCTAGGCCGTGGGCGCCTCGCCGCGTCAGGCTGATGGTATCGTAGCTCTGCCGCGAATGACTATCAACGCTCCTACTGCGTGACTTTAGCGCCTGTTCTTTCCAATAGATCGTACTCCGGCATCTGCCACGAATCCAACCACCGAGGATGCTCGATGACTAGCAAATCCGAGAATGATGAGTCCAGCGCGTTGCGGGACATTGTCGCCCGCCTGCGTGCACCAGATGGTTGTCCCTGGGACCGCGAGCAAACCCACTCCAGCCTGCGGCCCTACCTTATCGAGGAGGCCTATGAAGTGGTCGCCGCCCTGGACACAAGCGACACCAAGGCCATGCCGGAGGAGTTTGGCGACTTACTTTTCCAGATCCTGCTCCACACTCAGATGGCTGAGGAGGCCGGCGAATTCACAATAACTGACATTCTCAGTACATTGCAAGACAAGCTGATCCGGCGCCATCCCCACGTTTTTGGCGAAAAGCACCTTAGCACCGCAGATGCCGTCGTGGAGCAATGGGATGAACTCAAGCGCGACGAACGTGAGCCACAACAATCCGCGCTGGCCAGCGTGCCGGGCGCAATGCCCGCCCTGGCATATGCCCAAACCTTAACTCGAAGGGCCGAAAAAGCGGGGTTCGCCTGGCCGGACCGCGGCGACATTCTCAAAAAAATCAACGAGGAGCTCGAGGAGATGGCCGGGGCGACCTCCAAGGCAGAAAGACAGGCCGAATTTGGTGACCTCCTGCTAAATGTCGCCAACTATGCCCGGTATCTGGAGATCGATGCAGAGGAAGCGCTGCGAGAGGCCGGTCACAAGTTCCGGCGCCGCTTTGAGGCAGTCGAACAACAAGCCCTCGCGGCCTCCGATGAGCTGTCAGAGCTTTCAGACGAAGACCTCCAAGGCCTCTGGCAAAAGGTCAAGACTGAGAAACAGCTCTAATTTCGCATCGGCAATTTGTCGGATTCTGCATCGTTAGCCTGGCATTCTCACCGTCGGCCCTCTGCTATACTTCGCCATACCGAGCTAGTGCAATCAATTAGTGAATTTGGAGGTGCCAAATGGCGATCCAGGAAAAAAGTGTCGCGACACCGGAGCGGTTCGATCAGGGCATCAGCTGGCAAGAGTGGATGGAAACAATCGACCGTAACCAGGACAAATTCCGCGAGAACTACGAGGACACAACCCTCAACCCAGCCGATGTCGAAGCTATAAAGACGCTGATGGCAAAGCCGGGTGGGCCGAAAAAGATCTTGGCGCTAGGCGAGGCCTGGTGCACCGACGTTGTCCGTGGCCTGCCGGTCGCGGCTCGCCTTAGCGAAGCCACCGGCCTGGAGATGAACATCTTCTTCCGCGACCAGCATCTCGACATCATGGATGAGCACCTCTACAAGGGTGAGTTCCAGTCGATTCCCGTCCTGGCTTTCTTCACAGAAGACCATCAGTACATCGGCCACTGGCTGGAAAAGGCCAAATTGGTTCGCGAGGAAGCCGGATTGCTCAGCGAGGTGACCTCGAAGATGCGCAACCCGGATATTTCCAAGGAAGAGCGCGAGCAATACATGGCCGAATACTCAGCGTTTCAAAAGGGCCCGGCCTGGGACGGCTGGCGCCACGCACAAATAACCGAAATCCGCGAACTTCTGGAAGAAAACATCAAGTAACCACCGTTTTGGCCGCAGCTCAAAGGCCCCCCGTGATGGGGAGCCTTTCTTTTTTTGCTCGTCAGATCGCGGTGCGACTCACTCCATGACGGCAAGCTCTGGCTCGCGCTCCAACTCAAGCAAGGACAAGAACTGGTGGAACTAATTAGGCTCTCTGATCTGCGCAAAGTAGCCCGTGAGGCAACCAGGTTCCTCTGGTTGATGGCAGCTTGCTCGTCTCTGATCCACCGCAGCGATGTCATCCGCCACATCCAGGTGCGCCAAGAAATCGTTACCGGCGTAACAACCGACTAAACCCGCTAGCGTGATATACTGCCGCGCGTGGAACCGATACGTTGCGCGCGATGTGACGCGACCCGTGACCCGAGCGACAACTTCTGCCGCACCTGCGGTCACCAGTTCAGTACGTTCAGCTCTTCTCAGCTTCCGGTCGTTCAGCACCGAGCGATACCAGCCACCCGGTCTAGAGGACTTCCGATCAAATCGTTGCCGGCCTCGTTCGTCGGCAGCATGGCGGTTTTGGCCGTCGGTACCGGCCTGGAATGGGCCGCCCGGCGAATCGTGCCCAGCGCCGCAAAGGCAGCCGGTAGGGCGATAATCGGCCAGGAGCGTTTTCCTCCCCCGCGCGGGGGAAAAGGCGCGAAATCGGTCGACGATATCTCGGTGGACGAGGTTCTCTACGTCCGTAAGATCCAGATGCGCCGCTAGCAAGCGGACGGCACCCATTCCTGCATCCTTGTCCGGGCTATGTCGCCAACCTATAATCGCCAGAGATTGACGCAAAACGCCGGAGCACCAGAGCCCCAAAACCAGGACCCTAACGGCGAGATTTTAGCGCCGGTTATTGCTATTGATGGCCCCGTCGCTTCCGGCAAAACCGCTGTTGGCCTTCAGCTTTCGCGGGAGTTGAACTACCGGCTGGTGGACACTGGCATGATGTACAGGGCCGTGACCTTCCTGGCGCTTCAAGAAGGCACCGACCTCGATGACGAAGCAAAACTTTCCGCGCTGGCCCAAGGCGCGATTATCGATCTCGAACAGCCTGACCAAAACGGCGTAACCGCTATCAGCATCAACGGCACCGATGTTACCGCTCAGTTGCGGCAGCCTCCGGTCGACCGCGGCGTGTCTTTTGTCTCACGCGTTCCCGAGGTGCGGCAGGCCATGGTAACGCGCCAACGCAGCCTCGCTGCCGAAGGGCAGCTGATTATGCTTGGCCGCGACATTGGCAGCGTCGTCCTACCCGATGCGCGCCTAAAGGTCTATTTGGACGCTTCGCCCAGGGAACGCGCCCACCGCCGCCACCTGGAGCTGGCCGAGGCGGGTGGATCCCGCCCCGAGGCTGAAATCCTCGAAAAGCTGGAACAGCGCGATGAGATGGACCGCAAACGTGACGTGTCTCCACTGAAGCCAGCGCCTGGAGCGCTGGTCATCGATACCGACAATCTGACTCTCGATGAAGTAGTTCGGCAGGTCCGAGCGGCCGCCGGAGCCGAGGCATGAGCGCCTTTGTCTATTGGGCAGCCAACGCAATCTGCGACTGGGTTCTGATGCCTCCTTACGCAAAGCTCACCGTCAAGGGCATCGAAAATTTACCAATGAGCGGGCCGCTGGTGGTCGTCTCAAACCACCTGGCTGATGGTGACCCGGGAATTCTCTCCACCAGCCTGCGTGGCCGGCGCCTAGCCTATATGGCCAAGGCCGAGCTTTTCGATGTGCCGTTGCTCAAGCAGTTCCTGGTCTCATATGGAACAATCCCAGTTCACCGCAATAAGGCGGATCTCACGGCTCTGCGCCAGGCCAACAGCCATCTCAAGTCCGGCGGCGCCTTGTGTATCTTTCCTGAGGGCACGAGTTCTCGGAAAAAAGCCAGGCTTGGCCAGGCTTGGCCCGGTGTCGGTTTGATCGCCCTCCGAGAGGACTTTACTGTCCTTCCGGTGGCAATCACCGGTAGCCAGCACATGAGGATTCCTTTCAAGATCTTTCGTTTCCATCGCCGCTATCAAGTCACGATCACGATCGGTGAGCCCTTCCACCTGCCGAAACCAGAAAGGTTAAACGCCGCCTCGGCGCAGGTCGCCGCGACCGAAATCATGCAGCATGTGGCCGCCTTGCTGCCAGAGGAGTATCGTGGTTACTACGGCGAAGGCTTCGACCCGGATGGCGAAGGCGCGTCGTCGAATGGAGAGTCTGAATTTTGAAAATCCTGCGGGCTAGCGAGATGGGCTTCTGCTTCGGCGTCCGGCGCGCCGTCGAAATGATGCAGGAGAGCCTGCGCCAGGACGGACCTATGGTCAGCCTGGGCTCCGTGGTCCACAACCCTCAGGTTGTCGATGGTCTGCGCCAGGAGGGGTTGGACGTCATCCACTCCGCCACCGAAGCCGGAGATCGGCCCGTGGCCATCACCGCGCACGGCGTTGGGCCCGAGGTCATCGCCACGCTTGAATCTCAGGGCACCAAGATCGTTGATACTACCTGCCCGATCGTCACCCGGTCCCAGCAGTGGGCCCTCCGCCTGTCTGAGGAAGGTTTCGCCGTGATAATTTTTGGCGATCCAGATCACAAGGAGGTACGCGGTGTTCGTACTTGGGCTGAGGGTCACGTCCAGACCCTGGCTTCTGAGGATGACATCGCCGCGTTGCCTGATGACTTCCCCTCGCGCGTTGGCGTCCTTTCGCAGACCACCGAGACCGAAGGCCACTTCGCCTCCTTCGTCAAGAAGCTGCTCGAGGTCAACATGGATCGGATTTCAGAGCTTCGTGTCCTCAACACGCTCTGCCATGCCACCACATCGCAACAGTCAGCCACCATGGACCTTGCCAGCCAGGTCTCGTTGATGGTCGTCGTCGGCGGACGGGAAAGCGCCAACACTCGCCATCTGGCGGCCGTATCGCGCGAATGCGGCGTGCAAACCTATCACGTCGAAACGGGGGCGGAGATTGAGCCCGGTTGGCTGAGTGCACCTGCTTCAACAGATGAACTGTGCGTCGGCGTTACTGCCGGCGCCTCAACGCCGGACTCGATCATCGATGACGTGATCGAGCGGCTGCGCGAACTCAGCAACAAGCTCTAGCGACTTTGTGCGGCATCGTCGGCTACGCGGGTAACCAAGAAGCGGCGCCGATCATTCTGGACGGACTCGGCCGGCTTGAATATCGCGGCTATGACAGTGCCGGGATCGCGGTTAACGACGGCGACGGCAACCTCCAGGTCAGCAAGAATGTCGGCAAGTTGGCCGCCCTGCAGGAGAAACTCAAGGGCAAGTTGCCCAGCGGCACGGCCGGCGTCGGCCATACGCGCTGGGCCACCCACGGCGGCGTCAGCACCCTAAACGCTCATCCACACACCGATAACTCCGGCGATATCGTCGTGATCCACAACGGCATCGTTGAGAACTACGGCGAAATCAAGGCTGAACTCGTGGCCCGCGGCCACATGTACCGCTCCGAGACCGACACCGAAGTCATCCCCCACCTGATCGCCGACGCGGTCGCCGACGGACTAGACCTAGCATCCGCCACGCGCGAGGCGCTGTCGCGGATAAAAGGCGCGGCCGCGGTTTTGGCGATGCGGCGTCAGGAGCCCGGTGTGCTGGTCGCTGCCCGGATCGCCAACGCCGGCGGCGTCGTAATCGGTTATGGCGATGGGGCGATGTTCGTCGCCAGCGATTTGCCGGCCCTGCTCTCACACACCTCCCGTTTTGTGTTCTTGGAGGACGGCGACGTCGCCCGGCTGACGCCCGAGGGTGCCAGCTACGAACGCGTCGATGGCAAGCCGGTTAGCAAAGATGCCCAGACGATCCCGCTAGATTCCTTTGACCCCAACAAGGGGCGGTTTGAGCATTACCTGGCCAAGGAGATCGCCGAGCAGCCGGAAGCCATCCTCGATACCTTTAGAGAGGCGGCCGAGCTCGACCCGCCATTGATCGACTTGCGCGACCTCAAACTCAAAGACAAGGAGATCAAGGCGCTAAACCGGGTCGTCCTGATCGGCATGGGAACCAGCTTCAACGCCGCTATGGTCGGCCGGACTTACTTCGAGCAGTTCGCCGGCCTACCGGCTGAAGTCGATAACGCTTCGGAATTTCGCTATCGTCGTCCGATCATCGACAAGCGCACTTTGGTGGTGGCCATTGGTCAATCCGGTGAGAGCGTCGACACGCTGGCGGCGATGAATGAGGCCCACGATCTCGGCGCTAAGCTGGTCGCAGTCTGCAACACTCCTGGCGCCCAGGCGACACGAATCGCCGATGGCACCGTGTTTATGCGTTGCGGGCCAGAAATTGCCGTGGCCTCAACCAAGACTTTCCTTGGATCGCTGGCCGCGCTGTATTTGCTGGCGGCCGACATCGGCCGGCGGCGCGGTTTCTTATCCGAGGCTGATCAGACCACGGCGCTGCAAGAGCTAGCCCAGATGCCCCACCTGCTCGGCGAAGTGCTCAAGACCGAGCCGAGCGTGGCGGGCATCGCAGCCCAGTTCGCCAGCGCCGAGGACTTTCTCTTGTTGGGCCGCGGTTTGCAGTACCCGATTGCCCTGGAGGGCGCTCTCAAGCTCAAGGAACTGAGCTACATCCACTCCGAGGGCTACCCAGCGGCTGAGATGAAGCACGGACCGATTTCATTGATCGACGACCAAATGCCGGTTATCGCAATGGCAATGCGCGATGAGCATTACGCTAAGATCTTTAGCAATATAGCCCAAGTGCGGGCCCGGGACGGGCTGGTAATCGCCCTAACCAGCCCAGGAGATGATGAAATTCGCGGCATGGCCCAACACGTGATCGAAGTGCCGGACGCGCCGCCGCTGCTACGGCCACTGGTCAGCATTGTGCCGTTGCAGTTCCTCTCCTATCACCTGGCGCGGCTGAGGGGCTGCGACGTGGACCAGCCGCGCAACCTGGCCAAAACCGTAACCGTCGAATAACTTTTTTGATCCTGTTGTTTCCGAGTGCTGAATCGCTGTTGCCGCGCTGCTCAGTTTTTGCAGTGACGGTTTCAGGCGTGACGAATTGGACCGGTTGAGTCGACCGCAGCAGAAAACGATCACGCAAAAAAAAACGAACCTTACACGCCAGGGTTGATCAAGAACTCGGAAACAGCAGGATCAAAAAGAGTGGAGGCTGCAGCCGGTCTGGGTCCGGGCGACCATTCGGTGGGATGAGAGCCGGCGGGGCAATCTTGACCCCCATCGCCTGGCTACCGTTAATTCAACCGGCAGCAGCCAAGACGTATACTACCACAAAGAATCAACCGTATAGGTGGTTTAACTGTTTTTATTTTGGACGATTGCCGGCTGTGTAGAAATCCCGACCGACTCTCCTTGTTTGGAATACTGGCAATGGGTGTGACCCTTGCCAGGGGCAAAAAAACGTCTGCACCTTGGATGACAGCGGGCTCCGCCCGGGCCCGTTCCGCTTCGCGGCGATAGGAGACCATGCCTTCTCGGCGCGCAACAGCGAAGAGGCGAAGCAAGGAAGGCATTTGGCTCGAAGTTGTTTTGCCAGGTGAGTACCGAACCGTCGCCCCACCCCTGATATTTGACCCTCCCGGGGATTGTTTGGAATTCTGGCAACGCGTCGCCAGCGGCGCTGGCTCTACTTGCCACGGGCAAAAATGCGTCTGCACTTAGGATGAAGGCGGGCTCCGGCCGAGCCCGTTTCGCTCGCTCGGCGAAATGAAGCAACCCCACAACGTCAAGTGCATCTTGCTTCTCCGCGGCAGTTCGCGACGCCAAAGCAGGAGCTAAACTACGACCGGGAACTCCAAAGATCCGAAGCCAGGACAGCATTCCATGCCAAACGACCATCCCGGCTGGCTATAGTGGCCTCTTATTCCTTCGGGGTTGGCATTCCGAGTGCCTCCATTAAGGGTGTGACGTCTAAAGATCCCCAGCGCTCTACAATCTGGCCATCCGCAACCCGAAAGATATTGATAACAGTGACCCTTACAGGCCGGCCATTGGGTGGCTCTCCATGGAAAGGATTACGAAACGTACCGCGCTCTGAGCCTCGTACGACAACTCGGTCACCCTCTGCTACCAAGTCGTCAAAGCTCGAGTGCATGTCGGGAAACGCATCGGTAATTTCAGGGGATAGAGTCCGCAAGGGAGCAAACCACTGCGCGGCCAGATCTGGTTCTGTGCGGTCATCCAGGGGATCATGGTCCAGGCATGCAGCTGAGATCAGCTCTCGTTCCGCTTCAAGGTTGGGGGAGCCGGTTGCGAACAAAGCCCAAAGCCCTCGAACCACACTTATCGCCTGGTCGATCACGGGTTTGGCCGCTTGATTGGTCATGTCCTTGGTTGCCCCTCCTAGCCACGGCCTGCTGGATAGTCTAGGGCTATCCCTTGCCAGAGCTAGCTTCGCGCGCTGCCCTCAATTCTTGGTAGGGCCGCATGTCCTCTGAAACCAGTGACCAAGGCTCCTGAAGGTCGGCGCTCAGCTCCTCTTTGAGCTGTTGCCAGTCTTTGCGAAGGCTCTTGGTCGATTGGATATAAGAATCTTTATACTGGCCGGAGAATCCACGGGCGTTCCAGGGACAGACCCGTAAGCAGAGGGCACATGCGTAATGACTGGCGAAGTAGGGCGCGCATTTTTCGGTGTCCACGACCCACTTGAGGACTCCCCTGACATCCTGCTTCTCGTGGCCAATCGCATCACCGGGGCAAAGCTCGACGCACATGTTGCAGTTAACGCATATGTCGTCGATGCCGTCGTTCGCCGGCTGATCGATGTCCACGGGAACGTCGGTGGTGACCACGGAAATTCGGAAGCAACTGCCAAGCTCTTTGTTGATTAAGGAACCGTGTTTCCCCAATTCGCTGAGACCCGCCGCATAAGCAAAGGGAATCATGGTCAAATCCGAATCTCGCACCGTGTGGGCCTTGGCGGCGTAGGCCTTGATGTATTCGACGTTGGTTTCCCTGCGGGGCGCTTGAAGAATTTCATCCATGTCCATGGCGATGCCAATGACGATGGCCCACTTGTGGGTATTATCCCTTCCGTCATAGACATACTTGGGATCCACCGCACAAATGCCAACGATATCCGCACCAAACTCTTGGGCCACCGACTTCATTGCTGCAGCCGCCTCAAGCGGTGAGGCAAACTCCGATTTTCGCTCGGCAGGCTCACCATGCTGGAACTTGACCCGCTCAGCAGATGCCTGTGCGAAGGCGTACTCCCCGGCGCCACGCTCATGACGCGTGGCGACGCCGAAGTAGCGCATGGCGGAGCCGGGGTTGGTGTCCGGCAGTTTCTCCATATCCCATTCAGGAATGCTGGGGTGTGCCATCTTCTCTTCCTCTTCCAGGTGCTAAACCCAATTCCTCTTTATTGTTGTGAACCAGAACGAGTGGACTATACACCTTTTTTTCAAGCCTTAATGTCGAGATTGGAATGATGCCTTGCCCAGACGCGGGCGGCACCGTAATTTACCTATCGACTACAAAGATTCAACCGTATAGGTGGTTTGACTGTTTTTTGCGAGAATTGTCCGAGAGGCCCGACTTGCTTGAACTTCAAGGTCTAAGAAAGCGTTACGAGAACGTGGTTGCCCTGGACGATTGCAGCTTCAGCGTCGGCCGGGGCCGCGTACTCGGCTTCCTGGGCCAAAACGGGGCAGGCAAGACGACGGCGATGCGTAGCATCTTCGGCCTCGTCCAGCTCGACGCCGGCGTCATTCGCTGGGACGGTGAGCTCGTAGACCGTGAGGCGCGGCTCCACTTTGGTTACATGCCCGAAGAAAGAGGGCTGTACCCGAGGATGAGCGTCCGGGACGAGCTGACCTACTTCGGCCAGCTCAGAGGCCTGGATGCGCCAACGGCCACCCGGCAGTGCAACCGCTGGATGGACCGGCTCGACCTGAGCGAGCGCCGCGACTCGCTCGTCGGTAATCTATCGCACGGTAATCAGCAGAAGGTGCAGCTAGGCGTTTCGCTGATTGGCGAGCCCGACCTCCTGGTGCTGGACGAGCCCTTCTCCGGCCTCGACCCCATTGCTGTCGAGGTGCTCTCCTCCGTCATCCGGGAAGCCGCGGATTCTGGCACTGCCGTGGTCTTCTCCAGCCACCAGCTCGAGCTAGTCGGCGGCGTGGTCGATGACATCGCCATCATCACAGAAGGTCAGGTCGTCCTCAGCGGCGCCCTAGGTGAGATCAGGCGCAACTCACCGACTCGTATCGTCGTGCTGCGGCTGGACCGAGCCGACGAGGCCGCCTGGGCGCAACACCTGACGGATCGTCTCGATGGCGGCAGCCTGCGAGAGAGCACGCCGGATTATGCCGAACTCAGCGTCGCGGCCGCCACTAGGCCCGGCGACATCCTCTCTGGTCTCGGGGACCTGGCATCGCGGGTCATCGAGTTCCGTCTTGAACCCCCCGGCCTCGAGGAAGTGTTCCGACGAGCCGTAGGAGAGCCGGAATGAGGTCGTTCTTCCTGATCCTCAGGCGTGAAATTCAGGAGCGCCTGCGCAGCAAACCCTTCCGTCTCTTCACCGCCGGCCTTTTCGTTCTTGCCCTCGGCGCTGTTGTCGCTATCGACAAAGCTCCGGAGCTGTTCGGTGAGAACGCCTTGACCCTCGGCATTTTGTCCTCGACTCCTGAGGCTCTCAGCGCCGCCATCGAAGAGCTGTCTCTGATCGAAGACATCGAGGTCGACCTCGTCGCCTACGAAAGCGTCGAAGAGGCCGAAGGGCTGCTTCATACCAACGAACTCGACGCTTTGCTCGCGGACGATCGCCTGATTTACTCCAGCAGCGATAACACGACGCTCACGGCCGTCGTTAACCGCGCGGTGTTTGCAACCGACCTGGTCCAGATACTGGATGATCTGGGCCTCACGGACCAGGAAAGGCGGGAGGTACTCACCCCAAGCCCGATCGGAGTCGCGCTGCTGGAGCCAGGCCCTGCAGAAGGGGACGAGAGGCAGTTCATCGGCTTCGTTGCCGCGATAGCTCTCTTCATGACCATGACGTTTTACGGCAACTGGATCCTCACCGGCGTCGTCGAGGAGAAGTCGTCCCGTGTCGTTGAAGTGCTCCTCGGCCTCGTGCACCCACACGAACTGCTGGCTGGCAAGAGGCTCGGCATCCTCACGGTGGCCGTCGGCCAGCTTGCCGTAGCCATCGCCGGCGGGGCGGCCGGCCTGATCGTCATCGGCGCCGGCTCGCTGCCCTCCGTCGCTGGCGACGTCGTGCTGGTTGCCGTGCCCCTGTATGTGCTCGACCTGCTGCTTTTGGCCTGCTCTACGCCGCGGCCGGCGCCACGGGTTCGCGGCAGGCGGACGCTGAGGCCGCAGCCCTACCACTTATCTTGGGGTTGCTGCTCCCTTTTATGTTCGCGAACTTCTTCCTGCCGGATAACCCCGACGGCGTGGCAGCGACGGTCCTTTCGATCTTCCCGTTCAGCGCACCCCTGGTCATGCCAATGCGCGTTGCCACAGGTGCGCCTTCAGCTGTCGAACTCGCGGCCTGCTACGCGCTGTTAGTGCCGGCCGTCCTGCTCGCGGCCTTGATCGGCGGTCGGATCTACTCCGTCGTCATCCTCAGCGGCAGCAAACTCAGCATCAGGAATATGATCTCCGTCATCCTCCGCCCTAATTCGGCCTCCTAGGCACTCACGAGGACTTACCGACCAATGGCTTTTGCGCCGGTCAACAGGCATCGAGTACGTAGGTTAGGTTGTCTCGGCACGAAACATTCAGCGCTAAAATGTCCGCGCTCAGGCGACCGCGAAAAGGCCCCGGTACGCAACAGCGAAGAGGCGAAGCAAGGTTGCAGACGCAGGGGCAGACGCATTTTTGCCCCTGGCAAGTAGAGCCAGCGCCGCTCGCTCGGAGTTAGGAGACCCTCCGTTCTCGACCCGCAAAAAGCGAAGAAGCGAAGCAAGGAAGGTATTTGGCTCGGAGTGGGCGGGACAGGTGAGCACCGGAGCGTCGCCCCACCCCGGATATTTAACCCTCCCAACCCACCCATACCTCGCTCGCTTCAGCTCGCTCGCTTCAGCTCGCTCGGCGATAGGAGACCACCCCACCGGTGTCAAATGCACCCTGCGCGGCGGCAATTCGCGACGCCATAGCACAAGGGCTAAACTCTAGTTCTTTTTGTTGCTGTGAGCTGGAACGAGCGGACTCTCCACCCTCTTCTCTAGCCCTAAATGGTGGTGAAAGAGGCGCAGATGTTCGCAATCGAGCGCTACGCAGCCGCCTACTTTGCGGTTTCGCACCGAACGACCTGCAGCGAACCGGCCGCTGCTCAGCGCCAAGCGCCTATACTGACCAACGATGAACATGAATAAGGTTCCCTCAGCGGTGAGCGAGCTGCGAGAACTGGCGAAGCAAGCGATGAAAATATTGAGCGCCCCCGGGCAGCCACCTGTCTGTGAGACCGCGTGACACAGGGCATGAACATCCTCAGCGTCTC
Source organism: Dehalococcoidia bacterium (assembly GCA_965219205.1). Lineage (GTDB taxonomy): Bacteria > Chloroflexota > Dehalococcoidia > DSTF01 > WHTK01 > WHTK01. The sequence continues at coordinate 138,834 of CBDCMQ010000007.1, forward strand.
GCAAGCCATCGCCTACCTGCGCGAATTGCTGGAAACGGACATCGTCCTGGGCGACATCTGGATCTCCGGCGAAGTATCCGGCCCCCGGACCCAGCCCTCCGGCCACACCTACTTCAGCCTCAAGGACCCGGACGCGCAACTGCGCGGCGTCATGTTCCGCTCCGCGCACATCACGCAGCACGCCGCTGCTGAGCACCTGGTTCAAGGCTCGCAGGTGATCGTTCACGGCCGCTTGACGATCTACGAGGCGCGAGGCGATCTGCAGATCGTGGTGGATTTTGTCCAGCCCGAGGGCGTCGGACTGCGGCAGGCTCGGTTCGAGCGTCTGCGTCAGCAACTGGAAGAAGAAGGACTGTTCGACGCCGCCCGCAAGCGCCCGTTGCCGCAAATTCCAAAGCGGATCGGTGTTGCCACCTCCCCGGCCGGCGCCGTGCTGCACGACATCACCAACGTCCTCGAGCGGCGCTGGCCTTTGGCCGAGCTGGTCCTGGCGCCAACGCCGGTGCAGGGCCCGGACTCGATCGCCGGTGTCGTCGGCGCGATTGAGTCGCTAAACCAAGAACCTGACATGGACCTGATAATCGTCGCCCGTGGTGGCGGTTCGATTGATGAGTTGTGGACCTTCAATGAGGAAGCGGTTGCCCGCGCCGTATTCGGCTCGGTCAGCCCCGTGGTCTCAGCGGTCGGTCACGAAACCGACTTTACAATCTGCGATTTCGTCGCCGATCTGCGCGCGCCCACTCCATCAGCCGCCGCCGAGCTCGTGGCGCCCGATCGCGCCCAGATTGGCGCCTGGATCAGAACCCGCCTTGCCGCCGCCGGCTCCGTCACCGACCGCAGCCTGGCGCGGGGACGCGACGGCGCCGAACTGCTGGTCGACCGCGCCGCTCGAGCCGTGGTGGACATCAACCAACAGCGCCAGTTGATCGACGGCCTCGAACGCGGCGCCCAAGCCGCCATCGCTGCTTTGCAGCGCGAGATGCCAGGAAGCAGTGCAGCGAGGCCAAATCCAGCTCGCGGCCCTGAACCCTCAGGCCACGCTGGACCGCGGCTACGCCATCGTCCACAAAGCTGACAAAGCTGTGCGCAGCATTAGTGAGGTCGGCACCCGCGATTCGCTAGTGATCAAGATCGCCGATGGCGGCTTCCCGGCCCGCGTCGATGCCCCCGCGACCAGACGGGTCAGGCGGACCAAGCGGCCGCTGCGCCGCGAGAAAGCCGATGCCGCCGCACCCGCCGTGCAACCGCTGCTCCTACCCTAATGACTCTGAAGCTCTCGACTGTTTGGAATTCCGGCAATGCGCCGCCAGCGTCGCTGGCTCTACTTGCCAGGGGCAAAAATGCGTTTGCAGCCAGGATGAAAGCGGGCTTCGCCCGAGCCCGTTCTCTCGGCTACGGGCGGTGAGTTCACGGCATGCTCAGCATGGCGGGAGGCCGAGAGTTTTCTAAATCCGCCTAGCTAAGGGGCGGAGAGTTCTGCTCGATATCGTCCATCAGGGCCCTGAGCCAGGCACCCAGATCGTGCTCCCGGACGGCGCGGCGCAGATGATGGGCTCGTTCGTGGCGCTCGGCCGCCGGCATGGTCAGGGCCGCATACAGCGCGGCGGCGGTCTCCTGGACGTTTTCGGGGTCGATGCCGATCGAGCCGTCGCTGAGGTCGGCGTAGGCACCGGCGCTTTTCGATAGCACCAGCACACCATCGCGGCGGTTTAGCATGGAGCCTTCCTTGGCCACCAGGTTCATGCCGTCGGCCAGGGAGTTGACCAGCATCACGTCATAGAGCGACATCGCCGCCAGAGCCTGGGTGCGGTTGTTCTCGTAGAAAACCTGGATTGGCTGCCAGTGGCGCCGCGCGAAGCGGGCGTTAATTTCGTCGATGAGGGCGTGAGTTTCATCCTGGTAGCGGCGGTAAGATTCAATTTCCGCCTTGGATGGAATCAGCAGGGCGAGAAAATTCACCTTACCGAGAAGTTCCGGATGGTCATCCAGGAGGCACTCGTAGGCCTGAAAGCCACGAATTACGTTCTTGGTCGGGTCCAGCCGATCGACTCGGATAATGGTCTTCTCGTCGGCTTTTGGCCTTAGCAAATAGCGATACTCGGAAAACTGGCTCGATTCCGCCTCCGCTTCCAGTTCGGCCGGCTCCACCGAAATGCCATTGGCCCAGACGCGAGTCAGGCGGCCCTGATCCTTCAAAGTCACCTGGCCGGCTTGCCGGTCTACCTGCGCCTCGGGCAAAAATTCCTCGCAGGTGGCCAGGAAGTTGATTTGTGAATCGCGGGTTTGGAAGACCAGGCTGTCGTTGCCCAGCAGACCGGCGCAAATGGCTGCCATCATCGCCTTGTCGAGCCGCGACCATTCAGCCGGGCCGGGCCAAGGAATGTGGATAAAGTGCTGCAAGTAGGTGCCAGGCCGGCTTTCACGCACCATCGCCGGCACCAGGCAGAAGTGATAGTCGTGCAGCATGACGGCTCGAAATTCGCCGCTATCAATCTCGCTAATGACGGCATCGGCTACCACCCGATTTATCGGTATGTAGCCCTTGCGCCAGGAATGTTCGATATCAACCTGCTCGAGCTCCTGCGGCCAGGGCTGGCCGTGCTGAAGGAACCAGAGAACCTCATTGGAGAAGGTGCCGTAGAACAGATCGTACTCATCCGGGTTAGTGGCCACGAAGTGGGCGGTAGGACCGTCGCCGCCAACCTGCAACTCGCCGCTGGCAATCAATCTGTCCGCCGGCGTCAGCGCGTTGGAAAGCCAGGTCATTGGGTAGATCGTCGCGGCCCGGCTCAACGCCGTCGACAGACCGCCTGAGCCGGGCACGGCTACCAGATTGCGGGGCTCGTCGACTTCCTCACAATCGATCTCGTCAGGTTCAAAATGGAACTCAACCGGCCCTCGGTTGCTCACGGTCAACAACCGGCGCTGGTCAGTCATCGCTTGCCGCTCGCTTGCAGACTCTGAGCCAGAGCGGTCAGAACTTCCTCAACCTGGTCGACGCCGGCTAGCCTCAAGTCAGCCGATTCCCGCACGCGTTCGTCCGTTTCGACATCGATGACGGCGATGCTCAAGCTCGGCAGACTGGCTGCGCCGCGCTGGGTCAGCACGGCAAAGGCGTCAAGGTCGGAAATATCATCGCCGAAGTAGACAGCGCCCTGAATCCCATGTGCGGCCAGCAACTTGCTTATGGCGGTGCCCTTGTGCGGCAGTTCGGACGGCACGAGCTCAACAACCTGCTTGCCCGGCACGACTCTTGCACCGGTTGCGGCGCTGACCTCTGCGGCGATGGCCAAGAGAGCCTCACGCGCCGATTCTGGGTCCGGGCTGTGACGATAGTGCAGCGAGAAGGAAACACCCTTTTCTTCGAAAACCACCCCGTCCAGCGGTTCTATCGTTTGCAGTACGCGCCCTTTCGCCGCTTTTAGTGGACTGTCGTCAATCTTCGATTCGGCCTCAGCGTCGAGGCCGTAGTGGCCGATGTAAGTCACCCGTTCAACTTCAACCATTGAGCGGGCCACGGCCTCCGGGCGGCCGGTAGTAACCGCCGTCAGCGCCAACCGGCCGGAAATCGACCGGAGAGCCGCCTTGATCGCCTCACTGACGGCGGCATCTTCCGGGCGGGACACGATCGGGCTGATGGTGCCGTCGATATCAGTGATCAGCGCCGCGGGTGTCTGAGAGAGAGTTTTGGTTGCTCGGGCGAGAACCATGGCGGGTGTGTCGACCGCGGCAGTTCGGGCGTCTGCACCGGTCCTGGCGTCAGGCAGGGCGTCAGAACGCTCCCCGAGCGGGGGGATTCTTCGACTGTCATTCTTCGGCTGTCACAGAAGGTTCCATTGGTCGGCCTCTGGCCCCGCGGCAGATCCGGCTAGCAAGTTTGCCTGATTCTACCATTTGGAATTCTGGCAATGCGTCGCCCGCTACGCTGGCTCTACTTGGCAGTGGCAAAAAACATGTCTTTCACCCAGGATGAGAGCGGGCTCCGCCCGAGCCCGTTCCGCTGGGGCCATGGGTAGAACTCTGGGCGAAATCGAACAAAACCTGATCTAAACTTCTTGCTTATTTCTTAAACCAGCCGCTGGCTATAATTCAGCCAGCATGCCCGCACTTCAGCTAATCTCCACCCGGCCTCTTGCCGGCAAAACCGCGGTCGCCGCGGGCCTGGCGCGTGGTTTGGCCGCCAAAGCTCCCGTCAACCTGATCCGAGCGGCGGAGGAGCCCGCGGCTGCAGATGCCGTTGGCGACTTTCAAGGCTCGGCTGCTGCGGCCGATGTGGCTCCCGCTGCCGCGGACGCAATAACATTCGCCGGCTTTCTTTTCGCCAACTCTCCCGGCCAGCCCCTGGCAATCGACGCGCCTAAGTCGGGCGGTGAAAACGAGGTCACGCTGATCGAACTCAGCGCCGGCGCTGACCCTTTGGACGGATTGCCATCTCTGCTCGTGGTTCGCGGTGAAATGTCGGCCGAAGACGCCGCGCTGGGCAAGGCGATTGGCGACAGATTGATCGGTACGATCGCCACCAACCTGCCGGAAAGCCAAATCGAGACCGTGGCGCGCGACCTAACCAACGCCGGACTGCGGCCGCTGGCCCTGATTCCCGAGGACAGGACGCTGGCGGCGCCCTGCGTTGCCGAACTCCAGGAAACCCTGAACGCAAGCCTACTCTACGAGGGCGAAAACAGCCTTGAAGTGGTGGAGGACGTGCTGGTCGGCCCGGTCTACGCCGACCCGGCCCAGCCCCACTTCCAGCGCTTCGACTCCAAGGCGGTCCTGGCGCCGTTCCAGAAGACCGACCTGCACATGGCGGCGATTGAAAGCCAGGCGGCTTGCCTGATCATCACCGGCGGCGGCCAGCCCAGCCCCTACGTAATGGACCGGGCCCAGGGCGAATCGACAACCGTGCTGCTGACCGAGGCCGGAACGCCCGCGACTATTGCCGCGCTCAGCGATGTCTGGCTAACCAGCCGCTTTCGCGGCGATAGCAAGGTGGATGCGATCTACGCTCAGCTCAGCGCCCGGCTGGACTTCGCCAACCTGTTAACGAAAATCAGTTCTTGATTCTTACCAGTTGCCGAAGGCGAAGGCCGATGGCTGATCTAAGGTTGAAGCAGAGCGACGCGACCAGACACTTCTTCTCGGTGAGATTCGGTTCTTAGCGTCTAGCCATCTTGCTGGGGGGCCGATGACCGCGGCGCCGGCTGGGTCGCCGATGGCTGCGCTTGTGGGCGCGCGGGCAGCGGGCTGGCTTCGGCGCCGTTGGGGTCTGCCGGCTGCAGCGTGTCCGAGCGCCGCTGTGGATCGAGCGGCTGCGATCTCGCCGCGCGCTCGGTTTGTCGTTCGGTTCGCGGCCGCTCCTGCCTCTGACGCCGTGGCCTGGCTTGGCGCTGGGGTTGCGGCTCGGGCTGCACCGGAATCGGACGATCGGTGGCGCAGTAGGGACAGGCAACCCAGCTGGTGCGGATCGAGCGGGCGCAGTTGCGGCAGGACTCACGCAGAGTGGTGCGGCAATGGGGGCAGATGTTGAAATCGTCGTCGACCGGACGCCGGCAAGTCTGGCAGCTGTTGGCCGTGAGCTGGAGCTCGTGCAAAATCGCTTCCGATTCCAGCGAACGCTCGTAAGGGTCGGCAATCGTCGCCTGCGGCCGGATCACCAGGTAGATGACGAGACCGGGAACGTTGAAAACCGCCACCAAGAGCACCGCGATGAGCTGCGAAATCTGGTCAGAGGTGCGATGGCGCACGTCGGAGTAGGTCCAAATAATGGCGCTAAACCAGAGGACCAGGGCGTAGGAGAGCAGAATCAGACCGCCGAGCCTCAGCGCTGATTCAAGACTGCCGCCCGGCCATTCGTTGAAGAGGTCTGTCATTGGTTCACTCGTCTGGCTGCGCTTTGGCTGCGCTGCGCCTGTTTTGGCTGCGCTTGCTTGGTTTCGCTTGCCGCGCTTGTCACGCCACGCCGATTTCTAACGCTTCGGCAATTGTAACACGGGGGGCTTCGCTGCTTTAGACCTTAGAGCCGTGCTTATTATGTAACGCAATTTTAGGGATTTCGTTGAGCTTCGAAGCGAGAGCAATATCGGCCGATAGTGTTCATTGAACGATTTCTAATCCCAGGTGGGTGTCGGCGTGTCGCCCCACCCCGGATATTTAACCCTCCCAATAACCTGCGGGGTCCACCCACACCTCGCTCGCTAGCGCTCGCTCGGCGACAGCAGACCACCGCCCCGTCCAGCGTTGCCTGGGCTACGGGGGCGCCAGCTCAAGAACCGCTGTAGCGGGAGGCGACCGTCAGAGTCAGGATTTGGACGTACCTAGGCTGCCTAACTGCTAGAATCGGGGGGCAAATGTCAGTCCTCGATGGCCTCAATCCGGCTCAGCACGACGCTGTAATCCACGCTGAAGGCCCATTGCTGATCCTGGCCGGACCGGGCAGCGGCAAGACGCGTGTGATCAGCCATCGCATTGCCCATCTAATCGGCGATGAGATCACGCAGCCGGGCCGGATAATGGCCGTGACGTTCACCAACAAGGCGGCGCGCGAGCTGCGTGAGCGGGTCGAAGGGCTGCTGGGCGGCGTCGCCCGCGGCGTCACTCTGGGCACTTTCCACAGCGTCTGCTCGCGCATCCTGAGGGCCGATGGCGACCCAATTGGCGTACCCAGCGCCTTCGTGATTTACGATGACGCCGACCAGATGGCGCTGATGAAGCGCGTCTGCACCGAGTTTGGCTTTGACCCCAAGCAAGACCCGCCGCGCGCGATCCTCTCGGTGATCTCGCGCGCCAAGAGCGACCTAATCGCGCCGGATGCCTTCGCGAGCAAGGTCAGCAACTACTTCGAAGAGATTGTGGCCCGGGCCTATGCCCGTTACCAGGCGCTGCTGGCGGAAAACGCCGCGCTCGACTTCGACGACATCATCATGAAGACGGTCGAGCTGCTGCGTGAGGACGACGAGGTCCGCGAGCGCCTCCAGGACCGCTACGAGCAGGTGCTGGTCGATGAGTTTCAGGACACCAACACCTCGCAGTACGTCCTCGCGCGCCTGCTGGCGCCGCCGCCCGACGCCAACATCTGCGTCGTCGGCGACCCGGACCAATCGATCTACTCCTGGCGGGCGGCCGATATCCGCAACATACTCAACTTTGAGCGCGACTACCCAAAAACCGTGGTCGTAAACCTGGACCAGAACTACCGCTCGACCCAGACGATCCTCGACGGCGCCATGGGGATCATCGGCGTCAACACCCAGCGCAAGGACACCAACCTGTGGACCGACAAGGGCCGCGGCGACCCGATTGTGGTCTACGAGGCTTACAACGACGAACAGGAATCCAGCTTTATCGCCGGCGAGGTTAAGCGGCTGGGCGAAAACAGCGTCAAGCTCAGCGACATCGCGATCATGTACCGTACCAACGCCCAGTCCCGCGGCCTGGAAGAGCGCTTTGTGGCTGACCGGATCCCCTATCGCCTGGTCGGCGGCACCCGTTTCTACGAGCGTCGCGAGATCAAGGACCTGCTGGCCTACCTGCGGCTGGTGCTAAACCCGTTCGATTCGGTGAGTCTGGATCGGGTGCTAAACGTGCCCGCACGCCGGATCGGCGACAAAACCCAGGTCGAGCTGCGTTCCTGGGCCAACTCGCTGGAGGTACCGGTGTACACGGCGCTGCAGATGCTGGCGCCGAGCGAGGACGTGCCTGCCATTGATTCGCCGTTTAGCCAAAACGCGCGCACGGCGCTGCTTGGCTTCCTGACCTTGTTAAACGAGTTGATCGCCCAGGCGCCGATGCTGACGGTTGGACGTTTGCTGACTTTGGTTTTGGAGAAGACCGGCTATCGTCAGTACCTGCTGGACCAGTTCCCGGCCGACGGCGAGGAGCGCTGGGAGAACGCCCAGGAGCTGCGCAATGTCGCCTCGCAGTTCGACGAACTCGAGCCGGAGCACGCCCTGATGCGTTTCCTCGAGGACGTCGCGCTGATGTCCGACACCGACGAGTACGACGAGAAGATCGAGGCGGTCACATTGATCACGCTGCACGCCGCCAAGGGGCTGGAGTTTCCGGTCGTCTTTATCGCCGGCATGGAAGAGGGGATTTTGCCCCACATCCGTTCCTTCGACGACCCGGCCCAGATGGAAGAGGAGCGCCGGCTGTGCTACGTCGGCGTCACCCGCGCCAAAGACCGGCTCTACCTGGTGCGCGCCTTCCGGCGCCTATTGATGGGTCAGAGCAAGCACAATCCGCCCTCGCGCTTCCTCAAAGACCTGCCGGGCGAGCTGTTGCATCAGGTATCGCAAAACGTCGAGGCCGCCTACGAACGGTCCTCGCGAGGACCTGGATTAGCACAGCGCGAGCGGGTCGAAGCAATAGGTTCGACGCCCGATGACAGTGGCACCTACTTCCGCGAGCGCGTCTCCCCAGAGGCCGTAGCGAGGAGCGCGGTGCCGGAGCGAGCCCTGGCCAGCTTCAACGCCGGCGACCACGTGCGACACGTAAAGTTCGGTGAGGGGATCGTGGTCACGGCAGCGATGACCGCGGGCGGGTCGGATCAAGAGGTGACGGTCGCGTTTAAGGGTGATGCTGGGGTCAAGAAGCTGCTTTTGTCGTTCGCGCCGCTTGAGAAGCTTTCTTGATCCTTTTTTGATCCTTTAGTCACCGCGGCAGTTCGCGATGCCCGAGTCTAGACCAAGGTATTAACGGTGGCCCCCCTTCGATCGCCTCGCTTTCTTTCTACAGGGGCGGATTCCTATCGCCGAGCGAGCGGTAGCGAGCGAGGTGTGGGCGGGCCGGGAGGGTTAAATCTCCGGGGTGGGGCGTCAGTCCGACGCTCACCTGGCATAACACGTCCTTCAGGAAACGCGGCCTACCGACTCTTGTCTATGTGGCGTCTACGCCTGCGCCGCGATCAGCTCGGAAAGTTCGGCGAGAGAAGTAATTTCGAAGTCCGGTCGCGGGTCGCCGTCTCGCAGCTCTACCCCCTGGTCGCGATAGCGGTTGATCCAGACCGAGGTGATCCCCATCGCGTTGGCGCCGCCGATGTCCATCCTGAGGTTGTCGCCGACATGCCAGGCGTTCTCCGCCGTCACCCCGAGCCCGTCCAAGGCCAGCTTAAAGACGCGGGCATCCGGCTTAGCCACGCCGACTTCGGCCGAGATGATGATCGCGCCAAAGCGATTTTCGATGCCTGTAGAGTTCAGTGCCCCACGCTGGCGGTCGGAGGCGCCATTCGTGATCAGGGCCAGAGGCAGGTCGCGCGGCAGGCGGGCCAAAATCTCGATGGCGTCCTGGTAGAGCCGCAAGGCCTCGAGCTGCAGCTGCCAGTGGGTCGCGGCTGCCTTTTCAACCAGCGCCTCATCATTGAAGCCACAGGTGGCCAGAGCCTGACGCCAAATTTCGGGACCCACGCCGCGGTCCCCTAAACGCCCGAGCATCCAGTCCTGCTCCATGGTTGGCCAAAGCTCGGCAAAGGCCTCGGCGTCCGCCTTTTTCAGCTGCAAGGCATCCAGACCCTCGTTGTCGGCGGCAATCCGCTCGCAGGTGCGCGCCACCGCCTCGGCGTTGCCGCTGCCATCCAGCAGCGTGCCATCCAGGTCGAACAGCAAAGCTTGTGGCGGGTTCATAGGAGAAGCCTATCAGCAGCTGCAAGCGACCCGGCGTCGCGTGGGTCAAGAACTCCGCCGGGCGTGGCCCATCGAACAACCAACCGGCTGATACCGTGGTTATTCAGGCCGATCAAGCTGACGGATTTTGGCGCCGCTCCATGGCACCTTGAAGAACGGCGCCATGAGGCAGACGTCGAACAGACCGGCGGCCAGCGGCACCGTGCCCAGGCCGGCCAGGAAGTAGCCCAGGGCGCCGCCGGGTCCCGCCAGGCCGGCGGCGATCATCGCCGCTCCGGCAACGATCCTGCCAATGCGGCCGGCCGGTGTCTGCATGAATCGTACGAATGGGTTCATTTCTTTAACCTCCATACTGCGCGTCTCAGTCCGATATACGCAGCATGGAGGGTCGCTAAAGGGCTGTCGGTAACAAAGTCACCTAACGAGAAAAAGGATGTTGGGCACCTGGCGACCGGGCCTGTGCGGCCGGCAGGGCTTAGCAGCCCAGCAACCTTGAGGGTTAGGTGGGCTAAGGGTCTGCTGGTTTGCTTTCCGTGTGGCGCTCTCATGACTTTTTTAGCGGGGCTCTAGTGGCTCGCTAGGCCTCGGTGGCGGTGGTTGCCAATAAGCCTGGATCGACCACTTGAACCGCGCCGCGCGAGAGCGAGATCAGGGCGCGGGCCTGGAGGTCCTCGAGGATGCGGCTGATCACCTCGCGGGAGCTGCCGAGCTCATCGGCGATCTCCTGGTGGGTGATTTTTAGAGTCGCCGCCTCACCACTCGACCGCTGCAGCAGCAGCAAAGCGACCCGCGAGTCCATGCGGCCAAACGCGACCTGGTCCAGCGTCTCCATCAAGCTGAGGAGCCGACGCGACATCGCCTCGAAGACAAACCGCCGCCAGGGTGCCGAGCTGGCCAGCCAGGCGTCCAATGCCGCCTTGGGTACGAACGCCACCTCCGCCTCCTCCTCGATCTGGGCTGAGGCAGGGAACAGGTGCTCGCCCAAAATCGAGTCCGCGGTCAGCACGCAGCACTCGCCGCGGGTGAAGCGATAAAGCGTGATCTCGCGGCCCGACTCGCCGATCTTGAAGACGCGGATGCTGCCGGAGAGCACCAGCGGAATCGCCTCGAGCCGATCGCCCTCCGCCATCACGTCGCGGCCCGCCGGGATGCGGGCGAGCGAAGCCGGCCGCAAGAACTGATTGGCGTGATCGTCACCCAGCAGTCGGCCCAGCGGCAGCGCTTTTTTGACGCGGTCCTCGTCAGTTTTGTCGATGATTTCTTTTGATCCCTTCAGCGCCATGTCGCGCAAGCGCGCCTCAGGAAGTAATCGTAGCCTGAACGACGAGCCACTTACATCGATTAAAAGGTCGGGCCGACGGGGCTTCGAGAACGATCTAGAATATCGTTAATCCTTAATGTATGACGGCGTCACCGGCTCCAGAACCAGGTGAAGCCGCCGACCGCCGGGTCGAAGGGCTCGACCCCGGAATCGTAAATCGACCTCAAACGCCATCGGCAGGCTGGTGTAGGCCTTGAAGGTCGCGGCGGTCGGCGGTTCTTCGACAATCGTTAGGCTCATAAAATCACCCTTCTACTAAACGGCACTCAGGACGGCCTTGCGATGCAGGGCGCTGATAATCTCGTCGACGGTGGCTGAGGTCCAGATGCGATAGAAGGGTGAGTTGAGCAGCTCGGCAAACTCGCGCTCGCCGTGCAGCGGCGCGTCATCGTTTTGGGCCAAACGATCCTTGTGATAGATCGCCGGGTACTCGGTGAAGTGATAGAGATACTCCATCTCGCTGGTAAAGAAGGCGCAAACCGGGATCGATTGCCAGGTCCCCCCGTCCTTGTGATTGAGAAACTCCGCCATGCTGTCGGGCGCATCGTTCAGCGTCGGCCGACTGGCGGCGGAGAACTTTTGGCCGTCGCGGGTGAAGATGCGCAGCTCCATGCTGCATTCTGCTGCCATTCGGGCGAAGGTCGGCAGGTCGCGGCGGCAGTCGGAGGAGAATTCCTCGGAGATTACCAGCATCTTGGCCGGACCATTGGGCCGCGCCACCAGCCATCGCAAAGCCGCCTCCTGATCCTCGGTCAGCCGTGACTTTTCGAACGTGGCGCGCAGGGCGCCGCTAAAGTCGAGCCTCGGACCCATGCCCGACTCGCGCCTGAGGTTTTCCGGCGTTCCGATAAAGGCGACGTACTGGTCAAAGGTCATGCCTTGCTTGAAGCGCTCTGCGGTTACGACTGAGGCTATAGTTCCGCTCCTTTCTGGTTCACTGCAATTTTGAGCGCTTTCCAGTCCTTGTCTCGCGGCTATTGTCCTCCTCTCGCCTCGCGCAAGCCGGTGAATCGCGCTCGTGCCCGGCGAAGAGGCGGCATTTGGTTGGGGCTTGCTCGGTCTCGTGAGCGTCGAAGTGTCGCCCCACCCCAGATATTTAACCCTCCCGCCCACCCACACGTTTAGAGAACAGGCAATGAGTGTGACCCTTGCCAGGGGGGAAAATGCGTCTGCACCAGGATGAAACCGGGCTACGGACTCGCTCGCTACCGCTCGCTCAGCGATAGGTGACCACCCCACCGGCGTCAAGTGCAGCTTGCTTCGCCTGGGCCGTTCGCGACGCCGAAGCAAGGGATAGAATTTGAGCCCTGTGCGAAGCGCATGGCGGTTAAAACTGACACGATCGTCCCACTCCTTGGACCTTGCAGCGTACGGCTGATGACAATATCAGCTCAAACCAGCGTTTTCTCAACGGTCTGCCCGAAGAAGTTTGCGTCGCAGGCAGTGGCCTGAAACGCAGGTGCTCCACCCATTGCCGATCGCTGGTTACCGGTCTATGATTGACGCACTTTCGCAAGCATTTAGTTGTTCAGGACACGGTTTTTGCCGAGTTCGGGCTGGAGGTTCACCCTCATGACAATCGCTTATCGAGACGAAGAAATGCTGCGCATGGTCGACCCCGCGACTGGAACGGTCGACCGCCGCATGTTTGCCGAGCAGGATCTGTACGAGCTCGAACTCGAGCGGATCTTTGCCCGCGCCTGGAACTTCATCGCCCACGACTCGCAGATCCCGAACCCCGGCGATTTCTTTATGACGTTTATTGGTGAGGACCGGGTGATCTGCGTCCGCGACAACGATGGCAACCCGCAGGTTTTGGTAAACACCTGCCGCCATCGCGGCAATGCTGTTTGCCGGGCCGAGGAGGGTCACGCAACCTCGTTTATGTGCACGTATCACGGCTGGACCTACAACCTCAAAGGCGCCCTGGTTGGCGTGCCGGGTTTCAAAGAGGTTTACCACGAGGAGCTCGACCGGGAAAACTGGGGCTTGATCAAGGCCGCCCAGGTCGAGACCTACAAGGGTTTTGTCTTTGCCACTATGGACCCAGCGGCTCCCACGCTCGGCGAATTCCTCGGTGGCGTCGGCCGCATGGGGCTGGATTTGATCGCCGAACGCGGCGATATCAAAGTGGTTCCCGGCATCCAGAAGTACATCATCCCCTGCAACTGGAAGCTGGCGGTGGACAACGTCTACGACTACTACCACCCGCAGCTCAGCCACGCCTCTTCGACAATGTCCGGCTATGGCTTCCGCCGCAACGCCACCGGTAACGTCGCCACCGGCGACAGCTCCGGCCTGATGCGCGACCACATGGTCCTGTTGGGCGATTACGGCCACGGTATCGGTGGTCCGTTTAGCACGCCGGAGACCGACGCCGCGCTCGCCGGCAACCCGGGCCAGGACGATTCCTGGCGCGAACGCCCCGAAGCCTTGAAGGCACTGGGGCCGGCCGGGATCAAGTCGCGCGGCCACCCGAACATCTTCCCTAACCTCTGGGTCGGCAGCGGCCCTCAGGTCAGCCTGCGGCACCCCAAGGGCCCCGGTAAGACGGAAATCTGGTGGTTCACGCTGATCGACCCGGAAAAGGATGCGGAGCTCTACTCGGCTCAAAAAGGCCGCGCCAATCACACCTTTGGTCCGGCCGGCATGCTGGAGCAGGACGATGGCGAGAACTGGGGCCAGAGCACAATGGGTATGCGCGGCAATGTGGCCAAGAGGTTCCCGATTCACTACGCGATGGGCATGGGGCACGGCGAGATTATCGACGATGAGGGCAGCCCGCCGCGCATCGAAACTCACGTCAACGAGCACGCCCAGTTCTGGTTCTACCGCGGCTGGGCCGATTGGATGGCAGCACCAACCTGGGACGACCTTCGGGCTAATCGCACGCCGCCGCCGCAGAACTACGCCTGATTTTTTAACCCTGGGCGCATGAGAGGTTCTCGACCTTGCACCCGGGTTCCCCCGCTTGAAGGCAGATCAAGGCTGAGCAGCCACAAAGACCGAAAAAGAAACGGCCGGGGTGCTGCGCTGCGCCCCGGGTTTTCTTTTTTGATCCTTTTTTTGATCGTTCAGCGCCTGGGGGGATTTTTGACCTTGGGATCGAGTGGCTTCGCTTCCTCGGCAATCTCTCACCACGCGGGGACAGACCGAAGTAGCGTGTTTGGCTTGCCAACACGTAACCATTGCCGATCGATCGCTGCGGCACTATGATTAAGGCGATTTTTGCTGGGTTTAATTGCCCAGACTGCTGCTCTGAGTCGCGAAAACCGGAGGTTTCTCTCATGACGATCGCTTACCGAGACGAAGAGATGCTGCACATGGTCGACCCGGAAACCGGGACCGTGGATCGGCGGATCTTCGCCGAGAAGGACATCTACGAGCTGGAGATGGAGCGGATCTTTGCCCGGGCCTGGAACTTCATGTGCCACGACTCGCAGATCCCGAATCCGGGTGACTTCTTTATGAGCTTCATCGGCGAGGACCGCGTCATTGCCGTCCGCGATAACGACGGAAATCCCCAGGTTTTGGTCAACACCTGCCGCCATCGCGGCAACGCCATCTGCCGGGCCGAGGAGGGTCACGCCACTTCGTTCATGTGCACCTACCACGGCTGGACCTATGACCTCAAAGGCACGCTTGTGGGCATGCCCGGCTTCAAAGAAGTTTACCACGAAGAACTGGACCGCGAAAATTGGGGGCTGATCAAGGCCGCCCACGTCGATAGCTACAAGGGCTTTATCTTCGCCAACATGGACCCGGAAGCGATCGGGCTCAATGAGTTCCTCAACCCGGTCGGCCGCATGGGCCTGGACATGATGGCCCACAAGGGCAACCTCCAGGTGATCGGCGGGATCCAGAAGTACACGATTCAGTGCAACTGGAAGCTGGCCGCCGACAACGTCTACGACTGGTATCACCCTCAGCTCACCCACGCCTCGTCGTCGATGTCGGGCTACGGCTTCCGGCGGCCCGGCTTGAACAACATCGCCTCGGGCCAGGGCAACTCGCTGCTGCGCGAGCACATGGTGGTGCTGGGCGATTACGGCCACGGCATCAGCGGCCCGCGCCAGGTCGAGGGGCAGGAGGGCCCCTTGGCGGGCAGCCCGGGCCAGGATGACTCCTGGCGCGAAACCCCGGAGGCGAAGGCGGCCCTAGGACCGGATGCCATGCGCTCCCGCGGCCACTCGCACATCTTCCCCAACTGCTGGGTCACGGCCGGCGATCAGATCAGCGTCCGCATGCCGAAAGGGCCCAGCAAGACCGAGATCTGGTGGTTCACGCTGCTGGACCCTGACAAGGACCCGGAAATCTACAACTCCAAGTTCTACCGCGCCAACCACACCTTTGGCCCGTCCGGCATGCTGGAGCAGGAAGACGGCGAAAACTGGGGCGAGAGCACGCGAGGAACCCACGGCCTGGTTGCCAAGAAGTTCCCGTTGAACTATGCCATGGGCCTCGGCCGCGGCGAAGTGCTCGACGATGAGGGCAGCCCGCCGCGCATCGAAACCTCGGTCAACGAGCACGCTCAGTTCTGGCTCTACCGCGGCTGGGCCGACTGGATGTCGGCGCCAAGCTGGGCCGATCTGCGCGCCAACCACACGCCCCCACCACTCGACCGCGCCTGAGCGTCACGAAGACCGAAAAAGAATCGGCCGTGGTCGGCTAGGTGGTGGTCGGTTTGATCGCCGGCTGGATCGCGTCCTCGATCATGAGCCGTGGCCGGCGACGGCGCGGGCTGGTCGGCAAAGCCGTGCTGGGGATGATCGGTGCGCTGGTCGGCGGGCTGGTTTTCTCGGTCGCTGGGCTGGGCGGCGCTACGAATATCGTGGGATCGATCGGGATTGCCACGGTCGGCCCGATCATCATTCTCGCGATCGTCAAAAAGTAGCTCTAGCGACCTAAAGCGAAGCAGCACGGCCGGCGAAAACATCATCTTGGCGATCGGCGACAAGTAACCGCTGGCACGGCAAGCATACTGAGCGAATGTGGAAATCAATTGACAGCCGCAGCCAGCCACGACAAGATTTCAACAGCTTGATTGAAGACGCGCGGTCAGCCCAAAAGAACCCTGGCCTAGCTATCTTGACGCGCCGCGCCGGCGGCAGCTTCGGCCTGCTGGCGCTAGCGGTAACGCTGTTGTTGGCGGCTTGCTCCGGCTCAGACGATGGCGACGGCGCGGCCCCAACCAGCACTTTGGGGATCGCACCGACCCAGGTGGCTACGCCCGCCGCTACTCGCACTTCGGTGCCGCCGACGCCGCGATCGGCGACCGACGCCACTCGCGACCTCGATGGTTTGCCATTTTCAACCGCCGATCTGCGTCAGGCCGTCGAAACCGCGGGCTATTCGTTCTCAGGTGTTGAAACCCGGAAGCCCCTCTGCCCCCATACCTCGGTTCCGGAGCTGCCGTTCTGGTCCGCCAACCTGGCCGGCAGCGACAGCGGGCCGATCCTCGTGGTCTGGGTCTACCCCAACTTCGAGGCCCTGGCGGCGGAATGGGAAGCAGAGCCGGGGGCGCCTCCCAAGCCGCTTTTGGACGGCTGCGAATTGCCCACCGGTTTCGTTTACTGGAACCAGAACCTGGTTTTGGTCTTCGAGACCTGGTCCAGCCTCGGCGTGGAATCGCCGGTTGACATCGAAGGCAGGCTGCCAAGCGATCATCCAGCGATAATCGCTTTTCTATCGATGACTCCCTAGGAAGCCCACACCAAGGCCTTGAAGCAGGGCCAGAGAGAGAGAGAGAGAGAGAGAGAAAAACGGCATGAGGATCGAACAGCGCCTGGTGGAGCTCGGACTAGTTCTGCCTCAACCGCTGGCGCCGCCTCCAGGTGTGCGTCTACCGTTCGCCCAGTCGAGAGTCGCCGGAAATCGAGTCTATGTGGGCGGCCACGCACCCTTGAATCCGGACGGCAGCGTGGCCGAGCCCCTGGGCAAGGTTGGGGCTGACCTCACGGTCGAGCAGGGATATGACGCCGCCAAGCTAGCCGGGTTGGCGATTCTGGGCAGTCTGCGGCGTGAGCTCGGCGATCTGGATCGCGCCACCGCCTGGCTGCGGGCTTTCGGCATGGTCAACTCCGCGCCTGGCTTCGACCAACAGCCCAACGTGATCAACGGCTTTAGTGACCTGATACTCGAGCTTTACGGCGTGCAGGCCGGCCTACATACCCGCTCGGCCGTCGGTATGGCGGAGCTGCCCTTTGGTATCCCGGTGGAGATTGACGCCGAAGTAGCGATCGACGATGTCTAGCCCGCCGATCTGCCGCCCACCCGGCGTCCAAGTCGGTTGCGCCTGATGCCGGGCCACGTTTAGCTTGGGCCAAACGCCAGCCCAGATGGCGGTCGCACGGGGGAGGCGCAAGCAGCATGAAGGCCTAATCGGGAAAGCCCAGCTTGCTTGCTGCGAAGAGGAACAGAGAGAAGGAGCGGAAAATGAAAATAGAGGAACGTCTGAAGGAGCTGAACCTGGAATTGCCCCAGCCATTGGCTGCGCCGCCAGGATTTCATCTACCTTTCGCCAACGTCAAGGTGGCCGGCAAACGCGCCCTTGTGTCCGGGCATGGGCCGCAGAACCTGGACGGTAGCGTTGCCGGGCCTTTGGGAAAAGTCGGCGCGGACCTCAGTCTGGAGCAGGGGAATGCTGCCGCCAAGTTGGCCGCGCTGGCGATTCTTGGCGATCTCCAGAGGGAACTCGGCGACCTGGACCGAGTTACGTCTTGGCTAAAAGTCCTCGGCATGGTTAACTCGGCACCTGGATTCAACAATCAGCCAGGAGTGATCAACGGCTTTAGCGACTTCATCATCGAGCTCTACGGCGAAGCCGGACGTCACAGTCGTTCGGCCGTTGGCATGGCGGAGCTGCCGTTTAACATCCCCGTGGAAATCGAGGTCGAGGTCGAAATCGATGGCGGCTAGCCCCGGCTCTGCCAGCTTTGCGAACCGATTTACATCGATGAGCGGAGCGCTTTAGCCTTTCGGCAGGAATTGCGCAAACTCGGAGGGAGGAAGAGGAGTTCTGCTCCATCTCCTGCCTTCTTTGTTTTAGTGTTACGCCGACCCAGATATGCCGCCAGCAGCTTGCTCAATCTGGGCGGCGTGGTCATGACAGTGCGTGGCGTAGATTTCTAGCCAAGTTTCCAGGCTGTACTCACCACTCTCGCTATGGTGTCCGGCTCGCTGCCAGTCCGCGTCATTCAGGTGCTCGAATAGCTGGGCCGTAGTGTCGCGGGCCGCCTTTAAAGCAGCCAGCGCTGGGGCAATTGGTCGCTTCTCATAGAGGAGTCGACGAGCGAACTCCGCTTCGTCGTAGCCATGGATTTGGGGACTATCTTCAGAGAGGAGCTGCCTGAACCGGATGGCGGAGGTCATCTCGCTGTCCGCCAGATGATGCACAACCTGGCGGGCCGACCAGCCGCCGTCAGGGTCCGGTTTGTCAAGCTGCTCGTCGCTTAGCCCATTTAGCACTGACGTAACCACGGTGTATCCTTCGCGGTAGCGGTCGATCAGATCCGCGCGCATTTTTCGGTCCATTCTGGCTACCTTCCTCCGGTTCAATGGAAGTAAGGCGCTATTCTACCACCCTGCGAAACGCCTCTCGAAAGCGGTCCAATGGAGTTTACCGTCGCTCTAGTCGCCAGCACCGCGCCGGAGTATTCTTGGCACGAAAAGAGGATTTAGCATGCAATCAGATTCTGGTACTTCTGCCGCCTACCGGCTCCGCTACGATGTCGAGTACCCCGCCGAACTCTCCCGCTGGCTGATCTTGGTTAAATGGTTTTTGGCCTTCCCTCACTACTTGATCGTTTATGCCCTTGGCATCGTCGCTTCGGTAATCGGTTTCATCGCCTTTTTCGCCATCCTGTTTACCAAACGCTACCCACGTGGTCTTTTCGACTTCGTCGTGGGAGTCAACCGTTGGAATGCCAACCTTGGCGCTTATACCGGACTGCTCCGAGACGAATACCCACCGTTTTCCTGGGACGAAGGCGAGTACCCAGTCACCTACGAGGTCGACTACCCGGAGGAGCTCAGCCGCTGGCTGCCACTGGTGAAATGGTTGCTGGCGATACCCCACTACGTAGTCCTGTTTGCGCTGCTTATTGTCGCTATGGTAGTCGGGTTCATCGCGTTTTTCGCCATCCTATTCACCAAGCAATTTCCGCGCGGGATGTTTGACTTCGTGGTCGGCGTTAACCGCTGGAGCAACCGAGTCAACGCTTACACCGGCTTGCTGAGAGACGAGTACCCGCCCTTCAGTCTCAAATAGGTCCATCAAATCCAGGGTGGCAATTTGTTTATGGCAGGGCGCCTAAGGGTGGCCCTGGGCAGTGCGCCTAGGGGTGCAGGCGGCCGATGGCAAATTTGAGGTATTCGCCTTCGGGGAAAGCATCCAGAACGGGATGGTCGAATGCGGCGCCGTGGACAGTTTCCAGGCCCCAGTGGCGCCCGGCCTGACGCACTCCGGCTTCGATGGTGGCCAAGAAATCGTCTTGGACAACGTGGCTGGAACAGGAGGATGCGCACAGCAAGCCGCCCGGCTTGGTCACCGTAGCCGCCATTTGGTGCAATCGCCGATACGACTTCAAAGCCGCCGGCACGGCGTCCTTCTTGGCGGCGAAACTCGGCGGGTCAGAAACGACTATGTCCCATTGGTCGCCACTTTGAATCGCACGGCGTAGGAACTCGAAAACATCTTCAACTTCAAACCCCGCTTGTTCTAGCGGCACTTGGTTGAGATCAAAGTTGCGGCGCGCCGCCTCGATGGCGGGCTTGGCCAGGTCGACGGTAACGGTGCTGGTCGCTCCGGCAACCGCCGCTTGCGCCGCAAACCCACCCGTGTAGCCGAACAGGTTTAAGACCGACTTGCCTCGGGCCCGTTCGGCGACTCGTTCGCGGTTTTCGCGCTGGTCGAGAAACAAGCCGCCTTTTTGGCCCACCGCCGGACTGACAATGAAGCGAATACCGTTCTCCAGGACCTCGACTTCGTCTTGCGCCGCAGTTGTAATTCGCGACCTTCTATCCAGCACTGCTCTGACAGTACCGCCTGCCAGCCTATCGCCAGCTGCCTGACGCAATCGATCTTCCAGCGGAGCATAGAAAGCGCGCGCGCCCGCTCCGTCGGTTCTCACCACCAGAACGCCGGCGTAGCAATCGACGTGGAGGCCGGGAAGCAGATCGGCCTCACCGTGGACCCAGCGGAAGACGTTGGTGCGCTCAAGATCCAGCCCGGCCAGCCGGCGGTCCAGAGCCGCCCGGAGCCTCTTGTCCAGCAGCGCATCGGAGGCGGCAAATCGATGACCAGGGCCACCCGATTCCAGCACTCGGACTGCGATCGGTGAGCGCGAGTCCCAGAACCGCGGGCCAGCGGTCTGCCGTCACGTGTGCGAACTTCAACCAAGCCACCATCTTCGACTTCATCGCCACCGCTCAGCGCATCACGGTAAATCCAGGGGTGGCCGCGTCGAATCGATCTGGCCAGATCCTTCCTCAGGATAACGGGCAGAGGGTGCTGCGCTTCTATCACGGATTTAACCAATTCTTCTAATACTTGGCGCGCCGCTGACAAATTCGTGTTTGGGACGAGCACCAAGTGTGTAACAAGCCTAACCGAGGCAGGAACTCAGGTCGCCGCGTCAGTTGTTGACAAGGGGCAGCTATTATTGACGCAATCAGCGTCCCTAGCACGCCTTAGAGCCGTCGAGGAGACCACTCATGACAACCACGTATAGGAACGGGGACCTACGGCTCATGGTGAACCCCGAGACCGGTCTTGTGGACCGCCGCATCTTTGCCGACGCGGACATTTACGAACTGGAGTTGGAGCGCATATTCGCCCGGGCCTGGAATTTCATGTGCCACGACTCGCAGATCCCCAACCCCGGCGACTTCTTCATGACCTACATCGGCGAGGACCGGGTCATCGCTGTGCGCGATAACGATGGCAACCCTCGGGTAATGGTCAACACCTGCCGCCACCGCGGCAACGCTATCTATCGAGCCGAAGAGGGCCACGCCACCTCCTTCATGTGCACCTACCATGGCTGGACCTACGACCTACAAGGCGCCCTCGTTGGCGTGCCCGGTTTCGAAGAGGTCTACCACGAGGAGCTCGACCGTGAGAACTGGGGCCTAATCAAGGCGGCCCAAGTTGAGAGCCATAAGGGCTTCATCTTCGCCAACATGGATTCGGAAGCGCCCGGCCTGGAGGAGTACCTCGGCGACGCGGCCCGAATGGGTCTAGCGCTGCTGGCCGAGCGCGGAGACGAGATGGTGGCCATTGCCGGCATTCAGAAGTACACCATCCCTTGCAACTGGAAATTCGCCGTGGACAACGTCTGGGATTACTACCACGGATTGACCCACATGTCGGCGCAGATGTCCGGATTCCGCAGTCAGGCGCGACGAAATGTGGGCGAGTTCACCCCTGACCACCTTGTATTCTTGGGTGAATACGGCCACGTGCTGGGCGGTCCGAGGATGACTGAGAAGACGAAGGATCGATTTACGCCGTCCACCGAGGCGCTAAAGCCCTCGCTGGACGAGGCTTGGCGCGAGCGGCCCTCGGCCAAAGAGGCCCTGGGTAGCGTCGGCGCGCAGTCCAGAGGCCACACTAACGTTTTCCCCAACATGTGGATCGCCGCAAACCAGGTCAGCATGCGCTTTCCCAAGGGTCCGGACAAAACCGAGATCTGGTCGTGGACGGTCCTGGACAAAAACCAGGCTACCGAAACCCGCAAGGGCCAATCCTTCCGCGCCAGCCACACCTTCGGGCCCGCTGGCATACTGGAGCAGGACGATGGCGAGAACTGGGGTCAAAGCACGCGCGGCATGGTCGGCAGCGTAAGCCCCAACTATCCCCTGAATTACTCGATGAGCCTCGACCGCGGCGAGATCATCAACGACGAGCTCAGCCCGCCACGGATTGAGACCCAAACCAACGAGCACCCGCAACTTTGGCACTACCGGACCTGGTCGGAATGGATGTCAGCGTCGAACTGGGACGAACTCAGAGCCACCCACTCGCAGGTGCCCCCGGACAAGGTTTAGGATGCAACAGAACTAGAGAGACTGGATGGTCAGTTGTACTGACCATCCAGTCTCTTTTCTATTTTCCACGCGGGGCCGGTACTTCCTCGGCCGTGAGGAACTCGATCGCCGTCTGCTCCATGATCGGGACGATGCCGCCGACCAGCCGGCGGGTACCACCGTAATAGATGAACATGCGTGCATGCGGCGCCAGCTGATAGGCCTCTTGAATGAATCTGATCAGGACGGTGTTGGCATTGTCCATTTGGGCGAGCATCAACGGCATCGTCATCTTGGGAAATAACTCGTGCAGACTATTGAGCTGCCGCACTTCTCCGTTGGCAACGTACTGGGCCACCGAGCGATAGGCATCTTCGTGGCCCGGCCGGTTTAGGCGAGCCCACATCTCGTTCACCATCTCGTCGGTGACCATCGTGCCCATATGCCGCCCCATGTCTTCTTCCAGCGCCTCTTTGGTCGGCATTTGAAAGTTGGCGACAAAAGCCGGCGCTTCGAGGTTCAGGCCAGGAGCATCGAGCAGTGCGGAAAAGCGCTGAAGGCATCGATGTGTGGCAGAAACTGGTCTGAGGAAAGCGAAAAGCCCATTCCGTGCAGACACAAAAGCGGCCGGCCTTCACCTTTTTCAATGTAGCGAATGCGATGGCCGGCCACGTCAATGTACTTATCCGGAATATCGGCTCTCAAAGACATCTTGTGCTCCTCTCAGCCTGCTAAGCCAGCAGTCCAGTTTGCGTCAGGCGCGGTCGCCTTGTTTGATGCGGGATTTGTCCGAGGCATCATAGTCTAACCCTGCAACCAAGGCGGTCTTTGGCAGCCGGATTAGTTATCGCCGCCGGGCAGTGAAGAACGCTGTGCTACGCTCGGGTCTAGATGACAGCTTACGGGCCCTTCGCCCGCTCGACGGAAGACCAGCAGGTTCAAAGTGACCGCTTGCCCCGGGTGGCTCCTATTTGGCCCTTGGGTGTGGCACTTGAGGCAAGCGCTTGAACCGCGGCCCATCCTCCTTTTCATCACCCGCGACGCTGCTCCAGCGGCGGCTGCCTTTTTACTACGGTTATGTGATCGTCGCAATCGGCTTCCTCACCTCATTTATGATGGGGGCTACCTCTTTCTGGGCCATGCCGATCTTCGTCGGCGCTATGAACGACGACACCGGGTGGTCCCATACCAGCATCTTGGCGGGCCTGTCGGTTCACTTCCTCATGGGGGCCGTGGGAGTCTCAGTCGCCGGTCGCTTCGCGGACCGCAAAGGCGGGGCGGCGCGAGTGCTTCTGGTCGGTGTCTTGATTGCCGCCGGCGCCTTGTTCTCGCTGCGATGGGTGGACTCGCCGGCCCAATTCATCGTTGTCTACGGTGTCGTAGCGGGCGGTGGCACCAGCGCCCTCCGCATCCTCCAGTCCACACTGGTTTCGAAATGGTTCATCGCTAAGCGGGGCATCGCCGTCGGGTTTTCCACCAGCGGCGGAGCCGTTTCCGGAATCCTCATGGTTCCCCTGATCACGTTCCTGATCAGTGAACTCGGCTGGCGCGGCGCCTGGAGCGCAATCGCCGTCATCCTCATGATCCTGCTTTTACCGATGGTCCCGCTGGCGGTGCGTTCCCCCGAGGACCTTGGCCTTAAGCCGGACAACGGCACGCGGCGCGTCTCTTCACGGCCCACAGCTGATTCCGAGCACAGTTTTACGGCCTCAGAGGTAGTTCGCACGCGCACGTTTTGGTTCACGCTGGTTGCGGTACTGATCGGCAACTTCGCGCTCCAGACCAATACAACGGTAATGGTCCCGTACTTTGAGGACATTGGTTTTTCTACCGCTACGGCCGCCAGCGCGATTGCGCTTTACGGCTTCATAGCCCTCGGCATGCGCTTTGTCTGGGGAACAATAGCGGACCGTTTTGGTGTTCGCAGGGCCGTGCTGGTGCAAGGCTGTATCACGGCCTTCGGCGCCCTCTTACTCCTGCAGATTAGCGGCACTGCAAGCCTCTATCTGGTGACCATGTACCAGGGTGCCACCCAGAGCGCCTTCCCTCTGCTACAGGTTCTGGTCTGGCCCGCATTCTTCGGGCGAGCCCACGTTGGGTCGATCGTTGGGGTCGGCCAGCCGCCGACGGTGCTAGCGGGGGCGGCTGGACCCCTGGTTGCCGGTTTTCTCTTCGACCAAACCGGCAACCACGAACCGACGCTCTGGCTGCTGGTCGCGATTTGGCTAGCGACGGCCGCCGTTATGTATACAATCAAGCCGCTCGGGCGACCGAAAAGTGCTGACAAGAGCCGATCCTCTGACTGAAACCGCAGGAAATCACCGGGGCAAAAACTAAGTCACCTCGTGGGGAGCGGACTGCGGTAATATCAGGCTGTGTTGGATTTAGCCCTGAGTTTGCAGCTCGGGATAGGAGGGCGACAATGACCTACTCCAACGAAGAAGTCTGGAACATGGTCGATGTCGAGCGAGGACTGATCGACCGGTGCGTGTTCGGTGACGAAGCGCTCTATCAGATGGAGCTAGAGCGGATCTTCGCGCGCTGCTGGCTGTTTCTGGCTCACGAGTCGGAAGTTCCCAATCCTAACGATTTCATCACCACCTATATGGGCGAGGATCCGGTTCTGGTTACCCGCGACGGCAACGGCGAGCTGCACGCCTTCTTGAACGTCTGCCGCCACCGCGGCTCGCGCGTCTGTCTGGCGGATTCCGGCAACGCCCCCTCCTTCATGTGCAACTACCACGCCTGGGCCTATAACTCTGACGGTCGTCTCGAGGGTGTACCGCGGCTGCACGACCAATACTACGATGAGCTGGACACCAGCCAGTGGGGCCTGTATCCTGTAGCGCAGCTCGAGACCTATCACGGGCTGATTTTCGCCACCTTTGACGCCGAGGCGCCGCCCTTGGTCGAATACCTCGGTGACTTTGCCTGGTACCTGGATTCCTGGCTGGACCGCACCGAGGGTGGCGTTGAGGTGATCAGCGGCATCCGCCGCTGGGTGCTGGACTGCAACTGGAAGGTTGCTGCCGAGAACTTTGTCGGTGATGGCTACCACGGCCAGCCCACTCATCAATCGGCGATCGGCCAAGGCATTTCTGGCGGTACACGCCCGGACACCACGGTTGGCATTCCGGCCCGAACCCGTTACGGCCACGGATTGGGCGGTTCCGTGCCCAACGACCCGGTCAAGAGCGCGGTCGCGTTTGCCCGGTTGCCGGGTATCGACCGCGTGATCGACACCTACACCGAGCAGTCATTACCCGAAACCCGCGAGCGCCTTGGGGTGAAGGCCGACATCTATTATCCCGTGCACGGCACCGTATTTCCCAATCTCTCGATTCAGCCAAATTTCGGCTCAATGCATGCCTGGCACCCGCGCGGTCCCGGCCGCATCGAAGTGCGCGATTATGCTGTAGTCGATAAAAACGCTCCGGACGAGGTCAAGGCGCGGCTCAACTTCCAGTGCATGTACCGCCAGGGACCGGCCGGGACTTGGGAGCAGGACGATTCCGATAACTGGCAGCAGGTCACCCAGGCCGCGCGCGGCACTGTGGCCCGTCGCATACCGATGAACTACCAGATGGGACTAGGTCACGACGCTCAGCATGATGTGCTGCCCGGTGACCTGTCCTACGGACCCGGCGACCACAACCAGGTGAACATGTACCGCTGGTGGGCCGAGTTTATGACCATGGACAGCTGGGCGGGCCTGCGAAGCCAGTAACGTCGGCTCCGGTGCGGTGCGGCTAGAGCTACTTATCGTCCATCGGTATCCTACGCGGACGTAACGGACTCCTTTAAGCCCTGTCAGCTATAGAACATGCAGGCAGAAGCGAAGTGGGCGGCTAGTCGCCTTCATACGCGGAATTTTCAAAAAATAGGAGCAAACAGATGGCCGAATACGCCGCACCGGAAATCTTGATCGAACCGGAAACGCTGGCAGCGTCAAGAGATGATCCGAGACTGCGCATCGTTGACTGCGACGTGCCCGATCAGTACCGCCGGGCCCACATCGAAGGCGCCGCCGGCTTCAAAGGCGACCATTATTACAAGAATTCGGATGAGAAGCGGTTCATCATGCCACCAGAACAGTTCAAGGCGGCGATGGAGGAACTCGGTATCCGCGATGATTCACATGTCGTGGCCTACGACGCCTCGGGCTCTCTCTACGCGGCTCGCCTCTGGTGGTGCCTGAATTACTACGGCCACAGCCAGGTCAGAGTAATGAACGGCGGCTGGAACCGATGGCTCAAGGAAAGCCGAGCTGTGACGATGGCGGAGCCTGCCGTCGCAAGCGCCAACTTTACGCCACGAGTCGACGATTCGCTCCTGGCCAGCGCCGAGTACACTATTGAAGCGATCGAGAATCCCGACATCGTGCTGCTCGATGTCCGCTCCGACGGCGAGTGGGAAGGAACCAACGACCGCGGCAACAAGCGTGCTGGCCATATGCCTGGGGCCGTCCACATCGAGTGGCTGAACAACATAACCGCGGATGAGTTGAGAACCCTGAAGCCGGCGCAGGACCTCATGACGATGTTTGAGGCCGCCGGTGTTACTTCCGAAAAGGAGATTGTGACCATCTGCCAGGGCGGCATCCGTGCCTCACAAGCCGCGATGACTCTGAAGCTGCTGGGATACCCAAGGGTTCGGAACTACGACGGATCGTTTCTCGATTGGGGCAATCGCGACGACACGCCGCTGGTCTGACCAAGAGTTCATTGCTCTCGCGAACCAAAATGAAAGGGGCGATCTTGGACCGCCCCTTGATTTCTTGTTGATATGACAGTTTCGAGCGAGCCGCGGCTGTTTCCTTTTGGCCTCTATGACTTCTAGCGAGCGACCGGTGCGTTTGGTGCCGGCAGGTGTGCGGTGCCAGGTTTCACGCCGCCTACGGCCTCCAGCATTGGCCGGTCGCCCTCGATTGCCAAGCCCAGCCCATCGTGGATACGGCCGATGAAGTTGCGGTAAGCCACGTGCACAACAATATCGACAACCTGTTCGTCGGTGAAGCCAGCGTCGCGCAGAGTCTGTAGGTCCTCTTCCGTCGTTGCGGAAGGATTGAAATTTAGCTTCTCGCAGAACGTCAACATAGTCCGCTCTTGCTCGGTCAGCTCGGCGCTCTGCCAGTCCAGAAAGAGCTTATTTGCTTCATCCAGGGTTACGTCGCCGCGCCGGATCATCATGCCGCCGTGCGCCGTGCCGCAGAAGCGGCAGTCGTTTAGCCCGGAGATCATCGTACTGATCATGTCAGAGTGGTGCGCCCCGAGAGACGAATTTTCGCCGAGGATAGCATTTCGCAATTCTTGTTTGGCCATCGCAACCTTGGGCCGCAGGCTCATCACTTTAAAGATTCCACCAACCTGTCCGCTGGGCGACTTGAACTTCTCGTAGAACTCCTTTAGTTCTCCAGTTGCCTCGTCCTCGCTGACGTAGTCGACCCACATCTGCTCCTTGTTCTTCGACATGAGAAAACCTCCACGAATCAACTTTGCGATTGCTTGGTGTTGCCTTGGCGACAGTATGCAATCGAGAAGGTCGATTGACAATGTCCAAAATCGACTCGTTTTGCTTCGACATCCTCCTCCAATCATGGTCTAATAGCCTATCTTTTGGCTTTTAAGCTGCTGAATTTCAGGGGGATTCTTCCATGACTCAGCAAATCGAGCGGTCGGCCGACTTCCGCGACATGGTTGATTACGAAAAGGGCACTGTCGACCGGCGCGGCTTCGTCGACCCAGACATTTACGAGTTGGAACTGGAGCGGATCTTTGCCCGAGCCTGGAACTTCATGGCGCACGACTCGCAGATCCCCAACGCCGGCGACTTCTTCATGACCTACGTCGGTGAAGACCGCGTCATCGTCGTAAGAGACAACGATGGCAACCCTCAGGTTTTGGTCAACACCTGCCGCCACCGCGGCAACGCTGTTTGCCGGGCTGAAGAGGGCCATGCCACGTCGTTTATGTGCACCTATCATGGCTGGACCTACGACTTAAAGGGGAACCTGGTTGGGGTGCCCGGCTTCAAGGAGGTCTATCACGAGGAACTGGACCGCGAGAACTGGGGCCTAATCAAGGCCGCCCAGGTGGACAGTTACCAGGGCTTTATTTTCGCCAACATGGACCCCGAAGCAGTCGGCCTGGATGAGTATCTCGGCGAAACCGGCAGGATTGCGATCGGCACAATTGCTGCCCGCGGCGATGTCGCGGTTGCGCCCGGCATCCAGAAATACGTGATGCCGTGCAATTGGAAGTTGCCTGCCGACAACGGGGTAGGCGATTGGTATCACCCTTTCATCAGTCACGCGTCCGCGCGAATGATTCCTTGGCAAAGGCCAACTCTGCCAACTCCCGCGGCTGCAAATAACCCATTTGCCGTACGTCACCTGGTTGTTCTGGGAGAGTACGGTCACACGATCAGCGGGCCGCGCGCGACACCGGCAATGCTGGAGCAGGATCCGTGGCGGGAGAGTCCGAAGGGCAAGGAACTGCTGGGCCCAGTGGGTATCAAAGCGCGGGGCTTCCCCGGTATCTTTCCCAACGTTTGGATAGTAAACAACCAGCTGGCCTTGAGGCTGCCCAAAGGCCTCGGCAAGTGCGAAATCTGGTTCTTTACATTCGTCGACCAGAATCTGCCAAAAGAACAACAACAGCAAGTAGTCTTCCGTTCGATCCATACGTTTGGGCCGGCTGGAATGCTGGAGCAGGATGACGGGGAGAACTGGAATCAGGCCGGCAAGGGCATGGCCGGCACGATCGGCAGACGCTTTCCGCTAAACCATTCCCTCGACCACAAGCTGGCCAAGGTGATAGATGAGGAAGGCGGGCCACCTCACGCTGAAACCAACGTCAGTGAGCACGCCCAGCTTTGGCTGCACCTGGCCTGGAGCGAGTGGATGGCGGCGGAGAGTTGGGCCGATTTGAAAGCCAATCATTCCAGCATGCCGACGGACGTAATCTAGAGCATCCGTACGAGTTGCAGTTCGAGCACCGCTCGGCGGCTGGCTGCGGCGACAGCGCTGGGTTGGTGTTTAAAAAGAATGCTTGGCTGACGGGGAGCGCTTACTGAACGGCTGGCGCCGGCGGCTGCCACTGGCCTGATGCCACCAGCCGTACAGCTTCCGGATAGGCTTCCTTCTCAGCTTCGAAAACTCGTGCCGCCAGCGTCTCCGGCGTGTCATCAGCCATAACTGGGACCGTCTTCTGCAGAATGATCGGCCCGTGGTCGTACTCTTCGTCGGTGACATGAACCGTGACGCCAGACTCGGTGTCGCCGGCTGCTAACACTGCCTCGTGGACGTGGTGTCCGTACATGCCCTGGCCGCCGTACTTTGGCAGCAAGGCCGGGTGGATGTTTAAGACTCGCCCCTCAAATGCTGGCGGGAACAAGTACTTCTGCGTGAGCCCAGCTTGAAGGATCAGGTCGACCGTATATCGCTCAAGCACTGCTGTGACTGCCTCGCTAAAGGCTTCAACCGTATCGAATTTGCGGCGCTGGACGATCTCACATGGAAGTCCGGCAGCCTTCGCCCTCTCGACGCTGCGCACGTCACGCCGGCTGCTGACCACGATCCGGATTCGCGCATCCAGCTTGTCGGCCTCGATTTGGTCGATGAAGTTTTGCAGCATCGTGCCGGGTCCAGAAACCAGGACAGCGAGATTTAAGGACATCAGCGTTCAGTGCCGAGCCGGGGCGCGTGGCGGGGAGGTGAATGCCGGCCGCAGTCCCAGGCGCCAGCGAATCTTGGCGTAGGTGCTGATCCAGTGAACCATTGGAAGAGAGCGGCGGCCGACGATGCGGCCGACGGGGAGGGCCTGCAGAAACTCAGCCGGCGTTTCAAAGTCTTCCATCTCGAGGGCGGCGCCGCCGAGCTCCCAAGGTGAGTGGGAATCGGTGCCCAACGTCATCGGTTTCGCCACTTCGACGGCCAGATCGCGAGCCTTCTGGTCGTGCTTCGAAAGAATGTTGCGAGCGTTGAAGCCCTCAATCGCGTCAACCCGCTCTTTGATCCGCTCCAGCGCATCGGTGCGAATCACCGAGCGACGAAAAATATCGTAAGGGTGCGGCACGATCACCAACCCACCCTGCTCGTGGATCGCCTGGATCGTGTCCTCCGGCGTCATGTTGCGCGGTACAAACTCCTTGAGGAAGAGGCCAATGAGCTCGCCCTCGGATGTCTTGACCTCTTCGCCAATTATCACCTTGAACGGAGCCAGCTTCTCAATCACGAAGGCGCCTTCGATCTCATTGTGATCGGTGACAGCGATGCAGTTGATGCCTTTTCGAACACAATTATCGACTAGTGCCTGCGGCGAGATCACGGAATCACGAGAGTAGTGACTATGACTGTGGAAGTCGGCTCGTAGTTTGCTCATTCAGCTTTCCCGGCACGCGAGTGGAGGTGGTCCGGCAGCGTTATTCTGGCACCCACGCTGGCCCAACGCTAACCTTCCAGCGGCGCCCCGTCCTCTGCATCCTCGATGCCATCCGAAGGCTGACTGTCTAGCCCGGGCTCTTCGTCCTCGGCCGCGGCGACCGTTTCACGAAGGCGCGTGATCCGTAACTCGGCGCCGTCGAGCATCTGCTGGCAACGCTGTGCCAGCGAGACGGCTTCCTCGTAGGCGGAAAGCGAGTCATCCAGGCTAAGACCGCCCTGCTCCAGGAGTGAGACCTTCTCCTCCAGTTGGTGGTACATGTCCTCAAACGTTGGTTTCGACTTTGATGGCGCCATCACTAATATCTTAGCGTCGAGCCAGAGCCCGACCAAGTCCCCTCGTTTCCCAACACTGCAATAATGACGTTTAATAAGATCACCAAACGAATCCCCGCCCAGGCCAAGGAGCTACCATGACGACCGAAACAGTTCACGACCCCGCATGCCACATGGACATTGATCCCAAGACGGCAGCTGCCACTTCCGAACACGAAGGCGAGACATATTACTTTTGCGGCCGCGGTTGCAAGATGGACTTCGACGAAGACCCGGCCGGTGTGCTCGCGGCTGAAGCGGCATACGACCACAGCCAGCCGATGGATGAAGGCATGATGGGGTCCGCCCCCGCAGCCTCGAAACGGCCCTGGTGGCAGTTCTGGCGTAGCTAGATTTCCCGGAATGAACCACTCTAAAAGGCTGGGCTCCAACCCGGCGGTCCGGACTTGGCGTCTAGCTTTGGCTTGAAACCTCGGTAAGACATTCTTCCGCTCGAGTCAGCAGTTGCTCCGCAGGCAGAGCCAGTGAGCCCCGCGTGTCTTCGCGCTGAATCCGGCGCATTCGCCTCAATGTCAGGCGCACAAGGGTGAAGGCCTCATAGACTAAGGTCCGCTGGCGAAGGCCACGTGGTGCGGCGTGCTTGAGATACTCATCGAGGAATAGCTCGCGGTACTCGAGCAGGTGACCGCGCTCCGGTTTGCGTGACTCGTTCCAAACTTCGGCACAAAAACCGCCGAGGTCCAGCGCCGGGTCGCCGACGGTCCAACCATCGAGGTCGAGAAACGCGGCGCGCTCGCCTTCGATAAAGATGGCGTCAGGGCGAAACCCGGTGTGAATCAAGCTCGGCGCCGCCGGCGCTGGCAACTTAGCCGCCAGATTTTCGATCTGGTCCAGAAGCCGGTGAGCGGCTGAAGCGACTTGGGGCGTACTCTCACCGTACTGGGTTGAGTGCTTGCGCAGGCTGGCAAGCTCCTCATCCAGCGAGCCGAGTTTCCCTTCAGCAACCGGCACCGCGTGAAAGGCTGACAGTGAGGCCGCGGCCAAGCCGGTTGCATCACGCGTGATGCTGGCATCACCAGCGGCAAGCAGCGACAGAAGGTCATTCCCGGATAAGCGCTCCATCAAGACCAGATCTAGATCATCGAGATATGCCAGAGGCTCGCGAACCAGGGAGTTGACCGGTGCTACGTGGAAGACCTGTTGCAAAACGTCCCAGAGGCGCGCTGCTCGCCGGCCTTTCGCGAACACCTTGCCGATTGCCTGCGCTGTCGCGGACGACTGCTCTGAACTCAGCGAGTAGTGGATCAAACAGTGTCGACCCGGCTTGAGGTGCATGGTGCGGACTTTAAGATCGAATGCTGGCCGATCTGCCTCCGGCACGCGCAATACCGACAGCAACCTCGGAGCCATGAGCACGGGGTCCATGGCGCCCGCGAGACCCGGGATTTCTGGGTCGGCCGTGGGAAGCTCTCGCCTTCGCGGTCTCTCATCACCAGGGGAATGTCTGCTCTCGCTCATTAGGTCAGCTCAATCGAGTTCTGGCCGCGCCTTGCTTGGCTCGCGCAGGGGCTTTGGGATCATTATTTAGGCTGAGTCCTGTGCAATGCGGCTTCGACTTGGCGGTGGTTATAGCTGGGCCGAGCCAAATGCAGGGCTTCGTGATGCACCGTTTCAGCGATTGCCGACCACTCTCGCGCGTGTGTCCGCACATAGGCGACGCCGGGGTGCCGGTGCCGGAGGTGGCAAATCGTTGCCATGCCAAGCTTGCCTCGTGTTCCCCTGCGGGTAGTCGGGGATGCTAGACGTGCTTTGTAGGATGGGCATCCGAGACTGGACATCTTTTCACGCCAAGCCGCGTCACTGAAGCACAGAATGTACTCAAGATCAGCCCGGCCGAGGCGTTGCATGTCACCCGCCATCAGAGCCGCGGCCTGGTCTTGTTTGCTCTCGCCGCCAGATTGCTCGCCCATCAGGCCTAGTATATGCAGCCCTAGCAGTGGCGCGCACGCCAGTGTACTCGTCCAGTAGATGCCGGACACTTACCTCCTCTCGGTGAATGCTAGCAGCCACTCTTGCGGCGTTAGATGGCCAAGGGCCTGATGGGGCCGGTAGGTGTTGTAACGCTGCTCCTGTTGGAGCAGCTGGGTTCTCAGTTGGCTGAGCGAGTCGGGTGGGTCAACCAACTGGTAAAGCTCCTCTTTGTGGGTGCGCTGGGCTCGTTCCAGGCAGCCGTTGAGCTTGGGGGAGCGTGGTGGCAGCACAAAAAGCCGCAGCCCCTTCTGCTCACAGGCGGCCTCAAACTCGGCCCTGAACTCAGAGCCACCGTCCACCTGGATCGCCTTCACCGGACCCGGCATACGCTCGATGACCGTATCGAGGAAGTCGCGCGCCGTGCCGGCGGTAGCGCGGCCGTAGACACCCAAGACGTCCCAGCGGCTGACAATATCACGCGCCGAGAAGTGCTTGTAGGCATGGGTAATACCGGTCCAGCGCACGTCGGCGCTGTCCACCTGAACCAGATCTCCCGGCGCCTTGACGACGTAGTCTTTGGGCTTACGCACGGCATAGGGCCGCACCTGAGGCCGAGAGACGATGCAAGGGTCCTTCAGACTCGCAGGCCCCAGTTTGCCTTGGCGTCTGAGCCGGCTGAGGATGCGGCCCACCATCGAGACCGAGATAGTGACCCCTTGGCGTCTGAGGATCGGCTGTAGCTTGTCTTTGCCCCAGACGGGATTGTCTTGGCGCAGGCGTAGCACCGCTGCTTCGAACTCTAGGCTCCAAGTCGGCTTGCGGACCTGGTGTGGCCTATGGCTGCGGTCTTCCAGACCCCGCGGACCCTGGAGCCGGTAGCACTCTAGCCACTGGTAAAGGGTTGAGCGGCTGCGTCCAAAGCGTCTTGCCGTCAGACTCACCTTCTCGCCGTGATCCTTGTGCCACTCAACAGCCCTGAGGCGCGCCTTCGCCTCACGTGATAGTCGTGGCTCCTCCCTGCCTTCCTGCGCTCCCTCTGGGAGGAGACGAGCCAGGGTTGGACCGCCTGGGATGATCGACCCGTACGTCTGCATTGGGACTCCGTATCGTCCCCGCCTTCTCATCATTGTCGTGTACGGCATCTTTCTGAACGAGATCAGCCTGGCAAGTCCCCGCCTGAATATCTGAATTGCCCCTCTTGGTGCGGTCACACCAACGCTCCCGCGCACAGTGTGCTAAGCGGCGCATTAGCAAATCTTTAGCAGAGGCATTTTCAGCTCATGCCTGAGCCAGTCCCGACGATGGTCTGCCCGTCGTGTGGCGAAAGGCCAGCCAGCGAATTCACGAAGGTGCCGCGGCGCATGCGTTCACCAGAAGTCATCCTCAAAAAAATATACGTGCATGACGAATGCGGGGAGTGGACGATGCAGTCGCCTGGCGAATGAGAAGCACCTCTGTGGATTAGCTACGTTCCAGCCTTCATTCACTCCGTCACGATGGACTACGGTATATGAGAGCAAACAATCGATGTGGCACTAATAGCGGGTCGTTTGGATAGTCCGCTTTTAGGAGTGTCGCAAGGGCCAAATCGAGTTCATCTACCCTCTCAGCGGAGAGGCTGGCCGAGACTCCGGCGCTCGCTCGAATTCGTCCTCGCCAGCCCTCGTGGCTGTAGTTCACATCTGTGTCGAGGCTGAACGTCTCCCTGTCTCGAAAGCTAGCCAGCGCAACGTCTTTCAGCCAGCTAGAGTAGATACCGCTGCCTCCTCCCGCATGCCACTCGGGATTGAATCGCTCGATCAGACTTTCTGTTGCTTCCACGACATTTCCGGGCATCGGTATCCAGTCGAAGTTGCAGATGGCCAGCCAACCTCCAGGCTTAAGAACACGAAGGATTTCATAAGTTGTGGCGCCGCGGTCGAACCAATGCCAGCATTGCCCTGCGCTCACGCCGTCAAACGACTCAGCGACGAAAGGCAGACTTTCGGCCTTTGCTTGCACGTAGCCAGTGTCTGCGTCTGCAGCCTCATCGAGTCCTCTCGCTTCAGTCAAGAGTTGCTTGGCAACGTCGATGCCGATTACAGGGTGACCCCTTGTCGATAAGCCACGAGCAAGGGTCCCAGTGCCGGTACCAAGATCGAGCACACGCCCGCCCAATTTGAAGCGTTTCATGCGGTCGAAAAGGGCATCGGGAAATCCTGCACGAAATTTGGCATAGTCCCGTGCAGTCTGCCCGAAATCGACTTTGGTCGGGAAGGCCTCTCTCATCGCATCAAATGTCCGGGAATCATATCGGCTGGGTCAGGCTTGCCCTTTTGCTCATCAAGTGTCAATTGCCACACTATTATTGCCAAGCTTACGCGCGTAGCACACGAAGCAGGCGACACCGTCACTCCGACATAGGGCGGTCTTGGGACCCCCTGCGGTCCCGACGCTTGTCTGCCCAGTTTGCGGTGAAAGTGTGGCGAGTTGATTCTAAACAAGAAATCACTGCTATCGAAGTTCACGGCCCTGACGACTAGCCTTGACCCAGGTCAGCCGAGAAATACAGCCACGGCAGGACATAACGATACCCCTAGCGCTGCTCGTGCCCCGAAGTATGAGCGCCTCCGAGCGGGCGGGTTCGGGTTTCAATTTCGGGTTTCAATAATGATCGTCATCAAAGTGGAAGACGCCGTTAGAGTGGAGTCTGGTCTTCTGTACATTGAGAGCTTCACTGAACAACCCGAAGATTCCAGGGTGATTCGTATCTCGCAGATGTTGCGAGTCAAATCGCCGGGGATTCTCGATGCCACCTCATTCGGCACCTCCAAATTCAACAAAATTAATGGTGCGAAACTGCTGGTTGCTTCCACCTGTGATGAAGTAGCGAGTCTCCTGGATTACACCTGGAGCTGTTGCCAGATTTGGTGCGGTGGAGGTGACAAGTGCCGTCTTGATTGTTAGCGCCCCTTGGGCTCCAATCGGCGCTGTTAGGTCGCGGAAGGCGCGAATCTTGAAGGCTCCAACAGAATCTCCTTCAGGGCCAACTATGAACATTGAATTCGACACTGGAAACACGCCAGTGAAAGTTGGCGCCGCCGGCGTGATTTGGACGATGATCACATAGCCATCCTGGTCTCTTACCTGAAGGTTGGCTGACTGAAGTGGCGCTGAGCCCAGATCAATCTCAACGTAGAGCAGATAATCCCCGTCAGTCATCTGCCCAGTGCCTGAGTCTACAGTGCCCAACAATAGGGGTGATTGACCCAGGTTTACGATTGAAGTATCGGACTCCAGCCAAGGTGTGACAGTAGACATGTTCACGATTCCTGCAGAGGTTATCGCGACCAGAGGCGGATAGAGCACTATGCCAGCGATTGCGCTAAAACCAATTACTTTCCTCATTCATCGACACCATGTCGATTGGGTCGGCTTCCCTCGACTCGACAAGGCGGCACGGTGACCCAGGCCACACATCGCTTCCAGAGCAGGTCCGCCCAGGCGCTGGTACCACTCCCAGTAGGCACATGGGCGGGTGCTTATCAGCGCGGTCGCATTAGCAAGATCGTGAATTTTGCGGCCAGGTACAGCCAGCCCCGGGCGCTAAACACGGAGATAGCCGCTAGCAGCGCATAAGGACCAAGCGCCATTGCGACCGACAGCACCGCTAGCGAAAGCGCGTGGTCCATGACTTGGCGAAGAATCTGATAGACGCGAAACAATGGCGGCTTCTTTAGCCTTTCTGACATGAAACTGTTAACGACGGTAACGGGGCCACGGAACTCTCCTTGGCTGAGTCCAACGATCCAACCGCCGGCAATAGCCACGGCAACGATGGACCACAATGAGGCGGATAGATCGCCGCCAATGTCGGGACCTGCCACGGTTCGTGACATCACGGCAGACAGCACGAGTAACTGACCAAGGTAGTCACCTATGAGATCGATCTGTCCACCCCGGGCCGACACTTGACCTCTGGTCCTGGCCAAGCTGCCGTCGGCACAATCCAGACTGTGGGCGAGCTGCCAGCCAAAGAAGGAGGCAATTGCGGCCAACAAGTTTGCATCTGAAGGTAGCAGCACCACGACCGCTGCAGTTGCCGAGTGAGTGAGAAGGGCCAGGATCGATACGGTGGTCGGCGAGAGCCTCCCCCACATGAAGATTAATGCCAGGTAGGCGCCTAATCTGCGGTTGACACTGTTCCCCCACCAATGCTGTGTCTTTACCGTAGGGTGATAGATCTCTTCAGCCGTCAGAATGGTCTTCACGTCTCAGCACTTACGCCGCAAAAGCGTGCCCTCTCATTCGCCTGCCCGGCCCGCAGAACGGCTGGGGTTTTGTTTCCCCGGCGCCGAAATCATGTGGCCGTTACGAGCCACCTGCTCAGTCCCTGTTCCGCTCCGCGTCGGTCAGCAGTGCCCGTATCGCGTTCTCAAGGGAGGTGCTCATGGCGGCAGCCTCGCGCTCGTTGTCCACTGTGCGAGAATGACGCGGGCAGGTTCAGCGTTGCGTTCATAGTGCAGCACCTGGACGAAGCGGCGTGATTCTAACTGCTGGTGTTCGACTGAAAATCGTTCCTCTGCCATACGGCTCATTCTAGCCGTCTGGGATGTGGAGTAGATCCGGTAGCGCTTTGTGCAGGCTTACTTGACGAGTCTTTCGCTTGCGCGTAGATTGCCCTGCACATGAGCGGGCAGGCGCGAATGATCCACCACGGGAATCTTGGCCCTGCTTGGTCCCGAAGGCGACGCTGGCGATGCCTAACTTCACTATCCTACTCACTTCTTCGAACGGCGGCGGCGTAAAAAAGCGGCGCCGGCCTCACGCAAGCCGCATCCTCCCATCGTTAACCGCCATGCCATCTCCACTCCGAGCTCCTCGGCATTATCCGTTTCACGGTTCAGGTTAGTATGGAGTCAAGATCGAACCACCGGAACAAAATGTCACAAAGCGGAGCTTGAGCAATAACACGCCGGACTCCTACGCAACCGATTCAAAAGGAGGAACAGCCGGTGAACTACCAGACCAAAGTGACTCGCGCTGGACTGCCTGCTCCGGTGCAAGGTATGCCCTTCCTTCCTGGACCATCTTTCGCGGCGCCGTACCATGCCGCTGGTGACCCTGGCACGAGTCCCTTCACCTACGGCAGGAATCACAACCCGACATGGGGACACTGGGAAGACGCATTGAGCGAACTGGAAGGCGGCCCGACCGTGGCCTTTGCTTCGGGAATGGCGGCAGTGACCTCTATTTTCGGTTCCGTCCTCAGGCCTGGCGATGTGGCCGTACTGCCGTCCGATAGCTATTACATGACCCGTGCACTTGCGACCAGCTATTTCACCGACATGGGCGTCCAGGTAAGGTTGGCGCCAACAGAAGGCAATGGACAGGGACAGCGCCTGGAAAAGGCCCGGCTGCTTTGGATCGAGACTCCGAGTAATCCCGAATTGGAGGTCTGTGACATAGCTGAACTGGTCAGGACCGCGCACAAAGAGGGCGCACTTGTTGCGGTTGACAATACGACTGCTACTGTCCTGGGCCAGCAACCGCTGGAATTGGGTGCCGATTTCTCGATCGCATCAGACACGAAGGCTCTTACGGGTCACTCTGATCTCATTCTGGGACATGTGGCTGCGCGTGATGAGAGTTGGGCGGAGCGCATTCGAACTTGGCGAACGCAAACGGGGTCGATTCCGGGGCCGATGGAAGTGTGGCTGGCCCATCGCTCTTTAGCGAGCTTGGGTTTGCGACTCGATAGACAGTGCGCGAATGCCCTCAGAATCGCCGAATTCCTACGTAGTAGAAGCGGAGTAAGTGGGGTTCGGTACCCTGGTTTGCCGGAAGACCGTTCCCATGAGGTGGCGTCTAGTCAAATGCGATATCACGGCTCGATGGTGGGATTTGCGCTTAAAGATAAGGAGCACGCGATCAATTTTCTTGACGCCTGCAACCTAATTTACGAGGCCACGAGCTTTGGAGGTATCCACTCCTCGGCCGAGAGACGGGCTCGTTGGGGAAGCGATGCTGTTCCCGAGGGCTTCATTAGGCTAAGTGTTGGCTGTGAAGACGCTGACGATTTGGTCGAGGACATTACCCAAGCCATGACCACCGCGGCCGCGGTGGTCTATTAAAAAAACAGATCGCGGATCGGTTGGTTCCCTCAAAGGCCGCTATAAGCGAAGATAGAATGACTCAGACCTCTTATGCCTTGGCTTTTGAATCCAGCGCGCCGCCTGGATATGTCTGCCTGGACGCCGTTGGCACGATAATCATGTCTGGCAGTGCTTTAGCTGTCTTAACCGAAATTATTTGGCCATATCCTTGGCCGGAGTGGAATCAGTCATAGCGCTCCAATCCAGCCGCGAACAGCTCGTCGAGCTGGTTGATGAAGAGAACGGCCTGGTGGACCGCCGGATCTTCTCCGATCGAGACGTCTACCAGGTCGAGTTAGAGCGGATCTTCGCTCGCGCCTGGAACTTCATAGCGCACGATTCGCAAATCCCCAACCCCGGCGATTTCTTCATGACCTTCATCGGCGAAGACCGAGTGATTGTTGTCCGCGATAACGACATGCAACCGCAGGTGCTGGTCAACTCTTGCCGCCATCGCGGCAACGCGGTCTGCCGCGCCGAAGAAGGCCACGCCAGCTCCTTCATGTGCACCTACCACGGATGGACCTATGACCTAAAGGGTGACCTGGTTGGCGTGCCCGGTTTTAAAGAGGTCTACCACGAGGAGCTGGACCGCGAAAACTGGGGTCTGATTAAAGCCGCTCAGGTCGATTCCTACAAGGGCTTTATCTTCGCCTGCATGGACGCCGACGCCCCCGCGCTGAGCACATTCCTGGGTGATGTGGGTCGCATGGGCGTAGACATGATTGCCATGAGGGGTGAGATGCAGATCGCCGGCGGAGTGCAAAAATACATAATCCCCTGCAACCGGAAGTTCGTGGCTGACAACTCGGCTGATTGGCACCACCTGGACGTCACACACGCTTCTTCCTACATGAGTCGTGTTTCGACAGGACCTGGTCCGCGAGACAACACGCCGTCGGGCAAGAACCTAAGGAAACCAGAGATGGTCTGGCTTGGTGAATTTGGTCACTTCTTTGGCGGATTGGACACGGGCGCCAAAATAGAAAAAAAGATGGCGCGCAACCACAAGACTAGATTTGACGGGCACGAGGCTGCAGCCGGCCGAGAAGCCCTAGGCAGGGCTTTTATTACCGAGGGGACGCCCTTCATCTTTCCCAACTTCTCAACCAACTTTCACAGCGTTCAGTTGCGGCTACCCAAGAGCGCCAATGAGACGGAAATCTGGCTGTTTGCCTTCCGGGACAAGAAACTGTCCTCTGAAAAGAATTTCAACCGTCTTCAGTGGACGAAAAGATACGGCGGACCGGCCGGCCTTATTGAACAGGACGACTCAGAAAACTGGGAGCAGAGCACCCGAGGAGCGAGGGGAATCGTCAGCCGGAAGTTCCCCTTGCACTACGGAATGGGTCTTGGACACGGCGAGTATGTGGAGGACGACGACGGCCCACCGCGTATCGAGACGAGGGCGAATGAACATACTCAACGCTGGTTTTACCGCGGTTGGGCGGAGTGGATGGCGGCTGAGTCTTGGCTTGACCTGATGGCAAACCACTCTGGAGAAATGCTTCGCTGAAGACTCGCCGTCCTGGTTCTCAAACCTGAATTCGACCTACTACCTGCTCTAGCTTGGGCAGTGGTTCAGAGCAAAGAATTCGGCCTCGGTAACATAGGTTCCACCAATCACGCGATAGGTGTCGTGGTTCAGGACGCTTAGAGTCGCTGCAGCTCTGAGGATTTTGCCCGTGGACGTTAGCACCGAAACAGCGCATCGGGCGTCTGGAATCAGATTGAGTTTCACGACCTCAACGAAGCCAACGGGTGTCACTCCAATCGTAAGCCGTTGAAGGTCCCGAGGTGACTCGCTACCAATGACGGTTGGGGTTATTCCAGTACTGGTTCTCCGGGTCGTCAGCGCCGTCGATCAGCCCTTGAATGTAGCTGCTGTATCCGGCGTTTTCGTTCAGAGCGCCCAGGGCGGAAAGCTGGTCCATCAGGCAGGCCACCTCAGCCTCTTTGCCCCGGTGCTGTTCGCCCCGGTCATAGCGGGCGCTGTGGCAAGAGTCGTGCACTATCGTTGCGGCATACCAAATAAGCTGCGCATCCTCGCCGAAGCCCGGCGCGTATGCCGTCACGTCGCCGACCAGATAAACCTTGTTGAACACATCCATGCCTGAGCCGGCTTCCACCGATTCGATGAATCGGATCGACTCGATGACTTGGGTGTAGTAAACCGGCACCTCCAATTCAAGCAGCCGCAGAGCTCTCTCGGTCCAGGCGACGAAGTCATCGTCTCCTACGACTTCGATCCTTGCCGGCGCCGCGACGGTTGTCGGCGAGGGTGTTGCTGGGGTGATCGTTGCTGCCTCAGTCGTTGACGTTGCAGTCGGAGCAGCTGGCTCGCTCGCAGGCGTGGGGCTTGAGTCTTGCCCTGCGTCCGCGATTTGTGTGGACGTGGGCTGTACCTCAGTTACGCCAGCGCCCGGACCATCCCCGCAGGCGGCCGCAATGATGATGACGAAGACAAAGAGGGGCCGACAGTGGCAGTGACGAGCCGCCTCTCGGGTCCTTGAAGCATCCACGCCCAGTATGACCGTAACAAGTTCATCATGTAATTAGCCCCTTAATGGGGGGTCAAATCTACGCGGATCCGCAGGAATTTGTCAACCGTCCTCTTTGCATGAGCCCGCGTTGGCTGGAGCCGGTCACAGCGCTATCAGGATTCTGGCATCGCTAATACCAGATCATTGACATTTGTTGTAGGCCCATCCTTGAAGTCTGCTTGCCACTCGAAAAATTCAAAGCTAGCTGCCTGCATGCGGCAGACTTAGTATAGAAGTCTGAACCACGCCTAACGATTGCACGTTTCCACATGCAAAGCCCAGGAACCTAAATGCGGCAATTCGACGCCTCAACCGTGATCTCCAGCCGCGCCAACGATCGCGTCAAGCAGGTGCGCGCCTTGCGTAATCGACACGAACGCGAGACGACGAAGGCCTTCTTCGCCGAGGGCCCGCGTATCCTTCGGGCCGCCCTCGAAACCGGCGCCGACATTTTGCTGCTGGTTCTGTGCCCGAAACGGCTCTCGGCAGAAGACGAGCTCCTTGCCGATGAGATAAGCCGGCGTCAGCCGCCAGTTTTGGAGGTTACCGCAGCCGTTTTCGACAGCCTATCGTTCCGCGAAGAGGGTCAATCGATGGGCGCGGTTGTCCAGCAACGATGGGAGACGCTTGGCGCCGACACGATCGGACGGCGCTGTTGGGTTGCGCTGCACGACATCCAGCATCCCGGCAACCTCGGTACGATAATCCGGACCACGGACGCAATCGGTGGCGATGGTGTGCTCCTCTCGGGCCGCAGCACTGACCCCTATAATCCCGTTGCTGTGCGAGGAACCTTGGGGTCAATCTTTACCCAGCGCGTGATCAGCGCTGACCAGGCTCAGCTGGCAGGCTGGTTAAAAACCTGGGGCTGCCATGTCGTTGGAGCGTCCCCGGACGGGGAAGTGGATTACCGTGACGCCGATTATGCATCGCGTCCGGTCGTGGTGTTCATGGGCAACGAACGCGGCGGCCTGTCTCCAGAGCAACTCAGTCTTTGCGACACTATCGTCCGCATACCGATGGGCGGCTACGTCGAGTCACTAAACCTTGCCGTTGCCGCTGGGCTGATCCTTTACGAGGTCCTGCGCCAGAACCAGGCTTAATCGAGATCGTAATCCAGGCCTAGATCGTCGCACATCTTGCGCAAGCCATCGATGACAGATGGGTGAAAAGGCACGCCGGTCCGGCGGCACTCCTCCTCCATCGCAGCCTCTGGTTCGCCCGGGAAGGTCAGGGGACCCTTGCCAGGCAGCCGTGGCTTTGCCCGCATCGCTTGTTTCATGGAATCCATCTGGTCGAAAAATTCACCCTTGTCCGTGAACGCATCGATCCTTAAGGCACCGAAAAAGTGATTTGCTTGGCGCGGCTCAAGCTCGGAGCTGGAGCCTCCGCCACTGAGCATGCCTGTGAGTACGTCAACCATCAACGATAGGCCGAAGCCTTTCCAGCCGCCACGTGCCTCATCGCCACCAAGCGGCAGGATACTGCCCATGACCTCGTAGAGACGGTTGGGGTCGGTAATCGGTGTGCCGTCTGGTTCGATTCCCCAGCCCTCGGGCACCGGCTCGCCACGGCGCCGTGCGATTTCAAACTTTCCCGCTGCCGCGACCGAGGTCGCCATATCGAGGCAAAACGGCGCCTCCGGAGGACGGCACGGCGCGGCGAAGGAAAGAGCGTTGAGCCCGTAGGTGCGGGCCGACCCGCCCGGCGGGGCGACATAGCTGCCACCGGTGGTCATTGAAATACCGATCATGTCGTGCTCCAACGCCATCAAAGCGTAGGGTGAGGCCGCACCGTAGTGGGTGCTGTTTCGTACCGATATCATGCCGATGCCGGTTACCCTTGCCTTATCAATCGCCATCCGCATAGCCATCGTGGCCGGAATGAATCCCAAAGCGTGATCGCCATCGATCGAAGCCGCGGAAGGGGCATCTCGTAGAGTTTGGAACTCTGGCCTGAGGTTGAGTAAGCCGTCCCTCGGCCGATTAACGTAGTACTCCACGAAGCGGGCGAAGCCATGCGACTGGATGCCGCGCATATCGGCTGACAGCAGAACGCGGACCGCCATCTCCGCCTGCTCCTCGGTCACACCGGCCTTAACCAGAGCACGCACGCCCAGCCTGCTTAGCTTGTCGGGATCGACGCGAATGTCGGCCTCGATCATTAGCGCCTACTGATCCTGGTTTTCAGGATAGGCCTCTGCCTGGGTCTCCCTGGCGATAGTGAGCTCGCGTGTCGCGCCACTTATCAGTCCGGCGCCGTCGGACGTGAGCAGGATCATCTTGAACCCCTCCTGTAGGTATCGAGTCGTCAACGCCGAACCTGACGTGTGGATGCCCGGCACCTTGCCATGCCGTTCGCATGCTTCTCGAATTCGCGTAACCGCGGCGGCATGTGTTGGGTTTTCAGCGTTGTATGGCTGCCCCAATCCAAGCGCAGCGCTCAGATCTCCCGGACCGATATACAGCACGTCTATCCCCGGTACTGCCGCAATTTCATCGAGGTTCTCTAGTGCCTTCGGAGTTTCGATCATCACACACAAAGCGATCTCATCGTTGGCCTCCTGAGCGTAGCCGGCGCCCGCGTATATATTGGCCCTGATCGGGCCGAAACTGCGAATACCGTCCGGCGCGTAGCGTGCCGCCCGCACCGCCGCCTCGGCGTCGGCCTTCGTCTCGATCATTGGCACGATAATTCCGTAGGCCCCCGCATCCAGGTATTTCATGATTATGGACGGCTCGTTCCAGGGCACCCGCACGAATGGCATGGTGTCTGTGGTCGAAATGGCCTGCAGCATTGGCAACGCATTCGTGTAATCGATCACACCGTGCTGAGTATCGATACACACCCAGTCGAAGCCTCGGTGGGCCATTAGCTCGGCGCTAAAACTGCTGGGGATTGATAACCAGCCACCGATTGCCGGCAAGCCGTCTCGCCATTTTTGTTTCACTGAATTCGCTCGCATTCCTGCCTGTGCCTTTCTGGTCCGGCCTACTCGGGGCGTTGGCCGCCTATCCTGGTACCTAATGGTGGCCCTAGATTAGTCGGCTTCCGCACGTCTGGGCTAGCCAACCCGAGGAACTAACCTTGAGACAATTGGACAATATGGCAGGCGGCGGCTCATCACCGGGAAACGAATCGGCGCCGGTCCGCCACGGTCCTGAGCGGCTGCTGCGTAACCAACGCTTCGTCCGGTTCACGTTGGCCAAATTTTTGCAGCTTTTGACGCAATACGCGCTGATC
This sequence comes from Dehalococcoidia bacterium, assembly GCA_965219205.1. Lineage (GTDB taxonomy): Bacteria > Chloroflexota > Dehalococcoidia > DSTF01 > WHTK01 > WHTK01. Next base: position 183,404 of record CBDCMQ010000007.1, read on the forward strand.
TATGGCCTGTTTATCGCCGTCATCTCACGCCAAGAATCGTCACTCACGACCAGTGCCTTCGTCCTCGCCTCGATCGTGCCCTCAGTCCTGCTTAGCGTCCCAGGCGGACTGGTAGCGGACCTGCTGCCGAAAAAGCTAGTCCTGACGCTTTCGATGGCTGCCCGAATCGTAATCGTGTTCTTCTTTCTCGACTCTGATCTGGGGTTGAATCTTGTCCTAACCCTCACACTCCTGACCTGGACTGCCTATCAATTCTTTACTCCTGCCGAAAGTGCCGCCCTGCCGGCGATTGCCGCGCCGAACCAGATTAATGCCGCTACTTCGCTCCTGCATGCCATCTCCTTGGTTGCCCAGCTCACAGGAGCGGGCGCCGTGGCGCCGTTGGCCGTGCGACTGCTCGGGCTCGATGGACTGTTCTCCATCGTTCTTCTGCTAATGGTCAGCAGTGCTCTTCTATACCTGACCACGTCAAATCTGAGCCCGGGCCAGGATAAAACAGGCCCTCCCAGACCGATTTGGTGGCGGTCAATGCCTCAAGGCCTGCGGGCAATTCGTTCTGACGAGACTCTAATCCGCCTCACAGCGCTGAGGGTCCTTGTAGATGCCGGCACGCTAATGGTCGTCGTTGCGGCACCAGCCTTCATCCAAGAAACCTTGAATTCCGGCACTGAAAACGCGATTTACTTGGCCTCGCCAGTAGCTCTTGGCATCGCCATTGGACTGCTGGCCACGCCTCCGTTGCTCTCAATGTTTAGTGCCCGAACCATGGGGATTGCTGGCTTCTCTCTTTTCATCGCGATCGTGCTGACCTTGCCGCTTATCGATCCGGTTTCGCAGTTTATCACCGACCAGGCCGGTTTTCTCGATTGGCTCCGCCGGACATCCGGCCTTTCGCGCCAGGTCTTGACCACCGTTTTTCTACTGCCCTGGGCCGGCCTGGGTATCAGCTTTGTGCAAGTCTCGAGTCGCACGGTGGTCTACCGTCGCGTTCACCCCCGGCTGACAGCACAGGTTTTCGCCACTCAGTCCGCTGTCAGCAGCATTGCTACTTTGCTGCCGCCTTTCATTGCCGAAGCTCTTCTGGATCTGCTGCCGGTCGAAGTTGTGCTTGTGGGCTTTGGAGCCGGCTTGGCGGGCCTGGCGGTGGCCGCGTTTCAGAGTGCGACGCGGCCCGGAGAATCTTCGACGATTGAGCTAGGAAAAGAAAATTAGGGCGGCGACGAGTTCAATCAGGTCAAAGCAAGCCGGGAGGCTACTTGGCCGGCGCCCCTGTGGCAAGGCGCTCTCGTAATACGGCTTGGCCCGCCGCGACTCGGGCTATCGGCACCCGGAACGGAGAACAACTCACATAGTCGAGGCCGAGCCGGTGACAGAACTCCACCGAGGTCGGTTCGCCACCGTGTTCTCCGCAGATGCCCATCTTTAGACCGGGACGCACGCGGCGGCCTTTTTCGACCGCCATCTGCATTAGGGCGCCGACGCCGTCTTGATCCAGTCTGACGAACGGGTCGACTTCAACCACGCCCTTTTCTAGATAGTCCGGCAAGAAGAGGGGAGAATCATCGCGTGAGATTCCAAAAGTGGTTTGAGTTAAGTCGTTGGTCCCGAAGGAGAAAAACTCCGCGTGCTCCGCGAGTGAATCGGCAATCATGCAGGCGCGCGGCAATTCGATCATTGTGCCAACCAGATACTCAACCTTGGCTCCGGTCTCCTCGATCACTTTCTCGGCAGTCTCAACTGTCTGCGCCCGCATCCGGATTAACTCTTCCTCGATGCCAACGATGGGAATCATTATTTCGGGATAGACGCTCACGCCGTCAAGACTCAGGGCGCACGCGGCCTCCATGATCGCCCGGACCTGGGTTTCGTAGATTTCCGGGTAGGTGATTCCCAGCCGGCAGCCCCGGTGGCCGAGCATCGGGTTGATCTCCGTCAAGGCCTGGTTGTGCTGGGCCACCGCTGACGCGGCCAGACCCAGCGCACCAGCGACTTCCTCGATCTCTTCGTCCGTATGCGGCAAAAACTCGTGCAGCGGTGGGTCCAGCAGCCTGATCGTCACCGGTAGACCATCCATCGCCCGGAATATTCTCGAGAAATCGGACCTCTGCATCGGCAAGATATTAGCCAGGGCGTGGCGCCGCCCCTCTTCGTTCTCGGCGAGAATCATTTCCCGCACCGCCAGCAGCCGGTAGTGCTCGAAAAACATGTGCTCGGTCCGGCACAAGCCAATGCCTTCAGCTCCGAAAAGTCTGGCGGTCTCAGCATCTTCCGGGTTGTCGGCGTTGGTCCGAACGTTGAGACGGCGAACATCGTCGACCCAGCTCATCAAGGTCGCGAAATAGCTGTCTAGCCTGCCCGAAACAACCGGCACCCGGCCCAGCATCACCTCGCCGGTGCTGCCATCGATGCTAATCTCATCGCCCTCATGGACCGCGACAGTTTCGCCATCGATATGGACGATAAAATCGCCGGCGGCGTAGTCGATTTGCAGCGCCCCACAGCCAGCGACGCAGCAGCGCCCCATGCCGCGCGCGACGACGGCCGCGTGCGAAGTCATGCCACCCCGCGCCGTAAGAATGCCATTCGCGGCTTTCATGCCGTGAATGTCGTCCGGAGAGGTCTCCACTCGGACCAGAATCACTCTGACGCCGGCCCCGGCCTGCTTCTGGGCTTCATCGGCACTGAACACAACTTTGCCAAAAGCTGCACCTGGTGAGGCAGCCAACCCAGTGGCAATGACCCTGCGCTCGGCGGCCGGATCGAAGGTTGGGTGGAGCAGTTCGTCGAGCTTGTCTGCTTCGACGCGCAGGATTGCTTCATCCTTGGAGATCAGGCCCTCATTCACGAGATCAACGGCGATTTTGACCATGGCTCGGCCGGTGCGTTTGCCATTTCTGGTTTGCAGAAGCCAAAGCTTGTCGTTCTGGATTGTGAACTCAATGTCCTGCATATCGCGGTAGTGCTTTTCCAGCTTTTGATAAACACCGGTCAACTCGGCGAAAGCGTCGGGCATAGCCATTTCTAAGGACAATTGTCCCTCGGTGCTAGCCAGCTCTGTCACCGCTTGGGGGGTTCGGATGCCCGCTACTACATCCTCTCCTTGGGCGTTAATCAGGTATTCACCATAGAACCGCTTATCGCCAGTGGAAGGATCGCGAGTAAATCCAACCCCGGTGGCGCAGTCGTCACCGAGGTTGCCAAAAACCATCGCCTGGACATTCACCGCCGTGCCCCAGTCACCTGGAATGCCATAGAGCCGGCGGTAGGTATTGGCGCGCGGGTTTTCCCAGGATCCGAAGACCGCACCAACCGCGCCCCAAAGCTGATCCCAGGGATCTTCCGGGAAGCGAATTTGCTTTTGCTTCCAGATTTCGTCCTTGTATTCAGAGACGAGTTCTTTTAATGCCTGTGCGTTTAATTCCGTGTCTAAGGCAACACCAAGCGCTTGCTTCTTTGCCTCAAGGATGGCTTCAAACGGGTCGGTATCCTGGTCCTCGCCTTTGAGACCTAAGACCACGTCCCCATACATCGAAACAAAGCGGCGGTAGGAATCGTAGGCGAAACGCTCATTGCCAGTCTCGCGAGCCAAGGCGGCCGCAACTTGATCGTTTAGGCCCAGGTTTAGGACGGTATCCATCATCCCGGGCATAGAAACCCGCGCCCCGGACCGGATTGACACCAGCAGAGGCTTATCCGGCTCTCCAAATCGGCGATTCAGAAGACCCTCGATGAAAGCAACGCCCTCCTTGACCTGCTCTGCCAGGCCGGCCGGGTATTGCCTATCTTCGGCGTAGAACTTGGTGCAAACCTCGGTGGTGATCGTAAAGCCGGGGGGAACCGGGATGCCGAGGTTGGTCATTTCCGCCAGGCCGGCACCTTTGCCGCCAAGCAGGTCACCCATCGCTGCCGATCCATCAGCCTTGCTTTCACCAAAGCGATAAACGTGCTTCGCTAGGGTTCCCTCAGAAGCGACGGAGCTTTGCGAGGAGGTGGACATTGAGCGCCTTCTTAGATTCGCAGCAACGCTGGGTCCGCGGAAAACGGGGCGCCGAGCGCCAGCTCGGCAATTATAACAATGCGCTAGAGCCCCGGTCGATTCGGATTTGCGATGCATCAGCTAATTTGAGCCGTTCGGCCCGGGCTGATTGGCACAACCGATAAGAGGCGCTACCATAGCAAAGCGACCGCGGGAGTAGCTCAGTGGTAGAGCACCTCCTTGCCAAGGAGGGGGTCGAGGGTTCGAATCCCTTCTCCCGCTCCATGAGAGCAAACTGAAGCTGGCACGACACGATAACTGTCCCTGCCAGCTTCTTCCATTTACCTTGGTTGTCTAGTTGTTGGCAGTTCGTTTGCAATCGGCCAACTCTCTAAGCTGACTACTCCTGCACCGGTGCCCAGGCAGGCCTGACATCAACGAAAGGATTGTCAGTGAGGCGGACTACATTGGAGCCGTCGGCGTTCATGACATAGATTTCAAGGTTCCCGCTACGGTTGGAGTGCAAGGCCATACGACTTGTCTGGTCGCCTGATGGGCCGGCTCCGGCCTGCTTCGAGCTTCAATGGCCACATTCATTGCTCTTGCGGTCGCCTGCGGTGGCGACAGTAGGGTGTTCCGTCGCGTTCTTGCCAGTATCGACGGGTGTGATTTCGTATCTCTAGTCACTCGGCTACCAACCTTCTCGTGCCACGATTGAGGGAATTGTATGGCTTCGCTCTTGTTCTGGGCCTTGGCGTCCCTCCCTAGGCGCCTGGTCAGGACCCGCTCATGTAAGGCTGGATGATCAGAAAACCGACATGGCGCTGGTCGGAATGCCTTCGAACGGGTCGACCTCAAAAAGGTGAAAGTCCATCCAAGTTTGCAGCACAAAGAGATGCCACACGTTGGCGAAATCGCGTGCGGATGACCGGGTCCGATACTTGCGAATAATCTTCTCAACTGAGTGGTCACGAAACAGGCCGCCGTGAGCAGTGCGCTCGGCCTGCCGCAAGACAAGGTTCACAAGCCAGGGTTGAGACTGCCAGGGAAGGCCGGGCATCGCCCCCTCTGCTGGCTCGGTGGCGAGAGTAGGCATTCTATCCTTAAACGCCAACCTGAGGAGGGTCCGACTGCTTCGCTCCCTTCTCTCACTTCCTTTCAGCAAGGCCGGAATAGTCTGCCCAAATTCGATCAACTCTCGATCGGCAAAGCCCGACCTTTCTTCGACGGTCTTTAGACGAGGTACAGCCTGTCCGGGAATGGAGACACGACCACAGTGGTCGCTGATGCCGTCGACGTTGGCGAATGTTTGAAAGTCTGAGTCGGCCTCAATGCCGACCTTGAACTCGCGTATGATCCTTCGGATCACGGCTTGGCCGTCAACTTCCTCAACCATGATTTCCCGTTGCGCCCTATCTGAGAAAAAGAGGGTCGGGTCAGTGTATATGCGCTCTGTAACGTCTTCGTTCCCGGTCATTTCTCCCAACTTCCTCAGCTTGTCAAGGTAGCGCAGCCAGCCAAAGTCACTGATGGTCGATTCTCCGTGGAGACCCGTCAAGCAGGACCTTATTCCCAAGTTATTTGCCTCCTCGCTAAGCACATACTCCGACAGACCGCGGGAGAAACCATCGGTTGGCTCATCGAACTCCCGCAAGATGGTCGAGAGGAGCCTCGGATGAACGTCATTTGGACCGACTCGCACTATTCTGTGCTCAGCGCCAGCCAAATGCGCCGCCTGAGTGGCCTTTTCTACCTCCTTCTCGTTTGTTGCTCCGTCGAACGCGAGGGTAAGGGCAGTTGTCTTCGAGGCGCCCACTTCATGCAGGGCGGCCAGCATTACCATCGAATCGATACCACCGCTGAGCAGTAGTGCAATAGAAGGCGTCTTTCGAGTGACCCGCGCCACCGCATCCACCACTTCCTCGTGTATGCGTGGCACCCAGTCCTCTTGCACTGCTGGATCTGAATGTGCCGGCTGTGGAAGCTGGTAATATCGGCTTCGTGTCACAGTTCGATCGGTAGCGAAGGCGAGTTTTTCGAACGGAAGAGCTTTACTCACTCGCTTGAGAATGGTCAGGGGCGGGGCGACGAAGCCCAGTCGCAAATAGAAGGCGACAGCCTCTGGATCTATTTCTCGCGGCACTTTCGGCAAGGTAAGCAGAGCTTTTAGTTCGGAGGCAAAGGCAAGATACCCGGAATCAGGGTCCGAGTAGAAGTAGATCTGGCGGCTGCCCATCTTGTCGGTTGAAAGCGTGAGCATCGATGCTGCCTTGTCCCAGACAAACAGGCTATAGACTCCGTCGAGGGACACAGGAAAAGGCTGCAGCCGTGCCAGATACTCTGACTCAATCAGTCGGGCCTGCCATCCTGCGGCCTCTCGATCTTGCTGACGTCTCGAGGCGACTGGCGTCAGATTTCCCGCCAGTCCGATGACGACGTCTTCGTCCTGCAACCAGGTAGGCTCGTTCCGTTCTCCTTGTTCAAGGAAGGCACCTGCGTAGAAAAGTGAAACACCTATGCCTCTGCTGGCATCGATAAAATTTCGAGGGACCACGCCCGATCGCTGGAGCACTGTACCCATCGACGCGAGGTCATCAGCAGAAAACAAACTGGGATTCTTTGGGCTGAAAATTCCACAGATTTCGCTCACAGCTTCTCCGGAGGACCCAAGGTCCAGAAATTGCCCCCACGATCCCTTGAGCTAGTCTGCACGAAGTGCTTATCAGAGGCGTTGATGAAATGACGAACAAACAATCGTCCCGAAGTCGCTTTCTTCGGCCGAGAGACATATCACATTCACGGCTGGTCCGGTCACACCTTCGAGTCAGTCGGCTTGTCGCAGAGAGAGTTGACCATGGAAGACATTAAAGCTTGGTGGCAGGAGAAGCAAAGATCTGTTGCGACACGTGACGTAACCAAATTCATCGGACAGTTCAAAATTCCTAGTGATGAACGTATCGCCAGGGCGACAGATCGCAAAGTGGACCTTGTTGTTGCGGGAACTCAGAAAGGTGGAACGACGGCACTCGATGGTTACCTTCGGCTTAATCGAGAGATTTGCATGCCAAATAGAACAAAGGAAGTCCATTTTTTCGACACGGATAAGTTGTTCGTTTCGGGAGACCCGGACTATCCGCTTGTATCACGCGTTTTTCAAGCCGAAAGAGGGGCACCGCCTGCTAGGTGACGCCACGACCGACTACATGTATTGCGAAGGCGTTGCCCCACGAATCTACGCCTACAATCCAAATATCAAAATTATCATCTCTCTAAGGAATCCCATCGACCGCGCGTTTTCGCACTGGAACATGTTCAGATTATTAGGATTGGAATCGCTCCCGTTTGGCGAGGCCATCCGTCGTGAAGAGGAACGAGTGAGGGCTGTGCCGAATGAAGAACAGTGGCGTTTGGGCTCGTACGTAGACAGGGGCTATTACGTTGAGCAAATTCGCCGACTGAGGCGTTACTTCTCGCCCTACCAGATACTCGTACTTAAGCAAGAGGACTTGCGCGACAAACCCAAAATTACTCTGAATTCGATTTGGGACTTCCTTGAGGTAGACAGGCAGCAGGCAGTTGGATCCATTGAGAAAATGGTGGGCCATTATTCGGGCTCAGTGAGTGAAGCCGACCGTCAATACCTAAGAGGGCTTTTCGAGTTCGAGATCAAAAGCCTCGAGCAGATGCTCGACTGGGACTCCAGCGACTGGTTAGCTCCATAGGGTCCGGACACTCGACAACGGCGGTACTGGTTGAGCTAATACTCGACTACTGCTTGCCGCTGGCACGGCAGTAGCTGGAGGCAGCCGTTGCGCGGGTGACGTCCTCCGCGTCTCGTGTGGGGGTGTTTCTCAGCGGCGGCGTCGACTCGTCCGTTCTCCTGGCGGCGCTGTATTTTCATCCCTTTTTCGAATCGCCGGAGGCGTATTGACGGACTCGGGGGCTTTCTAACTTACGCTCGATCACGGCAGGCGAATACATCATCCCGACGTAGTCGCCACAACGGGCGCAACAAGGAATATTAGTAACGGCAGCTTATCCGGCTTAATGGCATGACGGATACAGTGGAGGTATTGGGGTTTAGGTCGAGGGCCGGCTATGAGTTGCGTCAATTGATACGAAGTACGATGTTTACTTCATGGTGGCTTAGGCCTCAGGCAGTAGGCCTGACCGGGGGAGGGACATAATCGGCCGTCAGGCTTGGTGAATTGGTGCAGCGTCAGATTGGCCGATTCGTTGACCCAGTTGTAGAGGCTATAGCCAGGGTTGGCTGGCCAAGGTTTGGCGAGCCTGCCCGACTTATCGGTCGATTCCTAGTAGGCAATTCATACTTTGTGCTGCTGTTTTTCATTTGCTTCCTGGCGTTCGCTTATTACCTCCGCCTGATTGCGCTTAACTCAAACGTCTACTTTGGCGACGCCATTATTCGCCTGGCCTTTTCGGACCAACTCCTGGTAGGGCGTTGGCTTCCTGCTCTGCAAGCAGCAATTATAGTCGTCCAAAGCCTCACAGATGAGCTGGCTCCAATGCGGGTCGTACTGGCGGCATTCGGCATCGCGGCGATTCTGGCCTCCTACGCTTTGGCGTCACGTTTGTTTAGTCCGCTGGTGGGGCTGATCGCGGCCGCGCTGCTTTCTACAAATGTGATGTTTGTCAGCCTCGCCATCGTCCCATACCCGGAAGTTCTCTTCATGGCCTTCATATTCTGCGGGCTGTTCTTTTTGGATCGCCCAACAACTCGACTGCGATTTTACGCCGGCGTTTTCTTTGTCGCCGCCGCATGCCTCACACGCTACGAAGGCTGGATTCTAGCAGCCATCCTTGTCGCTGAAGGAATCGGCGAGTCTTGGCGCTATGGCGGGTGGCGGGCTACGACGAGACGTCTTCCGAGGGACGCGCTGCTGTTCGGATCAGTTGCCTTAGTTTGGCTACTCCTGGGTCAGGCTCAGGCTCAATCAGGTGAGGCCGATATTCTGCAACGCCTAAACTTGAGTCATTTGACTGGTTTTCTGGATCAGTATGTCGACCTACTGCGCTGGCAAGCTGGCTTAGCGATAATCGGGTTCGGTACTGTTGGTTGGGTGTTGACCAGATTCAGCCCCAAAGGCCGTCCTACTCACAATCGAATCCTGGCGTTCGTCGTGCTTGATATCCTCTTGATCGCGCTGGTTCAGCCTTGGTCGGCAGGAAATCTGCGTCAGACATTCGTGTTGCTGGTGTTTCTTCATCTCTACGCGGCCTTCGGGTTAGTTCAGATAGTTGCCTGGTGTACCGATTGGCTCTCAATTCGGACAAAGCTTGGCTGGTGGGCCCAGCGTCTTGGCTGGGTGCCGCTCGCTGTTGCGGGCGCCTTCGCCGTTTACGCCACGTCCTTTACATCGTCCTTTGTCGCTGACAGCTCACGGCAGCCCGCTTTCTACGGCGCGGAATTGGCCGGCAGATGGTTACAGGATCGGCCGTTGGAGGATGCGGCTGTATTGGCCCTGACGGACGATGCGGTGCAGCCATTCGCAATCGCGGCGTATGCTGGCCGGGCTCCAGACTCAGTTCTGGCGGACGATTTGCTCGGTGCTGCCGCCATTAGAGCCCGGCTCAAGGCTACAAGCTTGGTCTACGTATTGGCCGTGCAAACCAATGATTCAGGCCTGTCTTCAGACGAACGGGAATTGCTGCGGCAGCTTGAATCTGGCAGCATTCCAGCCCAACGGTTTACCATCGGCCCGGCTCGCGCCTGGATCGTGCCAACGGACGCGCTTCCTTGAGAATAGGTCCATGCATGACCGTGCCTACTTTCACGACACGGTTTTTTTCAACATTCCGATTCCGAGCTACAGCGACAACGGTGGACTCCTACCAAGGAGGCGGTCGAAGGTTCGCAGCGCTCCTGCTCCAGCAACCTCTCACTCCACTACGTCTACAAGTCTCGTTCTCGCAGCCAATGAGGTTTTTGTCGTTGGGCTTTTGTGGTGCCGGCCCGGAGCCGCGACCAGGCGCGATCACTGAATCCAAGCCGTTCTCTTTAGCCTCACGTCTGGGCGCTAGAGGCTACGACAGTTAATATGCCCCAGAGAAGATACATACGATGTGCCTCTTCGGGCAGTGGCCACATGAGCCACTAACCAAATGGATCTAAGGGGAGCAAGGGCGGGAATGCGGAACATTTTTGCCTCGCTTCAATACCCAGGTTTCAGAATCCTCTGGACGACGAACGTCCTTGGCGGCATTTCTCAGTGGGCGATGATGGTTGGCAGAGCCTGGCTTGTGTTCGACCTGACGGAATCAGCACTCTCAGTGGCGATAATCACCTTTTCCGGATTTATCGGCTCATTCCTCATGGTTCCGCTTGGCGGGGTCCTCGCTGATCGCTGGGACCGCCGCAACCTGATGCTATGGAGTTTTGTGTTGCCGCTGCTGATCAACATGTTGTTGGCGGCAATCACAATCTCAGATGCCGTCTTGGTGTGGCATGTCGTTGCGCTGTCTTTCCTTGCCAACCTGACCCGCTCGGTCGGCTTGCCGGCCAGCCGTGCGCTAGCTCCGAGCCTGGTTCCACCGGAACAATTGCTCAATGCCGTCTCACTGGCCAGCGTCGCGATGCGGGGACCCCGGCTGGTCGGACCGCTGCTGGCCGTACCACTGTTGGCAACGATCGGTGTCGAAGGCATCTTTGTTGCCTCCGCGGCGGTTTATGGTCTCTCGGCCTTGAACCTCTTGCGTCTGAAGGCACCGGAGCAAGAGCGTTCGGCTGCAACTTCAACAACGCTGGTCAGCGAATTTTCTGAAGGAATGCGATTCGTGCTGCTTTCAACCCCGGTCAACCTCGTCGTCGGCGTCGTTGCCGTCCACTGCGCCCTAACGATGTCATTCGACCCGCTACTGCCAACCATGGCCAAACTGGAGCTCGGCGGCGGCGGTGTTCTGTTTACCTACCTTTTCATGGCCGTGGGAGCCGGCGGCCTGATCGGCACCCTGGCCACCGCCAACATCCGCGGCGAAACCGCGCGTGGAGCCTATCTCCTGAGCATGGGCCTGTTGAGTGGGATCTCCCTGGCAATCGTTGGTGTCTCCGGGTCGATAATTCCGGTTATGGTCGCGCTCGGTTTCGCGGGGGCCAGTCAGAGTGCCTTTATGGCCCTCACCGAAGCAATGATCCTGGAAAGCGTGCCCGACCGAATGCGCGGCCGGGCGATGGGTGTGTACTTCATGATCGCGGTCGGTGTTATGGCGCTGGCCGGGTTGAGCATTGGTTATCTTGGTGATGTCTGGGGAGTCCGCGAGGTGTTTCTCAGCCTCGGGGTTGTATTCACGCTGGCGATGGCGGCAAGTGCCGGGCTCAGCGGCCGGCTACGCCGGGTATACCGGTTCGGTTCTGTCACCACCAACGCCGAAGCAGCCGTAGCCTAGGCCCGACCGGCCCTAGCGCTTCTCGTTCTGCGTAAAGTCCGAGTTTTTATGGTGCTCCACCCGCTCTTCCGGACTCTATAGGCTCCTACGTTAACGAACCGATACTATAGTGGAAGAATTATTTAGGTAAGGATGGTTGACCTGCCAACAATCCTTTATCATCCTCCTCAGGCAGCACGACGGCTTGAGAGAGCCTTACGGACACTTCATGAAACTGGAGCACACTCGCCATGACCATCGCCTACAAAAATGATGAAATGCGCCGGATGATCGACCTGGATAAGGGTGCGGTTGACCGGCGGATCTTCTCCGACCAGGACATCTACGAGCTGGAGTTGGAGCATATCTTTGCTCGTGCCTGGAATTTCATGGCCCACGATTCTCAGATCCCCAACCCGGGCGACTTTTTCATGACCTTCATCGGCGAGGACCGCGTCATCTGCGTTCGTGACAACGACGGCATGCCTCAGGTCCTGGTCAATACCTGCCGCCACCGCGGCAACGCCATCTGCCGGGCGGACGAAGGTCACGCCACCAGCTTCATGTGCACCTATCACGGCTGGACCTACGACTTGAAGGGTGCCCTGGTTGGAGTCCCTGGATTCAAAGAGGTCTACCACGAGGAGCTCGAACGCGAAAGCTGGGGCCTGATCAAGGCCGCGCAGGTCGACAGCTATAAGGGGTTCATCTTCGCCAACATGGACCGGGAGGCTCCTGGCCTCGACGAATATCTCGGTGAAGTCGGCAAAATCTGCGTCGACATGATCGCCATGAAGGGTGACCTGCAGATGGTCGGCGGCGTGCAGAAGTACACGATCCCCTGCAACTGGAAATTTGCCACTGATAACGTTTGGGATTACTACCACTCCCGTGTCACCCACGGCTCGGCCTTTATGACCGGCATCGCCTTCACGCGCGGCCCCTCGCCCAACCTCGCGACAACTCCCGCCACGGTTCAACGGCCAAACCTGGCCATTCTCGGTGAATACGGCCACGCTCTGGCCGGGCCCATGTACATGCCACCAGCCGGTCCCGGAGGACCCCAGCCGCTTTTTGACGAAAGCTGGCGTGAACGGCCGGAAGTCAAGGCCGCGCTGGGTGTCGCTACACGGGCAGCCGGCCACCCGCACGTGTTCCCGAATTTCTGGGTGACCGGCTTTCAGGTCAGCCTGCGCATCCCAAGGGGTCCCGGCGCCACCGAGATCTGGTGGTTCACTTTCCTAGATAAGGATGGTCAGGAAAATGACCGCGTGGTCGAGCGAGCCAAGATGATCTTTGGCCCAGCCGGCATGCTTGAGCAGGACGATGGCGAAAACTGGGGACAAAGTACCCGCGGCGCCAAGGGCTCCGTCATCCAATCCTACCCCCTGAACTATTCGATGGGCCTCGGTCGCGGTGAAGTCATCGACGACGAGACGGGTCCGCCCCACATCGAAACCATTTTCAATGAGCACGCACAGCTCTGGCATTACCGAGCCTGGTCAGAATGGATGAGCGCGTCTGGTTGGCCTGAATTGAAGCAAACTCACTCGCAGGTGCCGCTGGATCGAGTCTAATCAGAGGCTTGGCGGAAGTCCGCAGCCACCGTTCATGACAAACAAAGAGACTGGAGAACCTCCTTCATGACCATCGCCTACAAGAATGAAGAAATGGCGCAGATGGTGGACCCGGAAACCGGCACCGTAAACCGCCGCATATTCGCCGAGCGAGAGATTTATGAGCTGGAGTTGGAACGCATCTTCGCACGCGCCTGGAACTTCATGGCTCACGACTCCCAGATCCCTAACCCCGGCGATTTCTTCATGACTTTTATCGGCGAGGACCGCGTGATTTGTGTACGTGACAACGACGGCAATCCTCAGGTTTTGGTCAACACCTGCCGCCACCGCGGCAACGCCGTCTGCCGCGCCGAAGAAGGCCACGCCACCAGCTTCATGTGCACCTACCACGGCTGGACTTACGATCTAAAGGGCTCGCTCGTCGGTGTTCCCGGCTTCAAAGAGGTCTATCACGAGGAGCTCGACCGCGAAAATTGGGGCCTAATCAAGGCAGCGCAGGTCGACAGCTACAAAGGCTTCATCTTCGCCAACATGGATCCGGAAGCCCCGGCTTTGGATGAATTTCTCGGTGACATCGGCCAGGTGGGACTAGACCTGATTGCCGAGCAAGGGGAGCTATACGTTCTTTCGGGCATTCAAAAGTACGTTATCCCATGCAACTGGAAGCTGGCAGTGGACAATGTCTACGACTGGTACCACGTTGGCGTCACCCACGCCTCCTCTCTTCAGTCCAACGCTGGGCGCCAACCCGGAACCCCACAGAGTCCAACAGCTTCAATCACAGTTCCTCAAATGGTGATGCTCGGCGATTACGGCCACGCGATCAGCGGCCCTAGAATCGTTCCAGACCAGCCGCAGCCAAACCCACCCAACCCGGCCGCCAATGACAGCTGGCGGGAGAAGCCCGAGGCGAAAAGAGCGCTGGGTCCGGTTGGCATTAGGTCACGCGGCCATCCCAATATTTTCCCAAATCTCTGGGTTGCCTCCAACGTAAACCAGCTCAGCCTGCGCCTACCCAAGGGACCGCACAAGACGGAAATATGGTGGTTCTCCTTAATTTACCGTGAAGGACCGCCGGAGCTAATCAAGGCGCAAATTTCGCGCGCCAACCATGTGTTCGGTCCATCAGGTCGTCTAGAACAGGATGACGGCGAAAACTGGGGCGAAAGTACCCGCGCGACTATCGGTGTTGTCAGCCAGCGCTATCCCTTGCATTACGCCATGAACCTCGGCCTTGGTCACGTGATTGACGACGAGTTCGGGCCGCCTCACATCGAAACCGAAGTGAATGAGCACGCCCAGCTCTGGCATTACCGCGCCTGGGCAGACTGGATGGCGGCCGACAATTGGGATGGACTGAAGGCCAACCACTCGGAGGTTCCGCGCGACAAGGCCTAGCGGGCAAAGCATGGGGATGTAGGAGGAGCCCTGGGCATCTGGACCGGGCTTTTCTGGTTCAGCACAACAGGATGCCTCGAGAGGATCACTCGAGAACTGTTCCGCCGGCTTTCGTCTATTATTGATTCACCAACTCTGAAATCTCTGAAATCTTGAGATTGGAGAAGCCTCTCATGACGGCCACCTACGCCAACTAGGAAATGCTAGAGATGGTCGATGCCGAAAACGGCGTAGTCGACCGCCGCATTTTTTCCGAGCATGACATCTACGAGTTGGAGCTGGAGCGGATTTTCGCCCGCGCCTGGAACTTTATGTGTCACGACTCGCAGATTCCCAATCCGGGCGATTTCTTCATGACTGTAATCGGGGAGGACCGTGTCATCTGTATCCGAGACGGGGACGGCCATCCCCAGGTGCTGGTGAATAGCTGTCGTCATCGCGGCAACGCGATCTGCCGGGCGGACGAGGGCCATACCACTTCCTTTATGTGTACTTACCGCGGCTGGACCTACGACCTGCGGGGCGCGCTGGTTGGGGTGCCAGGCTTCAAAGAGGTCTACCACGAGGAGCTCGACCGCGAGAACTGGGGCCTGATCAAGGCGGCCCAGGTCGACACGTACAAGGGGTTCATCTTCGCCAACATGGACCCCAAGGCTCCTGGCCTGGAGGAATATCTCGGTGAAACGGGCAGTATCGGCCTCAGCCTGATGGCCGAAAGAGGCAATCTCAAGGTCATTCCCGGCGTCCAAAAGTTCACCATTCCTTGTAATTGGAAGATCGCGACTGACAACATATATGACTGGTACCACGCGCCACTGAGCCACGCCTCGGCATTCACCTCCGGCTTTGCCCAGCGCCGGGCGGGTGATGCCCCAGCGCCGCGCCTTAGCCTCAACGCCAGCTTTGCCCGCCCCCAAATTGTGGTTTTGGGCGAGTATGGCCATGCGATAAGCGGGCCTGCCGTCGGCCCGGAAACTGCGCCACAGTTTGAGGCTGGATTCAAGCCCGATTGGCGGGAACGTCCTGAGGCTCAGAAGGGGCTCGGTCAGGTCGGTCTCAGGTCAGCCGGCCATCCGATGATTTTCCCTAACCTCTGGATAGTGACCACATCAGGTCAATTCGCAGTGAGAATGCCAAAAGGGCCATCCAGTACTGAAATATGGTTCTTTACCTTCCTGGACGCGGATTCACCGCAGCAAATGCAAGATTTGCAGCGTTTTCGGGCCGGGCACACATTTGGCCCAGCCGGTTTCTTAGAGCAGGATGACGGCGAAAATTGGGCGCAAAGCACGATTTCGATGAAAGGGTTGGTAACGCAGCGCTATCCTGTGAATTTCAAGGCCGGCCTCGGCCTCGGTGAAATCGAAGACGACGAACAAGGTCCGCCGCGTATCGAAACGTCAGTCAATGAGCACGCCCAGGTCTGGCTCTACCAGGCCTGGGCGGACTGGATGGCAGCGCCAGACTGGAGCGATTTGAAAGCAAACCATAGCCGTATTGGCGACCGCATTTAGAGCAGGATCAATCAGGAGGACATTGCCATGGACGTCTCCAGCTTCAACAAGCTGACACCAGAAGAAAGCCATGTAATCGAAAAGAAGGGCACCGAGCGGCCATTTACTGGCGAATATGACGAGTTCTATCAGGCTGGAACCTATATCTGTCGGCGGTGCAACGCCACCCTTTATCGCTCAGATGACAAATTCGACGCCCATTGTGGCTGGCCAGCTTTCGACCAGGAGGTCGAAGGTGCGGTGACACGCAAACCCGACCCCGATGGCATGCGGATAGAAATCGAGTGCTCCAACTGCAAAGGTCATCTCGGGCACGTGTTCGATGGCGAGCGTCTCACCAACAAGAACACGCGTCATTGCGTGAACTCGCTCTCGATGAGGTTTGTCCCGGCCGACGCCGAGATTCCGGAAAAAGCCTAGCAGTAGACCGCCACTCAGGCGCTGGGCTAGCGAAAACGCCAGGTTTTTTCGCCGACTGACCCAACCCCTGCTGAACGCTTCCAGCGACCCTGGTAGACTCAATCCATGTGCGGGCGTTTCACCCTTACAAAGGAAGATCCTGCGGAGCTCGCCCAGGATCTGGGCGTGCCGGCGGAACAGGTTTCATCAGTAGACTACCGCCCCCGGTACAACATTGCGCCACGCAGCAATCACTGGATCGTTCGCATGACCCACGAGGACCGCGAGGCTTTGCCAGCCCGCTGGGGTCTGGTAAACGCCCGGGCCAAGGACGATAAGCGAGCCGCACAGCAAATCAACGCCCGGGCGGACACTTTGAAGGATCGTCCGGCTTTCCGGAATGCGTTGCGCAAGCGGCGTTGTGTGGTCCCGGCTGATGGCTTCTATGAGTGGACCGGAAGCAAGAAAGAGAAAAAACCGATCTGGTTTAATCGCTCAGATGGTGGCCTCTTGTTATTCGCCGGCCTCTATGAGTCATGGCATCCGGAGCCTGACGAGTCGGAAACTACGTTCACTATCGTCACCACAACACCGAACTCTCTGATCTCGCCAATTCACGATCGTATGCCGGTGATCCTGCCTGAAGAGGCAGTCGACCAATGGCTGTTTGGGTCCGAAGCAGAGATCGAAAAGCTGACCTCCCTTCTGGTCGCCGCGCCCGACTCGCTGTTGTCGAGCAGACCCGTCTCAACCCTGGTGAATTCAGTCAAAAACGGGGGCCTCGAGCTCTTAAGTGAGCAGACTCCTCTTGAGGTGCAGCTGGAAACCTGAGAAAGACTCGATGGGAGGACAAACCCGGCAATGGCAGATCCGCTGAAGCTTATGGCTGTGGTGGCGCACCCGGACGATGAATCGCTGGGCGTGGGCGGCACTCTGGCGAAGTACGCCAACGAGGGCGTGGAGACGTACCTACTGACGGCTACCCGCGGTGAAGTGGCTGGTTTGGCCCGGAGAACGAGTATCCCGGACCTCAGGCGCTTGGTGAAATGTGGGAAGCCGAACTCCTCAATGCGGCCGCCGTACTGGGCATCAAAGAGGTAAGTTTCCTGGATTATCGAGACGCGGAGTTGCCAGATGCCGACCAGGAAGAGGTTCTCGCCAAAATCGTCTCTCAGCTACGCAGGGTGCGGCCTCAGGTGGTCCTAACCTTTGATCCGAACGGCGCCTACGGCCATCCAGACCATATCGCAATTTGCCAGTTGGCCACGGCAGCTTGCGCAGCGTCACCGGATCCAGATTTCAAGGTGGAAGGTGGTTCACCGCCCCACAGCGTGTCCAAGCTCTATTACATGGCCTGGACCGAACCAGACTTCGCCGCCTATGAGAAGGCCTTTGGCGAGTTGGTTATGCATATAGATGGCGTTGAGCGCCGGTCCAAAGGTTGGGCGCCTTGGGCGATCACCGCCAAACTCGACACTTCTGAGAACTGGCAACAGGTTTGGAAGGCCGTCGAGTGTCACCGCACTCAGCTACCCGGCTACCAATCGCTTCTCGACCTGCCGGAGGAGTACCACCGCCAATTGTGGGGCAACCAGACCTTTTACCGCGCCTTCAGCCTGGTCAGAGCGAGCAAAACGGAGGACGACCTTTTCGACGGACTCCGGTGAAGCTGGGAGTTGGTCCAGGTAGCTCCGGTTGCCGCTTCAAAAGTTGAGGTGTTTCCCTCCAATTAGAGCGGCAAATTTGCCGCCATCTAGGGCCCATGGGCCCACGCGTCTGGGTAAGCGAATATGAGAGGGTCGACATATCCATGTCAGCAGGCGTCAGCAACCTTAAGCGTTGCAACCAAAGTGAGAATTCTAATGACAAGTAACACCGAAGCCCAACCACCGGAGGCCCAAACGGACCTCGCATGGGACTCGTCAAGAGCCCGCCAATTCGCCGATCAAGCCGTCGACCTCTGGCAGGAGTTTCTCGAAGCGCTGCCCGGCCTACCGATCGGTACCTCTTCCGGCCAAAGCCAGATCGCCGAGGCTGTACGCCTGCCGATTCAAGACGAACCAATGCCGGATGATGAGCTCTTTACCTATCTGCGTAGGACGCTTTTTGAATCGTCGGTTTATGCTGGACATCCGCGCTTTATGGCCTACATCACTGGCGCGGGCACCGTGCCCGGCGCCGTCGCTGATCTGCTCGCGGCCGGTGTGAACATGAACCTCGGCAGTTGGGCGCTTGTCGCCCGTGGGCACCGAAATTGAATTGCTTCTCGGCCGTTGGTTTGCCGAGCAATTTGGTCTTCCTCAAGGTTCCGGCGGACTAATTGTCTCGGGAGGCGCCATGGCCAACTTTGTTGCCCTTACCGCGGCACGCGACCAGAGGGCCGGTTGGAATGTCCGCGCCAAGGGCGTAGCTGCCGGCCCACCTTTGGTCCTCTACGCCTCCCAGGAAGTGCACGTTGTGACCGACCGCGCCGCCGACATGCTTGGTCTCGGAACGGAGGCCGTACGCAAGATACCGGTTTCCGGCGATTATCGGATGGAGGTGGCTGAACTCCGAGCGGCTATCAAGCGCGACAAGGAGGCGGGGCTAAAGCCCTTCGCCGTGGTCGCTACCGCCGGCACCGTTGCAACCGGCGCGATCGACGATATCGGTGAAATCGCCTCGATATGTGAGGCGGAAGGGCTCAGGGTTGCACATTGACGCCGCTTACGGTGGCCCAGCGGTCCTAGCAGACGACTTGCGCCCGCTTTTCGCCGGCATCCAACAAGCCGACTCTATCGCCTTTGACCCGCACAAATGGCTTTATACGCCACACTCCGGCGGTTGCATTCTCCTGAGAGACTTTCAGCACTTTTCGGACACCTTCGCTGTTCATCCGGCCTACGTTCAGGATGACAAAGAACACTCAGGCTATGGCCAAGACATGACCGAGCTCAGCCCACAGTTCAGCCGTGGCTTCCAGGCCCTGAAGATCTGGGTGTCACTGCTTTCCCATGGCCGGCGGGCTTATTCGCAGCGCATCTCCCACGATGCCGCGCTGGCCCGATACCTGGGCGCGCAGGTTGAGCAGAGACAGGACTTTGAGCTCATAACGCCGGTAAATCTCTCGATTTGCTGCTTCCGCTACGCGCCTATCGGACTGCCGGCTGGCGCTGCCCGGGACGACTATATCAGCCTGTTGAACGAGCGCTTGATGACGGATCTCCAGCGTGACGGCAGAGAGTTCTGTTCGAACGCCGTGCTCGAGGGCCATTATGTTCTGAGGGCCTGCATCGTTAACTTTCGCACTGAAGCTACCGACATTGACGCACTGCTCGATGTCGCGGCCGAAATCGGCGCAAGCCTCGACGCCGATCTTCGGCCGCCCAGCCTTAAAGCAGCCGGAGGCTGACCCCTTCCGGTGGTCAGGCCAATTCATTTGGTATATTGGCGGGTCTCGGATCAACTCAGCGGTGGAAGCCAAGAGGGGGCGCCTTACCCGACTGGAAAGATGTACTCCACGCTTACGCGCCCGAAGCATTCCGCGCTCTCAACGGACCTAAACAGCCAATCTAGATTGCCCAATCGGTGCGACCAGCCCCCTTGGAGAAGCGACTCCATTGGCGCGAGCTCCGATGCCCGGAAACTCTGACCCTGCGAGAGGTAAGCACGATAATCCATCACCAAGGCAAGCAGTCGTGAAGACACGGAGACGGTCCTGGCTCGCGCCCCGGTTTCAGATTTTCTACGGCTGGTGGCTTGTCGCCTTCGCGGTCCTGGCGATGACATTCGGCAGTGGCCTCGGCTTCTTCTCTTATGGCCTCTTCATCGGACCCTTGGAGGAAGATTTCGGTTGGTCTCGTGCCCAAGTGTCACTTGGTTACTCGTTCTCGTACGTCGCATCTGGAATAATGGCGCCGTTTGTCGGAAAGCTAATCGACGCACGCGGGCCGCGTCTGTCAATTGACGGCGGCGCCGCGCTAACCGCGTTGACCTTCGTCCTGCTTGCTCAAACAGCAGGACTCTGGCAGTGGTATCTATACCGCTCGATCAACGCTGGTTTCCACCAGATGATGTTCTTTATTCCGATCAACGCCTTAGTCTCCAGATGGTTTGTTGCCCGGCGCGGCGTCGCGCTGATGTTGGCCGGAGTGGGTGTCCAGCTCGGCGGCTTTCTCGTCGTGCCCCTGGTTCAGGTGGTGATCGACAGCTTTGGTTGGGAAGGAGCCTTCTACTTTTCCGGCATTGTCACGGCGGGTGTAATCCTGCCCGCCGCGCTTTTCGTGTTCAAGGACTCGCCGGCATCAATGGGGCTGAAACCGGATGGCGGCGGTTCGGTGCGGCGCTCGTCCAGTACGGTTGTATCTGGCAGCCTCTCGGTTGGCCAGGCGATAAGGACGCCGCATTTTTGGTTGCTGGCCCTAGGCTTTGGTCTCTTGCTCTACGGAATAACTGGCTGGGCGGTGCACCAAGTGCCGTTTTGGGTCTCGGTTGGCTACTCACGCGAAACTGCCGTGTTCCTTGCGGCCCTTGTCTCCGGAGTTGGAATTCTTTTTCGCCTGGGGTTCGGCGTAGTGATCGACAGAATTGAGCGCTACGAGGGGCATCGTCATGATCTCCGCGATCCTGCTCGCTGTAGGCATGCTCATTCTCCCGTTTGAAGTCGGTGTTTTTGGCATCGGTGGCTACTTCCTCTTTCGTTCCCTGGGTGGCACCGCGATGTTGCTCGAATCGCTGTTGCTACTGAAATCCTTTGGTGTCGTCCATTTTGGAACCCTTCTGGGTATCGTCGTGGTGGTCGAAACCGTCGCTGAAATAGTCAGCCCTTGGGTAGAGGGGCTGATGTTTGATTCCTCGCAGTCCTACGACAACGCTTTGCTGATGTTCGCGGCCGCGTTTCTGCTGGCCTCCGTTATGGTCGCGGCCGCTTCACGCCTGCCCCACCCGCTTGACCCGTTCGATTTGGAATCTGGGGACACCCCAGACCCCCCTAAAGGAGCCTGAGAGGCGATTTCAGCGCTGTTGGGCGCGTGAAGCACTCTCTGGTTCTCCAAGCGCGGCGGTCATTTCTGCCGCCCTCTGCACGTCGGCCCATATCAGGCGAGCGAATGAAGACGCGTGCTGGCTGGCTACTCATGTCGGAGCGGATTGCCTGGCGCTGCCTCTAACTTCAGGGGCTAAGGGCGAAATCGGCCTAGTGGGCGGCCTGCTCAAGTTGGCTTCTATCCGGTTGTTCAATCTGGAATGTGCTGTGCTCGATATCAAAGTGATCTGCAAGGCAGATTGAAAGCTGGTCCAACACACTCTCGCCATTAAGTGTCCATTCACCCTGGGATTAGTCGCATAATTAACCAATGTCAATATCGATTGGGTGCTTCCTCAGGCCTTCGGCGGCCACTGGGTAAACCTGCCTGCCTTCTCAAAGGCGTTGAGCCCATTATCTAACACCGGCAATGACGCTGCGCTTGTCCGTGTGACGCTTGCCGGGGCTAAAAGGCGCCTTGCGTCTGCGAACCTGTGATGGATCCGGGTGAGCCAACAACCGCTACTGACAGGATTGGATTCGGAAAGGAGCTTCTATCGCTCGGTCGAAAGCACTACGCGCCCCGTGGGTGAGTCGGCCTCGATGGCCGCCCGGTTCTCTTGCGATTCAACCGTGATGAAAACCGTTTCCTCCTCGGTCACATGATCAGAAAGCAGCACGAATCCTTCGCCGGTCTCTGTTGTTCCGAGAGCCCCCAGGCTCATTACCTCGTTTCCTATCACCGCCCACGCCTGATAGCTTTCTCCGGTCTGAAGCTCTGGCAAGCCCTCGACTGTGATAACACCGACATCTTCGACAAAGTAGATGTGCCCATGGATGCCCTCAACTTCATTCACCATATAGCGCGAAAAAGCAATGGGCGAATCCTCGGAGGTTTGAAGGGAAAGGTTCCAGGCCAAGAGTCCTAAAATCAGGACGGTGACGAGCGCCAGCCCGGGCCACCGCCTCGGCATCGCAATCGGCCATGGCATTGCGCGCCGTTTCGGCCCGGCAACCTGCGCTTGCGGCCGGGTTTCCTCCGACCTGGCTAATACCGCCTCGGGCGTTGCTGCATGTGCCTCGTCCTCAGCCTTGATCGCACTCAAAATACCGGCCCGAAGGGAAACTGGTGGCTCCACATCAGCCGTGCTCATGTGCAAGAATCCTACCGTCGCGCGGTACTGTTCAACCACGGCAGCATGCTTTGGACAGGTTTCGAGATGCGCCTCGAGCTGGGCCCTCTCCTCACGGACTAGAGCGCCAAGGGCGTAGGGCGCAGCCAGGTCATCGACCTCTTGGCAGATCACTAACATCCCTTTCTAAGATAACGGCACGCAAGCGCTCCAACGCCAGGCGAATCCGGCTCTTCACAGTACCGTGCGGCACATTCATGATCTTGGAAATTTCAATCTGCGTGTAGCCATCGAAGTACGAAAGCTCAATTGCCTTGCTCTGTTCGTTGGGCAGCGACTCCAGCGCCTCTTGAACTAGGCTTCACTCCACCGACTGCGCGGCCAGGTCTTCTGACTCGGATACGGACTCGTAAACAGCCCTGAGCTCCATGGACTCGTAAATTCTCGCCTGCCCTCGTTGACGCCGCAATCGATCGACGGCTTTGTGATGGACGATCGTCAACAAGAGCGACTGCAGGCTGCCCCTCTTCGGATCGAGTCGATCAGCCTCCCGCCAAAGGGAAACAAAGGCTTCCTGAACCGTGTCCTCCGCCGCCCCATGGTCACCTACGATACGATAGGCGAGGCTAAATGCCCTGCGACCGAAGGCATCGTAGACCCGCTCCACGGCACCGGTTTCACGGGACCGCAGTGCAAACAGCAGGTCTTCAGGATTGGGCTGAAGGCTTTCTATCGACAAAGCGCTCACGTCCTCCGCACGCCATCGAGTCTATCTTCAAGATACTCAGTTAATATTACAACTCTGTTACCAAAGAGCCCTGGGGACGACAAACACCGATATCTAACACCGGCAATGCGTGTGACGCTTGCCGGGGGCTAAAAGGCGCCTTGCGTCTGCGAACAACTCTTATATTAGGCTGAGGCCTGATGAATGGCATCTGGGCCTCGCTGACCCCTCAGGGGAAACTCGTCCTTGCGCCGGAATCATCTCCGTACTTCTGGTGGTGGGGCTCCTGTTTCGTGGTGGAGATGGTCAGAGCCCGGGTGGTGGGTCTCCGGTACTGCCGACCCAAGCCGTGACGCCAACTCCTACCCAAGAGGGTGTGCTCGGGCTAGTGACAGCGACACCCTCGGCCACCCTTCCCCCTGGCGAAAACACGCCGGAGCCCACGGCTACGCTCGAGACGGCGCCCACGGCCCAGGCGACTTCAACCCAGGCTCCGCCTCCCCCAACCTCAGCGACATCGCCCCCGGTTGTGTCATCGACAGCCACGCCGTCAGCCGTCACGATTCCGGGATGCGCGTGGTCCTGCCGCAAGCCCTCAAGAGGCGTTGAGCGGCAATGTTTGTTCTGCCTGCTGATCTCGTTCAGAAAGATGCCGTACACGACAATGATGAGAAGGCGGGGACGATACGGAGTCCCAATGCAGACGTACGGGTCGATCATCCCAGGCGGTCCAACCCTGGCTCGTCTCCTCCCAGAGGGAGCGCAGAAGGCAGGGAGGAGCCACGACTATCACGTGAGGCGAAGGCGCGCCTCAGGGCTGTTGAGTGGCACAAGGATCACGGCGAGAAGGTGAGTCTGACGGCAAGACGCTTTGGACGCAGCCGCTCAACCCTTTACCAGTGGCTAGAGTGCTACCGGCTCCAGGGTCCGCGGGGTCTGCAAGACCGCAGCCATAGGCCACACCAGGTCCGCAAGCCGACTTGGAGCCTAGAGTTCGAAGCAGCGGTGCTACGCCTGCGCCAAGACAATCCCGTCTGGGGCAAAGACAAGCTACAGCCGATCCTCAGACGCCAAGGGGTCACTATCTCGGTCTCGATGGTGGGCCGCATCCTCAGCCGGCTCAGACGCCAAGGCAAACTGGGGCCTGCGAGTCTGAAGGACCCTTGCATCGTCTCTCGGCCTCAGGTGCGGCCCTATGCCGTGCGTAAGCCCAAAGACTACGTCGTCAAGGCGCCGGGAGATCTGGTTCAGGTGGACAGCGCCGACGTGCGCTGGACCGGTATTACCCATGCCTACAAGCACTTCTCGGCGCGTGATATTGTCAGCCGCTGGGACGTCTTGGGTGTCTACGGCCGCGCTACCGCCGGCACGGCGCGCGACTTCCTCGATACGATCATCGAGCGTATGCCGGGTCCGGTGAAGGCGATCCAGCTGGACGGTGGCTCTGAGTTCAGGGCCGAGTTTGAGGCCGCCTGTGAGCAGAAGGGGCTGCGGCTTTTTGTGCTGCCACCACGCTCCCCCAAGCTCAACGGCTGCCTGGAACGAGCCCAGCGCACCCACAAAGAGGAGCTTTACCAGTTGGTTGACCCACCCGACTCGCTCAGCCAACTGAGAACCCAGCTGCCCCAACAGGAGCAGCGTTACAACACTTACCGGCCCCATCAGGCCCTTGGCCATCTAACGCCGCAAGAGTGGCTGCTAGCATTCACCGAGAGGAGGTAAGTGTCCGGCATCTACTGGACGAGTACACCTGCTTGCATGCCTGGCGGTGAAACTTTAAAGTAAGAACCAACCGACGCGTCAGTCGGTTTCTGCAAGATGATTGAGCAACAACCGCGTGCCCACAAACGCCACGAGAAGATTCTCGATGCCGCCCTCAAGGTTTTCGCCCGCAAGGGCTACCGAGATGCGGCAGTCGATGATATCGCGCTGGAATCGAGTACATCGAAGGGTGGCGTTTACTTTCATTTTCCGGGTAAGCAGGCGATCTTTCTGGCTCTGCTCGAGCGCAGCTCGGGGCGCTTAAAAGCCAAGATTCGAAGCGCTACTTCTTCACTAACGGACCCGATCGACCGAGCGGATGCCGCCATGCTCGCTGTTTTGCACGCTTTCATGAATCACCGCGCCATGGCCCGACTGTTCATGATCGAGGCGCTCGGCGCCGGCCGCGAATTTCAACAACGCCTCGCGGAGGTTCATGAGGAGTTCGCGGCGATTATTCGTGAAGAGCTCGATGAGGCAGTGCGCATAGGCGCAATAGAGCCGCTGGATACAACAATAGCCGCCACCGCCTGGTTCGGCGCATTGAACGAAATCATCACCAGTTGGCTCCTCAGTCGCGAGCCCCGAAACCTTGACGACGCCTACTCGTCACTAAGGCCACTACTGATTCGCGGCATCGGGGCTACCAAAGTCGAGTTTCAATCATGAAGCCGCTTTCAGAATTCGAGGCTCATCTCCGTGAGTTGGCCGGCTCCATTGTCCAGGCGAGCGACGGTGCCAATCCTGGCCCGATGGTCAATGCGACCTTCGAATGCCCGGACTTCGATCCAGCAAATCTTTTCGCGCTGACCAGCGATCCCCAGCGCATTTTTTGGCAGCAACCGGATCATGATTTCGCCTTGGTAGCGATCGGCGCCGCGGCGCTCACCGAAGCAGACGGACTAGATCGCCTCGCCCGCCTCCGGACCGGATGGCAATTGGCCAACGCGGCGACAAACCGCTCCACTGACAACACCCCCGAATTCCCATTAGCAATGACCACTCTGCCGTTCAGCGCGGCCAAAGGCAGCAGGTCAGATCCTGGCCCGCTAACTGGATTTCTGCTCATCCCCCGTCTGCTTTTTGTCCGAGATGGAGAGCGAAATCTAGTGAATGTCACGTTGGGCCTTGACCACGCTTTGGAATCATCAATCACCGCCACGCGAGAAGAATTGAACCGGCTGTTCGCGCCACCCGAAGCTGACTGTCAGCCGATGCCGCCAAGTCCGCAGATTCAGCTGATCGAGGACGTTGACTTCGCCACCTGGGAGGCTCAGGTCCAGTCGGCACTATCGGCGATAGAGGGCGGCCAGGTTGAAAAGGTTGTGCTCGCTCGAACCTTGCGGACGGTTAGCGAGACACCCTTTGCCCTTGGCCAGGTCCTAAAAACATTGGAGCAGCGATACGCCCACTGCACGGTCTTCGCCTACGGGTCAGACAAAGCGTGCTTCGTAGGCGCAACGCCTGAGCGCTTGCTGCGGTTGGAGGATGGCCAAGTGCAAGTTGACTGCTTGGCCGGGTCCATTCCGCTAGGCGACACACCGGAAAGGACTGAGGCTCTCGCCGAGACAATCCTTAGTGACGCCAAAGAGCTGCACGAGCACGCCGTCGTCGCCCGCACCGTCCGCGAGCTTTTAGCGCCGCTTTGTGGATCTATCGATGCGCCATTTCAACCGTTGATCAGGCGAACCGCGGACCTCCAGCACCTGCACACACCGTTTGCAGCCGTCGCCAGACCAAACGCCGATATCTTTGACTTCATCCAGCAGCTTCACCCCACAGCAGCGACCGGTGGCGCGCCGCGCGAAGCCGCCCTGTCCTTGATCGAGGAGACGGAAACCTTCGACCGAGGTTGGTACGCCGGGCCCTGTGGCTGGATCGATGCTAGGGGTAACGGCGAACTGGCGGTGGCGATTCGATCAGCCCTAATCGAGGGAAACGAAGCCACTCTTTACGCCGGCTCCGGCATCGTAGCGGGCTCAGATCCGGGTCGTGAGTACGAGGAAACTGCACTCAAGTTGAGGACAATGCTATGGGCGCTGCAGGCCGAGTAGAATCGTCGCCGGCGATCACCCTGCGCAGCTATGTCGGCGCCTTTTCGAATGAGCTGGTCCGAGCCGGCCTTACCGACATCTGTCTGTGCCCGGGGTCCCGTTCCACTCCGCTCGCGATAATCCTTAGACAGCAAGCCGGCCTGCGGGTCTGGATGCATCTCGATGAGCGCTCCGCGGCCTTTTTCGCCCTCGGCATGGCCCGCGCTCAGCACCGGCCGGTTGCCGTGGCCGGCACCTCCGGCACCGCAGTGTTAAATTTTTCGCCCGCCGTCGCCGAGGCGCGCCACGGGCACGTACCCCTCCTCGTCCTGACCGCGGATCGGCCGCCGGAACTACGAAGCATCGGCTCAAGTCAAACCATCGATCAAGTACGGCTTTACGGAGCCCAGGTCAAGTGGTCTGAAGAGATGCTTCTTCCGGAACCTGGACAAGCGGCGACTCGCTACGTGCGTGCCATCGCTGACCGTGCTGTCTCTACTGCGTCTGCCGGACCAGCGGGCCCGGTCCATCTAAACTTCCCCTTCCGCGAACCTCTGATTCCCGCCGAACCCGAGCCATCGCCTGAGGCTCAGACAGAAGCCACCGTCCGTGTTTCGCAGGCGCAGCGCCGTCCGTTGAGCGCGGATTTGAAACCACTCGCGGCAGAGTTGGCTCTTACGCCCAAGGGCTTAATAGTTTGCGGACCCATGGACCAGCCTGCCTTTCCCAGCGCCGTCACCGATCTGGGCCAGACGCTCGATTGGCCAATCCTTGCCGATGTCCTCTCTCAGGTAAGAAGCGGGCCTCAGCACAGCGACCGCGTGATCGAAAACTTCGACGCTTTCTTGCGGCATGGCCCGACAGCGGAGGTCCTGAAACCGGAGGTAATTCTGCGATTTGGCGCAACGCCGGTCTCGAAGCCACTCAGCCAATACCTCGAAGCGAATGTCCAATCACGACAAATCATCATCGCCGAGGACGATACCTGGTTTGACCCACAGCAATCGGCAACTGATTTCCTCTTTTCTGACCCGGCCGAATTTTGTCTCTCCCTGGGCGATGCCCTTCTGGCGGCGCCCATATCTGATAATCCAGCACGTCAGGAGTGGCGCAGGTCCTGGCTTGAGGCGAAACGTCTCGCGGAATCAGGCCTGGTCCAGTCCCTTGCTTCGGCAGATCGAATGTCAGAGGTAACCGCGATCAGCCGGCTGCCAAGCCTCCTCCCGGAAAACGCTGTTGTCTTCGCCGGCAACAGCATGCCGGTGCGCGACCTTGATAGCTTTTTCCCCGGCGGCAAAGTACCGTTCCGCATCATGGCCAACCGCGGCGTTAGTGGTATCGACGGCGTCCTCTCCTCAGCACTCGGCGCCGCCGCCGCCAGCGAAAAACCTCTGGTCCTGATCGTCGGTGACATTTCGCTCTATCACGATTCCAACGGCCTGCTGGCGGCTCAGCGCTACGGTGACCGGATCAACGCCACGATCATTCTAATCAACAATGACGGTGGTGGGATCTTTTCTTTTCTGCCCCAGCTCGAAGAGCCCGAGCACTTCGAGGAGTTGTTTGGCACGCCCCATGGCCTGGAGTTTCGCCACCTGGCCGCGATGTACGGGCTCTCCCATGAGATCACCTCAACCGCGGCGGAATTCGACGCAGCCGTGGCGAAGTCCCTGGCTTCGCCCGGTGTCAGCCTGGTAGAGGTTCAGACCGAACGCGACAAAAACCTTCAAGATCACGCCGAGATCTGGCAGCGAGTGGGTGATGCTTTGGCCACCGGAAAAGCCTAAGCCTGCTATGGCACGGATCAACACCAACGGCATCGACCTCAACGTTGAAATCAGCGGCGAAGGGCCCGCGGTAGTCTTGCTGCACGGTTTCACGGGCAGCAGTGAGACCTGGGATCCGTTCCGCGGCATATGGGATGAGTTCACGACCGTTGCAATCGACATTATCGGCCACGGCCGCTCCGACGCGCCCTCCGATCCGGCTCGTTTCGCGGTAGATGCCTGCATCGATGATCTCATCGCCTTGCTAGATTATCTCGAGATAAAACGATGCGGCCTCCTGGGCTATTCGATGGGTGGGCGCATCGCCCTGCGTTTCGCCCTGCACCATTCTCAAATGCTTTGGGGCCTGGTTCTGGAGAGCGCTTCCCCAGGCATCGACGATCCAACCATAAGGAGTGAACGGGTCTCTGGTGATGAGGAGCTTGCGGGGCGAATTGAATCTGCAGGCCTCGAAGAGTTTGTGAACTATTGGCAGCAAATCCCAATGTGGGATAGTCAGGTCAGTCTCTCCGCTGAAACCCGGCAACAGTTGCGCAGCCAACGCCTGGCAAGCAGTCCTCGAGGTTTGGCGAATAGCCTGCGTGGCATGGGGGCCGGCCACGACGTTTCGGTCATGAGTCAACTCGGCAAGGTTTCGTTGCCAACGGTGCTTTTAGCCGGTTCGCTGGATACAAGGTACGCAGAGCTTGCCGCTCAGATGGCGGCGGCTCTGCCATCAGCGGAACTTAACGTCATCGAAGGCGCAGGCCACGCGATCCACCTGGAAAAACCAGGGCGATTCGCCAGCGTTGTAACCGATTTTCTGCATTGCTATGCGCCGGTTCACGCCGAAGGAGTTTGATTCAGCTATGACTATCGATTGGCAGCCGGTTCAGTCCTATAGCGACATCCTTTACGAACACTACGAGGGAATCGCCAAAATAACGATCAACCGCCCGGAGGTTCGCAACGCCTTTCGGCCACAGACCATCGCCGAGCTTGCCGACGCATTTAGCCGGGCCCACCAGGACAACAGCATCGGCGTGATTATTCTCACGGGCGCTGGGGACAAGGCCTTCTGCTCTGGAGGGGACCAGAAGGTTCGCGGTGATGGCGGCTACGTCGGCGATGACGGTGTGCCGCGGCTCAACGTCCTAGAATTACAACGTCAGATCCGGACACTACCTAAGGTTGTTATCGCCATGGTCGCCGGCTACGCGATCGGCGGCGGTCACGTCCTCCATGTTGTCTGCGATCTGACTATCGCGGCGGACAACGCTGTCTTTGGCCAAACCGGGCCAAAGGTCGGCAGCTTCGATGCCGGCTATGGCTCTACCCTGCTGGCTCGCAGTGTCGGACACAAAAAGGCCAAGGAAATCTGGTTTCTCTGCCGCCAATACTCGGCCGCTGATGCCCTGGACATGGGCCTGGTCAACACCGTTGTGCCGCTCGAACGACTTGAAGAGGAAACCGTTTCCTGGTGCAGCGAAATCCTCGAGAGAAGCCCGGTGGCCCTGCGATTCCTCAAAGCCGCATTCAACGCCGATACCGACGGCCTCTCGGGCCTGCAACAGCTGGCCGGCGATGCCACGCTGCTTTACTACCTGACCGATGAAGCCAAGGAAGGCCGAGATGCGTTCAACGAAAAGCGCAAGCCGGATTTCAGCCAGTTCCCCCGTTATCCCTAGTGGACTCGCTGATCTGGTGAAGATCGAACGGATCTCGTTGCACGCGTTTCGCCTGCCTTATCGCCAGCCTTATAAAACAGCTGCCGGTACCGCAGCCGACCGCGAAGGTTTGATCTGCCAGCTACAGACTGAGACCGGCATAATCGGCCTCGGCGAATGCTCATATTTGCCTCACGATTTGCCGAACATCGACGACGTCATCGGCGCGGCCGAGGTTAGAGGCAGGGCAGCCCTTGGGATGGAAGTCGATGCGGTCATAAATTCCAGTCCGGGCGGTGGTTCGGCGGACTCCGCTGCCAGGTGCGGCATCGAAATGGCGGCATGGGATGCACTCGCACGCGCCAAATCTCTTCCTCTCGCACGACTTCTGAACCCGGAAGCCGCTCTGCAGGTGGCCGTCAACGCGCTGCTGAGTGACAGCTCTGTGGAGGAATCCTTTACAGGCGCACAAAAAGCTGTGGCCAGCGGTTTTCGCACGCTGAAGCTCAAAGTCGGCATCATGCCAGGTCTGGCTGCTGAGCAGAGCCGTGTTGCCGCTGTCCGTAAAGCCATCGGCACTGACATCAAGCTGCGCCTCGACGCCAACGGAGCTTGGGGTGAAGACCTCGCAGAGGAAATGCTGACCGCCTTCGCCAGCCACGATATCGAATACGTCGAGCAACCGATCGCGCCAGGAAACTTCGAAGCCATGCGGCGCTTGCGTTCAAACACCGCGATAAAAATCGCGCTGGATGAAGACGTTACTGGCCTGGAAACGGCACGAAGCGCTCTCGCAGCCGGCGCAGCCGATTTTCTGATCCTCAAGCCGATCGCCCTGGGCGGCGTTGGACCGACGATCGAAGTAGCGAGGGCGGCACGTGCGGGCGGCGTCGCACCCGTGATAACAACCTCAATTGACAGTGGCGTGGGCACCGCGGCGGCCCTACACCTTGCAGCCGCCTTGGCCGGAGGGAACGCCGCCGGGCTCGCTGCGCTCGATCTGCTCTCTTCTCACCTACTGACAACCGCACTTTCAATCGACGATGGATCGATGGCCGTCCCCTCTAAGTTCGGTCTCGGAGTCGAACTCGACGCCGGTGCACTGAAGGCTTTTGCGCAGCGGCAACTGGAGATCGCCAGGTGACTGAAATGGCCAGTGGCTTCCTCCCTGACTGGTTGCGCGAGCGTTCGGCGCTTTCGCCGAACCACTCCGCATTAATTTGTGGTGAGGATGTCTGGACCTTCGCAGAGCTCGATCAGCGCGCCGACGCTACCGCCGCGGGTCTGCTGCGGGCCGGTATTGAATCCGGCGACCGGGTTGCCTTGCTCGCCGGCAATAGTGCCGCCTTTGCGCAGGTCGTCTTCGCGACGGCCCGCTTAGGCGCTGTCCTGGTGCCGCTGAACATTCGTCTCAATCAGGCCGAAATTGACTGGCAGCTCGCGGACTGTCAGCCGGCTTGCATTATTACTGACACGCCAGAACGGCTCGGTTCTTCTCGTACGGGCAGGAGCAGCAACCCAGTGCTGTCTCTTGATGAGGTGACGGCGGCCCAGAATTCCCTTGCACCCGGGCCGGCAATCCAGATCGACGCCGATATGCCGCGCAGCATCCTTTACACTTCTGGGACCACGGGCCGGCCCAAGGGCGCGGTGCTGACCCACGGCAATTTTTTCTGGAGCGCCTTTGGCTCACTGCTCCGGCTCGGCCATCAGATTGATGACCGTTGGCTGGCCTGCCTGCCGCTGTTTCACGTCGGCGGGCTCTCGATCCTTACCCGCTGCGTAATCAACGGAACAACCAGCGTGATTCACGAATCGTTCGATGCAGAACGTGCCAATTTAGCCATCGATGGCGAAGGCCTAACCATGATCTCGGTAGTCCCAACCATGCTGCAGCGAATGCTCGATGCCCGGGATGACAAGCCATTTCCTGCCAACCTGCGTTGCGTCCTTCTCGGCGGCGGGCCAGTATCCGGCGAACTCACGGAACGCTGCCAGCGTCTTGAAGTGCCCGCATCTCAGACCTACGGCCTCACGGAGACAACCTCGCAAATAACCACGCTTCGCTTGGCAGAGGCACAGCTAAAGCCGGGTTCGGCCGGCCGGCCGCTTTTGCCATCTAAGATTAGGATCGTGCGCGAGGATGGCTCCTCCTGCGAACCCGGTGAAGCCGGCGAGATTGCTGTCAGCGGCCCTACAGTTACGCCAGGCTACTTTGGCCTCGTATCCGAGACCGAGCGCGCGATCAGAGGCGGCTGGCTAAATACCGGCGACGCTGGCTACATGGACGCCGAGGGCTACCTTTTCGTAATCGACCGCCGCGACGATTTGATCGTGTCAGGAGGCGAGAATGTCTACCCGGCCGAGGTTGAAGCTGTTTTGGAAGCGCATCCTCTAGTCTTGGAAGCGGGAGTCTTTGCCCATGACGACCCAGAATGGGGCCAGGCGGTGGTTGCGGCGATACGCCTGGAGGACGGTGCGAGCACCAGCGACGAAGAACTCCGCGAGCACTGTCGGCGCTCTCTGGCTGGATTCAAAGTCCCGAAAACAATTTGGATGACGAATGAGCTACCGCGAACCGCATCTGGCAAACTCTTGCGGCGCGACTTGCGCTCGCGCTTCGCGCCGGGGCAAGCTTGAGCCGTGCAGACACCTGCAGATAGCTCCGAAATTGGCTTCTTGGATTCAGCCGACGGCACTCGGCTGGCCAGCCATCGCCAAGGCAGTGGGCCGCCGCTGATCCTGGTTTACGGAGCCCTCGCCGACTTCACCTACTGGCGCGCCCTGCTACCCTTCCTCCGCGATAAGTTCAGCCTTCATGTGCTGGAACGACGAGGCAGGGGAGCCAGCGGCGATACACAGCCGTACGCTGCTGAGCGCGAGGTCGAGGACGTATTAACTGTTATTGAATCAGTCGGCAGGCCCTGCAATCTGTTTGGCCACTCCTCGGGCGCCATCCTAGCGCTAGAGGCTGCACGACGTAGCCAACTAGTGCGACGCCTGATTCTCTACGAAACACCCGTCGATCCCAGCGAGCGCCGCGGAACCGGGCGGCCGGCTTTGCAGGCAGGACTGAAGCAGGAATTGGAAAGTATCATGGCCGAATCTGACCGCAATCGGGCGGTCGAGACTTTCCTCAGGGAGGCCTTTGAAGCACCAGAAGCCGCGATCAAAAAACTCAAAGAAAGCCCACGCTGGCAAGAACACGTGGCCTTGGCTCACACGATGATTTACGATGCGGCGGTTGTGTCCCACTTCAACAGTCGCGACCTTCAACTCGGAGACTTCGCCACGCCGACGCAGCTTATCCTAGGTGCTGTCAGCCCCGAGGCGGAAGCTGCCGGCACCAAGGTTTTGGCCTCAGCCCTCCCCGATTGCCGTCTCACGGTATTGGAGGGTGAAGGCCACAACGGCGTGTACACGGCGCCCGAGCGCCTGGCCGCGATAGTGAATCAGTTTTGCAGACTGGAGTAGACAAGCCCTTCGAAGGAAGCAGGCCCAGGAACTCGGCTCGCCCCAAACCGCAGCGCACTCCACCTACAATGGATTCATGACGAGCCGTCTGGGCGAAAGAATCTTGGAGACAAACGCGGCGTTGGTTGAAACCCGCGATCTGAGCAAACGCTATGGCTCAAACATCCTGGCGCTCGATTCGCTGAGCGTCACGGTGAGCCCCGGTGTGACCGGGCTGGTGGGCGCCAACGGCGCCGGCAAGAGCACCCTGATCAAGATTCTGCTCGGTTTGCTCCCAGCAACCGGCGGTTCCGCATCGCTGTTCGGCCTCAACGTGGCCACCCAGGGACCAGCACTCAGGCAATTTGTCGGATACATGCCGGAACACGACTGCTTGCCACCTGACGTAAGCGCGACCGACTTCGTTGGCCATATGGCCCAGATCAACGGCCTGCCGCGGACAGCAGCGCGCGAGCGTACGGCCGAAGTCCTGCGCCATGTCGGTCTTTTCGAGGAGCGCTATCGAGCGATCGGTGGTTACTCGACCGGCATGAAGCAGCGCGTCAACCTGGCCCAGGCCCTGGTGCACGACCCTCGTCTCCTGATGCTTGACGAGCCCACCAACGGGCTCGACCCGGCCGGCCGTGATGAGATGCTGGACCTGATTCGCCGCATTGGCAGCGATTTCCAGATGTCGATTCTCATGTCGTCGCATCTCTTGGGAGAAATCGAGCGCGTCTGTGATTACTTAGTGGTTATTGATGGTGGCCGACTCATTCGGTCCGATTCGATATCGAGCTTCACCGAACAGGAGCAGGTCTTGGCGGTTGAAGTTGATGCCCAGCAAGAAGAACTTGTCGACCGCCTGACGGCCAAGGGCCTGGAAGCATCCATGGACGGAAAGCTAATCCTAATTGCCATAAGTGGATCGGCGCCTTATGACCTGGTTCGGGACGAAATCGTTGACCTGGATATCGGCCTGCTGCGCCTGGAGCAGCGACGCCACCGTCTTGAAGACCTTTTCCGCGCCGAGGACGAGGGTGCGTCGAATGGCTGATCAGACCGCGAGGGGGACGGGCCGCATCTACGACCTTGGCTACCTTCCCTATGATGGCGAGAGGTTAGGCCGACGATACGCCGTTCGCTCACTGTTTATTTACAGCCTCCGAGCCGTGTTTGGCATCGGGCGCTCGGTAATTAGCAAGGTTTTCCCCATTGGGCTGGCGCTGTTAGCGTTGGCGCCGGTCACGATTCAGCTTGGCATTGCGGCGGTGGCACCGGCAGATGTCGAATTCGTTACTCATGCGGATTTCCTTTTCCCTCTCGTCGCTCTGGTCCTGGTGCTGTTCTGTGCCTTCGCAGCCCCTGAAATTGTCAGTCGCGATCAGCGGTTTCGGACAATAACGCTCTACTTTTCCCGGACGCTGTCTCGTGTTGACTACGTATCATCCAACCTGGCCGCCCTGGCGATTGGTTTGTTATTCGTCCTGATCGTCCCCCAAGTAGTCCTCCTCCTGGGCACCGCTGTCGCTACCGATGATGTCCTGGGCCATTTGCGGGACAACCTGGATTTAGTCCCACCAATAATCGGTAGTTCCGTCGTCGTTTCATTGTTCATGGCAAGCATCTCGCTGACTATCGCCAGCTTGACGCCTCGGCGGGCGTTCGCCAGCGGCGGTGTTCTGGCCTACTTTGTGATTTTCAGCAGTCTCGCTGGCATCCTCGCTGGCGTCACAACCGGAACCGCCCAGGAATACGTTCTGCTGATCGGCCCGCTTGCAATTATGGAAGGTGCAGTGCTCTGGATTTTTGGGGAGGCTCCGGACGTCCAGTCCCAACTCGCCATGGCTGGACTCAACGGCGGTTACTATCTGCTTGCGGTAGGCGCCTACACCGCCGTTTCGCTCGGCATCCTCTATCGCCGCTTTTTGAGGCTGCCGGTTTGATGTTAGAGGGCAATGTTACGGAAGAAGTGACCCCGGCACTGAGTCTGAAAGGCGTGTCTCGCTGGTACAGCAACGTCGTCGCCGTTAATGACATCTCATTCTCGCTTGGACCGGGGCTTACTGGTCTCCTGGGACCAAACGGTGCGGGCAAGTCGACCTTGCTCCACATGCTGGCAGGTGTTCTGAAACCATCAAGCGGTGACGCTCAGGTCATGGGGCGGTCAGCCTGGCGTAACCCGGATATCTATCGCCAAGTCGGACTGGTTCCTGAACGGGAGGCGATTTATCCGTTCCTCACCGGCTTCGAATTTGTCCGGTTGAGTGCCCGCCTTCACGATTTGCCAGACTTTGACGCCGCAGCGCACCATGCGCTGGACCAGGTCGAGCTAAACGATGTCAAGGACAGGGCGGTCGGTGGTTACTCGAAGGGCATGAAGCAGCGCATCAAGATCGCCGCTGCCATCGTCCACCAGCCACCGATCCTGCTTCTGGATGAACCGTTCAACGGCGCCGACCCTCGCCAGCGGCTGCGGATGATGGACATGCTCCAGAGCATGGCGGCTGGCGGGGTGACCATCCTATTCTCATCTCATATCCTCGAAGAGGTCGAGCGGCTGGCTCCCAGCGTGCTGGTGATCGTCGCCGGCCGCCTGGCGGCCGCTGGTGACTTCCACGAGATTCGCCAACTGATGACCGATCGTCCCCACTCCCTGATGCTTCGAACCAGCGACAACCGACGATTGGCGGCCGCTCTGATAAACCGGCCTTCGGTTTATGGAATCGAAATTCAAGAAGAGTCCATGGCAGTCCAGACCTCTGACCTCGGCACCTTTATCGTGGAGCTTCCCAGCGTTGCGCAGGATAGCGACATAAGTTTGCTTGAGCTCACACCGACTGACGAGTCGCTGGAGAGCGTCTTCTCCTACCTGGTCCAACGTTGACCGGCTTTATTTTTCGCCTAACTCTACGGCAGTTGATCGGCCGCAAGAGCACGCTATTATTGCTCGGGCTCAGCCTCATCCCATTGCTCGTTGCCGTGGTGGTTCGCCTGAGCGAGCCAGATATAGACCTAAATCGGGATGTGGCACAGGAGCTATATATCGGCCTCATCGTCACGGCGATTCTGCCGCTCACCGCCCTTCTTCTCGGAACCTCGGTCCTTGGTGACGAGTTTGAAGACGGCACGGCGATTTACCTTCTGACCAAACCGATCCCGCGCTGGCAAATCCTGCTGCCCAAACTCTCGGCGGCGTGGGTAGTGACCACTGCCTTGGTACTTGGCACGACTGTTGCCAGCGGAGCACTCGCACTACAAGGCCGGGGCGACTCCTTGCTGATTCTCGGCTTCTCCGTCGCAGTCATTGCCGGTGCCTTTGCCTACACGGCGGCATTTGTTCTGCTTAGTGTCATGACGACTCGTGCGCTAATTTCCGGCCTGGTTTACGTCTTCATCTGGGAAGGTGCGATAACCGGAATTTTTGAAGGCACAAGGTTTCTGAGTATTCGCCATTACACAATCGGAATCGCTGACTGGATCGCCGGTGTGCCGGCGCAGGCACTCGATGCCTACGTTGGCGGTCTGACGGCGGTCATCCTGCTGGCCGCAGTCAGCGCGGCAGCGATCTTTCTGGCTAACCGCCGTTTGGAACAAGCCGAGGTCAGGGAGTCATCCTGAGGCCCGCGTCCTAGGGTGCTCCGCTCCCACCTCTGCCGCCCCCGGGCGCTCCGCCCGCGCCGGCAAGAAATCCCAGAGCCACCGGCACTTCGCTAATCGACGCGGCCACGAAAGCGCCATCTTGGTTTACGCTGCCGCTGATGATTACCGTCTGACCTTCCTCGAGGCTGCCGACGTCTGCTTGGCTTAGAACTTGCAACGTAGTCGTAGGTGCTAGCTCAATCGTGACGCTGCCGCCGCGCGTTTCGATTGTGATCGATTCTTCGCCAATCGCGGTAATCACTCCACTGGGACTTTGGCCCAGCAACCCCGCTGCTCCGCCAAGACCGCCCGGCGCCGCTTCAGGTTCATCCGGATTGCTGTCAGCGTCAGCAGCACCCGCGCTGTCGGCTCCAGAATCACCAGCGGCGGCGGCGGCCGACTGGAGCACGTCCGTTCCCAGCAGGGTTTGCAGCTGCTGAGCACTGAGGCCACTCTCCACCGTTTTTGGGTCACCGCGGCCAACCGCTACGCCGGCGCCGAAGGCAACTCCAAGACCAAGCCCGATCAGCGCCACGCCCCCTACCAGCTTTCGAAAATCAAAAACCATGTTTCTCTCCTGTCGGACTTAGCTTTAGGACCGCTATCATTCGTACCTGAGCGCCTCTATTGGCCGGAGCTTGGCAGCCCGCCGAGCTGGGTAAAGACCAAAGAAAATGCCGATTCCGGCAGCGACAGCGAAGGCTAACGCCACCGAGGTCAAGGAAACAACGGTCTGCACGTCCTCCCCGAGGCCGGCAATATCGCGGCCATCAAGAAACCGCGCAGCGCCAACGCCAGCAAGGATGCCTGCAACTCCTCCGAGCACCGTTACGGTTAGCGCTTCGGTAAGAAACTGCATCAAAATATCGCTTTCGCGGGCGCCGACCGCCTTGCGGATGCCTATCTCGCGCGTGCGCTCGGTAACCGAGACCAGCATGATGTTCATGATTCCGATGCCGCCGACCAGGAGGGAAATGCCGGCGATGCTGCCGAGCAGTACCGTCATCGTCTCGCTGACTTCGTTGACCGCGGCCGCGATGTCTTCTTGGCTTTCTATGATTACGTCTGATTCCAAGACCTGATGCCGCTCTTGCAGAAGTTGATCAATTGAGATTTTGGCTTCGTCGATCTGGCCTTTATCAGCGACTTGAACCGTGATCTGGCTGACAATCGAAGAGTTTCCGGCTCCGCGAATTGACTGGATTTGGCTTTGGACCGTGGAAATCGGCAGAAAGATCTGGTCGTCGAGGCTGTTTTCGGAGGTGCCACCCTTGGATTCGAGGACCCCGATCACCCGAACCGTGATGA
Source organism: Dehalococcoidia bacterium (assembly GCA_965219205.1). Taxonomy (GTDB): domain Bacteria; phylum Chloroflexota; class Dehalococcoidia; order DSTF01; family WHTK01; genus WHTK01. The sequence continues at coordinate 222,146 of CBDCMQ010000007.1, forward strand.
CCAGCCTCCCCAGACCTAGGCGTATTTGCTCGTCCAAGGGGCTGGTATCGGGGAATAGCTGCTGGGCCACGCCACTGCCGAGAACCGCAACACGGCTGCGCTGGTCCACGTCAGAAAGGGATATGAAGAAACCCTCGGCCACCGTCAGCTCGTAAGCACCGGCGTAGTCCGCCGTTATACCCGCGGCCCGGGTGAAAGTATTCTGGCCGCCGCCACTAACCTGGAGGGGAATCCGGACCTCGGGCGCCACAACCACGGCCTCAGGAACAAAAGCCAGGATTGCCTCCGAATCCTCCATCGACAGGGTTTGGGGCGAGCCAGCACCACCCGACACTCCAGCCTGGGTAGAAGAGCCGGGACGAACGAAAACCAGGTTGGAGCCCAGCCCCTCAATCCGGTCGGTAACCGCCTTTTGCGACCCCTTTCCGACGGCCATGAGGGCGATAACCGCACCTACACCGATCACGATGCCCAGCATTGTGAGCAGCGCGTGCATCTTGTTGGCGACTAGGGCCTCAAACGCAACCCGAAAGGCATCAACCAGGCTCATGACGACTCGGCCGATTCAACTGCTTCCGCCAGAGTCTTGGCCGGACCGGAAAGACGCGTAATCTCATCTAGAGCCCAACGCGGGGACGCGACTCTGACGTCGTCGATGATCAAGCCGTCACGCATCTGAATAATGCGTCCCGCCTGTTCAGCAATCTCCGGCTCGTGGGTCACGTAGATCACCGTAATCCCGCGTTCTTGATTGAGGGTTTGGAAGATCGCCAATATTTCCAAGCTGGTGCGGCTATCGAGGTTGCCAGTCGGCTCATCGGCTAGGATCAAGGAAGGGCCGGTAATCAGGGCGCGGGCGATGGCGACCCGCTGCTGCTCACCGCCAGACAGCTCGGCTGGCTTGTGGAACAATCGCTCGCCCAATCCAACCGCATCGAGTGCCTCCGCGGCCAAAGGCAGCCGATCGCGTATGCCACGGTAAACCAGCGGTAGCTCCACCTGACGCACGGCAGGCATTCGAGACAGCAAATTGTAGCTTTGAAAGGGAATTATAACTAATCCTTGACATGGCGCGGCTATCCTACTAGGGTTGTGACATCCCTGATATTGATAGGAGTGCATCGTGTCCCAAGAGGAATTGCTCATATGCCGCGATTGCAAGGTCGCAGTCCACGCCGACTTCGTTGACGGAGAGATAGCTCGTATAGCCTGTCCATCCTGTGGTGTCTTCCTCGAAGACGGTGCGGCTCGTGAGGTGCATGTCGAGCAGATGCGGTATTTCGCGTTCCAAAAAGTCCGAGATGGATTCCTTAGAGCATTCCGTAAAGGCGGGTCGGTCAAATATAGCCCTGGCCGCCTCGACGATCCTGGCGGACCATTCACTATCGGGCTGCCGAAAGCGAAGCGGGTAGCCTTCCATCAAAGAACCGTCTTTAATCATCGCGTCCCCCTATATCTCGCCCCCATCATAACGCCATCTCCTTGAGCCGCGCTATCAAGTGCTCCTGGGGCCGGTCGCCTTTCACAGAGTTACAGGCCCCGCAGAGTAATTGCAAGTTGTCTAGATGGTCAGTACCGCCTCTACTCTGAGGTATGACGTGATCAACGGTGAAGTTGCGGAACGGAAACATCACCTCACAGCCGTTGCACAGCCCCTCCTGCTGACCGTAGAGGACGTGCTTGTTCTGCCAATAAGGTACGGCGCGTCTATGTCCGTTCGCCGTGGAATGTCCGTTCTGGCAGTCACGTAACCCGCGTGGAACAAGCTCCCCATCGTCTGCTGTAGCCTCATGTTGACTAGCTCAACTGCCTTCGGCGATATGTCGATACCTACCCACTTCCGGTTGAGCCGGTCAGCCGCTACGCACGCCGTGGCGCAGCCGCAAAACGGGTCTAGCACCACGTCAGCCTCGTTGCTGCTGGCCGCGATGATGCGCTCCAATAAGGAGAGCGGCTTCTGAGTTGGATAGCCTGTGCGCTCTTGTGCTTGGGAGTTTATGGGCGGAATATCAGTCCACAATGCTTGAACGGGACGTCCAGGTAGTTCGTCCAGATAACGCCTGATTCTAATGCCGCCTGTTCGGGTAAAATGCAGCCGTTCTTCTGAATCCAATCGTTGCATTGTCTCTAGGGGAACACGCCATAGCTCCGTCTTGCCCTTGTACTCGTACTCGTAGCCGCCTCCGGTTAGGCCCTTCGCTGTCAAATCACCATCAGTCCAAAAGCGGCCACTGTCGTCTTGAAACCGAAAACGTGATTTGTACACTTCCTCGTAAGGCTGATATTGGGGGTGAAAACATAGTTTTCACTCTTGCTGTAGAACAATATCGTATCCGTATTGGCCCCGTAACGCTTGGCGTCACTGTGCGCTGTCGTGCGCTGCCATGTAATCTCGTTCCTGAACCACTCCGCGCCGAACACCGCGTCCATGAGCATCTTGAGATAATGGCTAGCCGTATCATCGCAGTGCAGGTATATGCTACCCGTGTCCTTCAGGACCCTCCGCATCTCCAGCAAGCGCACCGCCATCATGGTGAGATAGGACTGCATGCCCTTACCGTGCGTCAATCCCGCAGTCCTCAGCAGGTTGGCGACGGCGGGTTGCTCGTCAGCTATGAGCCCCATCCAAGCCACGTCAAGATCCGATAGGTCCCAGGTGTCCTTGAACGCTGCGCCCGCGGCTTTGCTGCCCACTGGCCGTAGTCCTGGTTCGAGTTGAAGGGCGGGTCTAGGTAGATGAGGTCGACGCACTCCGAGTTGATGCCCCGAAGTATGCCGAGGTTATCGCCCGTCCAAATCGTCTTGTCCGCAAAGTTTGACGCGGCCATTAGGCCAGTCCCAACTGGGTGTTCAGTCGCGTGTCCTCCGACCCGATAAGGTCGGCATACCGGAGCCGCCGGCCGAGCATCCCACGTACAATCTCGCCCATCTGGTCGATAGTGTTCAAGGGCCGGTCGTTGTGCCTACCCTCGAACTCCCCCGACGTAGCGGTGTAGGTGCTTCGTGCTGAACTGGTGATAGACGCCCTGGTATCCACGCTTGAGCATCGCCCAAAATGACTCCATTCCGTTCGTATGGGCCATCCCGTCGACGTACTCTTTAGCACTGTGGTTGACTGTCGCGTGGAACCGCCTCAGGCCCACGTAGGCGAGCGCATCATCCGTATAGACCATCGTATCCGCCGCCGTGTGCCTATGCACGAATCCCTGAAGCGTAGCCTTGTCTGTAAAGGCTACCGGCGTGGCAGTTACCTGGTTCGTCTGCCGGTCCTTCGCGCCGACAACTGCGGCCTTGCCCACCGGCCCGCGCCCCTTGTGCTGCTTCTTGTGGGAGTGCTTGTTGCCTTCTTTGCCGCAGATATAGGTTTCGTCTACTTCAACAGGCCCGTTGAACAGCGGGTCGCCGCCCTGCATGGCCTTGCGGATGCGGTGCAGCATGTGCCATGCGTTCTTCTGTGCAATCTTCAAGTCACGGTGTAGCTTCATGGAGCTTATGCCCTTGAGATTTGTGGTCACGAGGTAGATTGCAATGGCCCATTTGCGCATCGGCAGGTTGGACCCCTGCATGACTGTACCGAGCTTGACGCTGAAGTAGGAGCGGCAGTTTGTGCACCAGTACGGCATAGGAGTGGCGTTCGAGACCTCGCGAGTCTTAACGCTCCCACACTTGGCGCAGACCCGTCCATTCGGCCAGCGGGTCTCCTCGAACCACTTGCGGGCCGAGTCCTCATCGGGGAACCTGTCAAACAGTTCTACTAGACTGATTCCGATTCTGTCGGACTTTCCTGGTGCAGTCATTGCTATTCTCCTCAGTTAGTATCTAAGAGAAGAATAGCAATCTCTCATGCGTTTGTCAAGGATTAGTTATAATTCCCCTTTGAAACACAGAGCCAATTGCCTGGTTGCGCACGAGCGCCAGATCACCTTCGGTAAGCTCACCAACCGAGAGACCGTCCAGTTCATAACTCCCAGAAGTGGGTTGATCGAGGCAGCCGAGGACGTTCATCAGTGTCGATTTACCCGAACCAGAGGCGCCAATGATTGCGACGAATTCACCGTCCTCGATGCTCAGGTTCAAGCCGTTCAGAGCGATTACCGGATGTTCGCCCATTTCGTAGACCTTGGTGAGATTTGCGACTTCAATCATTGGATAGTGCGGCTCAGGGCGCCGGAAAGCCTCGTCCCCCAGCCCCGCCGGGCAACCCGGGAGCGCCGGGGAATTGCTGCTCTGTGGTCTGTTGTGTTTGGCTTGCCGTGCTGGTCGGGGCGATCACGAGAACCTCCTCACCCGGCTGAAGACCGGCAAGAATCTGAGTTAGGGTCCCGTTCGTTGTTCCCGTCGTAACCGGCCGAATTTCGTCACCGGCGTCCGTCTTAACGCTCACGGTTTGCTGCCTTCCTGCGCTGCTCACAGCGCGAGATGGCACAACCAAGGCGTTCTCGATCGACTGGGTTGTTATCAGGACGGAGGCAGTCATACCCGGAGCCGGCAGAGGATCATCAGCCGGCAGGTCTTCGGTACTGAGGGTGAGACTAACCGGGAATGTGACGACCCCTTGCGTTATTTCAGGCGTGAGCCCAACGGAGCTAACCTCTGCAGCGAAGCTACGTCCAGGCAAGGCGTCGAATGTCACGGTGACCCGGTGGCGGGCTGACCCGGTGCCAGGCTGCTGATGTCGGACTGGTCGACATCAGATTCAATTTCAAGCAGGTTCGGGTTGATCAAGACCAGGGCGGTTGTCGTCGCACTAAGCTCGTCACCTACAGCGACGTTGAGTGAGGTAATCAGGCCGTCAAACGGAGCGACGATCGTCGCCGCTTCAAGCTCCTTCTCAGCGTTTTCGAAGGCAATCCGAGCCTGAGTCACGGTGGCCTCCAGCGGCAGAACGACCTGCGGCTCTGGCGCTGCCAGCAACTCGGCGTTTTGAGCCTTAGCGGAGGCCAATGACGCTTGAGCTGTTGCGAGACGAAGACGGGCCGCCGTAATTTCTGAGGCATCCGGGCCGGCAATTACATCGTCGTAGTTATCCTGTGCAATCAGCAGCCCTAGTTCGGCGTTTTGAACCGCTCTCTTGAGCTGGCCGCCGGCTATGGCCTCAGCATTTTGGGGATCGCTCAAATCGGCCTGGGCTGCGGCCTGCGCATCCTTGGCGTTTTGCAGGGCGATTTCAGCACTAAGCAAAGACTGCTCGGCGGCGGCGATATCCACCAGCGTAGGCTTGCTGAGAATTTCATCCAGGGCAAGCTGAGCCGTGAGGACCTCCTCTTGGGCACTGGCGAGGGATTGTTGCACCGAGGCGGTCTCGCCAGCCGTGGGGCCGTCAAGCACTAAATCCAGGTTAGCTTCGGCTAAGACCAATGCAGCGTTCGCGGCCTCCACAGCCTGACTCAGCTCTGAGTCCTCGATCCTCGCAAGTTCTTGCCCGGTGATGACGCTATCGCCAAGCTCAACCAATACCTCCTCAACTTCGCCGGAGCTACCAAACGTTAGACTCGATTGCTGAGTCGCCGGGGCGCGTCCGCTGGCCGAAATTGTGTCATTTAAGGTGGTTTCGAAAGCAGGAATGTAAGCTGGAGCGGCCGGGGCCGGTTGATTAAGGTCTGTGACCGAGGCATACAGCTTGTACCCACCGAAGGCCGCTGCCAGCGCAATGGCCACCAGGGCGAGAATTTCAAACGATGACGGACCTCGAGAAATCGACCTGCCTTGCAGCTGCAGGCGGCCATGACCTCCACCGGAAATTGACTGACTCAACGGCACTCTCCCTCGGGCGGATACTAGACTCCGTGGCGTGCGCAATTATCAAGAAAGGCTTAAACAATAGCAAAGAAGCAAAGGAGAGCAGACTTGCAGGAGTTCTACCGCCAATGACCTTTGAGACAAAGCGACTGCCAACCTCGCCCGATGTACGCGCCCCGGACGGCTCAGATGTAAGGGTTCTGCTCGCGCTCGAAGGCGGCAGCATGGCTCACTTTGAACTCCCGTCCGGCCTGATCTCTCAAGCGGTGGCTCACAAAACTGTCAGCGAAGTTTGGTACGTGGTGGGCGGTCAGGGAGAAATGTGGCGCCGACTCGACGATCAGGAGGAAGTGGTCGACTTGGCACCAGGAATCTGCATTTCGATTCCGGCCGGTACTGCGTTTCAGTTCCGCACAACTGGCCCTGATCCCATCAGTGCGATAGCAGTCACCATGCCTCCGTGGCCCGGTGAAACCGAAGCCTACGAGGTCACCGGCAAGTGGGTTGCCAAGCTCAGCGAATAGCTAACACCGGCAATGCGCGTGACGCTTGCCGGGGGCTAAAAGGCGCCTTGCGTCTGCGAACAACCGGGCTTCGCCCGTTGAATGCCGCTCTGCTAGTGCCCGATTAGCGCCTGGTAGAAGATGGTGTCTATGCGAATTTTGGTGGGCACGAAAATCACTGACGCCGCGGCCGATTGGCGTGAAGCGCTGCCGGAGCAGCCAGTCGTTGTCGACCTCGGCGCTGGAGACGGTCGCTTCACCTACGAACAAGCAAAGCGCGATCCAAAGGCCCTTTTCGTGGGCGTCGATGCGGACGGCGATACGCTCTCTGAATACGCGTTCCGAGCGGCTCGCAAGCCTTCCCGCGGTGGCACTGGGAACGCAATCTTTGTCGTGGCCGCTGCCGAAGCCTTGCCGGAAGAACTGCTTGGCATAGCCAGCCTGGTTCGGGTTAATTTCCCCTGGGGCAGTCTGCTACGAGGTCTGGTGCTTCCCGAGCCCTCGATCCTCAAGGCGGTGGCCGGCTTATCTAATCCTGGCGGGCGTTTTGAGTTCGTCATCTGTTACGACCCGGTCCACGATCTCGCCGGGCTCGGCGGAGAGACCCTGCCACCACTGGAGGAGGCGCGCATCGATAGTGCTTTGGCGCCGGCCTACGCCGAGGCCGGCCTTAGTTTGGAAGAAAAGCGGAGACTGAAGGTGAAAGAGGCGCTGGCGATACCGTCCACTTGGGGCAGACGCCTTCTCCACGGTCGCAACCGCAGCGTCTTTCTGATCCGCGGCAGCTTTCGAACTTGAATTCGCCACGAGGTCTTGGGTAATCGGCTAACCTTGCATGGAACTACAAGAACAAGCCATGGAAACGGAGCCTCTAATGCTGACTGCGCGTAGCCTCCTCTTCGTCCCGGCTAACAACGAGGGAATGATCGATGAGGCCAAATCCGGCGCTGCCGACGTCATTGTCCTCGACCTGGAAAACTTTGTCCTGCCAGCGGAAAAGCCGGGTGCGCGGTCCACGATTAGATCCACCATCGAAAAGCTAAGTGCAGCGGGCAAAACTGTCCATGTGCGCATCAACCCTCTCGAATCCGGGCTGACGCAAGAGGACTTGACCGCCGCCGTCGGGCCTGGTCTCGAGGGCATCGTCTTTCCCAAAACCGACGCGCCCCACCAGATTCGGGAACTGGATGTGATTATCCGTGAGCAGGAAATCCGCAAGGAAGTCCGCCCCGGAACCGCAGGGCTCTTTCCCCATCTTGGAAGCGCCAGCGGACTCCTGCGTTGTGAAGAGATCGCGCTCGCTTCAACCCGTATTGCCGGAATTGCCCTGGATGTAGATGCGTACGCCGATGACGTTGGCATGCTGCGAACCAGCTCCGGCCACGAACTCGACTACGCTCGCAACGTTCTGACTCACTGTTGTGCCGCACATCAACTTTTGGCGCTCGACGCAGCCTTTTCAGACGTCAAGGACCTTGCTGGTCTGACGGAGGAAGCAATTCGCTCGCGTTCACTCGGTTTCAAGGGCAAGTACCTGATTCATGCGGAGCAAATTGACGCGGTAAATCGCGCCTTTTCGCGAACGTCCTAACAGGCCGGCCGGCTAAGAGCTAAAAATGCGCCGCGAACCACTGATAGCGCTCGGGGGAGAGTTCCGCGAGCCTTGACGGGTCGCCAAAATACAGGGCGAAGCTGTTGGCGAAGTCCTCCAGAGGGTCTTCGCGAGAGAGAGAGCTCCAAAGCGGCTCGCCTTCGTAGGCGAATGAGACTCGAGCGTGATCGATCATCGAAATGACCTCTTCGGACGGTGTCAGGACCTGCCAGCCTGCCATGACCATGAAGCTTTGCATCTCTGACCCGAGCAAGACACTGGCATAGTCGCCGGCCGGCGAATGCCTCAGGTTATAGGCGTGGCCGAGCTCGTGCAGGATCGTCAGCACCGGTTGCCTGGGATACAGCACTACTTCATTCACATCGTCGTTTGTCGTGAAGTAGTTTGCCGGTCCGCCGTAAGGCTGGCTTCCCGTAGACGCAACACCTTCTGTACTCACGGTTATGTTTAGAATGCCGAGCTCACTGTTACCAAGCTGAGTCTTCACCGCCGACGGAAGCAAGGCCAAGGCTTGCTCGACGTTGCTAAGAGTCACCAAATCCCAATCTTCGGCATCGATAAGCAAAACGAGCGAAGAAGCCTCTTCGACCGGTGCCAAAACCGGTGCGACTGGCACTTCAGCTGATTCCTGCGCGACGACTTCAAACCTGGGGACACTCCAGACCCCGCTAAAGCCTATTTCGAGCAGGCGCGGAACCAGGTCAGACGCAGCGCCGGATTCGGAGCTCGAGCCAGCTTCTACGACGAAGCCATTCTCTGATGCCGAGCCACTTCTGACGAAGGGTTGTCCGGCAGAGCCAGCCCTGCGCGCAGGGTCGCTCGCAGGCGTACGAATAATCTGAACGCTAGATGTTTCCGCGACCGCGTGGCCGGTCGGCTGGCGTGATTGAAATTCGACGCTCAGCGACCAAGGCGCCGCTAAGGGAAGGAAGATAAGGGCCACGAAGCCTGCAACCAAAGCGAGAAGCAAGCGGCGTGGGTGCGCCGGAACAGGCGACTGAGGAAGTCGAGCTAACATGCCAGCATCCTTGCTGCCTAGCCGCGCCTAAGCGCGTTTTAGCTGCCCATGAGGCTCAGACCAATCCTGGTCAAAGCTCGGACCGATCCTGGTCCTGATATAGAAAACGCCCGCCTTTCGCGGGCGTTTCGTTGCTGTACTTCTCTCTTTATGCGATTTCGCTCGTCTAGCCACCGTTCCGAATCAGGCTCAAGAATTCCGATCGAGTACGTGCATCTGTCTTAAATCGTCCGAGCATGCAACTTGTTGTGGCCAGGCTGTTTTGCTTCTCGGCGCCGCGCATCATCATGCAGAGATGTTGCGCCTCCATTACTACCGCCACACCCTTCGGCTGCAAAATCTCCTCGATCGCCGTGGCAATCTCCGTCGTCAGGCGCTCTTGAACCTGGAGGCGCCGTGCATAGATATCAGCTATTCGAGCCAACTTGCTGAGGCCGACGATCTTGCCGTCTGGCAGATAGGCGATGTGACAGCGGCCAAAAAACGGCAGCAGATGATGTTCGCAGAGGCTGTAGACCTCAACGTCCTTCACGACCACCATTTCGTCATACTCAGCCTCGAAAAGCGCGCTACCGACGACTTCCCGCGGATCGACATCATAACCCTGCATCAGAAAGGACAGGCTGTTAGCTACGCGAGCCGGCGTCTTAACCAGGCCGTCTCGATCTGGGTTTTCGCCAAGCTCTGCCAGCAAGGACCGGACCAATCCGGCCAGGATCGGAGAGGCGGCTTCATCAGTCTCAAAAAAATCGAGTTTGGTTTCTGGTTCCACCATTTGATTCTAACCCGCTTGTCTTGAAAATCAGGCTCGGCGCTACCAGCGCTCCTGATGGACCAACTCTTCCATCGGTAGCCGCTTGCGGCTTTCCAGCGGTGTTTCGTTTGCCGCCGGATAGCCAAACGCCACGGCGATAGCCACCCTATAGTCGTCTGGAATGCCGAGTGTCTCGCGGCTGAGGTCTTCGTCCTGCAGACCAACTGGGCAATTGATTATGCCTTCACTCCAGGCAGCAAGCATCATATTTTGCGCCACTCGGCCGACATCAAAATCACTGGCCCCTTGTTTGAGAGCTACGGCGACGCAAAGCGGCGCGTTGCGCAAAGGTTCACCACCCCGACCTGCTTCCGCCAGCTTCTGCCTGGTGGCTTGATCACGCACCGCGATCAAGCGGCATGGCTGGGAGTTACTGGAGCTTCCGGCCATACGGCCGGCCTGCAAGATTCGATTTACGGCGCCATCTTCGAGGCCACGGGAGTCATAATTGCGCCGGTCGCGCTTGGTCACTATCGTCTTGTAGGCGTTCATCCAGCCCCCTTCTTGTCCCTGTCGATCAGGAGCCTAAACTGTACGAATCAAAGTACCGCATTCGGAGGCCAAATGACCGAACTCTCCCAAGATGCTCAGACGCTGATCGACGAACCGCATCTTGCCCACTTCGTCACTTTAATGAAGGACGGATCACCCCAGGTATCACCGGTATGGGTTGACCACGACGGCACTCACATCCTGATCAACACGGCGGAAGGCCGCCAGAAGCCGCGAAACATTAGGCGCGATCGTCGTGTTGCCCTTTCCATCGCTGACCACCAAAACAGCTTTCGCTACCTGCTCGTGCGCGGCAAGGTCGTCGAGATCACTACTGAAGGAGCCTGGGATCACATCCGCAAGCTAAATCTCAAGTACACCGGTTCGAGCGACTATCCGAAACACGATGGTCAGGTGCGGCTCCTGGTCAAGATTCTGCCGGAGCACGTCTTCTTCAGTCTCACCGGATAGACTCTGCCCGTACAGCCTTTGGATTTTTCGCAGGGCCGCCGCGTGACAATGGTAGAATTCAGGCTGGGCGGCCAAGGTGTTGTGGTGGCATGCGTCCCTCCCACGGATGAGGCGGGGGTTCAATTCCCCCTGGCCGCTCCAGTCTTTTCTCAACCGCGCTGAATTTCGGCGCGGTCTTGCTTTCCTGGGCCGAGGCCCGCCTGACTATGAACTCCAGTGACGAAGACGACGCCCAACCGCAGGAGCCGCTCAGCGGAGACAGCGAAGCGCCGGGCGCGCTGGAACCGCTTGAACCAGCAAAACGCCGCGCCGGCGGTCCGGTCGCGAGGCGGATCTATAGCACTGGCCGCGAGGACCTTGACCGTCTCGTCACTGAGACCCTAAAGAGCATCGAGTCAGGCGCGCCGGACGAAGAAGGCAAAGCCTCCACGATTCATCCAGCCATACTCGAGCTGGCGCGCGAAATGCTGACCTCTTCGCTTCGACTCGTGCTACAGGACGCAACCAGGGCTGAATTAAAGCTGGTGAACGCGGCGCTAAAGGAATTCGCCTACTCTTTCCGAATTTTCGCCCCCTACAGCGACCTGCCGAAGGTCAGCATTTTCGGCTCAGCCCGTGTCGCCCCCGGGGAACCCGCCTATCTCGCGGCGCGTGACTTCGCGATAGCCATTGCGGCCAAGGGCTGGATGGTAATAACTGGCGCCGGGCCCGGCATCATGGCCGCAGGGCACGAAGGCGCTGGCGCCAGTCAAAGTTTTGGGGCCAACATTCAGCTACCCGCCCTCAATCCGGCGAACGCGTACATCGCCAGCGACGACAAACTGATCAACTTCAAATACTTTTTCACCCGCAAAGTTACATTCCTCAAAGAATCTAACGCGTTCGTCCTTCTTCCCGGAGGTTGGGGCACCCTCGATGAGGCCTTTGAACTGCTCACGCTGATTCAAACCGGCAAGAGCGATCTCCATCCGGTCGTCCTCCTCGAACCTGAAGGCAGCAGCTATTGGCACCGATGGTTGGAATTCCTGCGAGAGGAGGTTCTGGCTCGCGGTTTCATCCTCGAGAGCGATCTGTCTCTGCTCTGCATCGCCAACAACGCCGCCGAAGCTGTCGACGAGATCGAGGCCTTCTACCGCAATTATCAATCCGCCCGTTTCGTGGGCGATCGGTTGATTCTACGGCTACAACGCGCGCCGGGCCCGGAAACGTTGACGTGGCTAAACCGTGAGTTTGCCGACCTCCTGGACGAGGGTTCTTTTGAGGTCATCGAGCCGACGTCGGCTGAGAGGCGCGACGAGGACTCGCTCGACAGTGAACGTCTCGCGTTCTTTCCCAGGCATGCCTACGGTCGCTTGCGCCAACTGATCGATGTTTTGAATGGCTTACCAAGCCAGGAAACTGGTTCGATCTAATCTTCGGTCAGGCTTAGATTGCCTAACTTTTCCAGGGTTCTAACCAGTGCCTGGGTGCCCTCTTCTGCGCGGCCTTCAGCTTCTAATGCCGTGAAGAGTTGGTGGACCAGCGAGGTTCCCGGCAAGGGTTGAGTGTTCTCGCGTGCGACCTCCAGCGCCAGTCTAAGATCCTTTTGTTGGTGCTGAACCTTAAAGCCCGGGCGAAAGTCACGTTCTAGCATGCGCGGTGCCAGATTGGATAGCTGCCAAGAAGCCGCGGCGCCGTTCTTGACCGCTTCGAGCATTGTGCCGGGCGCAACGCCTGCTTTCTTGGCCAACATCAGTGACTCGCAGACGGCCAAGTTCGTCACGGACACCAAGACCTGATTGCAAAGTTTTACAGTCTGTCCGGAGCCGGAGGGGCCGCAATATGTAATCGTCTTGCCGAGTGCTTCGAAAAGCTCGCCGCAACGCTCGAAGACTGCCTGCTTACCGCCTACCATTATTGTCAGGGTTGCGTTTATCGCACCCGCCTCGCCGCCGCTCACCGGGGCATCCAACATCTCAATGGCCTTGGGCGCGTACGACGCCGCGACCGCTTGAGTCACCGCAGGCGAGATTGTCGACATATCGATATGAATCAAGCCCGGCGCCGCCCCCTCGGCGATACCATCTTGGCCTAATGCAATCGCCTCAACATCTGGCGAGTCGCCGACCACCGTGAAAACAACTTCGTTTCGCTTCGCCACTTCGGCGGCGGATTCGGCCTCACTAGCACCAGCCTCGACCAGCGCGTCGATACCGGGCCGGCTGCGATTCCACACCGTGAGCTCATGACCAGCCTCGACCAGGTGTTTGGCCATAGGCCTGCCCATGATCCCCAAACCAATGAATCCCACTCTCATCACAGACCTCACTTTTCATCGCTGATCCTGCGCCTAGAGGCAGCTCGGAACTCGTCTCTGGGCACCGGAGAGGCCCAACGCGGCCGGTTTCTCGCCAACTGTCTAATTGCCAACTAAAGTGAAAACCTTCGAAGAAGCGCGACTAGTAGGTCCGCCATAGCCACTGCTTCTCGAACGCGACTTTTGCCCAATGCCACATGATACTCGGCTGCCTGAGTTCGATGCGCCGGTTAGTGGCGAGAAAGTTCCCCTGCGCCAGCGCCGCTGCTCCGGCTCCAACCTCAAGGAAGCATTTGCCCTCACCCTTGTACAGGTCAGGCACGGGTCCGCCTCGAATCCGGAAGGCGATCTGCCTCGCGGCCGATCGTGCCTGGTCTTCGGCAAAGACGCCGGCTTTCGGCAGTTTCAGCCCAGCCGGCAGCGCTATGGATGTGATATCCCCGATCGCGAACACATTCTCGTGTTGTGTCTCCAAAGTCCCCGAATCGACAGGCACCCAGCCGGCAGAATCTGGGAGATCGGTTTCGCGAATCACCTCTGGAGCCTGATGTTCTGGTATGGCAATCAACAGATCGAAAGGTACCGGGTCTGCGCCTTGGAAATTAGCCACGCGACCGCGGGAGTCCGCGCCTAGTAAATTGCGTCCGGTGTGCAGTTCGATGCCCTTATGTGCCAGCAAGCCAGAGATTTCCTCGCCGACCGCCGGCCCGGCGACCGCCATCGGACGCTCTTCCGGCGTATGAATTTCAATTTCAACTTTCTGGCGCATGCGGCGCGAATGGAAGTGATGCTCGATGAGCATGGCAGCCTCGTAAGGTGCCGCCGGACACTTAAATGGAACACCGGCAACCGAGATTACGACTTTGCCCCCAGAAAAGTAACGCAGACTGGCGGCAAGGCGCTCCGCCCCATCCAGCGTGAAGAAATTCTGGGCCGATTCCGCCAATCCCGGTTTCAGGTCGAGGGTTGTGTCTGCCCCCAAAGCCAGGATCAGGTAGTCATATCGGATCTCGCGGCTGTCGGCACGAACCTGGCGGTTCTCAAGGTCGATCTCGCGAACCTCGGCGTTGACGAATTCCACCCCGTGGCGAGCAAGTTGGGCTCTCTTTCGGCTGATCGCATCTGCCCGGCGATCGCCCGTCATGACCCAAAGATAAGACGGGGGGAAAGTAGCCACGGGATCCCGATCGATTACGACGACTCGGCATTCCGAGCTCACTAATCGTTTCATCTCCCTGGCAGCGGCCACGCCGCCAATACCACACCCGAGGATTAAAACGGTGGATTCAGACAAATTTGGCTCCCTAACGAGTCTAGCAGAGGCGATGCCCGGCCCCCGCCCTGACTGAGCCAGACGGCGGCCCGGGCATTCTGCTATCTTTGCTGAATTCCAGCGGCAATCGGGGAGGCGCAAATGGCCGACGATGACCACAACCACGACGACGATGTCGGCCACCGGCACTTCTTTGGCGTTCTGCCTGTGTTCCTCGTCGATGACATCGTCCAAACCGTCGAATACTACCGTGACGTCCTGGGCTTCGAGGTCGACTTCCTGTACGGCACTCCGCCCGCCTACGCCAGCGTTTCGCGCGATGATGCGATCATCAACTTCAGCCGTTCTGAACCGTCCGGTCGCCGCAATAGCATCACAAGCGCGGGAGCCGGTAACGGTACCGATGCTTACATCGTCGTCAGCGATGTGGACGATGTTTTTGACGAAATCAAGTCTCATGGCGGCACAATCGTCACCAATATCGTCGCCCAGGAATACGGAATGCGTGAATTTCAGATCGAGGACTGCAATCAATACCGTCTGGCTCTTGCCGAAGAAACCGACGAAATCTAAACCGGTCTCGGGCAAACAAACAAACCATGTGTGAGATTGAGCTGGTCGATCGTCAATGCCAGGATTTGCCGGCTGGCACACCAGTGATGGATCCGGAAGCTGTGGAACAGCTCTTGCAGCGTGTCGATGGCTGGCAGGTGGGCGAGGGTGGCACTTCGATCAGACGAACTTACGTGTTCGCGGACTTCAGCTCGGCCATCCATTTCGTAAACCGGGTGGCGGATCTGGCGGAATCGGAACAGCACCACCCGGATATCCGGATTCACGCCTACCGCCGGGTTAGGTTGGAGTTTTCAACGTTCTCAATCCGCGGCTTATCCGAAAACGACTTCATCATGGCAGCGAAGACGAACCGCGTTTTGGCTGGACCATTTTAGACACTGGGCTAAATCGCAGCGCCACCACCCGAGACAAGCGCCCGTCCGGTCAGACGATAGTAGTGTCGCTCCACTACCAACATGTTGGCTTCAAGCCGGCCTTCGGTCCTAACCTTCGCCCGATTAGACTCAATTGCCGGTCGACGCAGTTGGGCGTCAGAAAGGGCGCGGCCCAACGCCGCGCTGAGACCAGCGACATCGCCTACTCGTACCCTCAATCCGTTTTCACCATCGCTGATGAACCCATCTTGGCTCGGCAGGTCACTTACTACTGGAAAGCAACCAGCCGCCATTGCTTCCATCGTGCTCACCGCTAAAGAATCCGAGGATGGCACGGAGACGTAGACGTGGGCCCGGGCCAGCGCGGCTTTGAGGTTCGGAGCATCCAGTGTGCCCAAGAACTGCACAGCGTCGCCTAGTTCAAGTTCGGACACCATCGATTCCAAAAGGGGGCGCTGACTGCCATCGTGGGCTAACAGCAGGCGCGCCTCCGGCAACCGCAACCGCAGCTGCGCGAACGCCCTCAGTATGAGATCGACGTTGTAAAGCGGCTCCATGGCTCGATTGCTAATGAGAGTTGGGGGCTGCTCGCTGGCGTCCGTGTCGTTTGCAGATACTGGCTCGGGCGCCAAGAAGAGATCGTCGACCCCCAATCGAACCAGCTGCACTCGTCCCGCTTTGACCCCCAGCGCCGAGGCCCGAGCCGCCAAAGCCGGATCGTTGGCGGTCACGAGGTCGGCTCTGCTCAGGGCCCACGCTGCAAGAAACCGGCCCAGGGGCTTAAAGGAATCCACCAGAAGATCTGATCCCCAGGTGCTTACCACGTACGGGTGAAACCCGCTCAAGGCGCCATAGAAGCCGTGCTCAACGGCGTAGTGGGCGTGGAAAATGTCCGGCGAAATTTCCCTCAGCTTCAGGCTCAATCCGGCGCGTAGATAGCGCAGGCCATGGGCCGGACGCTGCAGCGTCGGAGGTAGGCGAAGCGCCAAGGAACGAAAGCTCTCGATCGACTGGGAATTTTCCACGGAAGGTTTCAAGGTCGAAGGAGCGGCTCTGTCTTGTAGCGGGTGCACTGTTACGCCGGGCATTTTCGCCTGGGGCTGGTAGTAAGAAATCGCGTGAACATCGTGGCCGCGCTCGACAAACACTTGCAGCCAACGTCTCGCATGCGAGCCTTCGAAGTCGGCCAAGAAAGCAATCCTAAGAGGCGCACCGGGTAGCTCAGCCTGGTTCATAGGCGGCCACCACCGCGAAATCGGTTCGAGACTAAAGGCAGGCCCCTTGCCATATCGATCAATGCCCTCTTGGCTATCCCGGCGTCTGCAGCTTGCGGAATCAGCGCTTCAATCAACGAGCCACCGGACAGCCGGCGGTAGGCTACCACGGTCAAACCGAGACTGACTCCATATGCGAGGCTGGACGCCGCTGCCGCCCCAGGCACTTCGAATACTGGTATTAAGACAAGGTCAGCACCTATTGCGACGATCAACGTCGCCAGAGCAATCCAGGCATTGATCATCGGTTTTCCTCGACTGAATATATAGGCGGCAAGGACCTTGCTACCCGCGAGGGCAATAGTGCCGGGCAACAGCCAAAGAAAGGGCAAGACGGCGTCGTCAAAAGCCTCTCCGAAAATTGCTGGAATGACAAACGGTGAAACGGCCGCCGCGGCTAATGAGGCTACCGCAGTCACAAGCAGCGTGCCTCTGCAAATTAAGGGGGTCATGCGCTGCGCGTACTCTTCACCGCCAGCCGTCAGGTTTGTCAGCAGAACGATTGTTACCGAGTTGGCGATGAACCAAAGACCTTCACTAAGTGAAACACCGGTCGCGTACAGTCCTACAGCGCTGGCGTTGACAAACAACAGGACAAGATAGGAGTCCAGCCGCAAATTCAAGAGCTGAATCAGATTTCCCGCCTGAGCCTGGAGGCCAAAGCGCACCACCGGCGCCAATCGGCGCGGTGTCGCCAGGCGACGAGGCCACGATTGTGATCCGGCAAGGATGTAACCGAAGGCAACCGGCGGCAGAAATGCAAGACTCCAGGCGGAAATGGCGTTGGATATCGTTAGGTTTTCGAGAACCTCGACGGCACCAAGCGCCACCAGCACGGAGAGCGGCAGTGAAACCTCGAGCAGGTTCATTGCGCCAAAGCGGCCTTGAGCCCGCAATACTCCCTCCAAGATCCGGAACTGGATCACCGCGGGCACAGCCACCAGAAGGAGCCAGAAAGGAATATTTTCCCTATCCAACTGGTCGGTGAAAAAAAGTGCCGCGATCAGCACGCCGGCGCCGGTTAGGACGAGCCCGAGAAACGTGACACTGAGCCCGGCTTCCAGCGCCTGCGGCCCGCTAATTTCACGCCGTCCGACTAGAAAAACAACGGCGGTGCCAATTCCGAAACTGAAAAATGCAAAGCCCAGGCTGACCGCGGCTTGATAAAGCGCGGTCAGCCCGCGTCCCTCGGTTCCTAATTCACGCGAGACTAATACAATCACGAGGAAACCCAGACCGTAAGCGACCACAGTGCTCAGGAAAACCAGGTTTACATTGAGAAGAAATCCGCCACCCACACCGCCGGGCGTGGGGTTTTGATCTGGGCTAGACATCAACTGAGCCGGCTGCATGCTGGGCGGCGAGCATCTCTTCGAGAGCCTCGCCTTCGGCCTCGATGCGCTCTCGCCAGCTCCAGAAATTGAGATTCGCGAACTTTAAGGCAGCCTCACTAAGCCTGGTCCGCCGATCTGCGTCGGCGGCGAGTTCCGCTAGAGATTTAGCGATCGCCCGCGGGTCACCCGTAGGCAGCAGAACGCCGGTCTCATCGTTGAGGATCAGGTCCCGTGTATCACCAACATCCAATGTCAGAATGCAGCTGCCGCAGCGCATCGCCTCAAGCAGCGGGTTACCGACATTGGAAAGTTCATTTAGCGAAAGGAAGACATCGGCAGCCCAGAGATACTGCTGAACTTCTTCGTGCGGGACTGCTCCAACGAATTTGACCTGGCTTTCGATATTGAGTGCCCGCGCCTGGAGCTCAAGGTTTACTCGCTCCTCTCCGTCTCCAACCGCCAAAAGGCGAGTATTGAGGCCGCGTTGCAGCAAAATGGCGACCGCGTCTAAAGCTCGGTCGATGCGCTTCCAGCGCACCAGTCTCACCGCGGTTACCAGGACAAGATCGTCTCGGGGCAATCCGAGTCGAGCTCGGGCAGCTTCGGTCTCCTCGTCGCTCGCCGCGCGTAGCTCGTCCAAATCCAACCCATTGCGCCAAAACCTGACTTTCCCACGTGATCTTGGGTTGAGCCGCTCCAAAACCTGATCGCCCTCGGTGCCGTCGTTAGTCATTATGTACAGTTCTGCGGGCGCCCGCAGAGCCATGACTTCTTCGTACCTTCGAAGCAGACTTAGGCGACGCTCTAGAAAGCGACGCATGATCGTTCCCTGAAACCGCGCCACAAAAGGCCACCGGTGGCGTTCAAGCCGCGATGCGGCCAAGACGCCGTGGACCTCGTAGCCATACAAGAGGTCAAACTGCTGCTGGCTCGTCAATTGTCTGGCCTGGCGCGAAGCGAAAATCGGAAACAGGACGGCGAAAGCCAGCTTCTGCCCAAGCCTACGCAACGAAGCTGGCAGAGGCAGCCGCGTTGAAGCCGGGGCCGGCGAGTTAAACAAGTGATAGCGCACGCCCGGAATCGGTGGTGGTGGTTGGAATGGCTGGCCAAACTGATGATTGGCACCAATCCTAGGGCCGACAAAATCGATGCTATGGCCGCGGCCGGCTAAGCCCTCCAGCGTCTTAAACAGCGAGGGTGCGCCACCTTGCCCGGAAAGGGCCCATACCTCGAGGCCGCTAATCATCAAAATGCGGATTTGAGCCATATTTTCGAACTGCCTTACAGGCGCTATATACGCACGGCGTAACTTGAAGCATTGAGACTGGAATTCGTATCATACAAAGTCGGCAAGTTCGGGGTGTAGCTCAGCCAGGTAGAGCGCACGGTTCGGGACCGTGAGGCCGGCAGTTCAAATCTGCCCACCCCGACCAATCAGTCTGGGGAGCTTTCACCCGTCATCCGTATCGTGTTCCGAATTTAACTGAGGTGTCCAGACCCATGGAAATGAATTCACAAGCTCGACGGGAAGAGGCGGCCCGCCTCAAGCGTCAGAGCGCCGATCAGGCGATCCAGTTGGCCCTTGAAGGAAAATGGGAGGAAGCAGTTACTCTCAATCGCTCTATGCTGACGACCCACCCGGCGGACGTGGACGCATGGAACCGCCAGGGCAAAGCCCTAAATGAACTCGGTCGCTACCGGGAAGCATACGAAGCCTATGGCAAATCCATTGATCTTGATCCGATCAACACGATAGCCAAGCGAAATCTTGAGCGTCTGTCAGCTCTTCAGGAAGTAGATCAGGCTGAAGGTATCGAGGGTTCGACAAAGGTTGCCCAAGACCTCTTTATAGAGGAAGTCGGCAAGTCCGGAGTCACAACCATAGAAGGAATGTCGCGGGAGACGCTTGCAGCCGTTACCGCGGGCGATGAAGTCTATCTAACACCAGCGGAGAGCCTGATCAACGTGGATAACGCCCAGGGAGAGACAATCGGTACTGTAGAACCAAAGCTTGGTCTAAGGCTTCTACGCTTGATTGAAGGTGGCAACGGCTATGCGGCTGCCGTTAAGAGTGTTGCCGAAAACGACGCGGAGTTGATCATTAAGGAAACCTACAAGGATCCGAGCCAAACCCGGCTCTCCTTTCCAGCCGGGGGTCGCGAGGGTGTCAGGGCCTACAACAAGGAATCCCTGGCTCGCGTCTCTGATGATGACGATGACGAAATCATAGAGTCGGAGCCGGAGAACGAGGACTGGGACAGCGAAACCGAAGATCCGGACGCGGCGAAGGCCTCTGCCCCGGTCGCGAATGTGATCGAGCCCGACGACAATGACGAGGATCCCGACGACTAGTGATCTGGGTTCGCTGCCGCGTATAGGTGTCTCCGGTTGGGATGCCATCGGCGGAGAGCGAAGCCAACTTTACTGCGATCGTGTGGTCGAAGCCGGCCTCGAGCCCGTGCTGCTGAGCAAGCCCGGCCAGAGCATGGATGAGTGTGCCGGCCTGATTCTGATCGGCGGCGTGGATGTTGATCCCTCTCTGTACGGTGAGGAACGCGGCCCTCACACTCAGGAGCCTGACCCGGGCCGGGATGCGTTTGAATCAGTGCTCCTGGCAGAAGCCATGGATCGCGACATTCCGACGCTGGCAATTTGCCGCGGCTTTCAGATCCTCAACGTACGCCTGGGAGGAGGCCTTCTCCAGCATGTTGAGGGATGGGGCCATGCGACCAAGCGTGATGAGGCAAGAAGTTCTAGTGACCATCAAGTCAGATTTAGCGGCGTCCTCAGCGAAATTCTCGGCGCCACCGAGTCGGTGGTAAATTCCCGCCACCATCAAGGAGTAACCAACGATCGTCTTGCACCAGGGCTTGAGACGTTGGCGGTCTCCAGCGATGGCCTGGTTGAAGCGGCGCGCGAGAAAAATCAGCGTTGGTTGATCGGCGTTCAGTGGCACCCCGAAAGGTCCGAGTCGCGTCTGCGGGGCTTCGATACCCAGAGCCGCCGCCTGTTCGAATCCTTCGCCCAAGCCGCCGCGGTTTAACTTCACAAGCGCCGAGATTTACGGCATCGCCGAGTCACTTTCCGAGCTCGAAATCGGGTCGGTATGGTATCATTGGTTAAGCAATTAACGCCCTCCACAGCCATCGCCTCCGGGCGGGGGCGCCCCCTGAGAGCAGTCCATGACCACCTCCCCCATAGACGCCGGCAGCATCCGCCCGACGCGAATCGAAGAAGAGATGCGCACCGCGTACCTGGACTACGCGATGAGCGTCAACGTTTCCCGCGCCATCCCCGACGTCAGAGACGGACTTAAGCCCGTCCAGCGCCGCATCCTCTACGGTATGTCGGAGCTGAATCTTGCGGCCGGAAACCCTTACAAGAAAAGTGCCAGCGTTATCGGAGAAGTCATGGGGAAATATCATCCCCATGGCGACGCGCCGATTTACGAAGCCCTAGTCCGCATGGCCCAAGAGTTTGCACTTCGCAATCCATTGGTGGACGGCCAAGGAAATTTTGGCAGCATCGACAATGACCCACCCGCCGCCATGCGCTATACCGAGGCCCGGCTTACCGCGATAGCAAGCGAGATCCTCGCTGACCTGGAAAAGAATACCGTCGACTTTCAGCCAACATTCGACGACAGTCGCGAAGAACCCACTGTCCTGCCCGCACGAGTGCCAAACCTGCTGATCAACGGCGCTTCCGGAATCGGCGTGAGCTTGGCGACTAACATCCCACCCCACAACTTGGGCGAAGTCTGCGACGCAATTATGTTGCTAATCGACGCACCCGAGAGCACAACTGACGAGCTTACGGAAATCGTCAGGGGGCCAGACTTCCCTACCGGCGGCATCATTTTCGGGCGCCAGGCGATCAGGCAAGCCTACAGCGATGGCCGTGGCCGCATCATTGTCAGAGCGAAGGCCCATGTCGAAGAATCGCCAAATGGCCGGGCTCAGATCATCGTCACGGAGCTGCCGTTTCAGGTAAACAAGGCCGCCTTGGTCAGTCGCATAGCTGAGCTCGTAAAGGCACGCAAAATCGACGGAATTAGCGATCTTCGTGATGAGTCTGACCGCCAGGGTATGCGGATTGTCCTGGAGCTCGGGCGCGGCGGCCAGGCGCGGCCGGTTCTTAACGCCCTCTATAAGCACACCTCGATGCAGACAACTTTCGCAGTTAACCTGCTCGCATTGGTCGACCGTGAACCCCGTACGATTCGCCTCAAATCGGCGCTAGAACACTTTATCGATTTCCGCCGCGAGGTAATCCGCCGACGCAGCGAATTTGACCTAGCCAAAGCTAGAGAACGCGCTCACATTCTCGAGGGACTCCTAAAGGCCCTCGAAAACATGGATGCGATTATCAGCGCTATTCGCGAATCTGACTCCGCGGACGCGGCACGCACCCGATTGCAAGAAGCTCCCTTTGATTTGAGCGAACGCCAAGCGCAAGCGGTCCTCGATATGCAACTGCGCCGGCTCGCAGCGCTAGAGCGGCAAAAGATTGAAACCGAGTACGAGGAGCTGATTCAGCTGATAAGCGAACTCGAAGATCTGCTTGCGAACCGCCAAAAGGTTGACTTCCTAATCAAGTCCGAGTCGCAAGAAGTCAAGGAGAAGTACGGCAACGAGCGTCGTACCCAAATCATTGAGCAGGAAGTTGAAGACTTCAGCGAGGAAGATCTTATTCCTCACCAGGAGACGGTAATTACCTTGACTCAAAAGGGTTACATAAAGCGGCTGCCCCTGGAAACATATCGGCCTCAGCGCCGCGGCGGCCGTGGAGTCAGCGGCATGGGTGTTCGCGAAGCAGATGGCATCCATCGACTCTTGATAGCGGACACTCACGACAGCGTCCTCTTCTTTACCGATCGGGGGCGTGTGTTTCAACTTCCCGTGCACGAAATTCCTGACTCGTCAAGAACCGCCAGGGGAACGCCGATTGTTAACCTCATCGAGGTAGATGAAAAAGAAATCATCACCGCGGTTGTCACCACGACAACGTTTGACCAGGACTTCATGCTCCTGGCCACCCGAAAAGGTGAAGTCAAGAAAACGCCTTTGCGCGAATTCGCAACCGTCCGCCGCGCAGGACTAATCGCGATGGGCCTTGAGAAAGAAGACGAGCTAGTTTTTGCCCATCTCGCCCGGGACGAGGACGATACGGTACTCGTCGCCTCGCATGGCAAGGCGATCCGGTTCTCGGTTGAGACCCTGCGCTCTGCCTCACGCTCCAGCGGAGGCGTGCGCGGCATGCGACTCACCGCCGCCGGTGACGAAGTAGTGGCAATGGAGATCGTTGTTCCTGATGCCATGCTTCTGACCATTTCTGAGACTGGCCTGGGCAAAAGAACCTCTTTTGACGAGTACCCGCGGCACTCTCGAGGTGGTCAGGGTGTGGCCACGCACAACGTCACGGACCGGACCGGCCGTGTGGTTGCCGCCCGCGCCGTAACAGAGGATGAGGACGTGATGACTATCTCCGAAAGCGGCATCGTTATGCGGACCTCCGTCCAGAGCATCGCCAAGGTGGGACGCTCAGCCCAGGGGGTTCATGTAATGAACGTTGGCGATGGCGATCGTGTAGCGTCGGTGGCGATAATTGATCTATCAAAACAGCCGCCGGGTGCGGATGATGAAATTGAAGAGGGCAACGGTAACACCGCTCCAACCCAAACGACTGATGGCCCGCCGGCTAAGGGTGGGAGCAACGGTCGCAAGGGACGGCGCCGCTAGCCACACGGGTTCAGCCCGGATTGACACTGCTCAGACCCCGTTCCTAGAATCAATCTGTCCAAAGGGCCGAAGGAGTCGTTATGCGCAAAGAAATGATGGATATTCTCGCCTGCCCAGTTTGCAAAGGGCCGCTGACCTTGGCCGCAACCAAGGAGGATGGCGACGAGGTAATCGAAGGTTCGCTGCACTGCGCGAAATGCGATGAGACGTACCCAATCAGGGACTCCATCCCGAATCTTTTGCCGCCCGACTTGCGCGAAGCGATGGAGAGCGGCAGCACTTCGTGAACCGAGCGCAAACCACTGGCATCATCCTTATGGTTGGTGCCGCGCTGCAAATGTTTCTTTTCCTGATCGGCATCAGACGACGCAGCTACGCTGCTCTTGCTCTCCCGGTTATGGCAGCAATGACAACGCTTACGGCTCTGACCT
The DNA here is from genome assembly GCA_965219205.1 of Dehalococcoidia bacterium. GTDB lineage: Bacteria > Chloroflexota > Dehalococcoidia > DSTF01 > WHTK01 > WHTK01. The sequence continues at coordinate 246,094 of CBDCMQ010000007.1, forward strand.
TTTGGCTCGGCTTTACTATGCTGCGGTTAGAAGATGAGGATCCAGAAGTAGCGCCTAATAGGTCACCTGATGCTTGACGGCACGCCGGCTAGGATTCTTGTGCCTCGTCATACACCGGCCAATCTGATCCGGCGATTTGTCGCAGGCCACCGGTCTTGAGCTGACTCAAGAGCGTTGCCAGGGGCTCAGCAGTTGACGGAGATACCAGATCCGGCTCCAAATCCAGCAACGGCTGCAAGACGAAGGCGCGCTCGCGCAGACGTGGGTGTGGCAACGTGAGCTCGCTGGTTTCTATAATCGCATCGTTGTAGATCACGATGTCAAGGTCGATTGGTCGAGGTATCCAGTGCTCCTGGGAGTGACGGCCGATTGCCTTCTCGATTCGTTTCAAGTGGCGTAACAAGAGATCTGGCGGCAGACCCGTGGTCACGCGGCAAGCAGCATTTAGGTAGTCGGGCGGCGGCGCCGGTTGCTGGGGCGGCGACTCATAAAGCGGCGAGAGCGCCTCGACTCGCACCAGAGGCTCCAGCATGCGCAGAGATAGCGCCAAGTTGGCCTGACGATTTCCCAGGTTTGACCCGATTGCCAGGTAAATACCGGACATCAAACCTCGCCCCGAACGATAGCGTCAGTCATCCGGCTTACTTCGATCATCTCAGCCACGTCGTGTACTCGAATCATGTCGGCACCGTTCATGATCGCGACGGCGGTGGTGGCCGCCGTCCCCCAAATTCGTTCAGACTCTGAACGTTCGAGAACCGTTCCAATTGTTGACTTACGGGAGGTGCCAACTAGCAGAGGCAAGCCGATCCTACTGAGCTCGCCCAGCCGCCGCAGCATCTCCAAATTATGCTCCACGGACCAGCCGAACCCGAATCCAGGGTCGACAATGAGGTTCTCTGACCCCACGCCAGCCACGGCCGCGATCTCTTGGCTCGCTGCCAAGCCGGCGTTCACATCGCCAATCACGTCTTGAAATTGGCGACCGCGTTGGTTGTGCATTATCACTGCAGGAACGTTTCGCTTCGCCGCCAAAACGGCGACCTCTGGATCGCGGCGAAATCCCCAAATGTCGTTGATCATGTCAGCGCCGGCATCGAGTGCCGCCTCAACAACCGGGGCACGGTAGCTGTCGATGCTCAGCGGCAAACTAGTGGCTCGAACAATCGCCTCGATCGCCGGCACAACGCGGTGCTTTTCTTCCTCAATGCTTAGTTCTTCGAAGCCGGGCTTTGTCGATTGCCCACCGACATCGATGAGGTCCGCGCCATCGTCGGCAAATCGGCGAGCCTGTTCGACGGCATCCGCTACCCTAGTTACGCCGTCGCCAGAAAAAGAGTCCGGCGAAAGGTTCAATACACCCATTAGGTAGGTCCGGCGACCCCACTCAAAGCGGCGTGACCGCAGCGTCAAAATCCCGGCTGTCTTGCCAATCATGAATTCATGTTAGCGACGTCCATGGCGCCGCACAAAGTGCATGCCAAATAATTCTGTCGGAGATTTACTGTAACGCTAAGACGCCTTGACAATTCTCCCTGAGCCACACATAGTCGGTGCGAACTGCATCATCCTCGGATAGAAAGTGGCCTGCCTATGGAACGAATCCGTGGAGCGCCTGCGGGCACCGCTTACCCGATTCGACTGGAAATTGCCCGGCCTGAAAGCCAGTCACGGGTGACGAATTTCCCCTTCACCAGCGGGATTATCCGCGCGGTTCTGCTAGTACCACACCTGATCGTTCTTTACTTTCTGTCGATCGCCGCCACGATCGCTTATTTCTTCGCCAGCTTCGCCATTCTGTTCACGGGGCGCTATCCACCAGGGCTTTTCAAGTTTGCCGTGGGTGTAACGCGCTGGACAACCCATGTCTTCGCCTACTGGAGCCACCTACGCGACGATTATCCGCCGTTTTCTGTGGAAGCTGGTTTACCCTATGTCTTACTCGCGGTCGACTACCCCGAACGCTCGAGCCGCCTACTGAACCTCCCTTGGGTGGGAATCTTTATCAAACTAGTCCTTTTGATTCCGCATCTTATCGTCCTTAAGTTCCTTTTGCTGGCCGTTCTGCTCGTTACGTTGGTGGCCGAGTTCGGGATTCTTTTCACCGGGTCTTATCCGCAAGGTCCGCATAGCTTTGTTGTCGGTGTCGGACGCTGGTGGCTAAGAACAAACGCTTATTCCACGGCAATGACGGACCGTTACCCACCGTTCAGCTTCAACTAGTTCAGGTTGGCAGAGGCCGAATCGAAATAACCCGACCCGCCGCGGAGCTTACTGGCACCGATTTCGGCGCGAAATAGGATAAAAAGAATCGAGCACTTGATGGAATCCACAGCAGTTCCACCGACACCAACGGTCTATCCAATAAGGCTGGAGATAGCGCGTCCCGACACACAGCGCCGTCTAACCAACTTCCCGCTATTCGTTGGCACCATTGTCCGGTTTGTCCTTCTTGCTCCAAGCGTTATTGTCCTCTTTTACTTGATTTATGGAGCCCTGATTGGCTATCTAGCGGCAACGTTTGTCATCATGCTTCGGGGCCGCTATCCGAGGGGGATCTTTAAGATCCTAGTGGGTGTCCATCGGTGGGAAGCAAACATAACCGCGTACTTCCTGCACCTGTTCGACGAATACCCGCCGCTGGACTTGGACCAGCGGCTGGACCGACCCCTTCAACTTGAGGTCGATTACCCTCAACATCCATCCCGGTGGCTTAATGCACCCGGAATTGGCTTCGCCATAAAGGCGATCCTGCTCATTCCTCATTTTCTGGTGCTAAATGCCCTCTATTTTCTGGCCAGCGTCATTGTCCTGATTGGCCAGGTGGCGATACTTTTCAATCCAGTTTTCCACCCGGTCTGCATCAAATGACTGTCGGCTTTGTCCGCTGGGAACATCGCGTCACAGGTTACCTATTCGGACTAACAGACAAATACCCGCCGTTTAGCCTCTCCTGAGGGGCTGATTCTCACAGGATGCTAAGCTGCAAGGGCCATGTTCAGTTCGCGCGGGCTTCGTCTCAGCTTCATCGGGGCGCTTATCTTCTTCCTCAGCATGGTCTCATTGCTCGTTCTTCCCGCCGGACCAGCAATCATAGGAATGAGCGTTGGCGGGGCAGCCATCTGTGGCGGTTTTATTTGGACGCTGCTCTCTCCTTACAGTTCCTGAGGCCGCGAGGAACGCCGGTGGCGAACAAACTCTGACTCGTTAGCGCGTCCAGTTGAACTGATCTACGAGTTGATTTGTGGCCGAAACCAGAGCGTCGTGCTCTTCGGCAACGAGATTTCGTTGGATTACGGTCGCATTGTACAGGTCAACCAGTGCGTTAAATTCCTGGGCAATGGAGTTAAAGTGTTCGCGCAGTTCGTCGTATTGAGCGAAGGCATCCGGGGGAAGCTCACCGTCCGGATGAGCAGCGAGGATAGCGTCAATCTGGCTGCGCAAAGCATCGAGTTGAGCCTCAACAGCGGCGACTTCCTGACTCTCTGCTGATATCGTCGAATCAAGGCTAACTATCTGGGCAGCTAAGAATCGAATTCGGGATTGATTCGCGTCTATTTGCGCCTGGAGAGGCGCTCGCAGCGCCTTGACGCGCGCGTCTTCGTCATCATGGAATTGATCGTGACCTGCCTGGATTGCTAACTGCTCCTGATTCCAGAGGCTTTCGACCTCAATTTCCAGCGACTCACAGCTATCTGCGCTTGGTAGCGCGAGCATCTTTTGCCGAATTAGTTCCACGCCGGCGAAATTGATGTCTACATGGCGCTGTTCATGCGCGGCGACGTCCGCGGCAAACTTTTGCCAACTCAATGCGAGTTCCTCTGGGAGAAGGTCTTGCTCGGTATGGTTCGGCAAGATCACCCGGATATCGAGCGATATCCTCATCGGCCCAATTTGACAACCCATTGAAGACGGCAAAGTCTCGAGGCTGTAAGCCCAAAGGGTGGCCGTGAGCCCGCTTGCCTTTTCCGTGTCGCTATGAGGGCCCGAAAGGGAGATCGATTCGAAAATGGCCGCCGTTGTCTGACCTTCGACCGAATAGTAAACAGTGGTCAGGCTCGTGTCTATCTGAATTCGTCCTGGCGACAGTGTCGTCGCTGTCGGACTCGGCGGTACCTCCGTGACGGCTGGACGCGGAGTCGGGGTCGGTTGGGTCGTGCCCTGCACGGCGCCCTGGCTGCAGCCAGCGACAACCAGCACAAATGCCACGGCCAAGATGGGTTGGAGCTTGCCAGATAAATCGATCACGCTGTCTTAACAGGTTACGGTGTGCGAATCGGAATCGCCACGGTTTTCTCCATGCTAAATGCTACCCGCCAATCCGGGCGGGCCGCGATTCCCATTACTTCGTAGGGGTGAGCAGATACGTCGATCTCTATTTGACACTCGGGGAGGCCCGGTCTGCCCGTCAATCGGGTATAAAGACGGTGATTGTTTCCCGTCGCTACGGCCTCATCTATCTGTACGTCCAAAATCGTGTCGAGGTTCTCTAACGGCCGGCCATGGCGCATGATGATCACATTCTCGGGACGTACACACAGTGCCGCCTCGTCACCCAAGTTCACGTCGGAATCGGCTCGGGCGCGACCACGAAACCAAGGAGTCTCAACTTCGACGAAATCCTCATTCTTTGAAACGACCGTACCTTGGAAGATGTTGCGAGAATCTAGCAGCTCTGCGACTCGGACCGATGCTGGTCTGCTAAAGACGTCCGATCGGGGCCCGAATTGCAATACGGCACCCTCATCGTAAATCGCAATCTGGTCAGCCATCGCGTAGGCCTCCTGCAAATCGTGGGTGACAAACAGGGCCGCAAGGCCCAGACGCCGTTGAATTTGGCCAACTTCACGACGCAAAACGTCGCGAATCGAAGCATCGAGGGCGGTGAAGGGCTCGTCGAGCAACAGCATCCGCGGCCGAGCCGCCAATGCTCTTCCCAAGGCAACTCGCTGCTGCTGGCCGCCCGATGTTGACTGGGGTAAGCGCGACTCCAATCCTTTGAGTCCTAACAGCTCAATAAGCTCGGCGATTCGTTCCCGCGCCTGGTCACGAGGCCAATCCTGCAGAGCAAAGCCGATGTTTTCGGCGACGGAAAGATGAGGGAACAAAGCCAGATCCTGCACTACGTATCCCACGTTGCGCGACTGAGGCGGCAGGTGAAGGCTTTCTGCAGAGTCGTAAACCACACCCTCTGGCAATTCGATATGTCCGGCGTCAGGCGCTAGCAGTCCAGCGATGGCGCGCAAAGTCAGCGTCTTGCCGGACCCAGAAGGTCCAAGCAAAACCACCAGTTCATCTTGGGCCTCGAACCGGGGCCGGAGGAGAAAATCGCCAATCCGTCTCTCAAAATCTACCGAGAGCACTTCTAAATCCCTCGCCGTGCTGCGGATCCCCCGACAAGGCGGAGAAGAATCAGCAGGGCTATACCGGCGAAAACGAGAATCACCGCCAGCGCTATCGCCAAGTCGATTGATCGGCCGGCATCGAAAACCCCGATTATTGCAAGCGGCATCGTTTGGGTCCGTTCCGGAAAATTGCCAGCAAAGACCAAGGTTGCACCCAGCTCGCTGAGCGCCCGAGCCCAGCAAAGAATCGCCCCAGCAAGAACCGAAGGCCATGAAAGAGGAATCAAAATCTGCCGGAATATACGCAACGGGCTCGCTCCCAGCGTTGCGGCTACGCCCTCATACTCAGGTCTGACATTCTCAAATCCAGCCTTCACCGTCCTGATATAAAACGGCGCTGCGACAAAGAGCTGAGCGAGGACCACCGCCGTCGTCGTAAAAGCAACGTCGATTCCCAGCGAGTCGAGCTCTCCTCCCAGTATCCCTCGCCGGCCAAAGGCCAGTAACAAGGCGACACCGGCGACAGTGGGAGGCAGGATCAGCGGTAGGTCAACTAACAAATCGACAATCGCTTTGCCAGGAAATCTTCCTCGCGCCAGGAGGTAGGCTACCGGAGTACCCAGCACGATAGCGAGAGCCAGGGCAATCGTGCTCGTCACTGCACTGAGCCACATCGCGTTAAGCACGAGACTTGAAGTGATATTCTCCGCCAACTCACCGCTGGCAAACGCCCGCCAAATCAGGGCCAAAATCGGTGTAACGACAAAGGCGATGAACAAGAACGCCAGGGGCATAAAGGCCCGATTCGTGTCCATGCCGGCACGCTTCCGGCCCGAGCCGCGGCGTTCTGCTCTATTCAACTGTCAAAAACCCATATGACTTCATTACGAGTTGGCCGGCGGCTGACAAGACAAAATCGAGAAACGCGCGCGCGCCGGACTCATTTCTGGCTCCCGCTACAAGGGCAATCGGATACTCGACGGTCAAGTTGAATCCGTCCGGAAGGGAAATTACTTTCAGGTCCGGTGCCAAATCGGGCGTGACGTCGGTGAAGTAGACGATCCCGGCATCTGCTTCTCCTAAAGCCACCTTGGCAGCAACCTGTTTCACATTGCTCTCCAGCGAAATCACATTGCGCAGGACATCGGCACTAAAATCTCGACCATACGCCGTGCTACCGCTCATGGAAGTCAGCACCTGGCGGGTGTATGTGCCAACGGGAACCCTTTCGTTCGCCAGGATTATCCTCAGTCCACCGCGGCCCAAATCCTCCGGGAACATGATCTGGGCCGGGTTGTCGACGGGAGTTATGATCACCAAAGTGCTGCGGGCGAAAATGATCTGCTCGGCCGACACGACCCCTCTCTCCTGGGCAATTTGCATCTGTTCGACGTTAGCGCTGGCGAAAACATCTGCCCTTGCGCCCTGCTCGAGCTGAGTCCGCAAGGTCGGAGTGCCGGCGAAACTGAAGATCAGCTCAATTTCCGGGTGCTGTTCCTCAAACCGCACCGCGATATCCGTGAAAGCAGCCGACAACGATGCAGCCGCAAAGACAGTGATCTTGCCGTTCAACGCGTTGGGATCGTCAGGCGCGGAGGAACCACTGCCGCCACAAGCGCTGAAAACTGCGATCAGAGCGCAGACTGCGACAGCGTTCACGGCCTTTGACAGGCCCTTAATTGCTGCTGGCATCCAGCGCGGCCAAACTACGGTCAAGCCATCCTCGAGTGGATAGGGCCGCCGAAGCCTTTGAGGCTAGAACAATTGCATCAAAGCTCGTGGATTCAAGACCTTGAGCCTCCCGAGTTATGTCCACAAAGTAGGCATCACAAACCTCAATCTGGGCCGCGATCAGACTCCGCGCCAGGGCTGGTTGTTCGTCCAAGGCGAAGTACAGCTTGGCAAGAAAATCGTTGCGTACCTCGCGCATTCGGCTGACCGGACGTTGAAGCCACCGCAAGAATTCCGCCTCGCCTTCGGCGGTGGTCGCGTAAATTGCCTTCGGCGGGTACTCAGTGCGGTCCCACTCGCCATCGATTAGCTCGAGACCAGAAAGCGATTTGAGGATGGCGTAAACCATAGCGGGCTCAACCGGGCATACGCGCCCGAGTCCGCTTCCAGCGACAAGCTGGCGCTGCAGGTCATAACCGTGCCCAGGCCGGCGGCGCAGCAGTCCCAAAATTCCATATTCACTGACTGTCAGAAAAGTCTTGGCTCGAGGCATTGCTCAGACCATGTTTAATCAATCATTGAGTATCGTCAAGCAAGCTGACTCCTGAGCTCTGACTAATGACGATCATTTGCGCGACCGCGGGACACTGCTAGCGCTGATACCGCCGATTTCGATCGCGTTTACGTAGGTCGGTGGGGTCGTTGAGCGCCCTTCGGCCACTCAGCCAAATCAGCGCCGCTATTACAAAGCCAAAGTCCAGAGCGAAGAACACCAACACCACGACCAGTTCGGTGGTCACGCTAGCTTCACTCCGTGGGTCATCAGCGAGTCCATGCTTGAGATCTGCCTCCCTGCCGATCGAAGCGCGTAAAACCTTAAACGCGAATCCCGGTGGCAGCGTTTCATCGGGCTCGCATTGCAGCTGGAATTGACATCGCCGTCCTGGGCCGGAATGATCGGTGAGTCGATCTGCATCCCGAAGCTTGACTAGGAGTCAGAATGAAAATCGGTGCCGTGTTTCCCCAGACTGAAATCGGCAGTGACCCTGTCGGAATCCGCGACTATGCTCAGGCCGTTGAGGCGCTCGGTTTCGACCACCTGCTCGCCTTCGACCATGTTGTCGGTGCCGACCCGAACCGCCCGGGCGGCTGGGAAAGACCGTACGACAAGGACAGCATGTTCCATGAACCAATGGTGCTGTTTGGCTATCTGGCCAGTCTAACCAAGCGAATCGGCCTGGTTAGCAACGTGATAATTCTGCCTCAACGGCAAACGGTTCTAGTCGCCAAGCAAGCCGCTGAAATCGACGTATTAAGCGGCGGCCGCCTCCGGTTGGGTGTTGGCATAGGTTGGAACCAAGTCGAATACGAAAGCCTCAATGAGGAGTTCACTGACCGCGGACGCCGGGTGGTCGAGCAAATGGCGGTCCTGCGGGCCCTTTGGACCAAGGATGTAGTCGACTTCAAGGGGCGGTGGCACAATATCGATCTCGCCGGCATCAATCCGCTGCCAGTTCAAAGACCGATACCGATCTGGATCGGCGGCGGTGCCGACGCCGTTATCCGTCGCGTAGCCCGCCACGCCGACGGTTGGTTTCCCCAGTTCCCGCTCGACGAAAATGCCAAACCAACAATGGACCGACTTGATGCTTACATACGCGAAGCGGGCAGAGACCGATCCGATGTCGGTATTGAAGCCCGTGTTGAATTTTCCCATCTGAATTGGGAGGAAATGGAAAGTGCGATGGAGAAGTGGCGTGAGCTGGGCGCCACTCACATCGGGATCAATACGATGCGAGCCGACCTCAAAACGCCTGAAGATCACACCAAAGTCCTGACCCAGTTTCGGGAGCTGACCCGCAAATATACTTGAAGAAGGCCGGCCATTCTGGCCTACTAGATTAGAGAGGTAATCCAATGGGCAAAGAACAACTTCAAGCTCTGGCAAGAATCATCCAAGAGCAATCGGCAAAGGGACTTGGCAACGCGGTTACGGGTTCCTGGACGATACGTTGGGACGGTGCGCGTGAGGTTTTTAGCTTCGACAAATGCGAGGACGGCTTTTACTGCGCCGAGCGGCCGGCCGTTGTCGACCTAGAAGGCCGCGTCCTCGACCCCGGCGGGCCGATCTTCGAGGAAACTCCAGAGTGAACCCACGCCTGTTGGGCGCTGCTTTACAGCGCCTCGCCGGAAGCGACCGCATGGTGGTCTACGATGTAGCGCAGGACAGCGCCCCATCGCGAACCAATAGCACCACGCCTTTCGTCCGTGGAGGAGAGGCATGGTGGCGATTCATCGAGCGGCGCCGCGTCCTGGACGATGGACTTGATCTTAACCTGCTGATCTCGCTTCGCAGACTAAGCTCAGAAGAGAGACTGCTTGCGGTTGGATGGGGCACGGCTTTCGCCAACTCATTCCTCCTGGTGGAACCCAGTGACGTCTCGGTCAATTTCACCACTACATCCGGAGTGATCGAATTCGCAACAGACCATGGCCTCGATAGGCCAGAAAAGCTGATTCGAACCGCCTACGGCGAGTGGGTTTACTGGGTTCGAGGCGACAATGGGGACCTCGAAAGTCGTGCGGCACAACTCGATGTAATCGACCCTGCTGCGACGATCTGGCAAACGATTTGGGACCAGCTGCAGCAAACTTTTGACGCTGCAGATTTCCTCTCCATCCTTACCCTGCTGAACCTGCGCGAAGCCGAACTGTTCACCGGCGGCCGCGAAGTGGCCAGAGCGATTGTGCCCTTCCTCACCCGTCTGGGGATGCCGATTCTTTACGATGCTCGGCACGTAATGCAAGGGATGCGTGAGCTAATCAATGCCGGACTTGCTTCAGCTCAGGACCCGCAAGAAAACCTGCGCACCTACCGTGGCCCCGGTGCGCCCCTACCGGAGGAAATAAGCGATGAGCGCTTAGCGCTCATGCTGCGCTAGAGACAAGCTCATGCTCCGCTAGGACCGAGCGAGCGCCTCCCCTTAAACGCCGATGCGACCAGGCCACGACGAGGAGAAAAGATGGCGACTGCCAGGAAAAGGCCTGTCGCCGTCAAAACTATCGTCCCTCCCGCGGCGAAGTCTGTGTGCCAGGAAATATACAAACCAATAACCCCTGAGGTGGCGCCGAGCAGAGCGCTAAGCGGCATCATGCGGTCCATATCGTCAACAAGAAGCCGAGCCGTCGCTGCCGGTGTTACAAACATCGCCAAAACCAGCACGTTGCCTACGGCTCGCAGGGAAACGACGATGGCTAGCGTAACCAGAATCAGCAATAACGTCTCCAGCCAAAAGACCGGAAGCCCCATTGCGGTCGCCATTTCACGATCGAACGAAGTCAGGATCAGGACGCGCCTCAACATGAACGCGAGAACCAATGCCAGCCCCCCAAAGCCCAGACTCAAGTAAATGTCAGTCGAAGTCACCGACAGCACGTCGCCAAATAGCAAGGCGGTCAAGTCTCGCGTGTAGCCCGGTGACATACTGATGAGCACGACACCAAGTGCGAAGGTCCCGGCAAAGACGACACCGATCGCCGTGTCCTCCCGTAAACGTCTGGTTAGCTTCAGGCTGCTAATCATCATCGCCGTCAGAAGGCCGAACCCTGCGCCGCCGATGAAGAAGTTAATTTTGAGCAAGAAGGCGATCACCACTCCCGGGAAGACCGCATGTGAGATCGCGTCGCTGATGAACGCCAGACCGCGAATCACAACGAACGCACCGAGAAAGCCCGCCACGCTTCCGACAATCACGACTTCAAGTAATGCCATGCGCATGAAACGAAATGAAAGCGGGTCCAAGAGCCAGTCCAACATCTCAGCTCTCAGTCCCTAGATTCGTGGTGATGAGCATCCTCCAAGATGTGATCGAAGTGCTCCTCGCCATGCATCAGATGCAGATGCGTGCCATAAGCATCGCTGAGTACACTCTCAGTCAGCGTTTCTCGCATGGGGCCGAAGGCAACCAATCGCTGGTTTAGCACACAAACCGTGTCGCAGTTCGCTGCGGCCTGGTTTAGATCGTGAGTGGCCATGATCACTGTCCGACCCTCGTCCCTCATAGTGCCGAGGATTTCCAGAAACACGTCCTGCGTTTGCGGATCGACTCCGGTCATGGGTTCATCCACCAAGACAACGCTCCCTCCTTGGGCCAATGTCCTGGCGAAAAGCACTCGCTGCTGCTGACCAAAGGACAACTCGCCGAGCGGCGACCGCCGCAATTCGGCCAAACCGACACGTTCTAAAGCGCTTTCAGCAGTCTCTTTGTCTTCCGTTGATGGCGCTCGCAACCAGCCGGCGTGGCGAAGCCTGCCCATGAGCACGACATCGAGGGCGCGCAATGGCAAGTCTAGCTCAAGATCCTTGCGTTGGGGAAGGTAAGCGAACTGTTTGCGTGCCTCAGCCGGGGACCTTCCGCCGATTTCGATTTGTCCCGATTCCAGGTCCAAAACTCCCAAAATAGCTCGCAGTAGTGTGGTTTTACCGGAGCCGTTGGGCCCGATCAGCCCGACGAATGAGCCACTATCGATTAGGCAACTGATGTCGATGAGCGCCGGATGCTCTCCTAGGAGAACAGCAGCTCTTTCGATCTTGATCACCGGAGCGGCGCCGATTGGCGCATCGTTCGAGTTCGCCCGAATCCCCAGGATTGCCATAACAGATACTTTATCTCAAACAGAACCGGCGACGCGACCTCCGTTCGGCTTGAAAGCGAGCTCTCGGACTATAATCGAGACATCGTGATAAGCAACGCTCGCTATGTGAATGGAATGCCGGAGCGGTCGTGGCCGGCGGACCAGGCTGACATTCTTGACTTGTTGGCAGACGCGGAACCAGTCGAAGCGGCGATCTTGGCTGCCGGCTCCAATTATGTCTACTTGTTGACGCTACGTGACGCGTCCGCCGGCGATGGCTACGCCGTGTATAAGCCGAAGCACGGCGAGGCCCCCTTATCGGACTTCCCCGACGGCACCCTTTACAAGCGCGAATATGCTTCCTATCTGGTGAGCGAAGCCCTTGGTTGGGGCCTGGTGCCGCCAACAGTTATCCGAGAGGCAGAATTGCCACCGGGCGTCGGCGCGGTTCAACTATTTATCGTTCATGATCCATCGCAGCACTACTTCACGCTGCGCGAGGACCACGCGGAAGAAATGAAACGTGTGGCGGTATTCGACTGGCTAACAAACAACGCCGATCGTAAAGGTGGGCATTGCCTTCTGGCCGCTGATCAGCGCCTTTGGTTCATCGATCAGGGGCTCACCTTCCACCAGGATGAGAAGCTCCGCACCGTAATTTGGGATTTTCAGGGTCAACCGGTCCCAACACGGCTTGCCAGCGAGGTAGCTAACTTTGGCAATCGGCTCCGGGAGGACGAAAATCTTCGTTCTCAGCTACTCGAGCTTATCAGCGACGCTGAGTTTAGCGCGCTGAAGGAACGTGCGGAACTAATTAGCCACAATGGGATGTTCCCGCCACCTCCCGCCACGCGACCATACCCCTGGCCAATTATCTAGTTCAGGCCGGCGATAAGGACTGTTAAGTCTAGGCCTCGCCCCAGACGCGCCTCAGCGCTTCTTTTCGCACATCTTCCCGCACTCCGGCGATCCGGAAGCCGAGATCGCGGACCGTGACAAGAGTTTCAACCACCTGATCGGCCTTGGGTCCTCGCAGGGCAGAGTCAAAATCCTTTGAGATGTCGAGTGCCAGGCCGATCGCTTCTTCGGCAATCTTCTGGCCGTCGGGGGTTAGGCCAACCCACACAACCCGCCGGTCCTGCCGATCGCGGGTCCGCGTAATCAGCTCACGATCCTCAAGCCGGTTGAGGAGACCGCTGACGCTGTGGGTTTCCTGAAGCAGCAGGGCTGCCAGCATTGACGGCGTGATTTTCTCTTTAGCGTAGTAGACAAGCGCCAAAATTCGCTGCTGAGCCACGCTGAGCTTGAGATGGGCTAGCCGCTTCTCCAAGCCCCTTTGCGCCACGTTCGCCGCGTCGATTAGCGTCATGAGCGGCATGGTCTCCGAACGCACAGAGTCCTTCGTCAAGTTCGTCAAGTTTGTCATCTTCGTCCTCCTCTGCAATTGGATCGAATATATCGATCAGCTTTCGAGTGGATTACTCGCTTAAGCACCAAACCTCATCCGATGGTAGCGGCCCATCCGTTAAAGCACAATATTCTGTACTCGTCCAGTAGATGCCGGACACTTACCTCCTCTCGGTGAATGCTAGCAGCCACTCTTGCGGCGTTAGATGGCCAAGGGCCCGATGGGGCCGGTAAGTGTTGTAACGCTGCTCCTGTTGGAGCAGCTGGGTTCTCAGTTGGCTGAGCGAGTCGGGTGGGTCAACCAACTGGTAAAGCTCCTCTTTGTGGGTGCGCTGGGCTCGTTCCAGGCAGCCGTTGAGCTTGGGGGAGCGTGGTGGCAGCACAAAAAGCCGCAGCCCCTTCTGCTCACAGGCGGCCTCAAACTCGGCCCTGAACTCAGAGCCACCGTCCACCTGGATCGCCTTCACCGGACCCGGCATACGCTCGATGACCGTATCGAGGAAGTCGCGCGCCGTGCCGGCGGTAGCGCGGCCGTAGACACCCAAGACGTCCCAGCGGCTGACAATATCACGCGCCGAGAAGTGCTTGTAGGCATGGGTAATACCGGTCCAGCGCACGTCGGCGCTGTCCACCTGAACCAGATCTCCCGGCGCCTTGACGACGTAGTCTTTGGGCTTACGCACGGCATAGGGCCGCACCTGAGGCCGAGAGACGATGCAAGGGTCCTTCAGACTCGCAGGCCCCAGTTTGCCTTGGCGTCTGAGCCGGCTGAGGATGCGGCCCACCATCGAGACCGAGATAGTGACCCCTTGGCGTCTGAGGATCGGCTGTAGCTTGTCTTTGCCCCAGACGAGATTGTCTTGGCGCAGGCGTAGCACCGCTGCTTCGAACTCTAGGCTCCAAGTCGGCTTGCGGACCTGGTGGGCCTATGGCTGCGGTCTTCCAGACCCCGCGGACCCTGGAGCCGGTAGCACTCTAGCCACTGGTAAAGGGTTGAGCGGCTGCGTCCAAAGCGTCTTGCCGTCAGACTCACCTTCTCGCCGTGATCCTTGTGCCACTCAACAGCCCTGAGGCGCGCCTTCGCCTCACGTGATAGTCGTGGCTCCTCCCTGCCTTCCTGCGCTCCCTCTGGGAGGAGACGAGCCAGGGTTGGACCGCCTGGGATGATCGACCCGTACGTCTGCATTGGGACTCCGTATCGTCCCCGCCTTCTCATCATTGTCGTGTACGGCATCTTTCTGAACGAGATCATATTCTATGCACAACATGAAGAATCCATAGGGGAGGCTTGAGAAATTCGTGCCCAATCTGGTCATATTTACTTCGTGAGTAATTTAGGCCCATTTCGGCCGTATCCCCTGTGAGAAATCTTTCTGGTATACTCCATCCGGCGCAGCCGAAAGCCCGGGCGACGAGAGAAGGAGAACCCCGGCAAAGGTCGGGGTAAATTATGCCCGCAACAGTTGTTATCGGCGGTCAGTGGGGTGACGAGGGCAAAGGCCGGATTGTCGATCTTCTGGCTCGAGATGCCAGCCTTATTGCCCGCTACTCGGCAGGAAACAACGCCGGCCACACAATTATCAATCACTTGGGCCTGTTCGCGTTACACCTGGTCCCGGCGGGCATTTTTTACCCAGAGAAAACCTGTTTGATCGGCAGCGGCGTCGCCATCGACCCGAAGGTTCTGATCGATGAAATCGCATCGCTCGAATCAAGCAATGTCAGCACCGAGCGTCTCCTGGTTAGCGATCGTGCCCACGTGATAATGCCGTACCACCCACTGATCGACCAGCTGGATGAGAAACTGCGAGGCGGGGCAGCCGTCGGTACGACCGGTCGTGGCGTAGGCCCGGCGTTTGTCGATAAGGTTGGCCGAATGGGCATTCGGATGGGCGACCTAGTAAACCCAACCGCATTTCGTGAGCGGCTCAGCTTCATACTTCCGTACAAAAACGCGGCCCTAGCAAAGCTCTACGATAGTGAGCCCTTGTCTTTTGATCAGGTGTACTCATCCTACGGCGAGTTCGCCAGCCAGTTGGCGCCGCGGGTCGCGGACACTTCGAACATCGCCCGGGAGGCGTTGGCTCGGGGAGAAAGCATGTTGTTGGAAGGTGCGCAGGGAGCGCTGCTGGACCTTGATGCCGGAACTTATGATTACGTTACCTCCTCGGTTCCGTCCTCAACCGCGCCGGGCGCCGCTATCGGAGCCGGTATAGGACCAGCCGATATCGTCAAGGTCGTCGGTGTCTACAAAGCCTACATGACCAGAGTCGGCAATGGCCCAATGCCAACCGAGCTGGTCGACGATGAGGCGGGGCAGATCCTGCGCCTCCACGGCCCACGCCCAGAGGTCGGCACAACGACCGGCCGGCCTCGCCGCACCGGCTGGTTCGACGCCGTGGTCTCGCGTTACTCCGCATCGATAAACAGCGTCAGCTCGGTGGCGCTAACTCGCCTTGACGTCTTGGACCCATTTCCTTCAATCCAAGTCTGCGTCGGTTACAAAATTGACGGCCAATTGGTAGACACTCCACCGGCAAGCATCTCGGCCTTCGCGAATGCCCAACCGCAGTTCGAGGAAATGCCGGGGTGGGAGGACGACAGCACTGAGGCACGAAGGTTCGAGGATCTGCCCGAGAACGCCCAGCGTTATGTGAAGCGGATCCAGGAGCTAATTGGCAAACCAATCGAGATCGTCTCGGTTGGGCCAGAACGCGAACAGGTCATCCTAGTCGATCGTCCCATCTAGCACCTTCCCAACGATACGGGCGCAAGCCGATCTCCTCCGGAAAGTGTCTGAGATTCACGTTGCGCACGATTTGGCCGTGGAATCAGCCTGCAGCCTGCTTCATACTGAAGTCCAAATGGCAGAACAAGACGTTCCGGACTACCTGATACCCGACCTCGATCTGATCATCGTCGGCATCAATCCTGGTTTGCGATCGGGAGCCGCTGGGCACCACTACGCATTTCCCGGCAACCATTTTTGGAGCTTACTGTATGAATCGGGCCTGATACCTGAACCGCTCACACCCCAGGAAGATCATCGTGTCCTCGATTTCGGCATTGGGCTAACCAACCTTGTCCACCGCACCTCGCGGTCAGCTGGCGATCTTAGCCGCGCTGAGCTCGCCGCCGGTGCTGATGAGCTCAGGTCCCGCCTTGTCTCACTGCGGCCTCGAATAGTTTGCTTCAATGGCATGGGCATCTACTCCGCATTTTCAGGCCAGAAGAAGGCCCCTCTCGGGCTCCAGGAAGAGCCATTTCAGGGAATCAAGCTATTCGTTACGCCTTCTTCTAGCGGCCGTACGGCCGCCTATCAGCGCGACGTAAAGCTGCGTTGCTATCGTGAGCTCAGGGCTTTGGTTGATGAACCCCGATTATGAATCGCAGTATTCGACAGAGTTGCCTGACACCTTTTTATCTTTCTGAATGCCGCCAATGGCGGCGCGCCTTGCCGGGAGCGTCGGCAGTGTACTCTGCCTTCGGGGTTAGCGGGCGCAGAGCGGTCGCGCGTTGCCCTATTCGGACGAAGGTGTGATAGTTGGGTGGCGTTGGCTGAGTCCATATTCAAGCGCCACGCACCAGCGCTCTAGAAGCGCACCGAGAAGTGACAATGACGGTAGAACCCCAGTCTAACCAAGACCCCCCGGCACCGGGGGTCACACGCCCCGAATCGATTCTTTCCGAGCGCCTCGAGGAATTTCTTGGACGGCTGGCCGACGGGACATCGCCGAACGCCGGAACATTTTGCTCTTTCTGCTACAACCCGCTGCCCCGTGACTTCAAGAGCTGTGACCACTGTGGCCAGGACCTCGGAAAGCGCTCAGCCATCAAGGCATTGCCCGGCGCGGTGCTGGAGATGTATCGGCGAAAACTGCGTAGCGAGAGCCTGATTGTCAACTCTTTCGCCTACCTCGGCTTGTTTCTCGGTTTGGCGCTCTACCTCGGCCTGGTGGCGATCAATGTCCTCTACTTGGACAAGGCGCTCTGGTTCTTTGTTGTTGCCACCGTGATTTTCTTGGTTGCAAGCCGCATGTTTGCCGGCCTGTTTGGCGGCTACATCGGTGACGAACTCGGTTATCGCGTAGCAAATCGCCACCTAGCTGAGGACTGGACCGCGCATCTCAGTCAGCGTGAAGCAGAACGCGATTCGTAAACCTCGTCCTAAAGGGTGGCGCTACACGCCGACTGGCAAGTCAATCTTCTGACGGCGAACTTCCGCCATAAGTTTGGCCGATGAATCCTGGTCCAAGTCATAAAGCGGCAAGCGTAGACCACCAACGTTGAAGCCTACTTGGTTGAGAGCGTGTTTGACAGGAATTGGGTTCGGGGCAGTGGTCATCAAAGCTGTCATCAAGGGCAGCAACCTTCGGTGAGTTGCGGCCGCTTCTGCGTTCCTGCCGGCAAAAAAATCCTCGATCAGCTGCTTCATCTGCCGGCCGATCAGGTGGGAGCAGACACAGATTACGCCATAACCTCCGACGGAGAGCAGCGGCAACGTGACTTGGTCATCCCCACTCCACACGGGAAATTCCGGGCCGGCCTCAGCCACGATTTTGCTCACTGAATCGAGGTTGCCACTGGCCTCCTTGACTCCAACTATGTTTGGAATCGCGGCGGCACGAATAATCGTTTCCGGCAGCATGTTCACAGCGGTGCGCCCCGGGATGTTGTAAAGAACACCCGGAATTTCCACCGCCGCCGCTATGGCCTCGAAGTGGCGAAATAGCCCCTCCTGGGTCGGCTTGCTGTAGTACGGCACCGTCAGCAGTAGCCCATCGACACCCACCGCCTCTGCTTCGCGTGACAAATTGATGCTTTCCCGTGTGTCATAGGTGCTGGTTCCGGCAAGGACTGTCCCATCGTCGCCCACGGCTTCCTTTACCGCCCTAAAGAGGTCAAGCTTTTCCTGGTGCGCCAGAGTGGGCGCCTCGCCCGTGGTACCGGAAACGATGAAACCCTCGCTGCCTGAATCAAGTAGAGTCCGGGCCAACTTTTGCGCCTGTGCGTGGTCAACCCTGTCGTCGGCTGTGAATGGCGTGACCAGCGCTGTAAGCAGCCGGCCAAATTTTGGCGTCCCAGGCATCTGCACCCTCCTGAGCTTTTTTCTGATGGCGTGATGACTGCCGCGGCAGATCAGACGTAGGCTGAGGCCTGATTTAAAGACAGTCCAGTTCCTTTCTCCTCATTTCGCGACCGGGAAAAAACGCTGACACCAACACCCAGATTCCTGCAAGTATAGGCCCTGAACAAACCCATTTGCCGGAAGAAAGGTCGATTAAATTAGCTTACGGCTGATTAACTCTTCGGCGATCTGCAATGCGTTGAGCGCTGCACCTTTGCGGAGGTTATCGCCGACCGTCCAGAAGGCAATGCCATTCGGGTGAGAAATGTCCCGCCGAATACGCCCGACAAACACGGGGTCCTGACCGGCAGCCTCCCAAGGCTGGGGATAAACACCGGTCTTGGGGTCGTCCTGGACGACGACTCCCGGCGCTTCGCGGAGCAAGTCAGCGAACTCCTCCGCTGCCATTGGATTTGTCAGCTCAGCAAAAACAGCGGCAGCGTGGGAGACGAAAACGGGCACCCGCACACAGGTCGCCGTAATGGCGATTGACGGATCGTGCATTATCTTGTGCGTCTCGTTGACCAGCTTCATCTCTTCACTGGTGTAGTCATCGTCCTTCCAAGAGCCAATCTCGGGGATCAAATTGAAGGCAATCTGGTGGGGATAGACGTCGGGTTCGGCCCTCCCACCCTCGAGCACCTTGCGGGACATCGACTCTAGCTCTTTGACGGCCGGACCGCCGGTGCCCGACACCGATTGGTAGGTGGCAGCTACGATCCGCTTCACCGGATTGGCCTTGTGCACCGGCCACAAAGGCATGACTACGGGCGTTGTCGCACAGTTCGGCGTAGCAATAATGCCCTTATGCTGCTCAACATCGTCCGGGTTAATTTCGGGCACAACCAGCGGCACCTCAGGATCCATGCGCCAGGCGCCGGTCTTGTCGATAACGATAGCGGCGGCCTTTACGGCGCTGGGCGAGTACTCGCGCGAGACCTCGTCCGGCACGGCGTTGAAGACAAGATCGCTGCCCGCGAAACAATCATGAGTTAAAGCCTCAACCTCAATATCTTGCTCACCAAAACGGATCTTCTTGCCCGCGGAGCGTGGTGAGGCAATCAGCCGTAGCGAGCCGAGCGGGAACTGACGCGTGGCGAGGATACGCAGTAATTCTTCACCCACGATCCCCGTGGCCCCAACGATAGCGACGTTATAGGCTTTCGCCATCACAACACCCTTTGATCTGAAATCCGTGTCAAGATTTGTCTGATCATAACGGCTCGGAATACGCGTGGGCAAACTTCGGCCCACCAGTTCCAGCCGTATTCCTGGATTCGAACTTGTGCGGTGACAATGGGCCTGGACCACCTCACTCTCGAGACGGCTTATTCCACGACCCCACGAAAACAGCCGACCATGTGCGGATACTCCCAAGTTGCGTGGTAGTGATACATTTCACGCCGCTCGCGATCCCAAGCGACGATGTGCGAATGGCGGTGGCATTCATCCAAACGGCCATTTCGTAGTGTCACACCATCCACTCCTTGGTGGCCAACCAAATCCGTCCAATGCGTATCCCACCAATTCAGAGTGCACACCGGTTACTTGCTCAAGACAAGGGGCAATGGAGTAGTGATGGTATTCGCCGGTTTGCTCAGGGTGGCCGGCCTCCTCTAGAAAGTGATCATGGATCAAATTTGAACCTCTGAGCCCGGAAACGGCAAGCAAGGCAAGGTCTAAGCCCTAGCGTTAGACCGTTTCACTTACTAAAATCGACGAGATCGAATGGCAACGGGGGATTTGATGACTGCGGCCGTGGGCAAGCGTTACGTTGCGGCTTCTGGAGCCGAGATAATTATTACCAAGGGGAGTTCCGGTAGTCTCAGCGATGGTGACGAGCCCCTGAGCGTCAAGGACGAGACAAATCCCTTGCCGGCGAACTCGGCTGTCGCCCGAAAAGAGCCTGTGCTTCAGCTGGGCAAGCGCTACAGGTCAGCAGACGGCGAAGTTGAGTTGCTGGTAATCAAGCCCGGAGTCTGCGACTTGCGGTACGATGGTGAACCTATGCATCTTCTTAGTCCAAAGATTTTGCCCTCCGCAGACTGACCCGCAGACAGCATAGGTCGCCGGCGAAACCGAGACTCGTCCCCCAGGATTTGATTGGAAGCGGGGCTACACCCGGTCTGTCAGCCTGATTGGGACTGAGCTTTCTCCTTGTGGCGCTCCAGGACAAAGACGTCTACCGACTCCACGTACTCACGCCGAAACGCCGCGTAATACGTGCGCAACATCTGGTTCATCTCCCGCTGTGGCACAATGCGGCGTTCAAATTCGGAGTCCTCGGGAAAGTCCGCGATACCTCCGACCTCGACACCATACATGACCTGGTATGTGGTGGTTCCAGCCTCCTCAGTTTTTGAGTGGGTCGTGGCGCGACAGCGGAAGTGCCCAAGGTGGGTCGCCTTTGGCTCAAGAATCCCCGCCTGAGCGAGAGCAACCCGCTCAATCGCCTCTTCGGCATCTTCAGCTTCGCCAACTTCACCCTCTGGCAGCCACAGGCGGCCCTCCCGCCAGGCAAGAACCGGGCGGTCGCCACGATAAGGAGCCAGCGTTACTTTGGTTACCACAGCGTCCGCCGGTAGTTCCGACTTCTCCCAAAGAGCCCAAATCTCGTCGCCAAAGTGCTTGTCCGTGTAACCTGTCAAACCGTGGACTTTGGGCGGCGGCATATTTTGCGGGTTGAAGTTGTCCATTTCAGACATAAGTGAACTCCCGGTAAATTACAAAATAATCTGGAGTTAAGGCCGCCGGGCTAGCGCGACATGAATACTTTACCGCTTTTCAACGCCAGCGGGTATGGCGGCTCGCTGCCCTGACCGACAGCCCCGCTTTTCAAGGAAACCTATCGGCAAAGATCGTGCAGTAAAAGACTGGAACTAAAACTAGTCAATGGCTGGCTGCAGGCTCCGACGCGATAACAGCCAAGTAAGGTAGCGGACAGGTCTGGGCTGTACAACTCGGGCGAGGAGATTTGTCCCCTCCGGTCTAGAGTCTTCCCTGAGGCTGAGGGGCATTTTCCTGATATTGGGCCCAGTTGTCCGCCGCCATATACTCTGCCCAACAGCGATACATCCAGAGTTGGGTATGCTCGGTCATTTTGGCATCGATACGCGGTGGCTGACCCTCGTCCTGAATGATCTCGCCCTGACCCAGGTTCATGGCGTAATGATAGGGATATTTGCGACCGATTTGACCCTCGGCTCCCGTAGTGCAATCCATCCAGTTCTCACCATCCTCGAGACCAAAGAATCCGGCGGCACCCAAGTGGTGATTCTGGCGGAGATGCGTATTGCTCTTCTTATCCTCGTCCCAATCAGCGCCATAGAAGCTGAATCGCCAAAGTTCGGTGCTGTGCGATCCCTTCGGCATACGCATCTCGATTTCGCTGCCATTGAAAAACAGGTTGGGGAACAAGCTCCTGGCTGAATTCTCCATCGCGCAATGACCGAATTCGGACAGGTAGATCGCCCGCACCGGGTTTGGGTCCTGGTTGGGGTTTGGCGGCGGACCGTATTGGACGCCGCCCATTTTCGGCGAAGCGTGAGTTATGCCCACGTGATAAAAATCCCAGTTGTTGTCGTGCGCCAGCTTCCAATTCGCTGGAAGCACGTATTTTGACACGCCTCCCCAGGCGACCATGTCACCCTGGTCGGCGAAGGCATCTATTCCCAGGCGGCCGGCTCCATCGAGAAAGTCATTGAGACTCGGCGCCTCCGGGTCCATGTTGGCGAAGATTAAGCCCCGATAGCTATCGACCTGCGCCGCCGTGATCAATCCCCAGCTCTCGCGATCGAGCTCTTCGTGGTAAACCTCTTTGAAGCCGGGGACACCGACAAGGGCGCCTTGCAAGTCATAGGTCCAACCGTGATAGGTGCACATGAAAGAGGTGGCGTGACCCTCCTCAGCCCGGCAGATGGCGTTGCCGCGGTGGCGGCAGGAGTTGATCAAGACTTGAGCCCGGCCATCATTATCGCGAACGCAAATCACGCGATCCTCACCGATCAGGCTCATGAAAAAGTCGCCTGGATTGGGGATCTGAGAATCATGGCAGATGAAGTTCCAGGTCCTGGCAAAGATCCGTTCCAGCTCAAGTTGGTAAATCGTTTCGTCAGCAAAAATCTGACGGGCAACGAGGCCGGCGTCCTTATCGACAAAGCCGCGGAAGTCTGACGCCTGGGGAACTTCAAGGGTCATGTGCTACTCCTGAGATTCGGTGCAGAGCAAGAACCAGCGTCACACGCGGTCCAGAACTGGTTGACAGGTCAAGGAGCAGTCTGGCCAGGTGACTCCAGGTTGTCAAGGAAGGATAGATGAGCAAGGAACAGGACCCGCGAAGTGTCCATGGGCGATGGATAGCTACACCAAGCTGGTACCAGCGAAGCGAAACGACCATCCCTGGCTCCCGACGGCAACGCTGAAGGTTTGGCCGCGGGGTATTCAGCCGGATACAGGGACCGGGATGCCGAAGGAACGGCCCCCAGCGGCGTCCGAGTGCGTAGAGTGATATTGGAGACCGATCTGGGTTGCGAAGCCGTCAGCATGCCCCCGGCTCTCACCGTCACCAGGCCCGACGAGGTAAGCGCCACCGGCAGTAGCCACCAGAATGGCGACTGCGAAGAAACCCAGAATCATATGCATCGGTCTCACAAGCCCAAATAGTAAATAGTAAATGGGCAACAATCTTTGTCAATGCAGTCACATTGAGCGAATATGAATCGGCCAAGCTTTATATATCGGAGAATGCACTTCCGGCCTGACGTAATTGAGAATGTGCTGTGCCTTTCCCCAAATCGCCACGTATTGCTGGATACGGGCTCCATCTTTATCAGCGATGATTTTGATGTCATCGAAACGGAAGCCGGCAAAAGAGTCGCGATCCTACGTTCTAGCCCTACGCATCAATTATCGGTAACCGCTTTAGTCTTTAAAGAACAAATCCCACGGATTGAGGAAGGGTGAATGACTTGCCAATCCGGTTTGCGAAAGGGATGCAATTGCTCAAATACCTAATGAACATCGGGGGCGTTAGGGCCACATTTAGATTCAAAAATCTGGTCGGGGTGCGCAGATTCGAACTGCGGGCCTCATGGTCCCAAACCAAGCGCTCTGACCTGACTGAGCTACACCCCGGTGCTATCGGTTTTTAGTCTACACGCTGTGTGCAGCTAGGGCAGTCCCAGCTCTCGCTGTGACTAAATTCGCAGCTCCGGCAGTCCCAGCTGGTTGCGGGATCTAGCCAGCGCCGAGCGGTTGGATCCCAATGTCTGTGCTCGTGCTCAAGCTCGATTGGCCCGTGGCAGCGCGGGCACTCACCGCTCAACAGGGTCTCGAGACGCCGCTCTTTCAGATGGCTCGATAGGACGAGGGCTGTGCCAGAAAAAGCCACCGCCAAGCCCAGGATGCCGCCGGCCTCAGACGAAAGCAGCCGCGAACCGATCACGAACGCCGCGAAGCCCAAAGCTCCCGCGGCCAGCCCCGAAAGCGCCATTTCCAGGCCTCGACTAAGGTTGGTCATTGGCCTCAATGTCTACTCCCGGCGGCCGGCGCCACAAATCTCGGCAATGTTGGCCACCGAATTCTCAGCGGAGTAGCTCTCGATGCCGTCCAGCACTTCGATCGGCGCCAGCGGGTTGGCGAAAGTCGCGGTGCCGACCTGCACGGCGCAGGCACCGGCGAGGATGAACTCGAGTGCATCGCGCGCCGTGCTGATCCCGCCGCAGCCAATTACGGGAACCTCCACCGCCCCTGCTACCTGGTAGACCTGGCGCAAGGCAACCGGCTTCAAGGCAGGGCCAGACAGGCCGGCAAAGGTGCGAGCAATGACTGGCTGGCGGCTTTCAAGGTCAACCGCCATGGCCTGTAGGGTGTTGCCAACACAGAGCGAGTCGGCACCTGCCTCGACCACCGCCCGCGCCACAACTCTGGGGTCGGCGACATTGGGTGTCAGCTTGACGATCAGCGGCAGCGTAGTTGCTCGTACAACGGCGCGGGTTACGGCAGCGGCAGTTTCCGGATCCTGGCCAAACTCCATGCCGCCGCGCTGCGCGTTCGGGCTGCTGATATTCAGCTCAACTCCGGCCAGACCATCGACATCTTCGAGCCTCGACGCCATCTCAGCGTATTCCTCGGGAGTCGAGCCGATAATGCTCACGACGACGGGAACCTTCCAGGTCGCGTAAACCGGAGCCAAATCTCGCAGCAGGGCACTTACGCCAACGTTCTGCATCGAAATGGCGTTGAGCATGCCACCCGGCGTCTCGGCAATACGCGGCGGTGGCGCACCGCGTTGCGGTGTCAGAGTGGTTGTTTTGGTGACGATACCGCCGAGACGCTGAATATCGAACACCTTGGCATACTCAAGACCGTATGAAAACGTCCCCGACGCCACCATCACCGGATTTGGCAACACCAGACTTCGTTTCGCCCCCGGCGCCAAATCGACGGCCAGGTCCGTGGCCGGAGAGCCGGATTCAATCACGAGGTCATTATATAGGTTGAAGCTTGCTATTCTGGAGCGCACGCCACGCCCGAGACGCGTTCCAGTGCGATGAGAAGAGGCCCCTCTCGCGAGGGGCCTCTGAAAAACCACGTACTTCGGCCGCGGCGCCGGTCGCTATTCGTCAGCCTGAGGCGTTGCCGCCGGCACTGCCGGCCGGTTGCCGCCACTCATCTTGCCGATGCTGCGCATCGGGTCACCTTCCCACATTGAATCCCCAGCCGAGTTACGAAATTCGCGGACCTCGTCGCAAACCTTACAGTGGCCAAAACTGGTTGCTCCGTGAGGACTTTCAATTACCCAGTGGTGCCGGCAGGTTGGCTCCTGCGGCTCCTCTACGGGATCGAGTTCTTCTACTATTGTCTGAGTCATTCCCCACCTCCTATATCCATGTTCCACCGCCACTCTTACTAGTTCATACGTTCCCCGTGCAGTATTGGATCGTCTGTAGCCAACTAAATTTACAAGGGGGTAGCGCGTGGTCAAGGTTTTTAAGTAAAATACCTTAGAACCATTATTAAAGGATGTTAATCATTTCCAAATAAACGAACACTCCCTATAATCGGGATGGTGGGCTCCAGTACTTAGTTATCCAGACGACCAAGCAGCAACTCCTAATCCTTCTCAAGAGATCCGGCAAGATCAGCGTTGAACAGGCCGCTTTGGACTTGTCCATCGCTTCGATGACGGCACGCCGGCACCTGGTTGACCTTGAGCGAGACGGACTCATTCTTGCCGCCAAGGCCAAGCGTTCCACCGGTCGCCCGCATCACGTCTACTCTTTGACGCCAAAGGGCGAGCAAATATTCCCTCGCCGCTATGACGTCCTGGCTCAAATCCTTCTGGAAGAAATTGGCTCGCTGGACCCCGACGATATTTCTGCCCTCAGTTCGGAGCAAAAACAATCTCTGCTTATCCTCCGAACCGCCGATCGTCTCGCGGCGCGCTACGAATTTCCCGTCGAGGGTCGTTCCTTGCAGGAACGGGGCGAGGCCGTGACGGATATTCTTCACCTCATCGGTGGATTCGCCGAGTGGCACAACACAAGCGCTGGCCTTGAAATACGCGACCACAACTGTGTGTTCGCTAGCCTCGCGCCGCACAAAGAGGACGGCGAATGCGAATGGCACGTGCGCCTGCTCACTCAGTTGCTAAAATGGCCAGTGCGGCACGAACCGGCAGGGAGCGATGGGGCTGAGTGCTGTCGATACTTAATTGATGCGAATGCCGCTGGCATCATGGGTGAAGGGATGAGGCCGAATGCCTGAAAGCATCAACGAGAGCGCGGTCATGAGTGCGCTGGGTCAGATCGAGGACCCGGAAATCCACCGTGACATTATTTCTCTCAACATGGTCAGGGATCTGAGCATCGAAGGCTCCAGCGTTTCGATGACCCTGGTTCTGACCACGCCTGCCTGTCCGTTGAGTGGGCCGTTCAAGGAATCGGTGGAATCTGCTCTTCTGGCCGTGCCTGGTGTCACCGAAGTAAATGTTGCGATGGATGCTGAGGTGCGCGCTCACCGTGGCGCAGCCGAACGCAAGCCAGTAGAAGGCGTCAAGAACATAATCGCGGTCGCATCCAACAAAGGCGGCGTTGGCAAGTCGACGGTCGCCACGAACCTCGCGGTCGGTCTAGCCGCACGCGGCGCCAAAGTTGGTCTGCTTGATGCTGACATTACCGGTCCCAATATCCCGACCATGATGGGTTTTGAGGCCGGCTTCATGAACGGCGAATCGGGCGGCCTCAAGCCTCAGGACAAGTTCGGGGTCCGGGTCTGCTCGCTCGGCTTCGCCCTGCCAAAGGGCACACCCGTAGTGTGGCGCGGTCCGATGATTGGTACCGCGGTACGCGACTTTTTGCATAACATCCCGTGGGGCGAACTTGACTACCTGATTGTAGACCTCCCACCTGGTACATCAGACGCATCGATGAGCATGGTCCAAGAAGCACCAATCGCCGGCGCGGTAATCATAAGTACGCCTCAAACGGTCGCGCTCGAAGACGCGACGAAAGCGGTTGCAATGTTCGATAAAATGCAGGTGCCTGTGTTTGGCGTCGTGGAGAACATGAGCTACTTCATTGCACCGGACACGGGAAATCGCTACGAAATATTCGGGCACGGGGGTGCGATGGCTGCAGCCGAGGAGTTGGGCCTCGAATTTCTCGGTGAGATCCCGCTCGATCAAGCCACACGAGAGGCCAGCGACCAGGGCGCACCTGTGGTGGCCAGCGCGCCCGGGTCAACTACCGGACTTGCCTTCCTGACCCTAGCGGAAAAAGTTGCAGCACGCTGCAGCATCCAGAGTTTTATTGAGGAGACTACGTAACTGTCTGAATGGCTATCTTTCCTGAATCGATCTAACAAAACCTCCGACTCAGCGGGCGAAGCGCCGGCCGAGACGGAACCAAAGCCACGTCGAGGACGTGCGCGACGCGGCACAACCGCCGCATCTGAAGCGTCGACAGAAGAAAAAACCCCTACGGAGGCCGCGGCCATCGCCGAACCCGAGGCCGACCCCGCCCAAGCGGCTGAGACACCAAAGCCACGGGCCCCACGACGTTCGCCGCGGGCTCCACGTCAAACCGCGGATAAGGCGGTCGAGGAGGCCACGACGCCGAAGTCATCCCGAGCGGCAACGGCCAGCGAGCCCGAGGCATCGACTGCTGCCGCCCCGGCGCCGCGCCGCAGCCCAAGGTCTCGCTCCACCGCAGCTCCGGCAGAGAAAGTCCAGTCCGAGCCCGAACCGCCGTCTACGGATTCCGCGGCGCAGTCGGAGCCACCGTCTGAAGGCGAGACTTCAGCCGGTGAGCGCCGTCCGCCCAGCGGCGGATCTCGGACACGAGGCCGCGGTCCCCGTAGAGGCTCCGAAACCGCGCGCCCGCAGACAGCACCACCGCGAACTGGTGAGACTGCTCAGCCTAGAAGTCAACCAGCTTCACAGCCACGCGGCAACGGCCAGGCGCCTCGCGGCGGCAGTGTTGAATCTCTTATCGCCCGCCAAAACGTTCTGTTTGAGGAGTTCACAAACCAGCAGGCACAGACACTGCGCGATTTGCAGCGCTCGATTGGTGCGGCTGGCGGCGGCTCTGGGCCGGGCGTCAGCGCCGTAGGCCTGCCTAAGGTCGGGATCTTCCTCGACGTTCCCAACCTGATTTATGCCGCCGAGCTGGTCGGGGCTCGAGTCCACTTTGGCAAACTGCTTGATTACCTAACCGAGGGCCGCCAACTCGTGCGTGCTACTGCTTACGCGCCGATTACCGACGACCCAGCCACTCGTTTCGAATCACAACGTTTCGTCGCCCCAGTAGTCAATCAGGGCTACAAGGTAGTCACCAAACCTTGGAAGCGATTCGCCGACGGCGGGATGAAGGCAAACTTCGATATTGAGTTGGCGGTGGATATCATGACCATGTCTGATCGCCTTGACATCGTCGTCCTAATGTCAGGCGACGGCGATTTCCGCCGCGCGGTCGAGTTGGTTGAGAGCAAAGGAGTACGAGTTGAAGTTGTCGCCTTCGCCGCCAGCACCGCCATGGAGCTACGCGTCGTCGCAGACTCCTTCACTGACCTTAGCTCGATTCTAAACCTGGTTGGCGAATGATCCGAAAGCTGATCATCAAGAAAGAGGGTGGCCTGTTCGCCACCCTCTTTCTTTTTACTTCCGAGTTTTTGGCCTGGTTAGAGCTCGCCGCGATTGGCGCGGGCAACAAACGACTCCAGACTTAGAATGCTCAGCTTCTCCTCATGACGCAGAAACGGCAACAGGCCGTCGGTAAAAAAGTCGCGTAAGGACCAGCTTGGCCCGCCAAGCACAAGGTAAGCCCGAGCGTAGCGCCCGGGCTCTTGTAAGACCGCATCGATCAAGCACAACGCCTCATAGGGTACTTTTTGCTCAGCCGTTCCCGAAACTTGCTGCCACTTAAGCGATATCAGAAAACCGACCTGCTCCTGGTCGTAAGCCACCATATCTACGATGTGCTTTCCGCCACCCAGCCTCTCACCGATCTCGACCTGACGAAAATACTCATATCCGCCGCGTTCGATCGCTGGCAGAACCATCTGCTCCATGACAGCGCCGGTCTTGGTATCTCGGCGGCTGACGGTCACGCCATTCCTCGAGTTGCGATTACTTCATTGGCCTTGGTTCGATCGCCGTTGCAGCTGATCATCCGAGGCGCCTCCATGATAGTAAGGTCGAAACCCAAACTTCCGTAAAGGTCCTTTATGCGGCCCGTGGCTTGGTTCGAAAGAACCACCGGTCCCCGGTGCCTCGCCAGCCACTCCGCCAGGCGAACTTGCTCCTGCCACTTGAAACTTTCTTTGCTGTACTGAGTGAACTCGACGTCATACGGCGGATCGGCATAGATGAAATCGGTTGGTTCCAGGACGAGGGTTTCGAAATCACCAGTCTGAAACTCCCAATAGGCGAATTGGGCTTGATATGGACCGAAATCGCGCAGGTAATTGATCGTGCGGTGACGTCCGAACGGCACGTTGAACTGGCCACTACGATTGAACCGGCAAAGGCCGTTGTAGCAGGTACGGTTCAGGTAATAGAACAGCTCTGCAGCTTCTTGGGTCTTTGCCATTCCTCGAGCGATCAGTTGGTTGAAGCGGTCTCGATGCCCGTAGTAAAGCGCTGCGTCATTCGCCATTTCGATTTCAGGCGTCAGGCCGCGGCCTAACCAGCGAAAGAAATTTATGTTGTGAGGGTTGAGGTCGTTGAGTAGCGCCCGTTCGGGCATCAGTCCGAGAGTCACCGCTAAGCCGCCGCAGAGCGGCTCCACGAGCCGGCGATCTGCGTTGGCATTCCAAAGCTGGCGCAAATGAGGAACCAGCCAGCGCTTACCGCCAGCCCATTTCAGCGGCGGCCGCAACGGCTGCTGCCGCACCAGATCTCTTTCGGGAACTGCAATAGAAACCAACAGATCAATAGTAAAGCGCTTTAGCGCATATGACAATGAGATCTAGACAAAAGCGGAACTAGCCCGCTGCTGTTACCAGATCTCCCGCAGTTCAAAGCGTGGCCCATCCTTACAGACGAGACGCGTGTTGCCACGCTTGTCAAAGACAGCGCAGCCGTAGCAGATCCCGGTGCCGCAGCCCATCGGTGACTCTAGCAGAGCCTGCACGCTTTTCCGGCGTCGAGCCCTTTGACCGCCCTCGTGCTCGAGCAGCAGTTGACCTAGCGCCTCGAACATGGGTTTCGGGCCGCAGGTGAAGACCTGGTCGGACCAGGCAAAGTAATCGAGAAACACGTCGGTTACCAGCCCTTGGTGCCCAACTGAGCCGTCTTGCGTGGTCACAAGCATTTCGACTTCGGTCGGCACCTGATCGGTTGGAAAGATGCCGTCTTGGTTACGCGCGCCATCGATGAGCGACACGCTCTTGCCTTTGGCCACGGCTTCGTCCGCGAGCCATAACAATGGTGCAATACCAATGCCGCCGCCAACCAGAAGCAGGTTTTGGCCGGCGCTTCGTAACGAGAACCCACGACCCAACGGCCCCCAGGCAAAGACCTCATCGCCCGGGTTGCGATCTGCGAGCCATGAGGTGCCGCGCCCGACCACATCGTAAAGAATCGAGAACTCGGTGCCGTTTCTGCCCTCGCGCAGCCGGTGATAACTCATCGCTCGGGGCAACAGGGGATCGTCAGCCAGGGAGGCACCGCTAAACGGCACGCCCGCTTCGTGGAGGCGGTCGGTGCAACGCAGCATGAGGAACTGACCGGGGGCCGCACCGCGCAGCAGGTCGGGTCCGTCAAACCAGGTGATGTAGGTATTGCCATAGAGGCGTGTGTTTTCGATTACGCGGGCGAAGGCCGTCTTCACCCGCGGAACGACCAGCAGCAAGTTAGGTGAACACTCATGCTTGCACCTTGCGGTAGTCGCTCACCGGCCGAACGTCGAACGCCTGAGACCCAGCCAGGAGGGCTTCGGTAGCGGCTCGCGCGGTATCGATCGACGTGAAACAGGGGATCCTGCGCTCCGCCGCCGCCCGGCGAATTTGAAAGCCATCCTGCAGTGTGGATGAGCGGCCACCTTCGGGCGTGTTGATCACGCAATCAACCAGCCCATCCTCAATGATGTCCAGAACGTTTGGATGGCCCTCATCCAGCCTCTTGGTCACCGCTTCAACCGGAATGCCCAAGGCGGAAATCTCCGCGGCCGTGCCTTCAGTGGCATAAAGCCTGTAGCCAGCCTCGTGCAGATTGCGAATTACGGGAATTGCGTCCGGTTTCGACCGGTCTGAGAGAGAGAGAAGCGCGCCGCCGGTCGCGGGCAGAGCAAGCTCGGAGGCCATTAAGGCCTTGGACAGCGCCGCGGGAAAAGTCCGATCAACCCCCATCACCTCGCCAGTGGACTTCATTTCCGGCCCCAGGTAAGTGTCGACGCCGATCAGCTTCGCCATTGAAAATACCGGCGCTTTAACTGCGACGAGCGGTTGGCTAGGCCAGAGCCCGCCGTCATAGCCCTGTTCCTTCAGCGTCTGGCCCAAAGAGCACTTAACCGCTAGACGAACCATCGGCACGCCTGTCACTTTGGACAAGAAAGGTACCGTGCGGCTCGCTCTAGGGTTGACCTCGAGAACGTAGACGCCAGACTCACCACCCTCATTCATGATCACGTACTGAATGTTCAACAGGCCGCGCGCCTCCATGCCCAGGCCTATTCGGCGGGTGTAGTCGACGATCAGCTCGATCTCTGCTTGAGTCAGCCCGATGCTCGGGTAAACGGCAACCGAATCGCCGGAATGTACGCCGGCTCGTTCGATGTGCTCCATGATCCCCGGTATCAGCACGTCTTCGCCATCACAGATAGCGTCCACTTCGACTTCTTTTCCCTCAAGATATTTGTCAATGAGCACCGGCTTGCCTTCGGCCAACTCCAGGGCGGGTGCCATATAGCGAATCAACTCTGTGGCATTCTGGACGATCTCCATCGCCCGGCCGCCTAGCACGTAGCTTGGACGTACCAACGCCGGATAGCCGATTTGTTGAGCAACCGCCAGGGCTTCCTCGATCGTTCTCACTCCAGCCCCGGGCGGCTGTGGGATTCCCTGCTTGTTGAGAAAGTCTTCGAATCGCCGCCGGTCCTCTGCCATATCGATGGTTTCGTAGCTGGAGCCAACGATCTGACGTCCGGTGCGGTAGAGAGGCTCAGAGAGACTTACCGCCGTTTGGCCACCGAACTGAACGATAGTGCCCGGTCCGACGCCATCCGCGTTCTCTTCGTTGTGCAAGATTTCCCGCAATGACTCCTCATCCAGCGGCTCGAAATACAGCCGGTCAGATGTGTCAAAATCGGTCGAGACCGTTTCAGGGTTCGAGTTGGCGATCAGCGCTTTGTAGCCTGCTTCCTGCAGCGCCCAAACAGCGTGAACCGACGCGTAATCGAATTCGATGCCCTGTCCGATGCGGATCGGCCCTGAGCCGATCACCAGAACTTTGCGCTCACCGATCGGCGGAGCCTCGTTCTCTTGTTCGTAGCTGCTATAGAAGTAGGGTGTCACCGCGTCGAATTCCGCGGCACAGGTATCAACCATCTTGTACACCGGTCGCAAATCATACTGCTTGCGTAGATCACGAACCTGCTCGGGGAGCATGTCCGCCAAAGTCCCGATCTGTGGGTCTGAGAATCCCTTGCGCTTGGCCTCGCGTAGCAGATCACGGCTCATCGGCTCCGACAGGAGGCGCTGCTCCATCCGGATGATGTTTTGCAGCCGGTCCAGGAACCAAGGATCGATGCCGGTCTCTCGGGCGATTTCCATTGTCCCCGAGCCGCGGCGCAGGGCAGCCATTATGGTCCAGAGACGCTCATCGGTTGCATCCATCGGTTGCGCGCCGACCTCACCAGACCGTTTCGGGTCCTCCCACAGCAGGCTGCGTCCGCCGTTTTCCAGGCCACGAACCGCCTTCAGCAGCGCCGCTTCAAAGCTCCGATCGATCGCCATCACTTCGCCCGTGGCCTTCATCTGTGTGCCAATCTGCCGGTCGCCGAACGGGAACTTATCAAAAGGCCAGCGCGGAATTTTCACAACACAGTAATCCAGCGTTGGCTCGAAGGCCGCCGTTGTTCGCGCGGTCACGGCGTTGGCAATCTCATCCAACCGCCGGCCGACCGCGATCTTGGCGGCAACTCGGGCTATCGGATATCCGGTCGCCTTACTTGCCAGGGCTGAACTGCGCGAAACGCGCGGGTTAACTTCGATGACGTTATAGGGCGACGTATCAAGTCTTTCGCCAATTTCCGCTGGGTCACCGTCCGGCCAGGCCCAGGGCACCACATCGGGCCGTGGAGCCAGCGAAAATTGAATGTTGCAGCCGCCCTCAATGCCAAGCGCACGGATAATTTTCAGGGCCGCCGTCCGCAGCATCTGATATTCCTTGTCCGTCAGGGTCTGACTCGGCGCAACCACGATGCTGTCACCCGTGTGGACCCCCATTGGGTCCAGGTTTTCCATGTTGCAGACGGTGACGCAGTTGTCGGCGCCGTCGCGCATCACCTCGTACTCGATTTCCTTCCAGCCCAGCAGGCTTCGCTCTACAAGAACCTGGCTAATAGGGCTGGCGGCGAGGCCGCTATTGACAACGTGCTCATACTCCTCCTGTGTGTGAGCAACACCACCGCCTGTACCACCCAGGGTGTAGGCGGGGCGAATGACCAGCGGCAGGCCGAACCGCTGCATCACCGCTTTGCCCTGTTCCAACGAAGTCACCGTCTCCGACTCCGGCACCGGTTCGTCGATCTCCGCGAGCAGATTCTTGAACAGCTCTCGGTCCTCCGCCGTGCGGATTGTCTCCAGGGGCGTGCCGAGCATCCGGACGTCGTAGCGCGCCAAAACCCCCGCATCGGCTAGGGCTACTGCCAGGTTTAGACCCGTCTGTCCGCCGAGGGTCGGAAGCAGTCCATTGGGCCGTTCTCGTTCAATAATTCGCTCGACGACATCAACGGTTAGTGGCTCGATGTAAACCACATCCGCGATTCCTTCGTCGGTCATGATTGTTGCCGGATTTGAGTTGACCAGGACTGTGGTCACGCCCTCTTCTCGCAACGCCCGGCAAGCCTGAGAACCCGAGTAATCGAACTCCGCCGCCTGGCCGATGACGATCGGGCCGCTGCCGAGAATAAGAACCTTGGCCGGCTTATTCATGCTTGCTGGGGCTCCGCGGCCAACATTTCCACGAAGCGCTCAAAGATGTACATGTTGTCCAGCGGGCCCGGCGCAGCCTCAGAATGGTATTGAATTGTTAGCAGCGGCGCCTCCCGACCCAAGAGCCCTTCAACCGTTCCGTCATTCAAATGTACGTGACTCACGTCAACGCTGGCCGGCAACCCTTCTCGATCCACCGCATAACCGTGGTTTTGCGCCGTTATGTGCACCTGGCCCGTCTCAATATCCTTCACTGGATGATTGGCGCCGCGGTGGCCGAATTTCAGCTTATAGGTCCGGCCACCCAGTGCTAAGGCTGTGACTTGGTGGCCGAGACAGATACCAAGCAGCGGCAAACGGCCGATCAGCCCAGCAACTGTCTCGGTTGCGTAATCTAGCAAAGCCGGATCTCCCGGACCTGGCGACAAGACGATTCCATCGGGTTTGAAATCGAGAATCGCCTGCGCCGATGCTCGAGCCGGCACCGCCGTGACGTCGCAGCCAAGACGCTCCAACGAACGCATGATGTTGTACTTCACGCCAAGGTCCATCACGACAACTCGATATCGCGGTGGCCCCTCCGGCGGTTTCGAATACACGCCTTCGATCGGCCAGTGAAAAGGCTCGGCGGCGCTAACCGTCGGGACCAAATCGACTGCGCCATAACGGGTCGCTTCCTGAAGCTGGCTCAGGGCGGCGTCTATTGAATCATCCTGTACCAGGGCACCCATCATCACGCCGGCGACCCGCAAGCGCCGGGTCAGTGAGCGGGTATCAATCTCAGCGATTCCCGGCACGCCGCGCTCGCGCAGGTACGAGTCCAGCGAACCGGCCATCAGCCGGTGACTGGGCGCCTCACAGGCTTCGCGCACAATGAACGCGTTGACCTGAACTCGCGAGGACTCGTCGTCTCGCCGGTTGGTGCCATAGTTTCCCTGGATCGGGTACGTCATTGTCAGCATTTGGCCGGCATAGGACGGATCGGTTAGGGCCTCTTGGTAGCCGGTCATTGACGTATTGAAGACCACCTCACCGGTTGCCGGGACCCGAGCACCCAACGCTTGGCCCTGATAAACCGTGCCATCTTCGAGCACAAGGAACGCCTTCTCAGGCAACGCTTGCCTCCATCCCACAAATCATGACCAGTATCACCAGCCGATTCGGTTTCACGCCGAAGAATCCCCGAGTTCGAAAACAACCTTGCCGGCATAGATTGTGGCAACGACTTGCCCACGCAGCTCACGACCACCCAGCGGCGTATTCTTTCCTTTGGATGCGAACGTTTCCGGCTGAACCGTCCAGGCACGCTCGCGATCGATCAGAGCAATGTCTGCCGGAGCCCCGACCGTCAGCGACCCCAACCCCGGGAGATTTCGGTCCAAACCCAGAGCGCGCACCGCACCCACGGTCAGGGCCTCAATGACCCGCTCAAAAGCCAGCGAGCCGTCAGCAACGGCTCGCAGTGACAGGCCTAGCGCTGTTTCCAGCATTGTGACGCCGAAGAGAGCGTCATCAAACTCACGGAGCTTGTCCTCAACCGCGTGCGGCGCGTGATCGGTCGCGATCGCATCGATGACGCCATCGCGCAAGGCAGTTACACAGGCCTCCACGTCCCGCTTGGCCCGCAACGGCGGGTACATCTTGGCGTTGGTTTCATAGGCGAGCATGTCATGCCCTTCTCGGTGCATGACGGCTTCGTGAGTCAAAGTTAGGTGGTGAGGTGTCACCTCAGAAGTGACTGGAACCCCGTCGGCCTTGGCTTTTCGCACTAGGTCCACACCACCAGCAGTGCTGATGTGGGCAATGTGGACATGGGCGCCTGTCTGCTTTGCCAGGGTTAAGTCACGGGCAATCATGCTATCTTCCGAAGCTGACGGAATGCCTTCAAGACCAAGACGAGTCGAAACCCAGCCTTCGTGCATCACCCCGCCCGCCATAGCTGGGGTCTCGCAGTGATCGATGACCGGAATACCCAAGCCACCAGCGTATTCCAGGGCTCGGCGCATTATTGAAGCATCGGCTACCGGGGATCCGTCATCGCTAAAGGCAACACATCCGGTTTCGGCCAATTCGCCCATTTCAGCGAGTGCCTTGCCGGCACGGCCTTTAGTGACGCAGCCGATCGGCAAGACCCTCACCGTCCCACCCGTCACGGCCTGGCTCAAAACGAATTCAACCGCCGCGCGACTGTCCAGCGCGGGCTCAGTGTTTGGCATGCAACACAGCGTCGTGAAACCACCGCATGCCGCCGCACGCGTGCCGGTCTCAACAGTTTCTTCGTACTCAAGCCCGGGCTCGCGCAGATGAGTATGCAGGTCGACAAAGCCGGGCGTGAGGACTAGGCCGCTCGCATCCCACACACGGGCGTTTCCCGCCTCGATATCCTTGCCAACGGCGGCGATTCGATCATCCTCTACGAAGACCGTGCCGCCGGTTAGGTCAATACCGTTGGCGGGGTCGAGTACACGGGCACCGTGAATCAATAGGCGATCAGCCATTACCAAGATCCTTATCTCGCGACACGTCCAAGTTTCTCGGACTCACTTGCTGCCTCGCATCAAATAGAGCAGCGCCATGCGTACGGCGACGCCGTTTGTAACCTGCTCCTCGATCACGGAGGCGGCGCCATGCGCCACCGACCTGGATATTTCGACTCCCTCGTTCATCGGACCGGGATGCAGAACTGGGGCGCCGGCATTAGCGCGAGTGAGGCGCTCCTCGTTGACCTGGTAAAGCCGTGAGTACTCCCGCAGGCTCGGCAGCAATCCACCGGCCATTCGCTCCTGTTGTAGGCGCAAGGTCATCACCGCGTCGGCTCCTTCGATCGCCCGGTCCAAAACGGTGTCGATTTCAACCGGGGGCAGCGCGTCGGGCTCTTCTTTGGTTCCCAAATCCGCGGGCAAGAGAGTTGGCGGCGCGCATACGACGAGCTTCGCGCCCAATTTGGTCAGCCCCCAGATATCTGACCTGGCAACCCTGCTATGAGCGACGTCGCCGACAATGACGATTCGTTTGCCACGCAGATCCCCAACCCGGCTGCGCAACGTGTAGATATCCAACAAACCCTGGGTGGGATGAGCATGCCAGCCGTCACCGGCGTTGATCACGCGCGCATCCGAATTAGCAGCCGCCAGGTAGGGCGCTCCCGACATCGAATGCCTCATTACCAGGATATGGGCGCCTATCGCTTTCAAGGTCCGAACCGTGTCGATCAGCGACTCACCTTTCTCGACACTCGACCCGGAAGAAGTGAGGTTGATGACGTCGGCTCCGAGCACTTTGCCTGCCAGCTCAAAAGAGGCACGAGTTCGGGTCGACGCCTCGTAGAACAGCGTCAGTATTGTCGTGCCGCGCAGCGCCGGCGCCCGCGGCACATCACGGGCCAGGATCTCCTTCATCGCCTCGGTCGTCTCCAGGACCAAATCAATCTCGTCAATCTCGAAGTCGTCCAGGTCCAGGACATGCCGCCGCTTCCAGCCGCGGACCGGGGCCGTGACTGGAACCGGTGTGTCCGGGGCGGCACCCGGTGTCTTGGTTTCAGATTCATCGACACGAGGACTGCTCACGGCGCTTCCTCCTCCGGTTGGATCACGACTTCGTCGCGTCCATCCGTCTCTTCAAGCCGAACCTGCACTTTGTCGCTACGCGCCGTCGGCAAATTTTTGCCTACGTAGTCGGCGCGTATCGGTAGTTCGCGATGGCCCCGGTCCACAAGCACAGCAAACTCGATGCGCTCTGGACGTCCCAGATCAACTAGCGCGTCGAGTGCTGCCCGCACGGATCTGCCTGTGAACAGCACATCATCAACCAAGATCGTCCGTTTGCCGCTCACATCCCGCGGCAGCTCGCTCGGGGCGATCTGGACACTGGTACCTCGAGTGCTTAGGTCATCTCGATAGAGGCCGATATCAAGCGCCCCAACTGGCACACTCTCGCCTTCAAACTGCTCTATTGCGGCTGCCAGGCGTCTGGCTAAGGGAACGCCCCGCGTGCGCAGGCCAATCATCACCAGGTTGTCCGTGCCGCGGTTGGCTTCGACGATTTCATGCGCCAGGCGCACGATTGCTCGCCGCATGTCCTCTGCTGTCAGCAGGACTCGCTCAGGCATAAAAAAAGGGCCCTCCGTCTAATTGACGTTGGCCCAGCCGCTGACCGCCGTTTGGCACGCGTGAAGAAATCAACACGTTTATTTCCCTTTCCGGACTCGCTGGACCGGGCTTAAAAGGTTAGCTTCTGCAAATTATAGCAGCCGAACCACGGTGGTGAAAGTGAAGACGAATACCAAAATCCAGCGGCTGATCTCGTTCAGAAAGATGCCGTACACGACAATGATGAGAAGGCGGGGACGATACGGAGTCCCAATGCAGACGTACGGGTCGATCATCCCAGGCGGTCCAACCCTGGCTCGTCTCCTCCCAGAGGGAGCGCAGGAAGGCAGGGAGGAGCCACGACTATCACGTGAGGCGAAGGCGCGCCTCAGGGCTGTTGAGTGGCACAAGGATCACGGCGAGAAGGTGAGTCTGACGGCAAGACGCTTTGGACGCAGCCGCTCAACCCTTTACCAGTGGCTAGAGTGCTACCGGCTCCAGGGTCCGCGGGGTCTGCAAGACCGCAGCCATAGGCCACACCAGGTCCGCAAGCCGACTTGGAGCCTAGAGTTCGAAGCAGCGGTGCTACGCCTGCGCCAAGACAATCCCGTCTGGGGCAAAGACAAGCTACAGCCGATCCTCAGACGCCAAGGGGTCACTATCTCGGTCTCGATGGTGGGCCGCATCCTCAGCCGGCTCAGACGCCAAGGCAAACTGGGGCCTGCGAGTCTGAAGGACCCTTGCATCGTCTCTCGGCCTCAGGTGCGGCCCTATGCCGTGCGTAAGCCCAAAGACTACGTCGTCAAGGCGCCGGGAGATCTGGTTCAGGTGGACAGCGCCGACGTGCGCTGGACCGGTATTACCCATGCCTACAAGCACTTCTCGGCGCGTGATATTGTCAGCCGCTGGGACGTCTTGGGTGTCTACGGCCGCGCTACCGCCGGCACGGCGCGCGACTTCCTCGATACGGTCATCGAGCGTATGCCGGGTCCGGTGAAGGCGATCCAGGTGGACGGTGGCTCTGAGTTCAGGGCCGAGTTTGAGGCCGCCTGTGAGCAGAAGGGGCTGCGGCTTTTTGTGCTGCCACCACGCTCCCCCAAGCTCAACGGCTGCCTGGAACGAGCCCAGCGCACCCACAAAGAGGAGCTTTACCAGTTGGTTGACCCACCCGACTCGCCCAGCCAACTGAGAACCCAGCTGCTCCAACAGGAGCAGCGTTACAACACTTACCGGCCCCATCAGGCCCTTGGCCATCTAACGCCGCAAGAGTGGCTGCTAGCATTCACCGAGAGGAGGTAAGTGTCCGGCATCTACTGGACGAGTACAGCGGCGTGCGCCGACGGGTTGAAAGCGCTAGAGTGCGAGTGCGTTCTGAGGGCCTTTTCGATCAATCCAAAACCACGGAGGAGAGCTATGGCGGTTGATATCGCAGATATCCGCGCAATCGTTGATCGTCAGGAGGATTGGCGCGGCCGCAAGACGATCAATCTGATTGCCAGCGAAAACGCCCAGAGCCCGGCGGTGCGCTCGATCCAGAACTCTGATTTCATGGCGCGTTACGCCGAAGGCCATCCCAACAAGGACCAAGAGGTCAACCGCTACTACCAGGGCACGCGTTACATAGACGAGATCGAAAACATGGCACAAGCTGAACTGCTGGGTCTAACAGCAGGCCGCCAGGCCGATGTTAGGCCGATCAGCGGCAACGCGGCCAATACGGCAATCGCCCTCGGGTATCTTCGAGGCGGCGACTCGGTGATCGTCAACTCCACACCGGCAGGCGGCCACATCAGTCACGGAACCGTCGGTGTCATCGGCCGCCGAATCCAGAACCGCGGTGCGTCCCTAAACCTTGATGCGCCGAAGCACATCCCTCTGCACTTTTTCCCTTTGGCCGAAGACAACTATCACCTGGACGTTCAGAAAAGCATCGACTTGATCGAGCAAGTTTCACCGCGACTGGTTGTTCTTGGCAAAAGCCTCTTCCTCTTTCCTGAGCCTGTAAAGGAACTCTCAGAAGTCTGCAGCGAGCGGGAAATTCCGATTCTCTACGATGCGGCGCACGTTTTCGGCCTGATTTGCGGCGATCAGTTCCAGGATCCGTTGCGCGAAGGAGCAACCTGGATGACTGCCAGTACCCACAAAACATTTCCTGGTCCTCAGCGAGGCATAATCGTCTCAAACCTGGACGAACGAGACGCTGCAAAGTATTGGCCCGCCGCCGACCGCGGCGTCTTCCCCGGTTCTTCTAGCAACCACCATCTTCACACGCTGCCCGCGCTTCTCGTGGCGTTCCGAGAGATGCGCGAGCACGCGACAACTTACGCGGCGCAGATTGTCCGGAATGCCCAGGCCCTGGGTTTGGCGCTCGAAGACGAAGGCGTGGCGGTGGAGGCGCGTGAATTTGGCTACACCAAAAGTCATCAGCTCGCGGTCAACGTCAGCGAATTCGGCAGCGGAGTGACGGCTGCCCAACGGCTTGAGGACAACGACATAATCGTCAACTACAACATGCTGCCGCTGGACACCGATCCGCGTAATCCTTCTGGCCTGCGAATCGGGGTTCCGGAGATGACGCGCTATGGTATGCGCGAAACCGACATGTCAGGCTTGGCCGAACTCATGGCCGCCGCGATCAAGGGGCAGACGGTCAAGAGCGAGGTCAACGCGCTGCGTCAGTCATTCACCGAGCTGCAGTACGTTTAGGTCGAACTTGTTCAGCAGGGTGAGCCCAGGGCCGTAGGCGCAATCACTTGCCACTAGGGAATCAAAAGGGACTCCTCACGGAATCCCTTTTTGTTGGACCAATAACCCAGGCCTAGACCGCGCCGGCCTCCCGCAGCAGCGGCACCTCTCCTGCCGCGCACTCGCCCTCGCCGCGAATCACTTCAAACAGATCGGTGTGACCCCAGTCCATGTACATTTCGGCCTCGTCCGCCAAGGAGCCCACCCACTTGAACTCCTCAAGAGGCTCCTCAAAGTGCTTGGGACCGACTCGCTCAATGTAAGCGTCAAACGATTCGTCATCCGCCAGCCGCTCGGCTTGATAAACCTCGAAAATGCGATCTATCGCTTCATGAGACTTCTTGGCCAAAACTCGGGTAACGCGAGTAGCGTACTTGTCGCCGTTCAGGTGGCCGCCGACAAACAGGTCGTAGCAAGGTACTTCCAGTTTGCCAACCTTGTATGAAGATCCTTGCAAACCAATGCCTGCCATATTGTGCTGACCACAACCATTCGGGCAGCCGCTGATTTTGACGTTTACTTTCTGGACCTCAGGATCGGAGTAATCGTAGGCAATCATCTTTTCGCGCATCGAATAGCCAGCCTGGTTGGAGGACGTAATTGCCAGCTTGCAGCTATCGGCACCGGGACAGGCCACGACATCAGCAACCATGTTGGCATCCGGCTCGCCGAAACCGATGTCTGTCAGCTGGCGATGCAGTTCTTCCAAGGATTCCGGCCGAACATTACGGAGAATTAGATTCTGGTTCTGATCGGTCCGGGCGTGGCCGCCGGAGAAAGTCCGCATGACTTGGGCCAACTGCCTAAATTGCGAAGTAACGATATTGCCCATCGGCACCGTCAAAGAAACAGCGAACAAACCTTCTTGTCTCTGTGAGCGTACGTTGGTTCGGCGCCAGCGCTCGTAGCCTGGAGCGTTTTCACCCTTGGCCGCCACTATGCCGCCTGGTTCTTCGAGCGCCATTTCTTTGAGCGCCTGGACGTCGATCGGCTCCTTGGCCCACTCCTTGGCAAGTTCATCGTTGACCTTGGCTTGGAATTCCTCCAGGCCGATCTTGTTTACTAAGAACTTGATTCGGGCCTTGTTGAGGTTCTTGCGCAACAGACCCGGCAGGTCACCTTCGCGATCGAAAACTCTCAGAATTGCCTCGGAAACTTTGATGAATTCTCCGTCATCAGCCTTGGCGAAGTCCCAGATCACATCGGCCTTCCGCGGCATCGTCGATGTTCCACCGCCGACCCGAATCTCGAAGCCGAGGACCTCTTTGCCCGTCGCGTCCGTTTGCTTCTTGGAAATAAAGCCAATGTCGTGATATGACGTCCCGGCGCAATCGCTGGCACAGGACGAAAAAGCGCTTTTGAACTTTCGCGGCAGGCGCTGACAGATTGGGTTACGCAACATGTTGCGCGCGTAGGCCGTCAAGTATGGCGTCGCATCGAACTCTTCGTCCTGACAGACGCCGGCGAAAGGGCATCCAGTGACGTTCCGCACCGTGTGGGCACAGGCCTCGCGCGTGGACAATCCGGTCTCGCCGATTACGCGCATCACTTCAGCCGTATCATCGAGATTTACGAAATGAAACTGGAAATTCTCACGTGTCGTAATGTGTCCGCGCCCGAGCCCGGAGTAGGTTTCTGACACTTCGGCAAAGGAATCCATTTGATCAGCGGTCACGCCACCGTACGGCAGCTTGATTCGCATCATTTGGTTGTCTTCCTGGCGTTGGCCGTAGACGCCTCGTGAAAGCCGAAAAAGCTGGAAACCGGTTGGGTCCTCGTCACCGATCCGGAACTTCTTCGCCCGCGCCTCGAACTCGTCGATCTCTTCGGCGATTACGGGCAGGATGAACCCTGGCTTTATCTCCTCGGGCACCTTTGGGTGTCGAACGCTTCCATTCTCCCGGACCATGGTTATCGTCCCTTCGATTAAAGTGGACTAAGTTAACCAACGATGTAGACAATCTAGTTTGCACAGTCAATATTGTCAATAATCGGTGACTCTAGCCTACTACTGGGCTCCCTGCTCCGTCCAGCGATCCATCGATTTACTGAGATCGCGAAGTAACGACCTACATAAGCCAGATCGAGATTAGCGCGACGAGGCGGCGCAAGATCAGGGCAGTTTCCCCTCATTCTTGAGCACGATAGCATTGGCCGCATGACCGCGGCCGGCCAAGACCAGAAACCGTTCACAATCCGCTCCCTGACCTTTAGCGTCTACCTGCCCAGTTTTCTCTTTGCCATCGGCCAAGGCGCGATCTTTCCGATTGTGCCGCTCTTTGCCAAGGACCTGGGCGCCTCCTTGGCTATCGCCGGCCTGATCGTCGCGGTTCGCGGCATTGGTATCCTGCTGATGGATTTACCGGGCGGTATCTTCGTCGCCCGCTTCGGTGAGAAGGCTGGCATGCTCGCGGGGACTACCCTGGTCGCAGTTGCTGCTGCGGCCGCGGCCTTCAGCCCCTCACCAATCGTGCTGGGAGTTTTAATGCTGATCATGGGCGGCGGCTGGTCATTCTGGCAGCTCTCTCGCCTCTCATACGTCAGTCAGATTGTGCCCAACGAACAACGCGGCCGGGCCATCGCCCTGCTCGGCGGCGTTTCCCGTGGCGGGACCATCGTAGGCCCTATACTCGGCGGCCTCGTCGGCAGCGCCTTTGGCCTCGAATTCGCACTTCACATTCAGGCTTTAGCCGCAGCCGCCACTGCTGCAATGGTTTTTCTAGTCGTCAAGCGGACCTGGCCCGCTGAGCGAATGCCAACCGACAGTATCAGCGGGCGCTTGCTTACTGCAGTGATGGAGCACCGGCGGGTTCTGCTGACAACCGGCGTGCCGATTATCGCTTTGGCGGTAATGCGCCAAGGACGTCAAATATTCATTCCGCTGTGGGGCGACGAACTGGAATTGGAAGTTGCCACTATCGGCTTCGTATTCGGCCTCTCGTCCTTCGTGGACACGGCCATGTTCTACCCGGTCGGCGTTACGATGGATAAGTGGGGCCGTAAGTTTACAGCCGTACCTAGCCTGGTACTGCTGGCCTTCGGTCTGCTACTCCTGCCCTTGGCAGGCGACCTTTACAGTTTCGTCGCCATCGCTCTGCTTACCGGGCTAGGAAACGGTTTCAGCTCCGGCATCGTTCAGACTCTTGGCTCGGATCTTGCCCCGGCCCGCGGCCGGGCTGAGTTTCTGGGCGTTTGGCGGTTGATCTCCGATGTCGGCAACGCTGGTGGGCCGCTGACCATTAGCCTGATCACGGGTTTCGCCAGCCTCGCAGCCGCGTCTGTCGCCAGCGGCGGGCTCGGCCTAGCCGGCGCCTTTTTAATGCTGGTCTTTGTCAAGGAAACGCTAAAGCGCGGGCCTCGCTATGCTACAGACCCGCCAGCTAAGAGCCCTGATTCCATCTGATGATCACCCGGTTAGGGCAGCCGGTTGAACCAGACGAGCCCCAGTCCGCCCGCGATCAGCGAGATGATCAGTGCCACGCCGGTTAG
Source organism: Dehalococcoidia bacterium (assembly GCA_965219205.1). Lineage (GTDB taxonomy): Bacteria > Chloroflexota > Dehalococcoidia > DSTF01 > WHTK01 > WHTK01. Next base: position 290,256 of record CBDCMQ010000007.1, read on the forward strand.
GGCAAATGTGACCTCGGTCTCTTCGTCCCCGAAGTCCCTTTCGAGAGCTAATTCATCGTAGATCTGCTACAAGTCGGCGCCATCCTGGGCATTGAAGTAACGCCCACCTGTGAGTTCGGCCACATCTCGCAGAATGGCCTCATCCAGCCTCGTAAAAACCGACCTTCCGCGAATTTGCAGCACGACACCCTGGGGCGTGCCGATGCCAATCGTGTAAATTTTTACGCCGGCCTGCTGAGCCTCGACAGCAAACTGTTCCGGAGGCGGACCCAAAGTGCTCTGACCGTCTGAAATCACAACAATACTCGCCGGCGGCAGGTTGGCCAGCTCCGTGGCCGCCGCCGGTGGGGCGCCGGGAACTGGCGGCGCCTGGTCGCCCTCCGCGTAAATCGCGTCAAGGGCGACCTGCAAGCCGCCACCCATGTTCGTTCCGCGCTCCGTTTGCAGCCGATCGACCGCGGTGAGGGCTAGCTTTCTGTCTCGATCTGGGGGAGCCACCAGCGCGCCAAAATCACTAAATGAAACTATGCCGATTTTTACGCCGGCGGGCTGGTTTTCGATGAAATCCCTGACGGCTGCCTTCGTCGCTTCAAGCCGGTCTGGTTGAACGTCTTGCGCCTGCATCGATCCTGAAACGTCGATCGCCAAAATTATTGTGCCGGTGTTTACCAGAACCGGGATCGTGGCCATGGGACGAGACAACGCAACGATCATCAGGGTGAGAGCCGTCAAATACAGCACTGCTGGAATATGGCGCTTGATCCCGGGACCCTTCCCTACCGCGTCTTTCAAGAGAGAAACGATGGCATAACGCAGCGCGTCACGCCGCCGGCGTTTCTGCATCCAGACGTAGCCAGGCGATGGCCGGCACCAGGGCGAGCAAAAACAGCGCCTCCGGCCAGGTAAACGTCATCCGGCCACTACCCGGCCGGTAGCCCGCCGGTGGGCGTCGCGCCTCAGGTGGGCGAACTTGCTAATGTCCCGGACCATGTCTCCGTCTGTGTTGAGCCTGAGCAGGTCCACGCCTCGTTGCGCGAATGTACGGCTTAGCCGCCGGTTGCGTTGCTCGACCAGCGCCTGGAAGCGGGACTGAAAGCCGCGATCGCGTGTGTCAACGTAGACCTGCTCGCGGGTCTCCGCATCTTCGAACACTAGTGGCCCGAGTTCCGGCAACTCCGTCTCGCGGGGGTCGGCAAGCCAGACTGAGAGCACCTCATGGCGCTCGGCAAGACGAGTAAGATGCCCTTCCCGGCCCGGCGGCGCGAAGAAGTCCGAGACGACAATGACTAGCGATCTACGTCTGATTGCGCCGGCAACCCGGTTGAGAGTCGCGGCGAAGTCTGGGACCACTTGCTTTGGCTGACTCCTGCTTCCCGGGCTGAGCAGGCGGTGCAGCAACCGCAGCGTTTGCATTTGGCCGCCGCGGGGCGCGATCACTTCGTCATCGCCACTGCCAAACAAAACGGCCCCGACTCGGTTGCCATGTCGCGTAAGCAGGCGAGCCATGGTTCCGGCAAAGTCCACCACCAGATCTCGCTTGGTCGAATTGGCTGTACCAAAGTCAATCGATGGGGAAAGATCGAGGATAAGCCAGGCCGTGATCTCACGATCTTCGATGTACTGACGCACGTAGGCTGAGTTCATGCGAGCCGTGACGTTCCAATCCATGTAGCGGACATCGTCTTCGGGCTGATACTCTCGCACTTCTGCTAGGTCATAGCCGTGGCCGGTGAACAAAGAGCGGTAGTCGCCTTGCAGCATTCCGTCCAAGCGCCGCACAACTTGCCAGTCCAGGCGCCTCAGGAGCGCCTCAGCGTTGCGCTCACCCGCAACCCCGGTCTTAACCGCAGCAACAGCTCCTGAGGTCATGGGGACTGAACATTCTCCCCGACGGGCGCCGATGTCCAACGCAGCGGGTCGTCACTTAGGGGTCGTGCCGGACGCGCAACAGCCTCGAAGACCCGCGCGATAACCACATCCGCCGTTATGCCATCCGCCAGCGCCTCGTAGGACATCACCAGCCGGTGGCGGAGAATATCGGGCGCCAGGTCAACCAGGTCCGCCGGTATGGAGTAGTCGCGTCCCCGCGTGAATGCCAGCGCTCGGGCAGCCAAAATCAGGTTGATTGAAGCACGCGGGCTGGCTCCGAAGGTTATATAGCCGGCGATATCGTCAATGCCAAAATCATGCGGCCGCCGAGTCGCTCCAGCCAAGCGCACGGCATACTCAATCAACTCCGGGTCCACGTAAACCGCGTCCGCCTGATTTTGCATTTCTGTTAGCTCTACCGGAGAGATGATCTGACGCGGCGTCGGCAGTCCAGCCGTAGTGCGCTGGACAATGACGATCTCCTCTCGGTCAGTCGGGTAGCCGACCAGAACTTTCATCATGAAACGGTCGACTTGTGCCTCGGGAAGCGCGTATGTGCCTTCCGTCTCGATAGGGCTCTGGGTTGCCAGTACGAGAAATGGCTCTGGGACCTTGTGGCTCTCACGGTCAATGGTCACCTGATGCTCCTGCATCACCTCCAGAAGGGCCGATTGAACCTTGGCCGGCGCCCGATTGATCTCATCTGCCAACAGGAGATTGGCGAAAACCGGGCCCAGCGAGGTTGAAAACTCACCGGTATTCTGGTTGTAGACCCTGGTTCCGACCAGGTCAGCTGGAACTAAATCCGGCGTGAACTGAATCCGGTCGAACTGACCGCCGACCACCTCGGCCACGGTGCGAATCGCCAGGGTCTTTGCCAGGCCGGGAACGCCCTCCACCAAGATGTAACCTCTTGAGAGCAGGGCCACGACGATTCGTTCGAGGAGGTCCTCCTGGCCGACGATTACCTTCTTAATCTCGAAGAGCATTTGCTCAAGCGGAGTGGATGTTTCCTCAACTTCAGTTTGACGAGCCATGGAGACTCCTTCGCTGCGTTGCCCACCGAGGGCAACAGGGGGAATTAACCGAGAGGTGCGATAAGCCCGGAAGCTGCCTCGATTGGCACGGCGAAACCGATACCGATAAAGACGCGGCTGTTGGTTGGGTTGAAGATCCCCGAGACGATGCCTACCACGCGTCCATTCCGATCGACCAAGGGCCCACCGGAATTGCCGGGATTCACAGCCGCATCAAACTGGATCATGTTTTTCAGCACCTGGCCAGTTTCGTCAATGATGAAACTGCGGCCGATAGCGCTAATGATTCCTGAAGAGACACTGCCCTTAAACGAAAAAGGTGAACCAATGGCCAAAACAAGATCGCCCTGCTGCACACCACCAGCCAACGTGGCGGCTTCGACACCCGCCGGAAGATCTATGACAGTGACAACCGCCAAATCGCGATCCGGCAGAGTCTGAGTAACGGTTCCTCTGGCTGATGAACCATCGAAAAAGCGCACAGTCACTGTCGGGCTATCGATAACAACGTGATAGGCGGTGAGAATACTGCCGTTGAGATCGATCGCCACACCCGAGCCAACACCTCGCCCTGCATCTGCTGACTTGGAGACCGTGGTGATCTGCACCACGGAGGGGCGCAAGAGGGCAAATATTTGCGGCTCCAGGGGCGGCGCGGGGGGCAATTGCATCGATCTGCTGATCTGCTATGCGGCGAATGTCGGCATCTTTGTACTGCCCAAGAGGAGGGCTAAATTCCAAGTAGACCAGCATGATAAGCACGCCGACCAAGACGCCGACGGAGGCGGCTAACGGCGTTCGGGTGGATCGAAAAAAACGCGCGACCATCTTGAACAAACGGGCTGTTTACAAGCCCTGTACCCCCTGTTACCCGAGCCAAACTCGACCGTGAATGCAGAGAGGTTAAATATCCGCTGTGTTTTTCTTAACGAAGCGGAGCCAAGATTCGGCCATGCGTTGGACAAGAAGGGCTAGAAGTCAGGGTATTTTGGGAATTGACGGGAGCAATCGGGCTTTGGCGCCTGGCTCCTCCCGTTTCTCAGTGAGGCCGGTGACGATTTTTTTAGGAGATTGTCTCCGTCTCATAGCCAGCCTCTTGCCAGGCCTTCATACCGCCCTCGACGCTGAAGACCTCTTTCAGCTCGAGAGTCGCGGCGGTTTCGCTGGCTGTCGGTGCATTCAGGCCCGCTTCGTCGATAAACAGGATATCCTTGTCGGTCGGAATCTCCTTGCCCCGCGCCATTATCGAGACCATGGGAAGGTTCATCGCGTTCGCAACGTGGGCGCCGGCCCAGGATCCTGGAGGCCGGACATCGATGGCTTGCGCTTCCTCACCATCTAACATTTCTTTGGCTTCTTCGACGCTGATTCTTGTGAAGCTCTCGCCCGGGTTCTTGGTTGGCATTTACACTCTCCTATGCTCAGTCAGTGACGGGGAGTCTTGGGAAATTCCAAGCGAAGATTACACATTTCATGCTGAAACGCAATGGTTAACGTTGGATTCGCGGGCTATCTAGCGGGCAATCAGACGCTTCGGGCCTGACGCGGCCTGAGAGGGAGAGGAGCCAAGAAGCCAACTCCTAGAGTCCGCCTAAGGCGTTTACTGAGTTTCCTCAACTCGTGAGCTAACTGCTCTTCTTGTCGTTGACCAAGACTTCGACAACAGATGGGTCGGCGAGTGTCGAGATATCGCCCAGGTTATCGAACTCGTCCTCGGCAATCTTGCGAAGGATGCGGCGCATGATCTTGCCGGAACGTGTCTTTGGCAGACTGGGAGCCCACTGTAGAACATCGGGCCGGGCAATCTTGCCAATCTTTTCCGCCACAAACTCAATCAGCTCACTCCTCAGGGGTGGCGTTGCCTTGAAGCCATCATTCAACGTTACGTAGGCGTGGATGCCCTGACCCTTTATCTCGTGAGGTGAAGCAACGACGGCGGCTTCAGCGACCGCAACGTGCTCCACCAGCGCGCTTTCAACCTCGGCGCTGCCAATGCGGTGTCCCGAGACGTTGATCACGTCATCCACTCGCCCTGTAATCCACCAATACCCATCACTATCACGGGTGGCTCCATCGCCGGTGAAGTAGTAGCCCTTGAATTGGCTGAAGTAGGTCGAAAAGAAACGCTCCTGGTCTCCGTAAACGCCCCTCATCATCGAGGGCCACGGTCCGGCGATGCAGAGGTTGCCGGTCGCCTCACCCTCATCCGGCAATCGATTCCCGTCGCTATCAACCAGGATCGGCTGCACGCCGAAAAACGGCAGCGTCGCGGAGCCCGGTTTGAGATCTACTACGCCGGGCATGGGCGCGATCATGGCCGAGCCAGTCTCTGTCTGCCACCAGGTATCGACAACTGGACAATTCTCCTTGCCGATATGCCGCCAGTACCAGAGCCACGCCTCTGGGTTGATCGGCTCGCCGACCGTGCCAAGCAGCCGCAGGGAGTCCAGAGAGTGGCGTTCAACTGGTTCTAGGCCTTCGCTTGAGAGCGCCCTAATCGCGGTAGGCGCCGTGTAGAACACATTGACCTGATACTTGTCTACGATGTCCCAGAAGCGGCCGGCATCCGGGTAGGTCGGTATGCCCTCAAACATGAGCGAGGTCGCTCCATTTATCAGAGGACCGTAGATGATGTAGCTATGTCCCGTGACCCAACCGATGTCCGCCGTGCACCAAAAGGTGTCATCCGGTTTGTGATCGAAGTAGGTGTAGTGGGTGAGACTCGCCCCCAGAAGGTATCCGCCGGTCGTGTGCAGCACGCCTTTCGGTTTTCCGGTGGAACCTGAGGTGTAGAGGATGAAAAGCGGGTCTTCCACATCCATGACTTCCGCCTCAGCAAAACCTTGAACTTCCGAATCGCGCATTAGCTCGTGATACCAGTGGTCACGGCCCTTGATCCAATCCAGGTTCTCGTGAGCGGTGCGGCGGACGACGATGACCGATTCAATCTGGGTCTTCGCCCGTTCTAGGGCCACATCGACGTTTTTCTTCATCTCGATTCGTCTGCCGCCCCGAAAGCCACCATCCGAAGTCACAATCAGCGAGGGTACGCAATCGTCAATTCGGTCGACCAGCGACTCCGGTGAGAAGCCGCCAAATACCACGGAGTGAATGGCGCCGATGCGGGCGCAGGCAAGAACCGCGATGGCAATCTCGGGGATCATCGGCATGTAAATCAGCACCCTGTCGCTTTTGCTGATGCCACGGCGCTTCAGGACATTGGCGAAGCGACAGACCTCTTCATGGAGGGTCTGGTATGTATAGACGCGTGATTCGCCGGGCTCATCTGCCTCCCATATCAGCGCTGCCTTGTTTTTTGCTGGTGTCGAAAGGTGACGATCTAGGCAATTCCAGCTGGCATTTAGCTTGCCGCCGCGGAACCAGGTTACCTGGGCTTTTGGGAAGTCGTGCTCGAGCACGGTGTCCCATTTTCGAAACCAAGTCAGCCTCTCCTCGGCCATCTGGCTCCAAAACGCCTCAGGATCAGCAATCGATTGCTGATAAAGCCGCCCATATTCCTCGCGGGTCAGGTTCGCCTGATCGGCAAACTTCTTCGGTACCTGGATTAAGTCCTCGCCTTGCATCACGCTTACTCCGATCAGATTCGCTTGTATTCTAGCCTCGCCCGCCGGCGATCAGCTTCCTTTCCGGCGAGCGGTTCAGGGCATACATGGCGTAAATGCCCAGTGCCGGGCCCGGGGCGAGGATTGCAAAAGTCCAATGCCACCCATGGCTGGCTTCAATGACCGGAACCAGCCAAATAGTAATTACTGTGAGAGAGAAACCCAAGGCCAGCTGCAACGTCAAGGCGGTGCCAACGTATGTCTGGTCCGCGACCTCACTCACCATGGTCGAGAATTGGGCCGAGTCCGCGACAACCGCAAAGCCCCACACAAGAGCTACAACTAGGACGACAGCAATCGGCGCGTCAAAAATCAACCCAATGACCGCCGCGCAGGTTCCGGAGACGAGCATCGACGCGGCGGTTGTTTTGGTCCTGCCCACGTGTCTCCGAGTTGGCCTGCCACAATGCAGCCAAGCGAGCCAATGCCGATCACCGCGAAGGTTGCAAGGCCAGCCCACCTCGTGGCGTCGGCAATGTCAGAGCTCACCAACCGATCGGCAAAAAACAAGGAGAACCAGGCCCACATAGCGTAAAGCTCCCACATGTGGCCGAAATAGCCTACCGACGCCAGGAGCACGCCGCGGTTGGAAAAAACACGTCCAAGTTGGCGCGGGTCAAAGATTGCCTTCAGAAAGGAAAACGGTCCCTCGCGCACGGCTATGTGGGTCAGTGCAGCCCCCGAGAGGGTAAGAATCGTAGTGACCAAGATTACTAGCTGCCATGAGACGCCGCCTAGGCCATTCACTAGGTGGGGTGAAGCAGAACCGAGGGTGAGCGCGCCAACCATGACACCCAGCGCCAGACCTCGTCTCTCCTGATACCAGGTGGCTATGAGCTTTAGCGAAACCGGGTAGACGCCGGCGAGACAGAAGCCGGTAAGAAAACGTAGGAACAGCGCCGGGTAGAAGCCCCCGGCCAGGATAACCAGTCCGTTTGCGACCGCGGCACCCAAGGCCGCGGCGATCAAGAAACGCCGCGGCGGCACAAGGTCCGAGAGGTTCAAGGCGGCCGACAAAAGAGCGCCGCAGAGAAAGCCGACTTGGACAGCGATTGTGATTAACGATTTTTGAAATTGGGACAGGCCCCATACGTCGGCCACTTGTGGGATCACAGCCGTGGCTGAAAACCACGTGGTCATCGTCATCACGATTACGACAGCCAGTACAACGAGGGCCCTGCCACTTCCCGCGGCAGCTTTGCTATTTTCGATTACCGCTGCCAAGTTTCTCCAGTGACGAACTTGCCGCAAAGGCGGCAGCCATATACCCGGCTCGTCTCAGCGCCAACCTCTTCGTCCAGCTCCACCCCGACGACTTCTACCCAGTCGTGCATGCAATCCAAGTCAGGGATGTACGCCAACTCTTCCGTTGCACAGTTGCAACCCCAGTAGGCGCCACACTTGGGACAAAGTGAGTCAGCGGCCATAGCCTGATCATAGCTAATCCACAAAACTCTGAGAGTCTAGATTAGGATACAGATGCGTCCCGAGCAGCTTCGAGGGCGCGTTGGACGAATTTCTCGGTAAGATGCTGCCAGTTGTGGCGCTCCCGTCGAACTTCCCCGGCGGCCAGCTTCAGCAACGTATAGGCTCTGAAGAAACCCAAGCGCGGCTGCAGATCGATCGAACGGAGGCTTTGGTAGCCGGCCAGGAATCCCTGCTCAAGCCGAAGGACCAGGTCCGGCGAAAATTCATCTCTAATCGCGATCTTTTCGATTTGCGAAATAAATGCTCCGAGGTCGACTCCTGGATCACCTAACGCTATTTGGTCGAAGTCCAAGCCCCAAAGTAGTTCACCGTCCCACATCAGGTTGGCTGGATAGAAATCCCGATGAATCACAACCTCTTCTTCGGAAGCCATGCCGGCGGCAAGCACATCTATAATTTCGATTGTCGTTTCCAGTTTTGGTTTGAGTTTCGTAATCTGAGCTGCGATTTCGCTTCGCGAGCCGCGCGCCTTGCGAGCCTCCCGCGTATCGGCTTGCTCTCCAGAACCGACGGTTTTAGCAACGCATGTAACATGGCCAACCATTTGCCGGCGGCCACGAAAGGCTCTGTTTCACCCTTTGCGATTAGGTGCCGCAGCTCTGTACCTTGCACTTCTTCCTGCAAGATAAGACCCAGGGTTTCATCAAACCCGCGCACTCGTGGAAAGGCCAGTAATCTCGGGTCCCACTGACCACCTAGCCAACGCAGTGTTTGATTTAATTTAGCCGCATGATCAAGGTTTTTTTGCCACTTGCCGATCACACGGACGTTATTGAGGCTCCCATTCCGGTCATCCAACTCGTACCTGATGGTGCAACGTCTCCCGGGTTTGTGGTTGAGGACCTCAAATCCGGCGAGCCGCACCTGTTGCTCCCGGTTTAGGTGTCGGGTCAGCAGGGGCTGGAGGAAGGATTGATTGACAGCACTGGATAGCGCTGGGAAATTCGTGTCAGCCGAGAGGCTCACTACAGAGCCGCTAGGCATTCCCGAGCCTCATCGATCAGCAACTGAGAACGATATAATCGCGAATCTGCATAGGTGTGCGCTTGTTGCCGAAAGCTATGGATTCCCATCCGGACCAGAGCGATGACTCGAAACAGGGCTGCACGTTCCGCGATGCCTTTTCTGTCAGAGCCGGCAAGGTAAGCGTCAAGGAAGACTCGTCCATACTCTCGAGGATCGTTCCGCTCACCTACGACAGCCTCCCTGTGTAGGTCAGCAAGAAAATTCCCGACATCGACCGCCGGGTCACCGCGGCCAACACTATCGAGGTCAATAATCGCGATCCGGCCATCGTCGACAAGCAGTTGACTACCCTTGAAATCACTGTGAAGGAAAACAGAGCTTTTCTCTTTCGTGTCGGAAATGAGCGGGGCGACATCGTTCAGCACTGCTATCGCTCCATCCGCCAACTCCGGTGCCGCCAATCGAGCCCGGGCGGTCCGGTTGTGCGTGTGCTCAAGCTCATCTTTGACCCGCCACTTGCTCTTGGGTGCCAGGTGAGACGGAGTCGCGTGGATCGCCAATAACACTTTAGCGGCGAGGTCCACGGCCGCCTTGGCTTCGTCAATTCCCGAGTGGACCACGTGGTCGTAGACGGAGCGACCGGTCGCGAGTTGCATTAACAACACCCGGGACTGACCGCTTGGCAGAAAAGTCTCTGGCGCCCAAACCGTAGGCTCACTAATTGCGCTGCGAAGGGCGACTGAGGCCCGATGAAAGGCTCGCATTTTACCCTTCTCTCGAACCGCCTTGGCAACGAGACCCCGGCCTTCGGCCGAGAC
>CBDCMQ010000008.1:0-169867 GCA_965219205.1 Dehalococcoidia bacterium
GCGCTGGATTAGCGGGTTGACGCGGAATCCCAGCTCTCCAAGCCAGCTCAGGACCTGCCAATGGGTAGACGGCGCCTCCCCGTCTGCCCATCCCAGTTGGTAAACGAAAATGTCGAGCGGCCGCGAGGAGGTTATCGATGGGTCGAGTTGCCGCAGGGAGCCCGCGGCGGAGTTCCTAGGGCTAGCGAAGAGCGGAAGTTCCTGCTCTGACCGGTCATGATTGAGGCGCTCGAAACCTTTCTTGGTCATGTAAACCTCGCCGCGCACCTCAAACAACTCGGGAACCGGCTTGGAGATTGAAAGGGGGATACTGCGGATCGTTCTGAGGTTCTGGGTGATGTTCTCGCCTCGGTTGCCGTCGCCACGCGTCGCGCCCTGGGTAAACGAACCATTCTCGAAAACCAGGGCCACGGCCAGGCCATCCATTTTCGGTTCGCAAACCAGGGGAATGTCGGAGCGTTCGGCTTGATTCACAAGCCGCCGATACCAGGCACGGAATTCGTCCTCGCTGAAGGCGTTGCCCAAACTCAGCATCGGCAGACGATGTTCGACGATGCCCAGAGCTTCTACCGGCTCGCCGCCGACCCGCTGCGTGGGCGAATCTGGTGTGATTAGCTGCGGATGAGCCTCCTCCAACGCCCGCAGTTCTCGCATAAGGGCATCGTACTCAGCGTCACTGACCTCCGGATCGTCGAGGACAAAGTAGCGATAGTCATGAAAAGCAATCTGAGAGCGCAGCTCCTCGACTCGCAGCTTCGCGTCTTGGGCGTCGCGTTCTTTCACCCCTGCGTCGTCCATTGCCTGAGTATAGTGCAGACGCTAAGTTACGCCTGTAGCCAGCCAGAGCTCCTTCAGTAGGGCATCGGAAGTGGCTCCGGCCATGCCGGGCACCAGCAGGTCGAACGGCGCGCCGTGTTGGCCGGTTACTATCCCTCCGGCCTCTTCAACCATCAAGGCCCCCGGCGCCAGGTCCCAGGGTCCCAAAGTGTTCCGCACCAGGGTCGCGAAGATATCGATGCGTGCCGCCGCCAGATAGCACATGGCGATTAATGGGCTGCCGTGAATGAACGGTAGGCGCCAGGTCCCGATCCGATTCATGAATTCATCCGGGTCGGTCGTGCTGCCGAGGTGAGTGACAACAAAAGCCCTGTCCAACGCCTTGGGATCCGCCACCCGGATCGGCTTGCCGTTAAGGCTCGCTCCTAAACCAAGCGCCGCGGTGAATGTCTCCTGAAAAACCGGAACCTGGACAGCGGCCACCACCGGCTTTGCGTTTCTGGCGAAAGCGATCGCCGGGCCGAAAACCGGGAACCCGTGCACGAAATTGAGAGTGGCGTCCAAAGGGTCGATTATCCAGCAAGCTTGAAGCGCAGCCGAAGTCTCGGCCTCGGTCGCCTCATCCTCCTCGCTGACGATGACGTCGTCCGGAAATGCCGCCTTGATGACTCTTTTTATTGCAGCATCGGACTCGAGGTCTGCTTCGGTTAGCAGATCGCGTTGATTGCCGCCCTTGCTTCTGGGATCGATAGCGCCGCCCAGCAGACCAAGCTGGACTTCCCCGGCCGCTCGCGCCGCTTCCTCGGCAACCTGGCGGCGGTGATGCAGGTCATCCAGCTCCCGCCTCTCCCTAGTCATTGTCGGACTCCAGAGCAGCCAAAATCTCCTCCATCATCTCGGGACAGGTCGCGGCGATTACCTGCTTCGAGAGGAGATCCACCGGTCCCCCTCCCTGGTCTCGCACGATGCCGCCGGCTTCCTCAACGATTACAGTGGCGGCGGCAAGATCCCACGGACCCATGTTCATTACGTCACTCAAGGTCAAAAAGGCGTCAATTCGGCCGCTGGCCAAGTAGGCAAGGTCTACTGCAGGCGGACCGAAGGTCCGAACACTGTGACTCCGGGCCAGCAAGCTGCGCAGCGATCGCGCCGACTGAGCTTTGTCCGCCTCCGCGCTGGAAGTGGCCATTACGCTGATCAACCCATCACTGAGTTGTCGCTTACTCGAAACTTGTAGAGTTCGTCCGTTCACGGTTGCTCCCTGCCCTCGGGCGGCAGACAGCGTTTCATCGTGCATCGTCAAGTACACGGATCCTGCCACCGGGCTCCCTCCGGCCGCGTAGCCAACCGCCGTGCCAAAAAACGGCAGTTCTCGCACGAAGGCAAACGTGCCATCCAGTCCGTCGATCAACCAGCAGGCTGCCATTCGGTCGGAAATCTCTGCATCGGATAGGCTGTCCTCTTCACCGACGATGATGTCCTCGGGAAAAGTCTCGCGGATTATTGCCACCGCCGCTGTCTGCGCCTCTCGATCGACAACGGTCACCAGGTTGCGCGGATCGCCCCCTTTGGCTTCCTGAGTGACTTTGGAGCCCGTGAAGCGGCGCTGCGCCGCCCCGGCGGCACGCGCGGCGGCCTCCGCCACCTCACGGCGCAACCTGAGATCCTGATTGTCCGCCATGATTGTCGTTTCCAGGGTTTGCTGCTAACCGCGCGCTCTTGGTTCACCGCCGGTCTGGCGTGCGCATGATACCAGTCCGGAAGACGTACTCGGCTTGGGCTCTCTTTAGCTCTATCGATCCAAGCCCGGCCACCGTTCTACCGTGGAGGAGACGATTGACGTGCGTCCCAACCGTCTGAATCGCGCCATCGCCAAGATCGCCGATTAAAACGCTGCGAGCATTGCCTGCATGCCGCGGTTGGCTTTCCAGAGGCCGGTCGTGAGCGTGAGATTGGCTGCAAGTTCGATCGCTGGCTGGACCTGACCACAATGCAGCTTAGGTCGCCAGATTGATAGACTTGAAAGGATGAAACAAGTCGTCATTGTCGACTATGGAGCCGGTAATCTTCGCAGCGTGGCTCGAGCCGTGTTGGAACAGGGATTTGACCCCTTGGTCAGCTGCGAAGCCAGAGCGGTGAACAATGCAAAGGCGGTAATTCTGCCGGGCGTTGGCGCCGCCGCAGACACGATGCGCAATCTATCCGAAGGTGGTTTGGTTGAAACCCTGCGCGATTACATCGCCAGCGGCCGTCCCTTCCTCGGTGTTTGCATGGGTCAGCAGGCGCTCCTCAGCGTTAGCGAAGAGGGCGGGGAGCACCCTTGCCTCGATGTCATTCCGGGGCGTGTAAAACGTTTTCCTTCTTCCGATTTGAAGGTGCCGCACATGGGCTGGAACCGGGTTGAACAGGTTCACGATCACCCGGTCTTCGATGGCATCGAAGACGGAAGCTTTTTCTACTTTGTCCACAGTTACTATCCGGCACCTGCCGACCAGGGGGTCGTGATCGGTGAAACCGAATATGGCGTCCGCTTCGCGAGTGTGCTAGCGCGGGACAACCTTGTCGCTACTCAGTTCCACCCGGAGAAAAGCGGCAAGCAGGGCCTCCGATTTTACGCCAACTTCCTGCGCCATGCCTTCGCTGGTGGCGACTAGGAAACGGACGGAATTGACCTATAATTTCTCTGCCGCCCAGTTCACGGCGATGACGAGGAAGTCCAATGACCTCTGATCGTGATGACGATGAATCAACAGATGGAATTCGGATCGATATGCCATTTGGTTCTTTTCGAGTCGGACGCGGCGCCAAGGGAAGGCGCGTCGGAATGAACGAGAGCGATGCTTACGCGCGTGCGCGCCGCCGGGTTCGGGCGCGCCTCGGTTTCTTTCGGCACGTGGCAACTTACGCGGCGGTTATCGTGGCAATTGTCTTTATCGACCTGATTACCGGCGGCGGTCTGTCTGACTTCGTCCTCTGGGTCGCGGGAATCTGGGGCGCCTTCCTCGTCTGGCAAGCGTTCAATGTTTTCGTATTTCCCTCGGTTTGGAGCCGGGAAACCGAAGAGCGGATGATTCAGGAAGAGATGCGCCGTCAAGGCGATGAGTGAGGCTCCCGGCTTCCAAGTAATACCGGCGATAGATCTGCGTGGCGGCCATTGTGTACGCCTCTACCAGGGTGACTACGCCCGCGAAACTGTTTACGAAGCCGAACCCACTGTCATGGCGCAGCACTGGTGCTCACTCGGGGCTCAGCGCCTCCATGTCGTCGACCTTGACGGTGCGCGGAGCGGTTCGCCGCTAAACGCGGCTGCGGTGCGCGACATTGTCCGATCTGTCGATGTACCGGTTGAGCTCGGCGGCGGCGTTCGCGACCTTGCGACAGTCAGCGGCTGGCTGGAGGAGGGCGTAGAGCGGGTCTACCTCGGCACGGCGGCAGTCACTAACCCGGAGTTGGTCGGAGAAGCCTGTGCGCGCTTCCCAGGCCGAGTGGCCGTCGCTGCCGATGCACGAGACGGGCGCGTGGCCACGCGTGGCTGGCAAACCGATTCCGGCGATGACATACTCGATTTCGCCAGACGCGCCGTAGACGATGGCGCCGCGATCCTTAGCTACACTAATGTCTCTCGCGATGGGACATTTGAAGGCCCCGATATCGATGGTGCGGCGGCGTTGATCAAGGCCCTGGAGGGAACCGGAGCCTCCGTAATTCTGGCCGGAGGCGTTGGGACCCTGAATCACGTGATCGACTCGGCGGCGGTGCCGTCCCTAACCGGCGTCATCATCGGCAGAGCGCTCTACGAAGGCCGTGTGGAGCTTGATGAGGCGCTGGCTGCGGTGAAAGGTCTTTAGCAGGCCCAGGAGACTGTCATGCCGATTGATGCCTTTGATCACTACACAATTCGATCTGCTGATCTGGACCGCTCGCGCCGGTTCTATCAACAGGCGTTGGGGCTAAAGTTTGAGGTGCACAACGACTTTGCCTTTGAGGTCGGCGTTGTCTTCGTTGGTGGTCAGGCCCTTCTCCACCTGCTCCAGACCGGAGCGGCATTGGACACTTTCATGGGCCGCTCAGCCCCATCTTTTGGGTCGGGAGCGGAACGGACTACAGGCAACCTTGAGCATGTCGCATTCAGCGCCACAGGCCTCTCAGAAACGATACAGAGCTTGACGACGCACGGAATCTCCTTTCGAGAGCGATCCATGAGCGAGCACGGCGTTTATCAGCTGCTGCTCGAGGATCCGGACGGTGTCGAATTGGAGATAAACTTTCCCGCTAGCGAACCCACGGGCTAGCTTTTTGACCGCCGCGAAAGCAATGCCGGTTCCACCTCCCCTGCCAGGTATACTCAATTTAAGATGCTCACCAAACGCATTATTCCCTGCTTCGATGTTGACCACGGCCGGGTTGTCAAAGGCGTGTCGTTTGTCGAACTGCGCGACGCCGGCGATCCGGTTGAATTGGCGCCACTCTATGATGCCGAAGGGGCGGATGAGCTGGTATTCCTCGACATAACGGCATCTTCCGACGATCGGAAGACGACCTACGAGATGGTCGAACGCACGGCGGAAAAGGTATTTATCCCCTTCACGGTTGGCGGTGGCGTCCGTAGTGAAGATGATGCCCGGTTGATGCTTGAGCTAGGTGCTGACAAGGTATCGCTCAACAGCTCTGCCGTGGCGGAACCTCACCTGGTCGGCCGGGCAGCAGAGCGCTTCGGCTCGCAGTGCATCGTCGTCGCCATTGACGCGCGCGCCGTCGGCGAAGATGGCTGGGAGGTCTATACTTACGGCGGCCGCCGGCCAACCGGCCTCGATGCCGTCGAATGGGCAAAACAGGTAGTTGAGCTCGGTGCTGGCGAGCTTCTGCTGACCAGCATGGATACCGACGGTCACTTGGATGGCTATGACCTGCCCCTAACTCGGGCAATCTCGGACGCGGTCGAAGTGCCGGTAATCGCCTCCGGCGGCTGTGGTACTCCTCAACACATGGTAGACGCGGTTGTCGATGGCAAAGCGGACGCTGTTCTCGCCGCCAGTATCTTCCACTTCGGCACCTTTCGGGTTCGCGAGGTCAAGGAGTATATGGCCGGGCAAGGCTTGCCCATGCGGCTTTAGGCCTGCAGTTCACTTCGCAACAAGACTTCCGGTCATGCTGTCCGGGTGGACATCGCAGCGGAAAAAGTAGATTCCGGGCGGTGGCGCTGTAAACGCTGCCTCCCGAGTTTCGACGCCAGGAAATAAGTCGCCCAGGTGAATCTGCTCCCTCGTGTTCTGATCCGTGTACAACGAGAAGTTGTGCAGGGTTCCCTTGTCCTGGTTGTCGAGGATAACCGTAATCTCGGCATCCGCCGTTGCGACGATCACGGACTGATCGAACCGTAGGTTCTTGGCCTCGAGCTCGATTCGCGTCGAAGGTGGCACGTCGGCCACGGACGTCTCGTCGGCGGCCGGGTCGATGCTTGACCCGCAAGCAGTGGCGGCCAGAAACAACACCACAAGTGGGGCACCGCCGACATTAGCAAACATAAGTTACAAGCCCAACCTATCCCACGAGAGAATTACGACCCACGCCTGTCTGGATCTGCGAAGCATTGGCAGCTTTTTTCAATACAATTGGCAATATCCATTCACACCCTTGTAGCTAAAAGGAGTGCCTCATGGCCCATCAGCACATCAACCCCGAGGGAGCGCCACAACCGACTGGATACTCGCACGTCGTAATCGCTCAAGGTAGCCGCACCGTCTTTATCGCCGGCCAAACTGCCGCCAGCCCGGGCGGTGAGGTGGTTGGCGTTGGCGACCTAGCGGCGCAAACCCAGCAGGTTTTTAAAAACGTCAGTATTTGCCTCGCCGCGGCCGGCGCCACGTTTGAAGACGTCACTAGGCTTACGACCTACGTCGTGAACTTCCAACCTGAGATGCGATCAGCTATCAACGAAGCCCGTCAGCAATTCTTGCCCAAAGAGCCTCCGGTGAGCACCCTGCTTGGTGTGCACGCTCTGGCCCGCCCAGAGCTCTTGATTGAAGTCGAGGCGACGGCGGTCCTGCCCTAGATAGGCTCCCGGTCAGCTTAAGCTGCTTATCGGTGGGCTCTTGCTACAGCGAGATCGGCAAGATTTAGGTCAGAAGCTGGCGTCTAAGTTTTTCTGAGCTTGCAGCGAGCTGATCAGTGTGGCCGCTCGCTCACGCTTCTCATCGTCGCGGCTGGCTTCCAAGGAGCGAAGGCGCTGAATCAGCGCCTTCGTGACGCTCCGCCGGATTGCCGCGTTGCTCCGCTCGTTCTGCACGGCACATTTCTAAACCTACTGGATCCATGATGCAAGAGGGTGTACTCGTCCAAGTCTCGAATCCATCCTTGAGGGGGCATGAGACTTTGCTGAGCTCTGAACGCTTTTTCTTTTGCTTTGGGTTGTGCTCTGTCCCGACCGATTCGCCGCAAACGCCGTTTGACATGGACAAATTTTGCAGAACAAGATGGCGGGTAGCAGCACCAATCAGAATCGGGATAGTCCACCGGAAAGGTACCAGATGACAGAGGGTCCAAGACGATCAACAGTCCAACCGGCAATCGAAAGGGGCTTGGATGAGCCAACGATGCGTGCAAGGTTGGAACCAATAGTCCGAGAACGATTTGGCGGCTCGACGCGAGTTGGCGGCCTAACCACAGCTCACATTCAGCGACGATTAATCCGATACGTCATAGAGATTGAGCAACCAGACTGAAGTGCACCGAGTGAATGGCGCCTGATCGGCAAGGTGTATCCGCGCTCGGAACAAGCGGAACGCAGTTTCCGAGTTCTACAACACGTCTGGGACAATGGGTTCTCTCCTTCCGGCGGTGACGGAGTACTAATACCCGAGCCAGTTAAGTACTTGTCAGACCCATCCCAAGTACTCATGGAAGAGATAGAAGGGCCTCCGTTCCGCAAGCAGATGAAGGACATGACCGCTACGCCAGACCAGATGCGCCTATACGCCCGTGCCATGGAAAAGCTGCACCGGTGTCCACCCATTTCGACAAGGCCAGTCGGTTTCGAAAGTGAAATCGGGAGATATTCGCCCCTTCTGAAAAAGATGGTGGATGCCTATCCAGACGTCGCCGGCGACGTTCAATTCATTCTTGAATCGGGGAGAGTACATGAAGCCCGTTTCGGCAACGAAATCTTCACTCAGATTCACGGCGATTTTCATCCCGGAAACCTACTAATCAATGAAAACCAAGCACATGTCCTGGACTTGGACTCGGTCTCCTTTGCCGACCCGGCAAGAGACTTGACCGAACTTTATCTCTTCCTCAGCGCACCGCGACCAAAAAGCAGCGCATGTTCGATTACGTGGAATCGCTTCGGGAAGCGTTTTTCTCCGAGTACTTCCCGCAAATGGGATGGGAAATTGCCGGCCGCGTGCCACTCCATGAAGCTGTCACCCAGCTAACACGAGCCGCGAAAACCTTTCGGGTTCAAGACGAAGAGGATTGGGAAGACAAGATGCGGACCCTGCTCAAGGACGGCGTCACCTGCCTGCGAGCAATGGAAGAGTTTGAAGGCAGGCTCACACCTGAGGCCGCGGCACAGTTGTACCACGCCTGTCCAGCATCTCAATGAGCACCGCGCGAGCCTGATCGGTTGCCTCGGCCCCCTGCTTGATGGCGTTGGCTCCGCCGTTCAGGCCCCGTCTCGGCCATGAGTCCGGCTGAGGCGGGCGTCTGGTGGACGAGAGACCTGGCATGTCAAGCTCTCGCGATTTCGCGCTAATACCTGGACCCACCGTGCCGCATAGCAGCCAGCCGAGGCTTCCAAGCTTTCAAACTAAAGGGGCTCGTACGTCAGGATGGGAGAGCTCTAGAAACGCCCACAATCAGTGAGCGAAATCGGCCATACGAAGGTACTGAAATCCTCGAGTAGTCTGCCCAGTTCAGGGTGTAGTTCTCGGTCAAATTGAGGGGAGTTTCCGGAGAGCGGATGGTACCGGGACTGGCGCGTTCAGACCAAGCAAGCTCCCCGGTGACTTGCCGCCCTTCTTGTAGGCGGAAGGCAGCGTCGACAGTATCTCTTGATGGCTGGGCCCAATAAGCGCTGTCGTTGGTAAGCAGAATTGCGTAGCCTGAAGAGGCAGGACGACCAACCGCGGACGCTTCAAGACGTTGAATGTCTTTGACGAAATCGTAGCGTCCAACATCTTGAGCTGACTGGTCCAGCAAAGCAAAGGGAATTCTCGTCACCTGATGTGGTTGTCAGCGCCGAGTTTTGTACTTCAACTCTAGTGCGACACTGGCATTGTTATCTTCTAGCGATAGGTCCAGGTACGCCTTGCCTGTCATCCACGGAGCCCTGTACTCCAGGCGGACATTTGCCTGGGGGAAATGCTCATGCAAGTTCCAGGCAAAGGCATGCTGGAAATCGGCTTCGGAGTGTCCAAAAATGGCTCGTCACCTGATGTGGTTGTCAGCGCCGAGTTTTGTACTTCAACTCTAGTGCGACACTGGCATTGTTATCTTCTAGCGATAGGTCCAGGTACGCCTTGCCTGTCATCCACGGAGCCCTGTACTCCAGGCGGACATTTGCCTGGGGGAAATGCTCATGCAAGTTCCAGGCAAAGGCATGCTGGAAATCGGCTTCGGAGTGAAAATGGGACGAAGGGCGGAAAGCAGCCCGAGTTCATGGCTGATGTCCAAGCAGGCTAGTGTCCGGTCTTTCATGATGTTTTCATCATAAGTTGTACTGTCATTTGGTTCTGCAATCTTTAATTGGTTTTCGTGAGCAAACCAGCCTAACGACCTGATTAACCTAGAATCCCCAAGTGGAAACGTGGATCTTCGTCCCAATCGTGGGCTTCGTTTTAACCATACTGGCCCACCAACTCCGTGCGCAGAGATGGCCTGTAATGAAAGGCGCCGCAAGAGCGTTTTACCGGATAACTAGAACTGTCCCTACTTGGGAAACCTAGGGGTTCTCCCGATGTGCGCCATTTTTTCTCGATCCTAGGATGAACCATGTCAACCGAAGGGATCCGGAAAACCGAAAGGGTCCGGGCGAGTGGAAATCATTATTACCATCGTTGTTTTCTGGCTCATTCTCGCCGCCGCCTACGCGGTCTATTACATTCACCACGAGCGCACCCGTCACGCATCCACTACCTTCGTCCTGAGGCCGGAATCTGAGGTTGAGCACCTTACAGCTGACGCGTTCGCCAATGGGCCATTTGATATGCCCGATCGCCCGACATCGATCAGCACCACGGTGCCCGAATTCGTTTCTCGCGCTCAAAAGGCGGAGCGAAGGTCGGTCAGGCTCAATGTCAGCCGGCAGCCGCCGGAGACAAAGGGATCGCCAGAAAAGGATGATGAAGGCGAATTTGGGGCCGAGATCGAAGTCCTGCGCTATGTGTCCCAGTCGGAGTCGTCACCACGCACCCGTGGCGGTGTCCGTCGTCGTGAAGTTCAAGTAGCCAAAGAAACGCCGGCAAATCAAGAAACTTCCATCGAAGAGCTTGGCTCTGAAGTGGAAATGTTGCGAGCTCAGGTTCAGCAATTGCGTTCTGAGGTTGATGGTCTTGTGGAGGCGCGTGCCGAAACCCAGGAAGCACCGCGCCAGGGTCGTAGCCGTAACGCAGGCACCTCTCAATCTACACAAGGTCAGCGGCGAAAGGCGAACTAGCCCAGCAAACCCGACTCCAAGGCAGGCACACTGAAGTCGCGATGCCGCTTGCGTAGTACGCCCGGCCTATTTTTGTCCTAGCCCCGCATCCCGGCTCAGCCTGTGCTTCCTTTCGGCAATATCAATGCCAGGCTGGCCGTGAAAGCGTGCAGATAGTTCCGGCCGCCAACCGGGCCAATCTCGCCATTGCAGAAGAAGCCCGCCACCGGCAGCGGACCCAACACTTCCTCCATCTTCTTGACGTCGTGATCAGGGCTGCCGAACAGACCCGCACCGCGGCCGTTACAGCAGCAGAGCAGCGCACCGACCGGTTCTTTTTCCGTTAGCGCCTGCCGCGCTTGATTTAGAAGTATGTCGAGATCGTCGTCCGCCGCCTCTGGGTCGCGCATTTGAAACTGCAGAGTCTGACCTTCTCGCGGCCACGCGCCTATCGCGATCGAGCCGTCTTGCTCGTCAATTCCCATCAGGTTGCGGATCAGGAAGTCGCCGCGACCGAATTCGTCCTTGTATTCGTCGATTGCTAGGCCGATCAACAGATTGCTTTGAGCCCGTGCTTGAATCTCCGGCGCTAGACCTCTGAAGGTTTCGGAAAGCACCTCGAGAGCCGGACGCATTCCGATGGTCTCGACAATGTTGTCGTGAGCACCCGTGATCGTCCAGGTCTCGCCGATTGGCGCGCAGCCCTGAGAGACCACTGTCTTGACGGTGTAGGCTCCACCTATGGCCAAGCCGACCGCGCCATCTTCCAGCACCTCGTCGTTGAGAAACAGATGCGTGCTATGCCCGCGCGGGTTGCCCGACGCCAGCCCGCCTATTATCGGTACACTCTCGTAAGCCTCGCCCATTCGCGCCAGCAGATCTTCCGCGTCAAGCGTGAACGGGTCGGCGAAAAACAACCAGACATCAGTGCCGTCACTCGGTGGAGCGTTCCTCAGCCAGGCCTTGCTCGTATCCTGCAAGTCGGCCGCATCTAGACGAAGAGTATGCAGTTCAGCCCCCGGCAGCGAGAACAGCTGCAGCGCCATGGCTGGTTCAGATTCAATCTCCCGGCCCGGACCAATAACTCCATTGCCGGAACAACCCAGCAGAACCTTCGCGCCAGTCAGGTGCCTCACCTCGGCCAGCAGCGCGTCGAAATCGCTGACGTAAGCGGGGCTGGCGAACAAAAGTGCCAGGTCAATGTCGGCATCAGGATCAGCGTTTGGGCTCTGGAGATCGGCCATCAAGCCGGAAAGTGCCTCGCGCCATTCCGACCCCGTTGCAATCGAAGCGCCTGCCTTCATCGCTGCCTCCCGTTTCGCCCGGCTTTCCGCAGTTTCTCCAAGGATACTCGCCCAAGTCCGCTTCTGATCAGATCGATCCTTGACGTTTGACACGTCTTGGCCCCGCTTTGATACTGGACCTACGAATCCCCCGTTATCTAAGAGGCACCATGTCAGACCGACCACGCGACCTACCGTTTATTCCTCGCCGAGTTGAGATCGACTCAACGACTGAGACTTTGGAGCTGCTGCCCTACGGCCTCTACATCATTGGCTCGCGCGGCTCCGACAACATCAACGGCATGATGGCGGACTGGGTGATGCAAGTTTCGTTTGAGCCGCGACTCCTGGCCTGCTCGCTCGAACGCGACAGCACAACCCTGCGGAATCTCCGCGAAACCAAGGTGTTTAGCGTCAATCTGCTCGAGTCCGCCGACGTGGATCTGGCCCGGCGATTCGCGCAGCCCCGTCAGGCGTCAAAAATCGATGGCCGATCCGGCGCTTCGAACTCGATTGTCCACGACAAAATGAGGGACGTTCCTTACCAAGCCGGCGAGCAGACCGCCTGTCCAATTCTTGATGATGCCATGGCCTACATCGAATGCGAAGTCGCCGAATTTGTCGACGCTGGTGACCACGTCATCGTATTTGGCAAGGTGGTCAATGCCGTTGTTTTACGCGAAGGCGAGCCGCTAAGCTCCAGAGCCCTCGGCTGGTCTTACGCCGGCTAGGCTGGCCTTGGCCGAGAGGAGTCAGGAATGATCGGTGTTTACGTGCAGGAGACCGAGGCCAGCCGTATGGTGGAGGCGATCCGCGCCGCCGAAGCCGCCGGCGTTCCCGCCTTCTGGTTGACCATGGGTGGCACCGCTCCAGACGCCGCGATGGTGTTTGCCGCGGCGGCAATGGTGACCGAGAAAATCAAACTCGGCACATCGATCATCCCAACCTGGCCGCAGCATCCTGTGGCAATGGCCCAGCAGGCCCTCACCATGGCCTCGTTGGCACCGGAGCGCTTTCGTCTCGGCATTGGCCCCAGCCACGGCGCCACCATGGAGGCAACATTCGGTATCGAATACAAGAGGCCGTTGCTTCAGTTGCGTGAATACCTCACGGTGCTTACCGAGCTGCTGCGCAACGGCGAAGTCGAGTTTGACGGGAAGTTCGCCAAGACCACGGCAAAGCTTGCTGGACCGGTTGATGTGCCGGTCATGGCCTCCGCACTGCGGCCGGCCTCGTTTCGGCTTTGCGGTGAGCTGGCCGATGGCGCAATTAGCTGGGTTTCCCCCTGGGCCTATCTGCGCGACGTTGCGCTGCCCGCTCTCCGAGAGGGCGCGGCTTCGGCCGGGCGTCCCCCACCGCCCCTGATTGCACATGTGCCGGTTTACCTTGGCGATAACGAAGAGGAGATGCTCGAGCACAGCCGTGGCATGATAGCCCGTTACGGCCGCCTCCCCAACTATCGCGGTATGATGGACGCCGCCGGCTTTGCCGCGTCAAGCGAAGAAGATATCGACCCGTTTCTTGAGGCTCTGGTTGTCTGGGGTTCAGATGACAACCTTGCATCCGGCCTGCGGCAAATCCTAAATGAGGGAGCCGGGGAAATCATCGTCCATCCCGTGTTTGGTGATGGCGACCGAAACGCTTACAACCAGCGAGTTTTCAAGGTTGTCTCGGAGGCCAACCGAATGGCCGGTGAAACGGCGTGAATCTCCTCACTCTGACAGTCGAGGCCGTGTGCGTCAGCATTCCCGGCGTGCGCGTGGCCAAAAAGCCGGTCGAATACGCGACCTTCGGAGCATTCGGACTCGAAGGCGACCGCCACGCCGGCCAAAGCAGAGTGCACCCAAATGGTCAGACCGTTGCCAACGACCGCCAGTGGTCAGCGGTATCAACCAGGGACGTTGAGGCCATCTGCGCTGATCTTGGAGTCAGCCCCTTCACTGTTGGCGCAATGGGTGAAAATCTCCGCCTGCGCGGCATGCAGCTCGCGGATCTCGCCGATGGTTCGATCATTAGCTTCCCGAGTGGTGCGCGCCTCCAGGTATCGTCCAAGAACGATCCATGCCTCAATGCGGCCAAAGAGCTGGCCCCCGTGTATGGCGACTCTCTCAGGGCCAACTTCGTCCAACAGGCACTAAACCGGCGCGGCGTGCTTGGCGTGGTTCTGGACCAGGGCGCGGTGCGGCCCGGCGACACGGTGAGCCTTTCTCAGCCCGAAACAGCATAGCCGGCTCTAAATTCCCAGGGCTACGCCTTCGCCGCGCAGATCGGAGGCCACCACCCAACCGCCTTCTGGCAGCGACGCGATGACCTGACTGCGCGCCAGATTCCCGTCCCAAGCGGCGCCGAGATCAATCTGGTGCCCGCGTGCTGCCAAGTCATCGCTAACCGCCGCTGAGAAACGCGACTCCATCGCCAAATTGCCTTCGCCGAGCATCGCCCAGCGCGGCATATCCAGCGCGGCCTGCAGATCGAGCTGCCAATCCAGCGCCCCGACCAGCGTTTGCAGATTGGCTTGCACCTGATAGTCGCCGCCCGGTGTGCCGCCGCCCAGCACAAGCTGGTCATCGCGAATCGCCATGAACGTGTTGAGCGTATGGATCGTCCGCTTTCCCGGCTGAATCCGATTTGGGCTGGATGGGTCGTTGCTAAACCCAAACAGGCGGTTGTTCATCAAAATCCCAGTCTCGGGGATCATAAAGCCGCTGCCCCAGGATGAAAAAACGCTTTGGATGAAGGCAATCGCCAGCTCTTCGTCGCCAACCACGAACTCCGTTGTGTCAGTCTTGATCAGCGCTGGCTCCGGCTGGCGCGCCTTGCCCAAGTCAATCTCGGCGGCCCGTTTCCGGGCAAATTCTTTTGAAAGCATCTGCTCGGCTGGGACCGATTCAACTGCCGCGTCCGCGGCGTAGCGGCCACTGTCGGCGAAGGCCAACTTCGCCGCCTCAGCCATGACGTGTATCGCATCCGCACTCGCCAAACCCCATTCGGCCAGGGGGAACTGCTCGACAATATTCAGGGCCTCCAAAAGGATGATGCCCTGGCTCGGTAGAGCCTGTTCGTATACCCGACAGTCCCGGTAGCTCGTGACCAGCGGGTCGTGCCAGTGCGCGGTTTGTTCCTTCAAGTCTGCCTCGCCGATCAAGCCGCCTTCTTCCGTCATTGCTTTGGCGATCGACGCCCCAATCTGGCCCTCGTAAAATCCCTCGCGGCCTTCGTCGGCGACTCGGCGTAAAGTCTCAGCCAGTTCCGGCTGCCTCAGCATCTCACCGGAGGCATAAGGCGTTTTGCCATTCTTGAGGAACACCGAGCGAAGCGCCGCACCAAATGCTCCGTGTAACTCGGGCAGCATTGTCATTGCCCCGCTCAGCCGCTGCGAGACTGGGAATCCATCCTGGGCCAGCCCAATCGCTGGCTGCAGCAGTTTCTCGATCGACATCGTGCCGTAGGTGATGTTCAGCTCTATCCAGGCGTCGACCAGCCCTGGCACGGTGCTCGAGGACGGCCCGGCATTGGGGATGCCGTCGCGAAATTGGTCCGGTTGGGCCAGCTTTGGCGCTAATCCGCCGGCATTCAGACAATCAACCGTATTGTGTTGACGCCGCCAGACAAGTGAAAACGCATCGCCGCCCAGCTGAGTTTGGTGGGGCTTGGTGACGACGTTGACGGCTGACACGGCCACCGCGGCGTCGGCCGCATTGCCGCCGCGCTGCATGATTTGCATTGCCACCAGAGACGAAATAGGGTGATCGCTGGCTACTGCCAGGCGTGAGGCAAACACGGGCCCTCTCTGTGGCGCCTCGATTCCTGTCAGACTTTTGGAGCCAGGCACCGGCATCCCTCCGAGGTTTGCCATGCTAGAGCTATCGGTCATCGCAATCCTCCCAGGATTTCGGACCTCCAAAGACTTCGGCGGCTTATGCTGTCACACGGCAGCACGTCGTCTGAGACGTTATCATTTCCAGATAGCCTCGTCCCACCCGAATCTATCGAGTGGCCAGTTTGTTAGGAGAACCAATTGGCATCGGCACGCACAGTTCGAGAGCTCCTCAACGCCGGTGATGACAACGCGCCGGCTATCCACGCCCTCGATGGGGTTAGCCTGACCTTCGCGGAGCTCCGCGACCAAATCGACCGCCTTGCCGGCCAATTGAACGCGCTTGGCATTGGCCGAGGTGACCGGGTTGGCATCGTCTTGCCCAACGGTCCAGAGGCGGCCATTGCCTTCCTCGCCGTGGCCAGTTGTGCGACCGCCGCCCCGCTGAATTCCGCCTATAGAGAAGAGGAGTTTCGCTTTTACCTCGACGATCTCCGGGCCAAAGCGCTGATCACCCTGCCAGACGATGCGCCGGCTGCCCACGCCGCCGCCGCCGAGTCGACTCTCCGCCTGGCCTGGACCGGAAATGCCGGATCCTTCAGCCTGCAGCACGCCGGGTCCAAAGTTGAACCCATCGCGTCGCCAAATTTCGCCACCGCGGATGACGTTGCGCTCGTACTCCACACTTCCGGAACCACCGCGCGACCGAAAATAGTGCCTCTGGCCCAGTCCAATCTGGCGATTTCAGCCAAAAACATCCTTCAGTCCCTGACATTGACATCGTCTGACCGCTGCCTGAACGTCATGCCTCTATTTCACATCCACGGGCTCATCGGCGCCCTGCTGGCGTCCATGGCAGCCGGTGCATCGGTCGCCTGTACCCCCGGTTTCGATGCCTTTCGCTTTTTCGGTTGGCTGGATGAGTTCAAACCGAGCTGGTATAGCGCCGTGCCGACGATGCACCAACTAGTCCTCAGCCGAGCCAGCCGCCAAGCCGAGGCTATCAAGGCAAACCCGCTGCGGTTTATCCGCTCATCATCCGCTTCCCTGCCTCCGGTTGTCATGGCTGATCTAGAGCAAGCGTTCACGGCGCCGGTAATCGAGGCCTACGGCATGACCGAGGCCACCCATCAGATGGCAACAAACCCGCTGCCGCCCGCAGAGCGCAAACCCGGCTCGGTGGGTCGTGGTGTCGGTGTCCAGGTCAGCATCATGGGCGATGCCGGCAAATTACTCAGCCTCGGAGATACCGGAGAGATAGTGATTCAGGGCGGCAATGTCACCGCCGGCTACGAGAACAACCCGGACGCCAACGCTTCATCCTTTTCCGACGGCTGGTTTCGCACCGGCGATCAGGGCTATCAAGACGAGGATGGCTATCTTTTTCTCACAGGCCGGCTCAAGGAAATCATCAACCGTGGCGGCGAAAAGGTCAGTCCGCGCGAGATCGATGAAGTTCTGCTAGAGCATCCCGCCGTCGCTCAGGCAGTGGCCTTTGGAATGCCTCATGAGCGCCTAGGCGAGGAGGTCGCGGCCGCGGTCGTGCTAACTGAAGGGTCCAGCGCCGACGAAGCGGAGTTGCGGGAGCACGCCGCAAGCCATCTGGCCGACTTCAAGGTACCGCGCAAGCTCCTCATTCTCACGGACATTCCCAAGGGTGCGACCGGCAAGGTTCAGCGTATTGGCCTGGCCGAAAAACTCGGTCTGACCTCAAAGTGAGGCCGCTTGAGGGCTGAGGCAACGGCGTGAGAATAGCGATCTTTGGCGCCGGAGCTATCGGTGGCTACCTTGGCGCCAAACTGGCGCGGGCCGGCGAAGACGTAACCTTGATCGCCCGCGGCCCTCACTTGGCCGCGATGCAGGCTAGCGGCCTGAGAATCATCGAAGACGGCACTCAATTTGTAGTCCAGCCGCGCTTCCTCAGTGATACACGCGAAGCCGGACCGCAGGACTACGTCATAATCGCCTTGAAAGCCCACCAGGTCACGGCCGCACTTTCTGATCTTACGCGGTTGCTGGGCCCCCAGACGCCGGTGCTCGCTGCTCAAAACGGTCTGCCCTGGTGGTATTTCTACAAACTCGCGGGCGAATGGCAAGACCACAGGGTCGAGACGGTCGACCCGGGCGGACGCATCTGGCAGGAAATTGGCCCGGAGCGAGCTCTGGGCTGTGTCGTTTACCCGGCTTGCGAAATTGTCCAACCCGGCGTCATTCGTCACGTCGACAGCGATCGCTTTGCCATGGGTGAACCGGATGGCTCTCGCTCCAAACGCATCACAACCCTCGCCAAAGCCATGATCAACGCCGGCTTGCGTGCCCCAGTTCGGACCCGGCTGCGGAGTGAGATCTGGTTGAAGCTCTGGGGCAACGCCGTTTTCAACCCTCTGAGTGTCTTGACTCGTGCTTCTCTGAGCGAAATCAGCAGAGACCCGCCAACCCGGGCCTTCGCTCGCCGTGCGATGGTTGAAGTTCAAAGCATCGCTGCTGCGCTTGGTGAGACCATGGTGGTCGAGGTCGACGCGCGGATCGATGGTGCCGGTGGGGTCGGTGAGCACAAAACCTCAATGCTGCAAGACTTCGAGACCGGTAGACCGCTGGAAATTGACGCCGTGACCGGGGCGGCCATTGAGATGGCCCATCTCACAGGCACTCCGGCCCCGAATCTTGAGGCTTTGGACGCTATGGTCAGGCTCCTGCTCCAGAAGCCTGCCGAATCTCTGGTTCGTTGACCGTTCCCAGCGGCGATGGGAATATAGCAGCATAAGCTGCTCAGTGAGCGGAGGGAACGATTTTGGCGAAGATTAACACTGCAATTGTCGGCTCAGGCAACATCGGCACGGACCTGCTGTTCAAGCTGCGCAACGACCCGTACATGGACCTTAAATTGGTGGTTGGTCTCGATCCCAACTCTGACGGTCTTGCGATCGCCCGGCGCCACGGTTATGAGACAACCCACGAAGGTATGGATGGGTTTCTCAAGATGCATGAAGGCATCGACATTGTTTTCGAGGCCACCAGCGCCAAGGTTCACGCCATGAACGCGCCAAAATACGAAGAACTCGGAAAATTCGCCATCGATCTGACACCGGCCGCCGTCGGGCCTATCGTGGTTCCGTATGTAAATCTCGACGAAGTGCTGGACCAGCCCAACGTCAACCTCGGTACCTGCGGTGCCCAGGCAACGACTCCGATCATGCACGCGATTAGCCGGGTAACCAAGGTTCCGTACGGTGAAATCGTCGCGACGATCGCCAGCAAGAGTGCCGGACCAGGAACGCGTCAAAACATCGATGAGTTCACCGACACGACGGCTCGCACCCTCCACGTGGTAGGCGGCGCCGAGAAGAGCAAAGCGATTATTATTCTCAACCCTGCCGAGCCGCCTATCATGATGAAGAACACGATCTTTGCCAAGGTCGAAAGGCCTGACCGTGAAGCGGTACTTGCCTCGATCGAGGATGCGGTCGCCGGTGTTCAAGCCTACGTTCCCGGTTATCACCTAAAGTCCGACCCGATTTTCGATGACGACCGAATCGCCGTGTTTGTCGAAGTAGAGGGGGCTGGCGCCTACTTGCCAAAGTACGCGGGCAACCTCGATATCGAGACCGCGGCTGGGGTGCGTGTCGGCCAGGAATTTGCCAAGCGTCTTTTGCAACAGCGCGGCGAGACGGTCGACGCCAAAAGCTAAGCGACGGAGCGCAGAAAGAGACAGTCATGGCTAAGAAAGTACGTTTGATCGATTCAACCCTGCGTGATGGCAGCCATGCGATGGCACATCAGTTTACGACTGAACATGTGCGCGACATCGTCAAAGCTTTGGACAACGCCGGCGTCGACACTCTGGAGATTTCTCACGGCGATGGCCTTGGCGGTAGCTCCTTCAACTACGGCTTTAGCAAAGAGCCCGAGATGAACCTGGTAAAAATCGCGGCGGAGACGGTCCAAAACTCCAAACTGGCAGTCTTGCTTTTGCCCGGTATCGGCACCAAGGACGACCTCAAGGAAGCCGCGGACTACGGCGTCAAGGTGGCGCGCATCGCCACGCACTGCACCGAAGCAGATATCGCCTTGCAACACATCGGCATGGCGAAAGAGTTGGGCATGGAGGCCATTGGCTTCCTGATGATGGCCCACATGATCTCGCCGCAGGAATTACTGTTCCAGGCCCGCTTGATGCAAAGCTACGGTGCAGATTGTGTTTACGTAACCGACTCAGCCGGCGCGCTGACGCCCGAGGGATTCAGCGAGCGTGTGGGTTTGCTCAGCGAAGGTTTGGACGTGCCGGTCGGTGTTCACGCCCACAACAACCTTGGCTCAGCCGTGCCAAACAGCATGGCTGCGGTTGAAGCAGGCGCTACCTACGTCGATGGCTGCCTTGCCGGCCTCGGCGCCGGCGCCGGCAATGCTCCTTTGGAGATTATTGCCGCCGTCTTCGACCGCGAGGGCATCGACACTGGCACCGTGGACTGGTTCAAGTTGGTTGATGCCACCGACCAGACGGTGCGGCCGATCATGCCCCGACCTCAAACGATTGACGGACCTGCCCTGACGCTGGGCTACGCCGGTGTATATTCCAGCTTCCTGCTGCACGCGGAACGCGCCGCCAAGCGTTTCGATGTTGACGCACGGGAGATTCTCCTTGAGTGCGGCCGGCGAAAGCTGGTTGGCGGCCAGGAAGACACGATGATTGAGATCGCCCTAGAACTGAGCAAGCGTGACAAGGCTGGGGTCGCCAACTAGCTCAAGCAGACGAATCATTATCATTCGGCCGACTGAAAGTGCTTTAGGCGTCCCGCCGGCACCCAGCCAGCCTTATAATTCCTGACGGCGGAAACCCCGAAGGGGAACCCCGAAGCAGCGGGTGGGCAACCCTCTTAGTTGATAGCGAGGATTATTCCAGTGACATTATCGACCGATACGATCAACAAACTCGCCGCCGATTTGCACAAGGCGGAACAGACAAAGGAATCAATTCCACCTTTGACCGACACAAATCCCGAGATCGACGTTTCTGACGCCTACGGCATTCAGCTGGAAGGCGTGCGTCTGCGCACCGGCGGAGACCCAAAGCAGATTCTCGGTTGGAAGGTCGGTCTTACCAGCACCGCGGTGCAGAAGATGCTCGGAGTGGATGAGCCCGACTTTGGTCACCTGCTCACGAATATGAGAGTTGACGAAGGCAACGACATCGTCGCTTCTGACATGATTGCTCCCCGCGCCGAACCGGAGATTGCCTTCCAGTTGAAGGCAGACCTCAAAGGACCGGGGGTGACTGCTGCCGATGTCATGGCAGCAACGGAATACCTCATTCCATCGCTTGAGATCGTCGACAGCCGCGTGCGTGACTGGAAAATCAAACTCTGCGACACGATCTCCGACAACGCTTCCTGTGGGCGCTACGTCCTTGGCAAGGGCCGAACCCCGCCTGGCAACATCGACATGACGACTATCGGCATGGATTTCTTTGTTGACGGTGAGAAGGTAGGTAGCGCAGATAGCTCTGCCGTCCTCGGCAATCCTGCGGAAGCGGTTGCCTGGCTGGTCAATGTTCTGGCGCCTTACGGCCACCAGCTCTATGCCGGGCAGGTAATCATGCCGGGTTCGCTCGTTGCCATGCAGGACGCCAGACCCGGCCGTGTCTTTCGGGCTGAGTTCCAGCACATTGGCTCGGTAGAGACCCAGTTCATCTAAAGGCGGCCAGCTCGCCTGGTAGAGTGTGGGAGGAGAGGGCGTCAGCCTTCTCCTCCTGTTATTGCCGGGCCGGCCTATCAGTTTTTTGAGTCCTAGTCCTTAACCCCAGCGCTCTCGAGGAATTCACTCAGGTTCTTGAGATGAGCGCCGTCGTGAGTGAAGGGGTCCTTTCTCCCGAGAAGGATCTGCCCCAGCCGCTGCCCCAGCGGCCGTCGCGCCCGGCTTGTGGCCGGTGAATTCCAGGCGCCATCGTCAATTGAACGGATCCTTGCCTTGAGTCGCTCATGAATCTTGGCTGCCGCGCTGAGTTGCTCATCGAACGAACGGTCGGCTTTGCGTTCGACCTCGCGGGCGTTGAAAGCGTTCAGCCCCTCACCGTAGAGTGCAACATCCACCGGCGCACGTTCCGACCGGGACCAGGCATCAAGCGCGTCCAGAACGTGCTCCTGCCAGCTTTCCAGGTGTCCCAGCAGATCCTTAGGCGACCATTCGCCGCCGCCGATGCCGGGAAACCGCGCGGTGCCTGCTGGTAGCTTATTGATCAGCGCCATGATTTCGGCCCGCCCTGAATCGAGGATTGCGATTGCCTGGTCTTGTGAAATCAAATCGGCCATACCGCTGTCTCCTAGGCGTGAACTCCTTCTCGAACCTTTTCTAGGTGTGA
Organism: Dehalococcoidia bacterium; assembly: GCA_965219205.1. Classification (GTDB taxonomy): domain Bacteria; phylum Chloroflexota; class Dehalococcoidia; order DSTF01; family WHTK01; genus WHTK01. Next base: position 21,867 of record CBDCMQ010000008.1, read on the forward strand.
ACCGCTTCTAAACATCAACCTCTTCTAAACGTGCACATCGTGGCTGGCACCGCCCATTACGGAGGTTGCTTCACCGGTGACCCCTATCGCAAGCGGCGAGCAGAGGAAAGCAATCACATTAGCGACTTCCTCAGCAGTGACCATGTGCTTGATCACGGACCGTTCCACCGCTTCGCTCATTACCTGGTCCACTGTCGTGCCTTCGCGTGCGGCCTGTTCTTGGTGCCGCATCGCCGTGTCCTCGGTGATAGTCATGCCGGGGTAGACAGCGTTGACGTTGATACCAAAAGCCCCGAGGTCGTTAGCCATCGACTTTGTCAGGTTGATCGTGGCTATGTTGCGCAGCCCGGCGCGCACCTGGACGCCTGGAGACCTGCCGGTGCCACCACTCAAATTGACTATGCGGCCAAAGCCAGCCGCTTTCATGTGTGGGACAGCCGCCCTTGAACCGCGGAGGTAGCCAACAACCTTCTCTTCGAAATCCCGCAAGATGTCAGCGTCCTGAACCGTTTCGATTGTTCCGCCACTGCGACCTACACGGGCAGCGTTGTTGACCGGAATTTGTACACCTCCCAGTTCCCCAGCGGCGCGTTCAATAAATTGGTTTATGGATTCCGGACTCAAGGTGTCGCAGACCATCGCGAAGATTTTCTGCCCAGTCTCGCTCCTCAATTCAGCCGCAGACTCCCGGAGCGGCCCGTCGTTTCTAGCGCAAATCGCGACGTCACACCCCTCTCGCGCCAACGCAAGCGCCGTTGCTTTGCCGATGCCCCGGCTGCCGCCGGTTACGATGGCTTGCCTGCCCTGAACTCCCAGATCCACAATCAGCCCCTTCTCTCATGGCCTCTCAGCGAACGAATGATCAACTATATGCAGCCCAATCCATTGCCGCCAGGTTGATTTAGCAGGATTCCGCGAACCCAATTCAGCGACAGCTCGAGTGCCAAAGGCTATAAATGAGCAAGTGGTGGTTTGGGACTCTTGCAAGTTCGTTCGTGGGTTTGGCTATTGCGTTCAGCAACGTATAATTCCGTCGTGCTCCCTCACCACAACTGTGCCCTCGTGAAGGAAGCCGATTCGTATCGGGCCCGCGGCGACGGCATCAAATGACCACACCGCAAAATCCCATCCGATTAGGAATTCCCAGTCCCACTTCCGGTCCCAGCTATCGAGCCGCCCTGGCCAGCCGCGACTTCCGGCTGCTTTTTGCCGGTCAATTGGGATCTGAAATCGGCAACGGCGCGGTCCTGTTGGCTCTTCCCTGGCTGATTCTCGACCTCACGGGATCAGCCTTTCAGCTGGGCACGGCTTACTTCTTCCAGTTCCTCCCCATGCTGCTCTTCGGTTTGCTCGGTGGTGTCTTTGTCGATCGCTGGGATCGCCGCGTGACCATGGTAGTCGTGGATGCTATTCGCGCCTTCGCCTTTCTCTCGATCGCAGTGATTTTCTACGTCGGTTCCCTCACGGTTGAGTACATCTATGCCGTGATTTTCATCGAGTCATCTTTGGCGAACTTCTTCAACCCGGCCCGAGCGGCCCTGATGCCGAACCTGGTCGATCAAGAAAACCTGCGCCCGGCCAACTCTCTTGTAGAGGTGTCCCGTCACATCGGTTTTCTGATCGCTCCGCCAGCCGGAGCCGTGGTGATCTCCCAATTGGGACCGGCATCAATCATGCTGTTCGATGGCATAACCTTTCTCATCTCCGGTGTCGTGGTGTTTTTTATCCGCTGGCGCCAGCCAGCGCGCAGTCCGGTGCAATCCGAAGGGTTTCGCCATTCGGTCCAATTGGTTGGGGAGCAGATGCGCGCCGGCATCGCCGCAATCGGCCGGGAGCGGCTGCTGCAGGTCACCGTCCTCCTGGGGTTCAGCCTCAATTTAATCGTGGCGCCAATCCAGGTTCTGATGCCCCTTTTTGTACGCGATGTGAAGGACGCTGGCCCAGCCTACTTTGGACTGCTAGTGGCCGGCCTACTCGTCGGTCTGATAGTCGGCTCACTAACCTCGCCAATCTCATCTCGCAGATTCGGATTGGGTCCAATGACCATCGCCGCCACTTTAGTTTTGGGAGTGATGATCTGTTTTGCTCCCTGGGCGCCAACTCTCTGGCCGCCAGTCGTGGCAATGGCTATCGCCGGCACTGCCATCGGCTCACTCAACGTTGCCCAGACGACAATGCTCCAGAGCTCCACAACCGATGAGGAACGGGGCCGGGTCTCTGCCGCTTTCTACACTTTTACCCTTGGCGTGCGTCCTTTCGGTTTCCTAACTATGGGAGCGCTGGCCTCAACAGTCGATATTCGCTTCCTGTTCGTGGCGCTAGGCATTCTGGCTCTCGTTGTTGGTGGGTTCTTGCTGCGCCTGCCCGAGGTCCGTGAACATCGCTAACATGGAGAGGCGGGGTCGCATCCAAACCAGCGGTAGCTATCAAGCTGGGCGCTCCGAAATAGCTGATTTCTTACGAAGCTTCATGGCGAAGCACGAGATGAAAGGGCAATACCATGGAAGTCATAGAGGCGATTCACAGTCGCAGAAGCATGGGACGGATGGGCCCGGCAGAGCCGCCGCGCGAAATCATTGAAACTCTTCTGGACGCAGCCGTACAGGCTCCGAATCATCGCGAAACGTTGCCTTGGCGATTCTTCGTGCTAACCGGTGACGCGCGCGTAAAGTTTGGCGAGGTTGTTGCTGAGGCCGTGAGACCGAATCTCAGCGACCTTGACGATGCCCGCCGTGAAGGCGTGTTAGCCGCGGAACGGGCCAAGCCGCTACGAGCGCCGGCATTGATCGTCGTAGGAGTGAAGCACCCGGTGTCTGAGAAGATTGAACCGAGCGAGGACCTGCAAGCCTGCGCCGCCGCGATTCAGAATCTGCTCCTGGCCGCTCACTCCCAAGGTCTGGCTGCCCAGTGGCGCACCGGCGCCGGTGCTTACGACCGCTCTGTCAAGGAATCCTTCGGCTTGGCCGCCGAGGATGAGATCGCCGGGATTGTCTACCTGGGATATCCCGATGCCGAATACGTTGCCTCAATGCCAGAGCGAACCCGAGACTATGCCGAGATTACGCAGTGGCGAAACGGAGCGTCCAACTAGCTAGAGCTGATGCGGTTGGATAGAGCCGGCCGCGGATTACTGCTCGTCGGACTTTCTCTTTCGGCCTCGTTTCAGCATGAAAATGGCCGCGAGAGCCGCCGCGAGCCCGGCGATTATTGCTTTAAAGGCTGCAGGAGTCGTGGCGTCCGCCGTTGAGTCCGAGAACATTGGCTCGGGTCCCTCTTCTGGCAGGCCTTTTCTCAGGGCTGCTATCAAACCATCCTTGCCCTGCCCGCCGGCCCAGCTGTGATTAGCGCTGAATAGCGGCCAGGCGAGGCGAGCCAAAAGCCGCACGGCGCCTTTTCGAATCGACACCGCAGCATCGAACTCCAGATCGGTCCACTCTCCCCGCTGAGTTGCCGTCACGCTGCCGCTGCCCGCGACGTCACCCCAAACCTCAAAATCGAGACTGAGTCCGGGAACTATGCGCAGCACCCTCATGTGGCAGTTGAGAACGTAAGGCAGCCAGCCTTTGATTTCCAGTCGGAGAATGCGGCCGGCGCCGGTTTCGTTTCCTGGATCCAGTTCCAGAACCTCAGGGAAAACGCTAGGCCACCACTTGGCTAGTTCGGTTGGGCGGGCGATGATCTCGAAAACAGCTTCCGCTAGGGCGAGCAAATGCCAGGTACTTGAAAGGTGATGTTCAGCCGGTGTCACTGTACCTCCGGCCCCAGCCTAGCATAGCCCCAACTACGGAACGTCTCGCGTGGCCGATGCCTTCGCTGAGCCTGGATGGCCGCTGGTATACTGGTAACCCGAATAGTCCGAAGAAGGAGAGGGCAAGAATGGCGACAAAGGATCCGCGGGAGCCTTTTACACGCATCAGCGTCGCGGAGGCCAAGGAGAAAATTGATGGTGGTGGCGTTCAGGTAGTCGATTGCCGGTCGGCGAGCGAGTACATCGGAGGCCACGTTCCCGATGCCCTGAATATTCCCCACATGTCAGTCGTCGGCCGGCAGGCTGAGCTCTCTCCTGACCTGGAAATTTTGTTCATCTGCGAAACTGGTGCGCGCAGTGCCCTGGCCTGCGAGTTTGCCGCTGCCAGCGGCTTCAAGGACCTCTACAATGTTGAGGGTGGAACCCAGGGCTGGATCAAAGCCGGCCACGCCGTCGACAAGTAAACCGGCGACTGGGCCTTTATCAGGCCTGTTCGTCTTGGCTCAAAAGTGACCGATCGACGTCTCTATCTTTTCGACAATCGACAGTACCCTGATCACGACCGGTGGCGCCAGCGGAACCGCCATGCGCGCTGCCTTCACGACGCTTTGGGGTGACGACGAGCCCTTCAGCGTCATTGAGTTTTACGGACGTACCGACCGGTCGATTTTCAAGCAGGCGTTAGCCAAGGTTGACAGCGAAAACGGCCCCTTCGAGGATTCGCTGCGCCGCTTCAAACGCGCCTATTTTAGGCGTCTGCCCATGACCCTAAAAGCCAAGGCAGGCCAGATTCTGCCTGGTGTGACCTCGGTTCTGAGCCATCTGGCGGCGGACGAACAGGCAAGCGTCGGGCTCGGCACCGGCAATTTTCGCGTTTCGGCTGGGATGAAGCTGCGCCACTACGGCATCAACCACCATTTTGGACTCGGTGGCTTTGGTGATCACGCCGAAGAGAGAGCCGAAATTATTGCCGGCGCAATTCGGTCCGCCAACCGAAAATTTGGCCGCCATGATTCTATTTACGTCATCGGCGATACCGTCCACGACGTGACTTCGGCCAAGGCCAACGGCGCCATCGCAGTCGGCGTGACTACTGGAGTGATGAGGGAGGGCGAGTTGAGCCAGGCTGGCGCCGACATCGTCCTGCCCAACTTGGAAGGTGCCTCTGACCTGCTGCGCCAAGGAGCCTCCGTTCATTGACCACGCCTCAGCCACTGCTATAATTGAAAATGCGGTCGACCAGACAAAAATGGCGGCCAGCAGCAGGTGTCCCGCCGCAGACGGACAGGAAAAAAACTGCTCGGATCCGGAATCGTGACCGAGACAGCACATAGCAAAGCAACGTTGGCTTTGATGTGCCCCTCGGCCCAGGACTGAGGGGCATTTTGATCGGCAGGGCAAAGGAAACTCGCATTGGCTTCGTCGGCGCCGGACGCGTCGCCAACGCACTGGCGCCCGCCCTTGAATCGGCCGGCTTTAAAGTAGTGGCCGTGTCCAGCCGAAGCCAAGAATCTGCTGCCGGTCTCGCCAGCCGGCTTCGCAGTACCGCTGCCGTTTCCACCGGTCAGGATGTCGCCGACACTTGTGATCTGATCTTTTTAACCGTGCCCGACGACATAATCGCAGCTTTAGCAGTGACGATCAACTGGCGGCCTGGTAGCGCGGTTGTCCACACCAGCGGTGCCTTGCCGCGTGAAGTGCTTTCGCCAGCCGCTGCAACCGGAGCCGCGACCGCCGCGCTGCACCCTTTGCAGACGTTTACGGCGCCGCGAACCGTGGAGAATGCCAAGGCCGAGCAGGACCTAACCAAGGTCGTTTTCGCTCTCGAGGCGGAAGCTGAGCTGCGAGAAACGCTCCGGACCCTGGTAGATGCGCTTGGCGGCTCGATTCTTGAGCTCGGACCCGAGGATAGGCTGCTGTACCACGCGTCCGCGGTCATGGTCTCCAATTACGTAGTCACCCTGGTCAAGCTGGCGAGCGACCTCTGGCGGCAATTTGGTCACGACCAAGACGCGGCTGTCGCGGCGCTTCTGCCACTCCTAAAGACCTCCGTGGCCAACATTGAAAGCCTGAAACTGCCCGACGTCCTCACTGGTCCGGTCTCACGCGGTGATGCAAGCACGATCGCCTCGCATCTGGCCGTTTTGTCGCAGGAAGCACCCCAAACTGAAGAGATCTATCGCTGGCTGGCCAGCGAAACAATTCCACTAGCTTTGGCGCAAGGCGGACTGAGCGCCGAAGACGCCGAGGCCTTGCGGTTGGTACTACAGCCAAAGGACCTCGGCTCGGCCGATTTGAACCCGATAACGGCGATGAAATGAGAACCAGCACGACTAAACTCTCAGGGCTCATTAACACCACGAGGAGGGCAACCAAATGACACGTCTTAACGTTGCCGAAATTCAAGAAATCAAGACCAACGGCGAGAAGGCCGTGATGCTGACCGCCTACGACTATCCCTCGGCCCGCATTGCTGAAGCCGCCGGCGTCGACATGATTCTCGTAGGTGATAGTCTCGGGATGGTCGTACTGGGTTATGAGAGCACGATCCCGGTAACAATCGAGGACATGCTCCATCACACCAAGGCGGTTGTGAGAGGCACCAGCCGGTCCCTGGTCGTCGCCGACCTGCCTTTCATGACCTATAAGGTCTCGGTTGAAGAAGCGCTGCGCAACGCCGGCCGTCTTCTGCAAGAGGGTGGCGCGCAAGCCGTCAAGCTCGAGGGCGGCGTTCATATGGCGGAGACAGTGCGTCGCATAACCCAGGTCGGAATTCCGGTAGCGGGTCACATCGGCCTGACACCGCAATCAAGCAACCAACTCAGCGGCTACAAGGTTCAAGGACGCACCCCGGAAGACGCCGAACGATTGGTTGAGGGCGCAATCGCGCTTGAGCAGGCCGGCGCGTTCTGCGTTGTCCTGGAGACAATTCCGGCGCCCTTGGCGGAGCTTATTAGTCAGCGTCTGCGCATCCCGACAATCGGCATTGGCGCCGGCGCGGGTTGCGATGGGCAAGTGCAGGTTTGGCACGACCTGGTCTCCTACTCGACTACGTTCCTGCCTGAGGACATGCCGCGACACATCAAGCAATACGCCCAAACGGGCGATGACATGCAAAAGGCGATTGAGAAGTACGCGGCCGAGGTTCGCCAAGGCGCGTTCCCCACCACCCGCCAAAGCTTCCGCATGTCTAAGGAGGCCTTGGCCGAACTGACGGAGCCGTTCGCCTGATCGAGGTTATCCGGACAATCGAGGCGCTTCGGCAGGTAAGGACGAGTCTTTCGGGCAGTATCGGCTTGGTGCCGACAATGGGCTATCTACACGATGGTCACCTGTCGCTGGTCCGCGCCGCCCGCGAGCAGAACCGCCACGTTGTCGCCAGCATATTCGTCAATCCGGCCCAGTTTGGTCCCAACGAAGACTTGGCAAGCTATCCGCGAGACATCGAACGCGATGTCTCTCTTCTGGGCGGTGTAGGCGCCGACGCCGTTTTTATCCCGCGAGAGGACGAGATTTACCCGGAAGGTTTCGTCACCAGCGTCGATGTTGGTCCGGTCGCCGGTCCGCTCGAGGGAGTCGCCCGGCCCGGCCATTTCGCCGGCGTGGCTACTGTCGTGCTCAAGCTCTTCAACCTGGTTCAGCCCACCCGAGCCTATTTTGGGCGCAAAGACGGGCAGCAACTGGCCGTCATCCAACGCCTGGTCCGCGACCTCGATTTGACAGTTGAAATCGTAGGGATGGCAACGATACGCGACCCCGATGGCTTGGCGATGAGCACTCGTAATACCTACCTGAATCCGCAGCAGCGCGAGGTTGCGCCAGTCCTCCGGCAGGCTCTGTTGTTGGCCGAGGAAATGTGGACGCGCGGCCTCCGTGACGCCGAAGCCATACGTGGCCGCATGCGAGAGTTCATCGCGGCAGAACCGCTCGCCAGCCTTGACTACGTCTCCGTCGCCCAACCTGACACTTTTGAGGAGTTGGATCGCGTTCATGGCCGAGCCTTGGTATCCCTAGCGGTACGCATCGGCGACGTCCGCTTGATCGACAACATCGTACTCGGGGAATAATCAATCATGGCTGCTGACCAAGAGCTGTTAATCCGGCGCTACACGGCGGCGGATCACGACGCGGTCTGGGACCTGCATAACGAGGGGCTTAACCATGCCGGCGTCCATCTGGGCCCGGGTCCGTGGGATGACGACATGTCAACAATCGAAGGGGTTTACCTCGACGGCAACGGCGATTTTCTCGTGGGCCTGGTAAGCGACCAGATTGTCGCCATGGGTGCCCTCAAGAAAACCGGCGATCGGCGCGGCGAACTAAAACGAATGAGGGTGAGTCCAGAATTCCAGCGCCGCGGGTACGGCAAGGCAATTCTTGAAGCGCTGGAGCGCCGGGCAATCGAATTAGGCTTCAAAACTTTGCATCGGGATACATCTGTCAAACAGGTGGCGGCTCAAGGTCTCTACGAGAGAAATGGCTTTCGAGAGATCAGCCGGGAAGCGACCGCCACCTTTGAAGCGATTCTCTACGAAAAGCAGCTAGATGGCTGACCTCAGTCCTGTCTACTTTTAGCGCGAACAAGGGTGCTAAAATAGCCCGAACCTTCCAAGTGGCACCCAGGAGAATTAGCGTCTAACCATGGCAGGACATTCAAAATGGAAGCAAATCAAGCGCGCCAAGGCGATTACGGACTCAAAACGCGCCAGTGTTTTTACCAAGCTCGGCCGCGAGATAACAGTGGCCGGGCGAGTTGGCGGCGGCAACCCTGACGGCAACGCCAGGCTGCGTTTGGCGCTGCTCAAAGCGCGAGAAGCAAACATGCCGGGTGACATTATCGACCGTGCTATAGCCAAGGCAGCCGGCGATTCTGATGCCAATCAGCTGGACGAAGTCGTTTATGAGGGCTTTGGGCCCGGCGGTACCTCTGTGATGGTCGAAGCGTTGACCGACAATCGCAACCGCACGGTGGCTGAAGTTCGTGCCGCCTTTGGCCGTGGTGGCGGAAACTTGGGTGAGAGCGGCTCGGTCGCCTGGATGTTTACCAGCCGAGGCGTGATCGCCGTCGGAATTGACGGCAAGCGGGACCCGGACGAAGTTGTGCTAACAGCCATCGATGCCGGCGCCGACGATGTTTCACTTGAGGACGACGGCATCTCGATTTTTACCAAACCCGAGGATCTGGAACTCGTCCGGCGCGGCATACTGGAGGCCGGTATAGAATCGGAATCAGCCGAACTGTCCCGAGTTCCCAATGCCACAGTCGTGCTCGAAGAAGATGACGCGATTCAGGCCCTGAAACTGCTGGACCGGCTCGAAGACCTGGACGACGTTCAACGCGTTTTCTCCAACGCCGATTTCCCCGACGAAGTATTGGCTTCGTTCTCCATCTAGCAGCAGATGTCAGATGCCCTTTCCACGCCCTTGATCCTCGGCATTGACCCAGGCATACGTATTTGCGGCTGGGGACTGGTCCGCGCGGCACAACCAACCGGCTTTGTCGCTTGCGGGGTCATTAAACCCCGAACCCGCGACACCATGGCGCGGCGGTTGCACTTTCTCTATTCGCAGATCGAGGCCGTGATCGATGAGTATTCGCCGGATGAGATTGCCATCGAAGATCCCTTTGTTGGATCCCTATCGCCTTCTTCGGCCATGATCATCGGCCAGGCCAGAGCAGCGGCGGTTATCGCCGCCGCTTCCAAGGGCCGTGAAGTTGAGTTTTATGCCCCAACAGCGGTTAAAGCCGCGGTCACCGGCTTTGGTCAAGGAGACAAGCGCCAGGTACAGACCATGGTGAGGATTCTGCTGCGGCTCGACGCCGATCCAGAACCGGCGGACGCCGCCGATGCTCTGGCTATCGCGATGTGCCACCTCGGCCAGAGACGCACTCGCGCACTGGAAAAGGCTTCTCACAAGTGATTTCCCACCTGCGTGGTCAGCTGGCTCGCAAAAACGAGCTCATGTCTAGCCTGGAGGTGGACGTCGGCGGTGTTTGGTACGAGATTGAACTGCCCACGTTTGTCTGGCGCGCGCTTGAGGACCTCGAACCAGGCGAGCAGGTTGACCTAGAGATTTTCTACTTCGTCAGCGCCAACGCCCCAACCCCTCGCCTGATCGGCTTTCAGCGCGAGGTCGAGCGCGAGTTTTTCAAGAAGTTGATTACCGTGCCGAGCGTTGGCCCGACCAGCGCGACAAAGGCACTCGTCTTTAGTGTTTCAGCGATCGCCGGCTGGATTGAATCGGGCGATACCGCCGCTTTGACCCGTCTGCCAGCGATTGGCAAGCGCACGGCCGAAACGATAGTCGCCCAATTGCGCGGCAAGGTTACGGAGGAAGCCCTGTTGGCGGATGAGGGATTTGACAAGCCCGAGTCACCTCGCCCCGCCGGGCCCAGCGACATCGCCCGCGACACCATCGAGGCCCTAACCTCCTTGGGTTACGGCCGGCCGGAAGCCGAGCGGTTGGTTCAACAGGTTGATGCCGACAGCGAACTGGAGACGGTGGAAGAAGCGCTACGCGCTGTCTTCCGTCGCCTCAATCCGGCCTGATCACTCGAACCCGGGCCAGCGAGCCCTTGCGAGCGAGAACTAGCGGTGCTAGATTTCTTGCTTCTGACGGTCGGCCCAGCCAGCCACCTCGCGGATCGATTCACGGACGATCTCGATTATCCGATCGATCTCTTCCGGTTGAGTGATGAGAGGTGGCGCAATTAGATAGGTGTCGCCAATGCTGCGGCTGATCAGGCCGCGCTCTCTGCAAGCCGCTACTAATCGGGCGCCGACACCAAGCTCAACTGGGAATGGGCGTTGCTTTTCCTTGTCGGCAACCAATTCAATGCCGCCAAGCAGTCCCAAGCCGCGCACCTCCCCCACCCCATCCTCGGCCAACAGCGATTGGAGGCCGTCTTGGAGGCGTTGGCCCATAGACGCGGCGTTTTCGATCAGGCCCTCTTCCTCGATGATCTGCAGGTTTCGCAAGGCAACGGCGCAAGCCGTGGGATGGGCGGAGTTGGTTGCACCGATCATAAGGCGTTGATTAGGGTCACTCTGCTGAATCGCTTCGTGGATTGTCTTGGAGACGATTGCGCCGGATAGCGGAATGTAGGCGCTTGTCACCGCCTTCGCAAAGGCGACAATGTCCGGTTCCACATCCCAGTGGCGCAGCGCGAACCAGCGCCCAGTGCGGCCAAAACCGGTGATGACTTCATCGCTGATCAAAAGGACGTCGTGGCGGTCGCAAATTTCACGGATTTTGGGAAAATACTCCGGTACCGGAGGAATAACCCCACCGGCGCCATGCACCGGCTCAGCGATAATCGCGGCCACCGTCTCGGGACCCTCACGAATGATCGTGTCCTCGATCGACATGGCGCAATCAATGTCGCACCCCGGATAGGTCTTGTTCCATTCGCAGTGATAGCAGTAGTTGGTACCGGCCCGGATAAAGGTTGGGTCGAGAGGCCCGAATCCACGCCAAAACGGCGCCAAACCCGTTGCGGCCGTCGTAGCCAAGGTACTGCCGTGGTAGGCCTGGCGGCGGGCAATAATCTTGACCTTTTCCGGCCTGCCCTGGAGGAACCAGTGATAGCGTGCCAGTTTGAACGCTACTTCGTTTGCTTCAGAACCGCTGTTGGCAAAAAACACGGCGTCCATGTTTGAGTAGCTGATTTTGCAGAGCTTTTCCGCCAACTCAATCGCTGGCCTGTTTGAGTAGCCTGAGTAATTGTTAGAAAACGCTAGTTGCTCCATTTGCTTGGCCGCAGCGTCGGCCAGTTCCTTGCGGCCGTGACCAACGGCCACATTCCACAACGATGACAGGCCGTCGATATACTCTTTGCCCTGGACGTCGGTGAGGATTACCCCTTCACCTTTTTCCATCACCGTCACATTCTGGTGTTCGGCTTCGCTGTTTTGTGGATGCAGCAGATGTGCCACGTCGCGTTCGATCAGGTCCTCATACTGGCTTTGGTTCAATTTTTCACCTCAGAAGAAATCCCAACTGTGCACGCCTTCAGAGAATCTTACATCGCTATCCGTACTTCAGTCAGGCAGGCAGAAATAACCAGCGGCGCCGAGTTCAACAAAGCTCCTTTACCTCGTGCCTATAATTAACTCATGCGATTGCTCTTGAAGCATCCACTCGGCGCGCTCGGAAGCGCAGCGCTTCTGCTGGGGGTTTTGGCCCTGGCCTGTTCTTCCGCCCGAGAACCAGGGCAGGTTCACGTTCTTACCTGGGACGGAGTCGTGAATCCCGTCATGGAGCGGTACATAGACCGTGGTATCGACATGGCCGAGGAGTCGGACGCGTTGGCGGTGGTGCTGCGGCTGGACACGTCGGGTGGACTCAGCACCTCCATGCGCGATGTGATCCAGCGCATCGAGGCCTCCAAGGTTCCAGTTATCGTATACGTCGCGCCAGCCGGTGGTCGCGCCGCCTCCGCAGGCACCTTTATCACAATGGCGGGCCACGTTGCGGCGATGGCACCTAACACATCCATTGGCGCAGCCACACCGATCGATTCGAGTGGCGACGACATTGAAGGCGCTCTTGGGCGAAAAGTCACCAATGATTCTGTCGCCTACATACGGGGCATCGCCGAGCTTCGCGGCCGCAACGCCGATTGGGCCGAAAGCGCGGTTCGCGATGCTGTCGCCGTGACCGAAAACGAAGCCCTCGCGCTAAACGTTGTGGACTTCATCGCCACAAGCCTCCCCGAGCTATTGGAGCTGTCCGACGGACGTGAGACTGAGGTAGTTGACGAATCGGGCAGAGTCGTGGCCACGACTGTCCGAACCGCTGGCGCCAGCGTCACCTTTAATGGCACCAACCTTTCAGAGGACATAATTTACATAATCGCTGATCCAAACATTGCCTTCTTGTTGCTGAGCCTCGGCGGTCTGGCTCTCTTCATAGAGATTTTAACCCCCGGTTTTGGTGTCGGCATCTTCGGCGTAATCATGCTGATCCTCGCCTACTTCGCGCTTGGGTCTCTGCCAACCAATGCGGCCGGCGTAGCCCTCGTGGTCTTGGGCATCACCTTGCTGGTAGCGGAGGTCTTTATCAGCGGATTCGGCGTGTTCGGCGTTGGCGGGATAATCGCTGTAGTTTTCGGCGGTCTGATCTTTACTGGCAGCAGTGCGACCGGTTTCCAGGTGTCGCGTTGGCTAATAGGCGGTGTCGCCGCCGTACTCGGGCTTTTCGCCCTTTTCTTGGCCGGTGCCTTGTTGCAAATTCGCCGGATGCCCTCTCATCCGGGCCGTGCGTCGCTTCTCGGGGCGAAAGCCACCGTGAAAACCCGCCTGGCGCCCAAAGGCACAGTGCTCGTAGGGGGTGAACGATGGGATGCGACAGCCGAGGACCCGCCGCTGGCTGAAGATACACCGGTAATCATTACCAAGGTCGAAGGCTTGCATCTCGAGGTCAAACGCGACCCGGCCTCAATCAAATTGCTGCCGGAAGCTACGTCGGAGGCGGCGCCGGAATAATGGCCAGCTTGGACCTGCGCACGCTAATTCGCGCTGCTCCGGATCGAGTCTGGTCAATCCTCGCGGATTTCGATGCTCAGGAAGGCTGGATGGCGGATGTTCGCCGTCTCCGGGTCACCAGCGATCAGCGTCAAGGTATCGGCACTACCCTTGAAGTAACCAGCGAACTGTTCGGCCTGCCACTAGTCCAGGACCAAATAGTGGTGGATTCCTGGCAGCCTCCACATCAGTACACGGTCGTGCACACCGGTCAATTTAGCGGAACTGGAAGCTTCACACTCAATAGTGTCGAGTGCGGAACCACTCTAGTTTGGCGAGAGGATTTCAAAGCACCGTTGGGACCCATCGGGGAATTGGGATTTAAACTGATCGTCGGACCTCACTTACGCCGCGTCTTTGGCAGATCTCTGAACAACCTACGAGAACTCATTGAGGCTTCGCCCTAAGCCGGGCCTCTCAGGGTCACGTCACCGGCCTCAACTTGGACCCTGCTTCCGTCTGGCTTCTCGATCAGCAGGGCGCCATTCTTGTCCACATCCACCGCAATCCCTTGAACTGGCTGTCCCGCTCCTGAGGCAGTGACTTCACGGCGCAGGGTCACAAGCCGGCTGCGCCAGGCCTGGAAGGGGGCTTTGCTGCCGGAGTCAACCTCGGCGAGCAGCGACTCAAAATGGTTGCAGAAGCTGGCCAGCAGCTTTTCACGCGGCACTTCGGCTCCAGCGGCGTTTTTTACGCTCGTAGCGATTTCGGCGATCTCGGCATAAAGACTGACGTCCACGTTGACATTGATGCCGACGCCTATCAGCGCGACAGGCTCACCGCTTGATGATTGAGTAGTCTCAATCAGGGTCCCCGCCACCTTCCTGCCATCAATCTGGACGTCATTCGGCCACTTCAGGTCGGCTCGAACCGAATCTGCATGAGTGGCGGCGATCTCTTCCACGGCAAGCGCCGTCGCAAGCGGTGTGATGTAGGCCAACGAGCGCTGCTGTTGTGGCGAATCTGTAATCAGGACCAGGGTGAAAAGCAGATTTACATCCGGTGGTGAGGTCCATGACCGGTCGGCGCGTCCTCGACCGGCGGTCTGAGTCTCGGCCATGACGACGGCCCCTGAATCGAGATGAAAGCGCTCCAACATGCGGCGCGCATCATCCATAGTGGATTCTGTCTCCGGCCGGTAGATAAAGCGGCGCCCTATGAACTCGGTTTCCAGGTTCCAGGAAAAGTAAGGTTTTGAGAAAAGCGGCAAGGTCTCGAACGTCATTGAGTTCATCATTCGCCTGAAGCGTTCGAAGCTCGTTTTTTCGGCCACTAACCACTCCCCACCAGTCATCAAGCTGACTGGACTACTGCGTCTGTCGATGGGCGATGCACAAATTATAAGTTGACCGCCCCGGCAATGCCCGGGGCGGTCAAGTCTGTCCGCACTAAGGCGGTAAGTTGCTAGGCTGATGCCCAGCTGCGCCTAAAACTAGGCAGAGGTTCCTCGCATAGTCACTAGGCGGATGGCTAGGCTATCAGCCTTACAACGTTGATCATCCATCCGCATCACCTCCTTTCCTGCCCAAGATACTAACCGGTGTTTTCCAGATCGTCAAACTGTTGATCACCCGGATCTTCACCGAGCCCGCTCATGTGGGATAATTGATTACACGATGCCCGAATTTGAAGTAGTCTCTGATTTTCAACCCACGGGTGACCAGCCCGAAGCCATAGATGCGTTGGTCAAAGGCTTAGAGGATGGCAAGACCAAGCAGACCCTGCTGGGGGTCACCGGCTCCGGCAAGACCTTCGCCATGGCTCACATCATTCAACGCTGGCAGAGGCCAACCCTGGTTTTGGCACCCAACCGAACCCTGGCGGCACAGCTCTGCGCCGAGTTCAAAGAATTCTTCCCCAACAACGCCGTCGAGTACTTCGTTTCTTATTACGATTACTACCAGCCTGAGGCATATATTCCCCGGACTGACACCTACATTGCCAAGGACGCTGACGTAAACGAAGAGATTGACAAGCTGCGCCACGCTTCCACCCGCGCCCTCTTTGAGCGCAAAGACGTGATCATTGTTGCCTCTGTCTCCTGCATCTACGGCCTCGGCGAGCCAGAAGAATATCAGAGTTTCGTGCTCCACTTCGCCAAAGGTGAGAAGATGCCGCGCTCCCGGATCATGCGACGCCTGGTCGATATGCAATATGAGCGCAACGACAATAACCTCGTGCGCGGCAAATTCCGTCTCCGCGGCGATAGCCTTACTCTGCAGCCGGCCTACGATGAGTTGGCTGTACGCATCGATTTCTTTGGCGACGAAGTAGAGCGCATCATCGAGATCGATCCCCTGACCGGAGAGCTCTTGGCCGACCGCGACACGCTGGATATTTATCCGGCCAAACACTTCGTAACTTCCAAAGACAAACTCGAACTGGCGGTCGATGATATCGAAGCTGAGCTGCTCATACGGGTGGCAGAGCTCAAAGAGGCCGGTAGAATCGTCGAGGCCGCACGCCTGGAGGAAAGAACACGCTACGACATCGAGAGTATGCGCGAAGCCGGCTACTGTGCCGGCATCGAGAACTACTCCCGCCATCTGGCGCGCCGCGATGCCGGCTCAACCCCTTGGACCCTGCTCGATTATCTGCCGGATGACTGGCTGCTGTTTATCGACGAATCGCACGTCGCCGTTCCCCAGGTGCGTGGCATGTACCATGGTGACCTCTCCCGCAAACAAACCTTGGTCGACTATGGCTTCCGCCTGCCATCGGCTCTCGATAACCGTCCGCTGAACTTCGGCGAATTTGAGGAGCGCACTGACCGGATAATTTTCACCTCGGCGACGCCTGGACCCTACGAGGCGGAGCACGCCGAGCAAGTTGTCGAGCAAATTATTCGACCGACCGGGCTAGTTGACCCCTCGCTCGAGGTTAAGCCCACCCGCGGCCAAATTGATGATCTGCTTGAGGAGATCCGCCAGAGGATCGGCAGAGACGAGAGGACCCTGGTCACGACTTTGACCAAAAAGATGGCCGAGGACCTGGCCGATTATCTACAGGAGATGGGCGTGCGCACGCACTATCTCCATTCAGAGATTGAAACGCTGGAACGCGTGGAGATTCTGCGCGACCTTCGTCTCGGGGTCTATGACGTCGTTGTCGGGATCAACCTGCTCCGAGAGGGCCTTGACCTGCCCGAGGTGAGCCTTGTTGTCATCATGGACGCCGACAAGGAAGGTTACCTGCGGTCTGGCGGATCGCTAATCCAGACAATCGGCCGTGCTGCCCGCCACGTCAACGGTCATGTGGTCCTGTACGCCGACAAGATCACGGATTCAATGAGATTCGCGATTGACGAAACCGACCGCCGCCGCCGGATTCAGACCGAGTACAACGAGAGTCACAACATCTCGCCGGTCGGCATTCAAAAATCAATACGTGACATAACTGATCACGTTCGCAAGGTGGCCGGGGAGAAATCTGAATATAACGCCGATGGTAGCCTGCCAAAGGAAGAACTGGTTCGGATGATCATCGAACTAGAAAAGCAGATGAAGAACGCAGCCAAGTCACTTGAGTTCGAGAAGGCGGCAGCGCTGCGTGATCAGATCGTCGAACTGCGCAAGTCTCTGGTAAGCGATGTCGAGGCGTTGGAGGAATTGGCTGCGGTTGCTGGCCGCGACGGCAAGGTGCCTTTCGCCACCGGTGCCACACCAATCCGGCGGCCTGAGCCGTCCTACAAATCCGGCCGTCGCGGGGCTCGTCACAAGCGCTAGCGCCGGTACGGTCGATTGTTGAAATCCTCGACCGAACCTGATGTGGTTGCTGCAAGTGCGTTTTCTGGCGATAAACAGCGCTTGTTCATCCCTTAAATTCCGTCTTCCGCAACGGTTGCAGTTGGGCCCACGTGGTAATGGCGGCTGCGGTTAGCGGCCTGTCGCCCAACGACCCCTTTCAAGCTCGGAAATCGAAGTTATGGCCGGCAAAAGGATCCCAGCCGGAACTCTTTAGGCTGGCCCGCATGGCCTTGTTATTGCGTAAGTAAAGCCTTACTCTTAGAATAGGTTGAGGAATCACTCATGAGCCTTGATATCAGCGTCGATGCAATAATCGCGGCCCCACGGGCGGATGTCTCCGCCTACGTTCTCAATCCGGCTCATGACACGACCTGGATTGGCGGCATCAGGGAGGCGCGACTTATCTCAGGTGATGCCGTTGCCGTTGGTTCACGAGTCGCGAGGGTGGCAAGTTTTCTCGGCCGCCGCATCGAGTACGTCAACGAAATCGTCGACTTGGAGCCGCAGACCAGGTTGGTAATGCGCTCCGTTGTCTCGCCATTCCCGATGCGCATCACTTACGCGTTTTCCGACCAGGGCGGCGGAACCAACGTTTCTGTCCGGGTTGAAGGTGACTCTTCCGGCTTCTACGGCTTGCTGACGCCATTCACTGGCTTCTTCGTGCGCCGCTCGGTCAGCGCCGACTTGCGCCGGCTGCAAGGGCTATTCAACGCAGCGTAAAAGCCGCCGAATACGCAGATTACGCAGATTATTGGCCCTAGCCGACAGACTAGTATCTTCCAGAGCTTCCTCAAATGGCCCGCAACCATGATTGTTGGCCCTAGCCCGCCGCGCTAGTATTTTCCAAGTATGAAAATAGGCTCCACCTTCCCGCAGACCACGATCGGCAACGATCCCGTGCTGATCCGCGACTACGCCCAGACCTTGGAAGGCGCCGGTTATGACTACTTGCTCGCCTTCGAACACGTAACCGGCGCCCATCCCGACCGCTTTAACCCGCCACCCTTCCAATTCCGGCCCGAAAGCAGCGGCACAACCTACACCCACGAGGCGCCCTGGCACGAACCGCTCACGCTTTACGCCCACCTCATGGCAGTCACCGAGAAGCTCGAATTTGTCACCAGTGTCTTACTGCTAGCCCAACGCCAGACTGTATTGGTCGCTAAGCAGGTCGCTGAGCTGCAGATTCTCAGCGGCAACAGGCTGCGGCTCCCGGTGGGAATCGGCTGGAATTTCACTGAATACGAAGCGCTAGGCATGGACTGGCATACGCGGACCCGGCGAATTGAAGAGCAGATCAAAGTGCTGCGGATGCTCTGGGAACAGCCCCTGGTCAGCTTTGACGGTGAGTTTCATCATCTCGACAAGGTCGGAATCAACCCGTTACCGCCACTGAAGCCGGAAATCTGGTACGCCAGCAGCGGGCGTGATGTCGTCCTCCAGCGCGTCGCGCGGCTCTGCGACGGCTGGATGCCGCTCCTGCTGGGCGGTGAGGAGCCCGGACTTTCCGTTGAGCGTCTGCACAACTATCTGCGCGAGTATGGCAAAGACCCGGCAACCTTCGGTATCGATGCCCGAGGCGGCGCCACCGGCGGCAGAATACGCACCGGCAGCCGGGTCCCAACCGCCGGCCTTCCCTCGCCGGATGCTCCGCTTCCAGAATTGAACAGCTTCGTCGAGGGAGCCAGGCATTGGAAGTCACTGGGCGCGACTCACTACCTAATCGGCCCCGCCGGCCGCACTGCCAAGGAATCGCTAGAGCGCGCCGTGAAAATGCGCAAGATCTACGCCGACGAAGTCGGCGACTAGCACGAGCCGGCCTGATGCGGGTACTAGAAAAGGGAGCTGGGCAATGAAATTTGGCACCGGACTTCCGCTTATAGCGAATCTCGACCGTGTCGCCGTGCGCGACTTCGCCCAGGCGTTGGATGGTGCTGGCTTTGACTTTATTGGGCTCGGAGGTCACGTCTTAGCGGCTGAGCCAAATCGATTCCCGGAGCGACCAAACTTCACATACGTCGGACCTTTTTACGACCCCTTCGTCCTCTTTTCTTTTCTGGCAGGCGTGACCGAGCGTTTGCATTTCCTCAGTTCAGTCCTGATCCTGCCTGAGATGCCTGCGATGTTGGTCGCCAAGCAGGCGGCCGAGCTGAGTTTGGTTAGCGACGGCCGTTTCGAGCTCGGCGTCGGCATCAGCTGGAATTCAGCTGAGTATCAAGCGCTAGGTCAAAGCTTCGCGGATCGCGGGTCGCGTATGGAAGAGCAAATTCAAGTCTTGCGCCGGATCTGGGCCGAGCCATTCGTCAGCTTCGAGGGTCGCTGGCACAACCTGGACCGGGTCGGCCTGAATCGCCAGCCAATAACCATCCCGATTTGGATCGGCTGTGGTAGTGAGGACAAGCTCCTGCGCCGCGTGGCGAAGTTCGCCGACGGCTGGTTACCGCAGGGCGATCCGGTTGAGCCGATGACCCGCCTGCGTGGCTACTTAGAGGCGGAGGGCCGGAGCATCTCAGATTTCCGTCTGGCCGGGAGAGTAGTGGCTGGGCCCGAAGACCCGGAGGCATGGATTAGCGCGGCATCAAGCCTTAAGTCCAGCGGAGCAACCCACCTAAACCTCGGCGCTCCTCCCGGGACGCAGCCAGCGCAGGCCTTGGAAATGATCATCGAAGCCAGAGCAGTACTGGCAGTACTGTCAGATGCCCTCGGCGATTAGAGCCCGCAAGGCAATAGCCGGACCAGGCTCGGCTGGCGCTAGGTTTTCAGGTTGGTGCCCCCACGGGAATTCGAATCCCGGTCTCCACCTTGAAAGGGTGGCGTCCTAGTCCTCTAGACGATGGGGGCTACGAAGCTTTTCTAGCCTAACATCTGCATGTCCCAACATGACAGACGTAGGGAAAACCCCAATTTCGACCCAGGGCCAGTAAAACCTGGCCCATTGCTGCTATAATCGTCCCGCTTGGTAGCGCGCGTGGCGGCGCCTTGCCAGGATAAAAGGGTATATGGCTCGAACCAGTGAAAAAGGCCGCCCCGGATCGCGCAGCGCTTCTGGCGCAGCCCGCTCCAAGCGGCAATCCGTCGGCCGCAAACGGCAAGGCCCGTCCCCTGCGGCCCTCTTTGGTTCTTGGCTCACCCGCCTGGAAACTCTTGGCCTACTCTTAATTTCGCTCGGCGCGATTGGCGTCCTTTCGCTCATATCGCTCACTCGTTTTCCCGGGTTGTTGGATCAGGCGATCCTCGCGGTTGGCTTGCACGCGTTCACGCTCTGCGCAGCGCTCATGGCCGCCGGTTTAGGCGTCTGGAAACGAAAAATTGACCTAGTAGTCGATTATCCGCGTCACTTCGCCGCGGTTATGCCCCTGCTCGTGTTCAGCGCCGGTATCCTTAGCATCTTTAGCCCGGCATGGAGCATTGGCAGATCGACTCTTGCCACGGAGTCAGCCGGCGGCAGCCTGGGCCAAGCTCTCTTCGCTGAGCCGCTCGGTGTCCTAATCTGGCTCCTCGCCGGTATTGCTTTTGTGAGCCTGGTCTGGCCCAGAGCGGTTCGCTGCTTGATCAGCGGAACACCGGCGGCTGTGGCAACGCTGTGGAGCTGGCGCCTGGAAAAACGAGTCTTTGGCGGGCTGCTCGCAGTGGTCGATTTCGCCTTCCCGACCAAGCCACCCGTCGATGAAAGACTCTCACAAGCAGCGCCTGCCTGGCTGCCACCCGAAGACGACGAGGAAGAAATTCTTGAAGAGGAGCCCTCTGACATCAGCGAGCCTGAGCCCATTGTTTATGAGGCTCCCTTAACCCAAGTTGAACTGCCGATCGCCTGGAATCCGGATGAGGCAACCGCAATGGATGCCGAGGCCGACGCCGACGTTGCGAATGGCTGGGACCTGCCTCAGATGGACCTGCTCATTGGAACTCCGCCGCCCGACGAAAGCGCGCGGCCTGACAACGCTATGCGGGCCGGCTTGATCGTCGAGACCTTGGCAAGCTTCGGCGTGGATGCCCGCGTTGCCGAATACCATGAAGGTCCTGTTGTGACTCAATTCGATGTTGAGCCCGGCTGGGAAATCAAGTACAAGCAGGTGCAAGAACGCGACAAAGATAAGAGGCCGATTCTCGATAAGGATGGCAAGCCCAAGACGCGTAGTGAGGAGGTTTCTCGGACCCGTGTCCGCGTCAACCAGATCACCAGTTTGGCCAACGACTTGGCGCTGGCCCTGGCAGCACCTTCTTTGCGAATCGAGGCGCCGGTTCCCGGCCGTTCTGTGGTCGGAATCGAAGTGCCCAACACTGCGGCCTCCGTGGTCACGCTACGCAGCGTGATCGAGACGCCCTCATTCCAACGCGCCACGGCGCGCGGCAAATTGACCTTGCCTCTTGGCAAGAGCGTGTCGGGTGAACCAGTTGTCGCCGATCTGGCCAAAATGCCGCACCTATTGATTGCTGGTGCCACGGGCTCTGGCAAGAGCGTCTGCATCAACGCTGTCGTGGCTAGCGTCCTAATGCAATCCAAACCAGAGGAAGTTCGTTTTGTGATGATCGACCCGAAGCGGGTTGAGTTGTCCGGCTTCGCTATGATCCCTCACCTTGCCTTCTCGTCGATCGTCGTCGATGCCGAAAAGGTTGTCGGTACCTGGGGGCCGTTCTGCATGAAATGGAAGACCGCTACAAGCGTTTCGCCTCGATGGCAGTCCGCAACATCGATTCCTACAACAAAAACCCCAAGGTAACCGAGAAGATGCCTTATTGGGTCGTGATTATTGACGAACTGGCCGACCTGATGATGGTCGCCCCATTTGAGGTCGAGCGGCAGATCTGCCGTCTGGCTCAGCTGGCTCGCGCTACAGGAATCCACCTGATCGTCGCCACGCAACGGCCGTCGGTCGATGTCGTCACGGGCCTTATCAAGGCAAACTTCCCCACTCGCATCGCCTTCGCCATGACCTCGCAGGTCGACTCGAGGACGATACTTGACATGGTCGGTGCCGAGCGTCTTCTAGGCCGAGGTGACATGCTCTACATGGCCCCCGACTCGTCAAAACCGAAGCGTGTTCAGGGTGTGTACGTCTCGGATCAGGAGATCGACCGTCTGGTCGCCTTCTGGGAATCGCAACGAGTAAATCATTCAACCCTCGTGTTTGATCACCTGCTCGATCGGGCGCAAAGCGAGATCGAGAACGCTGAGGAAGCAGACCCGATGTATGAGCGCGCCAAGGCTTTAACCGAGGAACACAAAAAGATTTCGACGTCTATGCTTCAACGGCGGCTGCGTATCGGCTACCCCCGCGCTGCCCGAATGATGGATCAGCTCGAAGAGGATGGTTATCTGGGTGGCAGCTCCGGTGATGCTTTTATCGACGAGGAAGTCAAAGAGCTGATTTAGGCTCCGCTGCCAATCGCCGCTGGCACCCGGCGTTAAATTGCTTCGTTTGCTGGCTCTCTCAAGAACACGAACAGCCCCGTTCCCAAAACCAGCAACGTTCCGACGAGCACTCCAAATCCCAGATTCAGTGAAATTGCAGCGAATATGGCTGCGCCAGAGGGGCCGACCAGCAGCGCCACCGCCTGGGCGCTGGAGGCGATGCCAAAGGCCGTGCCTCGGCGCGATCGGGGCACGTTCGCGGCGATTAGCGCATTTGAAGCCGGAACCATCGCTGAAAGGACCAGTGCAATCAGCAGGAAGCCACCAAGATAGACGATTGGTGAACCGGCGATCGCCAGCAGAAGCATGCCGACCGCGCCCAGCACGCAGCTGACTACGAGGGCTTGTCGCAGCTGGCCTGGCTTGAAGAAGTGGGGTGCGACTACCAGCACGCTAATCGCACTGACAGCACCGAAGAGCGAGAATGCCAGGCCTGAGATGGCTTCCACGTCATCGCTGTTCTGAATCGCCCTCAGAGCAATTGGCGTGATGAATCGCACTAACTGGTTGAGTGCGAACAGGATCGTGAACAGACCAACAGCGAGCATGAACTGAAAAGTCATGCGGAACGGCTCCAGGCCCAGCTTCCCTGACCCCGCGTTATCCGACTTGACGCCTGGCCGCGAAACCGTCACCTGATCTTTGGGCACCAAGATATGGACGAGGATCCCTGAGAATAAGGGGAGAACGGCCGCCGCCAACATTGAACCTCGGAAACCGATGGCGATCGCCAGCACAGCGCCCAACGCCGGCCCCAGCGTCGTGCCGATGTACTGAGCTCCGGTTACCTTTCCTATGCTCGAATTGAGGCTTGCATCCGGCACCCTGACGCTGATTAGGGCTATAGACGGAGCCACGAAACCCGAGAAGACTCCTTGCACGGCTAAGGCCATCGCTAGCTGCCAGGGCTCCTGGACCACGGCAGCAGCGACGAAGGTAAAAGAGCCCAGATAAAGCGTGCGCAGGAACATCAGCTTGCGGCCAAAACGATCCGCGAGCACTCCCCAAATCGGGCTGGTCAGCAGGCGGCTCACTCCCTGGATTGCGGTGGCAACAGCCACCCAGAAAAGGGCGTTTGCGTCGCTAGTTGCCCCTAGTTCTAGTACGTACAGGGGCATGAACGGCCACCAAACGTTGAAGGCCATGCTGGAACAACCCACGGCAATCGCCGTGATCAACGTCGTGCGTGAAGCCGTCTTCTTTGTTGGCTCTTGAGGCGAGGCTGGGTTTGGACCTGGCGCGGCACCGCCGGCTGAGTCCTCGCTCATAGGGCACATCGCTGCTTGTGGCGCCTACGATTTTGAATTGGCGCTACGAGTTGCAATTGCCGAGATTTCGCATCGGGTTGAGGTCTCGCGGTTAGAATTAGCGGCTAGACGTTTATCAACACCTTAAGCACATTGTCGGTCCGGTTGCTAAACAGCTCAAATGCCCGTCCGACTTCATCGAGGGAGAAGTTATGGGTAGCCATGTAGGAGAGGTCCAGACCTCCCCGTGCAACCAAATCCACAGCGCTCTGGACCGAAGGAACGACGTCGTTTGATCGCCGGCTGTTTACCACCATGATCGTCGGCAGCTTGTCGTACATCGCCAACCAGTCAAAAGTAATGGGATCGGGAACCCGTGGCATGCCAAAAATTAAGGCGGTGCCCTGTTTACGAATAACCTCAAACACCTCGTTATTGGTTTCCGGCAGTCCGCAGGCGTCGATGACAACGTCTGCCATCTCACCTTTTGTCAGTTCCGTGACAGCATCGGCCACGTTCTCACGGCTCGAGTTTATCGTCGCGCTTGCTCCCAGGCTTTGTGCAGTTTCGAGGCGGTTCTCAACCACATCCGTGACGATTACCTGCGACGCGCCCTGTCGCACCAAGAGGTCCGTAAAAAACAGACCTATCGGCCCCTGACCCAAGACGACCACGCGCTTGCCCAGGACATTGCCGACACGCTGCAGCGCGTAGATAACCGTGCCCAGGGGCTGACACAGGACCCCCAGGGAAGTGTCCATGTCCTCCGGCAGCACTGCGATTAGCTCGGCAGGGACGGCGGAATACTCTACGAGACCGCCGGAGTAGGCCAGCGATATTACACGTTGGCCGGCCTTGAGACCATCGGCGTGGCTTTCTTCGATCACGCCGGCACATTCATGGCATGGGTAGCCAGTGGAATCCGGGTAGTCCCCTTCCGGCAGGACACACTCGTAGCTTCTCAAATCACTGCCGCAGATCGAGAGATGCTGCATTCGCACAAGGACCTCGCCCGGCTGGGCGATTGGCGCTTCGATATCCAGAATTTCGAACCGTCGCGGCCCGACAATGCGTGCAGCCTTCATTCGTTTCCCTTTGCTGACGTGATTCTGAGCTCGCGGCTGAGTGGCGATCAGCTCGCATTATAGGATGCCAAGGTTTTTCCTCAACGCCGCGCCCGCCTTATGTCATCGGGGCCAGACGCGGAAACCAGGAGGCATTGGGTGCCGGCAGACTCCGCCGATCGGTTATTCCGGGCGTTTGGCGTAGCGGCCTGGAATTATTCCCACCGGCCTCTGTCCCTCGGGCGTTTCTGCTGCCAGCCGGTCACGAATGTCATAGAGCACTGAGCCAAGCTTGGTTTCGCGGAAGAACCAGCCGTTCATTTCAGCCGAGCCGGGCGCTGTTTTTCCCGGTTGCGCCGCCGCGGCCTCAAGGTAAAACGTCCTGAGGTCATCCACGACGACCCTTACGGCCGCGGGCATTGGCTCCGGCACAGCCCGCCGGGGGTAAAGCATCTCCACCGGTTGAGAACTCTGCCGGGAAGGCAGCCATATCATCGGTGTCCTCCGGCTCCAGGCCACTCAAGTTGAACGCCGTGCGTCCAGTGCGCTGTCTCGCCTCGTCGTACCAAGGCCGCAGTTGCGCCAGCTCTGCCTGAACCATCTGGGTGGCGCGTTCAGCAGCAGAGCCACCTTCCTGCGGCAGCGGCAGCGGCAGGGCGCAGGCCCAAGCGTCGGCGTCGCTTGCGAGCTCAGGGGACTCGTGAGGGTAATCCTCCAACACCGGCCCGGACTCCCTTTGAAACAGGCGTAGCAAGGTTTGCAGGACATCCATCTGAAACTCTGGGTTTTTGGGTGGACCAAACGGCCTTCCCAGCTCAAAAGGAACCCGGAGAGCTCGCGGCGGGAGGATTCCTTCGGTGTGCTCGCGGATCAAGCTAATCTGAGCCGTCGCCACGCCTTCTGCCTCAATGTGATGAGCCAGCGCACCCACGGTGCGCGTACAAAATGGTCAGACAGGCACCAGAAGAGCGGCGTCAACACCGTCTTCCTTGAGCAAGCGTCCAACCTGCGGCCCAGTTTCAGTCAAGCGCGATGGGTCTGTAGCGCCCATGAATGAGTAATGCCACGACGCCAGCGAACCGATTTCAGCTTGGGACTGCAATCTCCGCAAAAGATCCAAGGGAAAGACGACGTTGACGTCCTGCTGGAAACCGGTACGGTCAAAATTGATGCTGACATGGCTCATCATCAACTCGCCGGCGTCAATGTCTCCAGGGATGACCCGGTAATCCGTCGACCCGCCAACAAACTTGGCCTCAGATTGACGATGCAGGCCGGCTGTAGAAACCAGGGCTACGCGCGCGTCCTTGAGCTCCAGCGGCACGACCCATGGTGTCGACTCAAACTCCGGTAGTGGCACGGTGCGAAGCGCCTCCGCAGCATCCGGTGGCATCGATGAAAGCCTTACCATGTCTGTCTCCACCCTCGTAAATAGTCAGAGGTCCGTCAAATCGACTCTAACATAAGCACACGGGATAAAGTACACTGCAGGATTTTGGGCAGGTGGTTGCCGCCAAAGCTTCTTGCTGCTCTGCCGGTTCTCGAATCGCTAGATGAGCTCGCATCAAAGGTTGCTCAAACGAAAATGGATAACCAGCAAGAGCATGGCTGCAACCTGTTATGGGAAAAGGTCCGGATACAGGCAGATTGCCAGTGCCTCCAGAGCGTCAACTATCCTCGGGCCAGGCCGGCTAACGATGTCTGGATCCACGGTGCAGATGCGGTCATTCTTGACCGCATCAATCACATCCCATCCCGGACGTGCCTTGACGTCGGCAGCAGAAATACCCGACGCCTCATCGGCCAAAACGATTACTTCCGGATTTCGATCGACTATGACCTCGGCCGACAACTGCGGAAAGTCGACATCTGAGCCTTCAGCGATGTTTCCGGCCTTGAGTTGAACGTAGAAATCGCCGACGAAACTCTGCGGAGCCACGGTAAAGTAGTCGTCCGTTAGTTCGTGAAAAATGCGTGGGCCCTCGTCCACGCCGCTCAGCTTGTCTTGGATGGCATCCATTCGAAGTTGCATCGCAGCAGAAAGTTCAGCAGCTTCTTGTTCTCGGCCTGAAATTTGGCCGAAGAGCTCGATTTGCACCAGCACTCCGTCCAATGTGCTCGGCAGGTCAAGGAAGAGGACCGGAAGATCAATTCTCTGCAGCGACTCCACCAGCCCCGAAGGGTTGAAAACTGCAAGGACCAAGTCTGGTTCAAAACCGGCGATTGCTTCAAGGTTTGGCTGGAACGAGTCGAGGTTCGGTTTCTCGTCCGAACCCAAGGGACAATTGGCGAACTTATCCACCGCCACCAACTGGTCTGCGGCGCCGATGGCGCAAAAAATCTCCGTGGCATGAGCCGAAAGCGACGCGATGCGTTGCGGCGGCTCTTCGAGGACCAGCTGACCGCCATCCGCAAGCTCAATCGTCAGCGGAAATTCCGTCGTGATGCCCAGCGTTTCGCTGACCTGATCGTCACCGCAGGCGGCGATCAGAATGACCCCGAGCAGGGCAAGAATAACGACAAACCGATTCATGGCTGGCTCCTTCTCTAGTCAGGAACTTTTCATCGGATGAACCGGAAACGAAATCAAAAAAACCCCGGATAGGGGAGATTCCGGGATTTCAAAGGCCGTCTAGCGACCAACGTCCGGGCCTCTTCCGCGAAGGCTCCTGAACATCTTGCAGAGGGCTGGCGACCTGGCTCTCCACCGCCGAAACGGAAGACTACAGTTGCGGGACAGCGCCGGAATTTGACCGGCTTCGCATTTACCCGGGATCGAGTCGGCTCGATCCCGGGCACCCTTTGCTTGTTCTATTCGATTTTAAAAGTCGCGACAGCCGGCATCATAAGCGCTCCTGGGGACCAGCGTCAACAAGCTGCAGGGAGCCAAGCATAAGCGGTTTTTATCAAGGCCGAATCGGGTTAATCTCTGTTTAGAGACGGAGGCTTCATGTCTTTAGCGTTGCCCGACAAGATAAACGTAATGGTGGTCACCAGCGTCAACGAGGAAACTCTGGAACGCATACGGTCTATAGACCGCAAGAGGCTCAACGTTGTCGATGCCTTCGCGGATTTCGTTCCCGAGATGGCGGGCGAATGGCCTGAGCGCATGATGAAGCGCAACACCTCACAGGCGCCGCCGCCGAGCCGATCGGTGGAAGAGCGCGAGGTGGTCCTGCAAGAGGCCCATGTGATGCTGCTTGGTGTGCCCTTCCCGCGCCATCTCGTCCCGAGAGCGACGAATCTCCACTGGGCGCACTTCGCCTTCGCCGGTGTCTCAAACCTGTCAGGCACCGAATGGTGGGATCCGCCTCTGACAATCACTAGCGCGCGGGGTCAAACCGGCGCGGCACCAATTGCAGAAACCGCGATCGCCGCTGCTCTGATGCTGGCCAAACGTCTGGATGTGGCTGCCGTCAATAGCAACCCAGACTTCGATCCAACTCGAGTGCCGCCCATGCTGTCGATTGGCGGCAAAACCATGGGCATTGTCGGCCTCGGTGGCATTGGCTCGAATATCGCCCGGCTCGCAAGGGGCCTCGGCATGCGCGTGGTTGCCACTCGGCAGTCGGCTACGAAACGCCGCCAGGATGTTGATGGCGTGGATGAGGTTTTTCCGCCTTCCCAGCTTCACGCGATGCTGGAAATCGCCGATTTCCTGGCGATCTGCGCCATGTTGACGCCGGAGACCAAGGGCATGATTAACGCTGCCGCTTTCGCCGCGATGAAACCTGGAGCATTCGTGCTTAACGTCGCACGTGGCGACCTGGTCGATGATCAAGCCCTGGTTGAGGCGCTCCACTCCGGTCAGCTCGCTGGTGCCTACCTGGATGTCTGGCCCAACGACTTCGCCAGTCAACCGAACCCGGAACTGCTGGCCTCGCCAGATGTCGTAATCACCCCCCATATTTCCTGGCACGCCGAAGTCTCGCAAAATTTTGGTGTGCGCCTTTTCAGCGAGAATCTCGAAAAGCTCCTACGGGGCGAGACAATGACCAACATCGTCGAATGGCGACGTGGCTACTGACCGGCTGTTTTTCGGTCTGATCGATGGCTAACACGACTGCTATAATCTCTTGACTAGGTAGCGATTCGGCCTGCCGGCACGGTGGGCCGAATTTATTTCAGAAGGACGGCAGAATTGGAATCCAGGTCGCTCCGATTGGCAATCCCCAACGGTAACCTCCAACAGGCAACCGTCGATCTGTTCGCCAGAGCCGGCTACAAGGTGGCGATCGGTAGTCGTTCCTATTATCCGGAAATCGACGACCCGGAAATCGAGTGCATGCTAGTCAGGCCCCAGGAACAACCGCGATACATCCAAGATGGCCTGATCGACCTTGGCGTTACCGGACACGACTGGATTGTTGAGACAGATTCCGACGTTGTCGAGGTTCTCAACATGGTCTATTCCAAGGTGTCGCGGCGATCGACACGCTGGGTCCTGGTCGTGCCCGAGGGCTCTAAAGTTCACGAACTGCGGGACCTCGAAGGCAAGCGCATCGCCACCGAACTAGTAAACATAACGCGAGCATATTTGGACCAGCACGGAATCACTGCCAGGGTTGAATACTCCTACGGTGCGACTGAGGTCAAACCGCCCCTGCTTGCCGATGCCATTGTTGACGCAACCGAGACTGGCAGCTCTCTAAGGGCCAACAACCTGCGCATTGTCGAAACAATTATTGAGAGCACTCCACGCCTGATTGCCAGCAAAGCAGCTTGGGATGACGAGTGGAAACATCAGAAGATCGAAGACATTGCCCTCATGCTGCGTGGGGCCATCGCGGCCGACGGCAATGTGGGCTTGATGATGAACCTGCGGCGAGACGACCTGGAAGCCGTTTTGACGATCTTGCCCGCGCTCGACAAGCCGACAATCTCGTCCTTATCCGACCCTGACTGGGTGGCGCTCAATACAATTGCCGACGAAAGCGTGGTTCGTGACATCGTGCCAAGGCTCAAAAAGGCCGGCGCCCACGGCATCGTCGAGTATCCATTGAGCAAGATCATCGAGTAACTCGAGAATCATGCTTGCTTCATCTCAAACACCGATTTTCGTCATGTTTCAATTCAGCCGAACTGCGGGTGACTCATGCGCATAGTGGAAGGTGCTGACGCAGCTCGCGCTTCGATTCTGCGACGCCAGAGTGCCAGTGAGACCGAGCTGGGTTCAGCTGGTCGCTCGAGCACCGCGTCGGTGTTCGGCGAAAACCTCAGCGCTTCGCAGAGCGTCGCTCGGATCATCGCTGACGTACGCCAAGACGGCGACGCGGCCGTCCGCCGCTACTGTGAGGCTTTTGAAGGCGTTGCCTACAATCGGTCAGAAATTCCGCCTGCAGAAATTGAAAGTGCGCTGGACGGACTAGAGCCCGAGCTACGCAAAGCCCTGGAATTCGCCGCCACGCGTGTCCGTGCTTTCCACGAGGACCAAATGCGCCGGAGCCTCGCTTCCTACATTGACGATGGCCTCGGTGTTCAGGTGCGGCCTATCGAAACGGTCGGTGTTTACGCTCCCGGCACGGTCACCGTTTATCCGTCCTCTATTCTCCACACTTTGCTGCCAGCCAAAGTCGCCGGCGTGGAAAATTTGATTCTTGTTAGTCCGGCTGGACCAGACGGGAGCGTGCCGCCGGTCAAACTGGCGGCCGCGGCAATTGCCGGCGCTGACCGGGTTTTCGCCGCCAGCGGCGCCCAGGCAATTGCGGCGCTAGCTTACGGAACCGAGACCATACCACGCGTCGATAAAATCTGCGGCCCGGGCAGCATATTTGTAACCTTGGCCAAGCGCAGTGTTTTTGGCGACGTTGGCATCGATGGCGTCTACGGACCCACGGAAACCGTAATCGTCGCCGATGCGGATGCCGATCCCGCGCTCTGCGCCGTGGACCTGATTGCCCAGGCTGAGCACGATGAACTGGCGGCGCCAATCTTCATCACCAACTCCCTCTCCTTGGCGGAAAAGGTCAGAACCGAGGTTGAGGAACGCCTGGCGACCCTGCCGCGCGCCGAAATTGCCCGCGCCGCACTGGCAAATAACGGCGGCGCCGTGGTGGCTTCGAGCATCGAAGAAGCCGTCGAACTGGCCAGCGAGTATGCGCCCGAACACCTCTGCATCTTGTCGCTGGACGCTCATCGGCTTGCCCGTCTGGTAAAGAACGCTGGCGGCCTGTTTCTCGGCGACGGCTCGCCCGAAGCGATAGGAGATTACACGGCGGGTCCCAGTCACGTGATGCCCACCGGCGGTGCGGCGCGTTTCGCCTCGCCCTTAAGTGTCCAAGACTTTCTCAAATTCAGCACCATCGTTGATCTGACCAGGGGCGGAGTTTATGAGCTTGGCCCGGCCGGCGCCATAATAGCCCGGGCCGAAGGTTTCCACGGCCACGCTCGCGCCATTGATGAGCGTTTGCCGCGATGACCGGCTCGCGGCTTGTGGACCAGGTTCAACCCCACCTGCGCAGTGCTGCGCCTTACGCCGCCGTTCAACCACCGGAGGTGCTTGCGGCGAAACTCGGCCTGCCAGTCGAACGCATCGATAAACTCGACGCTAATGAGAACCCGTTTGGGCCTTCTCCCAAGGCGCTGGAAGCGTTGGCCAATTGCCGCTCTTACCACATCTATCCGGACCCGATTCAGCGCCGTCTGCGCGAGACCTTGGGAAATTACCTCGGTTATGGCCCGGAGTGGATTCTGCCCGGTGCCGGCAGCGACGAGATGATCGAAATCGCGGTCAGGCTCTTTGTTCCCGAAGCTGGTTCAATCCTCAATTTCCCACCGACCTTTGGCATGTACTCTTTCCTGGCCTCCACCTTCGGTCAGAACGTAATCGAGGTTACGCGGCGCGAAGACTTTTCCCTTGACCTGGACGCCGCGATATCTGCCGCCAAGGGCGCGAATCTGATTTTCATAGCCTCACCAAACAATCCAACCGGCAACTCAATCTCGCGTGACGAGGTTGAAGCTCTGCTTGAAACCGGCTTACCGGTCGTTATCGACGAAGCCTACGGTGAATTCGACGGCGAAAGCCACGTTGGCTTGGTCCGTGAGAAGCCCAATTTGGTGGTAACCCGCACTCTCAGCAAATGGGCTGGCCTTGCTGGTCTGCGGGTCGGTTACTTGGTCTGCGACCCGGCCGTGGTCGAAATAGCCATGAGGATCAAGCAGCCTTATAGCGTCAACCTCGCCGCCGAAATCGCTTCCCTCGCCAGCTTTGAAGATTTGCCTCTGCTTCAAGAGCGTGTCGCTTTAATCCGATCTGAAAGAGATCGAATGGTGGCAGCGCTCGACAAGGTGCCAGGAGTTATCGTATTTCCATCTCGGGCAAACTTCGTCCTCTGCCAAATCGAAGGCATCCCCGCCAAGCTTGTCCAGGCCGAGTTGATGGAAAAAGGCATCTTGGTGCGATACTTTGACACGCCTCTGCTTCAGAACCACCTGCGCTTAAGCGCCGGCCGGCCGGAGCAAACCAATCGCCTGGTCGAGGCGCTGAGGGAGATAATTCCCAAACTCCCGGGTTGAGACACGCGGAAGGAAAACTGCAGATGAGTGAGCGGATTGGCCGTTTTAGCCGCGAAACCCGTGAGACCTCCGTAGACGTGACCTGGGATCTCGACGGTTCCGGCCAGGGCGAGGTTTCGACCGGCATCGGCATGCTCGACCATCTGGTTCAGCAGGTCGCACGGCACGGAGTATTTGACATAACCCTAAAAGCAACCGGCGACACGCACATTGATGACCACCACACCGTGGAGGACGTCGGCATCGCCCTGGGTCGAGCTTTGCTCGATGCCCTTGGCGATGCCAAGGGCATCGTCCGCATGGGAGACGCACTCGTGCCTCTCGATGAAGCGCTGGCCCAGGTCGCGCTCGACCTTTCCGGCCGCGGCTACGCCGCTTTCAACCTGTCTTGGTCGGGCCAGCAGATCGGCGCTTTGCCCTGCGACCTGATCGAGCACTTCTGGCAGTCCATGGCTCACGAGGGACGGTTCAATCTTCACGTCCGGATCTTGGCTGGTGTCAACGATCACCACAAAGCTGAGGCGATATCGAAGGCACTGGGCCGTGCGCTTTCGGCCGCAACCCGGATTGACCCGCGCCGCGCTGGTCAGACCCCCAGCACCAAAGAAACTCTCGGCTAAAATCCCAGCTTGAGCCTGGCTTTTCAGGCGGGCGCCAGGGCTTCGATATCGAAGCGGTAGCTCTCGATAACCGGGTTGGCCAGCAGTTTGTCGCACATCGAATCCACTTCGGTTCGAGCCGATTCCGCGTCCTGCGCGGTCAGCTGAATTTCGATGTACTTACCGGCTCGAACCCCTTCGACTTGGCTGAAGCCCAATGAACGCAGCCCATCAGCAATGGTGAGGCCCTGAGGATCGTTGACCGTCGGTTTGAGCGAGACATAAACGCGGGCGAGGAAAGTGGCCATCGCGGGGATACTCCTAAAGGCTTCGCCAAATAGGCCTTCCTGGCCTTCACTACTGGATCAATTCATTTCCGGTGAGCTGCAGAAAGGCCTCGTGATAACGTTCGGCAGTTTTCTCGGCGATTTCGTCCGGCAGAGCAGGTGCCGGCGGTTCGCGGTCCCAGCCAGTCTCGACTAGGTAATCGCGCACGAATTGCTTATCGAAGCTCGGCTGGCTTCTGCCGGCCTCGTACTGGTCGGCCGGCCAGAATCGCGAGGAATCCGGCGTTAACACTTCGTCGATGATGATCGCCTCGCCGTCGACAATGCCAAACTCGAGTTTGGTGTCGGCAATGATGATGCCGCGCTCTCGAGCGTACTGAGCAGCGTACTTATAAATCGCCAAGGTTCTCAGACGGATTGCGTTAGCAACCTCATCCCCGACCAGTTCGACAAGTTCCTCCGTGCTCATATTTGCGTCGTGTCCAACTTCAGCCTTCGTCGTCGGCGTAAACAGGGGTTCGGCGAACGCCTCTGACTCGACCATGCCGGCAGGCATTCGAACCCCGCAAACCTTGCCGGTCTCCTTATACTCCGACCAGGCGGATCCAGTGATGTAGCCCCGGGCAATGCACTCCACATCCAGGCGCTGAGCTTTCTTGACAATCGTGCTGCGCCCTAGCAGTTCCGGTGGCAATGCAAAGCTCAGATTGTCTGCCTCAGAACCGTCGGCAAGGCGCAAGAAGTGATTTGGCACAACCCCTTCAGTAAGTTGAAACCAATAGGCCGCCATCTGGGTCAAAACGGCTCCCTTGTCCTGTATCCCAGTGGGCAGGACGACGTCAAAGGCTGAAAGACGGTCGGTGGCCACGATCAATAAGCGGCCGTCGCCCAGGTCATAGGTGTCGCGCACCTTGCCGCGATGCGTGCGGTTGGCTAGAGGCGTATCTAACAGTACCGATGTCACGTTTTGTGCTCCTTCTGAAACGGTCTGATTACGTGAGTTGAGAGCATTTCGATCTGTAAACCCAGGCGTCAGTGCGAACACTCTGTTCGAGTTGTCGGCTTAATCGACAAGTTTTCCTCTGCTATGACTCCAGCAGACCCATCCGAACGAAGCTTTTGTCTACCTCCCGCGTGAAGTAGCCGTAATCGAAGATACTATCCAGCTCGTCGGAAGAGAGGCGACTACGAACGTCGCTCTCATCGGCGATTGTCTCACGGAAGGGCCGCCGCTCAGCCAAGGCAATGTGGCTGGCGCGTTGCGCGACTGGATAAGCATCCTGGCGCGGCATGCCTTTTTCGACTAGGGCCAGCAGCACTCGCTGAGAGAACACCACGCCACGGGTCAGTTCCATGTTTTCGATCATGCGCTCCGGGTAGACGACCAGCCCCCGAACAATGCCGGTGAAAAGGGTCGTGATGTAGTCAAGCGCCAAACAGGAGTCCGCCAAAATCACCCGCTCGACCGAAGATTGGCTGATATCGCGCTCGTGCCATAAGGCAATGTTCTCCAGAGCGGCGTTGGCGTTGGCCCGCAAAATTCGTGCCAAGCCGCAAACACGCTCCGATTTCTCCGGGTTGCGCTTGTGTGGCATGGAGCTAGAACCCTGCTGGTGCAGGCCTGAGCTAGATTTTTCCTCTATCGGCCTCAAGTGCAGGTCCAGGGCTCCGGTGCTAAACGGCTCCTCTGCCTCGCCGACTTCCGTCCGTTGCAAATGACGGATTTCGGTCGCGAAGCGCTCCAGTGAGGCTCCGACCAACGCCAACGTCTGCAGGAGATGGGCGTGCCGGTCCCGCGAGACGATCTGGGTACTAACGGCGTCCACACCGAGGCCAAGTTTTTCACAAACCCGCTCCTCGAGCTCCGGCGGTACTGTGGCATGACTGCCGACCGGACCGCTGAGCTTGCCGACAGCGATGTCAGCCCGGGCCGCGCGCAGGCGTTCCCGCTCGCGTCGCACTTCATCCAACCAGTTCAGCAGCTTGAGGCCAAAGGTGATCGGCTCTGCGTGCATGCCATGAGAACGGCCCATACAGATCGTGTCTTTAAACTCCAGGGCACGGGCAGTTACCGCATTCTCGAGCTCGGCCAGGTCCTCCGCCAAGAGATCCGCTGCTTCTACTAGACGCAGCGCCGTGGCCGGATCCTCCGTGTCGTATGAAGTAAGCCCCAGGTGGAGCCAGCGTGCCTCTTCACCGAGGCTGTCGTTGACTGAACGCAGAAACGAGTTCATGTCGTGGTGCATCTCACGCTCGTAGCGCTCGATGTCGTCGACCTTAAACGAAGCGTCACGGGCGATCTTGTCGGCCGCATCCCGCGGTACCACACCCATGTCGGCCCAAGCCTGGACCGCGGCAATTTCAACCTGGAGCCAGGCAGAGAATTTGTTCTCCTCGGACCAGATGCGGGCCATTTCCGGGCGGGAGTATCTCGGTATCACGGTTTAGTCTAACCCGATGCGGGCAGCCCGAACAACGGGAAGCGGCAGGTTTCCCTGCTCAAAATTGAACGGTGCCGGTTAGGAACCGCGCCAACAAAGGCGAGGTGCCATGGTTTTGCTCAAGCCCCGTGTTGGGGTCACTCTACAGCCCTAATTGGCGGCCGAAACCCGGACCGGCGTTGGCAGTTCGTCAATGCGATCGCCGTGACGAAAGATCTCGCGTTGCCCGTCAGGTTGGAACACGACCGCGCGCTGGCGGCCCATCACCTGCCAGGCTCCTTCGTTCCAAACGATCGCGGTGTCTTCATCTACGCCCACGATCTTCTGACCCGGCTGAACCAAGGCAACGGCTCGTTCAACAAATTCCGGCCGCCGCGCTTCCATTCGATCAAAGTGAGCCAGAGCACGTACGGGAGCTGCCAGGCCAAGGCCGGTCGGATCCTGGGGAAGATCGGCCGCGTGGTCAACCATGTTGATGTTAAGGACGCCAAGACCACCGCTGGACCCAGCTACGATCGCTCCGCGCCGGTTTGCAGCCTCAAGAGCCTGCCATGCCAGCGTGTCTTGAAAAGCCTGAGCCAGGTAGAAGGCCCGCCCGCCAGAAAACCAGACGAAGCCCGCTTCCGCAATTTTCTCGGCGTGCTCCGGGATATTTGCCTCCGCCTGATCGCGAATCCGGACTGGGGTCGCATCAACACCAAACCGCTTGAAATGAGCCATGCCCATCTGCTCCCAGTTGGTCATGATGTCATCGCCTTCTGGCGCGCAGGCTGTGGCGATCAGCAACACCGATCTATCTCCAACCTGTTTGGCAAAGTGCTCGTCAACAGAATCCATCCCGGGCGTGTACTCCCCGGAACCGGCTAGGATCATGGGCCCGATTCGGTCGGAGGCTGTCATTTAGAAATCCATCCTTCTTTGCCGACTAGAAGTTAACTCGCCTCTGAGCACAACGCAACAGAGCCGAAGGGATCAAGTGTCTGCCTGCCTTTTTAAGCGCCACCGGCTTCAAATATTCGGCCCAAAGTCACGATTACAGCGCCCAGGAGAGCAATCCCCGCGAATTCCATAACAACCGGGCGCCTCAAGTCGTCGTTGAGGTGATGGTGCACCAGCCCGCTTGTGAGGTAGAACACCAGAAGCAGGAAAACACCGGCCAGATAGCTCTCGACCGGCAGGAAGTACAGAACCCACCGCCCCTCGGCGACGATCAACCCGACCACGCCAGCGTATACCAGAGCCCGCATTGGATTGGCCTCGGCTTCGCGCAAGACCTCGACGGATAAAAGCAGGCTAACGAGACCAACCGTGAGGGCAGCTGGGACCAGAGATGTGTCGAATGCATACACGACTGCGTAGAAACCGAACGCGGTTAAATACGTGCCGATGTTCAGGACAAAGCGGCTGGCCGGATATAGATGACTCTCCTGGTCTACCGATGCCTGGCTGGCAAACAGAACAGCGCCCATCAAAGCGGCCACGATCAGCGCGCCGGGAATCACCCAGTAGCCTGAGATCGCGTCTTCCAGGAAGAGACCAGACGCCAAGGCAAGCATCGTCGGCAGAAAGAGAAACGGTGCCGTCCAGGCAATGTCATCTTCGTAAGCAGCGGCTGGGTGATCCCTCAGGATGCCATCGGTTCCAATCGCAACAACGGCGGTCAAGACCAGCAATATCCAGGACTCAGTCGGCTCGATGCTGAGAAAAAGCAGCAGGCCCAGCGAGAAGGCTGCGACTAGGAGCACCACACGGGAGGTGCTAAACGCCGGCCGCACCAGACCCTCGGCGTCGGAGCCAGTCGCCGGGTCGTCCTGGGGCGGGCTATCTCGCCTCGGCTGGTTTGCCTGCGCTGCTATGTGGTCTTCTTCTGTCAATCGCAAATCTCAGTCCGCAGCTCCGTGAGCTTGCGGGCGGCGGAGAGTCATTTCGGCCCAGGAACTGCGGCTACGGCCAACTGGTCAAAGGTGGCCCAAGGATTGTACTACCTGTATTTCGTCTGGAGCACGGCTGGCTGGACACCGGGCTAGTACCTAGGTTCGATTTCAGACCCTGCCGGCGCTCACTCCTCCGCCCAGACCGGTTCCTCCTCGCCGAACATCTCCGCGGCGTTGCGGTACCAGATCAGGTCTCTCTCCTCTTCGGACAGACTGAGGTCGTCGAAGATCCGCTCGAACCGTTCGACATGTTCGTGGATCTCGTCGGCCGCGCAGTCAGAGCCGAAAATCAATTTCTCGAGCGCAATCTCTTTACCAATCAGGTTTCGCTCGACCGAGTGACGCTCGATCGTCCGCCCTCCGGAAAGGTCCAGGTAGACCCAGCGCCGCCAGCGAGCCACAGATGCGGCTTCATCGTAGTTGCCAGTGCCACCCATGTGCGCCCCGATGATCTTCAAGTTCGGGAAGCGGTTGGCGATCGTGTCCAAATGAAATGGCCGCATGTTCATCGCCGATGAATCACGCGGGTCTCGCCACCGCGGACTGTTCGTGCGCTCCCGTTCCTCCATCTCCGCCAGTCGCTTGGCGGATGCAGCATCCCTACGCGGGTGGCGGTTCAGCCAATCAACTCCGCCACCACCCACGCCACAGTGAAATAGAATCGGCATACTCAGCTTTTCAGCAGCGCGATAGACCGGAAAGTAATCCTTGGTGTCGTAGGCTCTCGCCGAACGCCGATCATCTTTAGGCCTCGATAGCCGAGCCCATGCAGCGTGTGGATGCGTCTATCGGTTGTAACTTCCGGGTCGACCACCGCGTGCGGAACAAACAGATCCGGATAGCGCTGCGCCATCTCCAGACAGTCCTCATGGGTCAGCTTCGGCCCCGGAAAGGAGGCGCCGCCGGTGCCTGAGCGCGGCGTGGTTGGGCACAGCAAGCTTGCTTTGACCACACCGGTTTCTTGCAGGCATTTCGCAAGATGGTCCAGCGCCTCTTGGGGATCTTGTTCCGGCTTTTCAAAATTACGCGGAAAATGTACGTGAATGTCCCAGATTCTCGGCACCGGCTACCCTTTCTTGCCTGATTCTGGCGCACCCCACTCCTGCGATTTTAGGGGCAAGACTGGTGTAAGTCGAGGCTGCCACGTTGACCGTGGCCCAAGACCGGGTGCTAGACTCTTGCGAAATCTACTAAGGCGGGGAACCAATCGAAGACAACGAATCACCAGTTGACCTGACCTTTGCCGGGGCCATCCACGCCAGAGTCGAGCGATGGTTAACACGCGAAAACTGGACTGTGGAACCGCGTAAGAACGAAAGCGTCATTTGGACTCTCATGGCCGAGGACCGCCACAAGCGCAGGCTGTTGATTTCTCAGCAGCGGGGCCATGAGGACCGGGTGTTGCTTGAAGCCCGCGTCGTTCCGACGCCAGAACAAGCCGACAAGCTCGCTGCGCTCCCTGAGTGGCAGGCGAACGATCTCATGTGGGACATGCGGCTTGAATTGAGCCGAATGGGAATCGACTTTCAAGGAGTAACCTTGCCGCTCAAACGCGTTGTCTTGACCGAAGCCCTGTACTTCGAAGGAGCACTGGATGGCGCTCTCGCCAAGGACACCTTCTTCCAACGCGTCGAACAAGTACGCCGCGGCATCGCCATGGTCCAGTTCTTGCTCCAGAGGCGTCTCGTCGGCTAAGACCCAGCTTTGGCTGGCGTGGGGATTGAGCCGGGCTCGCTCAAGTAGATAAGATCAGAGTGTGCTCGCCGATCGATCTGCAGGATCCGCGATTCAGGTGCCTGCTCCGGCCCCTCTCCATCTAGTTGCCTTGTCGTCAGGTAGAGGCCCAAGGTCAGTGCGGTGATTATCAGAACGCCGGCAAACATCAGCAGGATGACTTTTTGACCGCTCATCCGGCCGCTACCGCGTCTGACGCCGGCAGAATCGCGTCCAGGGCTCTGACCACGCCCTCTCGCCAACTCTCACCAAGGGCATCCCGATTAAGCCGGACCTGATGCGCGGTCGCGCTTGCTCCGGCTGGCAGTCGGCCGCCAACGGCGCCCCGATCGAGTTCCCTGCCTGGTAACAAGCGGATAACAAACTGATCGTTTTCGGCCTGAATCGCTCCTACCCCGGCTGCAACCGCCAGCAGGCGCAGCCGTACAACCCAGATAAGGTTTCGTGCGGCCGATGGCAGGGAGCCAAAGCGGTCGGTTAACTCCTGCTCAATTCCTGCAACTTCTTCCAGCGTTTCGAACTGGGCCAGGCGTTGGTAGATCGCTAGCCTCAGGTTGAGGTCAGAAATATAGCTGTCCGATAGGTAAGCCGTGATCGGCAGGTCGAGGGTGACGGCCGGGCGTGAAGAGTTGGGTTCAGCCGGAGTCTCACCGCGTTGCAGCGACTTGAGCCTCTCGACCGCCTCGCCCAGCAACTTGATGTAAAGCTCGAAACCAACCGCCGCCATGTGGCCGCTCTGCTCCGAGCCTAGCAAGTTGCCGGCCCCGCGGATCTCCAGATCTCGCAACGCAATCTGAAAACCGGCTCCAAGTTCAGTTGCTTCGAAAATCGCTTGAAGGCGGCGCTGTGCCGTTTCAGAAAGCGAATGACTGCGTTCGTAGATCAAATAGGCGTAAGCCCTGGCGGCGCCGCGTCCCACCCGGCCCCGTAGTTGGTAGAGCTGCGAGAGCCCCAGACGATCGGCCTGATTGATGATGATTGTGTTGGCGTTCTGGATGTCGAGGCCGGATTCGATGATTGTTGTGCAAACCAGCACGTCAATCTCTCCGCTGCCAAAGTCCAGCATCGCCTTTTCCAGTTGATCCTCATGCATCTGGCCGTGGCCGATTCCAACCACAGCCTCCGGAACCAAATCCCGGACCTTCGCCGCAATCATCTCTATGTTGTGCACCCGGTTATGCACAAAAAACACCTGGCCGCCGCGCTCCAGCTCACGCAGGATCGCCTCACGAACTATCTGGTCGTCAGATTCGGTGACGTAGGTACGGATCGGCACCCGATCTTCCGGCGGTGTTGTCATGTTCGAAAGGTCGCGGATACCAGCCAGCGACATGTGCAGCGTGCGTGGGATTGGCGTCGCCGAGAGCGTCAGGACGTCGACCTGCTGGCGCATCTGCTTGAGGCGCTCCTTGTGAGCCACCCCAAACCGCTGCTCCTCATCGATGATTACCAACGCCAGTTGTTTAAAGCTGACGTCCTTTTGCAGGATGCGGTGGGTACCAATCAAGATATCGACGCTGCCGTCAGCGGTCGCCGCCACCACCTCTCGCTGCTCCCGGTCATTGAGGAATCGCGACAGGACCTGGATCCGCGCCGGCAGGCTGGCCAACCGTTCCTTAAAGGTGTTGAAGTGCTGCTGGGCCAGAACAGTTGTTGGCACCAGCATCGCAACCTGAAAGCCATCCATAACCGCCTTGAAAGCGGCCCTTACGGCAACTTCGGTCTTGCCGTAGCCGACATCGCCACAGATCAATCTGTCCATCGGGCGGGTGCTTTCCATATCCGCTTTCACGGCGTTGATCGCCGAGAGCTGGTCGGGAGTCTCCACGAAAGGAAAGGACGCCTC
Source organism: Dehalococcoidia bacterium (assembly GCA_965219205.1). Classification (GTDB taxonomy): domain Bacteria; phylum Chloroflexota; class Dehalococcoidia; order DSTF01; family WHTK01; genus WHTK01. Next base: position 62,971 of record CBDCMQ010000008.1, read on the forward strand.
CAACTCCTGCTGCCAGGGTGTGTCTGGCGAGAAAGCATGCCCCTCCACCACTTCGCGCGCGGCGTACAGGTCTAATAGCTCTCGCGCAACATCGGCAACTGCCCGGCGCACACGCTCGCGGGTACGCGACCACTCACCGCTGCCCAGCCTGGTCAGGGACGGCCGCGCATCACCCGGCCCAACGTAGCGAGCCACGCGGTCAGACTGATCGACCGGGACGTAGAGCTTGTCGCCTTCAGCGTAAGCAAGCTCGAGAAACTCCTTCTCAACCCCCTCCACGCTCCGCACGGTCAAGCCAGTGAAACGGCCAATACCGTGCTCGAGGTGGACGACGAAATCTCCCGGAGTCAGCTCGGCGATCAGGTTGGAGCGATCGGGGCCGGCTTGCCGTTGGGCACGTCGTTGTTTGACGAAACCGAATATCTCCGCATCGGTGAGGAAGGTGATATTCGGCTCGCCCTGTAGCACCCATCCGTGAGGTAAGGAACCTTTTAGGATCTGAATAACGTTTGGCTCTGGCACCTCGAGGGCGGTATCGGCTGCGCGAACCGGCACTCCCTCATCGCCCAGGAGCGCCGCCAGCCTCGAAGCTTGCTGGGAGAGCAGCACAATCGCATCGCCACGCTTCGCAGCATCATTTATCTCGCCCGCCAGCGCCCGCAAGCGGCCGCCAAAAGCCGGAGCTTGGTTGAATGCTGGGCAGATAGCGCCGCTTTCTTCCGTCCCAAACCTCTTTAGCTCCAACACGCCGGCTTTGGCCAACTGTGCCTGCAGTTCCGGCCAATTTGCCTGGGCCGGGGGCAAACCGGCCGGCAACAGACCGCGGCTCTCACGTTCCACCCGCATCGAGGATGTTTCAGCAACATACTCGTCAAGGGTTCGACCTAGGTCGACCGGTTCGTCCAAAATCACAGTCGTGCTTTTCGGCAGGTGGTCCAGCAAAGAGAACGGCGAAAACAGACCCGGCAGAAACGCTGGTGGAGCCGGCATCAGCCCATCCGCCAGCTGGGCCAATTCCTCTCGCAAGGCCGACTCGATCTCGTCATTACAGCCGCTGAAATCAAGTTCTCCCAGCAGCTTCCCTGCTAACTCCAGATCGGGCGTGAATTCGTGGGCCACGCCGAGCCGGAGACGATCGAGGCGCTCCCGAGAGCGTTGTGTCCCTGCGTCGAACCCTCGAATGCTCTCGATCTTACTGCCAAAAAACTCGACTCTCACCGGTTCACCGGCTTGCGGCGCAAACACGTCCACGATGCCGCCGCGGCGGGCAGCCTGGCCGGGAGTGTCAACCAAGGGAACAACTTCGTAGCCCGAGTTCTGCAGGCGGCGCAATAGATCCTCGGGGGAGATCGAGTCGCCGGTCGCGACTTCAGTCACGACATCTTTAATCGCTTCCGGGGCCAGGGTTCGTTGAGCCGCCCCTTCGACGGTCACAATTGCGATCAGTGGTTCGTTTCGCTGCAACGCGACGATGGTTTCGAGCCGGAGCTTGATATCCCATGGATCCTCCGAGGCGCGTTCATAGGGCAGGATGTCGCGTTGCGGATATAACCGAAGCCGGCGGGAATCCTCGGGCCCTAGCCAGGCGCTGAGCTCCTCCAGCAAGTCCTGCGCGTCTGACGAACGGCTCACCAGGACCAAGACCGGTGTTTTCGTCTGCTGGGTTAGCGCCGCGATAATCGCCGGCTTCGCCGTGTCGTTCGCCCCAAGGCGCAAAGGTGTGCCCGGACGCACTTCTGGTGCGACGGTAGCTTCTCGAATTGCGGGCAGAAGCGCCGACAGATCCATATACAATTTCAGGCCGGCATTCACGCCCTGCGAATGCCAAGAACCATTCTAGCTTGCCGGCTTAGCTTTAGGCCTATTCGAACGCGAATCGAGCTGGATCGGGCTTTTCAGGTGGAGCGGTCGGCCCTGGCATAGCTTCCGGAGCCGGTTGGGTTTGGTTAAAGACATCCATCGCCCGCTCCCAGCCAACTCGCATGATCGCGGCGATCGCGTCGCAGGTTCGATCGACCGACTGGTCCAGCGTTTCACGAACCGCCTTTGGCGGGTCAGATAGCACATGACGCATCACGATGTCTGAATCCCAGGTCGGCACGCCCCGGTCCAGCGGCCGCCCGATGCCGACCCGCACCCGGCCGAAGGCGTTGCCGCCGGTTTCGCCAATAATCGATCTCAGACCGTTATGCCCGCCGGCGCCGCCGTTCGGCCGCAGCCTTATCCGGCCTTCCGGCAGATCGAGTTCGTCATAGATCACAATCAACTTTTCGATCGGCAAGCCCGCGTTCTTCATCAGCGGAGCGATCGCCTCACCGCTATGGTTCATGAAGGTTCGCGGTTTAACCAGCATCACGTCGACACCTTCGATCTCACCGCTCCCCGTCGCGGCACGACGGCTGGTCTTCATATCGATACCAAACCGGCGGGCAAGCCGGTTGACGCACCAGGCGCCGACGTTGTGGCGCTGGCCGGCGTGCTCTTTGCCCGGATTTCCAAGCCCGGCGATCAAGTATTCACTCAAGGCCGGTGTTACCTGACGGACACCGAAGGCAGTGACTCGATGACGGACGCACGCCGCCAGGGTCGGCCGAGCGGCAAAGTGTTGGGTGCGCGGACTCGTCGCCGGCGGAGTTTAACGATACGGAAGCCGCGCCACGGAATGCTAAACGGAGTCGTTCAAAAGTTAAAATCATGCCGCCTATCATAGCGGGCCTCACTGGGGGCCTAGCGCGCGGCGGCGGCAGCGAAACGGAGTTTTTCGATTACCGTTGGCACAACGTCGAGCACTTCGTCGATTTCAGCCTCGGTGTTGGCAGCTGAAAGCGTCAGCCTCAAGCCGCTGACCGCTTCCGGCATTGACAGGCCCATCGCCAGCAACACATGAGACGGCTCCCAGGAAGACATGCCGCAGGCAGCGCCGGCGCTGGCCGCAATGCCTGCCTTGTCCAACGCCTGTACCAGATCATCGCCGCGCAGGCCGCGGATGCTGATGTTGACGTTGCTAGCCAGCCGCTGAACCGGGTCACCGTTGAGCCGCGAGTCCGCAACCGATTCCATGATGCCATCAGTGAGGCGGCCGCGAAGACGCAGGCAGGTTTCCACCTGCGTCTGGCGATTCGCCTCGGCGATGGTCAAGGCCGTGGACAGTCCCACGCTGCCGGCGACGTTTTCCGTACCGGCGCGCCGCTGGCGTTCTTGGCCGCCGCCGGTGCTCTGCGAGACAAAGGGCGTGCCGCGCCGGATATACAGCAGCCCAGAGCCCTTCGGGCCGCCAAATTTGTGCCCCGATAGGCTGAGCAGGTCAACCCCAAGCGCATCTATATCAACCGGCAGCAGGCCCGGCGCTTGCACGGCGTCGGTGTGAAACGGAATCCGCTTGCGCAAAGTCCGCCCACGCTCCGCCACCAGCTTGGCTGTTTCCGCCACCGGCTGCAGTGTGCCGACCTCATTGTTGGCCAACATGACCGAAACCAGCACCGTCTGGTCGGTCACCGCGCGCGCCACGTCCTCCGGGTCAACCAGCCCCATCCTGTCTACCGGCACATAGGTAATCTCAAAGCCGAATTGTTCCAGGTAGTTGCTGGTGTGGATTACGGCGTGATGTTCAATCGCGGTAGTGACGATGTGGTTGCCGGCGCGCGCCTTCTTTTGGGCGAACGCTACGCCTTTGAGCGCCGTGTTGATCGATTCCGTGCCGCCGCTGGTGAACACGGTGTCCGAAGGGCGGCAGTTGAGTACCGCTGCCGTACCCTTACGCGCGTCGTCGATCGCTTTCTGCGCCTCGCGCGCCAAGGAATAGCTGGCGGACGGGTTGCCAAAACGACCCGAAAGATAAGGCAGCATCGCCTCTAACACCGCGGGGTGCAAGGCTGTTGTTGCAGCGTGGTCGAGGTAGATCACTCGATGGTGGAGAGAGCCAGGTGCAGAGTCACTCAATTACGATACGGACGCGAGAGAGCGCTGTCAATTTTACAGTGCCCTCTTCGCTACACTCGGCACGGCCGCCCGAGCTGCAGCAGCTCTCGGTTCTCGGCAAACCCCCAGTCCCGATCGCAAGATTACGTTAGTTTTCTTGAACATCATCAAACTCCGCGTACGATAGGCCGGATGGCCAATGACTTTCAGCCGGGCCCGGCCGACGAGCTTCCCCCGCCGGCTCTAACCGATCGATCACTAAAAGAAGCCGCCTATCAGCTGGCCAAGGTAGACCCTCAGCTCGCGATTGTCTTAGACCACCATGGTGTGCCACCGATGTGGGGCCGCGAACCAGGTTTTGCCTCGCTGGTTCATATCATCCTCGAACAGCAGGTGTCACTCGCCTCAGCCCAGGCGGCTTTTGACCGATTGCAGGCAGCCAGCGGCGAAGGCGCTAAGCGAGAGGTCTCATCGGGCCGATTTCTCACTCTCGACGCCGGCCAATTGAAAGCCATTGGCTTCAGCCGCCAGAAGGCGGGCTACGCCCAGCACCTCGCCTTGGCAATCGAGGAAAAAGGTTTCGATCCGTACCTGTTGGCCGAAATGCCCGATCAGGATGTCAGAGCCGAATTGCTAAAGCTCAAGGGTATCGGCGACTGGACCGCCGACATTTACCTGATCATGGTGCTGCGGCGCCCGGATGTTTGGCCCCATGGCGACATCGCCCTGGCAACGTCCCTAGCTGAGACTCATCAACTGCCGTCCCGTCCAACCTTTGACGAGCTCGACCAATTCGCCGAGCGCTGGCGCCCCTGGCGTGCCGTCGCCGCCCGTTTCTTGTGGCTTGCTTACCTAGCCAAACGCGGCAAGATTTAGACGGGCATCCAATCCGGCGCCAGGTAGCGCGTCCCGACAGTGTCAAAGCGGCGAGCGAGCACCTCGCAATCGCGCAGCAAGTCACGCGCGGCCTCGTCGCCGGCCGTGGCCGCCAATTCGGTCGAGCCCTCGATGTCGGTGAAGAGAACCGTGACGGTGCCTTCAGGGAGGTTCTGGCCCACTGCGGCCTCCGATGCGTGGGTCCATGCCAAAGTGCAGCCTATGTTAACGCTTCGCCAGGAGCCAATACCCGGCCGCACTATGACCGCATCGTGGGACCATACGGGGTTTGAAGCCTCCTACGGAGCTTCTTCGTATTCAACATGAGCGGTTTGATGGACTGGGATTTCCAATGTCTGTTCGCTTGCATCGCATTGCCATCGCCTGTGCTGATTGGAGCAATCGCAATCAAGTTGGCAAAGCGCCTCCATGTACGTGGTGATGGTCTTTTCAGACTTATTCCCAAGCATGAAGGGATCGTGAATCGCGGGCCGCCTCCTAGGGAAGGCGGCCGCCTGAATCGCGGCCGTCTAAGCTCTGGCCTGTTAGAATTGCGCCATGGTCCGCTTGACGTTTCACCGCTTTGCCTTCTCTTCTGATTTGATTACGTTGTGTCAGTTAGAGGCTTTACGAGCATCAAGCGACTTCTTTGAAAATGTCCAGTTATCGACTGTAGGCAGATTCAAAACCTAGCGGGGGTAGCTCAGTTGGTAGAGCTCCTGCCTTCCAAGCAGGTTGTCGCGAGTTCGAGTCTCGTCCCCCGCTCCAAACACCTCCCCTGAATCTCAATTCAGACACTAACTGACAAACGCCCGGGCATTGACTCGTGGTGCTTGACGATTTCGACATTGGACGAGCAGTATTGCACCCCGGGCCATGCAGTTACGTCTGGCCGGAGTTAATGTTGGCGCCTGGATCAGGACCTTACTCTCGGACATTTCTCATAGGAGGCTCAAATGATTCTTATCACGGGTGGGATGGGCTTCATCGGCATCCACACGGCGCGACGCTTTCTCGATGTCGGCCAGGGTGTGGTCCTCGGCCAGTACCGATCGCGCCGCGAACCTGAGTTCCTTCAGGATCAGGTCGGCAAGAACCTGCACATGGCCCAGGTAGACGTTCGCGATAAGGCCGCCCTCCTGAGCGTGCTCAAGCAGTACAAGGTGACCGACATCGCTCATTTGGTAGCACCGGCGCTCAACAGCGTTGAACCCGATGACGATTTCGACATCAGCGTGCTGGGTGTTACGAACATCCTCCAAGCCGCCCGCGAGACAGGCGTTAAGCGGGTCACCCTCGCGAGTTCGGGCGCCACCTACACCGGTGTTCCCGCAGGACCCTTTCGCGAGGACATGCCCCTCACAATGGAGACGCGTAGCCCAACCGAGACCTTCAAGAAGGTCTGGGAGCTTCTTGCCTTTCACTACGCCGACCGCACCGGTCTCGACGTCGTCAACATGCGCATCGGCTCGATCTGGGGACCGATGTTCTGGCACGGCGGCATCTTTCCAGTGGTTCGTCTCTGTTACGCGGCTGCCCGCGGCGGCGACGTGCCTGAAGGCCTGGCCATATTTGGAGGGGCCGAGCTCTTCGAGGATGACGAAAGCGCACCCTGCTACGTCAACGACTGCGCTCGCGGCATTCAGATGTTGCACGACGCCGACAGTCTCAAATTTCGCACCTACAACGTAAGTGTCGATCAAGCCGTAAGCAACCGCCGCATCGTTGAGGCGATTCAGAAGCAAGTTCCCGGATTCGATCCAGCGCTCTCGCCCGGCACCAGTCCCCGCAACCGTCCGGCGCCATACTTCGATATGAGCCGTCTGCGCGAGGACACGGGCTTTGAGCCTGAGTACGACATCGAAAGCGCCGTGGCGGAATATATTGCCTGGCTTCGCGATCATCCGGATGAGACCATGGCGGGCGAAGGTCAGCATGGCTAGCATCGTCATTTCTACGTCGCTAGCACCGGTCCGTTCGACGATTCCGGGTCATCCACCATGGGTTTTCTGCCGTTTAGTTAGCTGGCTATGACCGAAAACAAGCTCATTTCAGGCTGACCAGTAGCGTTTCCGCCCAGGTACTGCTGCAACCTTGGACCGATGACTGTCGCGGTGGCATCGGCTTGTTCGTGGCTGTCCCAGAGAACTGTTATGCCGCATTCGCCGTCGTCGCCGCCACCGAAGAAAGAGGCCCCGCCGCACCCCGGCTGCTCCTTGATCGACGGCACCAGATCCTCCGCCATGATCTGGGCCTGCGCCAGGCTGCCCTGGGACAAAGTGAACCTGACAAGACGAAGATAAGCCATGTTTAGTTCTCCTTGCTTCGCTCCCGCTAGGGAGTGTTACTTCGAAACGTCGGTCAGGCGCAGGTACGGCTTCACCTGCCGGTAGCCCTGGGGGAAGAGCTTGTCCGCTTCTTCATTCGGGATCGCCGGCAGGATGACAACCTCGTCGCCCTGATTCCAGTTGACCGGCGGCGCAACTCGCGTGCTGTCGGTCAGCTGCAGCGAATCGATTACCCGCAAGATCTCGTCGAAGTTGCGACCGGTTGAGGCCGGATAAGTGAGGGTCAACCGCAGCACGCCCTTCGGGTCGATGACGAAGACCGAACGGATCGTCGCCGTGGCGCTGGCTTCCGGATGGATCATGTCGTACAACTCGGCTACCTTGCGGTCCGAGTCGGCGAGCAGCGGAAAGTTGAGGGCCGCACCTTGGGTCTCCTCAATGTCACCGGCCCACTTCTCATGCGAGTCGACCGGGTCGACGCTGAGCCCAATCACTTTGACGTTGCGTTTGTCGAACTCCGGCTTGAGCTTCGCCACCATGCCGAGTTCAGTAGTGCAGACCGGCGTGAAGTCGGCAGGGTGAGAAAACAGGATCGCCCAGCCTTCGCCTTGCCATTCGCTCAGGTGGATGGGCCCTTGGGTCGAGTCTTGCGTGAAATCGGGGGCTTTGTCACCGAGTCTGAGGGTCATTGTTGTTTCCTTTCTGTGTGCCGCTTTGCCTCGTGATGCCTCTAGACCTTTGCCGCAATAACCTGGGTTTTATCAGTGTGGAAGATCGCGTCCGCTTCGACGAAGTCAAGGACAAGAATCCAGTCGACTTTCATTGCTGATCACCGCGATTCGCCACTAAGCTCAGTGGGAAGTTCATCAGCTCTCTCCACTTGCAGAGCCCAGACCTTGTCGGGGAGAAGTAAGGCCGCCACCGCCACCGCCGTCGCCAGCACCGCGGTACTAAGCCAGAACCCAGAGTTCATCGCCTCAATAAAGGCCTGGCTGGCGCCCGCGAAAGTGCTCTGAGCCAGGTCAACCGGCAACGACGGCGCTACCGCGGCGATGACGCCAATCCCTTCCTTGGCCGATTCCAACGCCTCCTCAGGCACCTGACCCGCCAAGCGGTCTTCGACATTGCTGCGGTAAATGCCGGAGATAAAGCTGCCGATCACGGCAACACCGAGGGCAGAGCCAAGCTCGCGGCTAACGTCGTTGACCGCCGATCCGACGCCGGCGTCCTCGACGGGCACCGCAGCCATGACGGCATCGGTCAGCGCCGGCATGCCAAGCCCAAAGCCAAAGCCGAACATTAGGATCAGGACTACAGCGGTCAGAGTGGTCCAATCGGCGTGGACGCCGGTGAACAAGGCCGTGGCAATCGTCATGATTCCCACGGAGATCATCACCAGGCGGCGAGGCCCGAGCGGCTTGACTAGTTGAGGAGCCATTGCCGAAGCCACGATTATTCCCCCGCCGGTCGGCAGGATCATCAGTCCCGCCTCAAACGGGCTGCGGCCCTGAATGAGCTGAAAAAACTGGGTCAAGAAGAAGAAAGTCGCCGGTCCGGCGAAGAACATTATGCTGATCACTGCCACGGAACCCGTAAAGTCGCGATTCTTGAAGAAATGCAGCGGCAGCATCGGATAACGAACCCGTAGCTCAATCACAACGAAGGCAATCAGAAGCGAAACGGCGAGGACGAAGCTGCCCAGAATCAGCGGCGAGGTCCAACCCTCCTCAGTCCCCTGGATGATCGCAAAAACCAGGGTCGAGATTCCGAGGGTTGCGGTAATCGCGCCGGGCACGTCCAGACCAACATGGCGCGAGTCACGGCTCTCACGGACGATAACCTGGCCGACCAACGCCACGGCGATAATCGGCAAGTGGATCCAAAAGGCGGCGGCCCAGTTCCACTGATCGACAAGATGGCCGCCGATAGCCGGCCCAAAACCGATGCCCATACCGCCGACCGCCGTCCAAATCGCTATCGCCTTGCCACGCTCATCGCGATCGAAGGTATTTGTCACGATGCTGAGCGTGGCAGGCAGCACAAAGGCGGCGCCCAGGCCTTGAACAGCTCGACCGGCCACCAAAACCTCGACTGAACTGGCCAGGGCGCCGATCACCGACCCGACACCAAAAACTACCAGGCCAACCACCATCCACATCTTGCGCCCGTAGCGGTCGCCAATTGAGCCGGCCAGCATCAGCAATCCCGCGAGCGCGAGGATATAGCTGTCAATAACCCACTGCAGATCGGAGGTGGAGGCCCCCAGGTCGCGAGAAATCGACGGCAGCACCGTGTTCACCACGGTCAGATCGAGGAACACGATCAGTGTCCCGACCGACATCACGGCCAGGACAAGCCATCGCCTCGGGTCTCGGATCTGCGCTTCGGCGGGCTCGTTCATCAGCCGTTTCCTTTCGTTGGGCACTCTCTACCCTGAGCCGTGTTTTATAACTACCTTTTGTAAAATTCGTCACTAGCCAACCTGCCGCGAGTTCGAGCCTCCTACCCTGCCCCCGACCCAATTTGCAAATCCTTACCTGCATTCATACCCTGATCAGAAAAGCGCATTAACCTCGGATTCTGGGGCATGGAATGCCAATGCGAGAGCAATCATGAGCGCCACCTTCCGTCAGCCAACCATCTGGTTAATTGCCGCAGTGGCCCTGCTCCTCATAGGATGCCGCGGCAACTTGGACGTTGAGGTAGCCAAGAGCCCCTTGCCAAGGGCAACTTCAACAGCGACGCCTCGTCCCATGCCAACGCCACCGCCGTTTCGCATGGACTGTGACGCCATCGAGTCGTCGGAAGTATTTATTCACATGGCTGAGCAGGACTGGTTCATCGCCAATTGCCAGACTGGACCCCAGGTGCTCCTTAGTTACGACGAGAGGCTTGGCATCGGCAAACGAGTAATGGAATTTTTCACCGTGGATACGACGATATGTGAAACCGGTCTCCTCAGCTTCACGGTCCTGCACGAGCCGGATTTGGAACGCTTCTCCTACCAGTTTCGCAACTTTTGTTCGGACTTCGATCCCGTTACCCTGGAGTTTCCACCGCCGCCTTTCCTCTGCCCAGACTCCGGAGTTATCGAAGTGGTCGAAGTCGCTCTTACGTTCATAATCGATTTTGTGCGTTACGAGACCGAGGTCATCTGCATTTCTGCAGAAAATCCGGCACAGCGAAACTCGGAAACCTCCACGGACGGTTCCCAACCCGAGTGGAGTTAGGGCGGTTCGGATTTTCTGGCGCCAAAGTCGATCTGCCTTGATCATCTGATGGCGCGACTCGATGAGCTACCGCTAGAAATCTAAATCGTGGCCTATTACCGCGGGCCTGAGTGTGTTTTGGCGCCTGAGACGGCTGCAATTATCTAGGACGCAGGACGGCAGGTAAGGCGCCTCGAAGCTTGATTTTCCGAATGGCAGCTGGCTGGACTCCAAACTAAAGTGGGAAGCTGAAACTCTCGATTAAGGTGCCTGAACCACCACGACCAACAGAAAACCGCCCGGTGGCTAAGCCGCTCTACAACGGTACTCGGACGGTCACTTTGGGATAGCCAGTCACGCCTGAAGGCTCGGGCGGCCGCCTTTCTGAGGTTTGAACCTCTCCGGTGCCGTCGGTCGCTCGCGCCACTATCTCAATCTGCTTTTCTGTCCTCTCTTCATCCCAGTCGTAATGCCAGAGCACCCAGGAGTACGGCGAGAGCGGTTTCGTCAGGATCGCATCATTCCAGTTACTGCCGCCGTGCGTGGAAACTTCAACCCGGTCGATCCCCCGTGAGCCGGAGAAGGCAATGCCATGAATCAAGACCGGACCGCGGCTGCCGACGATCTGCGATCGAGTTGGTGAATCAATCCGGCAAGTCGTGTTCATCCGCGCTAATTGCGACCAACCTCGCTGCTCCCAAAAGCCGAAGAACTCCTCTTCCACCAGGGCGATATCGGTAAGCCATTTCGGGTTCTTGATCCCGTACTTGCCCGGCGTAACCATCCTCAAAGGAAAGCCATGTCCTGGCGGCAGCGGCTCGCCGTTCATTGAATGCGCCAGCATGATTTCATCCCTGAGGGCAAAATCAAGCGGCAGACTCTCGGTGTAATTGTCATAGGCTCGGAACGCGACAAATTTTGCCGAAGGCAGCGGCCCCGCCCGATCGATCAGGGTATTCAACGGGAACCCGGTCCAAATTGCATTTCCAATCAACTCACCGCCAACTTCGTTGCTGATGCACTGCAGCGTAGCCGAGAAATCTTGCGAGTCCATGGTGAGGATGTCCTCGTAATTGAGCACCAGATCACGCTCGGTCAGCCCACCGACGGCCAGGCTCCAATTGGCTTCTTTCACGATTGGGTCAACCAGGTTCTTGGAGACTCGGTAGAAGTCAGCGTTGGAGGTGATCGCTTGGGTTTCCTCTCCTCTGCGCGAACGCTGAACCCCGCCACCGGCGGTTCCGATCAGCCTCCGCCCGATAATAGTGGCCGATCCCACGGCGAGAAAGCCTCCGAGGCCTAGGCGGAGAAAGCTTCGCCGAGAGTCGAGCGAAGAAGCTGCGGCTTCCTCGCCCGAAACACCTTCGCCCAGGATCGTCCTGTAAAATCGATCGCCAATCGAGTAGAACATGCTTATCGTCGCGGTCAGCAGGATGTACTCCGCCCAGCCGGTTCGAGGTGAAAGCTCTGCTTCACCAAAGCTAGTCAGAAACAGACTAATGCCGATAAAAACGGTCGTGACCAGGGCTGATTGGAGCCAAAACGGCGGCACCCCGGCTGAGTGTGGCGAAGCTTCCGCAACCGCGGCGCGGCGCGAAAGCAAAAAAGACACGCCGGCGTAGATTACGAACTGACCGGCAATTACACCGAAAAACAAGAGCGGTTTGCCGTTGGGACCAAGCTGATTTAGCAAAAAGGAAAATCCGCGCGGGCCAAGGAAGAAGGTTGAAGCTTCGGTTACCAGATCGGCAAACAGCGTCAGGCCGGTAAAAGAGCTGCCGATGAGCGAGGCCGCTGCACCCACGAGCCCGGCTACGAATGCCGGCCAGAGAATCGATACAAAGGAGCGAGAGGGATTCGACTCAGCCATGATCGCCTTGCCGGGCCGGCAAACTTTGTTCGCAGCTTGGAAAGAACGTCGCCCTTCGCGCTGCGGTCTTGCTGATCCTTCTGCTAACCAGTGTAACCGGCAGATATTACCGATCGCTTACTTTCATCCTGGCACTCCTCGGGTACCCTGATCGTGACGCCGACCGTCGCACTCTGGCCGCGTTCGATCTGAGGTGGACGGCTTTAATGCCGGGTCCGAACTCAAAGTCATATAGTGCGACCTGGAAATGGCATTTCCAATACCCTCCACAAGTAGCGATCGCATAGGAATCGGATTCCTCGCTTTCGTCGTCGTCCTTGCGATCGCCTGTCGAGGCAACCTGGATGTCGAGCAGGTAAGGACACCGCGCGCAACCGCGACTTCGACCGCCACACCGCGTCCAACGCCAACTCCGCCGCCGTTTCGCACTGACTGCGAAGTCATCGCTGCGTCCCAGGAGTTCTTTCACGTTGCGGAGCGCAATTGGTTTATTGACAACTGCATGGCTGGCCCCGGCGTCTGGATTTCACACGACGAAGTGCCCGGTATCGGCGAGCGGGTAATGGAGATTTTCAGCGTGGACACGGCGATCTGCGTTACCGGCCTGGTCAGTCACACCATCCATCACCGGGAAAATCTAGAGGCCTTTTCCTACCAATTCCGCAACTTTTGTGCCTTCGTCAGTCCACTCACGTTGCGATTTTCGCCACCGCCCTTCTCCTGCGCCGAGAGCGAACTTATCCAAGCTAGCGAAGTCAGACTCCATACTTGAACGGGCTGTTTCGTAGCGAGGTTGAGGTCTTCTGTATCCCGGTGGAAGAGCCTGAAGAAGAAAACTCTGAGAGCCCAGATGGGCGGTTAGAGCCTTCTGCCGGTTGACCCGATCGTCACGTTGTCATCCGGCTTCGGACCGGCTAGCACTTCAAGAGTCAGCCGCCATTTGGTCGCCCGCGTTGATCCCACGGGAGTGCAGCAGTCGACATCTCTTTCCGTCGTCGACGATTGCCGGATTCCTGTCGTGGGCTGTCAGATAGAGTCAGGAGGCAGTTCGTGAATGTGATGCAGTTCACAGAAGAAGTTTACGTAACTAGTATTTCATGCAAAGCTCGACAAGCGTGGGCCGGCTAATCTGGACGCAGACCGGGTAAAGGATTGCTTGGTCACCGAAGGTCGCCGGACCTGTAACGAATGCTGACGACGAACGTTTTTCTTTCGGAGGCTTCATGTTTAGCGCGGAGGCAAGTGCCCCCGCGCCCGCAGCCACCGTTAGCGAGAACCATTGCCGGTCAGGGAGGACTCGCGTGGAATCGCGCATCAAGACTCTAAACAAGCGAAGAAGCAAAGGCGGTCTTCTTTCGGGCGCAGGCCTGATTGTCAGCCTCATTGGCTTCGCTCTCATGCTAATGCTGGCCGTGCCTACTCCCGAAGGAGCCATGGCCGACGGAGGCGCAAACGATGAATGTGAGCCGGCCGATGTTTCGAGCTCGGACCAGCCCGCAGGAGATGGCGAGAAAACCATCACCAGCGATCAGCTGCCAGCCGGCGCCGTCTGGGAAAATGTTTGCATAAAGCCAGGTAACAACCACAGCAACGAGCTCACGCAAAATGGCTACTACGACTTCGACTCAGGATCCTTCACGTTTGTAGGCACGACTGAGCCGGTGGCAGATGGCTGCTATTTTCTCGTTTCCGGTATTGGCACTGCCGGCGACCTGACGGTCACTCAACTTGCGGTGGGAGCAGGAAACGCATGCTCCGGTCTAGGTATCAGCCACCTAGAAGCGAATTGGCTTTCCGCCACGGACCCGACGCTGGTTATCACCAAGGTCTGTGTTGACGGGACCGGCGAAAGCTTTGGCTACGATGTCGACCCCGATGGCAGCATCGCTGATCCCAGCGTAGACTGCGGTGCCTCCTCGGCGTCTATTGTCCTCACCGCCGACACATTTCATTCGGTAACCGAGGACATGCCACTGCCAGACGGTTGGACCCTAACCTCTGTGTTATGCACAGGCACAACCGAGTCGCAAATCACCGACGGTGTCAGCTTCACCCCCACCTTCGATGACGCCATCGAGTGCACCTTTACCAACACCTTCGAGGTTGACTCTGGCTCGATCCAGATCTGCAAGGACGCGGATGGCTTGGTCGCCGGCGATGAATTCGATTTCAATATCGACGGCCCGGGCATCAACCAGAACTTCGATCTCGAGGACGGCAACTGTCAACTCTTCGACCCCCTCGATCTTGGTGAATACGTGATCATCGAGCTGGACGACGACGATCTTGTCGACATCGATTGTGACATCGTCGACAACGGGCCCGGCGGTGACGAGGTAGTCATGCATCCTGCGGGTCACACCAAAAAATGCTTGATTGGGCGGAATAACCATCCATCTAGCGCTGAGACCATACCAATGGCTCAAGGGGATCAGGCTCGAAAGGATCTCGGCAACACCGCCACCCGCGGGGGTCGAATTGAGATGAATTGTTTCCTTATTTGCCAGCCGCCTGGCAATTGACTCGGATTTGGCATGGTGTCCATTGCTGAAGGCGGACGCGCTGGCGCCAATGCCAGGCTCAAACTGCATTTCTCGCCAAGATGACATCACTAGTGCTCCCTCAACCCCTCAACCTATGGTCGTCATTGCTTTTCAAAACAGTGGTCGGGATTGTTCGTATCTGGCGAAGTTCCGCGAGTAACGTCCCTATGGTGTATGAGTGAGAATTGTCTCCTGGATTAAACTTGGATCAGCGCCAACGTCAATCCTGCGTTTCTACATACAACGCATTGAAAGTCCTGATGCTTCAGTGACATTGAAAATATCTTGGCGGCAATCTCGGGTCGAAAGAGTCGCGCCTGTCGCATCTTGGTCACAAAATCTTCTGCTTATCGGCTGCCCTAGAAGGCTTTCACGTGCGAAGCTCCGCTAATGGCAAACAGCCGTACACCGCGCTACCCTCGCACCATCCGACGCACCGCGCCCCAATCGGTGGAAATCGAGGCCGAGCCGCGCAGACGCTCGCGCCGCTTTGGAGTCCAAGCCGTCCCTCTGCTTTTGATCGGCGGCTTCGCGCTAGCGATCCTGATCGGCACGATATTGCTCACTCTGCCCATTTCCTCGGAGAACGGCGGCTGGACCTCGCCGATCGTCGCCCTGTTTGTCTCAACCTCAGCGGTCTGCGTTACTGGCTTAACGCCAGTTGATACCGGAACCTATTGGAGTGGTTTTGGTCAGACCGTAATCTTGATCCTTTTCCAATTTGGCGGCTTGGGATTCATGACCAGCGCAACTCTGCTCTTCCTCCTCTTCGGGTGGCGCTTGGGAATCAGAGAACGTCTCTTTCTCAGTCAAACCCTTGATCTTGGCCGAATGGGCGGCATCGTCCGGCTGATCAGACGGATGGTTGTTTTCGCCTTTGTAGCCGAGGCCATCGGCTTTGTGATTTTGTCGGCCCGCTTTCTCACCGATCATTCGTTCGGACAGGCGGTCTGGCACGGGCTCTTTCACAGCGTTTCCGCGTTCAATAACGCCGGTTTCGATCTTTTTGGTGAGTTCAGTAGCCTGAGGACCTACGACGATCCAATAACTCTCATTACGATCACTATTCTCGTGTTCTTCGGTGCAATCGGTTATTTAGTGTTTGAGGACCTGAGGATTCGCCGTCAGTCTCCGATTAGTTTGGACACGAAGATAATCTTGCGGACCACCGCGGCCCTGATTGCCGCCGGCTTCCTCCTGATCTTGATCCTCGAATGGAACGGGGTGCTGGCCGGACGCAGCTTTCCCGACAAGATGCTTCAAGCCGGGTTTCAGGCCGTAGCCTCTCGGACGTCTGGGTTTAGTTCTGTCCCGATACCTGACTTCACCGATGAGAGTTTGTTTTCGACGATGGGTTTCATGTTTATCGGCGGCGCCAGTGGCTCAACCGCCGGCGGCATCAAGGTCGCGACCTTTGGAATCCTTGTTGCCGCTGCCGTGTCAGCCGTCGCCGGACGCGAGCACGTGGAAGCAGCCGGCCGCGAGCTGAGGCGAGCAGACATTGACCGCGCACTTGCGCTCGCCTTCCTCGCTATTCTTCTGGTGTTTGCTTTCGCCCTTGTGCTGGCCCGCATAGAGCCAGCCCCGTTTTCCCATGTGATGTTCGAAGCAACCTCGGCTTTTGGTACCACGGGGTTGTCCGCCGGAATTACACCGAACCTGAAAGACGCCAGCCTGCTGATTTTGACCAGCCTGATGTTTATTGGACGCCTCGGACCGCTTACTCTGGCGCTGGCGCTGGTCCAGCGCTCACGGCCCGCCAGGCGGAGACTCCCTGAAGACCGAGTGCGCATTGGTTAAAGAAATTGAGGCCTAACAATGGGTGAGTACATCGTCATCGGAATGGGCAGATTCGGCCGAAGCCTGGCTACCGAACTGCAGCTTCTTGGCAACGAGGTAGTTGGTGTCGACCTCGACCGGCAGACCGTTCAGGAATTGTCTGGCGAAGTCCGGGACGTGATCGAAGCTGATGCCACGTCCGAGGCGATGATGAGAGACCTGGGGGTCGCCAACGTTGATGCCGCTGTCGTCGGCATTGGCGCCCCTGAAGACAGCATCATGATCACGCTTATCCTCAAGAAACTCGGCGTGCCTTATGTTATCGCCAAGGCCGGCAGCGACATGCACGGCGAAATCCTCAGACTCGTCGGCGCAGACCGAGTTGTCTTTCCCGAAAAGGAAATGGCCACTCGTCTTGCCCACGGCATCGGCGTGCCGGAAATCGTGGATTACCTCAGCATCACGCGCGATATGGGCATCAGCAAGCTAAACGTGCCACAACATCTGCTCGGCCTTTCGTACAGCGAGGCAGAGCTCGAGCGGCGCTTTGATGTCCGCCTCATCGCCATCATCAGGCGCGACCGCGTGCTTTTCGGCGCCTCCGTCGGTGAAAAGTTCCAGGCGGAAGATGTCCTTCTCTTGTCCGGCAAGGACTCAGCGCTCAGGGAGCTCGGCCTCAACGAGGAGTAGACCGGCCTTGAACCTTAAGCCGCGCTCAGCGCGACCTGGCGTTGACAGAGCGAGAACGTGAGAATGCTGCAGAGATTTGGATTCCAAATGGTGACTCTCCTGGTCATTGGAATCATCCTTACCGCGCTAATCGTGATTCTGAGGGACATCCAGAACGACTCCTCTGCCACCAGCTCGAGTTCCAATCTTCCAACTCCCACGGTCGGGCTCGCGACGCCAGCACCTCCGCTTACCGCGGCTCGCAGTGGAACCTCTCAACCCGCATCAGCGTCGCTCACTGCAACGCCGCTGAACACATCACGGCTAATCGCAACGCCAGCGTCGGCCAGAAGCGATGAACCGGTCGCTCCTATCGTGATACCGGAGATTGTCTCGCCAAGAGGTCGTGTATCTGGAGACCCGCCGCCTGACCTAGTTGTGCCGGATCAGTTTCAAATCGAGGCCGTCAGCGCTCCTGGCGCCTTTGACCGGCCGACCGCGTTTGCCCAGGGTGAACCCGGCCAACTATATGTCGCGAATGCCAACGGCATTGAGCTACCAGTCGACACAACCGGAGACGGCCACTTCGACCGTGTCACTCATTTCGCACTCGATAGCGCCTGGGTTCTTGGACTGGCATATAGGGAACGCGACCTCTACGCCGCGGATGCCGGCCGGCTCCTGAGATTAAGAGATGCCAACGGTGACACCGTCGCCGATGGCAACCAGCTCTTGCTCGCCGGCTTGCCCACCAACCTCTATGGCGGCCACTCCAACAACGGTCTAGCTTTCGGGCCGGATGGCCGTCTCTTTATGACGGTCGGCGGCACCTCGGACCACGGTCCGGAACTCGTCGCCAACGCCGGCGTTATCCTAGCTTTTGACCTCGAATCCGGTGACCTGACATCTTATGCCTCCGGCTTTCGCAATCCGTACGACTTAACTTTCTGTCCCAGCGGCCAGCTCTTTGCCAGCGAAAACGGACCCGATGGACTGGATGACACCTTAATCTTTCGGCCGCCCGATGAGGTCAATCTGGTTCTAGAGGGCCGTAATTACGGTTATCCGGATTTCTTTGGATATGCGCCGTATTGGGCCGGTGTGGAATGGCCGATCGCTCTGCTGCCTGTCAGCGGCGCGGCGACCGGCATCATCTGCTACTCCGGAGACGGCTTCCCGGCCACTTTTCAGGGCAGCCTCTTCGTTACCCTCTGGGGGACGCTGACACTGGATGTCGAGACTGGCCGCCGGTTGATGAATATCGAGCTTGAGGACATCGATGGCCGGGTTTCCGGCGTACTAAGCGAGTTTGCGACCGGCTTTGAACACCCGATAGATGTCATCCAGGACAGCGATGGGAGCCTGCTGGTTTTGGATTACGGTCTAGGCCAGCTCTCCCGGATTTCGTACGTCGGTGGTAATTGAAACCCATCAACAAGCTCTGAAGCCTTCTCATTGCGGCTCCCAGATCGGCGATTCAAAAAATGGCGACAGGGTTGACCGGGGATGCCGTACCACCCTGCAGCCGGAGCGGCGCCATGGAGAACATGAACTGCCAGCGCTTGTGGCGTTCACAGGCCTCGGCGAGGCTATCGAACTGAGCGTTGTCCAACAAGTGAACTCCCATTGAAGGAATGATGATCGAGTGGATCGGTAGGCCGCCGCCCTCCACTCCGGAAGGCGCCACATCGCTAAGTCCATCGCAGCCCAAAACTGCGATTCCGCGTTCATGCAGCCACGGCAGACTAGTTGCATGCAATCCGGCCAGGCCGTCGCCGGGTCTGTCTGAGCCGAGGGTCGGATTGCCTGGGCCGTGAGCGGCCCGCCGTGTGTGGCGGCCGGTTCGGATTAGGAGTATGTCACCCGGTTCAATCTTGACAGCCGCTTCTTCCTCGGCGGCAGCCAAGTCCTCGGCGTAGATCGCTTCTCCAGGCTCCATCCATTCCTTCTTGACCAACCGTGGCATAT
Organism: Dehalococcoidia bacterium; assembly: GCA_965219205.1. Lineage (GTDB taxonomy): Bacteria > Chloroflexota > Dehalococcoidia > DSTF01 > WHTK01 > WHTK01. Next base: position 82,091 of record CBDCMQ010000008.1, read on the forward strand.
CGAAGAACACGCCACGACTTACGATGCCGTTCTGCCCAGCCTCAATCGAGTTGGCTAAAGCACCGGCCGAGGTTACTTCGGCTGCCGGCCGGCCGTTATACATTTGGCCCCGATAGAAGATGTGACAGAGCGCATCAAGGTGAGTGTGAGCCAAACCGTGTGACGCAATCGAGAAGTAATCGGCTGAACCAGTTGAGTTCTTAATATCACCCGCCCTGATCATCGTGTGAGTAACAGGGTTGGCGTTTTCCGCCCCTCCCTGTGTGTTGAGCGGGAGCGAGCAGCTGATGGATTCACCCTTGCTAACCAAGGATGCGGCCTGCAGAAGCTTCTGAGACGTGATCAGATTGAGCGTACCCCTCTCATCATCATCTCCCCATCGCCCCCAGTTGCTGACCTGCTCGAAAATCGAGTGGACCTCATCTTGAGTAATTGTCCTCGCCGGTTCTGTCACGAAAAGCCTCCTAGCACACAGCGGGCCGGTGGCCATTCTAACCCCGCACGGCACCCTCATGGATCACAAGCCGCCAGTGGCTCATCGCGGACGCCGCGCAAACACGTTTCATAGGGAGGTGTCTCAAAAAACGAAGTGAGGAGATGACACCGACGTGTCTGAGGCTAATCCGGTCCGCCAGTCCGGGCTAGGCCACGCCCCGCGATTCAGCTAGATCGCGCAGCAATCTGCGCAAACCACCTAGATCGCTCTGGCGAATGGTGATGTCCTTGCCGATCGAATCTCGCATAAAGCTAGTCAAGCCGTGCTCATCGAGGATTACGAGAAGATCACTCGTCGACGCGCGGAGGTAGCGAGCCGCTTCTTCCAGGGAAAGGTAGTCGTCTTCTTCGTTCAAAGCCTAGTGCGGTGTCACTAAGTGTCGGGGAGATGAATCTATGATCAAATTCTTCCAAAGTCAACGCACCCAGTAGTCAGATTCGCGCAGCCTCTCGCTCTAGCACCCAGATTCGCGCAATATTTCATAGTGCGCCGGGTTCGCACGGGTCTCGGCAGACGCGTTTGAGGAACTCGCGGTAATCAGCCACATAGTTGAATCAGCGTTACGAGGCTTTACATAAAATATGCGTTTGCCTGCGCCTCCTCTGCGTCATCCTAACGATTCCGAAATCCTGAGACTTGCTGTGCCTGCGTTCGGCGCGCTGCTTGCTGAGCCTCTATTTCTCCTGGCTGATTCGGCCATCATCGGCCACCTCGGCACACCGGAATTGGCGGGCTTGGGCGTCGCGGCCACGATCATCGCTTCTGCTGTCAGCCTTTGCGTCTTTCTCGCCTATGGCACCACCTCAATGGTCGCCAGAATGATCGGCGCCGGAGATCCTGCCGGAGCGCTGCGACGAGGAGTCCACGGTCTCTGGCTGGCCTTGTCTATCGGTTTGATGTTGGCAGCACTCGGTTCGGTGGCCGCTCCAACCACGGTTGGCTGGTTTGGCCCTGACGCGACGGCGGCCGGACACGCTGTTACCTACATGAGGATCAGCATGGCGGGCATACCGGCAATGTTAATCGTGCTCGCCATGACCGGCGTGTTGCGCGGCCTGCAAGACACACGAACTCCGCTGTTTGTCGCCGCCGCCGCCAATCTGGCGAACATTGGGCTGAGTGTCGGCCTCGTATACGGTGCTGGGCTTGGTATCGGCGGTTCTGCGCTCGGCACGGTGATCGCACAATGGTCCGCTGCCATCGTCTATGTGCTGGTGGTGGTCCGCTCCGCCAACAGACTTAATGTCAGGCTGAACCCAGACCTTAGCGGCATGCGCGCTGGCCTGATGGCATCGGCTCCTCTCTTGGTCCGCAATGTTGCTCTGCGCGGCGTCCTGGTTCTGTCCACGGTGGTTGTTGCCCGACAGGGGCCGGAGTCGCTCGCCGCACACCAGGTCGCTTTCACAATTTGGACCACTCTGTCACTTTCTCTCGATGCGATGGCGATTGCCGGCCAGGCCCTGGTTGGCCGCTACTTGGGCGCGACGGACGTAACAGGCGCCCGAGCCGCAACAAATCGGATCATTGAGTGGTCGATCGGTGCTGGCGTGCTATTCGCAGTCATTTTAATCGCCGCCCATCAGGTCATTCCCTCCTTGTTCACGCCCGACGCCGAAGTCCAGAGACTGCTTGCCTCAGCTCTGATCGTTGTTGCTGTGATGCAACCGGTGGCAGGCTGGGTTTTCGCCCTTGACGGCGTCCTGATCGGCGCTGGCGATGCTCGCTATCTCGCGGTGGCCCAAGCCATCACAGTGCTCATATTCGCTCCGCTCGCCCTAACTGTGATGTTCTTCGATCTGGGCTTGAACGCTCTCTGGTGGGCCCTTGGCGGCTGGATGTTGGCCAGGCTCGCCGTAATGGCCTGGCGAGAGCGCGGCGATGCCTGGCTCGTCACTGGGCCAGCCAGCTAATCCAGACTTCTTGCGTGGGGCGGTCAACCTTGGTTCAGCGGGCTCTGTTCTTTGCTGGCCATGACGGACGATGCTTGAAATTCGCCGCCGTCGGGCTTACAGTTGCCGCGGTGGCGGCGAGACGGTGGTGTCTATGTCGCGGCGTAAAGCAAGGTTATTTTTCTCCATATTGGCATGGGCTTTCACAGTTGGATTGTCAGCCTGTACTGACGTGACTCCGTTCGGAACCTCCGACGACACCGCATCTTCCTCGCCCGTGGCCCCTTTTGCCACCGCACCGTCACCGACTCCACCTCCTCTGCAACCACTGCTCTCCCAAGATTGCCTTGACGGCCTGAATACGTCGGCCATTCCCGAGGTGATCGGTACACCGGACAATCCCCGTCTGATCGCGCCGTCTGGTTTAGAGCTTCCTTCTTCTCACGCGCCAACGCTTTCAACCATCTCTGTCGAACTAGACGGCAGACTCAGAAGTCTGCTGGGTAAAGAAGTCGATGATTTCGCCGTAGTCGCCCAGGACCTGCAGACAGGGGTCGGCGTCGAAATCAACAGTGATCGCCAGTTCTATGCGGCAAGCATTTTCAAACTATTCGTCATGTATGAGGTCTTCCACCAGGAGTCCCTCGAGCAGCTTAGTCTCTCTGACCAGGTTGTCATGAGCTCCTACTATGACTCGTTTGGCTTGGGGCCGCGCTCAACCGAGCTCTGTCAAAATCTCACCGTGCAACAAGCCTTGCAGGCGATGATGTCGGTCAGCGATAACGCGGCAGCAGTTCTGCTTCAAGATCTGGTCGGTGCCGGAAATATCAACAATTCGTTGGCTGCTCTAGGCCTTACCGAAAGCCGGCTTGAACCCGAGGACCTTCCTCTCACTGCCCGCGACGTGGCTTTGTTGTTGGAAATAATCGGAGCCGGCGAAGCCGTGAGCCAGAAGGCCAGTGATCAGATGGTCGGCCTGCTGAGAGCGGAGCAAGTCGATAATGGGCTCCGATCCGGTGTGCCGCAAGAGATCGACATGGCGCATAAGACCGGCGTCTGGCCCAACGCGCGCCATGACGTTGGATTGGTCTTCGCCCCATCATCCAACTATTTAGTCGTGGTCCTCTCTGTGAATGGCGACGTTGCCTTGATCAGCCGGCTTTCCGAGGCGATTTTTACTTTCTTTACGCGGGAGGAGTAGTTAAACCTGCCCCGGAGCTTGCTAGAATGCCAGCGTGCGAACCCCATTCCTCAAAGGGAGGAGTTCATCTCAGCAATGAACAAATGGCAGGTGGAGCCGGCCTCGCGCAACAGGGCCGAAGTATGCGATCGCTGCAGCCAGCACTTTCAGGACGGTTACTCATGGCCGGGCCTTGGAATCCCCTTGGTCCTCTGCAACGCCTGTAGGACTGACATCGAGGAATCGGTCAGTAGCTACGGCGAGGGCCCGCTTCCCGCTCGTTTGCGGCTTTTAAGCCGGCTCAGAGAGGTCGGAACCTAGCAACTTCGTCAGTCGCGGCTATCTTTACCATCCTTGGCCCGGCAAACAGGGGCGAAGAACGACGCCATCCCACGAGCAGGACGGCGAGTCGCTTAGACCTCTTCACCCAACCGGTGGCCGACAAATGGTTAAAAAGGCCGTATGGCCCTGGGAAGGTTTTTGCGAGTGTTGTGAGCTTAATTTGCAGAGGAAAGCCGTCGTGAGTGTAGACAAGAGAAATGAGTAGGATGTTCGGCAGGGCCATCTGAGCCACAGGTATCCAAAGGTCGCGCTGATCTCGTTCAGAAAGATGCCGTACACGACAATGATGAGAAGGCGGGGACGATACGGAGTCCCAATGCAGACGTACGGGTCGATCATCCCAGGCGGTCCAACCCTGGCTCGTCTCCTCCCAGAGGGAGCGCAGGAAGGCAGGGAGGAGCCACGACTATCACGTGAGGCGAAGGCGTGCCTCAGGGCTGTTGAGTGGCACAAGGATCACGGCGAGAAGGTGAGTCTGACGGCAAGACGCTTTGGACGCAGCCGCTCAACCCTTTACCAGAGGCTAGAGTGCTACCGGCTCCAGGGTCCGCGGGGTCTGGAAGACCGCAGCCATAGGCCACACCAGGTCCGCAAGCCGACTTGGAGCCTAGAGTTCGAAGCAGCGGTGCTACGCCTGCGCCAAGACAATCTCGTCTGGGGCAAAGACAAGCTACAGCCGATCCTCAGACGCCAAGGGGTCACTATCTCGGTCTCGATGGTGGGCCGCATCCTCAGCCGGCTCAGACGCCAAGGCAAACTGGGGCCTGCGAGTCTGAAGGACCCTTGCATCGTCTCTCGGCCTCAGGTGCGGCCCTATGCCGTGCGTAAGCCCAAAGACTACGTCGTCAAGGCGCCGGGAGATCTGGTTCAGGTGGACAGCGCCGACGTGCGCTGGACCGGTATTACCCATGCCTACAAGCACTTCTCGGCGCGTGATATTGTCAGCCGCTGGGACGTCTTGGGTGTCTACGGCCGCGCTACCGCCGGCACGGCGCGCGACTTCCTCGATACGGTCATCGAGCGTATGCCGGGTCCGGTGAAGGCGATCCAGGTGGACGGTGGCTCTGAGTTCAGGGTCGAGTTTGAGGCCGCCTGTGAGCAGAAGGGGCTGCGGCTTTTTGTGCTGCCACCACGCTCCCCCAAGCTCAACGGCTGCGTGGAACGAGCCCAGCGCACCCACAAAGAGGAGCTTTACCAGTTGGTTGACCCACCCGACTCGCTCAGCCAACTGAGAACCCAGCTGCTCCAACAGGAGCAGCGTTACAACACTTACCGGCCCCATCGGGCCCCTGGCCATCTAACGCCGCAAGAGTGGCTGCTAGCATTCACCGAGAGGAGGTAAGTGTCCGGCATCTACTGGACGAGTACACGCGCTTGCGATGGCCCGGAAGTGGGACTAAGATCGAGGCCGATTTGAAGCTAAGGAATTGAGGGGCACAGACGATGAAGATTCTTGCTACGGTAGACGGCTCAGACCTATCGCATGCGGTTCTAACCCTGCTTAGCACTTTTTCCGATGACATTCGTGCCGAAGTAAAACTCCTGACCGTGCAAGACCCTCCTCAAGGCTCCACCGGCACGCTTCGGCCCGCCGCGGTCGGAGGCGAGAACGTGGGAGCCGACGCCGCGCTGTCAGCCAGCGGACCGGTGGCCGGTGAAACGCACGGCCAAGCCTTGGCGCGCGCCAAGACAGAAGGCACCGAGTACCTCGAAGCGCTTGCCGGACAGCTCCGGAAGAGCGGCTTTACGGTCGAAACCGAGGTCATCATCAATGACAATCCTGCCGATGTGATCATTGAAACGGCTAGGCGTGATGGGGTTGGCTTAATCGCCATGGCCACTCATGGCCGCAGCGGCTTTAGTAGGCTGAGGCACGGTAGCGTCGCCGAAGCCGTGTTGACGTCCGGCGTGGGACCAGTCCTGCTAGTTCGCCCCTCAGATTCCTCCTAAACACGAGGCGGCGGGTCGACTCACATGGCTAGGCAAATTCGCCTGCCCGATGCTGGCCGGGATTGATTTGCCAGGGCTGCGGAGGGCAGATTCACACCAGAGAAGAGCAGCTCTCGAGATGCATCGTTTCGTCAACTGAGCGTCATGGTGTAGGGTAGACATCAGAAGCACCCACCTAAGGGCGCCGGAGGCCAATGCGCGCTATTGCCCGTATCTACATGATGGCTTTTCGCCATCACCCAAGGCTTTTGCTGTTGGGATACTCGGCCGTGCTCTTCGCGGGTGCCGCGGCCTTGGCGGTCCCGCGCGTTCTAAGCTCCGGCATCGACCGGACACTCGACCCGTCAAACCAAAGCCGCGGAATCGATGCACTGATCACCCTCGGCGTCACCCTGGCAATTCTGGGGCTGATCAGAGGGCTCTTTCAAGGCGCTCAGATGTTCTGCGGCGAGAGCTTGGCTCAGAAACTCGCCTACAAGATCAGAAACGATTACTTTGCCAAGCTCATGCAGCTTTCATTTGCCTTCCACGATAAGCAGGGCACCGGCTCTCTCATGTCTCTAGCCACTGCCGACGTCGAGGGCGTTCGAATGTTTATAAACATGGGAGTCGTGCGATCGCTGTTCATCGTCGTGATGCTGATCGGCTCCGGCATGGCAATGCTCCTGGTGGATGTGACCCTGGCGCTGATCACCATGGCATTCGTTCCCTTCCTGGCCTTCCGAGGGGTCCATACAAGCCGCCAACTGCGGAAATTGTGGACCCGGGTTCAAGAGATGACCGGAGATATGGTTTCAACCCTCCAGGAGAACCTCACCGGCATTCGCGTCGTTAAAGCCTTCGCGGCCGAAAACCACGAAATAAAGAAGTTTGATGGCCGCTCGTTGGCGGTCGCCGACCAAACCTATTTGGCCGAAAAAACCTGGGCGCGAAACTTTGCGGTCATGGACTTTGGCTTCATGCTGGCGTTTGCCGTAATCCTTTGGTTTGGCGGCAACCGGGTGATAGACGGACGGACCATTGTTGATGGAGAAGCGGTCTACTCGTCGCTAACACCCGGTCAACTGGCTTCGTTCTTCGTCTACCTGAATATGATGGTCATGCCGGTCCGGATGCTCGGGCGAATTGTGAATAGTTTTTCGCGGGCTGCCGCCTCCGGCGAGCGGCTTTTCGAAATCCTCGATGCCGAGTCACCAGTCGACAACTACCCTGATGCCGAGGATCTTGGCCGCGTCGAAGGCCATATCGAATTCCGCAACGTTTCCTTCAGTTATGACGGCCCAAATATGGCACTCAACAAAATCAACATTCATGTGCCCGTCGGCTCTCGAGTTGCCCTTGTCGGCCGACCCGGCAGCGGCAAAACAACCTTCGCGCACCTGATCCCGCGCTTCTACGATGTGACCGAGGGCGAGATTCTGATCGATGGTCACAATCTTCGGAAATTTACGCTCGAATCGTTACGCCGTAATGTCGGCGTGGTCCAGCAGGACGTGTTCGTCCATTCAACGTCATTGCGAGACAACGTTGCCTATGGGAACGTCGCCGCCGATGACGATCAGATCATTGAGATGACGCAGATAGCCCAGCTGCACGAATTCATCGAGGAGTTGCCGGAGGGCTACGCCAGTGTCGTCGGCGAGCGTGGCGCCGGATTGTCCGGCGGCCAGAAGCAGCGCCTGTCTCTTGCGAGGACAATCTTGCTTGACCCCCCGGTTCTGATTCTGGACGACACGACTTCGAGCGTGGATGTTCATACCGAACGGCAGATTCAGCAAGCTCTTGAGGCGGTAGTGGCAACCCGCACTACGTTTGTTATCAGTAACCGGTTTCATGCCATCGCCCAGGCCGACCAGATCTTTGTATTCAAGGGTGGGGAAATAGTCCAGCAAGGCACCCATGATGTCCTGGTTTCCGAAGAGGGTGAATATCGCGAACTCTACGAGACCCAGATGCGGCCGGCGGAAGAAGCCAGAAAATCCGCGGAGCGGATAATGGCAGACGGCGCCACAGAAGGGGTCGCCGACGATGCTCTGACCAAAGGCGGGGCCGACTAGAGTGGCATCTCAATCTCCTCCGGTGCCCTCACCGGCCAAGGCGCGCGGCGGCAATCTCGACGAGATCTTCCTCGGCAACATCTACGACGCAACCGTAGTCCGTCTGTTGATGAGTTATGCCTTCCGCTACAAGCTAATGTTTGCCATCGCTCTGCTCGGCATCACCGGCTACATCACTGCCGTGGTTGCGCAGCCACTAATCGTTGCCTGGGCGATCGACGCCTTTATCGCTCCTGCACCCGGCGAAAGCCACTCGGGCAGCCTCACACTCATCGTCGGCATCTTCCTGGCGGACACGGCTCTCCTGGGCGCCGCTCAATTTATCCAATTCCGAGCTCTGACCAGAATGACAACCCGTATCCTCTTCGACATACGCCGGGACATGTTCATGCATGCCCAGACGCAGTCCCCGGCGTTTTTCGATCGAAACGAAGTCGGACGGCTGATGTCCCGCATCCAGAACGACACTCTTTCGCTCCAAGAATTCATGGAAATGAGCATCCCCACAATTGGTGACGTGCTGATGTTGGGGGTGATCGCCGTTGTGATGTTCGTCATAGACTGGCAGCTTGCAGCCATTGCTTTGCTGCCGTTTCCGCTGTTGCTCATGCTTCTAATCTCCTGGCAGCGCTATGCCAAGCCTACCTTCGTCCGCATCCGCACCGCCATTTCAGCGGTCAACGGCAACTTGCAGGAAGGAATCAGCGGCGTCCGCGTGGCCCAAAGCTTGAACCGGGAAGGAATCAACCAGGAGCGGTTCGATCTGCTGAACTCGGAGCACCGCAACGCCACGGTCAAGGGCTCACTTCTTTCGGCAATACTGATGCCGCCTATTGAGTTCGTCACCATGGGCTCAGTGGGCTTAGTGCTGGTAATCGGCGGCAGCCGCGTATTAGATGGCTCATTGGAGGTCGGCGTTCTGACCGCTTTTATTCTCTTCCTGATGCGCTTCTACGAGCCGGTTCGAATCATGACACTGGACTTCACAATGTTCCAGAAAGCCATGGCATCAGGTGCCCGCATTTTTGAGTTGCTTTCCGTAAAACCGGATGTTACCGACAAGCCCGCTGCGACGACCATGTCACCGGTAGAAGGCCGGGTCGAATTTAAGGACGTAAGCTTCGCCTACACGCCGGGCCTAAACGTACTGGAGGATATCAACCTCGAGATCGAGCCGGGCGAGACCGTCGCATTTGTCGGCCTCACCGGTGCAGGGAAAAGCACATTGGTCTCGCTGGTGCCCCGCTTCTACGATGCCACCGCTGGACAAGTGCTGGTCGATGGCGTCGATGTCCGCGACGTCACGCGCGAGTCTCTGGCCGGCCAGTTGAGCATGGTCCTACAGGAGCCGTTCCTCTATTCGGAATCGGTCAAGGAAAACATCAGGTTCAACCACGACTGGGTTACCGACTCCCAAATTGAGGACGCGGCGCGCGCTGTCGGAGCCCACGACTTCATAATGAGGCTCCCGCAAGCCTACGAATCGGTGCTCGAACAACGCGGCGCCAACTTGAGCATGGGGCAGAGGGCCCTGGTTAGCATGGCGCGAGCCATTGTGGCCGACCCGAAAGTGATTATTCTCGACGAAGCCACGGCCAGCATGGATTCAGTCACAGAATACAATCTTCAGAACGCCCTGAAGACGGTGCTGCGCGGCCGAACCGCATTAGTAATCGCCCATCGTCTCTCAACGATTACTAAAGCCGACAGGATTATCGTGCTTGAGGATGGCCGCATAATCGAGGTTGGCTCTCACCAGGAATTGCTCAATCGTCAGGGTCTGTATGCAAAGCTCTACGCTATGAACTTTGGCGAAGAGCCTTAGCGTATTTCGCGACGATCGAATATCGGCTGGCAAGCAGCTGGCACCTTAGGACGCTGCCCGCCTCGTTTTTCCTATTCGGTAGGCTCGTCGTCAGCTTCCCCGCTGCGAAACAGCCGTTCCACATCTTCGAGAGCAGCTTCGACTGACGGCAGCGCATCGCCTGGCTTGGTTTCACCCGGGGCCAGGAACTCGAGCTTTTCGAGTCCGGCATCGTAAGAACCCTCGCGTTCGAGAATCTCCGACCAAGTAGTCTGATCATCGGCGATGCCCTCGTCGATCGTTTGGCGCTGCTCCCTTGCGGTCTTCTCCAGAGAATCAACCGGAGTGGTTGTGCCGAAAGCCTTATCAATAAGCTTGATCAAGCTCAGCGATGCCTGGGCGTTTGGCATTCTCGGAAAGTAGTCTGGCTGCACTACCGATAAGTCAGCGGTGCGCCAATTTAGTGACTGCAGGTGGGCACAGAGCACACCGGAGATGCTGCTCGGCCCTTCGTATTTCTCAGCACTCGATTGCACGCCAAACTGAAGCTCGAGTTCCACGTCTGATGCATTGATATAGACCGGCGAAGTACGCGTGTGCGGTACCTCACCCGGCCGCGCACGCAAGCTTACTAGTGTCTTGGCGCCGGTTTTTTCCACGTAATCAGCGATAGTCTCAACGAACTTCACCCAGTAGTAGTTCGGCTCAGCTCCCGTGAGCAGGATGATGTCGCGCTCTGCTCCTGGCGGACGCGCATGGTAAAAGGACAACTCCGGCCAGTCGATAATGACCTGGTTGTCGTCGCGTCGCACATCAGGCCTCTGGATCGTGGCGTTGACGAACTCGGTCAGTTTCAACTTCGCGACTTTCTCGGCGCCCCACTGATCGGCAAGATAGGCGAGGGTTCGCGAAGCTAGCCTTCCAGCCCGCCGCCTCATAAAAAAGCCGGTCAAAAGGACGGGGTCCCGCAGCTGGACCAGTGGCTTCAGCTCGATTAGACGCTCCATCTCAGGAAGCTTAGCACAGGCTGCTTTTCCGACGGGCGTGTCGAGCGCCCAAGCACAGCGTCCTCAACAGAATCGCTGATACAATCAAACTCCCACTGGAATACCACGCAATCCACAGGAGTAGGTTCTGAAGATAGTTGTGATCGGCGCCGGAATAATTGGGGCATCGATCGCCTTCAATCTATCCCGTCGCAAGGATACCGAGGTGACGATTGTCGAGCGCGGCCAGCCTGGAGGTGGAGCATCGGCTCATTCCTTCGCCTGGACCAATGCATTTGACAAGAAACCACGTGAATATAACCAGTTCAACCGCAATTCAATGGAAATCTGGCCACGCTTCGCCCAAAGCCTCGGCGTGGAGCTGGCGTTGCACCGCGGTGGTGAGCTGCGCTTGGAGAACACCACGGCCGGAGCCGAATTTCTTATTCAGCATGTGAAGCGACTCCAGTCCTGGAGCTACGCTTGCCGTCTGATCAGTTGGGACGAGGCGCAGGCTTTAGAGCCGGCACTCATTACCGAGTCAATTACGGCAGCATCGTTCTCGGAACTCGACGGCCACGTCGACGTTGCTACCGTCATCGACGCATGTTTGCGACACGCCCAAGAGGCTGGTGCCCTGCTCCTAAGCCAAACCGCGGTCACCGGCTTACAGCTCAACAAAGCCAATTCTGTCGAGGCGGTCACCACGACATCCGGTGAGTTGGCATGCGATTGCGTCGTTGTCGCAGCCGGCACTGCTTCATCCCAGATCGCCGCTATGGCCGGAGTTCCGATTCCTCAACTGGAGAGCCCCGGTGTCGTAATTCGGACCGGGCCTCTTCCGCGCCTGCTCAAATCCCTGTCGGTCCTCCACCTGCCCGCGGTTTCCGAAAGCCGAATGGAAATACATCTGCGGCAAGCCTTCGATGGCAGCGTGAGAATCGGCGAAGGCAGCCAAGAAAGTCTGAGCCGCGACGATTCCCAGGCGCACGCGGATGATCTTCTGGCCCGGGCTGCAAGCTACTTGCCAGCCTTGGCGGACGCCAAGGCTTTCGCAGAGCCCGTCGGTTACCGCCCGATGCCGGCCGACGGTCTGCCGGTCCTGGGTTTTGCCGAGAAAACGCCCAACCTTTACCTGGCCTTGATGCACAGCGGCCTCACCCTGGCGCCCCTTGTTGGCGAATTGGCCGGGCTTGAGATTATCGATGAAGCCCGAACTGAAACCCTCAGCCCCTATCGGGTAGAGCGTTTCCGCGTCCAATGAGGGTGCCTGACTCGTTCATATCACCCAGGCTCTGTTGATAGCAATTCGAAACCCCAGGCCCGCCAGGCGTAAACCTGGCTGACCTGGGGTCCGAGACGCAACTTTGAGTCTTTAGAGACGCGTCTATGCGCTGCGACGAGCGAAGCGGATAGACGTGATCGCCGTGGCCACAAGCGCTATGCCAGCCAGGGCGAGAAACAGTTGCAGATTGCTACTTGTTCCTGAAATCAAGCCGCCCGAACCGGCCGATGGAGGACTGATTGGCGCAATCGCGGTGATCGTGACCCTGGCCACCGGGCCTCTCCAGTCGTGCTGGGACACCAGGTCATTGCCGCCGATAACGCCGCCGTGCGTGCTGACGACGCCGCCCTCAGCCAAGTCTGGGTTACTGGCCCCAGTACCTGCGTCAGACGACGTCACACCAACAATCCCCTGGCATGGTGGCACGATGTCTTTGAAGTCCTCGGTGTTGATTTCTGTGCCGGCGTCATAAGCCCCGGCATCGACGGATGCGGACGCGCCGATCGAGTCAACGTCCATCGAATTGATCGAAGTGAAGCTATCATTGGTGCAAATAAGCATTGAAACCAAGGACAGTTGTCTGCCCGCGGGCGCTTCAATAATCACGGTCAACGTTTGGCCGGGGAAGACTGGGCCATCCCCCACCACCACACTGTAGACATCAGCTGAGCCTTCCAGCGCGGCAACCATTGGAGCGTTGTTGCCGTTCTCGGCAATCGCTTGCAGCTCCGCTGAAGCCGCCTGCCCGGCTTCAAATAATCCCGTGCTAGCCGAATGAGCGGCCAACACAGGCGGAGTGAAAGGCTGACCCGTAGTCAGATTCTCAATTTCAACCATAAACGTTGTCCCACGGCTGGCCCCCAGGGCCGTGCTGCTGCCCGCGCCCAGCGACAAGCCTGTCGCCGCGATCAGCGCGAGCACTCCAAAAGCTCCAAGCCACATTCTTTTCACAGCGTTCCTCCCATCCGGGCGCCCCCGGTCCAAGCCTGCAAGCACTCGCAAAGCCGGTGCTACTACCCGACAACTTTGGACCTCTAATCGGACGCCAAGGTTACGGAGATTACGAATTCCTTACGCGTCCGTTGCTTCGATCGAATTTGTCCTGTGGGTGCCCGTCCAAACCAGATTTCATCGCAGGGCTGTACGCCTTTGATGAAAATCTTCCTGGCTCGCGGGTCCGCATCCGAGCCCGCGTTTGAACCAATCAGAATCCGCAGTTCACCAAAGGTTGTAACCCCCTTTAGTTTGAACATTTTTAAAGGTAAAAAGCTCAGGCCGGAACAGCCTCGGCCGTTGCCAACACACCGGAATGGTAAATCAACCGCAGTTTGCCGCTGAGAGCAAAGGTTACGACCGTGAACACAACGAACATCAGCCCCAAAACCAGGAAGAGGTTTTGAACGTCCCAGAGGTCGGCAATGTAGCCATTCACCAGCGCGAAAATCGCCATCAGCCCGGTGTTATTCATCGTATACACGCCCATTGCCCGGCCCCGCAGCCTGTCTGGAACGGTTTCAACCAGAATGACTTCGGTAAGAGACATGAACGCGGCCTGGCTGCCGCCTGCAAGAGCCAAGCCAACCATCGCGGCGATAGCAGTCGGCGAGACAGCCACGATAATGAGTGACAAGCCACTCATCAGGCCCGTCGCCAGCAGAATATTGCCCCGGACGGAAAATCCTCTCACGGATGCCATCGCCAACGTAGCGGTAAGTCCACCGGCGCCAACCGCCATAAACAGGTAACTAAACAGGCTGGATCCTCTGTCTAGTGCGTCACTTGCAAGACTAGGAAGCAATGAGTCAAAAGCCATTGTCATGGCGCAATGCGTCGCTACGAGTCCGACAAACAGGTTCACCGGCGAAACCCGAGTTACGTATCTGATGCCCTCGGCAAAGTCACTGGCCATGCTTGTCGAGACGCCTTCTCTTACTAGGTCGACTCTTGGCAACTTCAAGAGGTTAGCGCTCGCGAGTGAGTACAAGATGGCGGCGGCGAAGAAGACACCCTCTGGACCAATAGTCGCCAATAGAGGAGCCGCTAGCAGCGGGCCGAACAGCCGCGGGCCTCGCATAGCCGCGTTCCTCAGCGACACCGCGTTCAGCAAATGCTCCGCTGGTACATAGCTCGGCGTCAGGGCACGGCTGGCTGGTTGGCCCATCGATTGCACAAGACTGGCAGCAAACGAGAGCGCCACAACGTGCCAGACATCGACAGTATCGCTAACCGTTAGCCCAGCCAGTATCAAGGTCACTAAGAGCGGCGCCATCATACTTATGCGCAAAAGCGCCCTGCGGTCGCTTCGGTCGGCAAGTACGCCACCAAGCGGCATCATCACAAATGTGCCGACCATGCCGGAAAAAGTAACCAGAGCAACCGCGAAAGCAGATCCAGATAATTCGAAAACAAGCCATGCTCGGCCCACCGTCATCGTCCACTGAGAAACACCGGCGATAACCATGGCGCTCCACAGCGTCCGGAAGCCGGGATACCTAAGCGACCAAAAGATCGTTTTCACCCGGCTAGCAACGCATATCTCGCTTCGAGAGTCCAGTGCTCGATATCACACGGACCACCTACACCTAAGCGTCGCGCGCCACGATCAACCTCAATTCGCCAATGGTTGACCACACATCTATAATTGGCGTCAAGAACCTCAGTTTTTGCACCGATACGTTTGCAATACCGAGGATAAAAACTGTTCCGGACCTGTGTAACGCCCTTTAGTAGAAATCTTTAGAAGTCAAAACCCCCTTTAGTAAGGATCTTTAGAAGTAAGGAGCTCCCGTGACAATTGCTTACAAAAACGATCAAATGCGCCAGATGGTAAACTCCGAAACCGGTACCGTCGATCGGCGCATATTCTCGGAGCAAGACATTTACGAAATGGAGTTGGAGCGCATTTTCGCTCGCGCCTGGAACTTCATGGCTCACGACTCCCAGATTCCCAACCCCGGCGACTTCTTCATGACCTTCATCGGCGAGGACCGGGTCATCGTTGTACGAGACAACGACGGCAACCCCCAGGCACTGCTCAACACCTGCCGGCACCGCGGCAACGCGATCTGTCGGGCAGACGAAGGCCACGCCACCTCCTTCATGTGCACCTACCACGGCTGGACCTATGATCTAAAGGGCGCGCTTGTCGGCGTGCCTGGCTTTAAAGAGGTGTACCACGAGGAACTCGACCGGGAAAACTGGGGACTAATCAAAGCCGGGCAGGTTGACACCTACAAGGGTTTCATCTTCGCAACGATGGATTCAGAGGCACCAGGCTTGGAAGAATTCCTCGGTGAAATTGGCCGGCTGGGCATAAGCTATCTCGCCGAACGCGGTGAGTTGCAAATTGTTCCCGGTGTTCAGAAGTACACGATCCCCTGCAACTGGAAGCTTGCCGTCGACAATCTCTTCGATTGGTATCACGTTGGCATTACCCACGCATCCGCCCAAATGTCGCGTGTATCTGGACCGATGAAGAGCAAAGGCATGAACCTTGACCTCAGCCGTGAGCACTTTGTCATGCTCGGAGAGTACGGCCACGCGGTCGGCGGACCAAAATACACCGAGGAGTATGCCGAACTGACCAAGTCTCGAGGCGGCGATGAGACCTGGCGCGAACGCCCAGAAGTCATTCAGGAAATGGGCCACGTCGCTCTTCGATCCCGCGGCCACCCTAGCATTTTCCCCAACGTCTGGGTTACAGAGAGCAATCAAATCAGCCTGAGACTGCCCAAGGGGCCCCATTCGACCGAGATTTGGTGGTTCACGATTATGGACAAGGGTCTGCCGGCCGACACCTTGCGAGAACGTGTGGGAAGGGCGATCCACATCTTTGGCCCGTCCGGCAACCTTGAGCAGGAAGACGGCGAGAACTGGGGCGAAAGCACCCGAGGGGCACAGGGTTTCATTAGCAAACGCTTTCCTCTGAACTACGCGATGAACCTGAGACACGGCGAAATCCTCGAGGAAGAGGGCGGACCGCCACATATTGAGGCGGCCGTAAACGAGCACGGTCAGCTGTGGACCTACCGTGCCTGGGCAGACTGGATGGCCGCCGAGAGTTGGGCCGAGCTAAAGGCCAACCACACTCCGACGCCGGAGGACTACGCTTAACTGCTTCAGGGCCCTCACCTCTGAGGCGCTTAGTGACGACAGAGAATGAGAGGGGAGTTAGCTGCCCCTCTCATTTTTATTCCACACAGTACCTCTGTGACCGCTAGCAGCAAGGTATTCACCGAAGTCTGCTTGACGTACAACCGTTCGAAACGTATATTCTTCCGAGGCTCTAGATGGCAAGAGCCGGGAGAACCCCGCCATGACCCTGCTCCACCCTTTGGAAACGCTCCAAGGCGATGCTGACCTCGCCAACGATTTCACCCTCTGGCATCATCAGCCGGCGAAACCGGCGGTCACCGGACCCTTCCCGGCAGGCCTCAATCAACGCCTCAAGGAGGCTCTTCAGCAGCGTGGCATAAGCGAGCTCTACTGCCACCAAACCGAGGCCATAGACCGCGGCCTCGACCGCCAGAACGTCGTGATTGTGACGCCAACCGCCTCGGGCAAGACGCTTTGTTACAACCTGCCGGTTCTCGATGAGCTCCTGAGCAATCCCGAGGCCCGCGCTCTCTACCTTTTCCCAACAAAGGCTCTGGCTCAGGACCAGTTGGCTGAACTGAGCGAGCTGAATCAAGCAGTCGGTGGCGGTTTCAAGGCTTTCACCTACGATGGCGATACACCAGCCGACGCCCGGCGCGCCGTCAGGACGGCGGGAAATATCGTCGTCACCAACCCTGACATGCTGCACTCCGGCATCCTGCCCCACCACACGAAGTGGATGAAACTGTTCGAAAATCTTCGCTTTGTTGTTGTCGATGAACTGCACCAGTACCGCGGTGTCTTCGGCAGCAATGTCGCAAACGTCATTCGGCGCCTGCATCGAATCTGCCGCTTCTACGGCTCCAACCCGGTATTTGTCTGTTGCTCGGCGACGATCGCCAACCCCGGGCATTTGGCGGAGAAGCTGATCGACCAGCCGGTCCATGTTGTGTCTCGCAACGGCGCTCCTCAGGGCGAAAAAGTGATTGCTGTTTTTAACCCTCCCGTGATAAACGCCGAACTCGGTATCCGCCGCAGTGCGCTCAAGACCGCCCAAAAGCTGACCGAGCGCCTGCTGCGGGCCGGCGCTCAAACCATCGCTTTTGCGCCCAGCCGGCAGACAGTTGAGCTGCTTCTGCGCCACCTTCGCGATTCCCTACGAACCAAACCAGGCCACCCGCCAATAGTCGAAGGCTACCGCAGCGGCTATTTGCCCAATGAACGCCGGGCCATAGAGACCGACCTGCGTGAGGGGAGAATCCGCGGCGTAGTCGCAACCAACGCCCTAGAGCTCGGCATCGACATCGGCGGCCTCGAGGCCGCGGTACTGCTGGGATATCCGGGAACCCTCGCCAGTACCTGGCAGCAGATCGGCCGTGCCGGTCGGCGCGACCCACCGTCGTTGGCGGTGCTGATAACGAACTCGACACCGTTGAATCAATACGTTGCCCGTCACCCGGAGTATCTCCTGGAAAATTCACCCGAATCGGCTTTGATCAATCGTGACAATCTCGCGATACGTATCAGCCATCTAAAGGCCGCGGCCTTTGAATTGCCGGTTGACGCCGGCGAGGACTTCGGACCCGAAACCGGCGAGCTCCTTAGCCTCCTCGACAGCGAGAACCTCCTTCATGCCAACGGCGAGCGGTTCTATTGGATGACCGACTCATTTCCGGCGGAAGGGGTTAGCCTGCGCAGCGTCGCCATCGACAATTTCGTGATCGTTGAGACTGGGCCTCAGCCCAAAGTAATCGGCGAGATAGATAGGCCCTCAGCTCCGTTGCTGGTCCATGACGAGGCTATCTACATGCACGGCGCCCAGCAGTACCACGTCGACCGGCTCGATTGGCAGGAAAATACGGCCTACGTTCGCCCTGTGGACGTCGATTACTACACCGACGCAAACCTTGCCGTCGACCTCAAGGTGCTCGACGTTGCTGATTCAGACCAGGCTGATGGGGGACGATTCCACGGCGATGTAGCCGTGACCTTTCTGGCGACGATATTTAAGAAAATCAAACTCGATACGCATGAGAACGTTGGCTGGGGAAAGATAAACATCCCCCAAGAGGACATGCACACGACCAGCTACTGGATCGCCCTTAGCGAGCAAGTTACGGCGAAAATGAGCCCGCCGGACCTACAGGCGGGGCTCTCCGGGGTTGCCAATCTGCTGGCCGGGGTCGCACCGCTCTTTCTTATGTGCGACCCAAAGGATCTCCAGGTCGTAGCCGAGGTCAAGGCTCCGTTCACCGGCTCGCCAACCATTTACCTCTATGAGACGCGCCCGGGCGGTGTCGGCCTGGCGGAGGGCCTCTTTGATTGCCACTTCGATCTTTTAAGGGCAGCCCTCGACTTGGCCGTAGAGTGTCCCTGCGAAGGCGGTTGCCCCTCCTGCGTCGGACCCGGCGTCGATGAATCGCCGCACGCCAAAGACAACGCCATCCTGATCTTGCAACGAATTTGTAGCCATGCAGCTGGGTGAGTGCTTTGCCTATGTGCAGATTCAAGCTCGCTCGCGGTCGAAACCACGAGGCGAGCCGGTTCTGCCGCCCAGCGTTAAGCGCTCCGACTCAACGCTCGGCCCGGTCTACTTCGCCGAGCAATTCTGGCCGCTCGATCATCGCCATGGTGCAATCGCCCTTGAAGGCGCGCTGCAGCTCGATGCCCTAACCGCTCAGCGCCTTGGGCAAGATCTTTTACCGGCCGACTTTGGCGATGCCGCCTTTATCGACATCGAGACCTCCGGTCTTTCCGGCGGTACCGGCACCTACGCTTTCATGATCGGAGTTGGCACCTTTGAGGGCTTTGCCTTCCGGGTTCGCCAGTTCTTCCTGGCTGACCTCGCCTCAGAAACGGCAATGTTGGCGGCGGTGGCCGAAACCATCGACAGGAAGAACATCCTCGTTTCCTTTAATGGCAGGACCTTCGACCTGCCGCAACTTGCCACGAGATATGCCTTGCATCACTTGGCTCCACTCGGCCTGGAGATGCCCCATATCGACCTCTTGTTCGCGGCCCGCCGCCTCTATCGGAGACGTCTTGATTCCTGCCGGCTCGGCACTATTGAGCAAAGCCTGCTTGGCTTGCAGCGGCATGATGATGTTCCCGGCTGGCTGATTCCCAGTCTGTATTTCAGCTACATCCAGCGCGGCCAAGCAGCCGATCTTGATCCGGTGTTTCTACACAATGCCTTGGATGTACTTTCACTCGTCACATTTCTTGCCCATTTGGATACCGTGACGGGCACTCAGACCGCCGGAGATCCCGAGCAATGGCTGGCGCTCGGCGTCTGGGATGAAGGACAGGGTCGGACTGACGAAGCCGAGCGGCTGTTTAGGTTGGCCTGGCAGGCCGATACGGCCTCTGAAGCCGGTGGAGAGGCGGTACGCCGCTTGGCGCGGTTGAACCGGCGCAGAGGCCGTTGGCAAGAATCAGAGCGTCTCTGGCAGACTGAGAAGGAAACCACCAGCTCGCCGCAGCGCCAAATCTTCGCCGCGGTTGAACTGGCAAAAATCCTTGAGCATCGCCGGCGGGATTTCGGATTGGCGCTCAGTCAGATCCGCGATGCCTGCCAAATCCTTTCGGACCTGCCATACCATGAACATCCAATATCGGTGACCCGCAGCGGCCTCGACCACCGGCTAGAGCGCCTGGAGCGTCGCCTTCGGCCTCACTCCACAGCTTAGGACCTCAGCCATCGGCCGAGATTACTTTTTCGTACTGACGAGATGCTCCGAGAGGAACTCCACAATCATCTGGTTCATGCGTAGGCGGTTTGGCAAGCGCTGAATACCATGGCCCTCTCGTTCAAAGACCACGTGTTCAACGACTCCCTCATTGCGGCGCACGGCGTCGGCGATCTGCTCTGATTCCTCCGGTGGCACTCGGACATCGTGGTCACCCTGGATAACCATTAAAACCGCGGTGATGTCATCGGCCTTATAAATCGGTGAGATACTGCGCAAGAAGGCCGGATCAGATCCATATTCGCGCGCTCTCTGCTCTCTTCGCCATGGGCCGGTATGCTCAAAGAAGGTCTCCCAGTTGGCAATGCCAAACATGTCAACAGCTGCCGCCCACTTATCCGGCGCCTCGGTTATTGCCGCCAAAGTCATGAATCCACCGTATGAGCCACCCATGACGCCGATCCTCTCCGGATCGACCTCACCGCTGGCTTCGAGCCAATCGAGGCTGGCGATCAGATCGGCCACCGAATCCATTCGCTTTTCAACGTCGTCGGCATGGGAGTATTCCTTGCCATATCCCGTCGAACCACGCACGTTCGGAACCAGGAGACAAACTTCATTTTTGGCCAGAAGGTAGGCTGCCGCGGCGTAGCGTCCCCAGAGCGAAGGCCGACTCTGCGATTCGGGTCCGCCGTGCACCAACACCACGCAGGGCATCGGCTCATCCGAACTTCTCTCCGAAGGCCGGTAAAAGAACGCGGGAATTTCCCTACCATCGAAGGACGGATAGCGGATCAACTCGGGCTCAGCCAGGGCACTCTCCGGCAGGGCGGCCATCTTGCTTCGTGTCATCTCGCGCGCCGCGCCGGAAACTAAATCTACCAGCCAAACCGTCGAAGGATTCCGAGGCCCCTCAAGCGAGAAGACAATGGCATTGCTGTCCGGGTTCCAAGAAGGCCCGGCAATCTGGCCGGCCGGCAAATCGGGAACACTCAGCGCGCCACCCAGAGTTCCATCTGGGTTGAGCTCGTAGATCGCGAGACGTGAATAGCCATCTTCATTGATTACAACCGCGATCCGGCTGAGGTCGCGGGAGACGTCAAACGCTTCGATATCCGAATCTGGCGCCAAGACGAACTGCCGGACACCGGTCGACAACTCGATGCGCTGCAGGCCGATAAATTCTTGGCCCTCATCGCTTCGCGCGAGGATGATATCGTCTGAAATGAAACGAGCGCTCGGCGCTTCACGCAGCGAGCTGGGCCACTGAGCCGAACCTGAGTGCTCGGTAATATTGGTCGGCGAGCCGGGCGATTTCAAATCAATGACATACAGATCGTTATCGCCAGGCAAGGCCAGGTTTGGCCAAGAAAATATCAGCTTGGTGCCATCCGGACTGAACGCTCCGGCGCGAAGCATCGGCGAGTCCTCTTGCAGAACCAGCCGCTCGCTTCCGGTTTCCAAATCAAGAACGTAAATGTCGCTAAAACGCTGATCGCGCCGGTTTGACCCCAGCGACAGCAAGCGGCCATCGCTGGACCAATAGCCATAGGTGTTGATCAGCTTGGGGCTGGAGGCAATTTCCCTGGTCTCCAAGCTGCCGATTTGCAGCTGGACCAGGTTCACTTGATACTGCTCGTCGCCACCATCATCGGTAACAAAAAGAGCCTCATTGTGATCCGGACGGGCATCTGCGTGGTAGACCAGTCCTTCGGTCGCGGTTAGTTTCCGGGCCTCCAAAGCGGCCTCTCCCTCAAGTCCCACGGCGTAGGCTTGCCTGATTCCTGATCGGTCGGAGAGAAACACAACCGACTTTCCGTCCGCGGAGAATGTTGGTTCAGTGGCAGCATGAACCTGGACAAAATCATCAACCGTGAACAACACGGATTTTCCCTGAACAGATGTCATTCGATACTCCTTAAGGGGGCTAGCGTTAGAAAGACTATCTAGTTTGCCAAGTCGGGTTCCTTATCCAGCAGGAAAGGCAAAACCTGGCGCACGTACTCTCCCGGGCGCTCGAACGGGGCCCAGTGGCCGCAGCGGTTGAGGATGGCCAGGTCCGCCTGCGGCATGTACCCGATCAGCATTAGCGCCTGCTCCACCGTCACCATGCGGTCGAAGCGCCCCTGAACAACCCTCACGGGCACCTTAATAGTGTGTAATTCACCCAGGTTGCTGTGGTTCACGCTGGACGATTTGCTTTGTGCTTCGCGATGCTCTGATGCGTTGTTCCACTGGTTGAAAACGTAGTCGACCAACTCCGGATCGGTGGCAAGGCTCTCGTCGTGGACGTGCGCCTTCAAGTAGCGGATAAATTGCTCGCGAGAAGGGTCGGCATAGGTCGCCTGAGTGGCTCTGCCGCCCTCAGAAGAAAAGTTGGCGATGATGTAAGGGTCACCGCCGGTCGAGGCATGCGAACCGCCCAGGACAATGCGAGTAACCCGCTCTGGGGCCTCGATTGCCTGTACCAGACAGGTGGTGCCACCCATGGAATTGCCGACGTACATGGCGGAAGGGATGTTGAGGTGGTCCATCAGCTTGCGGGCGGCACGTGACTGCACCGAATGGGCAGGCTCGTTATAGACTTCAGGCCCAGATTTGCCGAAGTTGACCATGTCCATGAGGATGCAGCGGAAATGCTTGGCGAACTCAGCCACAACCTTGTGCCAGGTAATCCAGGCCGTGCTGCCAGGGCCGTAAGTATGCAGGAACATTATCGGCTCACCGGAGCCGATGTCGTGGTAGTGGATTGTCATCCCCTTGTCGTCCTTGAACGACTTGCTGGTCGCCTCTTCGGTTAGGCCGTCTGCTGTAAGGAATGCCACGTGTCCCTCCTGCGACTAGTACCAGTTTTCGCGTCAACTCAGCGCGTAATCTAGCCAGCTAGCCTCCACCTGTCAACGTGGAACTGACCTCAGGGTGCTTAAAGGGCCCCACCATGCCGGGCAGCAAGAAGTCCGTTTTTATCGGGATCGCTCGGCTCAAGGGATGCCCGGCAGGCGATGTTCAGCTAACCACTTCTGTATCGGGCTGGTTGAACCATTGGTTGAAGGAGCCGGCGTAATTCGAGGCCCGATCGTAACCCAAGATTTTCAAGACAAGCGCAGCGAGACCCGCGCGCGCACCGCCTCCTCAATAGGTAACGACGCCGACCTCCGGCTTGATCCCTTTCGCCGGTAGGAAGGCGCTGACCTCAGCCGCAGGCTTCAGAGTTCCGTCGCCGGCATCGAACAGCGCTGTGTAATCGAAATGGATTGCCCCCGGCAGATGCCCGAGCCGGGCCGGGGATTGAAACCCTTTCGTCGTTCCGTCGAATTCACCAAGTGTACGGATGTCCCAGAAAACCGAGTCATCATCATCCATGCTGACTTTAGCCTGCTCCAAAGAGCAGTACAGATCCTCAACTGGGCGCGCCACGAAGGTTCGCGGTTCGTGAGCCGGCACATCGCTGGAAAGGGGCAACCCGGCGGCCGTCCATTTCTCGAACCCGCCATCCATGAGCTTCGTATCGGGATGGCCATAGTAGAGAAACGTCCAGGCGACAAACCCAGCCATCTGCGGAAAGGCGTTCGCCGCGGCGTTGCCGTAGACCACGACCGGCGTGTGTTCGTCGAGCCCCAGCGGTCCGGCTAGGTCAGCGAATGCCTGGGGACCCGGCATATCAGCATCGGGGCGCTCCAACCCGCCGAGGCCAAATCCGTTGAAGCTGACGGCGCCTGGAATGTGGCCGCGGGCATAGTCCTCTTCAGCACGAGCATCGACAACCCGAATCGTCGGATCTGACAGGCGGCTCGCGACCCAATCGGCCTCAGCCAGGAACTCTGGATGAGGGTAGTTACGTTCACTCACGGGAAGGGACATAGTTTTGCACTCCATTCGATTTGCTAATGCCCCGCAGCTAACAGCCGCACCGGTGCGCTTCAAGTTACACTGCGTCCTGCTAGAACAGACACAGTCCCCAATCGTGAGTGCTTTCCGGGATCAGCGATCGGGCAGGATGCGAAGCTAATCGAGATAGGCGCGTGGGACCAGCAGACCCCATTCGGATCGATCCGCTCCGCAGTCTCGCAGCTTTCGGGCCACGCTGGTTAGGAGCGCCCCCGCCGCCGTCTTGCGGAAAAACCAGGCCGCGGCCTGCTGCGCACCTGGATCATGGTCTACCAGGGCCATGGAGGCCTCCTCGTAGTAGCCGCTGACGTCCTGAGCCAGGAGGGTTGGCTCGCCGAGCTTGTGAACCTCCGACCACGGGGTTTCGTCGTTGGCAACCCGCAGAAACAAACGGACGGCATCGGCGACACCGTCTGGACCGACGATCTTACCGACCACCGTACGTCCTGTCGCCGCCAGTTGGCGGTTGTAGGCTGGCCTCAAGCCCAGGGTTTCTTCGACCTCTTTTGGCAGAGCCGAATTGTCGGCCGGCGGCAGTTGGCAGGCCAGCGGGTCATCGCCTTCTCCCTCGATAACGTCGGGAAACTCCTCTAGAATCGGTCCGTCGTCTCGATCGAGCAAGGCGAATGCGGCGTCAAGCACGGTCTGCTGGTAAGGCGCATCGAGGGGCTTGCCGAGAGGCCGACCCAGGGGAAAGCGGCAATAGAGTGAGCGTGACGGGCGTACCCCCACGACCATGTCACGGTTAGATGACAGATTAACAGTGACGAGACCGTTTTCCTCCAAAACCCTCGCGAGCGTACCACCGGTACGCGTGCAGGCTGGTCAGACCGGTGTGAGAATGACGACGTCTACGCCATCCTCTAACAGAACCTTGGCTGCGGCTGGACCAGAATCCATGAGTATCGTTGTCAGTGATTCACCTTGGGCCCCGAGAAAGGCTAAATGCCGTGAGGCTAGAGACCCGATCCGGCCCCCATCCACCATCTCGTTTAGCCGGTCGATCGGGAAAACGACGTTGGGATCGATGGTGAACCCGATCCGATCGAAATTCGGGCTGATCTGGTCCAAGATCAAACCGTCCGTGGTGGCCGGTAACACGCGGAAACTCTGGTCCCCGCCGGCAAACTTGTCTTGATCGGCCAAGCGCAGGCCGGCGGTTGTGACAATTGCCACCCG
Source organism: Dehalococcoidia bacterium (assembly GCA_965219205.1). Taxonomy (GTDB): domain Bacteria; phylum Chloroflexota; class Dehalococcoidia; order DSTF01; family WHTK01; genus WHTK01. The sequence continues at coordinate 106,931 of CBDCMQ010000008.1, forward strand.
GCTCTGGCTCAGCGGCTTGCTCAGACGATTGAAGGCTGGATCGGTTACTGGTGGTTTTTCGGACACCTCAGGCTCCTTTTCGACCTCATCGTATCAGGATGGTTCGCTGCTCTGCATAGAATCTTTGAGGGCACAAACGAAAACGGCACCCTCGGCACGGAACCAGAGGGATGCCGCTTAATCGAAAGTGGCGACCCCGAAGGGATTCGAACCCTCGATCTCCACCGTGACAGGGTGGCATGTTTGACCGCTACACCACGGGGCCGTGATGCCTGTTTGATTCTAGATATTGGCTACTAACGTGTCAATTTTGCCGCTAGCTGCCGGTCAGCTCCCTGGGCAAATCCTGGCCTCTTGACGCCCCTCCCGACTCGAAAGCCTGCTCGACCTGCTGCTCGTCGAAGCCGAGCAGAGAACTCAAGATCTCGGCTGTATGCTGACCCAGAGTTGGTGGCCCTCCCTGGATCGCGGATTCGGTGCGCGATAATTTGACCGGCGAATTGGGAATCCGCAGCCGGTTGCCGCGCACGCTCTCCACATCGACCAACATCTCGCGGGCTTCAACCTGCGGATACTCGGCCGCCTCCGGGATCGTGTGCAAAGGCCCGCAGGGAATGCCCAAAGGCTCCAACTCAGCGATCCATTCGCCGGTTGTGCGTTTCCTCAAAGCACCGATCAAGATCGGTTCTAGGTCAGCGTGATTCTGCGTGCGCAAGCCCGGTGTCTCGAATCTTGGATCATCTAGGATCTCTGGCACCCCCAAAATGGCGCAGAATACCTGCCAGGCATTTTCCAGGCCGAAGCCCAGGGCGATGACGATGTACCCGTCCTTGGTTGGGAAGGCCTGGAATGGCGTGGACACGGGGTGACGGGTGCCGAGGGCCTTAGGTGCCTCACCGGTCGCCGAGTAGCGCGCAAACGCGTTCTCCAGCACCGCTATCTGACAATCGAGCATCGAAACGTCGACCATCTGACCGCGGCCGCTGCTTTCACGTTCGTGCAACGCGGTCAAAATGCCAATTGTCGTGAACAGTCCGGCTGTAATGTCGCCCAGTGACAATCCCGGCCGCACTGGTCCTCCATCCACCTCGCCGGTGATGCTCATGACCCCGCCCATGCCCTGCACAACTATGTCCAGGGCCGGGCGGTTGCGATCGGGGCCGGTTTGGCCAAAGCCAGACGTAGCGGCATAGATGATCCTCGGATTGCGCTCCGACAGCGCTTCATAGCCGAGACCGAGCGCATCCATCGTGCCGGGCGTGAAGTTCTCCATCACGACATCGACCTTGTCGACTAGATCGAGGAACAGCTCGCGGCCGGCGTCGGTCTTGAGATTGAGCAGAACGCTCTTCTTGCCCCGGTTGATGCTGAAAAAATAGGCGCTCTCTTGGTTCAAGAACGGACCGGAGGTTCGCGCCACGTCGCCGTAGGGCGGGCGCTCGACTTTGATCACGTCCGCACCCAGGTCGCAAAGCACCATGCTGCAGTACGGTCCCGACAGAACCCAGGTTAGGTCGAGGATCTTTAGGTTCGCGAGCGGACCAGCCATGAATACCTCCTTGAGTGGTAACCAGTAAGAAGTTAGGGGCCGCTTTTAAGCCCGATTAGAGTCCGGCTGGGCTGCCTGTCTTTGAATGTCAGACCAGGTTTAGATCGAAAGGTTTTCGATCTCCACCGGCTCCACATCATCCGCTAAGTCAAACCCGAAAACTCGGCTGTAGAAGTAAATCTCTCCGTCCAGGGAACGCCGGATGTTCTCGGCACGGCGGAAGCCGTGTTGCTCGCCTTCAAACAGCAAATAGGCAACCGGCAGGCCTTTGTCGCGGATCGCGGCGACCATCGTTTCGGCTTGGTTTGGCGGAACTATCGCATCCTCGAGCCCCTGGAAAAAGATCACCGGGCAGGACAGCCCGTCTACATTGTGAATCGGCGAGCGCGCGTCGTAGAGGTCTTTGCGCTCCGGGTAGGGCCCGATCAAGCCATCAAGGTAGCGCGACTCGAATTTGTGGGTATCGAGGGCGAGGGCTTCGAGGTCGGCCACGCCAAAGTGGCTGGCGCCAGCTTTGAAAACATCGCGAAAGGCCAGAGCACAGAGCGTCGTGTAGCCGCCGGCGCTGCCGCCGGTGATCGCCAGCCGGTCGCCGTCTACCCGGCCCTGACCGGAAAGGAAGCGGGCGCCATTTGAGCAGTCATCGACGTCGACGATGCCCCAGTTGTCGTTGAGGCGTTCGCGGTAGGGGCGTCCGTAACCGCTGCTACCGCCGTAGTTGACGTCAAAAACCGCAACGCCACGGCTGGTCCAGTACTGCGACCTCAGCGACAGAGTTGGTGAGGTCGCACCGGTCGGTCCGCCATGGCTCATCACTAGCAATGGTGGCAGCTCACCGTCCAGCGCAAAGAAGTCGTCGTTTCGAGGCGGATAGAAGAAACCGAACGCGGTTTGGCCATTTTCAGTGGGAAACTCAATCGTCTCGGGTTGGGAGATGTATCCCTCCTCAACCTCTACCTCACTGGCCTTTTTCAAAACCTCAACTGACCCATCCCCCAGATCGATCGAAACCAGTGAGGTAGACCTGGAAGGAGATCCGCAGATGCAGATCGCTTGGCCGCCGGTCGCTCTGACCTGGTGAAAGTCGCTGAATGGCGTTTCGATCGGCCTAACCGTTCCCGAATCGGTTGCAATTGTGGCGAGCGTCCAGGTTCCCCACTGGTTGAAAGCGCAGACAATGCGCTCCGGCGAGGCGAAGGCGTAGGTAGACATGCCAAATCCCCATTGAGGCGCACCGAATTCGCTCTCCATAGGGGCAATCGGCTCAATCGCCCCCTTCTGCCAGCGATAAAGATTCCACCAATCGCTGCGATCAGAAACGAAGTACAACACACCACCAGGCGACCATTGCGGCTGAAAGATCGACTCCTTGGTGCCGCCGGCAACCAGAGCACTTTCTGCTGCCACAGCGCCGCTAGCATCAACCTGTGCCACCCGCAGTTCGCAGCCATCCCATGGCATGTTGGGATGGTTCCACTGCAGCCAGGCCAGCTGACTGCCATCCGGACTCAAACGCGGCGTCGAGTAGAAGTCGGAGCCGGAGACCAGGACAGATTCAGCGCCGCTCTCCAAATCGATGGCAGCGATTGTGTTCGTCGCTTCCTGATCCGAGGCGCTGTGGTCCTCGCGTAGACAGATCAAGCGCCCGCGGCCGGCATCAGTAACGCCGTCGGCGTAGCGCATCGCCTCGGAGTCCGTCAGGGCATCCGGGGCGCTGCCGTCTCGAACCCTGTAGAGTTTTTGGTCGGCGAAGTTGGAGAAATAGACCGTCCCATCTTCGACCAGAAACTCGCCGCCGCCGTACTCGTGCACTCGAGTGCGCGCGTTGAGCGGCGCCGGGTTGAGATCGGCTGTCGTGCCGTCAGGCGTCCGTCTGACCACGACCTGACGGCCACTTTCGGTCGGTCTGCCCTCGGTCCAGTAGATGTCCTCGCCGTCAAGGGCAACCTGCCCGATTCGAATGCTGCCAGAAACGATGAGTTCAGACGTAATCGGTGATTTCCAGGATCCAAACGGCGCTTGGCTCGGCTGCGTCATCTAACCTCTCCTAATTTGCTTTGCGACTGGGCTAAGCCTAGCTCATGGTGGCCAATCAAGCGATCAGCCGGGACTCTCGCAGTGCCGTTTTAGCGCGTCAAGTGACGACTCGAATCCACGTCGGGCGTCAGCACCAGCCCTCAACCCATCGAAAAGTTGTCCCAGCAGCGGAATCGCGACCGAGACCTGAAGATCAAGCTTGAGGTCTGTGCTGCTGCCGCTGCCGCTTTCAACCAAGGTGTAGGTTTCGTCGTAGTGGATGAGACCAGTGCTAAGCAAGGAACGTAGCTTCTGTTCTCGGACAACCTCCTGGGGGCGGTCGTGCAAAAGCCGCCAGAGCCCAGCCCTAAGACGCCAGCGAACCTGCTGCCCTGGCCGCGGGTAGTCAGGCGGAGCGTCCAGGGCGTGTACCACGCCACTTTCCCACTGGCTGACCCGGGCTGGCTCGCATAGTGCGTTCCACACCCGGGCTCTTGGCGCTTCGATGTGCAGGCTCATGCTGAAACGTGACATGGATAGGCTTCGGCTGAGCGCCTAATCGCGAAAGGCCGGCATCACGTCTTCGACGTAAGACTGCATCGCCGGCCAATCCAGCGGCGGACGCACGGCAATGTTGACCCGCTGTGCCCCGGCATCAACATAGGCGCCAATCTGATCGATAACCTGCTGCGACCGGCCCCAGAGCCCTCCAGGCTGTGTGGGTTCTCTGTCCGGATCGTCGCGCGAGGTCATTTGAAAGTGCAAATTAATGCTCCGCGCTATCGTTTTGGGATCTCGATTGTAGTGCTCGCACCACTGGTCCAAAACCTGATTCTTGGTTCGATATGCGTCAGCCGAAAGATAGGTTTGATTGGATCCGTCGGCCCGCAGTGCGGCGATGCGTAGTGAACGAGCCTCGCCACCACCTCCGACGACGATCGGAATACGCGCCTGTACAGGCCTCGGGTAATTCGGCGCATTATCGAGTTTGTAATAACGGCCGGAGAAACTGCTGCGCTCTTCAGTCAAGAGCATGCGGATTACACGAATACCCTCTGACAGGCGGTCCAGCCGCTCTTTGACCGGTGGCAAAACGTAGCCGTAACTAGTGTGATCCGGTTCGTGCCAGCCGGCGCCAAGTCCAATCTCAAGGCGGCCGTCGCAGATTTGATCGATCACGGTCATCGCTTTGGCCAACAAAGCCGGGTTGCGGTAGCCCATGCAAAAGACCAGGCAGCCAATTCGTGCCCGTTCCGTATCCTGAGCCAGCAGGGTCAACGCGACGATCGCCTCAAATGCCGGCCCGTTGCCGTCGCGAGGCGGTGATTCATGAAAGTGGTCCCAGTTTGAGATCCAATCGAAACCGCTGGAGTCGCAGTAGCGCCAGAAGCGCCGCAGTTCTTCGAGTTCGATGTCCTGTGGACCGGCGTGTACGCCAAGCTCGATTTGGGTCATTGCGACCCCCTCCAGTCTCTCTGAGAAAATGCGCCGCATTGTAGCCGCATTGTATATGATGCTTCAGAGTACGGCCCTTCACTCTAACCGTCGCGCCAGCGATGATATGCGAGATTTCTGAAGAATATCCGCCCAAGGAGGAGCTACCTTGCAAATCGCACAACCAACGACTCTGGCGGATGCGGTCTTTCCGCGATTCAAGAGCGACGATAGGAATCTAGCCCTGGCCCGAGATTTTGCGCTCATGCTTGGTTTCGCGGCCTTTGTGACTTTGTTCGCTCAGATCCAAATTCGGCTGCCTTGGACCACGGTGCCAATTACCGGCCAAACCTTCGCCGTGCTCGTGGCCGGCGGAGCACTCGGTGCCAGGCGTGGAATGGGCTCGCTACTCCTCTACCTGCTAATTGGTATGTTTCTCCTACCAATTTTCACACCCGCCGGTTCGGCCACGGCGGGCTCTTGGGACCTTCACTTCATCCTGCCTTGGAGCGGTACTGAAGCCTACCTCTGGAACCTCACCGGCGCTGGCTACATCGTCGGCTTCGTCCTCTCAGCCGGGTTCGTCGGCTACCTGGCAGAACGCAAGTGGGACCGTGGTCCCTGGGTCCACGGTGGGATGTTTCTCGGCAACCTCGTGATCTACGTGCCAGGCCTGCTGTGGCTGGGCTACTTGATCGCCACCGATTGGACCATTCCCGGGACCGAGGCCGTTTTAAGCGAGGTCATCGCTGGCTCTGACACCCTGGATAAGACCCTAAAGGGCGGCCTCTACCCGTTCATCGTCGGTGACTTGATGAAGCTGATGCTCGCAGCGTGGACCTTACCGGCGGCTTGGGCACTCGTGGACCGGTTCAAGGGCCACCGCTCCGGTCACTAGCTGACGAGTACTACGAGCCAAGACTAAAGAACAAAAGAGGCCGGCCGAGTCGCCCGGCCTCTTTATGTTTCTAACTCAGCGTAGGATTACTTTTTCGACCCCGCCTTTTCATAGCGCCGGTTGAACCGTTCAATCCGGCCTGCGGTGTCGACAATCCTCTGCTCACCGGTGAAATACGGGTGACAGTTGTTGCAGACATCGAGGTGTAGACTCTCTTTGGTCGAGCGCGTTGTCCAGGTGTTGCCACAGGAGCACTTCACGGTTGACTCGACGTACTCCGGATGAATTTTCTCTTTCATTAAGCCACCGCCTCCGCGTAGACACTAACCTTCTTGCGCCGGCCCTTGGCGTAAGGCTCGAACTTCACCTTGCCAGTTACCAGCGAGAAGATCGTGTAGTCCCGGCCTAGGCCCACGTTGTTACCAGGGTGGAAGCGGGTGCCACGCTGCCGCAGGATGATGTTCCCGGGAATCACGAGCTCGCCGTCATAGCGCTTTACACCGAGGCGCTTTGAGTTGCTATCTCGTCCGTTTTTGGTGCTGCTTCCGGCTTTTTTGTGTGCCATTTCTAATTCCTAAGCTAGTTGTTACTCGAAAGTAGCTTTCGCTGTCTCAGCTTCAACGCTTTCGATTTCCACGTTCTCGGCCTCTTGAGCTGGCGCCTCTGCCTCTGGCTCGGCCTTGGGCTTGGCCCTCGACTTACGCTTTGGCGCAGCCGCCTTCGCTTTCGGGCTGCCGATGCGGATCTCGCGGACCTCGAGCTTTGTGTAGCCCTGGCGATGCCCACGCTTGCGCCGGTATCGCGTTTTGGCCTTGAACTTGAAGTTTATGACCTTACGTCCCTTGCCGTGTTCGACAACCTCGGCAACGACCACGGCATCAGGCACGTTTGGCTCACCAACTGTCACCTGACCGTCTTCGGAGACCAAAAGGACATCCCGCAACTCCACGCTACTCCCCGCGGCAGCGTCCATCGTGGCAACGTCAAGCACACTGCCCTCATGCACGCGATACTGCTTCCCGCCAGCGCGGATTACGGCGTCTATCATGAGCCTCCTTGGAATCAATCTACTGTATCGATTGGCGAGCGTTTCTGTCAACAAATGGCGAGGTCGGCTACTCCGCCGGCCCCTCAATTCCAAGGGCCACTGGCAGCGCCGTGCGGCCCCAATCCGTCAGATCCTTATCGTGGCCCGGCTGATATTTCTCCACTAGGAGCTTGCGGGCCAGCCTGTCCTCTTCGGCGTCGGCCACGACCCGCGCTGTATAGCCGTGTGTGACATCGTTGACACGAAGGCTTACCCCCGGCTGATGTCGCAGATTGCGCACCCAGTCAGCTTTCTCGCCACTGCCCGCCAAGAGATAGATCGTCGAGCCCTCAACGCCAAACCAGATCTCGATCGTGTGCGGATTGCCGGTTTTCCGCCCTTGAGTGGTCAGGTAACAAAATTGCGTGGCCGTGAAATCGGGGTTCATGCCCTGCCCATCACTCCGTTTCCGCGATGTCTCGGCGAAAATGCCTGCCATCAAACTTAATCGGCTCCAAATTCGCATACGCCTTGGCGCGGGCTTCGGCCAGTGTCGCCGCGGTTGCGACCACACTCAAGACCCTGCCGCCGGCCGTGACGAGTTGCCCATCGTCCCGCAGGCGTGTTCCGGCGTGGAAAACTCGGACATCATGGTCGACGTTCTCAATTCCCGATATCGGTTTGCCAGTTTCGTAAGACCCCGGGTAGCCGCCGGAAGCAAGCACAACACAGACCGAAGCACGGTCGGCCCACTCAACGGGCACCTCTGACAAGCGGCCCTCGACGCAGGCCTGAACGACTTCCAACAGATCGGATTCAAGCAAAGGCAACAGAGCCTGTGCTTCCGGATCGCCAAATCGAGCGTTGTACTCGAGTACCTGCAGTCCATTCTCGGTCGCCATCAGGTTTGGATAGAGGATGCCCTTGAATTGGCGATCCTCCTTCTGCATGCCGGTAATCGTCGGCAGAATAACCCGGTTCGTCGCCTCATTCGCCAGTTCGGGACCACCCCACCAAGGCGGGCTATAAACCCCTATTCCACCGGTGTTTGGTCCGCTTCCGCCATCGAACACGGCCTTGTGGTCGCAGGAGAGCGGCGTCAGAGCAACGGTTTTGCCGTCGCTAAAGGCATGGGGTGATACCTCCCGGCCACTGATTCGATCCTCGATAACGACCCGATCTCCTGCATCGCCGGCACTCTTTTTCATCATCAAATCGTTGACGGCTTCCAGCGCCTCCGAGCTGGAGCTAGTTACGATCGCGCCCTTACCGGCGGCGAGCCCATCTGCTTTCACGACCAGCGAAACAGAAGATGACATAACGTAATCACTGGCGCTCTTCACGTCGTCAAAAGTCGCAGTCCGCGGATGGGGAATTCCCCAGCGAGCCATGAAGTCCTTCGCCTCAGCCTTGCTGCTTTCGAGCCGCGCGGCGCTCGCGCTAGGCCCAAAGGCGGCGATTCCGGCTGCATCGAGGCTGTCTACGAGGCCCCACGAAAGGGGGTCGTCGGGCGCTACGAAAACAAGGTCGATCTTGAGCTCACGCGCCGTGTCCGTGACTTTTTCTAGGTAACCATCGATTTCGGCGGCTGCAGATCCGGTCTTCGGAAGAGGCAAGTCAACGTTGTGCCCCACATCAGCGGTGCCAGCATTGCCGGGGGCGATGTAGAGGTCGGTCAGATGCGGTGATTGACGCAGCTTCCAGGCGATGGCGTGCTCGCGGCCGCCGCCACCGATAACGAGTACCTTCAAGCTACTCCCATTCAATAGTTCCGGGAGGCTTTGACGTAATGTCGTAAACCACCCGGTTGATGCCGGCGACCTCATTGACGATGCGGTTGGATATTCGCGCTAGCAAATCATACGGCAGCCGGGCCCAGTCCGCGGTCATTGCATCATCGGCAACCACCGCCCGTAACGCGATTACGTGGCCATAGGTCCGGTAATCTCCCTGCACACCAACGCTCAATGTGTCAGTGAGGATGGCGAATGCCTGCCAAATGTCATCGTACAAACCGGCGGCCGTGATTTCTGTCATGACGATCGCGTCCGCGGCCTGCAAAGTCGCCACCTTCTCTGCCGTGACCTCACCAATGATCCGGATTGCAAGCCCAGGGCCAGGGAATGGCTGCCGGCCGACGATTTCTTTTGGTAGGCCCGCCTCGTAGCCAACGCGCCGGACTTCGTCCTTGAAGAGATAGCGCAGCGGCTCAACCACCTCCAGGACCATGTCCTCCGGCAAACCGCCGACGTTGTGGTGCGTCTTGATTACGGTCGTCGCTGACCCCTTGGAGGCCGTCTGGCCGCTTTCAATTACGTCCGGATAGGTAGTTCCCTGGACCATGAAGTCAATGTGTCCAAATTCGGCGGCGGTATCTTCGAAGACCCTCACAAAGGTCTCGCCGATTCGCCGGCGCTTCTCCTCGGGGTCAGTCACCCCCTGAAGCCGTTCGAGAAATCGTGCACCGGCTCCCACCGAAATTAGCTTCATGCCCATGTGATTACTAAAGCTTGCCTCGACCTGCTCCGGTTCTCCACCGCGCATGACCCCGTTATCGACGAACACGCATGTCAGGCGATCGCCGATCGCCGCATGGGTAATAGCCGCGGCCACGGCGGAATCTACCCCTCCGGACAATGCGCAAAGGGCGCTTCCATCGCCGACCTGGCGCCTCACTTCCTCCACGGCCCGCTCGAAGATCTCGTGTGCGGTCCAGCCACCCCGGCAGCGGCAAATCGTAAACAAGAAGTTGCTGAGCATCTCTGCTCCCTGCGGTGTGTGAACCACCTCCGGGTGAAACTGTAGGCCGACGTGCCCACGGTTGTCCGACATCGCGGCGTAAGACGAGTTTTCAGAATGCGCCAGGCTGTGGAAGCCCGGCGGCATTTCGGTAATCTTGTCGCCGTGACTCATCCATACCGCTAGGCTCGAAGGCAGGTCGGCAAACATAGGCGAGGGATCGTCTAGTTCGATCACCGCCGGACCAAACTCGCGCTGGCTTGAGGACTCTACCCGGCCGCCGAGCTGCTGGGCCAAGAGGGCCATGCCGTAGCAGATACCGAGGACCGGTAATTCCGACTCAAACACGTAGGATGGCGCGGTCGGAGCGCCATCGTCGTAAACGCTGGCTGGGCCGCCGGAGAGGATGAACCCTTTGGGGTTTAGCTCCGCCACCTGGCTCAGAGGCGCGTCATGGGGCAAGAGTTCGCAATAGACGCCCGCCTCGCGAACCCGGCGGGCTATCAGAAGACTGTACTGTGACCCGAAGTCGAGAATAACCACCGATTCCGGGACCCGGCTGGCCTGTGCCGCGGCGCGTGCGGCGGCCGCGGCGACCCAGCTGTCTTCGCCCGGTTCCTGCGGTGTTGCTGGGGTGCTGTTCTCGGTCGAAGATCGATTCAAGAGCCTAAGCCTTTAATTGGATAGTTCGAAGCTATCACCGTGCTATACTCGCGTCAATCAGCGACTCTTGATGAAATTTCCAAGCGATGTCGACAGGGCAGTGAACGTCTTGAGGACTGGTGGCGTAATTGCAATGCCGACCGATACATTGTACGCGCTGGTGGCTGATGCTACCGATGTTGAGGCGGTCGATAGGATTTACTCAATCAAGGTCCGCGAAGCCGGAAAGCCGCTGCCACTTTTGACCGCTGACCTGGACTCCGCGTCGCAAATCGCGATTTTCAACCAGTCTGGCCGCCGTCTTGCAGCCAGGTTTTGGCCGGGAGCGCTGACGATCGTTCTCCCTAGACAACCGTCATTCGAATCGCGCGCCCTCGCCGGCAGCGGAACCGTGGCGTTGCGGGTTCCCGATCAGGGGACGGCCCTCGAGGTCATTCGAAACCTTGGGCATCCAGTAACCGGCACTAGCGCCAACCTCAGCGGCGGTCCTGACCCGGTCTCGGCACAAGAGGCCTCACGGCAGTTGGGCGACGCCATTGACTTCGTGGTCGAGTCGGACTCCAGCCCAGAGGGGCTCTCCTCAACCATCGTTGACTGCACCGGTGAGAACTTCAACATTCTGCGCCAGGGCGCAATAAGCCGGTCTGCGATTGAAGCGGCCCTGACCGAATCAGACCTCAGCGGCTGATGCTGATCGCCATAGCCTCCGACCACGCTGGGTTCCAGTACAAAATGGACCTTATCGATCTGGCACGTGAACTCGGCCATGAGGTTAAGGATTTCGGGACCACGTCTGAGGACCCTGTCGATTACCCTGACTTCATTCGGCCCGCGGCAGAGGCAGTGGCAAACGGCGAAGCCGAGCGCGGCATTGTTCTCGGCGGCTCTGGTAATGGCGAGCAGATAGTGGCAAACAAAGTTCGCGGCGTGCGTTGCGCCCTCTGCTGGGACGTCACAACGGCGCGGCTGGCCCGATTGCACAATGACGCTAACATCGTGGCCATTGGGCAGCGCGTGATCGGTCTTGAAGTCGCCAGGGATGTAATCAAAACATTTCTTAACACGGAATTTGAACGCGGCCGCCACCTTCGTCGTATCGGAAAGTTGGAAAGCGCGGAATGACATCTGAGCCGGACCCATTTCGCCCCTACCGCCAACCGCTGCTTGATACAGTCCGCGCCACAATCAACGGCCTACCTTTTACTCAGACGGAACTCCTGCACCAGCAGGTTGGCCGAATCGAGGCCCAGGCAGCCGGCTCCTTACGCTGGCTGCCCGCGCTGGTCTGCCTCGCCACGGCAGATGCTCTCGGCGTAAACCAGCGACAAGCCATGGCGGGTGCCTGCGCAATCGCCTTGCTCGAAGCGACCGCTAGCCTGATAAACGAGCTCGTCGTGTCGCAAGGCGATCCCGAGCCAGAGGCGGACAGCCTGATCGCACATTGGGGCAAGCCGCGCACCCTGAACGCGGCGGATGGTTTCTTCGCTTTAGCACACGCTGCCCTTCTTGAGCTTCCCGCGGAGGGTCTGTCCCCGGAAGAGACCCTCGCGGCTACCAAGCTGCTCGACCGGGGTTGCACGGCTTGGCTAGAAGAAGCGATGCAAAACCTTTCCAAGACCAATGGCGCAACTCATTCCTCCTCCGAGCTTTTGAAGCTCGCCGTTGAACTCGGAACGGCCTTGGCCGGCCTGTCCTCAGCTGACGGAGCCGAAATTTCAAGTTTTGTTGCCGCGCCAGAGGGAAAGTCGCTGTCAACCCCGAGAATCTCACCCGAGGCCAAACAGTCGATCAAGGATCTCGCCACGAATGTCGGAAATTTCAGCAAAGCGTGAAGAAGTCAGTCAGAGATATCGATGTGAGCGGGAAGCGCGTGCTGATGCGCGTCGACTTCAATGTTCCCTTTGATCCAAACGGCGAAGTTGCCGATGACAGCCGCATCAGTGCCTCACTGCCAACAATCCGCTACCTCCAAGAACACGGTGCGAGAATCGTACTCGGCTCTCACCTGGGCCGGCCCGACGGCAAAATCGTTGAGTCCCTACGTCTTAAGCCCGTGGCTGAGCAGTTGGCCGCACTTCTTGGCCAGCCGGTCAAAGTCACCAGCGACTGCGTTGGCCCCGAAGTTGAGTCCGAAGTCGCCAAGTTGCAAAGCCAAGACGTTCTCCTCCTGGAAAACCTGCGTTTTCACGCCGAGGAGGAACTCAACGATGAGGCGTTTTCCAAGCAGCTCGCGTTGCTAGGAGACCTCTACGTTAATGACGCCTTCGGAGCCGCCCACCGGGCACACGCCTCAACCGCCGGCGTAGCGGCCTACATACCGGCAGTTGCCGGCCTCTTGATGATCAAGGAAATTGAGCAACTGGGCGCCATCCTTGGCAACCCTTCCCGGCCCCTCGCGGCCATCCTCGGCGGCGCCAAAATAAGCTCCAAAATTACCGTATTGCGCAATCTTCTACCGAAAGTCGATTTCCTGATCCTCGGGGGCGGTCTTGCTTCAACCTTCATAAAGGCCCAAGGCGGCCAGGTTGGCGACTCGCTCGTTGAGGACGACTTTCTCGAATTGGCTCGGGAAATACTTGAAGAAGCCAGGTCGCTCGGCGTTGCTGTGCTGCTGCCATCGGATGTCGTAGTTGCGGACGCTTTTGCCGCCGACGCTGGGAAAAAGACGGTACCCGTGCCGGAGATTCCGGAAGGTTGGCGAATTCTGGACGCGGGTCCGAAAACGCTTACGGCCTACCGCGAAGCTCTTGAAACTTGTCGCAGTGTTTTCTGGAATGGGCCTCTCGGCGTCGCTGAGTTCCCCGCCTTCGCAGCCGGCTCTCTGGCTCTGGCCCAGATCCTGGCTGACATCGAGGCTGAAGTTGTCGTTGGCGGCGGCGAAAGCGCGGCCCTCATTGAGCAGGCCGGCTTACGCGAAAGCTACACCCACGTCTCAACCGGTGGCGGCGCAGCGCTTGAATTAATCGAAGGTCGCAGCTTACCCGGGGTCGAAGCGCTTCTAGATAGGACCTAAACAGTATCGGCGAGGCGCGATCATCCTAGAATTCCGCGATTTGGCTGCTCTCCGCTGGAGCGGCTCGTGAATGAAAGCATAGAATTGGGCCATGGATAACGAACTCTTAAGCTCACTCGCCACGCCGAGCGGCTCAAAAATTCTCTTATGTGTCGTAGACGGTCTCGGCGGTGCGCCCGACCCGGGAACCAAGCTCACCGAGCTGGAAACCGCCTCCTTGCCAAATCTCGATCAACTAGCCGACGATTCAAACTGCGGCATGTCAATCCCGGTTGGCTATGGCATAACGCCTGGCAGCGGTCCCGGTCATCTTGCCCTGTTCGGCTATGACCCACTCAAATATGAGGTTGGCCGCGGCGTCCTCGAGGCCCTGGGTATCGATTTTGACCTGCAGCCAACCGACGTTGCCGCTCGTGGCAATTTATGCACCTTGGACGCCGATGGCCTGATTTCCGATCGCAGAGCCGGGCGTATCTCCACCGACGAAATGCTGCCGGTCTGTGACCTTCTACGGGAGGTCCAGTTACCAGGGGTGGAAGTGATCATCGAACCTGTTCGCGAGCATCGGTTCATCTTGGTGCTTCGGGCTGAGGGGCTGGACGACAGAATCTTTCAAACCGACCCCGATCGAGAAGGGGTTGCCCCACTTGAGGCTCGCGCAACAGCTGAAGATGCCCAGGCCAGCGCCGATCTCGTCAATGAATTCATCGCCAAGGCTCGGGAGAAGATCGCCGCTGAGCCCAAGGCAAATGGCATTCTTTTACGCGGCTTCGCCAAGCACCCGAATTTTCCGCCGCTGCCGGAATCGACCAAGATGCGCGCCGGTGCATTTGCGGTCTACCCAATGTATCGCGGCCTGGCCAAGCTCGTGGGCATGACAGTCGCCCCTGGCGGCGGCACCCAAAAGACCCAGCTTGCAGCGATGGCATCACGCTGGAACGAATTCGACTTCTTCTTCTACCACTTCAAGAGGGCCGATGCCGCCGGTGAAGACGGCGATTTTGCCGCCAAGGTTGCAGCGCTGGAGGAATTTGACAGCCTCGTGCCCGAGCTCCGGTCTCTGGGCGCCGATGTAATGATGGTCGCTGGAGACCACTCGACGCCCGCGAAGTGGGCCGCCCACAGTTGGCACCCGGTACCCTTCATGCTCTGGTCGCGCGACGGCGTTGGTGATCGAGTCGACGAATTCAGCGAACCTGGCTGTATTGGTGGCTCGCTTGGCGTCTTCCCGGCCAAAGAAGCCCTGGCATTGGCTATGGCCAACGCCGGCCGGCTCATGAAGTTTGGCGCCTAGAATGGCGCGCACACCGATAATCGCTGGCAACTGGAAGATGAACACCGTCAAGGCCACCGCCAAGGATTTGGCGGATTCGATCAAGGCCGGCGGCTCGGTTGCCGGCGTGGAAAGCATAATCTGCCCGCCTTTCCCGTTTTTGGACGTGGTTGCCGAAAGCGTCAAAGGCACGCCGATCAGCGTCGGTGCCCAAAACCTTCACTGGGAAGAAAAGGGTGCCTTCACTGGCGAGGTCAGCGCCGCAATGCTTAGCGGCCTCGTCCAGAGCGTGATCATTGGCCATTCGGAGCGCCGCGCCTACTTTGGTGACACCGACGAAACCGTAAATAAGAAACTACAAGCCGCTCTGGCCAGTGGCCTGGTGCCAATTTTCTGCGTCGGTGAAACCGGCGCGGAGCGCAACGCCGCCCAGACCCTAGAAGTGCTGAAGCGGCAAATTCAAGGCGGCCTTGAGGGTGTTTCCTTGCTACCATCGTCCGTTATCGCTTACGAACCGGTTTGGGCCATCGGCACCGGTGTCGCCGCCACGCCAGAAGATGCTAGCCAGGCAATCGGTTTCATACGCAAGGAGCTATCCTTGCTCCAAGGACAAGAGACTGCGGACCAAGTCCGCATTCTTTACGGCGGTAGCGCCACCCCGGCCAACGTGGCCGACTTTGTCGCGCAGGGCGACATCGATGGGGCGCTTGTCGGCGGCGCCTCTCTCGATGGCGGCTCTTTTCTGGAAATGCTTCGAAGTGTCGCCGCCCTAGCAAACCCCTGACAATGCCCGCCCCGCCTCTAGTAGCCGTTGTCGGTGCGACCGGGACCGGCAAAAGCGAGGTTGGCATTGCCCTGGCGCAAGAATTCGATGGTGAAGTCGTCAGCGTCGATGCTTATCAGATCTACCGCGGCCTCGATATTGGTACAGCCAAGGTCAAAGAGCCCGGCCGCACGGCTGTCGCCCATCACCTGCTCGACATCGCCGATCCTGATCAGGCATTCAGCCTGGCTCTATTTCTCGAAGCCGCATATGAAGCCTTGCAGGGCATTTGGGCTCGCGGAAGGTTGGCGATCCTGGCTGGCGGCAGTGGCCAGCACATCTGGGCCCTCCTGGAGGGCTGGCAAGTGCCTCGCGTACCCCCCAACCTCGAGCTGCGCCAGAGACTCGAAGAGTTGGCCGTCGCATCGGGTAATCCGGCACTCGTGAGTGAGTTGGAGGGACTGGACCCGGAAGCTGCCCGTCAGCTGGACCCACGCAACCCGCGTCGTCTGATCCGGGCAATCGAAATCGTCAGCCAAACCGGTGAATCGCTCGCCAGAAGCCAGAAGCGCGAACCGTTGGATGCTAACGTGCTGATTTTGGGATTGAGCCTGCCTCGTCCGGCGCTATACGAGCGGCTCGACTTGAGGGTCAATGAGATGTTCGCCCAGGGTTTCGTGGCTGAGGTGGAAGCACTGAGAGAGGGCGGTTTCGGCAACTCGGTGCCGATTCGCGGTGGTGTGGGTTACAGGCAGGTCAGCGCCTATCTCGACGGCCAATACGGGCTTGAAGAAGCAGTTCAACGTACTAAGAACGCTCATCACCGGCTGGCAAGGCGTCAAGCTGGTTGGTTTCGAGAGCAAGATCGCCGCATCCGATGGCTGGTGGCTGGAGATCAGGCGAGTAGCGAAGCTGCAATTTCCACGCGGGAGTGGCTCTCTGCGGGCCACGCTTGAGATACACCGCCTAGACACCATAAGAATCCGTTTTGCTAGACTCTACGAATGTGTTGCTCTGGGGGTTCCCGGCGGCAACCAAAGCGCAGTTTCTTCGATACAGCCATTGTGAGGTGGCAAACATGCAGTTGAGAAGGCTCGATCCTCTGGCCAACGCTGGCCCTCATCAGAAGTTGCTAAAGAACCCAGCCAAAAGCTTCGGCATCTCTGCGGCGCAGTTTGACGCGTTAAGCGCCAATCATCCTGAGTTAATAATTTCTGAAGGTGAATCAGCGGTAGTTGGAATGCCATACCGTGACTTCCTGCTAATCTACTATTCATTTCCGAATTTGGATACCTTTATGGAGCGCTTTACTGATCTGTTCAACCTCTGCGCGGAAGCATCCAGCAAGGCTGCTGCCCCAAGAGGAATCGCGCTCTCATTCCGCGACCGCTCCAACCGTTCTCAGGCCGAGACCTTGTTTTGGTCAATGGCACTCGAGGATGGCTCCGAATGGGTTGAGATGACCCTTGCATCCGTGCCGGAGCAGCCTGAGCCAGAGTCGGAATTGGTTGACGCCTACCGGGTTCGCGAAGCAACCGCGGCAGATGCCGCGGCAATCTCAGATTTGGAAGCTTCGGTGTTCGGTCTTCCGGCTCTAAGCGAAGCAGGTATGGCCAGCCTTATCGAGGATTCTGCCTGCTTGCGCCTGATCGTCGATGATGCCGGTGATGCTGCCGGCTACTTCGGTTTGCGAACGGAGCCGGGCGGTTGGGGCGTTATTGAGGAACTGGTCATCAATGAAGAATCGGCTGCCCAACTCAGCGGTCCGGCGCTAAGTTGGGCTATCGCCTGGCTGAGAAATCATCGCTCAAGGCGGATGCGCCGCGAGGTCAGGCTAGGAGATAGCGTGCAAATCGCGGCCCTTCAGGGCGCCGGCTTTGTGCCCGGAGAAGCCGGCCTAATCTTTACCCAAGCCACAGATCGCGGGGAGACTCGCTCAGCGATCGAAGACCGCAAGGCCCACGGGACCAGGATCAAATTCGGCAACTGGCGCTAGCGGATTCCGCGGATTAGGCTGCCACATACGGCGTAACCAACCCCGGCAACACCGGCAGCCTCTAACTCTTTCCCAAGCCTTCCCCGCCAGGCCCGGTTGTGGGATGTTAATCGAGCTTCCACCCCGTCATCCAGAACACGGAGAAAAAGATGCGCCTGGCACGCCGGATTGAAAAGCTTCCCCCCTACCTATTCACGGAAATTAGCAAGAAGATTGCTGCGAAGCGGGCTGAAGGCGTTGACATCATTAGCTTCGCCATCGGCGATCCAGACCTTCCAACGCCGAAGCACATCATGGAATCTCTCCACGAGGCCGCCGATAACCCAGCCAACCATCGCTACCCGGAATCAGATGGCCTGCCGGAATTCCGTCAAGCAGTTGCCGATTGGTACAAGCGCCGCTTTGGGGTGAATCTCCACCGAGACAAGGAGATCCAGCCGCTCATAGGTTCCAAGGAGGGCATCGCCAATGTCGCCTATTGTCTCATTGACCCGGGCGACATCTCCCTGGTACCGGACCCGGGCTATCCAGTGTATTCCGTAGGAACCCAACTCGCCGGCGGTGAGCCCTACTACCTGCCCCTGCGGGAAGAAGCTGGATTCTTGCCGGACCTCTCAGCGGTGCCTGAAGACGTGGCGCGCCGCGCCAAGCTTCTCTGGCTCAATTACCCCAACAATCCGACCTCCGCAGTCGCTGATCTTGGGTTCTTCGAAGAGGCCGTGCGGTTTGCTAAGAAATACGACATTGCCATTTGTCACGACGGACCCTACAGCGAGGTAGCCTACGACGGCTTCAAACCGGTCAGCTTTCTTCAGGTAGACGGAGCGCGGGATGTTGGCATTGAGTTTCATTCACTGTCGAAGAGCTTCAATATGACCGGCTGGCGCATTGGCATGGCGGTTGGCAATGAAACTTTGATTAACGCGCTCATGCGTGTGAAGAGCAACGTTGATTCCGGGATCCCACAAGCGATTCAGCGCATGGCTATTGCGGCGCTAAACGGACCCGAGGACGCCATCGATGAGCACAATGCCGTTTACCAACGCCGCCGCGACCGTCTGGTGGAGGCCCTTCAGGCGGCGGGCATGCGAATCCAGTCACCAAAGGGCAGTCTCTACATCTGGGCCAGAATTCCAGAGGGCTTCACCTCGGCCGAACTCGCCGGCCGTATGATCGAGGAAATCGGCGTAGTTGTCACTCCCGGCACGGGCTACGGGGCTCAAGGTGAGGGTTTTATCCGGCTTTCGGTCACCACACCGGAAGATCGGCTCGAGGAAGGCGTTCGCCGGTTGCATGAATGGTCTGCCCTGGCCAAATAGAAATTCCCGCCAGCAAGCCTCTGTCAGGCTTGGTTAGCCGCGTCTACAATAATGCAATGAACAACTTGGAATGCAGTGAACAACCTGACTGCTTGGGGGGCGATTAGCTGAAGCAGCGGCAACGTAGATCAACAGCGCTCCATTCAACCGCTCCAGAGCCTGAACGTGCTTTTCTCGTTGCGGTCGAGATGCCAAGCCAGCAAGGCGGTTTACGCGCGGAGGCTTCGCTCGATGAATTGGCATTGCTGGCTCATACCGCCGGCGCGGGTGTCGTCGGCAGGGCAATTCAGCGACGCGAAAGCCCTCACCAGGCAACCTACATTGGCCGCGGAAAGCTCGACGAGATCATTGCCGAGCGTCAGACCACTGCCTACACGCTGGTTATTTTTGATGACGAACTGAGTCCTTCACAGCAGCGCAACCTTGAGAACGCTCTTGGGGTTAAAGTGCTGGACCGCACGGCCCTAATCATCGATATCTTCGCGCGGCGAGCCCGTACCCGCGAAGCGCGCCTCCAGGTTGAGCTGGCACAGTCACAATACTTGCTGCCGCGCCTGGCCGGACAATGGAGCCACCTGGAGCGCCTCGAAGGCCGCATCGGCACGCGCGGGCCCGGCGAAACTCAGATTGAGACTGACCGGCGCCTCGTGCGCAACCGGATCACCAAACTGCGTGGCGAAATCGACCAAATCGGTCAGCAACGCCGCCTCCAGCGACGGCGGCGCGGACGCCAAGGTGCACATGTCGTGGCCCTAATCGGTTATACAAACGCTGGCAAGAGCACGCTCATGCGAACTCTCTCGCGCGCCGAGGTGTTCACCGAAGATCTCCTGTTTGCCACGCTGGATCCGATCACGAGACGCATCCACTTTGCTTCCGGCGGCGAGGCACTCATGACTGACACCGTAGGCTTCATTCAAAAATTGCCAACCCAACTTGTGAGTTCGTTTCGGGCCACACTTGAGGAACTTTCCGATGCCGACCTTCTGCTACACATAGTCGACATAACCCATGATAACGCTGAGGAGCAACACGCGACAGTTGAGCGTACGTTATCTGAACTTGGCCTAGCGGATAAACCAAAACTCGTCGCCTTCAACAAGGTCGACCTGATGGTTCCTGGCCGGAGTGTACCTGAGGAGACCAAAGACATTGAGGCCAGTCTCCAGAAGGACCATCCCGAGGCCGTGCTGATATCCGCGGCCAAAAACTGGAATATAGAGCGGCTCCTATCAGTGCTGGAGGCACGGCTGTCGGAGCTAGACTCGACAGCCATATTGGCGGGCCGATTCAGCGCGGTCGTAAACTGAGTCCGCTTCTTATTGTCAGTCAATGCAATACAGATCCCACTCGCCAGGGCTAGATCAGCGATGCTCGTAATCGAATGAAAAACCTTCACGGAACCGGGCCTCTGATCTGGCAGCGACTGGCCGCGAGCTGGCCACTGCTCGCCGTCCTTGCGTTCGGAATGCTCACAGCGGCGACTCTTACCGCCGCTTCACCTGTCTATACCAGGGTGATGAACGACCTAGGATTGACTTCGTCACTGGAATCACGCCTCGGCAGCGCCAGCCGCAATTCGGCCCTACAGGTCGGCTTACCTCTTGGCGCTCCAGAGAGTGCGAGCGAAAGCGCCAGTTTGACCCGCATTGTAGCAGAGGAGATCGGCTGGTTTACGGCTTCCGAAGAACGCTACGCGGTCCTGACACCCCTTACATACACCAGGGAAGGGCTGACGGTGACCAACGTTCCCGATCGCCCTTTCGTTGCCTTCCAAACCGCATCCAACTTTGAGGATCACACCTTCATTGTCGAGGGGCGCCACGCGCGGCCGACAAATGATTCCACCGCGCTGGAAGCCGTCATTTCAGCAGCCTCCGCGCGAGTACTAGGAATACAGCCGGGCGACCGTATTCAGGGTGTGCAAACCTTCAATGACTGCAACCAGCCTCCGCCAGCAGATTCACCAGAGGAGGCTGCGGCACGGCGGGAATTCCGCTGCATTCCCGGGGTGAGGATCACCCTTGACGCCAGCGTAATTGTCGTCGGCATCGTTGATCAGATCAATCCGGACGATCCGTACTGGTCCTCCGTGCGCGTTTCCTTTTCGACCCCGGCGGCAACCGAGACAATGGGGCCGACTCATCCGGTGGTTTTGCCGGAAGGTTCTTTTTACGATGGTCTGCCAGCGGTGTTGCCTCGGCTTCCCTATTCCTTCCTCATCTCGAGCTACGCTGCGATCGACAACCTGAATTCATCTGACCTAGACGCCGTTCGCGCGTCAATCGATTCTCTCAACCAGCGGCTCGAGGAGCACGGAGCCCTGGGCGAAACTCCGATGGCCGACGCTCTGCACGGCTTCGAGCTGAGAGCATCCTTCAATCAGGTCACTTTGCTGCTACTGCTGCTTCAGGTCGTCGGAATCGCCATCTACTACGTGCTGCTGGTTGCTTCTCTGATCGTCGAGCGGCGCTCGGAAGAAATAGCGATGCTGAGGAGCCGCGGAGCCAGCATTTTCCAGGTTGTCGGGCTTTCTGCGGCGGAGGCCGCTGGTCTCGCTTTAGCCGTTGCACTGATCGCGCCGTTCTTCGCTAGTGCCGCCGTGTCCGCGCTCGGCCAAACCTCCACCTTTGACAACGTCTCGGATGGCGGCTTTCTAGCATTTACCCTGGTGCCAGAATCGTTCCTCCTTGCGCTGGTGGGCGCCGCGTTATCCGGGCTGGCCGTGATTATCCCGGCCTACTTCACGGATCGCAGTGGGCTAATTGTTTTCCTTCGTGGTAGTGCCCGGCCGAGCAAACCCCTCCTCCAGCGTTACTACCTGGACTTCGTCCTCGTCGGCCTGGCGGCGCTGGCGCTATGGCAAGTTAACCAGAAGGGCAGCGTCTTCGATCCACAAAGCATCGGTGGCTGGTCCGCAGATCCATTGCTCCTGCTGTCGCCCTTGCTCCTGATCGCGGCAATCGGCGCGGTCTTAGCCCGATTCTTGCCCCTCCTGCTTAGCCTGGTTGGCAGAGTCGTCGCGGCTACGGGTGGATCCGCCCTCACTTTGGGGCTCTGGCAGATGACACGAAGCCCGGCACGTTACACACAGCTCGCCCTGCTCGTCGTAATGGCAGCTTCTGTCGGCACCTTCGCCGCTACCTACAGCGAAACTACCGATCGCAGCTTTGAGGAACGGGCGCTGTTTGAGGCTGGGGTAGACATTCGAATAGATGATCTTCGCCGGCTGGACCGGCTCGGGGCCGATACAATTGAAGCAGAGCTATCAGCCCTTCCTGGTGTTGAGCTGGCTTCGGCTGCTTTCCGAGGCAATCTCAATCGAGGACCGCTTCCTACCAGCGGAGACGGCGTAGAAGTGTTGGCCCTCGATCCTAACGCCGCAGTTTCACAATTGTGGTTCCGTGATGACTTCTCCGAGCAAACGCTTGAGTCGCTGCTCAGTCAGCTTAGAACAACCGACACCGGTCAACCCGGATTAATGCTTGGGTCACCGGCCAGTTTTTCATTATGGATAAACCCCGCTGTTCCGCGGGAGCACACCCTTCTCTGGTTACGAACCGTGGACGCCGCCGGGATTTACCGCCTCCACGAGCTCACTCGCCTAGATTTCAGCGGCTACAGACGCTTCGAGGTCGAGTTCGATACAGACCGCATCCAGTTCCCGGTGTCAATGATCGGCCTGATCATGACCCAACCAACGGTGACTGATATCAGTCGCGCGGCCCTTTTCGTTGATGACCTCGCGGTTATCGATGCCGAAGGCAACGAAACGATTGTCGAAGGATTCGAGGGACCGCTGCGCTGGCATGCTCTCCGGACCCCGACCCGGGGTCACGACAACGTCGCCATCGCCGACGGCGAGGCTCATACCGGTAACGGGGCTGGACGGTATCTATTTCTGGCCGGTTCGTCCACGCCGGTCCGCGGCATGATTGTCGATGACCCGAACGTGCCGTTGTCGGCAATCGTCAGCACCCGGTTTCTCGAACGATTCGGCCTGCGAGTCGGCGAGGAGGTGGAGCTGATTCTGGGCAATGTTTTGTTGCCTCTGTCGATCCGGGGGTCAGTCGATTTCTTTCCGAGTTTTGATGACTCTGGCTCCGGCTTTGTCATTCTTAACCAGGAACAGCTTTTCCGGTATTCCCTGTCGTCAAACCAACGAACCGCGAATCGCCCCAACGAAGCCTGGTTGGAGGTTTCCGATGACCCAGCTGAGCATGACGCCGTGGTCAACGGCCTGCTCACAGAATTCGGCATCCGTCAGGTGGATACGGTCGATGCGGCAGCGCTCCTAAATGCCGTTGGAAGCGATCCGATTATTCGGGCGGGCGGCAGCGGTGTTCTGCTGATTGCCTTGGTGGCCGCGTTTATGATTCTTGGGCTCGGGTTCGTGCTCACCCTGTACCTTGGCGGGCAAGCTCGCGGCGTGGAGGTCTCCGTCCTGAGGGCGGTTGGCCTCTCAGGACGGCAAATCTTCACGATGATTTGCCTCGAGTATCTCCTGATCGCTGTAATCGGGCTCTTGGTAGGTGCCATCGCCGGCTTGCGAATCTCGGAAACTATGCTCGGTTTCCTCAACGTTACTGAGGACGGTAGTCGGGTTCTGCCACCCTTCTCCCTGTCCACAAATTGGACCACGGTTTTCATAGCCTTCGGGGCGACTTTCTTGGTCTTTGTAGGCGGCGTGGTCACGCTGGCGAGCTACTTCCTTAGGTTGCCAGTTAGCCGCATCCTGCGGCTGACACGCTAGGGTTCCGCCACAATCAAAATCGCGGTCGCCGTCTCCTCCCCCGCATCCGTCAGGACGACCACGGTAATTCCGGTGCGGAGCACGTCCCGATCGCTTGCTTCGAGCTGAGTTAAAGATGCCGTTTCGCCGAATTGGAGAGTGTGTTTGGTCCCGACACCGAGTTCAATCGTAATCTCATCGGATGAAATCGCCGTTATTCTGCCGGAGAGCAGAGTTGCACCCTCCATGCCCAGGTCCTCTCCGAACCCACTGAATCCTCCCTTCGTCAAGGCAGGGTTTGCCAACGACGCCTCATAGGCCGGCGAATCGAAGTCAAACTCGAAGGCGGTTTCGGCCTCCGGCTTCAGTGCCCGGCCACCCCAAAACCCAGCTAGAAGGAGACCGACAATCAGGATGCTTCCAATCGCGTACTTGAAATAGCCAGCTGTCATTCGCGGAGCAAAGTCTCGGGAATAACTGTCAGGCCCACGATGGTGAGGGTCGTCTGATCGTGGGGTATCGCTCCCGCGTTTAGCCAATCACCGACAGATACCAGAGAAGTGTCGATCGGGCGTATTCTTTCGACAATCGTGTCAGAAGTGAGTGTGAAAGAAAGACTTTCTGAGTTGGTTAGGATCGTTAAGGTATCACCGTCGATGGACTGAACCACACCCCTGGTGCCAGTGCTCTCCAATGCAGCAACAAACGGTTCAAATTCGGGTTTTGGATTCTTTTTAGTAAGGTAGCCTGCGGCGCCACCAACCAGAGCAATTACCACTATTCCAATCGCCAGTAGTAAGAACGAGCGAGCCCTGCCACTCATTGGCGATTTTTTTCCGAAGCTGGAACTGAAATTGATTCGGCGGGAAGCCTAATCACCAAGCGTAGTTGTATAACCCAAGCCGATTATCTCTTCAACGTAGTGCGAGCGCCATTCGGGCTCGGGTACGCGCATCTTGTGCTCTCGGAACCAGCGGTGATAGCTGAGGTACTCCTCTTCAAAGCGAGCTCGCCTCGCGGTCTCATTCTCAAACACATCCGGAGCAAGCTCCTCGAGCCGGGCACCCATCTCTTCAGGTGAAATGTCCAGGTCTTCTTCCCAGTACTCGGAAACGTAGCTTAGGCATTCTTCCAGGTCCCGACGCGCATCTTCCAGCAACAGGGTCATCATGCCTTCTTGATCAACTGGCCTGGCGCGGAGGCGAAGTTCTAGGGCGCAGTTCTCACAGAGAAAGACCAACTTGCGGGATTCGCAACCGTCTTTCTCTGTGCAATTTTGGCATCGAGGCGCCACGTCCGCTGCCCAAGGCGCGCGCGAGTAGCCCGCCACTAGATTAGCTGTAAGAACACCACACCGGGGGCAACTAATCTCGTTGGAGAATATGTCCTCAATGGCCTTGACCCAGTCAATTTGCATCTGCCACTCCCTCGAAAGCTGAAAACCTTCTTAATGATAGCCGGTGCCAACCCACTGTCAAACCGGTCGAGAACGTCCTGTCTGGAAGCCGGTCCGTAAAGATAATTTAGCGGCAAAGTAGGGCCATTCGGCCCTTAGACAGTAAATTCTAGGAGCCATTCAGCTTGACATAGTGATACAAAAGCAGGATTATGCAGATCGGACATTTTCCGGTCGGCAACTTGCCAAATGTCCGCCTACTCGCCGCAAGGAATGCGGCACCCGTAGGGCTTGCTCAAGGAGGAGCGAAATGAAAGACTAGGGACTCTAGTCGATCAGAGAGGGGGCTCCCTGAGGTGGCCCCTCTACTTTTTATCCAGCAGCAATTTCGCTATCTGAACGTTTCTCTCGTAATTTCTCTTAATCCCGTTCCTAGGCAGCTTTGAGCATGGTTTCGTTGAGCTTATCTCGCTCCTCAACCCACTTGTCATAAATATCGAGAAAAGCCTCAACGACCAGAGGGTCGAACTGCTGGCCATTGAAGCGGAGAATTTCATTCATTGCATCGATTGTCGGCAGCGCGCTTCGGTAAGGCCGGTCCGAAGTCATCGAGTCGAAAGTATCAACAGTCGCGAAAATTCTGGCGCCGAAGGGAATCTCTTCGGCGCGCAGACCGCGAGGATAGCCGTTACCATCCCAGCGTTCGTGATGCGCCAGGATGATCTCCGCCGGTCCGCGTAAGAACTCAACCTGGTGCAGCATGTTATAGCCGATCTGCGGGTGCTGCCTCATGGACATCCACTCATCATCCGTGAGCTTGGCTGGTTTGAGGAGAATTGTGTCACTAACGCCGATTTTCCCGACATCATGCAGCAACGAACCTCTCTGCATGTCGGTCCACTCTGTACTCCCCTCAACAACGCCCATCTCCTGAGCAATATCCATCATGTACTTTGACACACGTATCGAGTGTCCCTTGGTTTCCTGGTCCCGCGCGTCCAGCGCGTTTACCAAAGCCTCCAACGTGCCGTCATAGCTCGTCCGCAGTTCATCGCTCACTCGGCTGATCTCGATGTTCGCGGTAAGCAAGGCTGCGTTCTGGTCCTTCAGCTTGTTGACGTTGACCGTGGTCTTGTCCACGCACTGCTTCATCACCAGCCGCATCATGAAAGCTGGCGTGACGAAGGCGATTACGCGGGTAACTCCAATCGAGATGTAGGCCGAGACCAAAACGAAGCCAACTACACCCATCGCCGCGTAATGCGGTGCGATCCAAGAATGGCGCTCCCAAAACGTTTTGACCGGCTGACTCCTGGTTAAGTGGATCAATACGCCGAGCAAGATTGCGCTTAGAACGAAGGTGACCACTGTGGCGAGCAAAAGGCCGGCCCCCATCGCCAAAGTGATTTCCTGAGGATCGCGTTCGCCAATGAGTTGATAGCTAGCCGCGGCAGCCGCATCCACCAAGGTAAATAGCGCCGCATTTATTACCGTGTTTGTACCGACTTTCCTGTTGCCGATTGCCGGCCCGAAGGCGGCGAGCGGTCCCAGGATGACGGCTCCGGGCACGCCAAACAGAACGATAATGGTGAGTGTGACCACAAATCCAACTGAGAGATGGCTCTCGCCGTAGATGCTAATCGGCATTAAGCCTGCTGCGATGTTAAAGGCAATCAGCAATGCTAAGACATACAGCTCGCCTTGCAGAGCCGGAGCTTGCCAAAGAATAAGCAAGACGGCGCTGGCCACGAGCAGGCCATAATACAGCCCGCCCGGCGAAATATGGGCCAGTGCTTCGCGTGTAAGGAAGGGTGGCGGCTTTTTCGATTCAGACGTAGTCATCTCAGCAGGTTCTTCCCTCGGAACGATGCCGAGCCTACGAACGTGCGCACCTATATTAAATATCAACATTCAAAGATCTTCCATAAGCGGGTTAAGCGGCGATCTGCAGGTCCTTTTCCAGATGATCTCGGAGATTCGTGAGAATTCGTTTGTGCAATTGGCATACGCGTGATTCCGAAAGGTTCAACATGCGGCCGATTTCATGGAAAGGCAGGCCTTGGCCGTAACGCAGCAAGACGATCTCCTTGTCCCGCCCCGCCAACGATCTGATTGCGATTTTCAGCAACTCCATATCAACCCGTCGATCAGTCGCGTGAGCCGGCTCGGAAAATTCGGCTTGATCGGATGCTTCCCAGGGCGCTGCTCCGTCGGCCTTACTCTCGGTCATGATCTTGTCCAGGGACACTACCCGAGCCGAACTATGCCCCAGAGTGGCTTTCAATTGCTTTAGCGGAATTCCCAGCTTCATCGCCAGCTCTTTGCTTGTAGGCCACCGGCCCAACATCGTTGCCAACTCGAGGTTGGCGCGCTCAACCTCGCGGCTGCTGCGCCTCAGTGAGCGAGGCAAAACATCCATTCGCCGGCTAGCGTCTAGAATTGAGCCGCGTATGCGCTGTATCGCGAAGCTTGCGAAAGTGGTTCCTCTTTCGCTGTCAAAGTGGTCTACGGCATGGATTAGTCCCTCCAGGCCGTAGCCAATCGCCTCATCTCGATCCAAAGGACTGGCATTTGTCCCATTGGACATTCTGCCGACAACGAACGTGACCAAGGGCATGTTCTGGAGAATCATTTCCTCACGATTCGCGACCACCAGCTTCTCCAATCGTGTTGGGGAGCGAGGCTAAAGCAGGCAAAAAGAAAGCAGGGACGCGAATGACGCTCCCCGGCTCTCCAGCCGCGTTGTCGGGACAGGCCTGACGCGCCTCGCATCCCTGCGATCAATGCTCTAAGGCAACCAATGCCCAGATGCTCCACGGAGCCGTCGCTCCGGGTGCTTCTAGGTTGCTAGAAGTTAAGAACGGGATTGGGCCGCTTGTGTTACAGGCTTTATCAAGGTTTGCCGGGATTTTTCCATCCCGTCTAATCGTCGCGGGTTGACGAAAACGTGGGCGGAGGTTAGCGTTTCACTGTTGGCTTGGCGATTTGAGTCATTAACCCTCGGAATATGCGCCTAACAAACCCGTCGCCAGAAACCTCCTTTCTCGCCCGCGCAAAGAGCTCTCGCTACTTGCGCGAGCCCTTAATAATTTTACTGGCCTATATCCCGTACTTTCTGGCGCGTGGACACGCGGTGGAGAACGCTGAGGCTGCCTTCAGCAATGCCCGAGACCTGGTACGCTTCGAAACCAGGATCGGTATCTTTGAGGAGATTTCCGTACAGAGCGCCGCATTCTCCTACGAGATTCTGGTCCACGCATTTAACGTCATCTATTTTTACGGGCACTGGCCGGTCATCATCGGCATCGGTGTCTACTTGTTCATTAAATACCCACATGTTTACACGGTCACTCGTAATGCGTTCCTGATTTCCGGTGCAGTGGCTCTTGTGCTTTACGCCCTTTACCCTGTGGCGCCGCCACGGCTCGCGACCGCAGGTGTTATTGATACGCTGGAACTGACCGTGCCTGTCTCGCTGGATCAGTCTCGGCTGGTCAACCCATATGCAGCCCTCCCAAGCTTGCACGTGGGCTGGAACTTGCTGATCGCTATTGGCTTGTTCTATGCAACTCGCAATCCAACATTGCGCATCGTCGCTATCCTCCTGCCACCAACCATGCTCCTCGCAACGGTAATTACCGGCAACCACTTCTTCATAGACGGGATTGCCGGCGGCACTCTAGCCGTCGTGGCCTTCCTGCTCGCTCACTGGCTGTATCGTGTTTGGCCAAGAATACAGGCCCGACTCCTCGGGCTGATTCGGCCCCGAGAAGGTTCGTCGGTTCAGGTTGCCTGAGCTAATCCGCACTGCTCGCCCCTGACCTCCAAAGGTCTTTGGATGGTCGTTAGGCGCGATTGAGGTAGGATTGCTGACGGATGAGCAGCAGCCGGTATCGCCGCCTGATATTCGTGATGATCGATGGTGCAGCTTACGACGTGCTGCAAGAGTTCATCGACGCCGGCGATCTTCCCTCCCTCGCCGCGCTGGCAGAGGCAGGAGGCGGTGTCAAAAAGGCCGTAACTTGCTTCCCATCGACGACCGGACCCGCCTACATTCCCTACTTCATGGGATTATTCCCCGGTACCGCCAATGTCCCTGGCTACCGCTGGCTCTCGCGGGCGAATTACAATTCGGAGGGCTCGCGCTGGACGCGGCCGGCCTTGGCAAGCTACAGCGGACGAGAAGCCGTTAGCTTCGATAAAGACCTTCCTGCCGGCAGCCCAACCTGGTTTGACTATTTTGGCTCTCGTAAGAACATACTCAACCTACTCACCAAGGGTTGTGATCCGCAAGACAACGTCACGCGCCACATCAAGCCCCTGATCTACGCCATCGGCCACTATTTACACCAATGGCAACTCGCCGATTTTGTTGCAGCCCGTGCTCTGGTGGAGGCGGTGAAAGAAGGCCCAGAATTTATCGCTTGCGCCTTCAACGGCGTCGACGGCCACTCCCATGAAAAACACTCGCGAGCACCCAAAGTCCTGAATTCCTACCGCACGATAGACCGGGCCATTGGCGAGGCTCGCAAGGTTCTCAAATCCAACGGAAGGGACGAGGAAACGCTCTGGGTGATCGGCAGCGACCATGGCCACTCAGCGACCCACACGCATATTGACACCGCCGGGCTGCTGGATGAAATCGGTTTCTCTTGCATGTATTACCCAAGGCTTTGGCGTCAGGATGCTCACTGCGCTGAAATGGTTTCGGGTAACGGCATGACCCAACTGTATTTTCGCGATTCCGATGGTTGGAACGGCCGCCGCCCCTGGGAGGAACTCGAAGCCAAAGAAGTGCCTCAGGCGCTGCTCTCCACTGAAGGCGTCGACCTCGTGGCTGGAACCAGTTGGGACGGGAGCATCAAGCTGCGAACCGCCAGCGGCGAGGGTTCAATCAAGTGGGATGGAGACCTCTGTTCCTACGCATTCCGGGATGTGGACCCACTGGGCTGCGGCAGCTTTGCCGGCCTCGACGCCGATACCGTTCTCAAGCTTTCCTTCGACTCTCCCCGACCAGACGCACTACTTCAGCTGCCTCAACTGTTTCGTGCGGAACGCAGCGGTGACTTGCTTGTCAGCGCCAAAAAAGGGTTCGATCTTCGGGCACGATGGGAAGTCCCCGAGCACCGCTCGACTCACGGAGCGATCATGCCCGACCAAATGCACGTGCCGGTAATCGTCAGTCACCCACTGGAGGCTGACCACTTCCGAACAGCAGATGTTTTCCCCACCGTCCTCAGAATCCTCGGCCGCGAGCCGGCCCCAGATCTTGATGGTATCTCCCGCTTCTAAGAAGCTGTAACCACAAAAAAACGCGTACTAGAGTACGCGGTTTTTCCTCTGCTCTGGTCAGCAGGATGTGCTTAGGCGCTGCCTCGGCGCATGCTAAAGGCACCGGCTGGGGAACGGCCATCAACTCCGTCGAGATCGACAATCACCGCAACTCCTTTTCGCTCTGGATCCGCCTTCTGCTCCGCCTCCGGAGCATTCTCATATGCAAGCTTGCGAACATTCTCATCACTCTCAGCATGGCCCCGGCCCTGCGTGATGATCATCATTCGAGTCGCCGGGTCGCGGTACAGAGTGCTTACGCGCGGATTTGAAGTGAGGGCCTTTAAAATGCCGCCTTCGGGGTTTCTCACCCAGACCGAGAGCTGATTGTCACTATACGTCTGGATGCTGCCTCTGAACGAAAGGCTGGGCTGGCCTTCGGCATCGACATAGGAAATTATTATCGGCGTGCCGTTGTCGTACGCACCATTTATGGCCTGTTTGATGTCTTCGTTCAAAACAAGCTCAGTTACCGGTGGTGGCGGCGGTGGTGCCGGCCTAGCTGGTGGTGTGCTCTCTGTCATATATAGATTCTCCTCTTTCGGCTCGACGCTTGGCGGCCGTGCAATCGAGTCCAGACTACGCCCGCGTTTCTAGTTGCTCTCGCAATCCAGGCTAACTAATATCGAGCCAGATGAATGTTCTCAGGACAGTGTACGCGGCATGAAGCCTCAATACGATGTTGTGGTCATCGGCGGTGGCAATGCTGCCCTGTGCGCCGCCATTGAAGCTCGGCATGCGGGGGCCAGCGTCCTTATTCTTGAAGCCGCGCCGCAACACATGCGTGGCGGCAACAGCCGCCACACGCGAAACGTGCGCTACATGCACGGTTCTGAATCCGATTTTCTGACCGGCACCTACACCGAAGAGGAGTTTTATCAAGACCTCTTACAGGTGACAGGGGGTGAAACAAACGAGGATCTGGCCCGGTTCACAATTAGGTCCTCTTCTGACCTGGGTGAGTGGATGACACGCCATGGGATCCGCTGGCAGAGCGCACTAAAGGGTACATTGCAGCTTTCGCGGACGAACGCCTTCTTTTTGGGTGGTGGTAAAGCCCTGCTAAACGCTTATTACAAGACCGCTGCCGATCTTGGCATCGAAGTTTCATACGATTCAGGCGTCACAGATCTGGAGTTGCGTGATGGAGCTCAGAATCCACACTTGGTAATCCTCGACAGCGAGCGAGGTCGTCGGGAAGTCCAGGCCACGACGGTCGTCGTAGCGTCCGGCGGGTTTGAAGCGAATTTGGACTGGATGGCCGAGTATTGGGGAGACGCGGTGAACAACTTCGCGATTCGCGGCACTCCCTACAACAAAGGGGTGGTTCTTCGTGTTCTGCTAGACCAAGGGGCGAAGGCGGTAGGCAACGAACGTGAATTTCACGCCGTAGCGGTAGACGCTCGAGGACCCCAGTTCGATGGTGGAATTGTCACCCGGCTAGATACCGTGCCATTTGGCATTGTGGTCAATAAATACGGTGTGCGTTTCTCGGACGAAGGCCTGGACATGTGGCCCAAAAGGTATGCGGTTTGGGGTGGGCTAATTGCCCGCGAGCCCGGTCAAATTGCCTACTCGATCCTCGATTCCAAAATGGCTTCCGAGTACATGCCCTCGGCGTTCCCGGCCATGACGTTCAACTCACTTCACGAACTCGCCGTGGCCTTCGAGCTCGAGCCCGAAATCGTGCTGCAGACGGTTACGGGGTACAACGCGGCTGTGCGGCCCGGAAGTTTCGATCCGGCAACATTGGACGATTGCCATACCGATAGCCTGGAGCCGGCCAAGAGCCACTGGGCACTGCCGATCAATACACCGCCATTTATCGGCTATCCTCTCAGGCCTGGTATCACTTTCACTTACTATGGACTTGGAGTGGATGAAAAAACTCAGGTTCTCTCTGATTCAGGCCAGCCGATAGCCAACTTGTTCGCAGCAGGGGAGGTAATGTCCGGCAGTATTCTCGGCCACGGCTACCTGGGCGGTTTTGGCATGACAATCGGCAGCGTTTTCGGTCGCATCGCCGGAAGGGAGGCTGGCCAACGTGCCCTCAGTTGAGCTGATTGAAGAAGCCGAGCGGCAACTAACAATCTGCAATGCCTGTCGCTACTGTGAAGGCTATTGTGCCGTTTTCCCGGCGATGGAGACCCGGCGCCAGTTCAGCGGTGAAGACCTCATTTATTTGGCGAATCTTTGTTTTGAGTGCCGCGCCTGCTATTACGCCTGTCAATATGCACCGCCCCACGAGTTCGGTATCAACATCCCGGAAGTTCTTTCTTCCCTTCGTGTTGAGACCTATCGCGATTTCACCTGGCCGAGCGTCCTTTCACGCTTGCTTCAGGGCAACCGAACCTTGATTGCTCTCGTAGTTGCAGCAGCCGTGGCGCTTGTCTTTGGCTCGGTCCTTGCCGTCCAGGGGTCCGACGTTTTGTTCTCCTCCAATACCCAACCCGGGGCCTTTTACGATATCGTCCCGTATTACGCCATGGTCGGTCCGGCGTTAGCCCTTTCTGCCTACGGCGCTTTGGCGCTTGCAATTGGCGGCTGGCGTTTCTGGCGCGGGTCCGGCGCGTCGCTGCGTAAATTGCTGAATCTCCGGTCTTTGTCGAAAGCCACCCACGATGCGTTTGGCCTGGAATACCTTAAGGGAGGCAACGCCGAGGGTTGCAACTATCCAGACTGGCGTACATCAAACTCCCGGCGATGGGCACATCACCTGGTCTTTTACGGGTTCATGCTAACGCTGGCTTCGACCACTGTAGCCGCGATATATCACAACTTTCTCGACCGAGACGCGCCATACGCCTACACAAGCCTCCCGGTGCTGCTAGGCACGATCGGTGGCGTGATGATTGTCTTTGGTGTTGCCGGCCTGCTTTGGCTCAAGGCTCAGTCCGATCCAGCCCCCACCCACCAACGAATGATCGGCCTCGATAACGCCTTCTTAGGGTTGCTTTTGCTGACAAGCGTCAGCGGTCTTTTGCTGCTGATCCTTCGCGAGACCGCCGCGCTTGGAACTCTACTTTCCGTTCACCTCGGAATTGTGGCGGCTCTCTACCTGACCCTGCCGTACAGTAAGTTTGCCCATGTCGTCTACCGCTATGCTGCCTTGATTCGCAATCAAATGGAGAAGGATACTCCTGCGCCGCGGCTTGGGATCTGATTCCACTTCAGATCAGCCTGGAGGCATTGAGCCCGAACCATTCTGACGACGGCAAATTCCTGGAAATTTTCTTCAGTTATTGTTTCGGCCCAGCTACCGTTAGATTGGATATAGCTAATCGCGTCAAAGAACCAGGAGAAAAAGTGTGAACTGCCCCCGATGCCAGACGGAATTAAGAGTGGAGTTTCACGACGGGATCGAAGTTGACCACTGCCCGTCTTGCAACGGACGCTGGCTTGACCCCGAGCAGTTGGACCACCTGGAGGCGACGGTTCCGTCTACACCAGAACAGCGCCAGGCGACGGTTCAGTACGCAAAGCGCGAGAGCGAGCTGCAATGCCCGGAATGTCAGAACACAATGGTTGCCTTCAACTACCGGGCTTACAATCTTGAACTCGATACCTGCTCTGAAGAACACGGTTTTTGGCTGGACGCCGGCGAAGGCGGCAAGGTCAAGGACATCATCGAGGAGCGGATCAAGGGCCTAAGTCGGTCCGCCGACGCCGAGGTTGCCTGGGCCGGGTTCCTCGGTGGCCTACGCGGCGACAAGCCATCGATCTTTGACCGGATTTCGAGCTTGTTCAAGGGCGGTCGGCGCTAGAAACCATCTTCCCCGGCTCGCTCGCCCTTTCTTCGCTTGCTGAATTAGACGCCGCTTCTCGTCGTAGCTGGATGTAAGTCTTTCGTAAGGAATAGGCGTTAATCTAGATAGACGGGGAAGGGAGCGATTCAGCTTGAGTGGCGATCGCATCATGATCGTTGAAGACGAGGCGATAGTGGCTGAGGTAGTTGACCGCTACCTTCGCCACGATGGCTTCGATACGCTGCTTGTCACGGACGGCAATGATGCCCTCCACGCGCTTGACCGTTATATGCCCGACCTGATTGTCCTCGACCTCATGTTGCCAGGCTTGGACGGCCTTGAGGTCTGCCGTCGTGTGCGCGCCCGGGGTGATACGCCCGTGATCATGCTCACGGCCCGTGGCCAAGAATCGGACAAGCTCGTCGGCCTCGGCATTGGCGCCGATGATTACGTGACCAAGCCGTTTAGCCCTCGTGAACTGGCCGCGCGGGTTAAAGTAGTTTTGCGCCGCGCCAAGACCACGCCAGCCACGGAAAGCGATTGGATCCGCTTTGACGATTTGCGAATCGGCGAGCGTTCGCGCCGCGTGGAGGACTCTCGCGGCGAAATCAGCTTAACGGCGCGAGAGTTCGATCTGCTGTCGTTTATGGCTCGTCATCCCGGACAAGCTTTCACACGAGACCAGTTGATGGATTCAGTCTGGGACTTTGACTTTGCCGGAGATGCGAGCACCGTCACCGTCCACATGCGCCGCCTGCGCAGCAAGGTGGAACTCGATCCTTCTCGCCCGCGGCACATCAAAACGGTTTGGGGAGTGGGATACAAGTTTGAACCGTAGTTTTGTTCTGCCAGCCGCATCCACTGCGTTCCGCAGGTCAGTGCTGAACGCTGCCTTTTTCCTGATCGCGGGACTCGCGGTCGCCGTTCTTGTGGCTCGCTTGACCATGTCGATCAAAGTAGGCGATCTGCTGCTCCTCGCTGGCTATCTGGCGGCAACCGGTACAGCGTCTATGGCACTGGGATGGCTGGCCATGGCGAGGGCAGAGGCGGCCACGCAACTCACCCTGCGTCGCAAGGCCTTTCTGATCTCGCTCGTTGGAACGCTCACCGGACTGATCAGCGTCCTGGTCGTATCCCAGCTCATGTTTGTATCGACCGCCCACGATCTCAAAGTCTTGGCAGCCCCCCTGGGCTTCAACGTCTTTATCATGGCCGGACTTGGCGCTCTGATCGCTTCATCGGTTTCAAACCGCGTCGATTTCATCACCGAGGCAATCCGCTCGCTATCAGCCGGTGAATACAACCGGCGCATAGATGCAACTGGAACCGATGAGGTTGCCAACTTGGCGGGAAATGTAAACCTGCTGGCTCAGCAGCTTAAGGCCGCGGAGGAGAGCCAAAAACTGTTGGAGAGCGAGAGGCGGGAGCTTACAGCCGCGGTTTCCCATGACCTCCGGACGCCGCTCGCCAGCATTCGCGCCATGGTCGAAGCCCTCTCCGACGGAATTGTTTCGGAGGAGACTGAGGCAAAGCGTTACTACGTTGTCATGCAGCGTGAAGTGGCCCGGTTGGGCCGAATGGTCGATGACCTTTTTGACCTGTCGCAAATCGATAACGGTGTCTTTGCTCTTCAAAAGCAGCTCCTGCCGCTCGAGGAAATCGCCGCTGAGGTGGTCGAAGCGATGCAGGCTCAGGCCCGCTCCCAGGACGTGGAGTTGGTGCTAGAAGCGGAGGGCGTCCTGCCCAGAAGCATGATCGATGGCCACCGTATCGAACGCGTCATCGCCAACTTGCTACGCAACGCCTTGGAGCATACGCCGGTCCAAGGTCGCATCGAAGTGCGGATACGTCACGAGGACGAATGGGTGGCCCTGTCCGTTTCCGACACCGGTCAGGGAATCGAGCCGGATCAACTCTCGCGAATCTGGCAGCGCTTTTATCGGGCCGCAGCCTCGCGGGCGCGAACCTCGGCGGCCGGCGGCGATGGCGCCGGCCTAGGTCTGGCGATTGTTCGAGGATTCGTCGAAGCACATGGAGGACAGGTCGCAGCCGAGTTCAAAGCACGCAGAGGCTCCGTCTTCAGCTTCCGCCTCCTTTGGTCCAGGCCAACCCGGCTAGCTAGCCGTCTGCGTTATTGAGGGCTGGTGCCGGCTTTGCATCGCACCAGAATTCCGAGAAGCACTGTTTCAACGAGCCCCGAGTAACCAGGCGGCAATTCGGGTCAGTTTGCGTCTCGACGCCGCCTGAGTAGCTGCTTCAGCCGTTTCCTTCAGTCGAATCCACTCAGCGTCTGAGAGTTCAATGTCAGCCGCGGCAGCATTTGCCTCAACCTGCTCCACACTGCGGGCTCCGGGAATAACGACCACTTGAGGAACATGGAGGAGCCAGGCCAGTGCGATCTGGGCAGGTGTTGCGTCGTGAGCCTGCCCAACCGCTCTGAGGTCGTCCACCAGCGGTGCGATCGCCTCAAAGCCGGATTTTGAGAACATCGGGTTCTTGCTGCGAAAGTCTGCGGGCAAGTTTCCGCTGTCATAACGGCCGCCCAGCACCCCTTGGGCGAGCGGACTGTATGCGATAATCACCGAACCCGTCCGTTGAGCATGGGGGACCAGGTCCTCCAGCGGACTTCGGTCCAGGAGATGAAACTGAACCTGGTTCGCGACAACCGGCTGCCCAAACGCGTCTTCTGACCTTTGCCAAAGCTTTAGCGGATAGTTGCTGACCCCGACCTCGCTGATCTTTCCGTTTTCCAAAAGTTCCCTCATGCCGGTCATGGTCGACTTTTGGCGGACGAAACGGTTCGGCCAATGAACCTGATACAAATCGATTGTGTCGATTTTTAGCCGGGAGAGACTTCGATCGGCGGCCTGTTTCACGCCAGAACGGGTCAGATGGGTCGGGCTGACCTTGGTCGCAATGATCGCTTCTTGGCGACGGCTGCCCAGCGCCTTGGCGAGGATCTCTTCAGACCGGCCGTCGCCATACAGTTCCGCCGTATCCATCAAGTTAATACCAAGATCGAGCGCGCGATTGACTATTTCGGTAGCCGCAGCTTCCCCTAGATCGGGGCCCCAGCCCCACTGGGGTGAGCCAAATTGCCAGAGACCGAGACCCACAACAGAAGTGCTCTTGCCGCCAAAATTGACCTGCCTCACGCCTCAATCTCCTGGAATCGAGAATCGCAGATCTGCCGTCCGGGCGAAGCCCGGCAGAGAATAAACCGATTCAAGACTTGACTAAGTTTCGACAATCGTATCCGGCTGACGAGACCATTGACCAAAAGAGCCGACGTACGACCTGACCTTCTCGTAACCCAGTACCTTGAGAACAACCGCGGCGAGTGACCCTCGCCCACCACCCTGTCAGTAGCAGTCGATTTCTGACTCCGGCGTTATCCCTCTGGCACCAAGCAACTGCATCAGCTCATCGGCCGGACGAAAGGTTTTCCAATCCGGGTCCAGGAGTTCGACCCACTCCAAATGAACCGAGCCGGGAATGCGCCCGAGACGGGGCGGCGCATTCGGGTTTGGGGTGTTGGTTCCCAGGTACTCCGCCTCGGTTCGTGTGTCCCAGAGCACCGAGCCTTCCCGGCCAACCGCCGCCTTGGCTTGGTCGAGCGTGCAAAGCAACCCCGGCTCCAGATGGCCAGCGAAGTTTCCGGCTGGATAGTTCGGCACCTCAGTCGAAGTAGGGCGTTTTTCACGCTCCCACTTGTCATAACCTCCGTCCAGCATGCGGACGTCTTCGTGGCCAAAGTAGAGGAACGCCCAAGCGAGCATTCCCATCGCCGCCGAAGGAGTGTCGTAGGTGACTACGGTCATGCCTTTGCTGACTCCGAGCTTCCGGGCCAGCTCATCAAACTGCTCCTGGCTGCCGATATCAGCGGTGTCAGTCCGCGGTATGGCACCATGGGCAACCAGGCTGACTGCCCCGGGAATGTGGCCGGCATCGTATTGCGGCGCCTGTCTCGCATCTATGATCCGGACCTTGGCATCATCGAGGTGCTGTGCGATCCAATCGGCGTCCGCTAGAAGCTCGGGGCGGGAATAGCCTCGCTCATTAATCGCAGTTGGCGTCATTTAGCACCTCCAAAGTGCGAAAACAGTTCTGCAGTAACCAGGCAAGATTACCGTTGACCAGCATCATTGCTCAATTCAGCCGAGACGGGGCGAACGCCTACCTCAAACGCTAATCTCCAGGATCTCGAATTTGGACAGGTCGCTCGAGCCCAAACCAAGGTTCTCAGCGTGCTCGTGCTGGCGCCGGACGATCGCTTCGTTGGCTTTGGCAAACGTATCGTCGTGGCGCTTCATGAGGTCCATCGAGACGACATCGGCTGCAACCATGTCGCCTGTGAAAATCATTCGGTTGACGCCTTCGACAATGCGCGTGTCATCTCCCCGATTTGGGCCCGACACGGCCTGAATCGAGCGCACGTCAGTAATCGTTAGTTCAGGCCGAACCGCGGAGGCAAACTCCACCAGCCGGCGGTCAAAAAAGTCACGTTCGGTGTCGAGCGTGGCATGGCCGACCCAGCGCTGCGGCCCGTAAACGGAACCAAAGTGGTTCTTCAGGGCGCTGGTAATCTGGCCGGCGAAGTGGCGCTTGAGGACCGGCAGGTTGATCACGACCGCCGCGGATTGGATCTGGCGCGCAACCCGTAGACGCGGTGTTGCCTCGCGGTCGTAGTCCGCCAGGCGCTCCAACATCCGCTTGGAGCGCTCGTCCTCTTGACCTGTGGGCGCATCCAGGTCGTCCATCCAGCCCTGAAACTCGACTGTCACGAAATCCTCTGCGGTTGGCGCGTGAGAACTCTGGATGTCCATCCCCGGCAGCTGAGACGAATCATAAAACACCTCTCCTTCAACCTTGTGATCCTCGTGAACTATCACGCTTTCGGCGCCCGCAGCGCGGCAGTGGCGGGCGACGGCGCGGATTGTCTCCGGGTCGCTGATCGAAGGGTATGGGTCGTGCTGGTTTGTATTCGGCTTGAGCAGGACCTCCCGATGCGAGCCGACCACCCGGCCGATGCCGCCAATCGCCCCAAGTCCAGCATCGATCATGGCATCGACATCGCGACCCTCGATAATCACGAGCAGCGGCTTGCCACTTGAGCCCAAAACTTGATTTTCGCCGCCGCGGCGAGAGAGCACCGTCTCCGGCGGGCTTTCCCGGCTTGTGGTTGAAGTCACGACTCACCCTCCTAAAAGATTTGGATCAAACGATGGCGTGATCGGAACTGATTCTTGCACAAGCCTGGAGCATTGCCAATCGCGTGGAGATTGGTCCCGATTGGCAGAATCGTCCGATCGCGACCACCGGTTTGGCAGTTCCTTGGAAATCTGCGTACTCTGCCCCTGCAACCCTCGCAGCCACCCAGAATCAATCCGGAGGTGAGTTTTCAATGAACGCCGATTACTTTCGCTTTCTTTACGAGTACGACTACTGGGCAAGGAACCGGCTGCTCGCGGCAACCGAGGGAATGAGCGAAGCTGACTATGCTGGTCCAAACACTTCGAACTACGGCAGCCTGCGTGCAATCCTAACCCATCTCTTGATGGCAGAGGCAATCTGGCTCCGGCGCTGGAGGGGAGGAGAAGCAGGCGAAAGGGTCACAGAGGAAAGCTTGCCCGACCTGGCGGCGCTGGCGCGAGGAGGAAGCGAAAATGGGTATCTTCCTCGGCAGCCTGACCGACGACGACCTGCAAAAGCACGTCGTTCTGCGCCGCCCCGCTGGCGAGACAACACTACTGCTGTGGAAGCTGATGGCCCATATGGCGAACCACAGCACCCAGCACCGAAGCGAAGCCGCCGCGGTGTTAACCGTATCGACCATTCTCCCGGCGATTTGGACTTGATGGTTTTCATGAGTGAGGTAAATTAACCCATCCGAGCGGCGGCTAAACTCCGAGAGCCTGATCGGCCTCTGCTCCCTCGGACCGGCTGCAGCGGAAAAGTGATACCATCTGAACATTGACAGGTCAGGAATCAGAGAGGACTAAGGCAAAATGGCAGACGAGAAAGAAGTTGGAAACCGCGTAAAGGAATCAATCATCGGTGCTATCCGCGGCACGGGTGAAATCGCCCAAGCCGTCGTGGAGACCGTGGCTGAGACCGCCCAGGTGACGGTCAAAGGCGCCGGTGCGACCGGCGGGGCCGTCGCCGGCCTTGCTAAAGGTGCGGTCAAAGGCGCGATCGAGACCGTCGGAGAGGTTGGCGGCCAGGCTGCAGAGACAGCCGCCGACAGTATCGAGACCGCCGTCGATTCAGCCGCCAAGGTCGGCGCAAAAGTTGGCAGCGTCACCAAGGGAGCTGTAATTGGAGCCATCCGCGGCACAAAAGATGTCGGCGGTGAAGCGATGAGCGCCGTCCAGGAAACCGCGAGCGGTGCGGTCCAGGAAGCTTCCGAGATTGGCGCGGACCTGACCACTGCAGCGGTCGGAGCCGTGGAAGGGGCAATCGAGGCCGCCAAGGACGTTGGCGTCTCGGCTGAAGAAGCCGCGTCCGCGGCGGCAACCGGCGCCATTGAGGCCGCTGGTCAGGTCGGAGAGGC
Organism: Dehalococcoidia bacterium; assembly: GCA_965219205.1. Classification (GTDB taxonomy): domain Bacteria; phylum Chloroflexota; class Dehalococcoidia; order DSTF01; family WHTK01; genus WHTK01. Next base: position 147,379 of record CBDCMQ010000008.1, read on the forward strand.
TGCCGCTCACCGCGTGCGCCGCTCGGTCGAAGGAACCATCAAGGGCGTCAAGGTGGTTGCCAAGACCACCGTCGGCAAGGAATAATCCGCAACCAGCTCGGGTGGCCGGGCCACGGGGTTGCCTTCTTGGTTGCTCCACCGCCCGGCTAGCACCAAGTGCTGTTTCTGAAGGTGAAATCGTAAAATAGCTCACGAAGGTCCGCCGGTCAGATTCGGCGGACCTTTGTGAATTTTAAGCCTAGAGGCGCCGGCGCGGCAGTCGGCCGATCCTGAACGGCTCAGACTCAAGGAATATATGGAAGAGCCACGAACGGACCCCAAAGACACGGAATCTCCTCAACCGGTGAAGAAGCCGCAGGAGGAGATCGCCGCGCGGGCATCCGAACTGTACAAAGACGCCAAACCGAAAGTCGACGAGTTGGTCACGCGGGCCAAGCCAAAGGTGGACGAGCTGGTCACCAAGGCCAAACCTCGCGTCGAGGAAGCCGGCAAGGATGCAGTCCGCTACGTCCGAGAGCACGAGAGCGATATCAAGAGAGCCGCGAGCTTAGCGGCCCGCTACCGGCTGCCGGGCCCCTTGCGGCTCGCTTTTGACGCAATGACCCCCAACCGCTCGCAGCCCGAAGCGGCGGCCGAGAGCAAATGCGCTGCCTGCGAGCACCTTAACCCGCCCGCGTCGAAGTTCTGCAATGACTGTGGCAGTCGTCTAACTCCTTCAGATTAGTTAACCACCGTTCGCTTCTCCACTAGAGCGGCTCGAAACCATGTCCGAAGCGGCGCGGAGGCTAGAATGCGCTGCAAAAACCAGCAAGATTGGGGGCCAACAGATGATTTACGAACTGAGGATTTACACGGCCAATCCCGGCAAGATGCAGGCTTTGCAGTCGCGTTTTCGCGACCACACGGTCGGGCTGTTTGCCAAGCACGGCATTACGAACGTCGGCTACTGGGTAAATACAATTGGCGGCCGCAACGATGAGCTCTGGTACATGCTCTCCTACGAAGACCTCGCCGCCCGTCAGGCATCCTGGACTGCCTTTGCCGCCGACCCCGAGTGGCACAACGTGCGCAGCGAATCAGAGGCTGATGGACCATTGGCCCATCACATCGAAAACCGAATTATGACCCCCACCGATTTCTCGCCGCTGCGATAGCGGCTGCGCAGCCTGGTCCAAGCCGACCATTTCTATGAAGAATAAGCCTTGCCGCGTGCTAGCCTGCAACGAATTCAGGAAGTAACTTCGTGCGCGATCCTGCCCAATACGCCCGGTTTAGCGAGGAACGCTCGCTGCCGTTCCACACGCTGCTGTCCCGCGTGCCCGAGCGCGCCTTCCAGCAGATCGTCGATCTGGGCAGCGGTACGGGCGAGCTTACGAAACTGCTTTCGCAGCACTGGGCCGGTTCGATGATCCTCGGCATCGACAACTCGCCGGAGATGGTGGAGCAGGCACAAAAGTTCACCCAACCCGGCGGGCTTGAGTTTCGGCTCAGCGACATCAACGACTACGACGAACGTGCCGACCTGATCTTTAGTAACGCCGCCCTGCAGTGGCTGGACGATCACGAGAATCTCTTCCCCAAATTAGCCAGCCTGGTCAAGCCGGGCGGGGTTTTGGCCGTGCAGATGCCATCCAGTTTCGAGCAACCATCTCACGTCCTACTGGAACAGACCGCCCGGTCCGGGCCCTGGGCCAACAAGCTAGCCAATTGGCACAAGCTGCAAGTCCGGCCGCTGCGCTGGTATCTCGACCTGCTGATCGGTCTCGGCCTGGAGGTGGACGCCTGGGAGACCGACTACCTGTTTGTCTTGCAGGGGCCCAACCCGGTGTTGGAATGGGTCAAGGGAACCTCGATGCAGCCGATTCTCTCGGCGTTGGATGATGCCGAGCAGGCCGAGTTCAGCAAAGTCTACGGCGCCGCCCTGCGGAATGCTTACCCTCCTACGGATAACGGAACGATTTACCCCTTCAAACGCATCTTCTTTGTCGCCAGCCGCAGGGCGTAGCCGTTCGACGAGAGCCGGTCCCCCCGGCGGCGCTCGTAGACCCGGGCCCTACCCTAAGGCACGGCGGCGCACCAGTCTCGGATCAGGTGATGGGCGATTGCCACCGGCCCCGGTACCGCCAACTCCGGACTCGGCGAGTCCAGCGCCTGGAGTAGTTCTTCACGGCTAAACCAGCGCGCCTCGCCGATTTCTTCGTCATCAACCTGAAACTCACGGCTGGTCGCTCGGGCAAAGCAGCCGATCATCAGCGATGACGGGAAGGGCCAGGGTTGCGAGGCCCGGTAGGCCACTTCGTCCACCACCAACCCTGCCTCTTCGGCCACCTCACGCCGCACCGCGTCCTCGATTGTCTCACCCTGGTCGATGAAGCCGGCAAAGGCGGAAAACATGCCGCCAGCCCGGCCTTTGCGGCGGCCCAACAGGCAGCGATCGCCCTGCCAGACCACCATGATCACCACCGGGTCGGTGCGCGGGAAGTACTGCGCCTCGCATCGCGGACAGCGCCGCATCGCCCCGCCGCGGTCGGGCTCGGTCGCGGCGGCACCGCAGCTGCTGCAAAAGCGATGCCGCCGATGCCAGTCGACCAGCGACCGCGCCTGGGCCAGAATACCGGCTCTGAGACCCACGGCGATGGTTCTCGCTTCGGGGAACTCGGGGCTCTCAACCCCAAGCTGCTCGATCGGCGCTGCGTCTGAGTCGGCATCGCCCAGATCGACCGCGAAGTGGGCGGTCCCATCTTGCGTCCCCAGCAGCACCAGAGGCTGGTCTTGGTCGAGCCGGTCTCTAAGTCCCGAGTCCAGCCAGCGCAGGGCCGGGCTGGACACTTCAACTGTCAACGGATTGAGATTGCGCAGCGGCAGAAACATGCTCTGCGGCGCGGCGACTTGTGCAGCCACCCAATCCTTGTCCTGGCGCAGGTTGCTAACCCAGTCGAGCGGATTGCCGGAGAAGGGCATCAATTCATACATGGAGAACCTCGGCTACCCTAACCCGCTGACCAGAGTGACATCAAGGCCACGAACGCAGGAGAACCGCCTCAGACACCCTAGCACCTCCAGGGAAGCATCAAACACCATTAACAGCCTCTTGCCACTTCTCGCGACCGTCCTATAATGCGAACATGCTTGCGAAAGTTTACTCCGGCGCCGTAGTCGGCCTCGAGGGCGAGTTGGGCAACCCATGGTGTCTTGTCGATGGTCAGCCTGGCGCGAGACAGCGAACTGAATGAGGTTTATGTCCCGGCTGACATGCGTAGTGAGGAACCGCTGACGCCCTTTGATCGAGCCGAAGCGGCCCCACCCCAGGCTTCGCTGTTCGAGGATCGAGGTCGAGGTCGATATTGCTTCGGGCTTGCCGGCATTTACCGTTGTCGGCCTGCCGGACACGGCCGTGACGGTGATCCGGCGCATCGGGAACTGACAGCCGGAGTTGCGCACCGCGGCGCGAACCCGTTCGCGGGCCTCCTGGTCAACCTTGCTCCGGCCGATATTCGCAAGGAGGGACCAAGTTTCGACTTACCAATGGCGGTCGGCCTAGTCCTAGCTTCCGAGCAGATCGTCGCGGACACCTCGAAAGCCCTGTTCTTGGGTGAGCTTTCACTCGATGGCAGGTTGAGGGCACGGATTTCGCCGAGGTCCGCGGCCAGGAGCACGTCAAACGGGCGCTTGAAGTAGCCGCAGCCGGCAGGCACAATCTTCTGATGATCGGCCCGGCTGGAGCCGGCAAAACGCTCCTAGCACGGGCCCTACCTTCGATCCTGCCCGCCATGAATTCGGACGAGGCGCTCGTGGTTACGCGGGTCTACAGCTCGCCGGTTTGCTACCCCGAGAAACGCCACTCATCGGCCAACGGCCCTTCCGGGCGCCACATCACACAATCTCCCAGGCAGGATTGGTCGGCAGCGGGCGTCTGCCACGTCCCGCCGAGATTAGCCTGGCGCATCGTGGTGTCCTGTTCTTAGACGAGCTGCCCGAGTTCGGCCATCAAACTCTCGAAGTCCTGCGACAGCCACTCGAGGATCGGGTTGTGACGATTAGCCGTGCCCAGGGATCGATCACTTTTCCCGCCAACTTCATGCTGGTCGCTGCTATGAACCCATGCCCTTGCGGCAACTATGGTGACCCGGTTAAGGCCTGTGTCTGCTCGGAATCGACAGTCTCGCGTTACCAGCGCCGGATTTCCGGGCCTTTGCTTGACCGCATCGACATTTTCGTAGAGGTGCCGCGGATCGAATTTGACAAGCTGTCTTCTCTAGCGCCAGCAGAGTCCTCGGAAAGTGTGCGTCAGCGTCTCGACACGGCCGCGACTGTGCAATCAGAGCGTTTCGAGAGCCGCTCGGCCCAATCCAACTCAGACATGTTGTCGGCCGACGTGCGCGAGTTTTGCCAGTCCAAGGCCGACGACCAGGCAACCGACTTCCTAAGGCTGGCAATTACTCAACTGTCGCTCTCGGCGCGCGCCTTTCATCGCATCCTCAAAGTGGCGAGGACAATCGCCGATCTGGCAGGCTCCGAGTGCCTGACTTCGGCTCACGTAGCCGAGGCGGTCTAGTATCGCCAGAGGACCCGCACGGTCTAGGAAAAAGGACACGGCCATCGGCTCAGAACCAGGAAGCCGGATTCTTGCTGGTCAGCCTCAGGTAGATGAAGCCGGCGATGCCGGCGACGGCTGAGGCAAACAACACGCCGAGCTTGGCCTCATCGGCCAGCAGAGCGTCAGAAAAAGCCAGGTCCGTAACCAACAAGGACACGGTGAAGCCAATGCCTCCCAACAGACCGACGCCGAGGATGTGGCGCCAGCGCGCCCCGCGCGGCAGCTCGCAGAGGCCGAGCCTAACGGCGAGCCAGGTAAAGCCGAAGATGCCCGCCACCTTGCCGAGAATCAATCCCAGGACCACTCCTTGCGATATCGGGCTGGAAAGCGCGTCGCTGACCACGTCTCCCGAGATGACGACGCCGGCGTTGGCCAGGGCAAAGGTCGGCACGATTAAGAAGCTGACCCAGGGGTGCAGCGCTCGCTCCATACGCTCGAGCGGTGCTTCGGTTCCCTGGATGAGATCTTCGATCTGCTCGAGGATGCCGCGCTGCGCCTCCTCATTGTGGGTCGCCAAAGCGCTCTGAAAGCGCCGCACCAGCCCGTCAGCCATATCGGTGAATGTTTCGGGATTGTAGAAATAGCGGGCCGGCGTAAGCAGGCCAAGCATGACACCCGCCAGCGTAGCGTGAACCCCGGACTCGTGAACCGCGAGCCAAAGAATGGCCCCGGCGCCAATATAGAGGTTTATCGTCCTAACCCCGCTGCGGCTCATCGCCAGGATACCGGCAAGAACCACCCCAGCGACCGCCAGGGCCTCAAAGTCGAGCGAGTCCGTGTAGAAGATGGCGATCACCAAAATTGCGCCGATGTCGTCGGCGATGGCCAGCGCCAGGAGAAAAATCTTGACCCCGAACGGAATCCGCCGGCCAAGCAGCGAAAGCACGCCCAGGGCAAAGGCGATATCAGTCGCCATCGGTATGCCCCAGCCATCGGATCCGGCACCGCCGGCGTTAAAGGCAACGAAAATCAGTGCCGGCACCGCCATGCCGCCCAGCGCCGCTGCCGCCGGCAACAAGGCCCGCTGCGGTGTCGATAGCTCGCCGTGAACCAGCTCACGCTTGATTTCCAGACCCATGACGAAGAAAAAGACCGTCATCAGGCCGCTGTTGATCCAGTCCTGAAGGTCCTCACGAATGACGATAAAGTCGAGGTCGATGCCAATCTCTGTGTGCAGCAAGTCAAAGTACTGCTCATCCCAAGGAGAGTTGGCCCAAACCAGGGCAACCACCGCAGCGAGCAGCAGGACGATTCCGCTCGCTGCTTCAATACCAACGAAAGTTCGAGCGGCGCGGAATACACGGTGAGGTATGAATACTCGATCCTCACCCCAGAGAAGCGAGTACCAGAAGGGCCGGGGCTTCGTGATCAAGTATCTCTCTCTGTCACTCGTGCGTTGCGAACCATATATCTGACGGTAGTAGGCCAGCCTCAGGGCGTCAAATTTTGCCGCCACAAGCTCCCAATGCTAGGTTCCAAACGGACGAAAGCCGTCAACCGAAATGCCGGCTTGGGCTGCCCTACCCGGTTGGCTTGCTGGCGGCGGCGGACAGGCGCATATTGACGAGCCCTTATCTGCCACAACTCGATCGACAACTGGCTCGCGTCTAGAACCCTGGGTGAGGATCGAATTCTAGCAACCTTCTTTCTCTCACAAGATCGGCGGGGGCTGGTCGGCCTAGCGGCTGGCTTCCGGCCCGATCGGGCCGTTAGAATTGAGGTCGTGCCCCCGTAGCTCAGCGGATAGAGCACCGGCCTCCGGAGCCGGTGGCGCAGGTTCGAGTCCTGCCGGGGGTACCAGAACTTACTCAATCGGGCCTCACATCCAATGGGGACGTCCTTAAGCAACCTGGCATCATCCCGCTCGCAGTCCTGCTCAGCCGTGCCGGCGATTTTCCCTGCCCAAGCGTGCGAAGGTGGCCCTGTGTCACCTCCTTTAGATAAATTTTGGGACTGTGATACACTTCGCTAACCTTTTTCTGCGTGCTGCTATTACTCGCACCTACAAAAATTAACTCACGGATGTGGAAGACTATTCGCCGCCCAGAACCGCATGGCAGGAGAGGTCGGCAAAGGGCTTGAGCCTCGTTGGCAAACAGTCAGTTGGCCCAGCCAGATGTAGGGGACGAACCTAGACGCTGGAGGGGAACTTTCCGTGCAGATAACTCTAAAGCCCCTCCACCTCGCATTCATCGGTTTCACTGCCGGCGCCGTCTTGATCATAATTCTGGTCCTGGCGCTTTCGGGCGGCGGCGATCAAGACGGCAATGTCTCTGCCGTTTTGGACGCAACCGCCACCCAGCCGGCCCCCGAAGCAACCGAATCGGCGCCAACCGCTACCTCACCGGCTGCGACCACTACCAAACCCGCCCCAACCGCTACCAAACCGCCGCCGACATCGACGCCGCCACCTCCCGCCCCGGCACCGGCGCAGCCGACAACTCCGCCCGCCGCCCCAGACGAAACCGAAGCCGAGCGTCAATATCGAGTCCGCGCCGACGGTCAACTTCTTGCCAAGGTTAGTGCCGTCAATGCGGCGAATGCCAGCGCGTCAACGGTGGGGACGTTCCTCGCCATCAAGGCAATGGGTCAGCAGGGCGCCGCGTTTGCAAACCAGCTAAGGTCATGGGAGCCCGTCCCGACGCGATTCAGCGAAGTACACGATGGTTTGATTGCAGCGCTGGACGCGTTCCACGCATACTCGATAACGATCGACAGCATAACGACTAGCGGCGTTATCGACCCGGAAGCCTTTGAGACATGGGTTCCCGGCTTTAATCCGGCCATCCAAAACGTTAATGCTGCCATCTTCATCTTCAACTCCACCGTCGGAACATCAGTACCAGCGCTCAATTGACCTTTCGAGCCGCGGTGGCGGGCGGGATCATGCGGTGTGAGTGCATTTGACTTCGCGTAATCGATTCAAACAGCGACGTTGACGAGATGCTTGGAGTTCCGAGATTCGGATTTCTAAGACTGGACCGCGAAAACCAACGGGCTGAGAACTGCGGGGTCAAGAGACGAAACGGCTACCTGGCTTTCGCCGCTCGCCGGTGTTTTCTCTCCCTCAGCCAAAACAACGACCAGTGGATGGTCTGCCGCGAGAAAGCGCGCCGTCTGCTGTTGATCTGACGACGAGACGTCAGATCTGTTGGAGATGCTCCCCAGGCCAACCCACTCGTGATTTCTTGCTGCCGGGTTGGACAGCTCCGCTTCAACGCTTACTTCGGCCACAAACGCCAATCCATCCTCGGTTAGATGGCCCGGCCTAAGACGAAAATAGAGCCCGGCACAGCTCGGAGAGGGATGCAGACCGGTCTGCTCCGCAATCACTCGCACGGATGCTTCAATGGGGGATTCACCAGCCCTCACCTCGGTGACCAGAGGGGTGAGCATTTCATCCTGTCCACGCAGCATCAGGACTTCGTCCTTGCGCGTAAGGAAGCATTCAACAGATTTCAACTTCGTGCCTCTCTTTAGATTCCGTGAAACGGCGTCCGCTAGGCAGTGCTGATCAGGACCGTGGCCGGAAAAATATCACGCGTTCTCGGCCACCGAAAGGGTCACCTGGCCTGCAAAGTAACCGATTCTGGGCGGCCTGACAATCGGCTCTGAAGCGCCCGAACCTGGTACGGGTCGTTAGGGTTTTCCCCAAATTACCCTCCTGGAGATTGGTTGATAATCGCAGTACGGATGTTACCGCCCTGGCAGCGTCCGAAGACTAACCGACTACGTGGCGATTCCCGACAGGGAATGGCCGGGACCGGGGCGGGCATCCCACCTCTCAAACGAGGCGAACTTCACGGCACCCCAAGCCTCGCCCGTCAAAGATGGTTGACCACACGGGTGGGCTCCGGCTGACGGGCGTTCGCAATCTGAATCATCGTCCAGGCGACCTTCCCAGCTCATGACAGATTGCCCCATTGGGCGCGCTGGAGATTGATCCCCTCTGAGGCCGCATCGGTGGCCAAGAGAATCTGCACCTCGGGGTCGTGCAGGAAGGACTCTTGGACCGCACGCCGGTCCTCACGGCCCACGCCGCCATGAATCATCACCACCGAGTCCTCACGGCCCAGCAGGTTGGTGATCCGCCTGTGGAGGTAGTTGAGCGTGTCCCGATGCTCAGTGAAGATAACGAGCTTCTGATGAGCAGAGGGCGTGAATCCTTCCCTGGACCCTTCAGTCGAGACCGTAAACAACCTGTTCAGCAGCTCGGTGAGCTCCTGCCACTTCCTATCTTGACCGCCGTCCCGCACCGTCTGGGCCAGCGATTCCAGCCGGCGGGGACTCCCTGTCTCCGCTTCAAGCTCTTTTACAGTACGGGCGGCAGTGGCGCGGTCGAGGACCTCCTCTTCTGCTGCCGTGACCTCCTCGTCAGGAGCGTCCTCCAAGTCATCGATATCGTCACTGTCAAGCAAGGGAAATCCTTCAGCGAGAGCCGCGCCGACCTGAGAACCCCGCTGCAAGACCTGAAGCTCCCGGAGGCGGCTTTCCAACCGCTCCTTGCGCCTCCTGAGCGACTCGTAGATGGCCTCTGTGGAAGATGCCAAACGCCGCTGAAGGATGGTCAGTGCGAAGCCGACGGTCCCCGACCGCTTGTCGTTCTGGAGGGCCTCGGCCCGGTTGAACTCGCCCCGTACGTATTCGGTCACTTCGCTGTAGAGGCGGGCTTCGCCATCGGAGAGTTTGTAGGGAACGGCGGAGGCCCGCCTCTCTGGAAACAGCGGTGTGCCATCGAATTTGAAGAGCTTCTCCTTCACCATGCGGCGCATCAGGTCCGAGGCGTCCGCCGTGTGCGCTCCATCTCTGAAGCGTCCTTCGAAGCGGTCTCCGTCCAGCAGAGCCATGAAGAGCTGAAAGTCCTACTCCTTGCCATTGTGTGGGGTCGCGGTCAGAAGCAGGAAATGGCGAGTGCGGCTTGAGAGCAGTTGGCCCAGCCGGTAGCGCTTGGTGTAGGTGATCTCGCCGCCGAAGAAACTCGCCGACATCTTGTGGGCTTCGTCACAGATCACCAGGTCCCAACCGCCATCGCGGGTCTCAAGCAGAGCCTTTACATCCTCGGCGCGTGCCAGCTTGTCGAGCCGAGCAATCGCCAGCGGAGTCTCCGTGAACCAGTTGCCCGTACGGGCGGCCTCCAGTCTGTCGTTGGTCATGATCTCGAAGGGCAGCCCGAAGCGGCGATAGAGCTCGTCTTGCCACTGTTCGGCCAGGCCGCCGGGACATACAACCAGGCAGCGTTCCAGGTCGCCTCGGGCGATGAGCTCCTTCATCAACAATCCAGCCATGATCGTCTTACCAGCCCCGGGATCGTCTGCCAATAGGAAACGCAGTGGTTGGCGGGTCAGCATCGAGTCGTACACCGCCGTAATCTGATGTGGCAGAGGGTCCACCTTAGATGTATGAACGGCCAGCACCGGGTCGAAGAGGTGAGCCAATCGGATTCGCTGGGCCTCGGAAACGAGACGGAAAAGATGACCGTCCCCGTCGAAGGACCAAGGAAGCTCATGCTCCACTATCTCGAGGCTGAGTTCATCATCCCTGTAGAGGAGCCGGGTGCCGGCGTGGCCAGTGGACGGCACCTTATAGGTGAGTTCGACGGCGGAGTCGCCAAACCACTTGACGTTGACGACCTCTATATCAGCGCCGGCCGTCACTCCTCGGATGAGGGCGCCGGGGGTCAGGTCTTCGAGTGTTGCCATCCCCATCCTTCCTGTCATGCATCTTATCTCTTTTGACATTGAGTCCCGGCATGCGTGAGGGTCGGCTGTAGTTCCAGCACGGGCTCCGTGCGCTGCTGTTCAGTGGCTGGGGCATTCCAGATCATTACCATCGACGAGGGTTGTCTTCTCGCAATACGAGCGGCACCTGGGCGGCACAGTCAAGTCACCTGTGAGGCCGGGGGACGCGCGAGGCTGCTGGTCGCGCCTCCAGGTGCCCGCCGCTGCTGCTCATGGGCCGGCTTCTGGAGCGGACCCCTACCAGTCATCACCAGACCCGCACTAAAACGTGCACCTGGGTTGCTGCGGTCATGGCGCCGGTAGCTCTGAGAACTCTCGACCCACCCCTGTCACCCTCTCCTCATCCGCCGCCGTCCTGGCTCGCCGTCTTGCGAGAGAGTGGGCCCCTGGTCCTTCAGGTGCTAGTCGATGAGGCGCTGGACGCGCATGTCGAGCTTGGCGGGGAGGCGCCTGGAGCCGTCGGGCGAGAGGACATCGACTGGCCCGCCCCGTCCCGTAGCGGCCACTCGTCGACGGATACCTCCGCCGAGGCGATAGCGCCACGTCGTGCGCTCATCCGCCATTGCTGGTCCGCCGCGTCTTACTCCTGGGCGGCGCTCTGCACAGGCTGACTGTCGATCTTCGGAGTCTGGGCCCCCTTCAGAACTGTCGATCTTTGCTTAGTAGCGCCGCTCGAATTCTGTCTCCTCGACCGGTGCCACAGAGCCGGAGGCGACCTTGCTTCGGCTCGAGGGAGACATGCCGAACTCGACCATCATCACGCGCATCTGCTCGAACGCCTTGTTGGCCACGGCCAGGTAAGGGCTCTGCATCGGCAGCCCGTCAGCGTCTTTAACCATGAGGCCGTACTTCCTGAGCGCCTTCTCGGCATCGCTCCAGCGCGCATAGGCCACGCTGTACCCAGCCAGCGCCGCGACATCCAGGTTCGTCATGAGCCCCATCTCCACAAGGAACGCACCGGCGCGGCGCCACTCCCGGCGGGCCACGGGCGACAGGTGCGACGGCGGGCGAGGTAAGAACACCTCAGGCTTGGGCTCAGCCTCGTTGAGTGGACGCCGGCCCGTGTTGCCCTTTAGCACCTTCAGCGCCGTCGGTTGAGGCTTACGCCCGCCGCCGCCGGCTCGGCTTTTGGTCATCATCTGCCTCCGTTATCAGCCTACCCTGTTCAGGTGGGATCGCCAACGGCTGGCGCCGGTGCGGCGGTGCCAGCCGTTGGGTTCTGCCAGTGATAGATGGCATCGAGCCAGACCTTATAGGGCCAGTATTTGCGCTCGCCGAACGGGTAGGCGTCCCGCAGCTCGACCCAGGTCGGTTGCCGGCCGTTGACGAACAGCGTCGCCAGGACTTTGTCAGCCTCGACCGCCCAATAATTCCGGCGCCGAGGCCTTATGGGCACGGCGTAACTAGACCCAACCAAATTGTCACCTTTTCCCTTTTGCACGTTTTTGGCGTGTTTTTTCGCAGGCCCTCAGACTCGAAATCGCGCCGCTCAGATTCACCCTGATCCAAAAAGCTTATTTCGCGACTGTATAAGCTCCGGCCAACCACGCTCTACAGGCGAGGGAGCTCTAGACTTTTGACCCGCCCCTACCGATGAGACGGCATTTACTACCAGTCACCCCCGAGGATGCGCTGTACACCCCATAAACTCGTCACCACAGAGGCACCGCGAGACATGGTCGAAAAACTCATCGGGGAAGAGAGTGGTCCTCATAAACGCGCGAAGAGATCTGACCGCGATTCCAATAGTCTTGACCTCCGTGATGGTGGATTACTACACTCCGGCGGCCTAAGCTTGCCCAGCCCGCCAAAGGGCTGGATGTTCGACGTGGAGCTGGGAACTGGAAGAGCATCTCAATAGGCCCCAACTGTGGACGACCCTCGTAGTGCTCCTTTTGCCGACCGGGTTATTTCAGTGCGTCTCAAGTACAGGCTTCCGGGGAGGAAGTCGAGCTCACCGTTCCCGACGGCGGCGAACCCGGCCCGGCCGACGGTCACCGCAACGATGATACAGTCTCCCCGACATGTCGGGACGGGCCACGTTGCTCGGCGACACCTTCGAAGCCGGGTCTGGACCTCGCCATGGATCCTCGGGTGACATCGATCTGACTTGATTCAAGTCGACTGGATGGCGCCAAGACTACGTGGCAGCATTGCCGCGGGCCCCGAATTGGTGACCGTTGAGTGTCCCCTGGTCCTCAGGCACACAATAGCGGCTTGAATTCGTAGCCAAAATCGGAGAGCTGGGCTAACACTTGTTCAAGTGCCGCAACCGTCTGAGTTCGGTCACCACCGCCGTCATGCATAAGGATTATCTTGCTCGGCCCACTGCCTTCCCTTATGGCTGAAACGATTTCGTCGACTCCAGGTCGCGCCCAGTCGCGTGGATCGACATCCCAAAGCACCAGCGCATAGCCGAGTTCTGCGGCATATGCACGAGTAAAGGAGTCGGTCGCTCCGTAGGGAGGTCGCAGGCACCGGGTCGAGGCAACTCCCGCCAATTCATCGAGAATTGACTGAGCTGCTGTCACCTCGTTGAAAAAGGCGTCGTGGTCGATTCCCTGGAGAGAAGCGTGCGACATCGTGTGGTTGGCGATGGAGTGGCCCTCCAACGCAGCCCTCCGAGTAAACTCCGGCATTGTTTGTACGTTGACTCCCAATACGAAGAATGTGCCTTTCGCATTGAAACGGGCAAGGAGGTCGAGCACTTGACCCGTGAAGGGAGCGCTGGGGCCGTCATCGAAAGTGAGGTAGACGAACAAACCACTCTCCGGGGGTGGCTGAACACCACTAACCGGCCTTGACTGGGTTGGGGTCACAGGCGCGACCGCTTCGGGAGTTGCCGTCAGGGTTTCCGGAGTGGGGCTTTTCGAGGAAAGAGAGGGAGGAGAGGGAGATGAGCGCGCCGGAAGTTGGACATCAAGGCTATAGTCCAGTTCGTCTCCTGCCAGTGTAACCACTCTAATCGCATAGTCCTGATTACTGGGCAAGGTGCCGGTGAATTGAACTTTGAACTCCGTCACACTGACCAGGACTTGTCCGTCAGTAAGCCCATAAATCGACAGAATGGCATTTGAGAACTGACTCCTCAATGCTACCTGGAGTTCTTGTCCCGCCTCTCCTGCAAGAACGTAATCACCAAGTTCCCCAGGAGCCAACCGCCCCATGACGGTTTCCCCTTCTCCCCCATTGACCTCGATGCGCTCGGGCGTGAACCCATAATCGCCGGAACTTGGTGGCGGAACGATGGAAGTCTCTTCGCTTAGCAGAACTAGCTCGCTTCCTTCAAGGACATACGTACGAGTAACTTCAGTCGTCAGGTACGCGAACGGGTCATCAGGACCCCTTACGCGCATGCCTACGACGATCTGGCTGTCCACGATTTTGACCGAGCGAACTGCCACTCTATCGCCTAGTAGTGTGGTCGCCGCCATCTCTGGCTGCCCATCGATGTTGAGCGCCGCTACAAGGTAAATGAATGTCCCGGAGCCGCCGGGATCCACGATGAGGATGGGTGCTGCATCGATCGAGTTGCCGTTATCGATCTGGCCGAAGCTGCGAACTTGAGCCAAGCGAACAACGGTTTGTGTGGCAGAGCCCGGGGCCGCCTGCTGGCGAAACTCGCCGCCTTCTAATTGTGCGATCCCATCGGGCTCCACGAATTCAACTGGATAAGCGGCGTTCTCTAGCTGATCCCACGTGAGGACTTGCTCATCCCCTCCGCATGCTGTTAGCGCAAGAAGAAGAGCGGCCACCGCAACAATGTACTTCAACTGAACGATTTGGAAGATCTAGTTGCGTTGAGCATCACTCATTTAATAGTACAGGAGCTTTAGCATCCTCTAGAGTCTTCCCTTAAACGCTTTGAAGCATGGGCACCCGTGTAAGGACGTGGACGTCAACCTCAGAATCGACGACAATGCCCCGGCCTCTGCGAAGTCCCAGACGCAGCACGCTCCCGAAGCTGCCACGCCCTCGATCAAGTGATCACCCACCAGTGCGACGACGCCCTACGAAGGATGGGCAACTAGACTTTTGACCCGCCCTCCCGTCACAGGAAGAGACCGAGTTCGAGCAGCGCTATAGGCATCGGCTCTAAGTGGCCGGCGCAAGCGGCCTTGTGCTGTCGCTCTTCCTCGTCAGCCAGGGGGGTCATTCGTGTCTGAGCCCCTATGTAGTTGAATCTGAGGAGCTGTCAAAAACACATCAGAAGGGCCTCAAAAAACAGATTTCCTAGGGTTCAAGGCTAAATGGTGGGTACTGGTCGGTCAGAGAGTAGACATAGGCTCCCACTCGAGCGGTCCATCGCATCCCACCGACGACAAAGGAGTGCAGGCCTCGCGGATAGCGACTGGTAAACAGAATCGCAAACCAGGCAATCAGCACTGTTACGAAGATGGCTATCCAAAGGAAGGTGAGGATGATGAAGTGTGGAATAGCTGTGATGAGTTTCCAGACAAGAACCTTCCAGCGGTTGAGGTGCTCCGGGTAACGAACGTCATACCTCACGGGGTATTCGCCCTCGAAAGCAGGGTACTGGTCGGTAAGCAAGAGAACGTATGCGAATACGCGATTGGCAAACTGTCCCAAGGCCACTTGGTAGTTGAAGATCCAGTGGGGAATGTACTGTCTGATGAACACAACAACAAGGATGGGAAAGAAAAGCCCACCCCCGGCAATCACGCCTCTCTCGAGGTTGTCCCAGATGTTCCAGCCGCTGACGAGACCCGCGAAGAGAAACACAGGAATGCCAAGTATCAACCTGAAGAAGGTTGTTAGCCTGCTCAGCTTCTCCGGGTAGTCAACTTCGAGAATAACCGGGTAGCTGGGTAAATCCTGCATTCTTCACACATCTCTCTCTGCGGAACTCACGCTAACATCGGAGAACCAGCAGGATCGCCGACTTATGACACGTAGGGAGGGAACGAGGAGCCGGTGGCGATTGGCCTCGGCCTTGGACGCATCTATCTCCTCGGCATTCGCTTCCTTGATATGGTTCGCCAGCCCTGCCCGTAGCTAGGGTAACTAGAGTGCTCGATCTGAACCACAGTGTACCGAAGCCAGGAACGGATTAGGGCTCTCCCGAAATGCAATGCCTCTTCGATGGTGACTTGCAGGCCCGAGAGCGGAGGCTTGCCTCCCACAGATAGGACGCCAGCAGTTCCGCAGATAAACGCCCAGCCAGGCCACGGTCCACAGGAGAGCGACCTCTAGACTTTTGACCCGCCTCCCATCGTTTGCATCGGCATCTTCATTCTCGGCGCGGGACCGAAGCCACCACCCTGAGTAGCCGTCTTCTGATTGTGGCGGCGCGCAAAGTGCGCGCCGGTTGCTGCGGTGCGCTGGCAGCCAGCCGCGGTGGTGGCAAGGCTTCCTATCTAGGTATCCGGAGGAGGCGCGAGACATCCTCGAAAGATGCCCTTTTGGTACTGTTTCGGCCTCATCTAATGCCCTTTGGGGGGTTCCGTGCGGTTCTTTGAGGTTTACTGGTGTCGGCTTCCGGCCTTGCCCTTAGCATCCAATAGCAAGGGAAGGGCCCGCACCGGCTAAGACGCGAGCCTCTCTCGCACCTACGCTCGTGTCAGTTGAGGCTGAGTGACGCTTGGAGTACCCAAGTGCGTGCTGACCGAAATGGCCTGAGCCCTTAATGTCCTTGTCTTGTCGTCATGACGACGAGCGCGCCGGGAGGAGGGTCAAAAGTCTAGAGCTCACTCTCCTGTGGAGCGTGGTTAGCCGGTGCCCATACACCCGCGAAATTAGATTTTGTTTGGAGGAAGTTATGACGAAGGCAAAAGGCCAAGGGCGGAAACCGACGCCGACCAAGCTGAAGGTGTTGAGGGGGAACCCGGGCAAGCTGAAGATCAACAAAGACGAGCCGGCGCCAGGCGTTCGCTTGCCTAATCCGCCTGAGCATCTCAGTGAGGTGGCGCAGGCGGAGTGGAAGCGGACCGGCGGTCTACTGGTCGAGATGGGCCTCATGACTGACCTGGACGTGGCCGCACTTGCCGCCTATTGCACGGCCTATAGCCACTGGGTGGAGGCGGAAGCGGCGCTGCAGAAGCATGGCATGCTGATCAAGTCTCCGAAAGGGGAGCCGATCCGGAGTCCGTATTGGCTCGTGGCGACGAAATCGATGGACCAGATGAGGGCATTCCTGACCGAGTTCGGCATGTCGCCATCGAGCCGCAGCGGTGTGTCGGCCAAAGATAAGGCGGGCGAGCTGACGGAATTCGAGAAGCTCTACCCGTCCCGGCTATAAGCGGGACGCCTGCATGGACGTTGTCGACGTCGCCATAGATGACCTGCGGCCGGACTCGGCGAACCCGAGGCGCATCTCGTCAGCCCAGGCGACCGCGCTGACCCGCAGCCTGGAGAAGTTCGGATTCGTTCAGCCGCTCCTGGTACGCCGCGAGGACGGGACCGTCATTGGTGGCCACCAGCGCCTTGGTGCCGCCCGGCGCCTCGGATATAAGACGGTGCCGGTGACGTACCTGGGCCTCATGCGTGAGCAGGCGCGGGTCCTGAACGTCGGACCCAACAAGATATCGGGCGAATGGGACCACGAGAAGCTCGCCAGCATGCTCGCCGACCTGACGCCGGTCGAGGACCTGGACCTAACGCTCACCGGCTTCAACCCCGGCGAACTCGACAAACTCATGCGGTCGCTGGACGTGCGCTCGAAGAAGGAGCGGCCGGAAAAGTTCGACCTCAACGTGGCACTCGAGGACGCATGTCGCTTGGCGCGGGTCAAGGCGGGTGAGGCCTGGGCGCTCGGCGAGCATCACCTGATCTGCGGCGATGCAAGCGATGCGGAGACAGTGGGGCGCCTGCTAGGTGAGCGCAAGGCCGTCGCGCCTTATCCTTAACCCTGAGTCCCAGCATGTTAATAAGTTGGTATCTTAGCCTCATAGGCTTACTAGCTCTACGAAGAGATCCATGACCTGTATAGGAGTTATGGTAGCGTAAACCCCCATTTTTTCGCGGTCAGATTACCGTCGCGGTAGTAAGCCATAGAAGGTCTATGCATTGACGTTAACACCAATCGTGTGGTGCCCCGTCGCTCCATTGGGGAAGGGGGGAGCAGACTCGTTGGTCTGCACCTCGCCGCTGCGATCGATCGCGCGTACCTCGAGGTCGAACGTACCTTTGCTGGCCGGCCAGTCGGCCACCCACTGACGCCAAGTGCTGTCAGACAGCTCCTCACTCAGTACGGCGTCGAGCCAACCACCTTCTGCAGGCTGCGCGCCGCCGCGTGCCTTTGGCCGAACCTGAACGCCGCTTACACCCCTCAGCCCGCCCCAGGCGACGCCCGCGACTCGCACGTTGCCAGGCGGGAGCGCGGCTCCGGCACGCGGGACGTCGATACGCGACTGTAGCTTGATCGGGCCCTGCTGAGACCAGCCTCGTTGCACCCAATAGGAGTCGAAGGCGTCGAGCCGCGACAGCTCGATCTCACCGAGCCACTTCGTGGCGGAGACATATCCATAGAGCCCCGGCACAATCAGGCGTGCCGGAAACCCGTGCTCGGCTGGCAGCGGCTCCCCGTTCATGCCGAGCACCACCATCGACTCGCGCCCATCGAGCGCGACGTCCGTGGGGAAGCCGACCGTGAAACCATCGAGGGAGCGCCCGATTACCTGCGTCGAGTCGGCCTGGATGCCCGCCTCGCGCAGCAATGTGGGAAGCGGGACGCCGCGCCAGTAGGCGTTGCCGACGAGGTCCCCACCCACCTTGTTCGACACACACGCGAGGGTCACCGCCTCCTCGCGCAGGCTCATCGAGAGTAACTCTTCAAACGTGAACTCGGCCGGTCGGTCAACCATCCCGGTGATGCGGAGCCGCCACCGCTCACTGTCGATGCGGGGCACCGAGAGAGCCGTGTCGATGCGGTAGAACTCGCTGTTCGGCGTGACGAGCGGCGAGATCCCCGAAACCGAGGCGGGACCGCCGCGGACGACCGGTGCGGGCTGGGGCGTCGAGTCCGGCGCAGGCTCCGGCGTCAGTTCGGCTGTGGCCGTCGCTTCTGGCGTAACGCTCACGCTGGCGGTCGGCGAGGGCACTCCAGCAGTCGCGCTCCCCGCGGGCGGTGACGCTGGCGTGGAGGTGCTCGCTGGCGGGAGCACAATTGCCGCGCGCTGCGAATCCACATCGACGGCCGGCCCGATCAGGCGCCTTCCCAGGGGCACCGAAAATACAGCCGCCGCCAGCCCGCTGACGGCGAACCGCAGAAACTGCCTTCGCCTAGGGTGCTCCACTTCCCGATCGGGAGACGCGGCTCCGGCCGTCGGACCAGCCTCGGTCGCCGCGCTCAGCAGCCAGAGGAGTGTGGTGACACCGGCAATACCGGCGCTGACTGCGGTGGTCCATGCCTGGACAGGCGAGGTGAACGGATCACGGGTCCCCACAAGCCCGCCGACAATAGTGAAGGCTGCCAAGGCAACCACGCCGATGGCGCGGTAGCGCATGGCGAGCGGTCCTAAGGCCGCACCGAGCAGCAACGATGTGGCAACGATGCCAATGAGTAAGGCGGGCTTGTCGTTCGTGCCGAAGGTTTCGATCGCAGCGCCGGAGACGGAGCGGGGAGAACTGTCGATGATCATGGCACCCATTGCTACCACCAGGGACTCTCCATCGACAAGCAGCCCTACGAACTCGGCGACAGCCAGCGCGACCGCTGCGGCCACGAATCCCGCAACCGCTCCAGGACACGCCATGCGAAGTTGCCGCATGCTTACGCCTCTATTCTCAATGCCCTCTAGCGCGCTTCAGCTTAGCGTTGCATTCTTTCAAAACAATTACAAATTCGTGGCGGCATCTCGTGGTCTGACTAGAAGCTCTATTCTCCTATATGCAGAGTAGATGCTGGGCGTAGCAGCCAGCATCGGTGTAGTGCTAGCGGCTATGTAGGACGTCGCGGCCCTGTCCCTCATCTTGAGTCCCAGTATGCTAGTTCCATAGCTTACTAACATGCTAGAACAATGTGAGGTAGATGCGCGGTCGTTCGAGCAGGCGACATTCAGCAGACCGAGCATGGCAACAGCAGCAAGGAAAAAAGCAGCACGCAGTACCATTCTAGGCATCATGTGTCTCCTGAAGCACTGAATCCATTGGGGTTATCTTTTGGACAGAATCCCATAGGATGGCTCTGGCCTGTCGAGTGTGGGTTGCCTTCTTGCAGGTAGTGGATTCAGCTTCTTCGGTATGAGCAAGTACGTCGCGTCGCCTGGGCACGAAGTCGTAGTCGGGTTGGAAGTGAGCGAGTTCGGCGCCGCTAATGTTATAATTCGCTGCGGTCATCTAGGCGGATGGCTTTCGCTGAAACCAGCGGCATTATACGCTATTGCGCTGCAGGGGGTGGCGGGCCGCGGCCGGCTTTAGGGACAGCCGGACGTATCTCCCAGGCGCCAAGACCACCCTAAAGGAGTGGATAATCCCTCGCGGAGGTGTAGATTGACTATGAACATGTCCTGGAAACTATTATCCTTGGCGGCCGTTTTCGCCTTGGGCTTGCTGGCGTTGATGCCCGGTGGCGCCACACTGCCGCCTAGCGCTAGGGCGGATATTGACCGTATTTCCGCGGAGGACTTGTCCATCCAGAGCGGTGATAGCACTGACATCACGATCGTGGCTGATGAGGACGATGGTGACGTCACCGTTAGCGTCAGTAGCGTTGCCGCGGACACGACGGCTAATCTGGATCTTAGGGATTGTGATGGCTGCGTCGAAGAGGACGATGAGGGTACCACACTCACCATTGACAGCGACGACCCTGACTTCCCAGACGATGGTGTTCTCGAGGTTAGGCTGACGCTTACCTGCGAAGATCGAGACCCAGTCAGAGTCAGGGCTGTGCAAGGTGGTGATCGTCCGTCTGTGGTGGTGACCTGTAACCCTGAGGGGAACATCGTTATCGGCAACTCGGCCGACGATGACGATTCCGTTGACTTCGACTTCGAAATCAGCGGGGATTCTTCCTGCCGCGAAGACTTCACCCTCGCGGATAACGATGAGATGAGCTTCAAGTGCGACACAGACGAAACGTACACGATTACCGAAGATGTGCCGCGGGGTTGGGAACTGACAGAGATCGACTGCGACGACGAAAACGTCCCTTCGCGCGACATCGTTGTCGATATTGACGATGCGTCGGTGACGATTGAGATTAGCGATGAGAATGATTCTGTAGATTGCACCTTCATCAACCAACTCGAGGAGGCGGGCTCGCCGAGTAGCGTTGCGCTCACCGCCTCAAGCACAACCCCGGCTTGCGGTTTGCCAATCGTGGTGCTCGCCACGGTTAGGGACCAAGGTGGCAATCAGCTCGAGGACGTTACCGTGATCTTCACGGCACCCCGGGGGGTCTTCTCGATTCAGGCCGGAACGACCATAAGCGGCGTGCTCTCGACCTTGTACACGCCGCCGAATACCGGCAGAGATCTGATAACTATTACCGCCACGGCGGGCGGCGTCGTTGGCACGCTTCCGATTCAGCTGAGCTGCGCCGTGGCCACGCCGACCGTGACGTCGCCGCCGACCGTGACGTCGCCGCCGAGTATCCGGCCGCCGAGTATCCGGCCGCCGAGCACCGGTGACGCCGGTCTGGCAGAGACTTCGGGCAGCAGCTGGACGCTCTTGGGCATCGCCGGCGCGCTGGCATTCGTTATGGCAGCGGTAGGCATGGGTACGCCCAAGTTCCTCCGCCGCTAGTAGCGAACGCAATTCCCCGGCTTGCCGGGAGAGTGGTATAGCAAGACCTCCGGCCCTTCAAAGCGAGGGGCCGGAGGTCTTCTTTTGCTTGCGTTGTAACCAGGGAGGAAGCGTCTGGAGTCCAACCCTTACCTCGGCCGCGACGACATCAATTCGAGCCTGCTTCTGCTCGATGGTTACACCGATGGACGCCTGGCGCTGGATGGAGAGAGTGGTCACGGTGAGGCTGAACGGCGGACTGCGGCTTACGCCTTTAGCGTTCTCGAGGGCGAGGATGTCATAGCCGAGGAGGTCGGCGATAGCGAGTCGATGATGGTGTTCTGCAATGTAGGCACGAACTCGGCGTTGGACATGCGCTCGGTCCAAGGGGCAAAGGGCATCGGTGCGGCGGCTGTGTTCCGCGCCTTTCTGGACGGCGAGTTGCTGAGCTTCAAAGGTGACGGGAGAAGGCTTCGCCGGCGATCACGAGCTCGGTCTGGAGCATCCTGTGTGCGGCCACCTCTGGCCTGCCTGAAGTGGCAGAGGCTCACTGCCATCATGCCGGCACACTTCTGGTTCGCCTGGGGCGGCGTTCAAGCCGGAGACGCGTATCTGGGGGCTATGAACGCCTGTAGGCAGTCGAGATGAGGGGTCTAAGGACCGCCCGGGCCAGTGAAGAGCCCGCGGCGACCGTCCTTGTTTTTCAGAGTCGTCTGCTCAGACGGAACTGGGGGCGCCGGGATCGCCAGCGGCGGTGATTTCCTGAAAGCGGGCCTGCAGGCTGGGCAGGCGGATGCCTCCCAAAGTGATGCTGATGAAGAGCAGGATTAGCCCCACGCCACCAACGGCGTAGCGCAAGCCGAATTCGTCGCCGATGAGACCCAGGGGCAGGCTGACGAGGGAGGCCAATCCGGGGCCAAGCATGAAGAAGCTCATGACGCGTCCGAGGTACTGCTGAGGAACCGTGAGCTGGAAGATGGTTTGAGCGACGACAGCAAGGGTGGTGTTGCAGAGACCGAGGATACCCATGAGCAAGAAGGCAAAAGCGTAGTTGGAGTTGAGCGAGATCGCTATGAGGCTAGAGGCGAAGCCGAGGCTGAGGAGCACGAGGATGAGCGTGCGGTTCTTGGCCTCGAACACGAGCAGCGCTGCGCTGCCGAGCAGGGCACCAATGCCGCTGGCCATAAGAAAGAGTCCGGCCTCACCGGGACCAAAGTCGAGGACCTGCTTGGCGAAGGCGGGGGCGATGAAGGTGAAAGCAAGTCCAAAGCTGCCCATCGAGACGACAAGGATCATTACCATGCCGATTAATGAGTGGGAGAAGGTAAAGCGGAAGCCCTCGACCACTTCGGCGATGGGTGAGGTTTTTGCAGTCGTCTTTCCGCCCGATACATCGGGGACCGGCAGCATGAAGAGCGCGCCGAAGAGGTAGCAGATCCCGCAGAGCAGCAGGGCGCCGCCGGAGCCG
>CBDCMQ010000009.1:0-913944 GCA_965219205.1 Dehalococcoidia bacterium
CGCCAATTACGTGACCCAAGTTGAAGCCGAAAGTCCAGAGGAAATTGAACAGCTGCTGCGCAGGGTTGAGCTGGAATTCGCGGCGACAAAAGTTATCAAATTCAATCTCGACTACGATTCCCCGACGCCCTTCGAAGCCCGCCTGCTGCTCGAGGGCTACGAGAACCCTCGGGCTGACCTGATCATGGTGTTGGACGGCCCGCTTCCGCCCGCCAGCCGCCACTTCGAGATTGCCCAGATCGATGATGACAGCGGCTGGGAGGCGTTCACCGGGTTGAAGGATTTAGAAGAGTACTTGCGCAATACCGGGCAGGCTGACGAGCCCGGCGTTGCTGACCAGATGACGATCCTCGCCATGAGCAAGGCGCCCCCAGTGCGCTATTGGCTCGCTTATGTGGACGGCATCGCCCGCGGTTTCTTTTCCTCCTGGTCCGGGCTTGACCGCATGGGGCAGGTTGAAGACCTTTTCGTCCACTCCGACTTTCGTCATCGGGGCATCGCCACGGCGCTGATGCAGCGCTGTGGCGCCGACTGCCGCGACTCTGGCGCCAAGCCAGTCGTCATTGTCTGCGACGCGGACGACACGCCGAAAGACATGTACGCAGCAATGGGCTTCCAACCGGTGGCGGTCAAGCGCGGCTACACGAAGACCAAGCCCACCGGCCTTTAGCTAGACATTGAGGCAGCGCGTTCAACCCACCGGATGGGCCGCGACCCATTCTTCCCGAAGCGCGCCGTAGAAGACCTCGTCGGTCTGTCCATCGCGGGCGAAGCGTTGCTGCCGCAGCAGCCCTTCCTGCTTGAAGCCAAGTTTTTCCAGGACCCGAATCGACCTATCGTTGCGTGCATCGGCTCGTGCGAAGACTTTTAGGACATCGTAGTTCTTGAATGTCCAGTCGATCGCCGCCGCAGAGGCCTCAACCGCCAGGCCCCTGCCCCAGACGGAACGTGCAAGGCCATAACCAAGCTCAGCGGCTCGGTCTTGCGCTTGGACCTCCAACGCGACAGCGCCGCGGACCTTGCCTTCAATCACGATGGCGAACTGCGGCCCGCGCTCCCAGGAGCGGCCTACGGCATCTGAGACATAGGTTGCGCTGTCCTCGCGCGAGTAAGGGAATGGAACCTGTTTGTTGAGAAACCTGACCCATTCTTCGTCATTGGCATATTCAAAGACATCATCAGCATCATCCAGTTGCAAGGCACGCAGGATTAGACGCTCGGTCTCGAGTTGAACGGGTTCACCATCACTTGATAGTTTCCCACTCCTCATTGAGCACGCCGTAGAGGGCCTCGTCGGTCTGTCCATCGCGGGCGAAGCGATGTTGGCAGCAATCCTTCCTGCCTAAAGCCAAGTTTTTCCAGGACACGAATCGACCTGTCATTGCGCCAATCGGTTAGGGCGAAAACCTTGGCGAGCTGATGATTTTCAAAGGCCCAGCTGATCACGCCGCTGACTGCTTCGACAGCCAAGCCTTGTCCCCAAACCGAGCGACCGAGACCATAGCCAATCTCGGCGATGTGGTCCTCGGACCGAATCTCGAGGGTGACCACGCCGACGACTTTGCCCTCGAATTCCAGGACCAAGTGCGGTCCCATCTCCCAAGAGCGCTGGACCGCGCTGACGACGAACTCCTCGCCGTCTTGGCGGGTGTAGGGCCAGGGGAAGCGGCGATTGACGTACCTGGCCCATTCTTCGTAGTTGAATACTCCAACGACGTCGTCCAGGTCATCGAGAGTTGGTAGGCGCAGGATCAGCCGTTCGGTTTCGAGTCGAATGCGGTCTTTCATGAGGCCATCTGCATGACGAAGAAAGGGGCTCCCTGCAGGTCGGTCAGCATGGCAAAGCGGCCGACTTCCGGCACATCGGTGGCCGACAGGACCAGCGAGCCACCGAGACTGGCGGCTATTTTAGTGGTAGCGTCACAGTTCTGCACCGCGAAGTAGACCGACCAGGCCGGCGCTGAGGCGCCCCATTCTTCCAGAATCGTCATCATGCCAGCGGCGCTGCGTCCGTCATTTTGAAACATCATATACGGCAGGTCACCGGCACCGCTGGTGTCCAGCTGCGACCAACCGAACAAGCTGGAGTAAAAGCTGGCCTCGGCTTCTGGCTCGTTGGTATAGAGCTCACTCCAGACCAGGGCGCCGGGTTCGGCGAAGACCTCGGCGCCGATATTCTCTTTTGGTTGCCAGACGGCAAAGGTGGCGCCTTCCGGGTCTCGGAGCTCGGCCTGGCGGCCGGCGTTGAGGACGTCGTGCGGCTGCTGAATCGCGCTGGCGCCGAGTTCCTCAGCTTTGGCGACTGTTTGATCGACATCATCTACCGTGAAGTAGGCGGTCCAGTGCGCCGCCACGGCGTGAGTCTTCAACGAACCGGTCAGGTCATGAACGGCAGAGACCGCCTTTTCATCCTTGAGCAAGATGCTGTAAAAGGTACCCGTTTCATCGACCGGCTGGTCGCGTGCCGTCAGTCCCAGCAGTTCTTTGTAGAAGCCGGTGGCGGCCACGGAATCCGTGGTCTCCAGCTCTGCCCAGCTGAACATGCCGGGCTCATGTTTGGTCACCTGTGGCATCAGGCCATATTACTTTGAAATACCGGCAATGGCCGTGGGCCTTGCCGGGAGCGTCGGCAGCGTTATTGCGCTTGTGCACGAATTATTTGAAATACCGGCATTGAAGCAAGCCGCCTAAGCCGCGGCGCTACTTTCGACCAGTGCGGCCGCTTCGCGGCGCTTGCGGCAGGCGGCATCGGAGCAGGTCGGCACCGGATAGGAGTAGCGCTCGGCGGTTGTCGAGGGGTCCTCGCGACGCCAGGCACCGCTGACGCGGAAGATGCTGGCTTCCAAGCGGCGCCAGAAACTGAGCTTTTCCAGGGCCGGGTTAAGGTAGTTGGTGACCACGCAGTAGTTCGTGTCTTTGAGCAGCTGGTGGTGTTTGGCGTGGTGGGCGCGGGACTGCAGCAGACCGAGACCCTGGAAGAAGGCGATGACTCTACCGTTTTCGGCTTTCGATCGATGGGCCCACTTGTGAATTTCGTTGGCGTTGGCTGTAATCAGAGCCAGCAGGACCACTGGCCAGGTCAGGACACCGGCAAAGAAAGCGATGACCAGGGCGAGCCCGGCGACGAGCAACGGACCCAACGCGCTGGACAGCCAGGAGTGGTGCACCATGTGTCGCGGGTCGAAATGGTGCCGTACGTTGGCCTGCACAACCATCGGTCCGATTATCGGCAGATCCTCATGGCCATAGGAGTCCTCCAGCCAGTGGACGACGCCGGACAAAAAATCGGCAACGACGACGACGGCGATTACGATCAGGCTAATTTCAGCCGCGTCAACTAACAGGTTCACTTCTTACCTCCCAAATGGCTTGATTGCAGGTCCACAGCCGGAGCCGCCGGAAATGCCAGCGGCTCCGGCTGTACCCACGAGAAGCCGGAAAACATACTCGCCGTGTTGGCCAGCTCCGGACTAGCCAGCACATCGAGCAGGGCCGCGATGGTCTTGGAAATCGCGCCGGCGATGGCAGACAGCTTCGGTTGCAGCATCTCGGCTCCCTTCTGGCGGACCGGTCCTTCTAGTTCAGGTGTCCGGCGCCGGCCTCAAAGGCAAATTAGCTTCCAGGCCTAGGGGGCCGCGTCCGGTGAACTACACAAGTTCAGCGATTTGGGTAGGCGGCCTTGCTTGCGTAGAAATACGCAGAGCAGCGCCAGGAAGCCGGTCGCCGGCGGCCCAGATTCGGCGAGCAAGCTCTATCGAAAAAATCTGGAAAACAAAGGGAGCGGAGGCGTGGTAAAGCGGACCGGAGAGGCATAGAATTGCGGCCATGGAACAGCGCATACGCTTTGCTCGAACCAAGGATGACGTGGCCATCCCCTACTGGGCATATGGCGAAGGCCCGCCGCTAATCCACATGCCGTGGTTGCCCTGGAGCCACGTGCAACTGGAGTGGCAAAGCGATGAGGTTCGCCCCTGGCTCGAGGGCATCGGCGCCGGACGCACGCGGATTCGCTACGACGGCCGTGGCACCGGGCTTGCAGACCGCACCGAGGTCAACTTTAGCCTCGATGCTCAGGTCAAAGACCTGGAGTGCATAGTTGAGACCCTCGGGCTCAAGAGGTTCCTGCTGCAGGGTGGCTACCACGCGGGCCCCGCCGCGCTGCAATACGCGGCCCGCCATCCAGATAAGCTCGCCGGGTTGGTCCTATGGGGAACTTATGCGCGCAGCGCTGATTACTACGCTTCCGAGCGCGTCAACGCGATTCGCGACCTGCTAAACGACTGGGAGCTTTACACCGAAACCGGCGCCCACGCCTTCGTCGGCTGGACCGAGGCCACGGCGGCACACGAAATCGCCTCTCTGCTCAGGGAATCAAGTTCGCCCGAGCTGACGCATCAGTTTTTCGGCGAAATGCGCAATGTAGATTGCACCAGCCTGCTGCCGCAGATCACCACGCCGACGCTGGTCCTGCACCCGCGGCGCTTCCCACTGATCGAGCCCGAACTGGCACGCCGGATCGCCGCCGGGATCGACGGTGCTCGCCTGGTTTTTGTCGAAAGCGAGTCGCTGGCGCCGACGCGGGCCGACCTGACTGCCGTTCGACAGGCGATCGAGGAATTCACGGCTCAGATCGATGAAGATTCGGACGCGGCTTCCGACGCCGTAGCCAGACCGGCGGCGACCGAGCGAAGCATTCCGGCGGCAACTGCAGCGACTGGGGTTGCTTCGCCGAAAGCCGGCGAAGCGGCGCGTAACCTGACCAAGCGCGAGTTAGAGATTCTGCTGCTGGTCGCTCAAGGCAAAAGCAATCGCGATGCTGCCGACGAGCTGGTGTTGAGCCCGCGCACCGTCGAGCGTCACATCGAAAACATCTTTGGCAAAATCAACGTCCACAATCGCTCGCAAGCAACCGGCTGAGCTAGAGCAGGGCGCCTAGCGAACCGCCCCAAGCAGGCCCGGCTCAGCGTTGATCACCTTAGCACTGGCCAGGACGATGCCGTCTTCGCAGCGTGCCTCCACCCGGCCACCATCGAACTGCTCTTCGAAGAGCCGCGCATAGAGCCCCTGTCTTGCCAGCAACTCAGCATGGCTGCCCTGCTCCACAATCCGGCCGCGGTCAATGGCGTAGATGACGTCCGCCGCCACAATGGTTGAGAGCCGGTGAGCGATAGCAATAGTGGTGCGGTCCTTCATCAACGGCTCCAAAGCAGCCTGGACGTAACGTTCGCTGACCGTGTCGAGTGAGGAAGTGGCCTCATCCAGGATTAACATCTTGGGCTGGTGCAAGATCACTCGGGCGATGGCCAAGCGTTGACGCTCACCGCCGGAGAGGCGGTAGCCCAGTTCACCGACGACCGTGTCGTAGCCATCGGGAAACTCCATAATCCGATCGTGAATCGATGCCGCCCGGGCCGCCGATTCGATTTCCTGCTGATCGGCGTCCGGTTTGCCGTACAGCAGGTTGCTACGCAGGCTGGCGTGGAACAGGTAGCTCTCCTGGGTCACAAAGCCAACCAGCCGCGACAAAGAAGCAAGGCTGATGTCGCGGACGTCGGTGCCATCGATGAGCACGCGGCCCTCGGTCGGATCGTAAAGGCGCGGAATTAGGTAGGCAAGGGTTGTCTTGCCGGCGCCGCTGGGGCCGACGAACGCTGCCAGCTGGCCGGGCTGAATCTCAAGGTCGATTCCGTCCACGGCCCAGCGGCCCTCGGGTTTGGCCACCAGTTCACCCGTCAGACGCTCCTCGGCGGTCAGTCCGTAGTTGAGCCGAACCGCATCGAATTGGACCGCTCCGGAAACTTGTTGCGGGTCTAAAGTGACGGCTTCAGGATTATCGACGATCTCCTGTTTGAGGTCCAAATAGGCGAATATCCGTTCGAACAGAGCCATCGATGACTGCAGTTCGACGGTCACCTCCAGCAGCCTGCCGATCGGGAAATAAAGACGGGACTGCAGGGTGGTGAAGGCAATGACCGTTCCGGCGGTAAGGCCGCCAGAACCTTGAATAAGATAGCCGGCAAGCAGATAGATAAAGGCCGGGGCGATCGCCATGAACGTCATTACGACGGCGAAAAACGACTGGCCGATCATCTGTCTACGGACCGAGAGCTGAGAGAGCTCCTGGTTATGCTTGTGAAAATGCTCCAATTCTTGATTTTGCCGGCCGAAGAGCTTGGCCAGCATGATCCCCGAGACCGCGAGCGTTTCCTGGGTAATCGCCGTCATCTCGGCGGTTGACTCTTGCGCCAGCGAGGTCACGGCGCGGCGGCGGGCACCGACAAGTTTGGCAAGAAAGAAGAACACAGGCACAGTCGCCACCGCGATCAGGGTCAACTGCCATGACAGAATCAGCATTGCGACCAGCGTGCTGAGCAGGATTACGCTGTTGGCCAGCGTATCTGAGATGGTGCTGCTCACAACGGATTGGACGCCTATCACGTCGTTGGAAACCCGCGACTGAATTTCGCCGGTGCGGGTGCCGGTGAAAAATCCCAGCGACATGCCCTGCAGATGCCGATAAAGCGTGTCGCGTAGGTCGCGCATCACGCTCTGGCCGACGTCATTTGTAAGGTAGGCCTGAACGATCCCCAGCCCGCCCGTGACCACGGCGATAGCCGCCATTGCTCCTACGATCAGCCAGAGCAGGTCGATATCGGGCCCGCCCTCGGCAGGAAAGAGAGCGGAGTCAAAGACAACTTTGATTAGGATCGGATTGACAACACCGAGGCCGGAGGTCAAAAGGATCAAGAAGCCAACGATGGCGACAAGGCGCCAATAGGGGCGAAACAAACGCGCCGGTCGCCTAAAAAGCCGAGGAGAGGCTTGGTTCTGATCCATTTCGCAACTCCTGCGTTGGTTTATTTCCGGATTGTCCTACAAACGCGGCAGGTCAGGTATCCCCTTGGAGAACGCCTGCATCTCTTGAGGACTCGGAGGCGCGGTGACGGAAATATATCCTGCTGTGTAGAAAGCCCGAAATCCCAGCGACGTAAGGAATCGACTTCATGACCGCAGGATAAACTTGCTATCGACAAGTATTGACTAGAGCAAGTATTGTGTGGTCATGACAGAAGCCAAGACTCGATTAAGCAATCTGGGAATCGGCTACCTGATGGGCGGGGTCTCTTCGGCGCTGAGGAGCGGCCTCGAGCGCGAACTCAAACCGTACGGTATTACGGCGGCTCAGTATCCTATCCTCGAAGCCGCGTTTAATGGCGAGGCCAATACGCTCACCGAACTAGCGAGCATCATTCCGGTGGACGCCGCCTTTATCTCGCGACAGATAGAGAAACTCAGGCTCAAAGGCCTGCTGAGCCGGCGACGCAGCACTCGTGATCGACGTTCAGTGCGGCTGGAGCTAACGGAGGCAGGGCGAGCTCTTGTGCCGGAACTCGCGCAATGCGTCGAGAAGCAAGAGGCTCGTTTTCTGGGGGGCATCAGCGACGACGAGCAGGCAACGCTAAATTCCGTTCTTGAGAGGATTTTGGCGAACGCCGTTCTGGAAAGTGAGAACAAAAGCCGGGCCTAGCGCCCGCACGGCTGGGACGTCAACCTTCACCCCTGATCGCGGTCAGCATCACCTAAAATCGTCAGCATTGGCAGCGCGCCCGCCAAAACCGCGATCAGCCACGGCCGTTCGAGCTAGCACGCCTCTGCCTCCAGGTTTCCAGAAATGTTTTTCCCTGGCGAGAAATATTTTTCTTGACAACCACTCTTTGCCAACATAAAGTATTTGTGTAGTCAAAGATTGTTTACACATATACATGGAGGTTGATATGGCAACGACTCTCGATCGAGACGCTAAGACAGACTATCTCTTGACTCCGGCCAACTCGGCTCTGGCTCTGATCGACTACCAGCCTGGCTTGGTAGACGGTACACACTCCATCGCGCGTGACATCTTGGTCAACAATGTCGTGGCGATGGCGAAGGCGGCGAAGATGTACGACTTGCCAGTTGTGCTGTCCACGGTTGGGGTCAGCGCCGGCTTCGAGCAGGACACCCTCCCCGAAATTAAGGAGTTCCTACCCGGGGTATCCACCGTTGACCGCGATACCGTTGACGCTTGGGATTCCCCCGATTTCCGAGCCGCGATAGAAGGAACTGGTCGGCGAAAGATCATCATGGGTGCGGTGTGGACTGAAGTCTGCTTGGTATACCCGGCTCTGGACATGCTGCAGGAGGGCTATGAGATTTATGCTCTGTCCGACGTTTCCGGTGGCACTACGCTCGACGCCCACGAACGGGGAATGCAGCGGCTGATCCAGGCCGGGGCTGTTCCTGTCACCTGGGAGGCGGTGATGGCTGAACTCGGGCGTCTTGGTTCCTACGACGTTTCCGAGTTCGTGGATATCATGAATGAGCACCTGCCAAAGAGTGTCCCCGCCGCCTGATGCAAGTTGACCTCCTGAAGGCAGGGTCGACGAATTAACCAAAGCAAGAGTAGCAATGATGAGTGAGCAATCCGGACCAGACAGCGATATCTCGGCCGAGGACCAGACCAGCGGGGTCAACGGCAATGCTGTCCTGCTGGTTGTGGCGATACCGACCTTCTTTACCGTTCTAAATGCTTCTGCCGTTGTCGTGCTTCTGCCGGAGATCGGCGCCGATCTCAATGTCGGCTCTACCAGCCTGAGCTGGCTGATGAGCGGCTTTTTGCTGATCTACGGAATCGCTATCCCGTTTTTTGGCCGTCTGGCCGACATCTACGGCGCGCGACGCTTCTTTATGGCCGGCATGCTCCTGTTTTCGCTCGGTTCTTTGCTGGCGGCGCTGGCGCCAACCTATGAATTCCTGCTGGGTGCCCGCGTTGTCCAGGCGCTGGATGGAGCGGCGATACCGGGTTTGGGGATGACGCTAGCCAGCCGCGCTTTTGCTCCGGGCAATCGCGGCGCCGCCTTTGGCGTACTTAGCGCCACGCTCGGAGCCGGCGCGGCGGTTGGTCCCTTGCTCGGCGGCGCCATGTCCGAGGCATTTGGCTGGCAATCGCTGTTCGCGATTACCGCCCTCGGCGCTTTGGTAACGCCGCTGGCCTACTTGATCTTGCCCAAGGCGGAGGAATCCAGCCGCGAGCCCCTGGACGTTCCCGGTGGTGTGCTGCTGGCGTTAGTGGTCAGCGGGCTGCTGCTCGCCGCCACCGGGGGCGGTCAATCCGGCTGGGGCTCGAGCCTGGTCCTCGGCGCGGTGACGATGTCGGCGGTGGCGCTGCTGCTCGGAGCCTTTCGACAGCGAAGCGCACCGGCCCCATTCCTGCCACGGGAGCTTTTGGCTCAGCCACGTTATCTCGCCCTGCTGTCGACCAGCTTTTTGGCGATGGCGGTAAACCTCGGGTTTCTGGTCGCGCTGCCATTGGTTCTCACTACCCGGCATGATCTCTCGATCGGCCAGGTTGGGCTGATCTTGCTGCCCGGCGCGCTGGCCACCGGCGTGCTGGGGTTGATCGCCGGTCGGATGGTTGACCGGGTTGAGGCTCGCTTGCCGGTCCGGATCGGCATCTCACTGATGCTGCTGGCCACGCTGGGTCTCTCGACCTTTGTCGGCTCGGAAATCTGGCAGATCACGATTTTTGTCGTCGCCCTCGGAGCTGGCTTCGCGTTGCTCAACACGCCGATCGCCGCCGTCATATCGCTGGTGGTTCGGGCCCAAATGCTGCCCTCGGCTCTGAGCATCAACACCATGATCCTTTTCTTGGGCGGCAGCTTTAGCGCCGCTTTCCTCACCCTGATTTTGAGCGAGCGCGGCGGGCCGGGGATTTCGGCACTGAACCCGCTGCACACCGGTCTGGCCAGCGACTTTAGCGATGCCTTCCTGATTCTTTCCCCCTTGATGCTGGTCGCCATGGCGCTCTCGCTGGCTTTGCCAGCGGCGCCGGAACCAACCGAAGAGGAAGCCGTCGCGGTCGTGCCGCGGTTGGCCGAGAACCAGAGGTGGGGGCCCATCTGTACCGTGCCCTGGATGCCGCAATGCGAGGAAGCCACGGAGGGTGAAGAAGCAGCGAGAGCGGCCGGTATCATAGAACTATCCCCACCGGAATCGCTTGAATCTGCCGACCAGGAGCAACCAGCGGGACCAGTCGGTTCCGCCTTAGTCTGATTGGCCTTCCAAACATCGCCAATCACCAGGATCAAAAAAGGAGCAAATAAATGTCCAAGTCGAACTCACCTCACATCGTTGGGCTGGGCGGCTCTCTGTCCGAAAAATCCACAAGCCTCGCCGCTTTGCGTTACGCGCTAGACAGAGCCGAAGGCGCTACGACCGAAACCTTCAGCATAAAGGACCTGGACCTGCCGCTGTACGACGCCAGCCTGCCGGTGCCGGACGCGGTCGAGCGGCTCTGCGACAGCATCGAACGCTGTCAGGGGATGATCTGGAGCAGCCCGCTCTACCACGGCTCAGTGAGCGGCGCCTTCAAGAACGCGATTGACTGGCTGCAGGTCCTGGTGGCACGCGACGTGCCCTATCTGCAGGGCAAGGTCGTTGGTCTGGTTGCGACCGCCGGCGGCGTCCAGGGCCTAAACGCGATCAATGCGATGGAGTTCAGCGTCCGCGGCCTGCGCGGCTACGCCGTGCCGCTGGTTCTGCCGATCTCTCAAGCCGCCCAGGTCATCGACGATCAGGGAAACGTCACCGACGAACGCGTGGCCCAGCAGTTGACCAAACTCGGTGAAGAAGTTGCCAAGGCGGCGCGCCAGGTCTCCCTGAGCGGAACCTGCGACTACGCCGAGCACACCCTCGCGAACCAGGCCGCCGGCAGCTGAGCCGGGCGCCAAAAGAGCGCTAATTTCTGCTGTCTTTCCTTGTCGTCTTCTCTAAAAGAATGGCACCTGGACCCTCGTAGCCGCTCGGTTGCTGTCTTCTTCACGCTGGAATCGCCGCTAAATTTGGGTAGGGGTCTGGGTAGAACTACGGACGCGGCAGCTCTGGACCGGTCCTAGTCTGGTTTTAGAAAACGAGAAAAGGCCGGAGCCGGAAACTCGACTCGGCTAGCGAGGAGAAAAGCGATGCGCTCATCCACGACTTTCCATGACGAGATTTTGCTTGGCTCCGGGCTGCACGAAGCCCCATCTGAGGTTGCAGAGCTGGTCTCTTGGCGGAACGACGCAGGAGGAGGCGACAATGTGCCAGCTTCCGCCCTGATGCCGCCGAACCCCGACAAAGCCTATCGAGGCACAGGTGCCGGTTTCTTGCAGTTGGTCGCTAGGCTCATCGTCGGTTTCGATTGACAGCCTAGCCGGGAACCCATCGACTAAAGGAAGGCGCGAACCCGACCGAAGAGATGCCGGTGCGAAGCCCGTGCGCGGAGCGCCTGC
This sequence comes from Dehalococcoidia bacterium, assembly GCA_965219205.1. Taxonomy (GTDB): domain Bacteria; phylum Chloroflexota; class Dehalococcoidia; order DSTF01; family WHTK01; genus WHTK01. The sequence continues at coordinate 11,310 of CBDCMQ010000009.1, forward strand.
TTGACGTGGAGTTGGGGAACCCAGCGGCACCCGCAAAGAGCTGGGGATCCCAGCGACTCATTCTTCCTCTTCCTCGGCGATGTGCACGTGCTGGCGCATCTTTATGTAGAGTTCGTTGCCAAAGCCGTGCATGTCGTGCTCGGCGCAGTGCTCCATCAGCTCCTCGAGCGTCGTAGCCTCGGTTTTGAAGTCACAGTCCATTCCCACTTCCCGACAGTTCACCGAATAGATCTTGGCCATGACGACATCTCCTCAGGGTTCGATACCTGACTCCAAGCTATACAGGCGTAAGAGAGGCTGTCAACCTGCGATTGGCCCTTGCGATTCGCCGCCTAACGCTCGGGAAACTCCAATCGTAGCGACGTTTGGCAGACGAACCCAGCCCCGATTGAGGACCCGAAGAGAAGCCGGCGTTTAAGCGCTGCCTTCTCAGAGTAAAGCGCGAGCTTCGCTCTCGCGACTTATTCCGGCGCCTTTTCCTCGACGCGGGTCTTGAGTCGTAGCTTTATGTAGAGTTGGATGCCAAAGCTGCGTAGGTCGTGCGTCGACTTGCAGTGATAGGAGCAGCCCTCAATCAAGCCCTGGAGGGAGTCGGCCTCGACCTCCTGGTCGCAGTCAAACCCGCCATCGCGACAGTTGAACCTATAGATCTTTGCCACGTTGGACTCTCCCAGACCTAAATCAACGGGCCGGCACAATCTGCCGGCGGCGGCTGGCACGAAGTGCCTGCCAAACTCAACGTAAACAGGCTTAGTCAGCCTGTCAACTTCAGATGTCACAGTGCCGGGCGCGCCGATCGCGCCTAGGGTTGGAAACCCCAGTGCGTTAGCCGCCCAAATTGCCGGCGAACCGCAAGCCCCAGAGGATAGCGACGAGGCTGGTGGCGACGATCAACACCGCCAGGGCCCACCTCGGTCCGGCGGAGCCGACGCCATGACGCAGCAAGGCAAACCAAGCGCGCGCCAGCAGCAGCGCCCCGGCAACGCCGATCGGAATTGTTATCACCTGCAACGCAGGCGCCAGCGCCACTCCGGTTCCGGTCGCACCCAGAACCCCGAGCAGCGCCGGGAACACTCAGCACCAAGGGAGGGGAATAAAAAATAGCAGTCGTTGGATCATTCGGGGACCTCGTGGAGATGCAGACGCTTGGCATTGGCATCCCGCCGTATAGCTGGGGCACCCAGCGGCTCAGGGCAAGGGGATGAAAAATAGCAATCTTTGGATCACGGCGCCTCCATCGTAGCTCAGGGAGTCATTGCCGGTAGAGGAGCCAGGGCGCAGCTCTGGCGACGCACCAAGGCGGAGGTAATCGCTCAAGCATTGGGCGTTTGGTCGCGTGCCTTCCGTCTTTCTTCCAGCTTAGCCTCAGCATCGTCTCGATATAGAACGCCGAACAGGCGGCCGGTTGAGCCGGTAACTAGCACGCTGCCGACCCGGCGCTCGCGCATGTGAGTAGCGTACTCGCCCAGCGGCAGGTCGGGGCGGACCGTCGTCGGCCCCTCCTCCATCGCCGCTTCGACCGTCCCTTGCGGGTCGGATTTGAGCGCGGCGAGGCGCAACCGTCCGAGGACGACGCCTTCCTCACTGGTGACGATGCACTGGTTGTGGCCAGACGCCTCGACTCGCTTAGCCGCGTCGCTTACCAAGTCGGTCAGCCGGCAGGTGGGCGTGTCGGTGCGAACGGCGTCTTTTACCTTGAGAATTCGGGCAAGGCGGCCCTCGGTTGGCAAGCCGTTGGCCGTCCAGTCGGCCAATCCCGTCGTGTAATCAAAGACCTTCTCGTGGCCCAGGCTCTCGAGCCGCAACGCGGCCCGCGGACTCATATCTCACTGGTTGTCCGCTCAGTAAAAGATCACCGTGACGTCGCGTTTGAGGTTGGAGGCCACGCTAGCGGCATCGATCGATCTGAGCGGCAGGTGGATAGCGCCAGCGATGTGCTCCTCCTCGAACTCGGCCTGCGGCCGCACGTCGACCACTTGCGCCCCATCATTAAAGAGCACCTGAACCTCGTCGCGACCAATTTCCGTAGGCATGCTCGTAACTCCCTGCCGCTAATTAGCACCGTAGGTGTGGAAAGCTCTTGTGATATCGCGTGTGACAAATGCTATCTCCGGTAGGCCAAAGGCGTCTATTACGCCCCGGCAGGGTTACAGCCGCTGCCGGCATTTTCAAAGTCCTATGCTAAAGATTGGAGCAACTCCAAGGTCAAGACAGGAGACAGTTGACCGCCCGAAAAAGGGTTCGCGATGGTTTTCACCTCCCGCAGCAAGAATTCGAACCTCAGACCCTGATCAGTTCCTGGTCGAAGAAATCGGCGATCAGGATGGCGATCTCCTCGAAGCTGGGCGAGATTTGGCCGCCGGCCGGGACGAAGGAGTGATCGGCGTTCTCGACTACGACTAGCTGGCTGGTCACGCCCGTTGCCCTCAGGCGCTGGTCGAGCAGCTCGGAGTGCTCGAGCGGCACCACCCGATCCAAAACGCCGTGCAGATTGAGGAAAGCGGCGTCATCGGCGCTTACGTAGGTGATCGGGCTGGCCCGCTCCTTGGCCGCCTCGAGCTCCGGGCCGGTGGCGGCCAGATAGGATTGAACGAAGCCCGTAGTATACGCGCTAAACTCCAGCCTGAAATCGGCCAGGCCGAAGAGATTGGCCACGGCCTGCACCCGGCTGGACAGATTGAGGTTGCCGTCGCTGCCCTCCAGCCCATCAGCCGGGCCGGTCAGGCCCAGCATCGAGACCAGGGTGCCGCCGGCGCTGGTGCCAAACGCGGCAATGCGCCGCGGGAAGTAGCCATAGGTGGCGGCGTTGGCGCGCAAGAAGCGGATCGCGGCCTTGGAATGCTCGACCGCGGCCGGGAACGGCGCTTCGCCCGACAATCGATAGTTGACCGACGCCAGGATGTAGCCGCGCGACAAGAGCTCTTCGAGCACGGCGAAGGGCGGCGTTTGCTGGCCGAGGATGCCGGCCTTATCGCCGCCTTCGAATCCGCCGCCGTGGATGAACACGGCCAGCGGCGCCGGCCTCAGCACTGCGGTGGAGAAGTAGAGATCGAGCTTCTGAGCCTCGGAACCGCCCTCAACGTAGGCAAGGTTGCGGATGACGCGGCGCGGCGTGCGTTCGGCTGGGGCGGCGATGGCCTGCGGACCGGCGATCGCGGTCGGTGTGGGCGACGGGACAGTAGCCGTGGCTTCCGGCGGCTGAGTCGGTACGCCGGTTGGCGACACGGCGGTTGGCTGCGCCACGCTGGCGGTAGCTATAGCGTCCGCGGCCGGGCCGCTATCGCCACAGGCCACGGCGAAGGAGGTGCCGCCGAGCAGCGCCAAAAGCTGGCGGCGGCCTAGCCTGCGAGATCTGATGGTGAGCATCTCCATTCAAACAGCCTTCCGATGGCGGTGTCTCCGGAACACGGGTGCAAGGTAGGCTCCGCCAAGAAGCTTTGTCAATCTGCCCTTCCCTTTGCATTATGTCGCCTAAACCCCCGCGGCATTGGCGAATAATTCGCCGGGCCGTTAAGATTTAGCGCATGACTCGACAGGTTTTCATCGATGGCGAGGCGGGGACGGTCGGGCTGCAGATCGCCGACCGGCTGGCGGAGCGCGGCGATATCGAGCTGCTGCGGCTCGACGATGCCGACCGCAAGGACGCCTCGCGACGGGCGGAGCTGCTCAACGCCGCCGATGTTTCGATCCTCTGCCTGCCGGACGATGCCGCCCGCGAAGCGGTGACGTTGGTCGAAAACAACCCGCGCGCGCGGCTGATCGACGCCTCCACCGCCCATCGCACGGCACAGGACTGGACCTACGGCTTCCCAGAGTTCGATGCCGCCCGGCCGCTGCAGATAGCCGAATCGACCCGGGTCAGCAACCCTGGGTGCTACGCTTGCGGCGCCGTTTCGATGCTGCACCCGCTGATCGAGAGCGGCCTGATGTCGGCCGGCCAGCCGGTGACGATCAACGCCGTCTCTGGCTACTCTGGCGGTGGCAAGAAGCTGATCGCGGCTTTTGAAGACCCGGACTCACCGCAAGCCACCGACACCAATTTTTACCTTTACGGCTTAGACCTCAGGCACAAGCACGTACCAGAGATCCAGACCCACGGCGCCTTAACCCACCGGCCCCTGTTTGTGCCCAGCGTCGGCCGCTTTGCCCAGGGGATGATCGTCTCGCTGCCGCTGCAGCTCTGGTCGCTGCCCGGATCGCCCTCGCCGGCCGAACTGCACGCCGCGCTGGCCGAGCACTATCGCGACGAGCCCGGCGCCCAAGGCGTACGCGTGGCGCCGCTGGCGGAATCGGCCGCCCTGCAAGACCGCCTCGACGCCGAAACCCTCAGCGCGACCGATGGCCTGACGCTGCACGTCTTTGCCGACGAAAGCGGCGAGCAGGCGGTGGTCTGCGCCGTGCTCGATAACCTGGGCAAGGGCGCCGCCGGCCAGGCGATCCAAAACCTGGAGCTGATGCTGGGGCTGTAACGACCGGACCGAAGACGGAACATTTCAAAGAGAGCGAAAGACCCAGCCTTAGCGGCTGGGTCTTCATATATGGATTTGGGTGCTGGCCGTAAGGCCACGGGTGAGCCTGTGCTGCCACTTCGGCGAACGCTAGTGAGTCCTTACGGAGCTGTTACTTCGATGTCGTCGTAGCTAATGGTCATGGTCACCGTCGTGGTGGCGCCATCAGCGATGATCAGCTGGGCCAGCTCGTCGGAGCCCTCCCTTAAGCACCAGGTCACCCTGCCCGGCTGAGCTTCGACAACCATCGTGTAGGCCATGCAGGCCCCGCCGGGAACGTCCACCGGGCTGCGCGGCACGATTTCGACTCCGGAGCCGCCGAGGTCTTGAACATCGCTGATGTTCTCGGTGATGAAGTTCGGAGAGAACGGCGATCCTTCCAAGGCGCTGGCTCCCGCCGCGCCTGGTAGTTCTTGCCAGACGCCACCCACTTGAATATAGGTGCTGCCATCGACGGAGATTAAGTCGAACTGGGCGAAACTAATATGGACGTTTTCACCATCGACCCGGATAGAGCCAGTCTGGACGTCTTCGCCGAGGATCACGACGCGGAAATCGACCTGGTAGCGCGAAACCTGGGCGAATTCATTGCCAGCTGCCAAAAGCGCGGCCAGCGTGCCGGATGCCCCATCGACCGAACCACCGTCGCCGGAGTCGCCAGCGTCAGCGTTGTCACCGCCGCCGCCAGAGTCTGCGTTCTCGCCGGCTGGCGCGCCACCACCGGCGCACAGCGGCAGCGCCGTTTCGGACTCAAAGGCCCCCGCCACAACGCCTCGAGCCAACCCGCTTAGCAACGGCATCGTCATCCATAAAGGCAACCAGCGGCGCCTTGGATTCGGCCAGGCCGCGGTTGCGGGCGAAAGAAATGCCCAGATTCGGCTCAAAAAAGTAGCGCAGCGGAACCGCGCCCGCACTCGACCGAAAGTCGCGCGTGTGCCGTCGCGCGAGCCGTTGTCGATCACGAGCATCTCAAAATCCTCCGGCGCCAGCGTCTGTTTCAGCAAACTATCCAGCGCTCTTTCCAGCAGAACCGCCCGGTTGTGAGTCGAAACTAGCGCCGCGATCCTAGGCGTGTCCGCCAAAACCCGCCTCTTGAATCACCGCCAACGGCCAAAAGCGTTCGCTCTAGGAGCCCTCCGGACTCTGCAAGCTTTGCGCGGCCTCGGACACGTGGGCGTGGGTGATTTCGCTCAAACTATCGACGATGTCTTCGCTGCACAGGCGCTGCAATTCGGCACGCAGCGCTATCGATTGCACCGAAGTGGCTCCCTTGTTGGCCGCCGTGTTGGTTTCCCACACGGACACCCGACCCAGTGGCCCCTGGCTATCACCGGCCTCGCCGAATTCGAACCCCATGAGCAGCGCCGGGTCATCGGAAAAAAGGTGCTCAATCTTGTGGAGCACTTCGCGGGCTTTGTCACGCTGACCCGCAAGCGGGCGTATGACCGTCAATCTTACAAAAGGCACTTGCTATCCTCCATCTCCTGCCGGGCTCGGCGAACCTTGCTTGCAGATTTGAACCGGTTAAGTGCCGATTATAAGCGGCCAGCGGAGTTTATACACCAGATGCGGTTCTGGCGCGAAGTTACGAAACCTGAACGCCGCATCTGCCCCTAGCCCGAAGGCTAGTGTCCTTCAAACTCGCAAAGCGAAGGGCGGCCCAATTTAGGCCGCCCTTTTGGCTTTGAATCGGTTCAGGCCGAGGCCCTCGCTAGCGCTTAGACTTCAACGTACCTCGGGTTGACCGCTCGCCGGTCGGAGACGCCGGCCCGCTTGGCCGTCGCCTTGTTGACCTTGCCATCACGGAAGAACTCCAGGAAGGTCTGGTTGAAGATCTCCGGTTGGTCGGTCTGGCCCTGGTGGCCGCACTCCTCGGTGTAGAAGAACTGGATGTTATCCAGCGCGTCTTCCTGCTGGAAGCCGTTCTCCACTGGAATCAGGACGTCGGCCTTGCCGTACATGTAGATCATCGGGATCGTGATCTTCGGCAGCCGGTCCTTGGTCGTGAACACCTGCTCGTCGTTGGGGTCGGACGCCGCACTGAAGTCGTAAGCGCCCACACCGGCCGCCTCACGCGCCTTGCGGTGACGCTGCGCCGCGGAAACCCGCATCTCGATCAACTCCGGCCAAATCGCCGACTGAGCGTAGATGATTCCTTCCATGAGAACGCGCATGCTGTCGTTGGTGCCATCAAAGCCGGGGGACACGTAGCCCGGGTTCGGCGTGAACTTGCCGTCCTTCGGCGCCACCCGGTCGGCCGGGTCGGTGATGTCACCCAGGAAACCGGCGATGAAGGCAACACTCAAAATCCTCTCCGGGTGCGAGATCAGGAAGTTGCAGGCGTTGATGCAGCCCATCGAGTTGCCGGAGATGTGGAATTTGTCGACGCCGATCGCGTCGGCGAACAAGCGGATGAAGTCAACGTGGGCCTTGCGGTCACGCTTGAGGTACTCCGGCTTGCTTACGTCGGAGAGGCCGAAACCGGGCATGTCAGGGCAGTAAACCCGGAATCCGTTGGCGCCGAGGAACGGGGCCATGAAGCGCCAGCCGGCGGTGCCGGAAGAGCCCTCGATGCCGCCGTGCAGCAAGATCACCGCGGGGCCGGATTCGCCAGAGGTCATGTAGTGGGCAATTGAACCGTCGCCCAGCCGCACCCAGCGGCTCAGCAAGCCGTCAACGCTGACGATGTTCTCCTCTGTTAGAGGGTGCTCTGATACTGCAGTTGTTGCCATTTGCTAAACCTTTCTCTAGAACAACGGGGTCTGGGTGATTGCCGCGAGTAAGCCGATTATATGCCAGTAAAACAAGCCAAAGGCCGCTACATTAGAATCCTTCCCCAGCCTTCTGATTAAACCCCAGCCACTGGCCGAGCCAGCACCTCAAAGGCCAGCCGGCGCTGGAGCGTGAGGCCGGCCTAGCGTAACACCAATTCCCTAGTCGTCGTGCTGCAGGAAGTCCAGCACCAGCCGGTTAAAGTAAGAAGCGTGCTCGTACTGGACCCAGTGACCACACTGGTTGAACACGTGCAGTTGCGAGTTGGGCAGCATCGCCAGCAGCGAAACGCTGCCCTCCATCGGCACAACCCGGTCATCACGGCCATGCGTGATCAGGGTTGGCGTCTTGACGTTCGGCAGCTCGTCTACCAGGCTGCGCTGGAAGGCCACGCCGGCCCACTCCCTAAAAGCCTTGACGTGATTCTGATTCACCGAGGCGATCCGCGCCCGCAGAACCTCATCCGGAACCGTCGACCCATCATAGAGCATCAGGTCGAACATCTTGCGGAAGTTTTCGAACGACTGGTCCTGAAACACCGCCATCAGCGCCTTGATGCCCTCGGTCGGATTCTGGGAGAACATCGGCGTGCCGCCGCCGGCGCTGCCCATCAGCACCATCTTCTCAAGCCGATGCGGGTAATCGACCGCGAAGGTCAGCGCCGTGCCGCCACCCATCGAGTTGCCAACCAGGCTCGCCTTTTCAATCCCGAGGTTGTCCATTAGGTCTTTGACTGCGCGGGCGTTGACCGTTGTGCGCGGCTCCGTGGCCACGTACGAGTCCGACTTGCCGTAGCTCGGCGCGTCGACCGCCAAAACCCGGAATGGCTCGGCGAAAATTGGAATGTTGAGGACAAAGTTGCTCCATGAGCTGGCGCCCAGGCCGCCTCCGTGCAACAGAATCACCGGCGGATCGCCGCTTCCCGACTGGTTGTAATGAATCTTGATCCAGCCCAGGTCTGCGTATTTGCTGGTCGCTTCCTCAGTTATCTCTTGTGTTGTGGCCATCGTCGTCTACTCCTCGTGCTAAATCCTCCTGGCGGGTAGACGGATTATATGCCATGTCAAAAAGGCCGAAAAGCGCCGCGGCATTGTGCAGGATTATAGCGCCGCTTGCTGTTCCCGGACGACAGGGTCCTCCCGTTTGCCTAATCACGCCAGCGCCGCCAACGCAGCGTGAGTTATGCTTAACACCTGATTCCCCTCTGTCTGAGATTCCCGAGCGCTACGAAGATGTCACTGTTGAGTGGCTGGAAACAGCTTTGCGTAGCACCGGAACAATCAGCCCAGAGACGCGACTCTCTGCCTTTGAGCTTGAGCCGTTGAAGCTAGACACCTATCGCATCAGCAGCGTTGCCCGCATAGCGCTTGAGTACGATTCACCTTTGCCAGAACCCGGCAGGCCTGCCGCCGGTCCGCCAGCGCTGATCGCTAAGTTCGTCAGCCGCGACACGCGGGGCCGGGAATCGATCAAGGACCAGGCCAACTTTCAATATGAGGAGCAGGTTTATCGCCAGCTCTCAGACCGAATTCCGCTGCGCATTCCGGGCATCTACTACGGCGCCCAGGCGCCCGACTCTGACCTTGGCGTGGTCATGATCGAGGAGATTCGCGGGGCCCACGTTCGTGACGAGGCCGGAACTGACCGCGGCTTCACGGTTTGCGAAGCCCGGCTTGCTTTGTCAGAGATCGCCAAATTGCATGGCAGATGGTGGGCCAGCAAAAGCCTCTGGGAGCTGCCCTGGCTGCGGTCCTGGGTTCATGTCAATGGCCGCAAGCGGCCTCGGCGCCTTGCCTCCCGCTGGGAGTCAGTCCGCGATTTGATCATAGACGTCTGTTCGCCAACCGAAATGAGCCTCTTCGATGCCATGCTTAGAGTATTCACGCGCGCTTTCAAAACTGTCGAAAGCATGCCATTTACTCTCGGCCACGGCGATTTTCATAGCGGAACCTGCTCTGGGACCGGCTGCACTCGCCGAGTCAGGTCTGGTTCCTGGACTGGCAGGAGCTCCATAGAGGACCAGTAGCCTCTGAACTAGCCTTCTTCTTGGGTTGGTGCACTGAATCAGAGGAGGCGTTCTTCGCGATTGACGAACTGCTCGGCGAATATCACGCCGGTCTGAGACAAGCTGGCGTGACGGACTATTCCTTAGATCAGCTTCGCTCCGCCCTGCGGCCGGCGCTGATCGTCACGATTGCCCGCCAACTGCGAGTCTTCGCCAACTCCGACCCTGCCGATGAAGCCGCGGTTCTGGAACTTCAAAGAATCTTTCGCCAGGACGCCGCGCTGGCTGATATTCCTGGCTGCGCGGAGTGGGTTCGCAGCCAAAAATAGGCCACCTGCCATTGCCGAATCAGCCGGCGGCAGACTCAGGCTCGCCCGCCAGAGTCTCAAACGCCTGCCAGCGATCCAAGGTCAGACCAGCGGCGACCTCGGCAAAGTCGCTTTCCGCCTCGGTTTGAAAGGAAATGCTCCAGGCGCCCGCCACTGGATGACTGCGAACCTCCACCAGGTCCCCTTCGCCGAGCAGAGCGTTCCCCGCGTCGATCAGGACGTCAAGGGTTCCGGCACTGGCACGCGATTGCAGATACTCGCCGGACTCCTCCTGCCAGGGTCCAAACTGCCGCCTAGTCGATTCCGCCGCATCGAGCAGTCTGGACGGCCGGGTCAGGATTCTCACCGGCGCCGCCGCCTCGCTCAGCCGTGGGTCCGGCAGCAAGCATTCAAACGTCTGGATCGGAACAGGCCGCGCGCCCAGCGGCTCGCCGTACAGCGCTTCGGCTACCGACAGGACTCTGGCCAGGCGGCGCTTTCTCGCGGCGACCTCAATCACGTTGAGCCAGCGGATCGGGCTCTTCTCGATCAGGATCAGACCCAGAGAAGCCGCTCCCTTGCTGGCGGCGTAGGCGCCAATTCGCTCCTCGGCGTGTCCCGGTTTGGCCAGGTCCGCCTCGACGCCAATCGTCAGCAGTTGGGCCAGCAGCATGTCCCGGCCGTCCCCGCGACGGCTTTCGGCGATCCGCTGCTCTCTGGTTCTCGATGCCTGGGCCACGCCGAGTTCACTGAGGCTGGAAACTTGCCGCTGCAGCCTTGGGGCCCCATCCGGGATCCGGCTTTCGCAGCTCGGACAGATCGCCCGGCGCCGCAGGGCATGGAGCCGGACGATAACCCAGTTACCACAGCTTGGACACAGCCGCTCGTCTACATCCATGCGCTAACGGCCTCGCCTTCCTCAACACAGCTTACGACCGTTCGAGACGCCTTGCTGAAAGGTCTTTCGACCGGCAAGAAAAATGGCAACTCCGGCCGAATCGGAACTCAGGCGTGATGGCAGATGTCGATCGAAAAAGTCGCCAGCCGAAACGGGGGACACCGGCATCCGCTAGTTCGAAACGCCAGCGGTACGTTACGCCGTCCGGCGTAACGTACCGAGAGAGCGGCGCCTCGTGCTCGCGCCCGCGGGCTGGCGCAAGTCCTATTGCCAAAAGTAGGCTGCCGTGAACCTGAAAAGCGGTAGCGGTATTCCGTAGAAGTCGCCCTCTTCCTAAGCGAGCGGTTTCTTGGTTGCGGCTTCGGGTAATTCTTTATATTGCGCTGGCGTCGGTTTCGCCGGCGCCAGCTGTCGTGATACCGATGGCCGTCGCCACCTTCTCCAGCCATCGACGCAGAAACCGCAAGGCGACAACCCGGCTGACCGCTCGATCCACCTGCGAGCCGGAGAGGTTATGCTCGCCCGACAGCACCAGCCGAAATTTATTCGTGCCAGGCAGATGGCGGGCGCTTTCCACACCCGCCAGCCCGGCGAGCGAGCCACGAACTCTTTGAACGCAGATTTGCTCGCAGACCAGGCCACTCACCTCAACCAAGACCGCATTTTCGTGCTCCGCGCCGCTGAGTAGGCGGCCGCGCGGCGCCACAAACAGATTGCTCCAGTTCAGCCTCGTTACCCTCAATTCAGATAAGAACGGCCACGAACATCTGCTCGCCGGCCAAAGGGAATGAGGACCCTAGGAGTCGCCGCCACCATCGCCCGAGCCAGCCGGGAGTTCTTGCGCTTCGACCTGGATCACGGGCAGCAAGCGGTCCAGCCAGGCAGGCAGCCACCAACTGCGGCGCCCCAGTAGCTCCATCGTAGCGGGCACCAGCAGCATGCGGACCACGGTGGCATCCAGCAGGACGGCCACTGCCAGCCCGAGACCAAACAGCTTTGTGATGCGATTGTCCTCGAAGACAAAGCTGCCAAAAATTACGACCATGATCGCCGCGGCCGCGGTGATCACGCGGGCCGTGGACGCCAGGCCGTCCGCGACGGAGCCGACCGGGTCCCCGGAGCGATCAAACGCTTCCTTGACACGTGATAACAAGAAAATCTCATAGTCCATCGACAGCCCAAAAACGATGGCGAACATCATCATTGGGATAAATGGCTCGATCGGCGCCCCTTCAATGCTAAGCACGGAACCCAGCCAGCCCTTTTGAAAAATCGCGACAACGATGCCGTAGGCGGCGCCAATCGACAGCAGGTTCATAGCCACTGCCTTGATCGGCACCAGCAGCGAGCGGAAGACCATCATCAATAACAGGAAGGACAGCGTCAGCACGGCGCCAAAAAATATGACTATACGGCCGCTCAGATAGCCGGTGAAGTCGACGTTAGCGGCAGCGGTACCGGTAACGTTAACCGCCAGAGTCGAGCCCGAAATAGCCGGTGGGATCACGTCATCGCGCAGCGATTCGACCAAATCAGTGGTCTCCCGGCCCTGCGGCGCAGTATCCGGCACCAGCTGAACCACATAGGCCGGCGAGCTCTCTGGATTGGCAGGGTCACTGCCGATTGGCGCGCCCACCGAAGCAACGCCGTCAGCGCTCACCAGAACACTAACCAGCGAGGCGAACACTGCCTGGTCTGAGGCGTCGCCAACCTCGGCGGTGATCAGCAGCGGGCCGTTAAAGCCGGGGCCAAAGCCGGTCGCCAACAGATCGTAGGCCCGGCGGGTCGTCGTGTCTTCGGAACGGTTGCCTTCGTCAGAAAAACCGAGCCGTAAGGACAAAACCGGCGAGGCGAGCACAAGCAGCAGCGCGCTGCCGGCCAGCAGCGAAAACCAAGGATGGTTCTGAACCACCCGGCTCCAGCGGTAGGACATCGTTTCTTCTACCGGCGCGGGCTCCCCGCGCGGCACGATTTTGCTCAGCGAGGGCACAAACCGGCCGAAGAGAAAGACGAGGAAGGCGAGAGGTAATCCGAGGATCAAAATCGGCAACCCCAGGCCGATGCCAAGCAGGGCGACCGAGATAAGAGCGGCGGCCACCAGTCCGTACCACTGAGTAACCTCGATGCGTTCGCGGGCAAAGCCCAAGAAGGCCGGCAGCAGCGTTACCGAGGCCATCATCGTCACCGCCACCGTGACCGCGGCGCTAATACCCATTCCCGAGATGAACGACAGGCCAATGATCAGCATGCCCATCAGTGAGATCACTACAGTGAGACCGGCAAAGATTACCGCGCGACCAGCGCTGTCCAGGGCCGCGACGGTTGCATCTTCCGCCGACTTGCCGGCGTGAAGTCCCTCGCGGTATCGCGTGACGATGAAAAGCGCGTAGTCGATACCGACGCCAAGGCCGATCATGACGGCGATGAAGGTCGCGAAGTCCGGAATCGCGATGAGATTCGAGATCAGAGTGGTAAGACCGATGCCGACACCGACCCCGGTGATCGCCGTGCCGATCGGCAGACCCATCGCTAAAACCGAGCCAAAGGCGATGATCAGGACGACGACCGCGAACGACAGCCCGATGAACTCGGTCTCGGGTGTCTCGAACTCGGCCAGCGCCTCGCCGCCGATCTCAACCTGGAGCCCATCGATCTCCGGCAACAGGTCTTTGATCTCAGCCCCGACGTCCGCTGTCTTAGTGAAATCAAGGTCAGAAGACAGGCTCAGCTCGGCGAACGCAACTCTGCCGTCAGCGCTAACCTGGCTGGCGTCGAACGGGCGCTGGTAAGGACTGGAGACCGTTACACCATCAATAGTTCCAACTTCTGCCAGCAGCTCCTCAATCGGGCCTTTGACCGCAGGGTCATCGACGCCGTCGGCATAGCTGAAGACAATGGAACCGCGCTGGCCGCTGCCAAAGCCGCCAAAATGATCGTCGAGCGCGTCAAAGCCACGCCGGCTCTCCGAGTCAGGAATCTCGAAACTTGCATCAAAGGCCGGACCGACTGCTCCAAAAGCAGCGCCAAAGATGACTACAAGTGCCAGAACCCAGCCGCCGACCACCAACCAGGGGTTACGAAAACACCATCTCGCAAGAGTACGGAGCAAGGTAGGTCCTATACTGATTACTGACAGCCGCATGAAGCAGACCGTCAAGTGCTGAAGATCACGACCCGCTGAAAAGCGAGCTCGACAGTCTAAACTACGAATTCAAAATCTGAGCGCGCTAAGCTGGCCAAGTGGCCTTAGCGCCACTCCACCATAGAGCTGAACCGCGAGGTCGGTCAATTCTGTACCGCCACACCGCCCGGACCGACTTGCTGGTTGCCAGGTTTCCCCAAACACTCACCGCGTCGAGTGTCGCGGGGCGCGTCCGACTCCGAGTCACCTCCGCTGCAGGCGGCTAGGGAGGAGAGGGCCAGGAGCAAGGCGGCGCTTGCCAGCGGTTTCATAATACCAATTGCATTCTCAACTCCGCCTCCGCGTCGGGCGGCGCCAGGCGACGATGCAAAGGAATCTGTTGAAGGCCGCTTATCTAGGCGCATATACTCGTTACGGGCTTCGAGGACTCCACAATGGCGCGAACGCTCAGAAATGTTCGTCAGTAAGCAGCCATTCGGGCCTTTGAGAAGGCCGGAGGCGAGCGACGCAGCGGCAAGGGCGGCCACCAGATCGTTAAGATGCCCAATGGCCACATCGCTAGCCTCCCAACCGGAATCATCAAAAATGGGCTGCTTCAATCGGAAGTGAAAAAGTCCGGCCTTACGACTAAGCAGTTCCCTACTCCAGAGGCTCACTCTTTAGGAAAGGGGCCGGCGACGATGAAGACATTTACCGTAATCGTCCACGAGGCCGAGGAGGGCGGCTACTGGGGAGAGTGCGTCGAGCTCGAATGCGGCTCTCAAGGTGAAAACCTGGACGAGATGGATCGGAACATCCGCGAGTCCATCGAGGCCGTTCTTGCCGTGCGCCTCGAAGATGGCGAGGACCTCAAGGCCATTGAAAAGGCCCCGATTTTCCGGTTTCTGAGAACGATCGCCTCTGGGAAATCTCAGTCTCACTCCCAGCCGAGGTAGCGGCTTAAGCTAAGTCCGGAGAGTTTTCCGGCACGATGAAACGGCAGGCCGCGGGCTCAATCCCGCAGTTCCCAACCTTCAAACCCACATGACCGGAACCGCCTCGATCCTCCATCGGCTGGAAAAGTTTCCCCGCCGCCGCACTGCCCATCTGCCGACGCCGCTGGAGCCGACGGACAACCTCTCGAAGCAAGTCGAAGTATCAGCGGGAGCCATCTTACGGCTCCAAAACCTCCGGCGATCAGCCGAGCAAGACCGGCAGTATCAGGCCGATGATTGCCACCAACGCCCAAACGGCCGGCGCCGATGTCAGCAACTGCTCTGTTCGGCGAGCGCTGGCCTTCGCCGCCATCTCGCTAAGCGGGATCCACCAAGGGTTGAAGCGCGCCTCAAAGTGGTGGAAGGTCAGCCCGATGGCCGCCCCGTAGGCGACGTGGCCCACGAAGCTCGCGTTGAGCGCTGCCGCGCCGCTTGCGCTCCAGTCCGGCGCCATTCCCAAAAAGATCGGCATGAGTGTGTTCGGGCCCAACAGCCAAACGAAGACAGCAAAGGAAACCCCACAGCCCATAGCAGACACTGGGTCGAAGCTCTGACGGCGGAAGAGCAGCCCATACGATGCTCCCCAGGTAACAGCGATCAGAAAGTGCACCAACAGGCCGACGAACCTCGATTCCGCGCCCACCAAACCCGAAACGCCCTCGAGCGCGCCGATCTCCCACATCACGTAGGTAAAGATCAGGCCGCCGGCGATTCCCGCTATGGAGCCCATTCCGACAGCGCAAAGGCCCTGAGTTCCCGTCCCCTCATCGTCCATCTCTAATCGGTCGTCAGCGAACAGCGTTCGCCAGATTGCGCCGAGCCACTGGTAACCCAATGCCATTGCGCCGCCAAAGAGAAGGTAGGCAATCAGAGAAGCAAAGTCTTCACGCGTATTGACTAGACTCCACGCCAAACCGTCGCCCGCCACCAAAGGCACCAGGGAACGCGGAATGATGATCCATAAGAGAAAAGCGAACACGCCGCCTCGAATAAGACCCGTGCCGGAGCTATTTGTCGGTCTGGGCACTGCCAACGAGTACAGCAGCCCAATTGCTGCCCCGATCGCCAAGGCGGCCGCCCAAGCGTACGAAGAGCTATCCGAGATGCCAGAGAAGGAGCCCAAGCGACCCTGCTCGCTTAGCAGCACGGCGACAAGGGACGCTGCCAATAGGCCTGCAAGCACGCCGCGGGCCGCCGCCCCGGCAGAAGGGCGCGTCGGCAACTGGCGTTTTATCAAAAGCAAGGCCAACGCCGTTGTGGCGCCGAACAGCAAGTGGCCCAAAAGCGGCTCGAAACCCGCCTGCGCCGATGGCACATCCCACGCCAAACCACGTCCTTCCAGCAAAGGACGCAGGCTAAGCGGGCCCAGAAACCACCAGCCGGCCCCATAACTCACACCCCAGAACAGAGTCTCGCCAGTCCCGTGCCTCTGCCCCCAACTGACAGCACCCAGCCCGGCGCCAGCCAGCGCGGCGATGATCATGTGGACCGGAAGACTGATAAAGAACGAGTCGTCAGCTCGCACTACCGACGCGACCGAATCGAGGTCGCCAAGCTCCAGCATGGCCAGGCCAAAAACCAGCGCACCCGCTTGTCCGGCGATTGCGCCAGCTAGCATCCAACCAATCAATCCTTCACTAGACCAGCGCGCCTTCATTGTTCCAGATCCCTCGAGGCTGGCTTCGCGTCCCTTTGGGCGGTCTCCGCCTTTGACGTGCTGTCCCGCTCTGTCTGGGCACCAGGAGGCTCCGGCGTTGATGTAAGCACAATGTCTCTTGGGAAAAAGAGGTCTAGCAGCCAGTCCAAGCCCACCCGCACTTTTCTCTCCATGCCGGGCAGCTTTCCTAGGTAAATGCTGCGCCAAAGCAACAAGGCCAGCAAGCCCGAGAACCGCCAGCCACGGATCTCCGCCGCTGCCGTGCGATGGCCAAGTCCTACCAACGAACCAATCGGCCGGAAGGAAAAGTTCTTCGCGGGCTGGCCTCGAAAGGCCGCGGTGATGTTTTCTGCCACTAACGTTCCTTCGCGCAGGGCGTGCTGAGCTGTCGGTGGATAGAACCGACCCTCCTCGCTAGGGTCGGGAACCTGGGCGCAGTCGCCGATTGCCCAAACGTCTTCCAGCCCACTGACGCGAAGCGCGCCATCCACGACCATCTGCCCACGATTCTTTTCAGCCTCTAGCGGACCCAAAAGCGGGTTCGGCTGGTTGCCGGCTGTCCAGACAAGGGTGCGGGTCAAAAGCTCGCGACCGTCGTCCAGAGTGATTGCCTCGCTTGTCGCCGAAGCCACGCGTCGCTGGAGGATGATCTCGACGCCACGAGCTTCGAGCTTCCTCTGGGCATATTCGCCGAGTTCGGAGCCGAGCTCCTGGAGAATTCTTTCACCTGAATGGACCAGTACGAAGCGTACGTCGCCGCTGCCGAGGTTCGGGTAGTACTTGCCCACGCTTCGCACCAAATCGACAAGCTCGGCAATCATTTCAGCACCAGCGAAGCCACCGCCAACGACGACAAAGGTACAAAGGCGTTGACGGACCTCCGGATCGCTCTCTACATCGGCCTGCTCTAGCGAGATGAGCACCCTGTTGCGCAGCGTCACAGCGTCGTCTAGAGACTTCAGAGTGAACGCATTTGCTTCCAGACCGGGCAGTCCGTAAAAATTCGGCACGGAGCCAAGCGCCAAAACCAGCTGGTCATAAGCTATGAGCGTTGCCGAACCAGATATGCCAACTCGGAGCCGGACCTGCTTAGATTGCGGCTCGATCGATTCGATCTCCGCGTGGAAGAAACGCGTGCGTGGCGTGGCAGCTCGTATCGGAGCGCTGATGTGTTGGGCCTCGAGGCCGCTGGAGGCGACCTCCGCCAGCATCGGTGTAAACAAGAGATAGTTGCTCTGACTGACCAAGGAAATCTCGATGTTCGGGTTACGTAGGTGCAGTCGCTCCAAGCGTTGGGCGGTCAGCGAGGCCGCCAAAACCCGATCCCAGAATCAGGACTCGGGTCGGTTTGCGTTCGTCTGGCAGTAAACCCAGCAACCCTGGATTCAACCGGCGATCGAGTGATGCTATCAGGTGAAGGCCCAACCCCAGCGCCCCGCCAAAAAGCATGTGGCCCACCAGACTGGGAAAAGCATTTGTCGCCGCGGTGAGGGACCAAGTGGGGCTTTCGCCATCGAAGAGTGCTTTAAGGGTCAGGGGACCGATAATCCAAGCCAAAAAGCCAAAGAGAACGCCGGCAGACATTGTTGCCGAATGACCGCTCGCCTCATAGCGATTCGTGACAGCGAAGGCGGCGCCAAGCAGCCCCGCCAGGGTCAGATGAAGCAGAAGGCCCGGACCTGTCGAGGACAAGCCAGCGATGCCGGTCACCGGCACGCTCATCCGCTGCTCTTGCATTGCGGCCGCGAACACGAGGCCAGCTAGAACCCCAGCCGGGACTCCGGCCGCGATATGTCGACTGCGCGGGAACGTCGCGCCACCGCCTGGGGCCGGTTTCATGGCCAGGGTTATACTAACTTTTGTCGCCATGAGCGTCGGAGGGCTCGGCACAGCCCACGTCGTTGTAAACTCACCACATGACAAGAATCGCCGACGAGAACGCCTCGATCCTCAAACGGCTAGAAAAGTTCCCTCGCCGCCGCATCGCCCATCTGCCGACGCCGCTGGAGACTATGGAGAACCTCTCCAAGCAATTCGAAGACGTGTCGCTGTTCGTTAAACGCGACGATTGCACCGGCCTCGGTTTCGGCGGTAACAAGGTCCGTCAGCTCGAGTTTTACTTTGGCCAGGCGATTGAGGAAGGCGCCGACACGATCCTGATCACCGGGGCCGTCCAGTCCAACTTCGTCCGCACCGCCGCCGCCGGCGCCCGCAAGCTAGGCATGGACTGCCACCTCCAGCTCGAGGAGCGGGTGCCGGACGTCGATGAGCTGCACCGCAGCTCCGGTAACGTCCTGCTCGATAACCTGCTCGGCGCCACTCTGCATTTCTACCCGTCCGGCGATGATGAGTCCGGCGCCGACGCCAATATGGAAAGAATCGCCACCGAACTGCGGGGGGCCGGCGCCCGGCCCTACGTCATCCCCCTGGGTCCGGGCCACGACCCGCTCGGCGCCTTGGGATACGTCGATGCCGCGGCCGAACTACTGGCTCAGCTCGAAGAGCAAAACCTAGAACTTGACCAGATCTTCGTCGCCAGCGGCAGCGGCGCCACCCACGCCGGCCTCCTCTTCGGCCTGCGCGCTCTGGGCGGCAAAATCCCCGTGATCGGCGTCTGCCCACGCCGCGATGCTGTTTCCCAAACCAGCCGCATCGAAGGCCACGTCGCCCGGCTGGCAGCGATGCTCGAACTCGAGCCCCAGGTTTCCGCCGACGACATCAACCTCACCGACGTCTCGCTGGCCCCCGGTTACGGGCGCCTCAACGACGCCACCCACCAGGCGCTGCAACTAACCGCCCGCAACGAAGGCCTCTTCCTGGACCCGGTCTACACCGCAAAAGCCATGGCCGGCCTGATCCATATGGTCCGAGCCAAACAGGTCAGCGGAAACCTGTTGTTTTGGCACACCGGCGGCCAACCCGCCCTCTTCGCCTACGCCAACGAGCTGTAAGGGGCGTAGGCCGAAGCGTCTTCTGGCACACCGGCGGCCAACCCGCCTCTTCGCCAACTCGAACGATCGGCAAGGCGCAGGCGGGCCCGTCGGTTAGGTTGCCGCCCGCAAGGGCCCGCCCGCTAGGGCTATTTGGCCGAGATGGATTCTTTACCCTCTAAGAAATAGGACAACAACGCCTCGGCGTACTCGTCCGGCTTTTCCCACTGCGGCCAGTGGCCGGTGTCCTTGACCTCGTAGAACTTGGCGCCGATCAGGTCGGCGCAGTAGTCGCCGTAATCCGGGCCGCGGCCCGGGTTATAGGTGCCGTACATCACCAACGCGTCGGTCTTCCAGCGCTCCTTAACCTCGTCCTCGGTGTAGAGCGTGCCCACCACCCGTGGGGACCCATCCAGGCCGAACATCCGCTGCATTGAGGCGTTGACCTCCGGGTCCTGGTATAGACGCTGGCGGATGCGGATCATCTCGTCATCGATCGCGTCGTCGTTGTGCACCAACCACAGCAGCCGCTGCTGAATGTTCTCGTAGGTCGGGTCCAAAACCGCTGTCTGCGACAGTTCGAACAAGTTACCCTTCCAGGGCTGCTCCTTGAAGTCGGTCCGTTTGGTTTCGACGTTGCCAAAGCCGTTGAGAACCATCTTGTCGACCGTCTCCGGATGGCTCATACCAAGCTCGAAGCCGATCGCCGCGCCCATCGACTCGCCCTCGAAGTGGGCCTTTTCATAACCGAGCGCGTGGATCAGGTCGATGTAGGCCTCGGCCTGCAGCGGTGTGCGCCGTTCCGGTTCCCAGGGCTCGCGCGAGCTAAAGCCATGGTAGAGCGCGTCGACCGCGAAGGTGCGGAAGTGCTTGGCCAAGGCCGGCAAGGTGCGGGCATAGGTATCGATGTGGCCGCCGATGCCGTGATAGAGAAACAGCGGCGGGCCGTCGCCCCTTTCGACCACGCGGTGGTGCCAGCGTTCACCCTGGATGATGTGAGTCTGCGACCCCAAAAGCTCGACTGCGATGCTGCGCCAGTGCGATAGCGGCCGCTCCAAAACCCGGTTCCGCAGTTGCAGTTTCTCCGCCATGACTACCTCCAAACCCAAAATCGCGAGGCCATCGGTGGCGGGATTATAAACCGTCCCCCAGCCATTCGTCACGGTGGTCACGCAACCGCGGCTCTACTCCGTCGCGCGGCTCGGTGCGTGTAACGCCGGCGTTTTTATCCCCCAAACGCACCGCGAGCAGGAAAGCAACATTGCCAGTATTTGGTAGCGGATCGGTTTGGGGCTAGCTTGACGATATACTTATTCTCCTTGGCGCCGGGCTGGCAACAAGAGTTTTACGCGGTAGATCCGAAGTCTTACGGTGGCCATGTACTAGCAGCCATGGCGATAAGGACGTACTTATGGCAGAAGGCAAGGAAGCCCTTAGTGAGCGCTACCGCGGCATGCGCGAGGAGATGATCGCGGCGATCAGCCGCCTGACGGACGCGCAGATGTCCGAGGCCACGATTGACGCGTGGTCGGTGAAGGATCACCTCCTGCACCTCGCGCTGTGGGACGACCTCCGCGCGACCGAGGTCACACGGATCTCCGCTGGGTTCGACTCGGCATGGAAGATGAGCGACTCCCAGGATGAGTTGTACAACGAGATGGCGCACGACCTCCGCACGAATCTGTCGGTCGCTCAAGCGAAATGGGAGTTCGAGCAGTCACACCAGCGGCTGATGGATGCGATTGCAACAGCCACCCCCCGCGGCCTCGACCCGTCCAACTACGGCGAGGCCGGCCTGGTCACTAAGCATGACGAAGAGCACGCCGGCTGGATCCGCCACTGGCGCAATGAGCGCGGTTACTAGTACTTGACCACTATCGAGCGCGAAAGCTCGATCAAGGCAAATTGACCCACTGCCCAGTGTCTCAAACAATAAACCCGGTCCGGCGAAGCCAAGAAAACGCCACCGACGCTCAAGTAGAGCAGGTGCTAATGGCACCTGCGGCCCCTGGGGAGTTGGTGCCGTAGGCATACGCATCCCCAGTGCTTCAACAAAAATCCAGTCCGGCGAAGCTGAGATAACGCGGCCGGCGCTCCTGGGAAGGCCCACCGCCATTGCCAGTATTTCAAACAATTGACAGCTTAGTGCCGCGAAGATACCTTCCATCCACCCAATCCGGCGGCCCTGCACTCGCCGTCGGAAAGTTCGGCTCCGCCGAGCAGCAGGAGGCTCAAAATCAGGAGGAAACATGGTTCTTGGCATCGACCACATCGAATTAATCGTCCGTGACGTCGACGAGTTCGTCGAATTCTACGAAAAGCTCGGCTTCGAGCTGCTGTTGCGCACCGAGCACCACGGCGGCTCGGCCGAGCTCCAACTGCCCGGCGAAAACCAACCGGTCCTGGAAATTCACACGGTCAGCGGCGAAGAGGTCGTCGGCGTCAACCACATGGCCTTCAAGGTCGCCAGCGCCCCAGGAGGCCAACGACGATGTCGTCAGCAAGGGCATCGAGCCCGAGCGCGGCCCCCACCTGGTCGAATCCACCGGCCGCACCAACGTCAACCTGCGTGATCCGGACGGCTGGCGCCTGCAACTGGTCGACCAGGACCGCGGCACGCCCAAGGTCATCTAAACCCGGCGCCTCGATGAGCGGAGGCCAGGATGTTCCCGACGCGGGCATTGAATACCAATTCAATTGCTCGCGTCTCATGAGAGGCTGTTTTTCTAGACTCCTCTATGGCTGGAAACAGCAAGGATGCTGGCCGTTAGCGACCGCTCAGACCGGAACGCTGTAAAGGATGAAGTCGGACTTCGCCTGGTAGCTGTCGTAAAGCCGGCGGCCGGCGTAGTTGAACTCCTGAGTCAGCCAGCGCACGTTCGAGATTCCCCGTTCCCGTGCGAAATCGATCACGTGGTCGATCAGCGCCCGTCCGGCACCCTTGCCTCTCACATCCGGCTCGACAAACAAGTCGCTGAGATAGCAGACCATCGCCCCGGACAGCGAACGATGCATGAGCTGATACTGGCTAAAGCCGATCACCGAGCCGTCTTCAAGCTCGACCACATCGCACCAAAAATCGTTCGTCGGGTCGAAGCTCCATTCCCAAACCCGGTCGTAGCCAGCGTCCGGGATTTCGGTCTTGTAGAAGGCGGCGTAGCCGGCGAACAGCTCTTCCCAGCGCACCCGATCGGATTCGGCAAGCGCCCTAATGCTAATGTCCATCTTGATACGCTCCCAAACCTGGTGTTGATCTCGTTCAGAAAGATGCCGTACACGACAATGATGAGAAGGCAGGGACGATACGGAGTCCCAATGCAGACGTACGGGTCGATCATCCCAGGCGGTCCAACCCTGGCTCGTCTCCTCCCAGAGGGAGCGCAGGAAGGCAGGGAGGAGCCACGACTATCACGTGAGGCGAAGGCGCGCCTCAGGGCTGTTGAGTGGCACAAGGATCACGGCGAGAAGGTGAGTCTGACGGCAAGACGCTTTGGACGCAGCCGCTCAACCCTTTACCAGTGGCTAGAGTGCTACCGGCTCCAGGGTCCGCGGGGTCTGCAAGACCGCAGCCATAGGCCACACCAGGTCCGCAAGCCGACTTGGAGCCTAGAGTTCGAAGCAGCGGTGCTACGCCTGCGCCAAGACAATCCCGTCTGGGGCAAAGACAAGCTACAGCCGATCCTCAGACGCCAAGGGGTCCACTATCTCGGTCTCGATGGTGGGCCGCATCCTCAGCCGGCTCAGACGCCAAGGCAAACTGGGGCCTGCGAGTCTGAAGGACCCTTGCATCGTCTCTCGGCCTCAGGTGCGGCCCTATGCCGTGCGTAAGCCCAAAGACTACGTCGTCAAGGCGCCGGGAGATCTGGTTCAGGTGGACAGCGCCGACGTGCGCTGGACCGGTATTACCCATGCCTACAAGCACTTCTCGGCGCGTGATATTGTCAGCCGCTGGGGACGTCTTGGGTGTCTACGGCCGCGCTACCGCCGGCACGGCGCGCGACTTCCTCGATACGGTCATCGAGCGTATGCCGGGTCCGGTGAAGGCGATCCAGGTGGACGGTGGCTCTGAGTTCAGGGCCGAGTTTGAGGCCGCCTGTGAGCAGAAGGGGCTGCGGCTTTTTGTGCTGCCACCACGCTCCCCCAAGCTCAACGGCTGCCTGGAACGAGCCCAGCGCACCCACAAAGAGGAGCTTTACCAGTTGGTTGACCCACCCGACTCGCTCAGCCAACTGAGAACCCAGCTGCTCCAACAGGAGCAGCGTTACAACACTTACCGGCCCCATCAGGCCCTTGGCCATCTAACGCCGCAAGAGTGGCTGCTAGCATTCACCGAGAGGAGGTAAGTGTCCGGCATCTACTGGACGAGTACAGGTGTTTGCTTCTTGAACCGCAGCGGGCGTTAACTTTGGCTTGAGCCTCAGGCCCAGCCGGCGTAAACAAATGTACTATTGTCCGGCCTCCGCCGTAGGCTCATTCGGAAGCGGTCCTCTTGTCGCCGCTTCTTTGCCCTGACATAGAGAGCCAGCGATGAGCGAGTCAGATCTCCCGGCCGTACCCATCATGCTTCAGGAAGCCTTTAAAGACTGGGCCTGGAGCATCGCCTGGGCCTACTACCCCGGCAAGGCGGTGCACCGCATCGAGTCCCCCGCCGGCGAGGTGTGCTTCGTCAAGCTCAGTTTTGGTGCTCAGAATCCGCCGCTTGGCGACGACGCCGTTCGCCTTCGCTGGGCCCGCGCCTTTCTGCCAGTTCCGGAGGTTCTCGGAAGCGGAACCGCGGACGGTCTCGACTGGCTTGTCAGCCGCGCGCTGGCCGGTGTCGATGCAACCGCTCCGGAGCTGCTCGCCGAACCGGAACCCCTGGTCGCGGCGCTGGGCCGTGGCCTGCGCCGCTTCCATGAAAAGGCGCCGGTCGGGGCCTGTCCATTTGATTTTCGCCTCGCTGCCGCCCTGCCGAGGGTTCGGCAGCGGGCATCATCACTGACCGAATTCGAATCTTCACCAGACGCTGAGCACCAGAACCTCAGCCTGGCCGGTGCGCTCGCCAAGCTCGAGGAGGATCGGCCGGCCCAGGAAAATCTGGTTATCTGCCACGGCGACTTTTGCTTTCCTAACGTCGTTATCGAAGATGGCATGGTCATCGGCTACCTCGACCTTGGGGACCTCGGCGTGGCGGACCGCTGGCGGGACATCGCCATCGGCGCCTGGAGCACCATTTGGAACCTGGGCACTGGCTACGAAGACCTGTTTTACGAGGCCTATGGCATCGAGCCCGATCGACAAAAGATCGCCTACTATCGGCTGCTCTACGATCTCGTCTCTTGATGCCAACCTGTGCATTTCCATAGGCTCAGGTATTGACATGTGACCGTATAGTCACGTATTATTGCTTCAGAAGCTTATGGAAGATGTTTTTCGAGCCCTCAGCGACCCTGGCAGGCGAAAACTGCTGGACAGCCTCTTCGTTCGTGACGGCCAGACCCTCAGCGAGTTGCTGCCCTGTCTTGAGATCAGCCGCTTCGGCGTAATGAAGCATCTTCGAGTGCTGGAAGCGGCGGGGCTGCTCACGACCAGACGCGTCGGACGCGAGAAGCTTCACTATCTCAATCCAGTGCCTATCCAGCAGATCCACGAACGCTGGATCAGCAAATACGAGGCTCGCTGGCTATCGAACCTGACCGGTCTGAAGCAATTCATGGAGGAGGAGACAACCATGCCAAAGGCAAATCGGGTGTTTCAGATCTATATTCAGACCAACCCGGAGAAGCTCTGGCAGGCGCTGACCGACCCGGACCTAACCCAGCACTTTTATCACGGAACCCGGGTTGATGTGCAAAACTGGCAGGCCGGAGAAAAGCACCGGTACACCTCCGCCGACGGCAAGACGGTAGTGGCGGATGGTGAGCTTTTAGAAGTTGAGCCGCCGGTGCGCCTGGTGTTGACCTTTCATCCCCTCTGGGAGCCAAAGATCGCCGCCGAGGAGCCGGTTCAGATCACCTGGGAGATCCAACCGGCCGGCGAGGCCTGCCGGCTTACGGTCACCTTAGAAGCCTCCGACGCGGAAGCGAAAATGTTGCAGCAGGCCAATGACGGCATGCCGCTTCACCTCAGCCGTCTCAAGACTCTTTTGGAAACCGGCTCTCCCCTGCGAGTCGATTCACTGACCGACCCTCCGCCGCAAGTTCGATGAGGCGGACATCGATGCGTCGTTAGTGGCCCGAAAATGCCACCAGTCGATCAATTTCTCCGCCCCAGACGGGCACGAACCTGGAAATGCTCGTCCCGCGAAAAACAGAAACGAGGAAAATCATGGCCAGAATGAGATACATAGTTAATGACGTGGCAGCGGCACTAGACTTCTACACCGGTCTGCTGGGCTTCGAGCTCAAACAAGATTTCCGGCCCGCCGTGGGCATTGTCGGCAAGGATGACCTCGAGTTGGTCCTGGCCGGCGGCGGCGCCTCGGCCTCACGCCCGATGCCGGACGGCAGACAGCCCGAGCCCGGTGGCTGGAACCGGATTATGCTGGACGTTGAGGACATCGCTGCGACGGTAGCTACTTTGACCAAGGCCGGGGCCAAGTTCCGCAACGAAATCATTTCCGGCCCCGGCGGCCAGCAGATTGTCATGGACGATCCATCCGGTAACGCCATCGAGATCTTCCAGCCGGCTTAGCCTTCGGCAAATGCAGGGCCCGTGTCGGGCGGTGTTTAGTTTCGGCTTGTCAGAGAGGTCACAAGACCACCGCCCTGACTACGGCCCTCCGCTGGGGCAGAGCTCCTCGCTACCCGCAGCGCAGTACTCCACCCGGCCGCCGACCATCGTCATCAGCACTTCGGTCTCAATGATCGCGTCCGGGTCGATGGTCAGTGGGTTCTGGGAGAGAACGACCAGGTCGGCGAACTTGCCCGCCTCCAGGCTGCCGATCTTCTCGTCCATTAGCAGGGCGAAAGCGGCGTCTAAGGTCATCATCCGCAGCGCCTCTTCCACACGTGACGCCGCCGACGGCCAGCCAGGCCGGCGCCGCGCAAAGGCTGCCATCGTCGCTGAACTCCTGGCGGGTGACCAGCGACCAGATGTGAGTCAACGGCTCGAGCGAAAAGAACGGGAAATCCGAATGCCACGCGACCGGCAGCCCCGCGGTGGCGTCGAGCAGCGCCCGCCAGGGGTCGAACCAAGGACGCAGCCCCACCGAGGGGCTACCGTCGACAAACAGGCCTGCCCAGGGGCCGCCGTCCAACATATCACAGGCGGCAGATTCGCCGAAGACCACCGGCACCACGCCCAATTCCGCGTAGCGAGGCAGTTGATCCGGACGGATCACCCGCTTGTGCTCAATGCGCGGCGGCGGGCCACTCGACCCGGCCGCCCGCGCTATCGCGATCGCGTCCAGCGCTGTGTCGAGCCCGCGATCGCCGAGCGCATGAATCGCTACCTGGTAGCCGGCAGACTGCACCTCTATTACTGCCGCCGCCAGCTCCTCTGCCGAGATCCACAAGTCGCCAAACGGATTACTTGCCGGGACGCTGAGCGCCAACGCCCCGCAGGACCCGCCGTCGGTAAAGAACTTGATCCCGGGAATGCGGAACATCGCCGCCGGGTCGCTGATCGGCGCGTGCTCCAAATACCAACCCTCGGGCAGCAGCTCGCCGCAGGCGTTATTGAAGACCAGGTAGACGCTGGTACGCACACGCAGCTGTTCACAATCGGCAGAAAGTCATCCAGCCGGTCCGGTGAGACGCCACCGTTCGCCACCGTTGTCGTGCCCGCTGCCAACAAACGCTGCTGCGCCTCGCCGTAGGTCGCCCCTATGGTCTCCTGACGCAGGCCGCGAGAGATCTGGTTGTAGATGTGGTTGTGGGGATCGACGAAGCCGGGCAGCAGCGCTCTTCCTGCCAAATCGATCATCTGGGTGTCCGGTCCGGCAAGCGCCAAGACCGCCTGCTCGGTCGCGACTAACAAGATCTCCTCCCCCAGAACGGCCAGCGCCTGTGCGATTGGCTGACCCGTGTCCATCATAATCACCTGGCCGTTGATAAAGATGATGTGTGCCAGGAGTGCGGCGGTCGGCGTCACCTCCGGTGCAAGTGTCGATTCCGGCTCCGCTGCCGGAGAGCCAGTCGGGAAGACGCCGTGTGAGTCCTCATCAGAGGAGCCTTCGGTCGAGTCGGAGTCGCCGCTGCAGGCTGCCAGGCCAATAGAAAGGGCGGCAGCCAATAGGGTCACCCAGAACAGCGGTCTTTTCATGACGGATAGCCTGGGGTTTGCGCGTAGATGGCAAGCCGCCGTCATGGCCGGTCGATCAAAAAAACCACGGCGTCCGCACTATTCACCGCCAAGCCCGTTGACGATACCTTGGATCGTCGCTTCGATGCCGTCCGGGTGGCCGGCCACCGCGTGACCGGCGCCGGCTATGACGATCCAAGTTTTCTCCGATGTTATCGCGTCGTAAAAAACCCGGCCCAGTTCGACCGCGGCCTCGTCATCCTGGCCCTGGATAAACACCACGCTGGTGTCGCGATAGTCGTAGTTTCTGCGCTTCTCGGCCCCGCTCGCCGCGACGATGCTATCGGCCCGCAAGATCCCGATCAACGAGTCTGGCCCGCTGCCGTTTTGGCAATAATCGCCATCACCGGACCAGCCCAGCGCAAGGTCGATACTCAGGCCCCGGCCGGGCGTCGAATAGTCGAAACAGGAAGCCACCAGATCGGCCTGCACTGGCCCGACGGTCAGCAAAACCAGCTTCAACACCCCTTGAAGGCCGTGCAGCGTTAGGCCATAACCCAGCTGCATCGAGCCGGCGCTGGTGCCGAACGCCCCCAGGTTTGACGGGTTGTCCGCCAGCTCGGCGGCGATAAATTTGATGATCTCGCTGGCGGCGCAGCTCACGTTTTTTAGCCCGACCCCTTCAACACCGGTTAGGTAGCCTTGTTCGTCAGGAAAGGCGATTGAGTAGAACTCAAGACCGTTGTTGACCAGGAAACCGCGGTAGCCGCCGAACATGAACTCACGCGTGAAGCCGCCGCCGACAAAGATCACGGCGCCGTTTGAGCCGCTGAATTGGTTGGCCTGCACGCTGGCCCGGCGCGCCGGCAGGTCGCGGCAGCGCACGATCAGGTCGTAGCACTCGAAGCCGTTGTCACAGGCTCCCTGTCCTTGCAATTCGACCCCCCGGCAGCTGGTCGGCGGCCTCGGCGGCGTTCAGCGGGCTGGGCAGACGGACTGATCGGCACAATGCTCAACCCGCCCGCCGACCATGGTCATCAGCACCGGGATGTCCAGGAGCGTGTCCGGCTCGACCTCCAGTGGGCTTTCGGCCAGCAAAACCAGGTCGGCGAACTTGCCCGCCTCGAGGCTACCAACCACCCCATCCACGCCCAACGCGTAGGCACCCTCGATCGTCATCATCCGCAGCGCCTCAGAAACGCTGACGGCGCCGTCCGCCACCCAGTCCGGTGGTTCGCAGGCGCTGCCGTCCGCGTTCAGCGATTGGCGGGGCACCAGCGACCAGAGGTGGGTCAGCGGCTCGAGCGGGAACAGCCGCGGTGCGTCCGAGTGCCAGGCGATGTGCAAGCCGGGGTTGACGTCGATCAGCTCGCGCCAGGGGCTATACAAAGGCCGTGAGTCGCCCGCCGGTACTTCGAGAATGCCCGACCAGGCGCCGTTGAGGATGTTGCAGGTTCGTGGATCGCTAAAGACAACGGCAACCACATCGAGCTCGCCGTAGCGCGTCAGCTGATCCGGCCGGATGATGCGGTTGTGGTCGATCCGGTGACGCGAGCTGTTGGGTCCGCCATCCAAAACCAGCTCGAGCGCACCCAGCGCGACATCGAGTCCTCTATCGCCCACGGCGTGGATCGTCGCCTGGTAGCCAGCCGCCTGCGCCTCCCGGATACCGGCCGCCAGCTCCTCGACGCTAATGAAGAGGTCGCCACCGGGGGCCTCCGCCGGGTAACTTACCGCGGCCGCGCCGCAGGAGCCGCCATCCGTGAAAAACTTGATGCCGGCCAAGCGGAACATTGGTGCCGGGTCGTTAATCAGCGGATAATCCAGGTACCAACCCTGGGGAAACAACCCGCCGCAGTTAGTGTTGAAACCCATGTAGTAGCTGCTGCGCACCCGCAGCGCCCCACTATCGGCGAAGCGGATGAAGTCGTCGAGCACGTTGCGCCAGACGAAGGTGTTGCCCAGAGTAGTGGTGCCTGCGGCCAGCAGCCGTCGCTGGCCCTCCACGTAGGTCAGGCCCCGCCAGTCCGGCAGCCGCTCCAGGTAAACCTCGTTGAAAGCATGGTTGTGCGGGTCGACAAAGCCCGGCAACAGCGCCCTGCCAGCCAAATCAATCGTCTGAGTATTCGGCCCGGCCAGCGCCAGAACCTCCTGGTCGCTGCCAACCAGCAAGATCTCCTCACCCAAAATTGCCACCGCCTCGGCGGCCGGCAGATCGGGGTCAATAGTGATGACCTGACCGTTAAAAAAGATGACGTCGGCGCGAGGGCCAGGCGTTGGCGATGGCCCCGGCGTTGGTTCGGGTCCAGAGGTGCTGGTCGCCAACTCCCCCAGCGGCGCTCCGCCACCGCCTTCGCCCGAGTCGCCAGAGTCCGAATCACCACTGCAGGCAGCCAGGACCAGGCCCAACAACACCACAAGGAGCCTGGAAACTGGGGGCAGATCGGTCAATGCGTTCATCCCGAGATTAGCGAGGCAAGTTTCGCGGGAATCTTCTCACGCAAAGACCAGAACGTATAGCGCGGCTCAACTCGGACAGATCACAGCTTGGTTCAGCGCTGCCCAAGGCCCGGACCCTTAAACAACCTAGCCGAAAGGGTCGTTCTGCTTGATCTGAAACTCATACCGACAATTAAATACGAACCACAGCCAAGCTTCGGTCTGGGCCCGCTTACGCCCCTGTTTCAGGTTGCGCGCCAGCCAGCCCAAGTACTCGGGCCGTATAATCCCTTCCTCGGCGAGCGGTTGGAGACTTGGCACCAGCAGCTTCTCCAGCCAGCCAGGCAAAGGCGGGTTGGGGAAGGCGGAGTGTTGGCGCTGGCGAAAGTCGAGCTGCAGCTGATCGCGGAAGCAGGCGTGCAGCAGCGTCTTGTCAAGCCGCTCTGCCTCAACCCCCCGTACCTTCGGCGGTACCGTAAGGGCAAATGACACCAGTTCTGAATCGAGAAACGGGGCCCGCTCCTCCAGCCCTAGCAAAGGCGGAATCAACTGAAAGTAGAAGCTAAAGCGGCTGGCCGACCAGCGCAGCAGGATGCCAGCGTCATCCCACGGATCGGGTCCAAGCCGTCGACAATCTCGCGGTTAACCAATGATGCCTCGCGGATCAGTTCGCGGAGCATCGCTCCTTCGCCAACCCGGGCTATCAGGGCATGATTCAGACGATTCCCGTGAAAGTAGCTGGACCTCTCCAGCCCGGCCTGGAGCGCCCCATCCAAGGATTGGCCAGCCTCCGCCAGCTTGCGCACCCGGCGCAGATTGAACAGCGGACTGGTGAAAGTACCGTTGAGGGTAGAGTCGATCCCCGCCGCCCGCTGCGCCCTGCCGAGAAAGTATTGGCTAACCGAGCGGCCGGCCGAGATAAACGGCTCATCGCTCTGGCCCAGCAAGCTGGACATCAACCCCGGCGTAACCTCGGTCTCGGCGTCAATCGTCACGGTCTGGTGCGGCACGCCACAGATCTCCGCAACGCGCCCGGCCCAGGCCTCATTCTCGTTGGCCTCCTGGCCTTTGTAAGCCAGCGTGAACGTCTGAATATCGACGAAACCGCCCTGTTTCGCGACCGCCAAAATCACCGACGAATCGATACCGCCGCTGAGGCCCACGCCAACCTTTTCCGCCCCACCGATGCTGCGTCCCACGGCGCCAACGATTTGCTCTCGAGTCCGCTCGACCCAATAGTCGAAATCTCCCGAACCGGTCTCCAGCTCCGGCCGCCAGAAGCGTTTGCTTCCGGTTTCGGCCGCCGCGAAGGACAGGCACTCGGCCGGGCGAAGCTTGCGAACCCCTTTCGCGAGCGGCAGCGGCCCGGCACGAAGCCGAGTTGCAGGTAGAGCGGCAGGACCCTCTCATCCAGCTGGCGTGGCACCGCTGGGTGCGCCAAAACCGCCTTTAATTCGGTGGAAAACACCAGCAGCCGTCGCGCCACGTCCTCGTAGTAATAGACCAGCTTGTGGCCCATCCGATCGCTGCTGAGCTGCAGCGTCTGCAAACGCCGGTCCCAAACGAACAGGCTGAAAACGCCGTCCAGCGCCGCCGGAAACGCCTCGGCATCGGCCGAATAGCAGCCAACAACCGCACCGGCGCGGGCGCTCCCGAACCGTGCCTTTTGGCCCGGCAAATGCGACGCGGCGTCAAAAACCTCGCCGTCGACACCGGCGACCGCCGCGTCATCCTCGGGCCAGCCGGGTTGATCGGCGCGCTGGCCGAAGGTCGCCGTGTGGCAGTAGGCCAGCGCAACGCCGGCCACTGGGTCAACAAAACTTCGCAGTCCGTCACGCTCTTGGTGCGGCGAAACCGCCAGCATCGCCTTCAGTTCCTCCGCCAGGTCTCCGGCGGACCGTGCCGGTTCACCACGCTGCAGGACGCCGCAGATCAGACTCATCTAGGCCGCCGCTCTCTTCTCAAAGCCGGATCTGCCGGGGCATCACGCTCCCAAACGTCCCAAAAACCAAGAGGGTGAGGCTTAGGCCTCACCCTCATAGCTTGCAAAGCCGCTAGGCTTCTAGGCTTCTTCTAGCTCTTGGCGGCCGCGGGCTCCTTTTCCGGCTCCGGCTGACCATGGCCCCAAATGCTGGCTTCCTTGTAGTACTGCACTTCCCACTGCTCGTCATCGACCTCGCGGCCGCCCCACCCGTACTCCACGTTAAAGCCAGAGGGATTCTGCATGTAGAAGGAGAACATGTGGTCATTGGTGTGGCGCCCCAGCTTGCCGGTGCGGATGCCACGCTCCTCAACCTCATTGAAGGTCAGGCCGACCGAGTCCAGCTCGGTGACCTGAAGCATGAAGTGATTAATCCGCTTGGGCGGTCCCGGCAGCGGCGGCGCGTCCGGAGCAGCGTTTTTCGGCCCGCCAAAGGCGATCGAGTGGTGCCTCGGGTTGGCGTGGAAGAAGCAGATACGGAACTCCGCCGGACCGAACTTCATGTCGATGTAGTCGCTGATCCTCAGGCCCATGATGTCACGGTAGAAGGTCAGGCACTGCTGCAGGTCCGGCACCGCCACCACCATGTGGCCGAATCCCATGCTGCCGTTGAGCCCGGTCTCGAACTTAACGCCGCGCGGCGAGACAAACGGCTTCACTTTCTCCAGGTGCGGCCCGTAAAAGATCTCGACCGGTAGACCGGCCGGGTCCTGAAACTTGATCATGCCGATTACGTCTCGTTCTTCGAGATCGGCCAGCGATGCATCTTCGACCGTAACTCCCTCGGCCCGCAGACGCTCGGCCATGTCGAGCAAGCCGGCCTCGTCCTTGACTTCCCATCCGGCAAAGATCAGGTCGTCCTCGCCACTGGGATGGAGGAGGATGCGGTAGGAGTACTGGTCCATGCGCAAGCGCAGCGAACCGTCCTCATCGCGGCCGTTTACCTGCATGCCAAGCACGTCGGTCGCGTATTCCTCCCAGGCGCCGATATCACTAACGCCGACGCCAATGTAGCCGAACTGCGTTACTCCCATTTGCTACCTCCTAAGGTAACTGCTTCTTCCAATGGTCCCGCCAAGATATACCAAAAGCGCCGCTCAGACTATGTCACGCGGCACGGTCGAGTGCATCTGCCTCAGTTCATACCAGTTATCCGCCGCCATCCACTCCGCCCAGGCGCGATACAGCCAGAGCTGCGCGTGCTCATTGACGTTGGTTTCAATGTAAGGTGGCAGGCCCTCTTCATCGATGACATCGCCCAGCCCCTGGTTCATCTGGTAGTTGAGCGGCGCCCGCTTGCCGATAACGCCTCGCATCGCCCTGGTGCTCTCGCCCCAGTTCTCGCCGTCCTCCTGCTCCAAAAAGCCGGCCGGACCGAAAGTGTGGCTGGCGCGCGCCGCAATCTGCCTCTGCAATTCCGGGTCCTGAGTCTTGGAAAGCAGCGTAAACCACCAGACCTCGGTCACGCCCGGCCCCTTGGGGTGGCGCAGGCTAATCTGGTTGCCGGTGATCCACATGGTCGGAAAGATGTTCGGGTGGCCGCGTGACTTCAGGCCAACCGGGCCGAGGTGCTTCTCCGCTTCCGGCCGCTTGCGCCAGGATTCATCGATCAGGATCTGCGGCGACGGTTCGCCCTCTTGGTAGCGCGGCCCGCTGATCGCGTGGCCATACTCACCCAGGACAACCAGCTGAGTCTGGGAGAAGGGAGTGCGTGGCG
This sequence comes from Dehalococcoidia bacterium, assembly GCA_965219205.1. Lineage (GTDB taxonomy): Bacteria > Chloroflexota > Dehalococcoidia > DSTF01 > WHTK01 > WHTK01. The sequence continues at coordinate 44,864 of CBDCMQ010000009.1, forward strand.
CCGGTGGCCCGGCAGCGCCATCGGCTGAATCACTCTTGGCCGGCGCCGGCGACTGCCGCCGCGCGTAGCCGGACTGGAAAGCGGAGGCGTGGCTAATGTTGGCGTGATACCAGTCCCAGACGTTGTCCACCGCCAGCTTCCAGTTGCACTGGATGTTGTATTTCTGCACGCCGGGGATCATCACCATCTCATCGCCCTTCTGCGCCAGCAGATCGAGGCTGATACGGCCGACTTCACCCAGGTACTCGTGCAGGTCCGGCGCTTCCGGGTCCATGTTGGCGAAAATGAAACCGTGGTAGCTGTCCACCTGGGCGGCCTTGATCAGCCCCCAGTTCTCGCGGTCCAGCTCCTCGTGATAAACCTCTTTGAAGCCGGGCACACCGACGAGCGCGCCCTTGAGGTCGTAGGTCCAGCCGTGGTAGGTGCACATGAAGGAGGTGGCGTGCCCCTCTTCCGCCCGGCAAATGGCGTTGCCGCGATGGCGGCAGGTGTTTACCAGAACCTGTGGGTTGCCATCGTTATCGCGAACGCAGATCACCCGGTCCTCACCCATGAAGGTCATGAAGAAGTCACCCGGGTTGGGAATCTGCGAGTCGTGGGCCATAAACAGCCAAGAGCGAGCGAAGATCCGCTCCAGCTCCAGGTCGTAAATCTCCTGCTCGGAAAACATGCGCCGGTCCACGGTCCCCGCCTGCGGGTCCACCATTCCCAGCATCTCGTCGTTGCGGTACGCGATCGTCATTTTGTCTCGCCTCCGTCTCCTAGCGCGGCCCGCCGGCCTCAGACGTGTATACATGTAGAAATCGGCAACACTTTACCATTGATAAGCAGCCTAAATCTTACACCACAATCGGGGCTGACTTATCCAGATTGCGCGACCGTCCTACCGTAAACCCGGTGGCCCCTTCCCCGCAGCCTCCCTAGGGCCGCGCTTGCAACACCAAGGCCCATACGAGAAAGGCGAAGGCAGCCGTCGAGGCGACTGATCGGAACAGGTTCGAAACGGCCCACCTCGTCTCTTGGAACTGCTCCCTCACAGAGCCGAGGTCGGCGATCCGGTCCGGATCCCCGGCCGCCTTGATCTTGTCGTTAAGCGCAACGTTAACCACGAGGGTCATCACGAAAACCACGAGGTAGAGAAAAAACGCAGCACCTATCCAAGGCAGCGTCGACTGGTCGTCCGCACCCAGGCGGAGCGCCGCCGCCAGACCAGTTAAGCCCAATGCACCGAAAAAATTAATGAAGAGCCACGGGCCGATAATCGCCCTGTCGATCTGTTGAAAAGCGCCAACGAACGTGCGATCGTCGGTTCTGCCGAGCCCAGGCATGATGGCGAATGTGTAGAGTTGGAAGATCCCCGACAATATCCCCAAGGTCATCGTGGCTGCGATCAGCACGGCGACTCGAAACTCTTCCATAGCATCCGTCCTTCTGCCATATTATCCGCGCCAGACTAGCACAACGGTCGGACGCCAACGATGCCTTGTCCGGCGTTTCTAAACCGGCCTGCCGCCTTCAAAGGCCGCCGCGGTATCAAGTGGCTGAGCGGCAAAATTGACAGGCCGGTGGCATCGGTTAAGCTCTTTTCCAGCCGCCCCAGGTCGATATGCAAATGTGCGCGAGGGGGGCAGCGAGTCCGGTTTGCGAGACGGACAAGCCAAGCCGGCTTTACAGGTCAGCGGATCAGCTCAGGACGACGCGAGAGATCTCAGACGCCACTTACGGTTACGGAATTAGCCCGCCATCTAGGCCTCACCGTACCAAGGACCGGCGCACTCATTCGATTCTCTGGAATTCAGCGTGACCCAGACTACTGCAGGGAGGCAAAGGCAGGGTAGGGTCCAGCGCCTACAAACTCTACACCCCGAAGGCTCTTGAAAGACTCCAAAACCTGCTGCCGAACGTAGATATAGACACCATCTGGGCTCAGCGGCCAACGGCTCGAAACGAAAAACTTCGTAAGCTCTCTCGAGCAGAGCACCGATCTCAGGCCCTTGCCGCGGGATCAAGCCACGGAGTAAAAAAGCCTGCTCTCGAATCTTCGCCGCGCCTTGCGTGAGTCGCTACGCATTGACATTCCTTATCGCGCTGTCATGCTTCGCGTATCATGGCCGTTGGTCCGGCGACGACGACCGCCGCAGCGGAAAGGACATCATGGCAGAAGGTGCTGCGACAAAATCACGACCGGAAAAACAGACTTAACAACGGAACCTTGGAAGTCGAGGGAGGAAAACGAATGGCTGAAAACTACTGGGACAAGGTAACGAGTAACAGAGTCGCTCGACGCCGCCTGCTTCGCTCTGGCGCTGCCCTCTCTGTAGGAGCGGCTGCGCTGGCCTTGGTCGGTTGCGGCGACGACGACGAGAGCACGCCTAGCGCTACGACGGCTCCGGGGGCGACGAGCGCACCGGGCGCGTCCGAGCCCACCGCGACCACAGAAAGCGCTGCCTCGACCCAGGGTGGCCTATACACTTCCAGCGACGGTCCGCCACAGCCCGGCGACCGCTACACGCGGCGCTGGAGTACCAGCCAGAACTACGACCCAGTCGGCAACTGGAACGAGGGCACTTACCTAGGCGGCGCCCATGTCTTCGACCGGCCCATAACTTCACGCGAGGACGAGCGCCGCTTCGTGCTCGAGGCGATGGAGTCGATCGAGACGCCGGACCCGCTAACCGTGGTCATGAAGCTCAAGCCCGACCAGTTCTTCCACGACATCGCACCGGTCAACGGCCGCGCTCTGGTCGCGGAGGACGTGGCGGCGAGCCAGGATTACGGCCGCGACGCGTCCGCCAACTTCGACCGTACTTTCATCGACGACTTCCTCGAGTCGGTAGAGGCTACTGATGACCTGACGGTGGTCTATCACCTCAAGAAGCCCAACGCCTACCTCTACAGCCAGAACATGCTGGGCTCGGGAACCGGCCAGCCAATCATGGCCCAGGAGACGTTCGAAAACATAGCCAGCGCCACTCAGGTGGGTTCTGGACCCTACCAGATTGCTGATCAGACGCTAAGCGTCAACTACTTGTACGAGAAGTTTGCCAAGTTCCGCGAGGCGAAGCAGGGGCTGCCCTATATCCAGGAGCGCGAGATCGTCTTCATCCCGGACGCTCAGGCGTCGGAGGCGGCCTTCCGCGGCGGCCAGCTTGACCTCTGGAACGGCACCGCCACCGCGGTGCCCGGCGTTTTGGCGGATATGGACACCGTCACCAATGTCGAGCTCCTGGCCTTCTTCTGCTACTACTGGCACATGAACATGTACCGCGACTTCCCCTGGGAGACCGACTCGCGCGTGCGGCAGGCCTTCATGCGGCTCACCAACCGCGAGCAGATCAAATCTCTGGGCTACAACGACAACGCGGAGCTGCCCATCGGTTTGATTCCGGCATCGATTAAGGCCTATCAGCTGGACCCGACCAACCCGATCGTGCAGAACTTCTACACCGAGGACCCTGCGGAGGCGAACAAGCTGCTCGACGCCGCCAACTTCGACCGCGACCGGGCATGGGACTGCATGGCCTCTACCGCCGGCGGCGACTCGGACGCCACCGCCCAGGTCTGGCAGCAGCAGCTGCTGCGGGGCGGGGTGAAGATCCAGATCTCCAACGTCACTGGCCTTGCCCAGCTCTTCCAACGCTGGACCGACAACGACTGGGAGCTCATGCACCAGTTGTCGCCCGGCACAGACACGCCCGGCCAGGCTCTGCGGAACCAGCACTCTGACGGCTGGTCCGACACGTACTGGCGCTTCGGCACCCGCGACCCCGAGGTAGACCGCCTGATCGAGGAATCGGAAACGAAGTTGGACTTCGAAGAGAACCACGCCCTCGTGACGCAGGCCCAGCTAAAGGCCATGGAGGTCTGGACGCCGTCGCCGCAGCTGCTGACCCCAATTAGAAACACGCTGCTGAGTGGGAGGGTGCAGAACTGGGAGATCACGCAGGTGCAGCCGGCCTACTGGCACGACATGTGGGTAAAGGAGTAAGCAAGCATTTAGCGCCGCGAAGCCGTAGCCTATCCGTTATCCAATAGTGGCAGGGGCTCCAACGGGCGAGGTAAGAGAAATCTCTTACCTCGCCCTTCCTTATTGGGTTCTGTGGACTATCTGAACTTCGGGCCGGTAACCCAGACTACCACCGACTTCCGGACGCCCTTGGTCACGGGAGTGATCCGGTGCAAAACCCAGGAGGGGAAGAGGATTACCATGCCCTTGGTCTGGGGGCAGGTGATCGGTTTCTCCCCCAGGAGGAACTGGAATTCACCGCCTTCGAAGTCCGTGCCCGGCTGGTTGAGGACGAGCGTGAGGGAGAGCTTTCGGGTCTGCGGGTCGGACCCCTCGCTCCGGTCGGAGTAGTCGAGGTCGGCGTGGAAGTCGTACTTGCCGCCTTCGGACGCCTCGTACTCCGTGTACTGGAAGGACTCATAGCCGTTTAGTTCGAAGTTCCAGACATGCTCGTTGCTCATCGCGATGATGTCGTTAAGCTTCTCAAAAATCCAGAAGTTCTCTTCGTCCGGGTAAAAGAACTTGATGTTGGCAATCCTGAACTTCTGGTCCACTGAACGATCCTGGTTGAGATCGGCCGGCCTCAGTTCATCCTTTGAGAAGAGGTAGTTCATCCTGCCGATCTCATCCGGCGTGAACTCAACAGCTGAGGTGAATGCGCGGGTAGGGAAGGCCCGCGTAAAGGGGTAGTTGCTGAGTAATTTGTACATGGCTGACTCCTCCCGGCGGCAGACGGGTTCTGCGCGTTTAGACTACCCCTCTCAGAAGCGATTTGACAATCTCGACTGAATTTTTCACAGATGAATATCCCCGTGCTAATCAGCCTTTGTACGGTATGGGGGGGACCCACCTACCAGCGGTATACTCTCCTGTACGGCATCGTCCACGATCTGCGCGGACCAAGAAATGGAGAAAGCAAATGACACTAGCTTATGGAAGCGAAGCGCTGCTTGGCATGGTTGACAGGGAGACCGGCACTGTCGATCGGCGTATCTACTCCGAGCAGACCATCTATGAACTCGAGCTAGAACGTATTTTTGCCCGTGCCTGGAATTTCATGGCCCACGACTCTCAAATACCCAACCCCGGCGACTTCTTCATGACCCTCATCGGCGAGGACCGAGTGATAGTCGTGCGCGACCAGGACATGCAGCCTCAGGTGATGATCAACTCCTGCCGCCACCGCGGCAACGCCATCTGCCGCGCGGACGAGGGCCACGCAACCTCCTTCATGTGCACTTACCACGGCTGGACCTACGACCTTAAGGGCGCCCTGGTCGGTGTGCCCGGCTTCAAGGAGGTCTACCACGAAGAACTCGACCGCGAGAACTGGGGCCTTATCAAAGCGGGGCAGGTGGATACGTTCAGTGGCTTTATCTTCGCCACGCTCGACGCTGAAGCCACACCGCTTTATGAATATCTTGGAGAAGTCGCGCGCACCGGCCTCAATCTGCTGGCGGCACGCGGTGATCTTGAGCTGGTTGGCGGCGTCGGGAAATATGTCATCCCCTGCAACTGGAAGCTGGCAGCTGACAATTCCTGGGACTTCTATCATCCCTATTTCAGCCACGCATCAGCGTTTATGTCCGGTATTGGCCAGGCCCGGCCGGCCGCGAACGCCAAGGAGGAGCCACCACCGCCAGCTCCATCCGGCTCCTTGAGTCGTCTCTTGCAAGACCAGATCGTCGCGTTGGGTGAATACGGCCACGCACTAAGCGGACCCGTGTTGACGGAGGAGATGGCGAACCGGGATACCTACACGGGTGGCGGCCACGCCTGGCGCAAGACTGAACGCGCCAAGGAAATGCTGACTCAGGTCGGCCTCGATTCCTTTGGCTATTCAAACGTCTTTCCCAATTGCTGGGTCGCCCAGATCAATGGCCAGATTTGCTTACGTATGCCGAAGGGGCCAAGTAAGTCGGAGATGTGGTGGTTCACTTTCGTGGATAAAGCCATGGCGAATGAAGTGCGCCAGAAACACATTAACGGTGTAATGCATACCTTCGGCCCAGCCGGCATGCTGGAGCAGGAAGATGGTGAAAACTGGGAGCAGAGCACCATTGGCACTCGGGGAACGGTGAGCAAACAGTACCCACTGAACTACACTCTCAACCGAGGCCGGGGGGAGATCATCGACGACGAAACCGGCCCTCCTCACATCAACACTCACGTAAATGAACACGCACAGCTCTGGTACTACGGTGGTTGGGCTGACTGGATGGCCGCCGAGTCCTGGCCAGAGCTTATCGCCAATCACGCACCCTCTCCTGAGGGCTACGTGTAGTCCAGGAAGAAAGCGTTGGGGGATCTCTCGCTCCGGGGAACCGAAAAGGAAATGGCCGGGACCTCCAAGAGGTGATCGTCATCGGCGCGCCCTGGAAGAAAACCACCAGACCCAGCTGCGCTCAGGTTGGGGAGGACGAAGACGTGGCCGAATGATGCCAACCAGGGCGCGCCGAAGTCATCGAACCGGGCTATAATTCCAGCAACTTTGTCGATTAAGAAGCTGAGTATGAGAAATCGGGGAGGCCCCAAATGACTATCTCCTAACGCAACGAAGAGATGATCAGCATGGTCGACCCCGAAGCTGGGACGGTGGACCGCCGGATTTTCTCGGACCAAGACATCTACGAAATGGAGTTGGAGCGCATTTTCGCCCGCGCCTGGAACTTCATGTGCCACGACTCCCATATTCCCAACCCTGGCGACTTCTTCATGACCTTCATCGGTGAGGACCGCGTGATCTGCGTCCGCGACAACGATGGCAATCCCCAGGTCCTCGTCAATACCTGCCGCCACCGCGGCAACGCTGTCTGCCGGGCCGAGAAAGGCCACGCCACATCGTTCATGTGCACCTACCACGGCTGGACCTACGACTTAAAAGGTGCGCTTGTGGGCGTACCCGGCTTCAAAGAGGTCTATCACGAGGAGCTCGACCGCGAAAACTGGGGCCTAATTAAGGCGGCGCAGGTCGACACCTACAACGGCTTTATCTTTGCCCGCATGGACCCCGAGGCTCCGGCCCTGGACGATTATCTAGGCACAGTCGGTCGTGCGGGCGTGGGCCTGCTGGCCGCTAGAGGTGAACTGACCGCGATACCCGGCGTCCAGAAGTACACCATCGGCTGCAACTGGAAGCTAGCGGTCGACAACCTTTTTGACTGGTACCATCCCGGCTTGAGCCACGCCTCCGCCCTCCAGTCCGGTATGTTCACCCCGCCGCCAAACGTCCCGCCGGAGGTCGCCGAAAAGACGAAGAAGGTAATGGCCGAGCTCAACAAGCTCTCGTCAAGGCACGTCGTGGCGCTGGGAGAATATGGCCATGCGATTGGCGGTCCTGCTGTCGTCCCGGAGTTGGACTTCGGTGACATAAACCCCGCCTTTAAGGAAACCTGGCGGGACACCTCGGAGGGCCAGGCTATCTTGGGAGCGCTCGGCCGCAAGACAAGAGGCCACCCAAACATCTTCCCCAACTCCTTGATCACAAATAATCAGCTCAGCCGGCGGATTCCCAAAGGCCCACACGCCACCGAGATTTGGTGGTTCACCTTCGTCGACAAGAACCAGGCGCCAGAACTGAAAATGATGGCTCGCGGCATGTCGAACCACATTTTTGGCCCGGCAGGCATGCTGGAGCAAGACGACGGTGAAAACTGGGGCGAGAGCACGAAGGGGACGAAGGGTCTGGCGAGCCGCCAGTACCCGATTCACTTCGCAATGAACATAGGACGTGGCGAAACCAACACCGAGATCGAAGGTGCTGCCTACATCCAAACCCACGTCAGCGAACACGCTCAGCTCTGGACCTACTGTGCTTGGTCGGAGTGGATGGCGGCGGAAAGCTGGGCCGAGCTAGAGCGCAACCACAGCCCGTTGCCGATGGATAACGTCTAGTCGGCAGTCATATGTAAGACAAAAATTGTGGCGCTTAGCGGTTTTTTCAGACCGCAGCAAGAACCCAGCATTTTTTTGAGATGCTGGGTTTTGCTTTGCTGTCCGGCTGCTAAAAACGGGCTAATGGCGAAGGCGCAGGACTGAACCGAGCCTGCGTGGCCTCGTGTATCCTGGGGGCATGAACAACAACTTGAAGCGCATTGGGGTCTTGGCGCTAGCAGGCGTAATCGGCCTGTTGCTTGCCTCCCTGGTTGGCGCTAGCAAGGATACGTGGTGCTTGGCAGATTGGGCCTCGCCTTCCTTTTGGCACCCGCCGTCAGGAAAATCATCAGGGCCCCCTAAGTCCCCGCGGTCGAGGGTTAGGCGGTCGCAGCAACCATCATTAACCCATGTCAGCGAAGTTTCAGGCTGCCTAGTCCTTGAGCGCCAGCTCGGCGCCTTAACCAATATCCGCTTCCGCGTTGGAGAGTTTTGGCTAGCTTGTCCGCGGCGGAGGTACGACGTTCGCACCCACCTCAATGCGAGTCTCTGCCGTCGCTGCGCCGAACTTTTCGAGCATCTTCTGAACACTCCCGCTCTCGCGGTTCGCAGCGCGTGCTTTTCCCCATTCGTCCAAGCTGCCGAACAATCGGACGGTTTCACAGGCCGCCGCATCATTCGGACCTGCCAGCTGCACGCGTCCGCCAGCGTTCTGGCCCTGGCCCTGGAGCGTCTGTACCTGCTCAATGCAAAGCTCCTGCAGCTGGCGGCTCTTACCCGGCAAAGGCGTGCGGGTCACGACCTGGACGAAAATATTAGGGCCTGTAGGCGGGGGGCCCGAAGGTTGGGTCAACCCATCAAAGAGGATGGAGTAGGAATTTCGTAGCTTGCCTTTCATCTTTTCATTCATCACGTCATTGGCTTCGGCTTCTGCCCCGATTTGTATCTCCGCCATTTCATCGAGGCTATCGAACACCAGAAAGCCAGAGGAAGCCTGAAAATCCCTGCCTGAAACAGTTATCCAGGACGTGGCCCGTTTCCCAGTGGTGTGAAAAGCGCGTGCTCGTTCGGCTACAGCATCTCGAACCTCCGAGGCGAACCCAGGCTCTGGTACAAACGTAAATCTAGCCGTATAAGGCATTGTCCCCTCCTTTTATTCGAAAAATGGATAATACTATTCGCGTTGCAGAAAGGTAGTTTAAACAGAAAGTGATTGTCAATAGCTTTCTTTCCGTAGCGAGGTTCTTTTCGGGGCGTGACGAGAATGACAATTGCCTTGTGAGGGAGGTGGCTAAACTCTCCAGGCTAAACTCTCCCAGAAAGGTTGAATACGAAGATGTCCGACGCTTCTTACATGTTTATAGCGTGCGACACGGACCGTGATCTGGGCGACTGCCCGGCTGCCTGTCCTCCAGAACCAGCTCGTCGCCAAGCTGGATCTCGCCCGCAGCCACCGGCACCAACGCGACGGCTAGCGTCGGCTCCTCCTGGCCGAAGCCGCGGGTCAAGGTAGTGAGGATCGGCTGGTCGCGTTCGCCGGTTTCTGGGTTGGCGTGGGTGGCCAGACAGCGAAGGATCGGCATTTGAACTCGAAAGCGCGTCGAGCCGATTCGCAGCGACTTGCCGATCCAGTCCTGCTCTTCGAACGGCCCCAGGCCATCGATCGCCAGGTTGGAGCGGAAGCGCAGCTCGCTCAACTCCGTGCCCAGGGCCTCGCCCAGCGCCCTTACGCTCTCACGACCGTGCAGCGTGACGAAGCCGTCTGGCCGATCGTGAAACCGAGGCGTTGAGCCATCGCCAATTAGCCTCAGCGGCAATCGCTCCGGGTGTCCCGCGAGCGGCGACTCAGCCAATCCGGCGGCGAAATCCGCCACCGCCTCGCTGATCCGGCGGCGGCCTTGGGAATCCAGCGCGTCATCCACCAAAGGCTCTCCATCAGAGGTGACCCTCAGACGCCCGGCCGCATCGTCATAAGCTAGCCGCAGGTGTGCCAAACCCGGAGTATTCATCAGCACCAGCATCCCGGCTTTGCTGCTCCAGGCATCGTCCGCCTCCGGCGTATCCGCGAACCGGAAGCCCAGGACACGGTCACCGGCGATCCGCCCAGCCGCGGTGACGCTTAACGACTCGCGAGACTCAGGCGTGAAGCCCTTGACGGGGTAGCGATAGAGCGCGGCCGCGTGTGGCATCGGAGCTAGTCTCGTTGCCTAAATAGCTGACTGTCAAACTCATTCAGACCACGGACTGTCTCGCCACTCCATCGGCCACCGCCGCTCATCGTTGAATCCGTGGACTGGGGAGCCAGATCCAATTCCCATTGACAGAAGTGCGAAACTTCTCGCAGTGAACCGAGTCGGTTACCTGAAAGGTAGCTAATGACAACCGTGAAATGCAGCAACTGCGGCGCCGAAGTCAGTCCCCAGCTCATCACCTGGCCTACCTGCGGGACACCTGTCGGCCTCGCGCGGAGTGCGAGAACTGGGCCCCAGACAGAAACGAATCAACCAGTTGAAGATCAAGGTCGGACTGAATCTGGGGCCATCACTTCGGGCAGCGGTCAGCCGATTGCTAAAAGCACCGAACCCAACGATCCCAGCGTGCGCTGGAATCCGCAACTCAATTTCGGCAGAGTTCTTTCCGGCATCGTGCGAGCCTATCGCAGGCTGTTTCTGGTCTTCATCCTCGCCGCGTTGGTGGTTTTCTTTGCCGATCTGGGTGTCGTCATTTTCGTTCTCGCCGACGACACTCTTGCAGTCCTCCTTACCGCCCTCGTAATCCTCTTTGCTCTTTTGTGGTATCAAGCCGTTGTTGTCGAGGCCATAAGACAGGACAACGAGGGTCTCGACCCAGTGTCTCTCGCAACGGTCATGCCACCTGTGGCGGCGCGCTTCCTGCCTTTGATCCTGTCCTTCATAATTCCGGTCGTGGCCCTCCTGGTGGGGACTTTCATTCTGGCAATCCTTACTTTGGGCCTGGGCGCTCTAACCGGGCTGCTGATTATGACCGTACCGTTGCTGTTCTATCTCACGCGCTATTCCTTGCTCGTACCCGCTGTCGTGGTCGACAAGCAGGGCCCGTTTGAGGCCATCGGCAGAAGCTTTGAGCTGATTGAGGGCCAAGCCTGGAGGGTATTCGCTGTACTGTTCACGATTTTCATTGCTCAGGGCGTGGTCTCTGTGGTGCTCAGAGTCATCGCGGGTGACAACGGCAACGCTCAGGTTGGTGTCAGCCTGGCTGGCATCATTCTCGGTTCCTTATGGGCCGTATCCACCGCCATCATGTTCTTTGAGTTGAAGAGCTTTGAGGGCGGGCCCCTGGGGAAGGTACCCGATGTGCGCCCTCTAGCTCAGACCAGCAGTCCAGAAACCATGCCCGAAGCAGGGCAGGAACCGGCGTGGACAAAGCGTGACTGGGCCATGGGCAGCATCGTATCGGCTGGGCTCTTCCTAATGTTGGTTCTCGCCACTGTTGGAGTTGATCTCCCGTTCGGCGGAGGCGATTCTCTTTCGGATCCGCCACGCAACAGCACCGGTGAAATTGTCGCTGCCGGCGACATCAACGTGCTCCTTCTCCGCGTAGGAGATTGTTTTCAAGACTGGGAAGGAGCGACGGACCCAAACGTAGTGGTCGAAGATGTTTTTGAACTGGCCGCGGTGCCCTGCGATCATCGTCATGACAATGACGTTTATGCCCTTATTACGGTCACAGGTTCAGAGGAGTGGCCTGGCGAGCCCTTCCTAGACGCGCGCTGGAACCGGGTGTTTCGACTCCCTCGAGCCTTTCGTCGGCGTAGATTACGCCACGTCTCGCCTGGCCGCGACCTACTTCACCCCCTCGCAGGAGACATGGGAGCAGGAAAACGACCGCGAAATTGCCTGCATTCTCTTTGATGGGCAACTTGAACCACTGGTGGGTTCAATGCGGGGAACCAATCAGTGAAGCCAGCGTCCTTTGACCTCACCTAGACCGTCCACCATCCTTGGAACGATCTTTCCTCGCGAAACCTAGCTGCCGGCGGAGGCATCGGCATGGCTACGTGCTTTTTGACAGGATCTCCACTGTGCCAGCCTCACCATCGATCCTGACTCGCGATCCGTCGGCGATTACGGTCGTCGCGGCGGCGACATTTACCACCGCGGGAAGGGCGAACTCTCGGGCGACGATCGCCGCGTGGCTGAGAACGCCGCCTTTTTCGGTGACGACTCCGCCGATAAGCGGCAGGACAACGTTATAAGACGTGGTCGTGAACGGCGCCACCAGGATGTCGCCGGCTTGCAGCTTCGCGAAGTCATCCGGTCCGTAGATCACGCAGGCGCGCCCTTCGTAAGAGCCCTTGCTCGCCGTCAGGCCGGTCAAGACCGAGACCTCGCCGTCCGGTTCGAGACCTTGAGTCGCGGGCGGGTATTCAACCGACATCGCTTGCATCAGAGCGCGGTTTACCCGTGCGACAGCTGGAGGTAGCCAATCATCCGGTGGCGGCGGTCCCTCATCCTCACCGAGGCGGGACGGTGGCCGATTCGCGGCGCTGATCGACCGTGCGTCCGCCCGCCGCTGAACCTCTTCGCGGGAGACGGCGGCGGCGGCTCCACTATCTGCCAAGAAAGTCTCTACCTCGGCCGGCGTCGCTTCGAAAATGTGCTCCTGGATCTTGATCTGCCCTCGTTGTACAAGACGCGCACCCAGCTCGAGCAACACCCGGCGTATTAGGCCCGCCGTCCAGTGAGCGCAGGGCCCGGCATCGTCGTCGCGGACACCGTAGAGAATGCCGGCGGTCTCGAACAGCCGGTCATATTCCTCAAGATGTGCTTTGGGCACAGCTGCCCGTAGTTCGGCGGCGAATGAGTCACCAGTTGACTTGGCAGCAGCCGGCTCGAGCCGCGCCGCCACGCCGTCGAGGATGTTCTGCGGCAACTCGACCGTGGCTTTGTCGGCGGTGTCGAAGCCCGTGTAGATGCGCCAGCCGTGCTGAGCCAGATAATCGTCAAGCGCTGCTGCCAGCGCGGCTGATGCCGAACCTAGCGACGCCAAACGTTGCCGCGCCTCGCCGTCGCCGCTAAGCGTGGCCAGAGCATCCGGAGAGTCCTTCACCGCCGCCGCAATACCATCTAAATAGGCCAGCGCGTCAATCGAGTAGGGCGAAGAGCCTTCCAGCGCCAGCAGTGCCTTATCGGCGGCGACACCCGTCCACTCGGTCGCACTGGCCAGCCAATCGCCCACCCCCACCCAGTGCGCCAGGGCGTTGCGAAAGTGAATCCGGAACCCTTCGGCAAGCGCCGATGACACCCCGGCAAGATGGTCGCCCAGCTCTGCATCGCTGAGCGACGCGAGATCGACCGCCTGCAGAGCACTCAATCGGGCCGACATTTCCGTCCGCCCTTCATCGAGCCACCACTCGGCGTCTTGGCGCCAGCGTAGCCCGGCCACTGCCTAGGCAGCCGCCTTTGTCCGGCGCCGCAGAGCCGGATGGAAGCGGAACAGGAGACGAAACAGCCAGCGCGGCGGCAACGGCCCCGGCTTCTCAGGGGCGCCAACGATCCGCGGTCGCATGAACTGCCAGCCATCCAGAGAATGTATATCGAAGCGCTCGATCAGGGCGCCGTATCTAAGACCACCCTCCTCCATCCCCGTGTTGAAGAAGGTTTTGACCAGCTCGATCATGTAATTTGAGTACGGCGCCGACTGGTGCGCCCCATCCAGCTCCCAGAGTCCCGGTCCTGGGGCCTGCCAAGTCTTGCTAGCGTTAGCCATTGCGTTTGCCTTTCTGTTGCTTCCTTGAACCACTCTCCGCCGTTTTTGCCGCCTCTAGCAAAGTTCGAATCGCCCAGCCCACCGCCTGTCCGGCCTCTGATCCCGACAACCCGGATTCATCCTTTAGCGAACGCCAGGCTTCACTGCTGCCCAGATAATGGATCACGGACGTGGCGCGACGGACTTTGTCCGGCTCCAGGTTCGGCGCCGTGGTCCGCACCAGAGCCTCGATAAAGGGGCGCCGCTGCGAGCGGCCGCGCTGGCGGACGGTTTGACCCAGTTCGGTGATCAACTGGGCCCGAATCAGCGTCTCGTTTTCGTCAAAACTCTCGAAGATCAGGCCCAAGCGACGCAGGAACTCCTCGCTGTCCGATGCTTCCTTGACGTCTTCCGAGACCTGCGACTCAAGCCAGGCCGCGACCGCATCGAGAAGCTCATCGCGATTGGGAAAGTGATGATAGACGGTCCGCGTCGAAACCCCCGCCCTGCGTGCCACTCGTTCGATAGAGAAATCCTTCAGCCCGTCATCGACCACCTGCTCCGCGAAGGCACCGAGGATGCGGTCACAGGTTTGGCTCGCCTGGTTGGCCCGTAAAGGGCTCTCGTACTCACGCTTTGACTGCAACGTTTCTGTATTCATTGCAGAGATAATGCAACAGACTCACACGACTTGTCAACCGCCGGGTGTTTTAATAAGTTCCTGAAAAGCGGAAGCTGGTTTCGTAATCACGAACCAAGATGTTTTCTCCCAGATGCTAGTACACGCCGGAAAACTGCATGAGCCTTATTTGCGGCTTCTTTAGTCCAGCTCATCCAGAGCGTACCAAGCGAAGCGACTTGGAAGCTATGCTCGCTGCCGCTAGCCATTACGGCCGCGATGGCACCGCATCATTTCTTGATTCGGAGGCTGGCATCGCTCTTGCGCTCTCTCACAGCGCCAGAACGATCTGGCCCGAAGGGTCGCCAAATTGGCCTTCTGCAGCAGCCGACCGTGACCTTCCGCTTCTCTTAAGAGCCTTCTCGCAAGCTCCTCGGACCTTCGCGGAAGAGCTGGACGGCGACTTTTCCTTGTTTCTCTGGGACCGGCAAAATCTGGAACTGCATCTGCTGGCTGACACGTTTGCCAAAAAGACGCTTTATTATCACTACGAGCCGGACGAAAAGCTGCTTGTCTTCTCAACTGAGCTTCAGAGCGTTCTGGCCCATCCACTTGTAGAACGGGTATTGGACCAGAGAAGCCTTTCTCTGTATCTCGGCCTCAGTTTCATACCGGCGCCCTATTCGTTGATTGAGGACGTGCAGAAGATCTTGCCCGCCGAGGAGGTCGTCTTCTCTGAGGCTGGCGCCAGCAGTAGACGCTACTGGCACCCCTCAGCCGAAACATCAGACCTCGATCCAGCCGCAGTGACGGCGGCGGCCGAGGTCGCGATCAGAAACGGGGTCGAAAAGATCACCGCGGGTGCTCCCAGCATCTCCGTCTTCCTCAGCGGCGGTATCGATTCCTCGGTAGTGCTGGCGGCCGCGAAATCTCTCGATCAAATCCCGATTCACGCCCTGACGATCGCCTACAAAAACGACGCGGCTTCCTATGATGTCGCTTGGGCCGAACAAGTAGCCTGCTCGCTAAACTGCACGCAAAAAACCATAGTCGTTGACGCCAACACCGATGTGTCGCCGGCGCTCCTTTCGACCCTTCTGCGCCAAATCGACGAACCGTTCGAGTCGGCGGCCCGGATCGTCAGCGAGCACTTTCTTGTGCAGGCGGCGCTCGAGGCCGGCGACAACTCTTGCCTCACCGGCGGCGGGGCCGGCCTCCCCTTCAGCCGCGGCCGCTGGCGCCGCTACATCCGCGATGCCGGTGGCTCCGGTTCTCAGGAAGACGCCGTTGCAACCTTTGTAGGACGCCTGACCTTCTTCGATGCCGAACGGCAAGATCGGTTGCTCACCTGGGACGTTGACCGAGATGTCTTCCCGGAAGCCACTCGCACCAATCTCTCCCTCATGGAAGACCTCAACCAACTGCAGTCCGCCACTCTGGCCAGAATTCTCCGAGGACCACAGAGCCGCCTGGGCCTGTTTAGCCTGTTTATCCCGCCGCTCTACGGAGCCGAAGTGCGGTCGCCGTTTTTTGACAAGGAGGTCGTCGATCTTGCTCTCACGATCCCAGCCCATGAAGACGGCCCAATGCTCGGAGACAGCGGCATCGTACCTAGCTGCTTCCAAAGTCTCCTTCAGATCGACTTTGGGCAACGGGAGAAGCGCGCCTACCCAAGCACTCCCTTGCCGTCCTGGCTCAGCGAATCGCTGGTCCAACAGCTCGGAGGCCTGGCGGATGAAGGGTTAGTGAACCGGCGCTACCTGGATCGGCTGGCTCAAAAGTACCAGGAGGGGCGTAAACGAGCGCGGATGGAAGCCTGGCAGCTCTTTGTTTTTTACTGCTGGTATAACTTCCACATCAAGCAGCGCGACCCCTTCGATGCCTTCAGCGGATCGCATAGCTAAGGAATGCTACGATTCGCCAAAGTCTTGGAGTTCGACCGCCGCGGCTCTGCCCGCCCGCCACCAAAAATCGGAAGCGGCTAGCCAATTCTCTGATCGGAGCGCGATGACGGTGCCACCCGAACCTGACGAAACCCCAGCTGACGGCCTGCCAGGCTCCAGCCTGGCTCCCGAGGAACCTTTAATCGAGAGCGCGCCGCTGATGCACGAGATGGCTCTGCGTCTCTGCACCCCCGATCGTCTGACCGGCGACTCCTGCTTTCCCTACCACGCTGCCTGGCAATATCTCCGCCACCTCGACCTGATCAAGACCCTGGGTGGCCACGCCAGTTTCTTTCTCGATGGCTTTCGCGCCTTGGCATCGGAGGGCAAGCACCGCGCGTGCTTCTTTCCGGTGCCGCCGATTATTCGATGCCGGCCCACGTCTACAATAGCTACGCGAGTGAAAACGCAATGCTCGACCTCAGTGTCCTCGATCATTGCGAAACGCCGCTTTCGATAACGCACTGGTATGCCGATCGCCAAGGCTTTGCCGTATCGACTCTGCGCGATGACATACTGCGGCTAACCAGTGACGATCCCTACGACGTGATCGCCACGTCGTCCTTCCTTGTCTACTTCGAAGAGGATGAACTTCCCGAGCTATTCGCAATGGCGAGAGCTCTTGAGACCGGGTGGCAAGCTGATTTTCACAAACGGCCTACCAATTGGCGACGCCAGGTCGAGGTCGTTTAGCGCCGGCCAGACTGCATCCTTCAGAGAGCTTGCGGTCGCGGAGCTCGAGAGCAGGGATCCAATCGCCGGTTGGGACAACAACCTAGTCGCGGACCTGGCGGAGGCCTACGGCGGTTGGCGCCATAATACTCAGGTTACCCAGGACGAAATCCAGGACCTGGTAGTCGGTGGGGGCTTCGACATAGATCAGCTTGAATCTGTTGTCATCGGCAAACTCGGCGTCTCCGGTCCGGGAACAACGGAACGCCGAATGTCAGCACGCGTGATCGCCACCCGCCGCTAGGCAAGCGAGACCTCACCCGCCGCCTTCAAGGCTAGTCGCCGACTGCTTCTGCATCAGTCGGAGCGGCCGCCATGTCCGCCGGATGCACCGGTTTGTTGGTTCCCAACAGCAACAGCGTGCAAATCGCCAGCCCGAAGCAGGCGACGACCCAAGCGATGATAAAGCTGCCGGTGCTGTCCTTGACCACGCCGGTCAGCGGCGCGCCCACCGCGCTCAAGCTCAGCCCCAGCGGTAGCGCGATGCCGCGGATCTTGCCGATGTTCTCAGGGCCAAAGTACTGTGGCCACAACGTGCCCTGACTGATCGCAAAGCTCTGGGCGCTGATGCCAAACATCGATGCCGCCAGAAACACCTCCCAGGTGGTGTCCGCGACGACGGTTACTCCGAAAGTCATGATCAGGATCACCGTCGCCATCGCCGAAACATACCGGGCCGGGTAGCGGTCCACCAACACACCGACGCCCAAACCGGCAACCGCCGCGAAGAACGCGTCGCTGGACAGCGCGAAGGCCACCACCTGCGGGCTCACGCCCTGCTCGATGTAGTAGGGGATCCGAAACAGCCCCAGCGTGCTCATCGAGCCCATCCGTAAACCATCGACCAGCGCCAGCCGCCAAAAAACCGAAGATCGCAGCGCCTCTTCCCGGGTCCAGGAACGCTCCCGGCTGGTCCGCGACGCAGCGGGCGAAGAATGCGACGCAGGCGAAGCCAACCTGACACCGGCTTCCTCGTCACCGTCCGGCAGCAGTCCCATATCCTCGGGCTGGCGCCGGATGATCAGGACGGCAATCGCGATCGTCACGCTCGTGCCCAGCACGGCCAGGATCAGCCAGGTGTCGCGCCAACCGACGTTGTCGATCAGAAACTGGGTCAGCGGCGCCAGAAGAAAAATGCCAATCGGGATCCCAAGGAAGGTGATCGAGAACGCCCGGCCGCGCATGCGATGAAACCAGCGCGAGATCGGCACGGTCGAATACAGATTGGCGCCCTGCCCCTGCAGACCGGTCATCCCGCCGATCAGAAAAAGGACGATCATCTGCCAGCCGTGGTCGACCAGCGACACGGCCGCGACGGTCGCGCCCATGATCAAGGCGGCGACCACCAGCGGCAGCCGCGCTCCATAACGGTCCAGATAGCGCCCGACCAGCCAGCCGGTAACGCTAAAGCCAATCAGCCGTGCCGTCTGGGCGAAGCCAAAAACCTTCTGGCCGAAGCCCAGATCGTCGCCCATCGGATCGATGAACAACCCCAGATTGATGCCGCCCATCGCCGTCATCACGGCGCTGACCATCGCCAGCCCAAAGACAATCCACCAGCCGTAGAAAATCGGTCCCGCCAACGACCGACGCATCCGTTTGAGTTTCAACTACCCTCCGAAAGGCCAGAGATATCAGCCGGCCTAGTCTCTTGCCGGCCCAGCTTTTAAACCTGGCCCATCGCCAGTCTAAGCCCTGTGGGGCGCAACCGAGTCAGCCTCTGACCCTGGGCGAGCCCTCGACAAGGTCTACTTGATCAGCCGCCGCCGCATGGTCGTCAGCGCGATCAGAAAGAAAGAGGCTCCCAGCAGGCAGATTACCAATAGGTTCAGCAACAGGCCGGCTGACAGATCGCCCGTCGTCAGGCCGCGCTGCAGGTCCACAACATGGGTAAGCGGCATAAACCAGCTCAGCACCCTGACCTCCTGCGCCATCTCTTCCAGGGGAAAGAAGACACCCGCAACCCAAAACATCGGCATCACGACCACGGTGACAAAGTAGTTGAGCTGACTAATGCTGCGGACCAAAGACGTGGCGATCATCGCCATCGAGCCAAACATGATGCCCGATATAAAGGTGACCGGCAGCGCCAGAATCACCAGCGGCGATTCGATCAGGTCATAAGACGGCGTCAGGATCAGCGCCACGACGATTATGTAAGTCGCGCTGATCACGCCCCTGGTCGCCGCCCAAAGCAGCTCTGCGGCCACTACGTCGCCAAGGCTCACGGGAGTTGCCATCACCGCGTCATAGGTCTTCTGGGTTTCCATCCGGCTATAGGCCGGCCAGCTCGTCTCAAAGATTACTTGCCACATCGGAAAAGCCGCGATCAGGCCGGGCACGATGAACTGCACGTAGTCTTGCTCGCTGGCCAGCGTCACAAAAGTGCCGAGTCCAAAACCCAGGGCGGCGAGGATGATCACCGGCTCCAGGATAGGCCAGATCATCTCGGTCGCCACTAGGTGGCGGAACACGTCCAGGTTTCGCCGCCAAACCTTCACCGACCGATAGGAAACGTCAAAGCTTGTGGCAGCGTTCATTCCACCAGCCCTCGGCCCGTGAGACGCAGAAAAACGTCCTCCAGGTTGCCGGCCCGATGGATCACATCTCGCACGGCGGAGTGCGCAATGCTGCCGGCCAGCTCCTGCGAAACCCCTTCTTCCCGAGCGAAAAAGTAAACCACATCCTCCGTCTCTTCCATCTCCAAACCGTTCAACGATCCTTTTAGCGCCGCCAGGCCGCGCTCCCGATCAAGAACGTCGAGATGAACCTCGAGAACATGCGCGCCGACATGAATCTGAATCAACTCGTTAGGCGTCCCGCGGGCGACTACCCTCGCCTCATCGATGATCATGACCCGATCGCAGAGCTGTGCCGCCTCCTCCAGATAATGCGTCGTCAGCAGGATCGTCGTGCCTTCTCGCTTGAGCTGGCGCAGCCTTTGCCAGACCAGGTGACGTGCTTGCGGGTCGAGTCCCGTCGTCGGCTCATCCAGGATCAACAGCTCCGGCTGGCTAACCAGCGCCCGAGCGATGATCAGGCGCCGCTTCATGCCGCCGGACAAGTTGTCGATTCTCTCGCCCGCCTTGCCGTCCAGCGACATCAACTCAAGGACAGATCGGGCGCGGGCCCGACCCTCGCCGGCTTCGATATCGAAATAGCGGGCATAGGCGATGAGATTCTCGATCACCGTGAGGTCCGAATCGAGATTGTCGTTTTGCGGCACCACACCCAGCCGCCCCTTAATCTCGCGAGCGTCGTCCTCCGGGTCAAGCCCGAAGACTCGCAAGGAACCGCTAGTCACCGGCGAAACGCAGCAGATCATGCGGATGGTACTGGTCTTGCCGGCGCCATTCGGCCCGAGGAAGCCAAGGCACTCGCCCCGGGTCACCTCGAAGTCGATGCCATCGACGGCAGTAAGGTCTGCGTAGCGCTTTGTCAGGTCGCGGGCTTCGATGAGAAGCTCGGATTGCATAGTGATCTCCAGAAATGAAAGAGGCCGCCCTTCGGCGGCCTCTTAATCGAAACACTCGTCGATATTTAGTCAGGGCCAGGAAGGGGAAGAGACTCGCCAAGCAAACTAACTCTGATCATCGGACTCCTCCTTCCCGTCAAGTTCAAGCAGCATAAGCGCGCCACCCCAGCCGGTCAAGCAGCCCCACGGCGGCGCCCTTCGACCAACGTTCACGACCTCTGCAAGCGGTTCGCACAGCTGCCGCTCGGCATTCCGGCCTGTAACGCTAAAGCCAACCAACCGCCAGCTGCTCGGGCCCGAACACTGACTGGGCGAAACCCCAGGTTCTCCTTCATCCCCGCGGCGCTGAACATCTCCAGCCCAAAGACAATCCAACCAAAACCGGGACTTTTTAGCGGCAAAGTCTCTGTTGATTGCAACCGATCCAGCACCGGGCCTATGTTCGCCCCGATGGTACGATTGGCGTTGGAACACTCTATATTCCTCGGTCACAGACATGAGAGAAGACTTTCGTCCCCCAACGGAGCCTGAGCGTCGCTTGCTCGCAGCGATGGTAGCGAGGGATTTTCCCGGTGCACCGGCACTAAGAGAGCAGCTAGCCTCCGTATCGGTCAAGACCAAGGCTGAAAACGAATTCCTAGAGATCAGGGTGGAAACCGGCAAGAAAGCCAAAGTAAAAGAGCGAGTTCCCGTGCTAGCGGAGGTCGAGGACGTTGATGGAGTGACTATCCATATCCTCCTGCACGTCGTGCGAGGCCTACTATATCTACTCGAATTGTACAAAGACGACCCCTCTCAGGTTTCGACGTGGCCCAACGTCGACAACTTACGTTTGGAATGGATTGAGAACGCTGACGCGTTCAGGGAGCTGACTGAGCTTCGAGGAGACAACATCCACAATTGATGTCGGGGTTGCTTTTCAGTGCCGACGGCATTAGATATTCTTTGCGACCTGGCTATGGCAGCATATTAACGAGACACAATCCTGAGACCACTAAGCGATGGTATGAAGCCTTGATGGCTGCAGAGATAAAGAAGCGGATCGAGGACGTTTGACAATCAAAGTTCTGTAGATCAAAGGCTCCTTCCAGCGCGATCGTGTAGCGGCGGCTCGATCTCGATCTGTAAGCGGACTCGCGAATAAGCGTGACGCTTCCGGTGATCGGAGCAGTGGCGGTCCTCCGGACCGCCTGAGTTGCAGCCAACGATGGATTCAGACCATGGGTTTAGGAAGAGATAGATGAGACTGCGCTGGTTTGAATATCTCTTCGTCTTGTTCCTGGCGCTAAACGGATTCATCCTGGCCCAAAGGCTTTACTACCTGGTCGACGGGCGAGACGAAGGCGAACTTCTCCTCATGCGCACGTTCTCAGCCCTAGTAGTCAGCGCCGCCATCATCATCTATTTCGTGATTCGCTACCGTAGGCGCCAAAGCTGACCTGTTGGCCAAGCAACCCATTTAGAATCGCCACTTGCCATCCCTCCTCTGACCTAGCCACAACACCTGCTAGGCTGACGCGGTGCCAGAGGACGAACCAGTGACAAGAGACCCAAGTCGCGCCGGCCGCGCCGGCTTCGCCAAAGGTCCGCTGGTGGCGTTCTCTCACAGCGGATTCACGGTTCTCTGGTTGTCGACGGTTCTGTTCGCCTTCGCGATGTCGCTGGAGATGGTCGCAGTTGGCTGGCTGATTTTGGATGAAACCGGGTCGGCGTTTCTCACCTCGGTGGCTTTCGCGGCGCAGCTCGGCCCCAACATCGTGTTCGGGCCCATAGCCGGCGCGCTGGCGGACCGTTACCCACGTTCGCGGGTTCTGGTTGCTTCATCGCTGATCAAGGCGCTGCTACTGGCTCTGATCTTCGGCCTGGTTTCGCTGGACAGCGGCGCCATAGCCTTATTGTTGGTTCTGGTTGCCGTCAGCGGCATCTCTACGACGCTACGGACTACGACATTCGGCGCCATAATCCCCGACGTCGTTGGTCAGGCAGACGCTCTCAGCGCGACCAGCCTCGGCAACCTCGCTCAGCGCGGCATCGGCATCGCCGGTGGCTTAACCGCCGGTTTTCTGATCGCTTGGGTCAGCCCGGAGGCCGTGTTTCTGGTGGCGCTTGTGGCAGCGCTGCTGTCGGGCTGGGGGTTCTTGCATATGCGCTCACAGCGGCCGGAAGGCCCCGCCCAACGGTCCGTGTGGTCCGAGGTCAAGGCTGGATTGGGGCTCTTTGTGAGCCTGCCGATCGTCACAGCCCTACTCGGCCTGATGGTGGTCGTCGAGATCCTTGGTTTCTCCTACCTTGGACAGATGCCGGTGCTGGCAGAAGAGGCGCTGAACGTGGGGCCCAAGGGATTGGGCGCCCTAACCTCAGCTAGCTCGGCGGGCGCCTTGATCGGCATGGGGGCCTTGGCTTTTATCGGCGACTACCGTCGCAAGGGTGCGTTGCTGCTCGGGGTTGCTTTCAGCTTCGGCGTTCTGCTGTTCTTTTTGGGCTTGTCCGACATTTTCGTCGTGTCTTTGCTGATGGTGGGCGGCGTCGGGGCGGCGGCGGCAATGGTGGACACGCTGGAGTGGGTGCTTTTGCAATTGAGCGTGGAGCCCGAGCTACGTGGCCGTGTGATGGGCGGCTGGAGTGCGGCCATCGGAACCGGTTGGGTCGGCACCCTGGCGCTGGGCTTGGCCGCGGAGCTGTGGGGCGTGCAGGCGGCGCTGATTGCCTTCGGTGCCGCTCTGGCGCTGGCCGCGGTCATCTTCACCGCGATGGCGCCGTTGCTGCGGCGCGCCTAGCTGAAGTAGTCACGCCGTACCGCATGGATCACAAGTCTAAGGACACAAGACCGGCTTGATCCTCGCCTTCTCTTTGCAATTTCGCATCGAGAAACGGAAAAGGAATTCACCTTTCCCTATTTAGGTGCCTCGCGGTGACCGGCTGATTGCCTAGAGGAAGTATCATACTTCACTCGCCCAAGCGCGGTCCACCTCGCAGCAGAGCATGGAGCCCAGATTTGAGCCTGATTTGCGGCATCTTAAGTAAGCGTGAGCCAGAACTGGCCACGGAAGAGGCGCTTGAGGCCATGCTGGCCGTGACGCGACACCGCGGGCGGGACGGTCAGGAGACATTTGTCGCTCCAGCGGACGGGATCGCCCTCGCTTATTGCCACACCGCAACCTTTGGCCATCGAAAAGATGCGCCCTCCTGGCACCAGGACGAAGCCGTTGTGGCAGCCGTTGACGGCGACATTTACGATACCGCCTCGCATTTACAGGGGCGTGCTTGGTCTTTCAAGAGTCCAGAAGCGGGCGCCGTCGTGGCGAGCTTCGGAGCCAACCCAGATGATTTCCCGGCATCGCTCGATGGCTTCTTCAGCCTCTTTCTTTGGGATCGGCGTTCGAAGACTCTCCATCTCAGCGCCGATCAGCTCGGCCGCCGCATGCTCTACTACTTCCACGATCCAGCTCGCGAGCTAGCCGTCTTTTCCAGCGAGCTCAAGGCGGTGCTGGCTCATCCTGGCGTCACTCGACAGCTAGATCGAGGCCTTCTGCCGCTATAGCTCATCGCCGGGGTCATGCCCGCCCCCTTCACCCTGGCCAAGGGAGTGAGAAAGCTGCTCGCCGCCGAGAGCCTCGCAATCACCGCCGCCGGAATGCGGTCGAGACGTTTTTGGCGCCCCACCTTTGAAGAAGGACCTGACGACCTCGATCATTGGGTGAGCCGAATGGTTTCCGAGCTGGCCGCGGCGACACGCCGAACCGCCGGCGACGCCAAATCACTGTCGGTGCAGCTCAGCGGCGGCCTCGATTCCTCGCTCGTCCAGGCATCCTTGAAAGGAACAACCACAGCGGAGGTGGTGGCTTTGACGCTCACCTTCAAGGGCGGACCGGAGACGTCCGACATCGAGTGGGCAGAACGCGTCGCCGGTATATGCGGCGCTCACCACGAGACCGTATTGGTCGACCCAGAGACCGAGGTCATGCCCGGCCTAGTCGCAGCCGTGCTGGATCAGATGGACGAACCGCACCAGTCGGCAAGCCGCATGATCAGCGAGTACTTCCTCTGTGAGGCTTCGCGGCGCGCGGGCATCAACTCCACCCTAACCGGAGCCGCACCCGGCGATCCTGTCGCCCGCATCGGCAGGCGGATCGCCGCGGACCCCTCCTTCGAGTCGCGCGACCTGGAGACAGGCCTTCTAGAGCACTTTCCGGGCGCCCGCTACTTCAGCGAGGAGCGCTTTAATCAGGTTCTCACCGCGCCACTGGACCAGTTAGCCTGGCATCAGGCTGCCCTGGCCCACATCGATCTGCTGCCAGGTTCGGACATCGTCAGAGCCCTGCTCACTGACCACCGTTTGCGCTCCGCCGCCTCTCGGATAACCCTCTTTACTCAGTTCGCCCCACCGCTCCTTGGCGTCGAGGAGCGTTCGCCCTTCCTCGACACGCGCCTAGCCCTCTTGTTGCTGTCAGTTCCTCCCGTCTTCTTTGGCATCCACTCGGGAGAGACGAGTAGACCGGTGTTCAAGGAGTGCTTCCGAAGGCTTCTACCGCTCGATCCCGATCAACGCCCCGATGAACCGTTCCCCGGGTCCCCACGGCCGGCCTGGCTGCAGAGCCTTCTGGTTCCGAGCCTCAGGCCCCTGGTCGAGGATGGAATTTTGAGGGCCCACTATTTCGAGTGGCTGGAGAAGAATGTCGGACAAGGGCGCAAACGGGCCATTGAGGAAGCCTGGCAGTTGTTCGTGTTCAACTATTGGTATCAGGTCCACATCAATCGGCGAGACCCCCTCGCCCCGAACTGAAGCAGGCGACACCCAAAGCTTCCTTCGCCGCCTCACGGCGGTCGCATTGTTCGCCATACATTGAAGCTGGCCCGATTGTCATCGTCGACTCCAAAGGCGGCTGCTGGAGTCTCATCAACCTTGCACGGGAGACCGCGTTGTAGAGTTCGACTATCCTGAGCAAACATCAGCGTGCTCTGAGGGCCAGCGTCGTCTTTTTGCGTGACCAAAGAATCAGAGAGGGGAATGTCGTGGAAGTAGACCCCGGTGTCCTGAGTTTCGTAAAAAACCATCGCTGGTTGGTGCTTGCTACGGAGGGCAAATCCGGCCGTCCACAGCAGACCATGGTCACCTACGCCTTCGACGGTGAAAGCTTTTTCATTCTGGCACCGGGCGCCACTCTAAAGGTGCGCAACATACGCCGGAACCCTGATGTCTCCCTGGCCGTCGTCGATGGCCGAGAGCAAGTCATCGCCTACGGCACGGCGCGCCTCATCGAGGATGTCGACGAGGTCTCCGAGATCGTGCCGCTGGTCCGCGAGAACCCACCCGAGAATCCCAGCCTGGAGGAGACCCGTGAATGGGTAAAGAGTGGGCAGCGCGTCATCATCGTCGTCAGGCCGGCGAGCTACTATCCCCGCACCATGGGTTAGGAAAAAACGCTCAACTGCCGCGCTCCGGGCTAACCGCCTCGGCATCGGCTCGGTTGTCAGCAGATGAAGCTGCCGCCGGGTGCACCGGTTTCGGCGTTGCCAAGAGCAAAACCGTGCACACGACCAGGCCGATGCAGGCGACAATCCAGGGGATGATAAAGCTGCCGGTACTGTCCTTTACCAGGCCGGTGAGAGGGGCGCTTACGGCGCTCAGGCTGAGGCCGAGTGGCAGCGCGAAACCGCGGATCTTGCCGATGTTCTCGGCGCCAAAGTATTGCGGCCAGAGCGTGCCCTGGCTGACCGCAAAACCCTGGGCGCCGACGCCAAACATCGAGGCCGCGACAAACGCCTCCAACGTCGTGTCGGCGCCA
This sequence comes from Dehalococcoidia bacterium, assembly GCA_965219205.1. Lineage (GTDB taxonomy): Bacteria > Chloroflexota > Dehalococcoidia > DSTF01 > WHTK01 > WHTK01. The sequence continues at coordinate 71,025 of CBDCMQ010000009.1, forward strand.
ACCGTTAGCGCGAAGGTCAGGATCATGGCGATCGTCGAAATCGCTGAAACGAATCGGGCTGGGTAGCGATCGACCAACGAGCCCGCGGCGAGACCGGCAAGCGCCGCGACTACGGCCTCGCATGACAGGGCGAATGCGACCGCCTGGGCGCTGACTCCTTGTTCGATCAAATAAGGGATCCGGAACAGGCCCAGCGTGCCCATCGCCCCCATTCGCAGGCCGTCGACCAGGGCAATCCGCCAGAACACCGGCGACCGCACCGCCTCCTCCCGGGTCCAGGAGCGTTCCTCCCCGGGCCGCGCAGGCACAGTAGACGCAGCCGATGGAGCAGCCGACGAAGCCGTCCTTTCTCCCTCATGCTTGACCTCTGGCTCCGCGGCGCCGTCCGGCAGCAGGCCCATATCCTCGGGCTGGCGCCGGATGATTAGGACCGCAACCAGGAGAGTAACGATTGTCCCCAGTACAGCCAGGATCAGCCAGGCATCGCGCCAACCAACGTTATCGATTAGAAACTGAGTTACCGGAGAGAGAATGAATATGCCGACCGGGATGCCGAGGAAGGTGATCGAGAACGCCCGGCCGCGCATGCGATGAAACCAGCGCGATATCGGCACGGTGGAATAGAGATTAGCGCCCTGACCCTGCAGCCCGGTCATGCCGCCGATTAGAAACAGCAGCACCATCTGCCAGCCAGCATCGATCAGCGACACCGCGGCAACGGACAGGCCCATGATCAACCCGGCGACAATCAACGGCAAACGGGCGCCAAACCGGTCCAAGTAGCGGCCGACCAGCCAGCCGGTAACGCTGAAGCCGACCAGCCGCGCCGTCTGGGCCAGGCCAAACAACGACTGGCCGAAGCCCAGGTCCTCCTCCATCGGCGCGACGAAAAGCCCGAGGTTGACGCCACCCATCCCCGTCATCGCGGCGCTGACCAACGCCAGGCCAAAGACAATCCACCAGCCGTAGAAAATGCCGCCAGCCGGCCGCGACCTTTTGGGTATCAACTAACCTCCGGAGGCCTGAAGTATAGTCCGTCCTGCGGCTAGGCTCGATGCTGCCTGCCTAGCGGCAGACGCGTCGACGGATAAATCAATCGCGCACAAACGGACTTCTATTCCGGCGTTCACGATACATAGGGCCCACAAACAAGGCTGATTTTGAATTTGGTAAAACCAGAGCTGCGTATGCTCATTGATGCCCGTCTCAATTCGAGGCGGGCTTCCTTCTTCTTCGATGAACTCGCCGCGGCCAAGACCCATCGCGTAGTTGAGCCGGTGGCGCCGGCTCGTGACGCCCTTGGTCGCTAGCGTACCCTGCTGCCAGTTTTCACCATCATCGACTTCCAACATGCCGGCAGGACCAAACTCACCCATCGCCCGGTGGAGAATTGGCAAGGTTTTGCCGGGACGTTCCCGGTCCAGGAAGGAGGCCTGTGGGCTCTTAAACAGACCCGGTGGGTGCAGGAGAGATGCTCTGCTTCAGGTTCGGCCAGTTTTCGGCCGCCATCCACTCGGACCACGACCTGTAGAGCCAGAGTTGGGCGTGCTCACTTATCTGGGTTTCGATCCGCGGCGGGTTACCTTCGTCCTCGATGATCTCACCCTGGCCAAGACCCATCGCGATATTGAGTGGATGCCGTTTGCTGACAACACCACTGGCGCCGAGCGAGCTCTGTTCATAGTTTTCGCTGTCATCCTGATCGAGCAGGCCGGCAGGACCAAACTCAAACTTTGCTCGCCGCAGAACTGGCAAGGTTTTCTGGATATGATCCCGAGCTAGAAAGGAAATCCGCCAGATTTCCGTCTGGCGCGGGCCCTTCGGCAGGCACAACTCCACCTGGTAACCGCCGATGCAGAAGCTCGGGAAGATCTGAGAAAAGCCCTGTGATTGAATCGCCGGGCCCAAAGCTGCCTGAGCCTTCTCAGTGTTCCGCCAGGTTTGTCGGGACTTAAGCCTGCCCTTCTGGTTCGGGTCCTCCTCTTGGGACATCATGGGACCCGCCAGCGCATGGCCATTCTTGCCGAGGAAGAGCATGTGCTGCTGATTCAGGCTGCGGCCAGATGGCGTTCTGTTGATTCGCTTCTTATTGCTCATCATGGTGGAGGCGTGAGTGACGGGTACGTGATACCAGTCCCAGGTGTTTTCGGCGATGAACTTCCAATTCGCCGGTATCGTGGACTTCTGGACTCCGCCTACAGCCTGCATCTCGCCCTTTTCCGCGAGCAGGTCTATGCAAAGGCGGCCAACATCACCCAGATAATCATCGAGTCCCGGAGCCGCTGGGTCCATGCAGGCAAAGATGAAACCCCTGTAGGTATCAACCTGCGCCGCCTTTATCAGCCCCCAGTTTTCGCGGTCCAACTCCTCGTGGTAGACCTCTTTGAAACCCGGAACGCCAACCAGGGCACCCTTCAAGTCATAAGTCCAGCCGTGGTAGGTACACATAAAGGATGTGGAGTGGCTTTCCTCTGCCCGGCAGATGGCGTTGCCGCGGTGCCGGCAGGAATTGACCAGGACCTGGGCGTTGCCATCGTTATCGCGCACGACGATGACTCGGTCCTCACCAATAAAGGTCATGAAGAAGTCACCCGAGTTGGGGATTTGCGAGTCGTGGGCCATGAAATTCCAGGCCCGGGCAAAAATGCGCTCTAGCTCGAGCTCGTAAATTTTTTGGTCCGAGAATATGCGTCGGTCTACCAGGCCGTTGTTTTTGTCAACCAGATTTAGCATCTCTTCGCGGTTGCTCAGAAGGGTCATTGGCGGTTCCGTTCTCGCCACCTGGGGCCACGAGGCCATGCGCTTTGCCCCCCAGGCCACCGACTATTGGCAGAATTAAACCATCTAAATCAGCTGACGTCGACGCCGTATCACGACGGGGAGCGATGCCACGACTTCTCAATTCAAGCTACGTAGAGTAGAGCCTGTTGCTAGGAGTATCCCCGGCATGGGCTCTAGAAGCCGTGCACCAGGTGGGGAGCCATTCTGGAGGACAACGTGACTAAAAAGATCATCGATATCAACGGACTGGCACAATCTCAAGGGAGCCGTGTAGGCACCACTGCCCAGACGATCACCAATTTGGGCCAGGAAATCCTCTGGAGTGATCGACTGGCCGTCGGCGAAAAGCCGGGTCGCAAGGAAGTATAGACCGGGCGCGAGGAGAGCGCAGTCACTACCGCCGGGACAAGATCCAATGCTGGAGGGCCGCCTTGACCCAAGCCCCTTAATCGTCATGTCCTGCCGGCAACTCGCGACACCCGACCGCTGACCCTAAATCCACCAACGGCGGAATTGTATCCGTTGCTAGCAATGTATGAATCAGGAGCAACGTGATGGCGACAGTTCTGACCCTGCACAAACCCGCGGAAGATATTCTCCACGCGCGTTACGAAAAAAGTGCCACCGCGTTGCTCGCCGTTGCCCAAATTCTTGAAGGTGACCGGCCTTTAAACGGAGATGAAAGCGAGTTCTTAGATCTCGTTCAGCACGTGCAAGATGTCGGCCCAGAGGCGTTTACGCAGGTTTGGCGCGACCCGTTTGCTTACTGGTGGTCGAGGCTGGCGTATCAGCTTCTAGCGACACATTTCCGCGAGGGCCAGAAGTCCCCATTCCTGGAAGCTTATTGCCGCGCGATCGGCGAGGACGATACGGACCGCGCCTTGCGCTGGCACCTCGACGATTTCAGACGCATTGCTTTGGGCGTGGCGATTGTTGAAGGCCAAGACCTGACCCTGGATCAGCCGCTAGTGCGGCGGGCTCCAATCGCGATACCGGGGACCAGGCTTTCCACAGCCGGCACCACTGATGTCGCCCTTTCGGGTGTCAAGGCTGGCCGATTGGTTATGCCAGATGGGCGGGCGGCCGCTGTTGACGATTGCCCGGTCGTCAGCGCCGCGGGCTTGGAGTGGCGCTTGCAGCCGGCGGCGTTCCAGCTTCCGGGGCTGGGATTTGAGATGCCGCCTGAGGCCTTGGACTTGAGCTTTCAGGCTGGGCTGGCAGACGCAACGACGGAGGCCTTTGAAATAATTTCCCGGACGCGTCCTGAGTTACAGCCGGCGTTCGAATGCGTGGCCCGGACGATCGGCTTGAAGCCGATCGAGAGCGCCGATTACACCAACCTGACTCATTCTGAGCTGCCTGGATCCTTCGTGTGCAGCCAGGCACTCGATCCGTATGACCTGGCCGACACGCTCATTCATGAATTCCACCATAGTTTGTTGTACGCGATTGAAGAGGACTCACCGTTCTTTGAGCCCGGCACCGAGGCGGTGATCAACTACTATTCGCCGTGGCGTTCAGATGTGCGCGATCTTCATGGCATCCTGCATGCAATCTACGTTCACATCGCTGCAGCCTGGTTTTGGCTGGCGGTTCGCGAGAGCGGCGAGCTCAGTGGTCTCCGGGCCGATTACTGTACGGATCGCCTGGTCCGCTACCCGCTGCAGCTCGCCATCGGTGAGGCGGTTCTGGAGGACTGTTCCCAGGCTACCGATCACGGAGCTGCCCTCTTCGCAGAAATCAAAACGGCGCGACAGCAGATCGATGCTGCGGTTGCGAAGGCCGGTGTGCCCTTCGACGCCGCAGCGATCTTTAGCGATGATCAGGGCGTTATTGAAGCGGCCACGGGTCGTAACGGCGAGCCGATGACTGTTCGTGGTTCGATAGGCGCTCACCTGGAGCAAAACGATACTACTGGCTGCGGCTTGAAGGCGGTCCAGTCACACGCAATAACGATCTAAGATGCCGGCCGCATTTCTCCGTTTGTCATCTCTCCGTTAGTGAGCGGCTTTTGCGGCATTTTTAGCCCACGGGAGCCGCGACAAGCAGCGGCCACCCACCTGCATCGTATGCTGGCAGCGATCCGACAGCACGGGAACAATCCTGAAGCCCTGCATCTCGATGCAAGTGCCGGTATCGCAATCGGCTACATTTACGAACCATCCTTTCTCGAACCCGGTCAAGAGCCGTTGCCGGCGTGGCGCGGCGAGAGTCCCGTTATCGGTCTGGTCGGCAGCCTGTACGCCAACGGCGAAGTATCCGAGGAAGACTCCGCGTCCTCTTCCGGATCGGTTGCGGCGGTCTGCTCCCTGTACGAACGTGACCCCGAGTCGTTCCCGGCTGGGCTCGATGGCTATTTCAGCCTGGCACTCTGGGATGCCGAGAGACATCGGGTCACCCTAACCAACGATCGTCTCGGAAATCGGCCCTTCTACTACCACGTGGACCCGGCCCGGTCTCTGCTAATCTTCGCAAGCGAACTAAAAGCGATTCTCGAGCATCCGGTCGTGCGGCGCGAGGTTGACCGGCGAGGGCTGGCTGCCTATTTGAGCCGCGGTTACGTCCCGGCCCCTCTGACGATTTTCAAAGGAATCTCCAAGGCAACCCCGGGGCAAGCTGTAGTTTTCGATGCCGACGCCGGGCTCAGTATCCGTACCTACTGGCGGGCAGAGCCCCTGGTCAAGCAGCCGGGTGACCGTGAGTACTGGTCCGCCCTCAGCCGCGATCGAATCGGCCAGGCCATCACCAAAATATCGCGCTCGACCCCTCGTATCGGCGTTCAGCTGAGCGGCGGAGTTGATTCCTCCATAGTGGCGGCCGTGCTCGCGGAGGCTGGCAAGTCAGAGGTCGAATGTCTGACGATCGCCTGGCCGGACACGTCTCGCAGCGAGGATGCGATCTGGTCGGCAAAGGTTGCGGCGCACCTCGGCCTGAAGCACACAATTCTCGAAGCGGCGCCGGACCGGACAACGCCGGAACTTGTCTCGCAGCTACTCGGCCAGTTCGATGAGCCAGTGGATTCGGCAGCGCGGGCCATTGGCCTGCACCTCATGTCAAAAGCGGCTCACGACGCCAGATTAACCTCGATTATCGACGGCAGCGATAGCGAGCAGTTATTCAGCAGCGCCGTCGACAGTCCCCCAACCGTGCCTGACTGCGGGAACGCCAACCAGAATCGCGGTGAAGATTGGGAGGAAAACCTGCTGTCGGGTCGCTATTTTTCACACTCGCTGATCGAGCGGATATTGAATGAGCCGCCGAGTGATCTTGCCGAGCTGCTCAAAAGATTCGTGCACGATTTCGACGAACTGCGGCCCGCCGAGGATCTCGCGGAGGGGGTGAACATGGGCTACTGCCTGCGAACGCCCACCAGTCGCTACGAGGCCTTTTCCCATGTAATTCCACCATTGAGCGGCGTCGAATCACGGCGCGGCTTCCGCGATTACGATCTTTTCGAGTTTTCCCGGACTATTCCAAATGAGATCAAAGGCTCCTTGGCAACTGGAACTTCGCGCCAGCTGCTCAAGGCAGCGTTTGGCCGGCAGGTGCCGGCAATTCTAGAGAGAGCCGACCTGAAGGGAGCACCGGGCAACGTTCTGCTCAGCCCTCGCGGAAATGAGGTCTTCCTCGATCTGGCGAAGCACGCCCCTAGTACCGGCCTGTTCCAGGCCGGTGAAGTCAACAAGCTAGTTAGCCGCCTACTAGAAAAACCATCGGCGGGCGCCCGAGCCCGCTTTAGAACCTTAGCAATTTTCTTGGTCTGGCACGCCTTCTACATTGAGAGGCGCGATGAGAGGCGCGATCCATTTGAGACGGATGGTGAAGCGTTCGGCGGAGCCTGAAATAGACTGCCTCTAGCCCCCAATGCTTGGGCAGCCGCAACCGAGGAAAAACTCTCGCCGACCGGCTGTGCTCCCGGCTAGACTAAGCCCCTGTAGCCGTGCGCAACTGCCCAGCGCAGGGGCTTTTCGGTGTCAGATGGATCCGTGGTCAGCTTGCGAGACAGCGACGCCGGGAGATTCTACTATTTGCCCTTTTTCCCGGAGGCGATCCGGGCACCTTTGTCACTGGCGGATCCGAGGGACGCCACCATGGCATCCAAATCCTTCTTGCTAAGTTTTTTCACATCGAGTAGTTGCTTTGTCATAAATGTCATACCCTTTACTCCCTGCACAAAATACGGCGAAGGGCCTGCGCCGTCAATCGGCCATTTCACAAAACCCAAGGCTGGTAGGGAGAATGAACCTGCGCCCAGACTGCACGCCAGGTATGATCCTTATCACGCGCCGGGCACGCCGGCGCATCAGAGGATCGGTCAATTGGTGAAGATGTCTGATTCGATGACAGGGTGGCCAGACTCCAGGCATTCTTGCTCGCCACGCAACGTGTTGGCCTCGTAATCACGCGGCACGACGACATAGTTGTAGCGCCAGATGGGGCTGTAATTCTCGTCGCCTGGTTTGGAATCATAGATGCCAAACTGGCCCGGCACGCGCTCTGGCCTACCCTCTGGGCCACCATCCACGCTGAAGACAACTACATACTCTTTCGCCCAACGCGCTTGGGCCGGATCGACCTTGATGACGCCCAGCGGCATGGCAAAGACGACCTCGCCGCGGACCCAGCGCGGTCCCACACGCTGCCCATGGGGATTGGAATAGGCGAGCTGATCTTCTTCCACGGCCGCCGTGTCATCGCGTGAATAGAACAGTCCGCCTGAAGAGTCTCGTACCATTTTGGATTCCTCTGCCGCCTTTTGCGGCGCATGTTACCACACCCCGTATGTGGGCATGGCAGTCGATTGACCATCCGCCAACATGGCTGCCTATTGTCGCAAAAGACATGCGCTCACCGCGATTGCTCCCAATCGCCAGGCCATGGCGAAGGGTCGTACCATGCTGGCGCCGCATCGGCCAAGCCGAAGTGTTGTAAAATCAGCGCTCATGCCTAGGATTCTTCGGTTACTCGCCTTCTAAGATCAGATGTACGTGACCCAGTCTCGATTCAAGCAAGAAACCATCAACCTAGGAGGTCGCCTTGGCCACTACCGACCCAACCCAACTATCCTTAACCGAGGCCTCGGCCCTGATCCGAAGCGGCGAGCTCTCGCCGCTGGAACTGACCGATGCCTGCATCGCTCGCGGCGAGGCTCTGGACTCCACCCTGCAGGCCTATATCACCCCGACTTTCGAGTCGGCACGCCAGGAAGCCAAGACGGCCACCGACGAGATCGCCGCCGGCCGCCGCCGCGGCCCACTGCAAGGCATCCCCTTCGGCCTCAAGGACCTTTACGAGACCGCCGGCCTGCTGACCACCGCCGCTTCGCCCTACCGCAAGGATCATGTCCCAACCCAGGACGCCCAAACCGTAACCCTGCTCAAAGAAGCCGGGGTCGTCTTTCTCGGCAAGCTAACCATGCACGAATGGGCCCTGGGAGCGACCGGTATCAACGAGGTCTACCCCACCTCTCGCAACCCGTGGGACACAGACCGAATCACCGGCGGCTCCAGCAGCGGCTCGGCGGCCGCGATCTGCGCCGGTCTCTGCATCGGCTCGCTCGGCAGCGATACGCGCGGATCGATTCGCATGCCGGCCTCCTTTTGCGGCATCAGCGGCCTCAAGCCGACCTACGGCCGGGTCAGCCTGCGCGGCGTAGTGCCGCTCAACTGGTCGCTTGACCACGCGGGACCCATGGCCCGCACCGCCAGCGACTGTGCCCTCATCCTTCAAGCAATCGCCGGCTATGACGACGACGACCCGACCAGCATCGAAATGCCGGTACCGGACTACTCCGCCTCCCTGGATCAGGGCGTCAAGGGCCTGCGAATCGGCCTGCCTACCAACTTCTTCTTCGACACCGATGCAGTAATCCCGGAGGTCACCGAGGCCGTAAACGCGACGCTTGCGGTCTTCACTTCGCTCGGCGCCGAGGTTAAAGAGGTAGTCTTCCCAAGCCTAGAGGCCTTCGGGGTCAACGACCCCCTCCTGGCCGAAGCGGCCGCCTACCACGAGGAGCACCTGCGTGAAAATCGCCAGGCCTTCAGCAAGGTGATCGGCGACCGCCTCGCCGACGCCGCCCAGGAATTGCGCGCCGTCGACTACTCGCGCACCGTCTACAGCCGGCTAGAACTCAAGCTTGGCCTGCGCAAACTTTTCCGTGAGGTGGACATCCTGATCACACCCACCGAGCCGATCCTGGCGCCGACCATGGAGGAGGCGCCGCCGCTGCGCCCCTTGATCGCACGCAACACAGGTCCCTTCAACGTCGCCGGTATCCCGGCCATCACGGTGCCCTGCGGTTTCAGCGAAAGTGGACTGCCGATCGGGCTCTCACTCGCCGGCCGGCCTTGGGACGAAACAACCGTCCTGCGCGCCGCCCACGCCTATCAAGGCGCGACCGATTGGCACACGCGCCGGCCTGCCTTGGACTGAGACGCGTCTAGGGCGCGGTGACCTTAATCCAGCTCGAGCGCCAGTCAGGCGATGACGCCGCCGCCTGGTATGGGAATTGCTACTGTTTCGGAGCCAACTCGGAAATTTCGATATTCGAGTACTTAAAGAGCGGCAGCGTCTCCAAGAGCTCCTGTACTTCATCTTGGGATGAACAATTCTAAACCCACCAGAAAGTGGACTGATCAGCCGCACCCTCAGGAGACTCTGCGATACCCTGTTCGGCCAGCTCTTCACCTCTGGCTTGCTCGGCTGGCAGGAGAGCCATTACTTCCTCATTCGGCGGTTGTTTCCAGGTAAAGGTGATCATAAAACGCATCGATTATTCTCCATGACATTACAGTAGAGGGCCGTCGAGAAGACCATCTGCTGCCACTTGCAAATCAGCCCGGTCAACTGGGTATAGTCTATCAAGCACAAGAAACGCTTAACTAACCACGACCATGACGGGGGAAAGGGGCGATCAGAGTGGCTTTAGTGTTGACAGACGCGGAAAAGGAATACATCGGACGCGTTAGCGAGACGGGCCAAGCCAAGCTCGCCGAAATCGCGACCTCAACCCCGGACGGGCAACCCCATGTTGTTCCGCTGCGGGCTGGCTTGAATGCCGCCGGGGAAAAGGTTCTGGTCCTGGGTAACTCCATGGCCCAGTCCTACAAGTACCGCCAGGTGCAGAAGAACCCCAAAGTCGCCGTGGTCTGGCACTCACAGGAGCCGGGACCGCCTCCGACGATCAAAGGCATTGAAATCCGCGGTACGACCGAAATCAAACAGGCTCCGGGAGATAAGGACCCCCACTTCGAGGTTACGCTCACCAAGGCGTTCTCCTGGGGAATAAACGAGTCCGCACCAGATTCCTTCGAAAAGAAGATGGGTATGGACGTCAGTCACATGCGCCGCGGCGAGGACCGAGTGGCCCCCGACCGCTAGGCCCTGGCGGGCGGCAACCTGCCCGACGGCGCCCGCCGGATTGCAGCCTGGTGTCGAACGGCAGCGCTCGATCTTCGCTTGAAAAATCGTGCCGGCTGGTGTCAAATAGCGGGAACGAGGTTAAACCCTCATAACTAAATAGCCATGGCCCAAACCGCACAGGAGGCCCCGAAGTGCAATTAGTACTGGGGGCTTTTTCTTTTGGCCACGGAACCAACAGCAGCAACCGAAGAAACCATAACGCCAGCAGCCGATTCAACGTTGCGAATGGCGGATGCGGATTCACCTGATGCGCTTGCCGATGACGGAGCGGCGCCGCCCGATACGCAAGACGACGCCGCAAAGACGGCTCCGCGAACGCAGGATAGCTACGGCAAGCCGGAGCTCGACCAGCTCTACCGCGACGGCGAGCTGACCGACCCGGCCTTGGTCGAACGGCGTGAACGCCTGACCCAGAGCGAAAATGACCGTTCAGCGAATGATCGGCGGGTGCTGGCTCAACTGCGGGCCCAAGAGGCGCCGGCAAGCCCAACAGCTGGCCGACGCCGCGGCGACTCTTGCGTCGAACCTTGAAGAGAACCTATCGCGCATGCGAAACGGAGGCGACGAGGCCAGCGCCAGAGAGCTGCTGGGTCGTGACATCGCCGATTACCAGGCCCAGGCTCAGGCAATCCATACGGCTCCGATCGAGCGCAGCGCCGCAGAGGCGCTATTGCAGGTTTATGGCGACACGCCGGCGAACCGCAAATCGTACGCCGAGCTGAGTTTGGGGCAAAAAACAGAGCGCCTGTATCGGGCCGGCTGGGATGCTCGCGATGCACAGCTCGCCGCCGAAACAGCGCGGGTGGAAGCTGAGTCGAAGAAGGCGGCCGACGATATCAAAGCGGCGAACCCGCCGCCGGACAACCCGGATACGTCTGCCACCAAGGGCCGGGGGGGCAAAGCGCTGACCCTGGAGCAAATTCAGAACATGTCAACCTCGGAATGGCTGTCCCAGGGCGACCATGAATCCCGGACACGGCTGCTGGAGGACGCCCACATCCGCGCCGCCAAGCGCGTCCGACGCTAGCGGTCGCCGGAGGCGGGGGAGGTGGGTTGGAGGCGTGAGGAAGAAGGTAAGAGATGAGATTTGAACAAAGGCGTGATCAAGGTGAAACGCAGCGGCACCGTCATCGAGGTGAAGCGCAGCGGTTATCCTTATGGGCTGCCTCGGATAACACCGGATGAGTTCGAAGAGCAGCTGGGGCTGGTTCCGATGAAGGAATTGCTGGCTGCCCGGGAGAAGCCGGTGCCAGTGTCCGGGAGATATCCGACACCGAGGGAGTTTTTGGAAGCGACGGTGAGGAACTCACCGGAACCGAGGCTGCAAGACCTGGCGTTATTGGCGGGAACGGTGGAGCCACCGGGTCGGGTTGTGAATCCGATGACGCCGGCTGAGTTTGGCGAGCTGATGCGGATACTGCTGCCGGACCCGCCGCCGCGGGTGGGACTGCGGCGGCGGTCCCAGGCCAAAGAGGCAGCGCGCCAAGCCAGAGTGCGAGAACAACTGCTGGGGCAGCAGAGCCTGCCGAGCTTTGCGACCGGCGGAGCGATGGACTTTGGCTTCACGGAGCAAGAGATTGCGGCGTTTGGCGGTACGCCTGTGGCGCCGCTGCCCCCGGTTCCAGTTGCGGATGTACCGGCGATCCCAGCGACGAGTACAGCTTCGGCCAGTGCGGCGCTTCCGGTAGAGCCCGCGCCAAGCGCAGCTCCACCCTCGGTGGCGGACGTGCCGGTGATCCCTGCGACGACAGCACCGCCGCCGCCCGCTCCTACGCCTACTGTGCCAGACGTACCGGCGATACCGACGACGACAGCGCCGCCGCCCGCAGCGGCAACGCCAAGCGCAGCCCCACCTCTGGTAACGGCAGCGCCTACACCTACGGTGCCAAACGTACCGGCGATCCCGGCGACGGCTCCGCAGCCTTCGGCTGCTGCACCTCAGCCAGTGCCGTTGGCCGAGGATGACTCTACAGCTGCGACGCCGGGCAGCGAGTTCACTCCGGCCCAAGTTCAGCAGTTTGGTGACGACACGCAGATAAGCCCCGATGCGGCGGCGGCGCTAGCCGCAGGCCTGCAGCCGGGCAGCGAGTTCAGCACGGCGGAAGTGCAGCAGTTTGGCAATGACGGACTGGCGGCTCTGACCGATGCGGAGATCATCGAGGCGTTCTCGGAGGCAGAAGACGAGAGGCTGGCGTTCGAGTGCGACTTTGGCCCGATCGTCGAGCAGGAGCAACTCGAGGCGGCCCAGCGTCAGTTCAACCAGGACTTCGGGCCGCTGGTCGAGCAGGAGATCGCGGATACGCGCGACCGGCAGCGGGCTCAGTTTGAGCAGGAACTGCTGGAGACTCAGGCCCGGCAGCGTGAACGCGAGCGCCTTGCACGACGGCAAGAACAACTCGAGCAATTTGAGCGAGAGTTCATGCGAGTTGACCCAAACCATCCAACCAGCTTCGCTCCGCAGGACCCGCGACTTGAGCGGTTTCGCGAGGAGTTTTTTCACCCGGAGTCTTTGGAGACCGATCCAAATCTTCCTTCCAGCTTTGCGCCGCTGATTCCCGGCACGGTGGATGAGCAGGTGAACCAGGCCATGGATGCGTACAGGCGCCTCGGCTTGGACAACATCATCGACCGCGTGGTGGTGGCGTTAGAAGGTAACGTTTTGGAGCGTACCCAATACCAGGATGATACGTTTGGTCCTGGAGAATACGACCCTAAGCGGCGAACTCTGAGTCTGAATTGGACACCTTTCTTGGAGCCAGCCCACGAAGACCGGGGCGACCTCATTGGCTCGGCAAGTTCTACCGGGGGCGTCGCGGGTCACGAGATCGGCCACGTGATCGAGCAGCTTTTGGACGATGAAGGCCTTCTCGGCGATCTCGACGCGCTCAAAAGGGAGGTCGAACTACTAATCGAAGAGGATCGGTTGTCGAGTGATCCCCGCGCACGAGGGGTTGCCGAACAGCACAGACGGCGTGCAGACGACAAATCTGGCGCCGGGCAGAAGACGCACGTCTTCACTTATCTACTGGGCCGCCCCGATGGAGTGCTAACGGATCTGCTGGCGATGCTATTGGAAATGAATGACAAGATTGGATAGTTGAGCAAGCCAGTGAGATGCCGTCGCTGGCTCAACCGGCAATCGCGAACGGGCATTGAGAATATGCCGAGGCTCCCCTCAAGTCTTTTGATATCGCGAAGGCGAGTTAATATGATTGAGAAGTATGCTCGCTATTAGCAGATGGCGCCTCAAGTTAGGACTGCTGGCCCTGCTCGCGCTGGTGTCGGGCCCGCTTGGGCTGGCGTGTGGCGGCGGAGATGAGGAAAGGATCGCTTTCGTATCGACGCTCCGTGGCGGTCTCGGCAGGCCTGAGATTTTCTTAATGAACCCAGATGGGTCCAACCTCAGCCTACGTGCGGAATCCTCCGGCAGGATTGGTTTGGCCTGGTCGTCGGACGGCAGGCGAATTGGCTTCACGTCAACCAGCCTTGGCCATATCTACATAATTAATGCGGCTGGCTCGAACCGCCATCGGCTCACCACTCACCCGTCTTTCGAGAGGGATCCTGCCTGGTCGCCAGACCGCAAGCGCATTGCCTTCGTTTCGTCCCGGGGAGAAGGTGTCTTTGATCAGATCTTTGTGATGGACACGGATGGATCCAACGTCATCCAGCTGACAGACTCTATTCGTGGGGGCAATTTTGCTCCGCACTGGTCGCCGGACGGCAAGCGAATTGTCTTCCACTCACTTCGCGACGCACTTTTCGAAATATACGTGATGAACGCCGACGGCAGCGGCCAGACACTACTGACGACCGGACCTCTAGCAGGTCTTTCTCCGGACTGGTCGCCGGATGGCGAGCGCATTGCGTTCGCCGGTTTTTTCGACGGCAGCCTCAGCTCGAACATCTATGTGATGAACGCAGACGGTTCCAGCCTGGTCCAACTCACGGACACCGAAGAGGCCGATGGTGATCCCTCCTGGTCGCCGGATGTCAGCCGCATAGTTTTTGATTCGCGGCGCGACGGAAATTCCGAGATCTATGTAATGAACGCGGACGGCAGCGGTCAGACCAACATAAGCAACAACCCCAACGCCGCGGACTTTGACCCGGATTGGCGGCCCAAAAATTAGTGGGTTGATTGCCCAATCTGTCCAACTTTGATATATCGCCTGCGCGTGATTAGACTAGTGCGTGATGGTAATCGATGTGCCTCGACCTCCGGTTACGGCGTAGCAGCCGTCGGCTGCTACGCGTACACCCCCCGTAGCTGACATACCGGCGATCCCGGCGACGAGTACGGCCTCCAGCAGCGCGGCGACTGGAGCCACAGCCACATCGACTGCAAGCCCGGGCAGCGAGTTCAGCACGGCGGAGGCGCAGCAGTTTGCCGGTAGCACACAAGCGGCCCTGACCGATGCGGGAGATCATCGCGGCGATGCTGGCGGTTGAGGCGCGGCAACCCGTAACGCCTGCGTCTACGACGTATCAGAACTCTGGGCTTACGCCTCGGCAGGTTGCCGGTTTCGGTTTCCCACCCGCGAAGGCAGCGCCAGCAGCATCAAATCAAAACCACGGCTTCACGCCGCAGCAAGTTGCCGGCTTCGGCTTCGCACCCAAGGCAGCCGTTAGGCCACCGCAGGCGGCGCCAGCGGAGCCGGGACCACCGCAGAACCATAGCTTTTTGAACGCGGCTGCCTCAAGCGCACTGCACCGCAGCGAAGATATTGTCGCCCCGAACCGCTAGCCGCCGATTTGCCCTAGCGGGCGCCGGCTAGGCAGGATGCCGCCCCCAAGGGCCCCCTAGTGAATCGTGTAGCCGCCGTCGATGACTAAGTTCTCGCCTTGCACGAAGGTTGCCTGGGTCGAGGCCAGAAAAAAGGCGGCTTCGGCGATCTCCTCCGGGCGGCCGTAACGGCCGGCCGCGACGTAATCGCGAATCCGTTTGCGGGCAGCGTCAGGGTCGGCGGTCTCGCGGTCGATGATCGGCTGCGTGTACACCGGGCCGGGGCTGATCGCGTTGACCTGAATGTTATCTTTCGCTAGCTCGAAAGCCATCGACTTCGTCAGGTGGATCAGCGCCGCCTTGGTTAGCCCATAAATCGCCCGAGTCTCCTGCGCGACGATGCCCAGCTGGCTGGCGGTATGAATGATGCGGCCGCCACCCTGGGATCGCATGATCGGAACGACGGCCTGGCTGGCGAAAAAGGGCGCCCGCAGGTTGACCGCCAAAGAGTTATCGAATTCGTCATAGTCGAACTCGCCAAATGGCTTGTTGCGGCGAACCGCGGCGTTGTTACAGAGGATGTCGACCCGGCCGAAGGCGGCGGCCGCCGCCGGGATCATCGCCTCCGGCTGGCCCGGCTGCGACAGATCGTGCTGGGAAACCTCGACCCGGGCGCCCGCCTCGAGCAGCGCCTTGATGTCATCCCTGCGATCCTCTAGCGCGGCGCCGTCGATATCGGCCAGAAACAGCGAGGCGCCGGCCG
The DNA here is from genome assembly GCA_965219205.1 of Dehalococcoidia bacterium. GTDB lineage: Bacteria > Chloroflexota > Dehalococcoidia > DSTF01 > WHTK01 > WHTK01. The sequence goes on from CBDCMQ010000009.1 coordinate 86,717, forward strand.
CGGCAAAGCGGCTCGCCATCGCGAAGCCGATGCCGCGCGGCGAGGCAGCTCCGGTGATCACTGCAACCTTGTCCGTCAGTTCTGCCATTTGAATCCCCCTTGGTCATCTTAGCCGCCGCAACCGTGTCCAACGCACAAAGGCAGCCGACGCTGAACGAAAGCTTGGCGGCGCTGGTTCCGGCGCAGATTGCGCCTTCACCTCGGCCGGCTTGCCGGCCGCTGACCCGCGGTCCGAAGGTGTAGCCCGATACGCTCAGGCCCATGGCGAACAGCGAAGCCACATAGCCACTACTCCAATCCCCCACCCCTTGCCCAACACACAGACGCGGCCGACGCTGAACGAAAGCTTGGCGGGGCCTGGAAAGGCGCATCGCCATTCCCAGTATTTCAAATAACGTAGAATGCACATCTAGTTAGGAGGAATGAGCCTTGACAACCACCACGGCCAAACTGACAGAAGAGGGCACAAGCAAGTTCGTCCAGACTGAAAAGTGGAAGATCCACTACAACGAGGCGGGAACCGGTCACCCGGTGATTTTCATCCACGGCGGCGGCCCCGGCGCCACGGGCTGGAGCAACTTTAATCAGAACATTCAGATTTTAGCCGAGAAGTACCGTTGTCCTGCCGTAGACATGCCCGGCTACGGCGGTTCTGATCCTATCGCTCCGCACGAGCCGAACAACGCTCTCGGCCTCAAGCTTTTCCTCGACGCGCTGGACATCGACAAGGCGGCGTTTGTCGGGAACTCGATGGGCGGGGCCGCAACCCTGACGCTGGCGGTCGAATACAACGAGCGCATCTCTCACATCGTCACCATGGGCCATGCGCCGGTGGGAAACGTCGCCTCCGCCTGGCCCGGCGGCCCTGGTTTCGGTCCGACAACCGAGGGACTGATAGTGCTGGGCGAAACCCGCCGCGATCCGACACCGGAAAACTTCCGCCGTCTGATCCGGGTGATGGTCCACGACGATTCTTTTGTCAGTGATGAGCTTCTGGAGCAGCGCACTCGCGCGGCTCAGGCCCACCCGGAGACCATCGGGCCCAACGCCGTCGCCGCTGCGCCACAACCGCTATGGGAAGCGCCGAGTGTCCTGCACCGCCTCATGCAGGTCGACAACCCCGGCGCTGATCATCCACGGGCGCGACGACCGGGCTGTGCCGCTGGAAACCAGCCTGCAAACCCTTACGGTCCTGAAAAACTCGCGGCTGTTGGTCTTCAACCGCTGCGGCCACTGGGCTCAACTCGAGCACGTCGAAGAGTTCAATAAGCAGGTAGACCTCTTCATCTCCGGCAACTGAGGGCTAGCTGACCAACCAGGCCAGGTCAGCGCGGCCGCGTCCTAAGCCTGACGCTGCTGAATCGATCGCTCCGGGTCGAGCCAGTTTGGCACGCTGACCAGCCAATCGGCGTAGGCGGTGAAGGCGGCTTGCATGCTAAATTGCGGCTTCCAGCCAACTTCGCCGGCGATCCGAGAGATGTCCATCAGCGAGCGATCGCGTGGCTCGGTATGGCGGATACTCGGCTCTTCGCCGGCTTCGGCGTAGCGCCAATTGAAGCCCTCATAGGTCGTGGCCAAGGCGCGGCACCATTTCGCCATCAGGTCCTCCCACTCCCAGCCGGAGCTGAGGTTGTAGACCCGGCGCGGCAGGTTCTTCGCTGCCAGCAGCGCCACAACGCCAAGACCAACGTCCCGGCTATAGACGAAGTCGGTCCTCGGCGTCGGTGGGAGCAACGCCGTTTCGCGAGCGCCGACGATACGCGCCAACTGCAGGAAAACAGAGACGTGGTCACGAGCGCCGGTCGTGCGCTCCCAGGGCCCAAAGACGCTGCCAAGCCGCGTACAAACCAGGTCCATTTCATAAAGGTCGCCAAGACGCAGCGCCGTGAGCTCGCCGGCGTACTTTGTCAGGCCGTATAGCGTGACCGGGCGCGACGGCGTTGTTTCCTCTTGCACCGGTGCGTCTTCCAGTAGAGCATCGCCATACGCCGCGCCAGAGCTCAGGTGCACGAACCGGCCGACGCCGTGACGCTGCGCCGCCTCGATGACCAGGGCGACGCCGCGCACGTTTACGTCGATGATCGAGCCCGGATCCTCGATCTCACGCTCGAGGCCGGCGGTGATCGCGGCGCCATGGACGACGCGGTCGATGGCGTGCTCATTGAAGACTCGGTCGAGCAGAGCGACGTCGCGGACGTCTCCGTCTACCGTCTGAAGGTTGTCTGCGGCCAGCACGCTTGCAGCTTCCGGCGGCCAGCCACCGAGCCCAAGAGCCACGACATCGAGCCCGCGGCTCACCAGCTCTTCGACAATGTTTACGCCGACAAATCCCGTAGCCCCGGTTACGAGTGTTGCCATAGAGCGCCCATTATAGATGCCATACGAGCCAGCAACAAAGGGCCGGAGTAACCCCACAGACTGCCTTTCTAGCCTTCTCTGGTTCTCATGCGGTTCGCGCAGTGGAACCTTCATGAACCCTCTGGCGTCTAAACCATGAAGGAAGGTTAGACGATGAAGAAACGACTGATAGCCTTGATTGGCTTGACCACCGTGATCGCCGCAACGGCGATAATCATCGGATTCGCGGTAGATGCGGATGAAAAAGCTGTCTACGAACTGGTCATAGAGCTGCGAGCAGGTGAGAACGCGCCCGCGGGGTTTGGCTTTGAGCCTGGTGAGGCGCTAAAGGGCATCAATGTCAACCTGGAGCTATCAGCGGGCGGCAATGTTCCTCTCGCCGCGCACTCTGGCACCACCGACGACGCAGGCCGGCTCAGGTTAATGGTCGAAGGCGGCTCCTACGAGATCTTCGTGGCCGCGGACACCACAGACCCTCGATGCGTCTGGCTAGGAAGTAAATCTGTCACCGTGTCCGCGAGTCCCGCGATCGCCACTCTAGACGACATGGCAGTGGCCTGTCAGTGAACCCCTGTAGGGCCGGCGGATTAAAGGCCACTCCCGACTCGGGCATTGAGCTTCAGATAAGCCAACGCCATAGCGACCCGCAGCTTCCGCGAAGCCCTGAGCGCCGCTTCAGATCGAGCCGCTCGAGCGGCTCGATTGCCGGCGGGGGCCCGGCGATCGTTAGGTCGTAGTGCGCGGCCAGCCCGACATTCTTGACGAAGACCGTCTCGCCAGCAGAGTCGAACCCATACAGCCAAACCTCTCTCACAGCCGTCGCGAACAGCCTATAGTTCGCTCCCGACGGTATCAGAACACCTCGATTCACTAAGGGCTCGTCCACGTCTGAGAAGGGTTCGAACGTCCTCAAAATTAGAGCAATCTGGTGGCATTTGTAACGGCGATTCCCATCTTTGTGGCTGGCAGTTCAAGACGTTTTGACCCGCGACAGACAATGAGGCTGGAGCGCGAAGACCCCTCCGTGCCGTACATTGGCCCCAAAGGAATAGCATCCTTCGCTGGCTCAAGACTGCTGACTGACATCTCCTTCACTTCCTCATCCAAGGGCTCGAAGAGAACCGTGTCTCCAGATAAGACGCGCACCCTGAGAAAGCCATCGAAGTACCAGACGATTGTCTTGCTTGAGTTGGGCGGTATCAGGTCTCCAGTTGCCTCATACAACCAACGTCCAACGTCCCATAATTACTCCATACCCGGTTCACGAAGACCGGGGAGTCAGTCTGGTTGTGGACTTCCGTGTACTGCAGACGGATACAGCCCGCGAAGAGCAGGCCAGCCACAACTAGCACTAACATTGGTACCCAACCAGAGAAGTGTAGCTTCATAACAAACCAATTCTCTCTCCGACCTTTTGTTCTACAGTACGGTCAGGGCGCCTCTCCGGTTTTCGGTAGCCGCCGGCCAGCGGCTGTTCATCCGGTTCTGGCAGTCCCAGGCCACTTAGTCCTCAGCAGTGCAAATGGTGCAGCGAGCACAGAGGTCTAGCCGATAGTCTATCTTCCAGAGCAGATATGAGATTTTGGGATGGCCTCGCCCTCGGCTACGTCTTAGTCCTCATAGCGTGCGGAGGTGATTCGCCAGAGCAGGCTTTCCTCACTCCGGCTGTGCCGGTTGCGGCTATCACGCCACTTGCTGAAGCTGATGTTGAATACTACTTCTATCCCGAGCCAGAGCAGCCCTGGCAAAAAACACCTTCCGTGCTCGTCCTGGCTTCGGCAGACGATTCTCGCCTCCGCCAGGCGGAGGAAGCAATCAAAATCTGGAACCACCGCCTTGAAGCACTCGGCAGTGGCTTTCGCTTTGGCGAGGTTTCCCACGTCCAAGCATCTGTCCCGGCCGAGGCAGTCCGTGCGTTGCAGCAGCGATTCAACTATAGCGCGGCGTTCGAGGCGATCGCAGGACCATTCGAGACGGACACCATTATCGTGCTGTCCAATCTCGACCTGTCCACCTCATTTAGTACTCAGCTCCTCCCGGGCCGGCCTCGAGTTGTCGTCGTAATCCGCGATCACACTGAGCCACCTATGAGCCTGCCTGGCGTCACACGCAACATTATCGCCCACGAGCTAGGCCACTCGTTCGGCCTCGGTCACAATAACGACCCCGCAATGCTGATGTGTGGCCGACCCGCGAGCTGCCGACCAACAGACTTTGAAACCTTAACGGAAGGTTTCTTTCCCTTGACCAGCGTGGAGGAAGCGCACTTGCTGCGGCTCCACCCTGCGAGCTGGTCTGAGATTCCGTAGACGTCCCTTAGGATAAAAATTGGGAAACACTCAAAGCACTAACCACGGATGTACGCTTTGTGGTGAGGTATGAGATGAGATGGCTTATCTGCATCGCCTTTGGCCCGATTCTGCTTCTGGCAGCCTGCAGCGGCGACTCGGACTCACCGTCAGGTGCCGACGCTTCCCGTGTGCCGTCTTCCGTCGTCGTTGGCAACTCGACGCCTGACCCGGGGTCCACCCAAACTTCTAAGACATCGTCCGACCCGGGTCCCATCAGCACGGCTCAATTTTTCGAAGGCCTTTGGTCGGGGCTTACCGAACCAGGGTCCAGCCTGTCCGACCTCGCCTTTCGCGTAACGCCGGGCGCCGATCCGGACTCGGATCTCTGGACCTTTCAGTCCTTGTTCCCTGTCGGTGTAATCTTTGGTGCTCCCTCGATCAGCTGCACTCCGACCTCGTTCGATGGCGGTTGGCGACTCGCCGCCTGCTCCGGACTCCCGCCTGACTCCACCTTCCTTGCTATCGTCACGCAAGATCCTCCTTCGGTCCAAATCACTGCTTCCTTCGGGCCGGCCTTCCCAACTTTTGAGCTCACGCTCAGCAAGACGGAGCCCTTAGAAGAACCGTCTTCCAGTGACAACGTCACAGTGCTCTGGCACTCCCGCGGCCCCGGTCCTCTCATTTACACCGATGTGGTAGTCCAGGAAGGTATCGTCATCGCACCCCGTTACGGCGAAAACATTGAGCTCCTTGATGCGGCGACCGGCGATCCCTTGGGTGTGGCCAGATCCAACGAAGCAGCTCAGACCGGCCCCGGCATCCCTGGCGTGCTGGATGTGAGAGTTGTTGATCACTACCTCTTCGCCGCCACTCAGACCCGCGGCCTCCTGGTTTTCGATGTCCAGGACCCGTCCCAGCCTCGTCTGTTGCAACAGGTGTTCCTGGTCGGCGACTTGAGCACCACCGAGAACTTTTTCAACGTTCACAACATCCAACTCTCACCGGACGGAGGCCTGCTTTACGCGGTTAACGTCTCCCCGCCCGTTCCCGACCTGCGCATCTTCGACATTACGGAACCTGCGGACCCGGTTGAGGTCGGCCGCTTTCGCATGGACATGAGTAACCTCGACAACGCTTTCCACGATCTCAATCTGGTAGAGCGCGACGGTGCCATCATCGCCTTCCTCAACTCCACTGAGCGTGGCTTCCTCGTGTTGGATGTCACCGACCCTTCTTCTATTGAGATTCTCTCTCAGCGCGAGAATAGTACCGGTATCAGCCACTCCGGCTGGGCCTACGAAAGCGCTGCGGCACACTATTACGCCCACGCTGAGGAGGGCGTCGATACCGCGCTCACCATCTACAACGTTGACGATCTCAGTAATCCGATTGCGGTCAGTAGCTTCAAGCTTCGCGAGGGAATCTCTGTCCACAACGTCGAGGTCGCCGATGGCGTCGCCTATGTCTCCTACCTGGTTGACGGCCTCAGGGTCCTCGACCTCCGCGATCCCGCGAACATCGTTCAAATTGCCCATTATGATACGGTGCCGCCCAGCCAGGAGAGGGACATCTTTCAGGGCGCCTGGGGTGTTGCGCTCTGGAACGGCATAGTCTTCGTCTCAGATATGGAGGGCGGCATCTACGCATTCAAAGTGGAGCTGCCGGGGGACTAGCAGTACTTCAGCCGAGTGATAAGGTCAATGCTGCGTAAATCGCCCGCACCAGGACAAAAAGCCCAGCGCACATCCGCGGGGCAACCTGGGTTCGAATCGCAGAGAGCCCACCACTTTTGAGTCTATCTACACCAGCTAACCCTTAGGCTGTGAGCATTTGGTAACAATCTGGTGGCAGGATTTATCAGACCCATCGCAGTAGTTCATGCTGCCGCCACAACGCCATCCGCTGCGGGCTGATCTCGTTCAGAAAGATGCCGTACACGACAATGATGAGAAGGCGGGGACGATACGGAGTCCCAATGCAGACGTACGGGTCGATCATCCCAGGCGGTCCAACCCTGGCTCGTCTCCTCCCAGAGGGAGCGCAGGAAGGCAGGGAGGAGCCACGACTATCACGTGAGGCGAAGGCGCGCCTCAGGGCTGTTGAGTGGCACAAGGATCACGGCGAGAAGGTGAGTCTGACGGCAAGACGCTTTGGACGCAGCCGCTCAACCCTTTACCAGTGGCTAGAGTGCTACCGGCTCCAGGGTCCGCGGGGTCTGCAAGACCGCAGCCATAGGCCACACCAGGTCCGCAAGCCGACTTGGAGCCTAGAGTTCGAAGCAGCGGTGCTACGCCTGCGCCAAGACAATCCCGTCTGGGGCAAAGACAAGCTACAGCCGATCCTCAGACGCCAAGGGGTCCACTATCTCGGTCTCGATGGTGGGCCGCATCCTCAGCCGGCTCAGACGCCAAGGCAAACTGGGGCCTGCGAGTCTGAAGGACCCTTGCATCGTCTCTCGGCCTCAGGTGCGGCCCTATGCCGTGCGTAAGCCCAAAGACTACGTCGTCAAGGCGCCGGGAGATCTGGTTCAGGTGGACAGCGCCGACGTGCGCTGGACCGGTATTACCCATGCCTACAAGCACTTCTCGGCGCGTGATATTGTCAGCCGCTGGGACGTCTTGGGTGTCTCCGGCCGCGCTACCGCCGGCACGGCGCGCGACTTCCTCGATACGATCATCGAGCGTATGCCGGGTCCGGTGAAGGCGATCCAGCTGGACGGTGGCTCTGAGTTCAGGGCCGAGTTTGAGGCCGCCTGTGAGCAGAAGGGGCTGCGGCTTTTTGTGCTGCCACCACGCTCCCCCAAGCTCAACGGCTGCCTGGAACGAGCCCAGCGCACCCACAAAGAGGAGCTTTACCAGTTGGTTGACCCACCCGACTCGCTCAGCCAACTGAGAACCCAGCTGCTCCAACAGGAGCAGCGTTACAACACTTACCGGCCCGATCAGGCCCTTGGCCATCTAACGCCGCAAGAGTGGCTGCTAGCATTCACCGAGAGGAGGTAAGTGTCCGGCATCTACTGGACGAGTACACGGTCTTTGCTCCTTCGGCCGAACCGTGCAAAATAGCGGCATCACGCCGTCGGGCAGCAAGCCCGGATGAGGAGTCGCCGATGTCAAAAGAGTTGCTCTCGCTCAGCATCGCGGAACTCGCTCCCCTAATCCGGGAGAGAGAAGTCTCGCCGGTCGAGGTGACGCGCGCGGCGCTCGACCGAGCGGCAGCCCTCGGCCCCCAACTCGCGTCGATCATCACGCTGCTGGAAGACCAGGCGCTGGCACAGGCGACGGCGCGTGAGGCTGACATCCAGCGCGGCGGCTACCTCGGGCCTCTGGACGGCATACCGGTGAGCATCAAGGACAACATCCAGACGGCTGGCATCCGTAGCACCGCTGGCGTCAAGGTGTTCGAAGCCTTCGTACCGGACGAAGATGCCTTCGCGGTCGCCGGGCTAAAGCAGGCAGGCGCCGTCATTCTGTCTAAGGACAACCTGCACGAGCTGGCCAGCGGCAACACCACCAACAACCCCTGGTTTGGCCGTGCCCGAAACCCCTGGAACCTGGAGTGCAGCCCGGGCGGCTCGTCGGGAGGCACCGGCGCCAATGTCTCCGCCCGCATCAGCTTCGCCGGCATCGGCACCGACGCCGGCGGCTCCGTGCGCAACCCCTCCGCCCAGTGCGGGCTCTTCGGCATCAAGGCAACATCCGGCCGCGTCAGCACGCGCGGCATCATGGCCTCGGCCAACAGCAACGACTACATCGGGCCGCTCGCCCGTACGCCACGCGACCTCGCTTTTATGCTGCAGGCAATGTCCGGCTACGACATGCTCGATCCAAACAGCGTCCCCGTACCGGTGCCCGACTTCGAAGCCAAAATGGGGCAGCCGCTCAGCGGCCTTCGCGCTGCGATCCCGACCAACTTCTACTTCGATTACTGCGATGACGAAGTCGAGGCCAACTTCTGGAAAGCGGCTGAGGAGCTGGAGAAGCTCGGCGTCCAAACGACGCGGGTGACCCTGCCGACGCTCGACCACGCCGACATCATGCGGGCGATGGGTACGGCGGAAGCAGCCGTGACGCTGGAGCCGTACCTTCGCGCCGAGCGCGAAAACATCAGCGCCGAAGCCCGCCACCGCTTCCTGGCAGGCCAGTTCGTCCTGGCGCGCGATTACGTAAAGGCAGGCCGAATCCAGTACCTCGTGCGCCAAGAGTTTCTGCGAACGCTTCAAGACGTCGACTTTATCCTGGCGCCGTCGCGTAACGTGCCCGCGACACCGCCCGGCGCCAAGGTGACGATCAAGGGTGTGGAGTACGACCCCGCGGTGCCGGGCAAAGTGGTCATCGGTCACAACCTCTTCATCTGCAACATGACCGGCCTGCCCTCGCTGGCCGCACCGACCGGCTTCACAAAGATTGGCCTGCCAACCGGACTGCTCTTCATCGGCCGGCCCTTTGAAGAGGACACGCTGCTTCAGCTCTCGGAGGCCTGGGATGGGGTAAGGCCGGACCGGGACCGGCTACCACCGATCCTCGACGAGGAACTCGAGGCCGCGGGCGCTCGCTGAGAGACACCGCGCCGCGTTTTTTGGGGCGCCGAAGAAGGAGATACATGCTATGCCTGTAACCGCAGCGGTCCTCAAAGCGATGCTGGAGGCGTATGGCGGCATTCCGATGAGCGACGAGGAGCTCGAGGCTGCCGTCAGCACCGTCGACGGCTATTTGGCGCAGGCGGAGGCGGCAGAGGACGCCAACACCGCCGCCGTCTACTCTGGCCGGGTCATCCACCTAGAGCATGAAAGCCAAAGCCCCGGCTAGAAAAGAAAACGCAGGGGCGCTCCGACCCGGCCCTCTAGCCGTCCGGCCCATGACGGGTCCTTTCACTGGTAACGAGTAAGAGGAGAAGATGATGGTTGAGCTTGCGAAGCGGCGACTGGGACGGACCGGCTTGCTGGTTACGGACCTGGGATTTGGCGCCAGCGAGCTGCGCGGCGGCAAGACGTGGGGTCCGGACATCCCAGACTCGCAGGCGGGTGAGGTCCTGAACGCGGCACTCGATGCCGGCATCAACTTCATCGACACCGCCCCGGACTACGGCCGCAGCGAGGAGTTGATTGGTACCTTCATCAGCCAGCGTCGCTCAGAGTACTTTCTCGCCTCCAAGTGTGGCTGTATTCCCGGCGAGATGGACAACGTTCCGCACTTGTTCAACGCGGCCAACGTCCGAGCCGGCGTCGAGTACAGCCTACGGACGCTGAACACCGACTACCTCGACCTCGTGCAGTTTCACCACAGTCTGAACCGAACTGAGCTGGAAGCCGAGGGCGCCCTGGAAGAGCTGCTGAAGATCCGGGATGAGGGCAAGACCCGATTTGTCGGAATTTCCGGGGCACTGCCCAAGATCGCCGAGCTGCTGGATTGGGGCGTCTTTGACGCCTTTCAGATTCCCTTCTCGGCTGTCGAGCGGGAACACGAAGAGGTCATGGCGAAGGCAGCCGAGAACGGCGCCGGGGTCATCGTTCGCGGCGGGGTGGCGCGCGGCGGACCAGCGGACTGGTCGCTGGAGCGCCCCTACGATTGGTCGTTCTCGCAACGCGCCAAGAACGGGGCTATCTGGGAGCAGGCGGGTATCGACGAGCTGCTCGATGGAATGAGCCGCATGGAGTTCGTCCTCCGGTTTACGCTCTCGAACCCCGGCCTCAGCTCGACGATCGTCGGCACCAGCAGGCTCGACCATTTGCGCGAAAACGTCGCCGCCGCGGCGAAAGGACCGCTGCCAGATGACGTCGTCCATGCGGCAAAAGAGCGGCTAGGTCGCGCCGGGTCGGCTCCGACCTCGATCTAGCCCGTAAAAGAGGCTCCGTCATCCAATCCCTGAGGGCCCACCAGCCGGGCGTCACGCATCCTCTCGCGGAGGTCATCGGCCAATGGCTTGAGGCCGCCAGCGCTAGCTAAATGAGGCTGCGCCGCCTCTTTCGGCGCGGCAGAAGGGGAGATACGCATGCCTTTACCGCGGAAGTTCTAAAAGCAATGCTGGGGGCGTACGGCGGCATCCCGATGGTAACGAGGAACTGGAGGCCGCCGTCAACGTAAACGGTTATTTGACCCAGGCGGAGGCGGCAGAGGACGCCGACACCGCCGCCGTCTACTCCGGCCGGGTCATCCACCTCGAGCATGAAAGCCAAAGCCCCAGCTAGAAAAGAAAACGCGGGGCGCTAGGAAAAAGGCTCGATTGCGCTCATCGCGGCGATGGGGAAAATGAAGAAGCCCACCACCATCCACCTGACATCCAGATGCACCGTAGGGACGGCGCTTTAGCCCCGTCCGACTGAGCCTTTGAAGTACAGACCACCTGACAACCCATATTCGCCCGGCTCTTCCACTAGGCCAGCTTTCACGGGATTCGTGAAGACATACTCCGCCACGATCCGGAGATCATCGTCTCCACGCAGCACTCTATCGAAAAAGCTCTGCTGCCAGAGGCTTTCCCCGGTCGTCCGCTTATAGTGATACCCTGTCATCTGCTTGAACCGCCGCACGAACTTGATGAGATCGGACAAATCGTTCTGACCCTGAACCATCATGTGCAGGTGGTCCGGCATGAAACAGTAGGCGAGCAATTCGAACCTCGAGAGGCCGGCTGCGCGGATCAGCTACTGCTCGGCTGCCGCAGACATCGCCGAAGCCGACACGAACACGTTTGCTCCTATGGTCGATAGGGTCACGTGATACGCGAATTGGCCACGATAGTCGAAACCATCTAACCGCGGCCGACGCCGGCTGGGGCGGCCGGCGGAAGACGCACCCTCCTGGGACGGAGCGGCTGCGCTGAGCGCCGTCCCTACGGACAGAATGTTCCTTACGTGAGTTCACTAAGCCCCTTCGTCCCCCAGACGAGAGCTTTTCCTGCCAGAATCATAGCTTAGGCCCCACTGGCCCTTGAGACGCAGCGTTTGTCCCCTCCCCACCATCTTTGACCTCCACGGAGCTCTGAGAACAATTGCGCCCACTCTGCATTCACGGCGAGTTAGACACGCTAAGATGTCACGCCTGTTTGTCAACGTCGGGTCAAGAATATTATGGGTAGGCAGAGGGACAGATCAGCCGGATAGCGTGAAAGGAAATATAGGTGAGCACGTTTAGAATCGCGACGATACCCGGAGACGGAATTGGCAAACAGGTCGTTCCCGAGGGCATCCGCGTGCTCGAAGCGGTCGGCAAGAAGTTCGACATCGCCTTCGAATGGGACATTGTCGATTGGAGCTGCGACTACTACACGAGGTACGGGCGAATGATGCCGGAAGATGGGCTGGACCAGATCCGCAATCACGACGCCATCTTCCTGGGCGCGGTCGGCTTCCCCGGCGTGCCAGATCACGTGTCTTTATGGGGTCTATTGATCCCAATCCGCCGCCAGTCCCAGCAGTACATCAATCTGCGCCCGGTTCGGCTCATGCCTGGAGTGCCCTCCCCGTTGGCCAACCGTGAGCCCGGCGACATCGATTTCTACGTCGTGAGGGAGAACAACGAGGGTGAGTACTCTTCAATCGGCGGACGGATCTACAAAGGAACCGATCAGGAATTCGCCGTCCAGGAGACGGTTTTCACCCGCAAGGGTGTCGATAGAGTCCTGCGTTACGCGTTCGAGCTGGCGAAATCCCGGCCCGCGAAGCACCTGACCTCTGCCACTAAATCGAACGGCATCTCGATCACGATGCCTTTTTGGGACGAACGGGTTGAGGCCATGTCGTCGCAGTTCGGTGATGTCAGTGTCGACCAGCACCATATAGATATTCTCACGGCGCACTTCGTGCAGCATCCGGACTGGTTTGACGTGGTCGTGGGTTCCAACCTATTCGGCGACATCCTTTCCGACTTGGGTCCAGCCTGTACCGGGACCATCGGAATCGCGCCATCGGCAAATCTGAATCCTGAACGAGAATTCCCTTCGATGTTCGAACCGGTGCACGGCTCGGCACCTGACATTGCCGGCAAAGGCATTGCCAATCCGATCGGCCAAATCTGGTCCGGCGCAATGATGCTCGATCACCTGGGGCATCCTCAAGCGGCAGAGGCCGTGGTCGCGGCCATCGAGACCGTCCTCGTTGATGGGCCTCGCACTCCCGACATGGGAGGGGAGGCGACAACTGAGGTTTTGGGTACGGCTATCGCGGCGGCAGTCTGAATTCTGGGGCCCACAGCCCTGTTCTGTTGGAATTGTTCAATGTACACGCCGCTATCCATTGAGGAGCGCTATCTATGACGAGCAAACGGCACCGCCAGGAAGTCGATCCCGTCGGCCCGATCAGGGTTCCTAAAGATAGCCTTTACGGCGCCCACACTTGGCGGGCCGTTTCGAACTTTCCAGTGAAATTACCCGGCCACTCGTTGGGTGACTACCCCGTCATCATCCGAGCGCTCGTGATGGTCAAGCTCGCGGCCGCGAGGGCGAATCGTGATGCGGGCTATCTCAGCACCGCGGAGTATGAGCTAATTTCGCTGGCCTGCCAGACCATTGTTGACTGGCCTGAATACCAGACCGCGTTCCCGGTCCACATACTACAGGGCGGTGGTGGCACGTCGGTAAACATGAACATCAACGAAGTCATCGCCCTTACTGCGACGCGGCTTTCCCGCGACAGCAAGACATCCGACATAGCCATCGACCCAATCGCTCACGTCAACCGCAATCAGTCAACCAATGACGTCTATCCGTCTGCTTGCCGGCTCGCCATCTTTATGACAAGTCGATCTCTAGGCAACTCTTTGCGACGCCTGGAACGGGCCTACGCTCGCCTTCGTCGTCAACACGGCCACAAACCCCGTTTGGCGCGCACCTGCCTTCAAGATGCTGTCGGCACAACTTTCGAACAGCTTTTTGGCAGCTACGAGGTTGCCGTCGAGCGTTGCGTGGCACACCTCGCCAACGCAGCCGGCGAAATCGGCACACTGAATCTTGGCGGCGGCATCAGCGGCCAACCCGATGCGACTCCCGTCTCCTATCAAAAGACTCTGCTCCGGCACATACGAAGTGTCTCGAAAATCAGATCTCTGACACTCAGCGCTAATTATGCCGACGCGGCTCAAAATGCCGACGACCTTCTACGGTTTGCTCACGAACTAGATGTCTTGGCGCGGATTCTAATCAAGCAGTCAAACGATCTGAGATTCTTAAGCTCGGGGCCGGATGGCGGGATCGGTGAAATTGTCCTCCCAACCGTCCAAGCTGGCTCATCGGCAATGCCGGGAAAAGTAAACCCAGTCATTCCCGAGTTCGTCATTCAGTGCGGTATCGAGGCTATCGCCGCTTCAACTGCGTGCGGTCTGGCGACTGACAATGCAGAACTGGATCTCAACGTCTGGGAAGGCGTCTACGTCTACAACCTGATCAATTCCGTCGTTCTCCTAGAATCAGCGGTCTCAGTGTTCGTTTCGCGCTGTCTAGCTGGACTCCAAGTAGTTGAGGAAACAAATAGGGCCCACGCTGAGTCTCTGGCAGCGCAGGTGGCGGCAATGGCCCAGAATTCGTCGTATCAGGAGGCGCTCGCGCATCATCGCGCAATCCGCTCATCATCATGAGCCCGTAAGAAGGTTTTGGGGGCCTGAGAACGTCACCAACCAGCGCTCTCGATTCGGCGGCACTTTCGGTCCGTGCGCACCTCTAACTCATCGAGTCCCCTTTGACCTCCTCAAGGTTATCTGTGTTCCCCCTAGCCCCTGCGCATCGAGAAGCCAAGGCCGAGACGGAAGTTGCCGCCGCGAGTGTAGTTGGCGGAGTTGTTCGAGCCCATGTGCTTCGAGACCATGTGAACGTCACGGAAGCAGCGCTCCAAGGGACTGCTTTCGTAGACGCCGCTACCACCGGCGCCCTCTTGCAGGATCTCAACCGCCTCATTGCAATTCTGGGCTGCAAACGCCGACGCGTAGTAGCACTGGACGGCAATCTCCTCGGAGTCGCCCTCTCCCCTGAGCATCGCCGGCCAAAGCGTCTCGCACATTGCCGAGTGCAGGAAGGCGTGAGCCGCGTTGATCTTGGCCTCGGCCCGGCCGATCATATTGGCAACACTTTCGAACTCAAACAGCATCTTGCTGGATCGGTTTAGCTTCTTCTTTCCTGCCAGCTCAATAAACGCGGCCAACGCCTCGCGGGCGACGCCAATCGCCACCGGCGCGAAGGTCGGCCCCAGCAGCAGCCCCGGCCGGGTCTGGAAAAGTGTGCCGCTCTGATATTCCGACTTGGTCACCTGGGCCGCGACGAAACGATCGTCCGGCACAAAGACGTCCTTGACCTCGAAATCACCGCTGCCGCTGGCGCGCAGACCCATCGTGTGCCAGGTGTCGACCAGCGTGTACTGGTCCGAGTTGAAAAACAGCATGTGGGACACCGGATTGCCATCCTCGCCCATGCGGGTTTCGCCGTCGTCCTGGAACGTGCAGCTGCCGCACATCCAACGCGTGTGGTTGCTGCCGCTGCCAAAGCCCCAGCGCCCCGAAACCCGGTAGCCACCCTCGACCGGCACGGCAACACCGCCCGGCTGACCGGAACCACCCAGGCTCACCATCGGGTCGTCTGCCATCATCTCAACCACGATGTGCTCCGGCATGAAACCGAGCAGACCGCTGGTCTGGAGGCCGATCATGAAGTTCCACGCCGCTGAGCCGTCAAACGTCGCCAGCAGCTCGGTAATCTCCAGCGCCGTGTGGATGTCGATTTCGTCACCACCCAGCACCTTCGGCTGCCAGAGCTTGAACAGGCCGAGGTCCCGCATTGCCTCGAAAACCGGTTTGGCAAGGTAGCGCTGGTTCTCGCTCTCATCGCGATACTCGGCGATAATCGGCGCCAAACCGCGCACCTTCTCAAGCCATACTTCGGTTTCGCTGGTTGCATCAACGGCGGTCATACATAGCTCCCCTTCCAGCGCGTATGCTAGGCGGTCGACGGTCTCAGGTAAAGAGCCTCTTGGCGCCAGGCTACATGCGCCGCATGCTCCAGTTTCGAGCAGCCTGCCCACGTGTCGCCTGGCCATTCTGGAAGGCATCCACGCCAATCCCCAGACCTGCCGGCAGGACGCGGCCGTCCAGCAGGGACTCTTATCTTCTCACCGCCGGCGCGAAGTCCGTCACCGCCAGCGAGAGAACTCAAAGCGACAAACCTTGCGAGCCGAAGAGTTCGCATATCCATCGCGCCGCTTCCGGAGATACCCCACAATCGCGCACGAATTCCTGCCCCCGACCGACCGTCCTGAGGCGAACGCCGCCTTCACCGATCGACCACCGATCGGCGTTCCCGTGATAACTGAGCCGTGGCTTTCGATTAAACCAGGCTGGTAGGCTCCAGTGGCTACGGAGCCGGCTGCCCGGTTGAGTAAGGCACAGCGCCGGAGCAAAATGCTCGAATGCTCCTCCGCCAGGCCATCCTGGCTCCAAGCCATCGACCTTGAGCTTTGGGCTGGCGATGTAGATCAAGTTGTGTGGGGCCCCGGCTGAGTGTCCTCCTATATGCGGATGCGCGGAAAGCCAAGGCGGGATTTCGTCATCGCCGCCAGGCTTCAGTATCGACCCAACCTGAAGCCAGCCGAAAAGGCAGTGCAGGTCCGGGGCACCCGGGACGAACCTTAAGCCGGCTTTGGTTTCCCTTGCCTGCCGAAACCAACCGAAGAACAGAAATAGGTCGCCAATTCCAACTCCTTGCAACTCAAGGTGGCGTGCGGCTGACACGCTCTGACCGAAGGCCGGAAGCCAACCCGGTTCTCGTGGTCTGACTTCTCGGCGCAAGTCAGGGTCCAGGTGCACGTCGGCCGAGCCTTTGACCGCTCCATCCGTAAGGTCTTCGACGACCTTCCCTAAGTTTGCGTCATCGAAACAAACATCATCGAAGCACAGAAGATCGTCATAGGGCACGGGAATAGGCAGCGAGAGGAGACGTCCATCTGGCAGAATTGGACTTGCGACGCCGCCCGCGCTTGAGTCGAAGCCCTTCCGGCTCAGGATGATCCGCATGAATAGACCCTCACCAACCCGGCGTGTCTGGCTCCTCTTGATCAGACGGTTTAGTTGCGAATCGCGGTCGCTGTGCTCGCCCCGTCGGAGCAAACCCCCGAGTCACCGGCCCAAACCCAGTTTTCGGCGCCGGCCAGAGTTTTGGTCGCGGGGTCGTACTCAAGCGTGAAAACCGCTTTGGTTATCCCGGAACCATCGGCTTTCTCACCTTCAAACGATAGAGTCTTGCCATCAAAGGTCCCATTGCAGGACTCCGCGGCGCCGTCAATGCCGCTAACTTCCACTTGGTTGCCTTCGTGAACGATGGTCAAGGCCTCCTCGTAAGGCGGATCGTTTTCCTCTCCAACGCAGACACCATCGGTCTTGATGACGTCCACCGTCATTATCCAAGACGCGGAAAGGTCCAGTGCCGCCCCACCGGAAGATTCTTCAGCGCCTGGGGCATCTGTTTCCGAGGACAAAGTTCCGAGGTCGCCGGCACCCGGCGTCGTTGTCGAATCATCGCCCCCGGCGAAGCCGATGAAGTAGACAGCGAGTTGTAGGACAAGTCCTGCAAAAAACAGTATGGCAATCTGGTTAGACTTCTGTTCCTCCACTTTAGGCATCCCTCCCTCTCACCGGCCCGGAGCGGATGAAGACGATCGTTTCCCTCGGCTCAATCGCGCGGGGCGCGAGTCTGGCAAGAATGTACCGCGCCGCGGGGGTTTTTCCTACTTCTGGCGAGGTTTAGTTAACTTGCCGGTCACGACACCAGCCGCGTGCCTCGTTTGCCAAATAAAAGCCAGAGACGCGACCCAGATGGCGTGCTTCCACCAAACACACCTGCTCCATGTTCACGCTTTCGATTCTTCCATAGATGCAAACAAAGTGAGCATTGACATTCTTGCTCGGTAGTGACATTCTCGCCGCATAATTCTTGGGTCCAGACTGAGTTTTGGGAGGAAGGTCATGCCAGGAAATTACTGGGACAAAATAGCTTCAAATCGCGTGGCTAGAAGGCGCCTGCTGCGCTCCGGCGCTGCCCTCTCAGTCGGAGCGGCTGCGCTGGCCTTGGTGGGCTGCGGCGACGATGAGGAGGCCGCGCCCAGCGCCACCTCGGCCCCAGCCCCCACGACAGCACCAGGTGCACCCGACCCGACGGCCACGGTGGAAGAGGGCGTAAGCACGTTGGGCGAGTTCACGCCCAGTGAGGGTGAACCGCGACCCGGCGGCCGCTACAAGCGCCACCGGACCACAAGCGCGAACTTCAACCCAGTCTCCAACTGGGCTGAGGGTACGTGGATGGGCGGCACCACCGTCTATGACCGGCCTCTGACCTCCCGCGAGGACGAGCGGCGCTTTGTGCTTGAGGCGATGGAGTCGATCGAGACTCCGGACCCAGAGACGGTGATCATGAGGCTCAAGCCCAACCAGTTTTTCCACGACATTGCCCCGGTCAACGGTCGCGCCTTGCTCGCCTCAGACGTGGTCGCGAGCCAGGAGTACGGCCGCGACGCGTCGGCTAACTTCGACCGCACCTTCGTCGACGACTTTCTGGAGATGGCCGAGGCGCCGGACGACCTGACGGTCATCTATCATATGAAGAAGCCAAACGCTTATCTCTACAGCCAGAACATGCTGGGCTCTGGCACGGGCCAGCCGATCATGCCGCACGAGACGTTTGAGAACATCGACAGCGCCACTCAGGTCGGGAGCGGCCCGTACCAGGTGAAGGACGCGACCCTGGGCGTCAACTACCTCTATGAGAAGCACCCCAAGTTCCGCGAAGCCGCAATGGGACTGCCCTACATCGCGGAACGCGAGATCAAGATGATCCCGGACGCACAGGCCGCCGAGGCCGCCTTCCGTGGCGGCCAGCTCGACCGCTGGGAAGGCACCGCCACACAGGAGTCCAGTGTGGAGGCGGACATGGCGGACCAGATCCGCAAGATTGAGTTCCTCAGCTTTAGCTGCAACTTCTGGCATATGAACATGTACCGCGGCTTTCCCTGGGAGACCGACGTCCGCGTACGTGAGGCTTTCATGCGGCTCACTAACCGCGAGCAGATGCGGGAACTAGTGTATGCCGGTAAGGCTGCTCTTCCTATCGGTGTCTTGCCGGCGTCGCTGAAGCCCTACCAGCTAGACATTAACGACCCGCTGGTAGCTGACTTCTACACGGAGGACGTAACGGCCGCGAAGCAGTTGCTAAGTGCGGCCAACTTCCCGCTCGAAACGACGATTGACATGATGGCGAGCACAGCAGGCCGTGAGACCGACGCCCAAGCCCAGGTGTGGCAACAGCAGCTGCTGCGGGCCGACATCAAGACCAATATCACGAACACTGCAGGCACAGCCCAGCTTTTCCAGCGCTGGACCGACAACGACTGGGAGATCATGATGCAAGGCTCGCCCGGCACGGACACGCCGGGGCAGGCGTTGCGCAACCAGCACTCCAAGGGCTGGTCGGACACCTACTGGCGCTTCGGTACGCGCGACCCTGAGGTTGACCGGTTGATCGAGGAGTCAGAGGCGGCGATCGACTTCGAGGAGAACCTGGCGCTGGTGACAGCGGCGCAGATGCGCTGCCTGGAGGTATGGACGCCCTCGCCGATGATGCTCACGGTTTTCAGCAATCTCTACCTCACGAACCGCATGCAAAACTACGAGGTCACCCAGGTTTCGCCCGCCTACCACCTCACGATGTGGATCAAGCAAGATTAGGGACTGCGATTTCTGAGTGAGAGGGATGCCTATCGCCGGCAGAATTTGGCAGCGAGAAGTTTCAAATCTGCCGGCGACCCTCTGTCTTTCAAAATCTAGACCGCGACACGCGACCGGAGACTGGAGACAACGATGACCATCGCCTATCGCAATGAAGAGATGCTGCAAATGGTCGACCACCAGAAGGGCACGGTCGACCGCCGCATTTTCTCGGAACAGGACATCTACGAGCTGGAGCTGGAGCGGATCTTCGCCCGTGCCTGGAACTTCATGTGCCACGACTCGCAGATCCCCAACCCCGGCGACTTCTTTATGACCTTCATCGGCGAGGATCGCGTGATCTGCGTGCGTGATACCGAAGGAAACCCTCAAGTGCTGGTCAACACCTGCCGCCACCGGGGCAACGCCATCTGCCGCGCCGAAGAGGGACACGCCACCTCCTTCATGTGTACCTATCACGGCTGGACTTATGATCTCAAAGGCTCCTTGGTCGGCGTGCCGGGTTTCAAGGAGGTCTACCACGAGGAGCTCGACCGCGAGAACTGGGGCCTGATTAAGGCGGGCAAGGTCGATTCCTACATGGGCTTCATCTTCGCCACCATGGACCCGCAGGCTCCAGACTTAGACGCGTATCTCGGCGAGGTCGGCCGCATCAGCATCAAGCAGGTCGCTTTGCGGGGCGATATTCAGGTTCAGCCCGGCATCCAGAAGTACACGATCCAGTGCAACTGGAAGCTCGCCGTCGATAACGTCTGGGACTTCTACCACGGCGGCATCAGCCACGCCTCCTCCCGCATGGCGCGGGGCCAAGCTCAGCAGGCCGACCGCTATTCCTCGCCTCACATGGTTCTGCTCGGTGAGTACGGCCACGCGCTCAGCGGCCCGGAAGCCTCTGGGGAGCGGCGCAAAGTTCAGGAGGGCCAGGGCCGCGACACATCCTGGCGCGACCGGCCGGAGGCCAAGGAAGCGCTCGGCCCGGTTGGCATCCGCACCCAGAGCCACCCACACATCTTCCCCAACTTCTGGGTCGCCTTCCCCGGCGAGGGCCAGATCAGCATGCGTATGCCCAAGGGTCCGACAACCACCGAGATCTGGTGGTTCAGCCTGAACGACCCAGCCACACCGTTGAATAAGCGCGCTCTGGAAACCTTCGGTCCGGCCGGACTGCTGGAGCAAGATGACGGTGAGAACTGGGGCGAAAGCACTCGAGGGATGAAGGGCGTGATCAGCAAGCGCTACCCCATCAACTACTCCATGAGTGTCGGCCACGGCGAGGTCATCGACGATGAAACTGGCCCGCCCTACATCGAAGCCCACGTCAATGAGCACGCCCAGCTGTGGCACTACCGCAACTGGTCGGAGTGGATGGCGGCCGAGAGCTGGAACGAACTAAAAGCCAACCACTCTGCCGTACCCGAGGATAGCGTCTAGTCAAAAAGAGGCGCACACAGGGGGCCTGCCCGTTGACCAGTAGCGGCGGGCAGACTCCCCGAGGCGAGGCGGGGCTCTAATGCCCCGCCTCGCCTCTTGCTGAAAAGCGCGGAGCGCTCGCACCATCTGATGATTGGCAGTTTTCGATTTTTCAAAAGTCCAGATTCAACCACCCAGGTCCTTACGAAGCTCGTACTTTTGGGAAGAGTAGCCAGCCGCCTTCAAGCCTTGGCGAGCCTGGTCGTCTCGCGCTAGTACTTGAGCCTCGAGAACCTCAGCGCCCTTCTTCACAAGCCAATCTTCTAAAGGACAAAGCAGCTTCCAAAAGGCCAGGCTGGTTGCCCGCGGCGATGCTTGCGAAGGCCACCGCCACGATTCACCATCTTCTTCCTCGGCGACTTGCAGCCAGTGGTCATCATTCTCCATACCGGACAGGATGCGCTCGTAGGCCTTCTCCTCACGGCGTGGACGCAACTCTCGGTTCAGGAACTCCGCACGATGCGTGTCCAGCGCATCCATGAGCGGCCAAATCTCCGCCCAGTGTGCTTCGAGTTCGCCGGCGTCATCGATATAACGCAGCGTGATCGTCATCGAGACACCTCCCGGAGTATGTGGACGCCGCCGGCGTCAGGCCACCGGCACAGCCGGCTTGTTCTGGAAGGCCGGCATTACCTCTTTGGCGAACCGCTCCAGCTGCTCCAAGATAACGCTCTGCGGTGTGCCTACGGGTTGGCTCACAGTCACACGCCGCAAACCCGGGTACCTCTGGCCCAACTCGGTCAGCCTCTCGATCATGCGCTCCGGCGGACCACAAAGGAAGGAGCCGGACTTAGCCGCCTCCTCGATCGTCGGCAGGCCGGCGTTGGGGGCCAGAGCCGGATCGCTGATCTCGCGGATCTGCTCTTCGCTGAGACCGCGCGTCAGCCGCAGCGGTCCAAACATCTTGAGGTTTTCTTCGAAGAAGGGCGCCGCCTCGCGCATCGCCTCCTCCTCCGTGTCCGCCAGATAGAAGTGTTGGCCGATGCCGAGGTCCTCACCCAACTCCGCTTCGCGGCCGGCCCGCTGCAGTGCGTCCTGGTAGGCGTGAACCACGGTGTCTAGCGCCCCACCCTCGGCGACGCCGCCGCCGATCGTGCCCTTGATGCCGTGCTTGGCCATGAAATCGAGGCCGCGCGGCGTGGCGCTCTGGATCGGCTGCCAACACTCCACCGGCCGCCTCAAAGGTCGCGGCACTAGCGTCAACTTTTCCAGTTCGTAGCCTCGATAGTCCACCTTCGGCGGCAGGTCATAGTACTTACCGTGGTGCGAGAACGACTCCTCGTTGAACGCCTTGAACATTATGTCGACCTGCTCCTCGAACAGATCGCGGTTGGCGGCCTGGTCAAGCAAAGGCGCGCCGAAACTATCGACCTCACGCGTGTGGTAGCCACGTCCGACACCAAAGACCATCCGACCCCCGGTGAGGATGTCCGCGGTGGCGTAATCTTCCGCCAGTCGCAGCGGGTGCCACATCGGCGCGATGTTGAAGGCGCAGCCCAGGCGGATGCTCTTTGTCAGGTGGGCCAGATGGGTGCCGAGCAGGATGATGTTGGGGATGCACTCGTAGCCCTCTGGCTGGAAGTGGTGCTCCGCCATCCAGAACGTGTCGTAGCCCAGACCGTCGATCAACTCGGCGATGGCCCGCGACTTGTCGAAGACCCCGGCCAGATCCTCATTGCCGAACAGTCGATCGTTGACCGCCGCCCCGCCATAGCCGACGTCGCCCATATCGATATGCCCGGCAAACATGCTGTCAAATTTCTCGATCATCAATCACCTCTCAGCCAAAGGGCCATCTGTCGCGATCTTGCCCTTGGCTCGGCTGGCGTGTCAATCAGAATCTGGAGGTATAAGAGCAGGCGCCGAAAAGCTCGGCTGAGTTTTACTTAACCGCGATGCCATGCATATACGGGTGAATCTACGCGGCTGCGCCGAGTAACAGCGAAGCTCTGACATCATGTTTGGTAGCAAGATCAGGAGACTGTGGAGGCATCACCCGGACTCAAAGAGTTTCAAGTAGACTCAACACGACAGGGACGGCTGCTGTCACCAGAGCATCAGAATAGTAGGTGACAGCCAGAGAGAGAGGCTCTCAGCGGGTCGGAGTTCGCACCAACATAGACATCGCCAAGACATTCCAGTCCAATACTCGCTTCATATGACTGAACGAAACGACGAGCGAACCGAAGAACCACCAGGAATCATCATCCGTCTTGGGCGGTCGGGTGACGTCTCAGAAATCCTCGAAGTTAGACGAAGGACGTTTCTGCATTTCGCTCCAGGTTCATATTCCGCCAGGGAGGTTAGGACTTTGCTCTCGGATGTACGGGAGTCAGACTTTCAGATGATGATCCAGAACCAAAGCTTGTTTATAGCTGAGATGCCTCCATCAAAAAGCGTAGTCGGTTGCGGCGGCTGGCTTCAGGATTCGGTGCGGCACATCTACGTCTCCCCCGACCTCACGAGACGCGGAATCGGGTCAGCCCTATTGACGACGCTTGAGCGAGACTTTAAGGACAGGACGCACCAGCCAAGCATCACAGCTGGCGTTACTCTCTACGCGCGGAAGTTCTACGAAAAGAACGGATATGAATTCTTGGGTCTCGATACGGATTGGGATGGAAGCACATTCAATCGCATGCAGAAAAGGCTGAGGGGCAATTGTTCCTGAAGTCGGGAGCTCCGGAATGATTGCTCGTCTTCTAGCTTCTCCATTTGATGCCCGCCAGCCTTAGGCTGGTTGAGCATCAACGCCTTCACCGCCTCGCACGAGGTCATCGTCGTGATCTTCGGGTGTCACGATCAGAAGATGTTGTGGCAGCGGTCACTGAGTGTGATGCCAAAAGGCTGTGGATTATTTACGCGTCCAGTTCGCATCGCGATTCCGACTCTCCGTCGCAGGTTTCGGCTCCGTTCTCGCCATTTAGCTCGTCCACGTCGGGCCCGCCGATCCGCGTGTCATCCCGTTACTGCCCTCGATCTCGTCATCACCCAAACCACCTTCAATGACGTCATCCTCGCTTCCGCGATCTATCTCGTTGTCACCGTCGTCCAAGGCGTCGTCGCCCTGCCACCCCGATCTCGTCGGTCATCGCCGGCCTTCGATCGTGTCGTTGCCGTTGAAGCCATCGAGGGTATCTTCGCCCTTGTCGCCGTCGATCCTGTCGTCAGGATCCCGCCCACGGAGTCCCGAAGGTGCCAACGGCGATTTCGATCCAAACGAGGAGAAGTGATGCCCCGATCACGATACTGATGGCGACTCGATGCGCGATAGTACTTGCCCGCCTGGCTGCCAACTCATACATGAGACCAGTGCCAAAGAGGAGAAGGCCGGCGACGGCAAAATCGGAAAGATCCCAGGCCACCTCATCGGTGAACTGCATCGCTGACAGAGGCAGCAGCAATACGACCGCTGTCACGAGCGCCACACGGATAAGGCGGACTCGCGATACGGTCCCAGAGCTGAAAGGACTCACCCTATCCGCCCATCCCTGCGAGCAGTGCGATGTCATGCCGGCAGCGAAGCAGGCTGCGGGCGCGTTCAGGCCCTGGCAGTTGCCGCGACGACCGTCTCCGGGGCGTATTTTTCATAGCCCTGGAGGAAGGGCAGCACGTGGGCGACGTACTCCGCCGGTCGCTCGAATGGCACCCAGTGCCCCGTGTCCTTCAGAATCACCAGGCGGGAGTCCTTCGTCGCGTTTAGGGCAGCGATGCCGATCTCGGCGTAACAGACGTGGTCGTCACGTCCCCAGACAATAAGCGTCTGTGCCGTGATTTTCTCTATCTCACGCATGTTGTCCGGATAGGGGTCGGAGTTGCGGGTAATCTTGCCACGCGCCTCGGTGATGTCGGGCCGGCCGGTGTGCATCTGGACCAGGTAATCGACCAGCTCGTCAGTGATCAGGCTCTGGTCGAAGACGTGCAGCTCCATGTACTTTCGCATGTTCTCGTGCGTCGGGTTCTTGTCAACGACCATTGAGGCGCGGATACCCTCTTCTGGGAACATGTTTCCCAGCAGGTACATGCCGACGCCGACGTTGATGTGCCCGGCACCCCAAACGAGCTTGTTCACCCGGTCCGGAAACATGTAGGAGAACTCCATCGCCGTCTGCCCACCCTGCGAGTTGCCGACCAGGTGGGCCTTGTCGATACCCAGACCATCCATCAGGGCAAGCGCCATCTCCGCCTGAAACTTGTGGACGGAGCCCTGCACCTCGTAGACCACGGGGCCGGTCTTGGTGAAGTTCGGCAGGTCCATGGCGATGCAGCGGTAATGCTGCGCGAAGGCGGGCAGCACCTTGTGCCAAGTAATCCAGGCTGTCGTGCCCGGACCGTAGGAATGGAGGAAGATCACCGGCTCACCCTCGCCCATCTCGTGATAGTGGACCGTGGTACCGAGGGCTTGAATTGTCTTGCTAGTGTTTTCTTCCGTGTAGGGACCGATCTGGCTCAGTGTCATGGCAGACTCCTTCCGGCGACTTGTACTTGCATCGGGAGTATCTACCGGAACGTGGCCGGATTCAACCCGCCAGGGGGGAGCCGACCGAGCGCGACAACAAACACCTCACTCAGCCGAAAGGGGCCTGACGCTGTGACGGCATCGTCTTGCTGTCTTGGATGGGTACCTAAAAAGGCAATCTAGGTGATGGGACCGGTCTCAACGGATGCGCGATCTGACTCTACGGAGCTGTGAGTTACTCGAAACTCCTGCTGGAGAATAGATTCCAGCCTTTGCCAAAGCGAAGGTACAAGGAGGGTGCAATGAAAAGGTTGAGGAACGTCGATGTGACTAGGCCACCCAAGACGACTACCGCCAGTGGGTACTCAATCTCGTGGCCCGCGATGTTGCCGGCTACGACCAGAGGCACCAAAGCCAATCCCGTCGTTAGCGCCGTCATCAAGATAGGCGCGACCCGCTCTTGTGCACCCTTTATGACGAGGTTGGAACCGAAGGTTTCGCCTTCAACTTGTTCGAGGTGCTGATAGTGATTGATGAGCATGATCCCGTTGCGCGCGGCGATGCCGAAGACTGTAAGGAATCCAACTAGTGACCCCAGTGAGATCACACCGTCTGTCAAATACACAGCGAGCACGCCACCTACCAGAGCCGATGGCAGCGTAAGGAAGGACAAAAAGGCCAGCCGCAGATTCGCAAACGAGGCCACGAGCAGGAGGAAGATGATCGCCGCCGCACCCATGCCGTAGAGAATCAAGCGCCTTTCGGCGGCCTGGCGCTCCTGGTATTCCCCGAGCAGCTCCGCCCGGTACTCAATGGGAAACTCCACCTCATCGAGACGATCTTGGATGTCAGCGACTACCGAACCAAGATCGCGTCCGCTTACATTTGTAAGGACGTCGATACGGCGCGAGAGATCTTCGCGTTCTATTTCGTTGGGAGTCGAAATGAGGCGCACGTCCGCCACATCTTCCAGAACCACATAGGCGCCGCTGTTCGTGTCCAAGAGAATCTCGCGCAGACTGGTCAAGCTGTTCCGTGTGCCGGGCCCGGACCAGACCGCAACGTCAAGTGCCTTCCCTTCGGTGTAATAGTCGCCAACTTCCCCGTGCCCGACATCAGCGCGGCGGCGGCCCTGCGAACATCGCCTGGCTTGATTCCAAAGGGATCGGCTTTAGCGAGATCGACCTCGATCTCGATCTGGGGAATCTCAATCTGGAGCTCAGTATACAAATCGATAAGTCCATCGACAGTCGCGAGCTCACCCTCAATTTCAGCCGCCAAACTGCGAAGAACTTCCAGATCGGGGCCGTAGATGCGGACGACGATGGCTTCGCTTGTGCCTGTCAGGACTTCCTTAATTCTCTCCTTAAGGTAGGTTTGGACATCGCGTCGGAGTCCCGGATAGCCTTCAACAGTTTCTTGAATCGCCGCGATAGTCGAATCGTAATCGACGTTCGGGTCGATGCTGACCCAGTTTTCGGTGAAATTGATCCCAACAACTTCGTCGGAGACCAGCGCGCGTCCTATGTGAGCGCCGAAGTTGCGGACCCCGGGAATCGAGCGTAGCTCCTGACTGGCCTGGACCGTGATTCGGTACATTTCCTCATGTCCTCATGGGAGGTGCCCGGCTGGGTCACCCAGTGCATCAGGAAATCTCTTTCCTTAAAATCCGGGAGCAGTTCCTCGCCGAGCCGCGTTGTAATGCCAAGGCCGAGGAGTGCTACGAGACCCACGCTCAAAAACGCTATGCCAGACCGGCGCACGATCGGGGCAAGAACTGCTGCGTAGCCGCGGCGCAGCAACATCATGAGAGGGGGCCCTCCACGCCCGAGCGGGGCTTTGGACAAGAGAATCAGGCTCAGCGCCGGTGTCATGGTTAGTGCCACCAACATGGATGCCCCCTACGGCTAGTGCGTAGGAGAGGGCCAAAGGTTGGAAGAATGACCCAGAAAGGCCTTCGAGAAAAAATACGGGTGACACGGCGACCACTTCGATCATTGTCGCGCATTGTCGCGAAGACGATCGCGCTGCGTACCTCTAACGAGGCGTCCAGGACAATCGCGGCTGTCGACCTGCTGCTACCATCAATTCGGTGTTGACTTAGACGCCGCCTAATGTTTTCGACGTCGATAATCGCGTCGTCGACGACGGCACCGATGGCGATCACGAGTCCAGCCAAAACCATCACGTTAATCGTCGTTCCCAGCTGGTCGAGGACCATGATGGCCGCCATCAAAGAAAGGGGAATCGCCAATAGGCTAATCAAGGCGACACGCCAATCGAAGAGAAAGAAGACGAGAACGATGACAACGAGAATGCCGGCGATAATCATCGCTTTGGTTAGATTATCGATGGAGATCTCAATGAAGGTCGCCGGTCGAAAGATAGTCGTGTCAATTTCCACCCCGGGGAGACCAGGCCTTAATTCCTCGAGTGCCGCTTCCACGTCTCGGGTTATCTGAAGCGTGTTGCCCCAGGGAAATTTCTCGACAATGAGCAGCAGGCCCGGACCATCCTCAATAACCGCGTCTCCGATGAGCGGAGGATGTGACAGCACGACAGTGGCTACGTCAGCCAGGAGCAGGGGTGTGCCGTCACTCTTTTTTCTGTCATTGACTGGCACTTGGGCCAGTTCTTCGGGTGTTGAGATCGGCATGATATTCGAGACCGCGAATCTTTGATTCGGAGATTCAACCCAGCCTCCGGTGCCCGGATTTGATGACCTTGAATAGGGAAGGATCCCCACCTCCAGAGCCTCCGAGGTAACCTCCATGACCTCATCAAGCGTGACCTGGGAAGCTCGTAATATTTGGGGATCGACCTGAACTTGGAGATGGTGAAGCCGCTCACCCCACATGGCCACGTTGGCCACGCCCGGGATCCCCAGCAACCGAGTCCTGATTTTCCAGAAAGCCGTCTCCGACAGCTCGATCAAGTCCAACTCGTCCGAGGAAAGCGCCACGAAAAGGGTGCGACTAGTCGATGACAAGGGAGGGAGCATCACCGGCACGCTTATCGCGCTGGGCAGATTAACAGTCTTAATTCGCTCTGCCACCAATTGCCGCGCAAGCCAGATATCGGTCCCAGGCTCAAAAATCAAGAGAATTGAGGACAAGGCGGGAACCGTCTTGGAGCGCATTACGTCAAGCCGCGGAGTGCCGGCGAGGACTTGTTCCAGAGGAATAGTGAGAATCTCTTCCGTCTCGGCGGTTGACAGTCCGGGAGCTTCAGTCTGAATCTCGATACGTGGCGGCGCGAACTCGGGAAAGACATCTACCGGAATATCGCGAAGTTGGCCAACGCCGAAGTACATCATCGCTGCCGCGAGTGCCAGTACGAGGAACTTTGCCTTCAGGGCCGATTCCACGATCCATCGCATCAGCTGGGGTACTCGTATCCTTGGCTAGTCACCACCAACGCCGTTCTCCACTCCGAACAACTCAGCGGCTCCCACTACCACAACCGCGGTTCCCTCTGGTGGACCATCCGATAGCACGGCGAGGTCCCCCACTATGTAATCAACGGTGATCGCATTCCGCACAAACGTTAATAGCTCCGGGTTCGTGTACGTCCAAGTGCCGCCACGTTGGTCGTAGATCACAGCGGAGTAGGGGATCACTATGCGCTGACTGACCGACAGAGTGAACTCGGCAAGCACGGCTTGTCCCAGAACCAGGGGGGTTCCGCCCTTTCTACGTGAGAAGTAGATGACACCAGCGGGTTCTTCCGAGTCATTTGCAGGCTCGACAGCTCTCGCCGTCGAGCCTGATGCTCCCCCCTCAGTTGCCGAAAGGGGCATGATAAGCACTGATTTCGACAGATCCACCGCATTCAGCTCACCTGGAGAAAGCTGCACCCGGACCCAGAAAGCGCTCTGGTCTTCAGCATTCCCATCTGGCGAGTCGACTACTTGAGCACCAATACTGAGCTTCCGTACCAACTGCTCACTACGAACCGGAGCCAATTGGATATCAAGCCGCTCAGCCGCTCTCTCTGATAGGACCACGCGGCCTACGTCTGTACCGGCCACGAGCTCGACACTGGCGGCGTCGATTTTGCTCGTCTTGTCCGATGATCCACCGCATGCGACTAATTGAAGACCAGCCATAAGCGCCGTGAACCCAACCAGCCACTGGATCTGTTTCATCGGACGTTTCCCTCGCTTTGGTATGAACTGCCCCGCATCAGCCCTATGCAGGCGCCTCCTCAGCGCCATCTGCGCTTTTCGGGGGAAAAAGCGTGTACAGGCCAGGAACGAGGAATAGCGTGAGCAACGTTGTAGTGACCAGGCCGCCAAGGAAAACTACTGCCATCGGGTGCAGAATTTCGAAACCGGCGATGTTCCCTAAAACGGCCAATGGCAAGAAAGCCAGTCCCGCCGCTATCGACGTTGCCAGGATCAGGACCACTCGTTCCTGGACCCCCCAAAAGAGAAGTTCCGGGCCCATGGCTTCTCCATAACCGCGTTCGAGGCTCTGACAGTTAGCGATTAACAGAATGATGTTGCGTGCGGCAATGCCAAGCACTGCAAGCAGTCCGGCGAGTGAGCCGATTGATGTAAGGTCATCAAAGGCCAGAGCCGCGATTACTCCGCCGGCCAGTGCTGCTGGCAGCGAGACGAAAGCCAGGGCTGCTCGGCGCCAACTCCCAAAGAACAACTGAAGAAGAAGAAAAATGCCGACGGCGGCGGTGCCGGCGAGCTCTAGTAAGCGGTTCTGCTCCGCACTGCCTCCTGAATCACTTCTGAGTAGCTTCGGGTGGTACTCCAACGGAAATTCGATTTCCAGGAGCGCGGTCTCAATGTCGCCGACCACAGACTCGACGGAACGTCCGCTCGCTCCAACGAAAATGTCAATATATCCGGAGACGTCCTCGTGCTTGATGAGAGTGGGAACCGATACGAGTCGAACGTCCGCCACATCTCCCACACGTAACTGGCCCCCTTCAGGCGTGTCGACTAAGACGTCGCCCAAGCTGTTGCGCGTTTCTGGCTTGGACCAAACAGACACTGCACAGACCTTTTGCTGTTCGAAGAGGTTCCCAACCTGAATGCCGGCAAAGATAGTAGCGGCGGCGCGGCGCACATCCCCAGGCTTGACCCCGTGAGCTTGGGCCTTGGTGAGGTCTACTTCGATTTCAACTTGGAGCTCCTTGGGTTGACTATCGATGCGCAGATCGACGATTCCGTCGATGCCAGACAGGGCTTGTTTAACTTCCTCCGCTTTAGCATCAAGGACATCGAGTTCGGGACCCAAGATCCGAACAACGATGGACTCATCGGACCGCAATACTACCTTCGCGATATTTCCTTCGAGATAGGGCTGCACGTTGCCGGTGAGCCCGGGATAGCCGTCAAGAGTACCCTGGATGGCCCTCAAGGTACTGCCATAATCGGCGCTGGATTCGAGGTTGAGCCAAAGCTGACCGGAATTCGTGACGACCACCTGATCTCCGGTCACCGCCCGCCCAAGGTTGCCGGCGACACTTGCTACACCTGCGAGGGAGCGTAGCTCCTCGCCCGCTCGCGACATGACACGCGACATTTCCGAGGGCGATGTGCCTGGTGATGTCTCCACTTCGATCAGCAGATCCCTCTCCTCAAACGAGGGAACGGAAACACCGTCGTCGATGAGCGACTTGGCAACCAACGCCGGTACCGCCAAGCCAGCCACGATAACCACGGCCGCCGCCGCCATCGCCACACGCCGTTTCCGGGCGATTGGGAAAAGAGCTATCGCGTAGCCGCGCCGTAGCCAATGTTCGAGCGGCGGCTCTCGGTGTCTCAAAGGCGCCATGGAGAAGAGAATCATGCTTAGCACCGGCGTAACTGTCAGTGCGACTAACATGGACGCTCCCAAGGCAAGCAGATAGGAAACCGCTAGCGGCCCGTAAAATGAGCCGGAAATTCCTCCTAGCAAGAGGAGCGGTGTGACAGCCATGACGACCACCAGGGTTGCGAAGACCACGCCACCGCGAACCTCCTGGCTAGCCTCAGCAACGATCTCTGCCAGCGGAGCCGCAGTACCCTTCCCCTGAGACTCACGCAAACGCTGGGCAATATTCGCCACGTCGATTATGGCGTCGTGGATTAGGGCGCCGATGCCGATCACTAGGCCGGCCAAAACCATGACGTTGATGGTCTCTCCGAGTTGAAGGATGACGACGACAGCCGCAAGCAACGATAGCGGAATGGCTACTAAGCTAATTACGACTGCACGCCACTCAAGGAATAGGAAACCGAGAACCACAACCACGAGAAGAGCACTGATGAAAACCGCCAGCTCGAGATTGCCGATCGTATTCTCGATATAAATCGCGCTGCCGAAGATCGTCGTGTCGATTTCAACGCCCGAAAGGCCGGGGCGCAATTCCTCGAGGGCCTCTTTCACCCCGCGCGTTACGTCAAGCGTGTTTGCTCCGGGAAATTGCTCGACCACAATCAGGAGGCCGGGGCCAGTATCCAAAAAGGCGTCACCAATTAACGGCGGATGCCCCTCCACGATTTCTGCGAGGTCGCCCAGGCGCAGAGTCGTTCCATCTACCGAGACGCTGGCCAGGTCTTCCGGCGAGGAGATGGGCAAAACGTGGCGAATACCGAGCCGCTGGTTACGTGATTCTATCCAGCCGCCGGTCCCTGGCACGGACGCGTTTAGGAATGTTAGCGTGGATACCCACAATGCATCGCCGGTCGTACTGACAATTTGTTCGAGCGAAACATTATGCGCCCGCAATAGGTCTGGATCGATTTGCACTTGCAACTGCCGCTCTCGCTGTCCCCAGATTGCCACATTTGCCACCCCAGTCACGCCTAACAGCTTCGGTTGGATGTTCCACTGGGCAAGGACCGACAGCTCGATCAGAGAGAGCTCGCTTGACGAAAGTCCGATAATCATCGCGCGGCTCGTGGATGAGAGGGGTTGCAGGAGTACAGGTGCGCTGGTTACGTTTGGCAAGGTGAAGACTGATGACAGACGTTCCTGGACCAGCTGTCTGGCCAGGTTGGGATCAGTTCCTGGCTCGAATATGATTTCGATCGACGAAAGGCCTGATACCGACTCGGAGCGAATGGTCTCCATGCGCGCCGTACCGGCGAGCAGCTCCTCAAGGGGAACCGCAACCAAGCGTTCAACCTCCGCCGCGGAGAGCCCGAGTGCTTCGGTCTGGATCTCAACGCGAGGTGGCCCGAACTCGGGATAGACAGTAACCGACGGATCGCGAAGCTGCCCCCAAGCAAAGACAATCAGCGCCACAACGAGGGCACCAACGAGAAACGAATTCCTCAAGCTCCAAGCAACGATTGAACCCACCATAGCTGGGCTCCCCTCACAGATCCGTCTGGGGAATCAACCCCGCGATGAGCTCCTTGCTCAATCCCGCTAAGGGTGCGTGTACAAGAACGTAAAGTATCGTCAGGTGTTACAAGCTTGGCGCGGGGACTTCTCTGAGGTCCTGATAGGGGCGGCCGAGAGCCCAGCCAGCCAACGTCTGAATAGCGCGGCTGCGCCCGGCGCGCCTAGTAGGTGCCTTGTCGCCTCTACTTCGCCACTCAAGCCGGGACCGAGATTACTACTTGCGCTCGCGACCTCAGCGAATAATGTGACACGACGTGTGAGTCGTGACCCGAAGCACTAGCAAACGCAGCTTTGGCTTCGAGGAATTTAGAAAGGCCTCTCGCGAGGCCTTTGCGGTTGCATGCCAAGCGCGAAAAGGCGATTGGCCTCGTCGCTTCGAATTAGGTACCCGCGTCTAACCAGCGAGGATGCTCGGCAGCACGCGACTACAACGAGCAATCCTGTGCCTCCGTTCTCTGCCTTCTTGAGTAACTTCTCGGCGCTTGCCTGGCTTGCGGCGGACCTCACCAGGGCCTTGTGGAGCGTCCCGTGAGCCGTGAGCTAGATTTGCTCAATGGAGTTCATTAAGTAAGCCAACGGAAGGGAGGCGGCGAGGGATGGTCAAAAGGCGAAGCAAGGCGAGTGCCTTGGAACCTGGTGCACGCCGACCCCAGGCGAAAGCCACTTCTCACCGCTGAAAAATCATGTCTTGAAACAACATCTGTACGTAGTTTCGCCTCCCATTGCTCCGCTAGTCCCTCGGGATTGCCATCAGGGCCGTGATTGCGCTCAGATTTGGCTGATCTGCTAACGCCCAAACCCGGCGCGCGACTTCATCTGACAGCTGGCGGGAGAGACCGCCCCAGTCGGTGCACCCCCTGAACTTGCCTTCAAGCTCCTCATCGGTCATCGGGTTGGAGGGACTTCCCTTGCCGAAGTCAGCGCGTCCGGAGATCACGTTGCCGTCCGCCAGCTCGATGTCGAGAATCGTGGTCATCTTGTGGTAACCCGCGGCCTCGGCCTCCGGGTGAACACCGAAGTCAATCTTCTCAATCATCGCCACCACGTCGGGCCGGTTGACCACCTCGTCAGTGAACTCCGCCAGGCCGGCTCGCCGTTCCAGTAGCAGGATCGCCATGCAGAACTCCATGCTGAACTTCGCGTTCAGCTCGGTTTTGGGCTGGTGATGGATCAGAGCGTTGGGCATGTTCTGGTTGGTACCAACACGGACCTGACGAATCTGCTGCGGCAAAATGTCGTGCTCGCCGATAAGGTCCAGCATTAGGCCCATACCGGGGTGGGTTAGTGAGCCCGATGGGTGCGGCTTGATCGAGACGCCGGGAGAGTCGAACGACCACGGATCGCCGAGCTTGCCCTGGATCGCCGCTGCGTCATAGCCGCCGCCGGCGGCCTGGAAAAAGCCGCGATCAGCCTCCAGAATTGTGGTCGCGGCCGTCCAGCCGCGCCGCGCGAAGTCGGCGGCCACCACGCCGTTCTCGGCCGCCCGCCCAGCGTGGAAGGGCTTGGTCATGGTGCCGAAGTTCTCACGCAGACCGGCCGACTGACTGGCGGCGATACCGATTGCCCGCTGCGTCGTCGACATCGAACCGCAGCAGCCGCGCCGCGCCTGCGGCTGACCCGATCGCGCCAACCGTGCAGGTGCTGTGAAACCCATCCTGGTAATGCCTTGGATTAATCGCCTCAGATACTTTGCACTCGACTTCGAGGCCTATGAGGTACGCGTCCAGCAGGTCGGCGCCCGAGCGGCCGTCACGCTCGGACAGGGCAAGAACTGCCGGCAAAACCGGGGCCGTCGGGTGGGTCAACAATCCGTAAACCCGATCGGCGGCCACTGCCAGCTGAGTATGGTCGTAGTCGTCCGCGTGCCTAGCCACGCCGTTGGCAAACGCCGCGAACCGCGGTGCCGTCTTGATATCAGAACCCGGCACGCTGCTCGGGCCGACACAGGCCAGGTCGGCCAGATACTCGTGCAGGATATGGCCCGATTCAGCGCGCTGTCCGGCCAGCATCAGGCCCAAGCCATCGAGGATCGAGCGGATGCCCAGCTTGCGAACCGACGCCGGAACAGCGTCCGCTGGGGTTTCAACAATGAACTCGGCAACTTACCGCGTAAGTGAGTCGGAGGCCAAATCCTGGGTCATCACTCTCACCTCTATCTAATGGCCGATTCACTCTGAGCCAAAACACAAGCTACGCCGTGGCCACGATCTTGCGACCCACACTCTTCGGGCGCAATACGCTGGCCTTTGCCACGCGTTTCCGCGGAATATCATGACTGAGGGTCGCTCCTCCTCCGGAAGACCGACAGCGTCGAAAGCTTTTGTAATAGGTGCCGCTGAGGATTCGCCCAAACGCTGCTTATTTCAATGGCACCCAGCGCCACGCATCACCGTCCTGCTCAACGTAGCCATAGCCCGGTGCCGGGAAGTGGTTGGCGATGATCAACAATCGTTCTTTTGCCCAGCGGCTGAGCTCCCGATCCCGCAAGCTTCGGGCCGTTTCCGGGTCGAAGTCAAAGCGGGGCTCCCAGCCCGGCCGGGGCAGTAGCGTGTGATGCACAACCAGGTCTCCCTGCACGAGGGCACGCTCGCCACCCGAGGCGATCTCCAGGCACATGTGGCCCGGCGTGTGCCCGAACGTCGCCACTGCGGCGACTTCCTCCGTGAAGGCATGACCGCCCGAAATGAATTCCAACTGACCAAGCTCCTCTAATGGCAAAAGTTGGCGCTGAGCAGCGAGGCTCTCCCGCCTTTCCGTCGAGGTGGAGTGGTTCCATTCCGCCTGCTGGATTACGTATTTGGCCTTGGGGAATACCGCGTTCGGCTGGCCGCTACTCCAGTCGATGTTCCAGCCAATGTGGTCTGGGTGCAGATGGGTGAAGATTACCGCGTCAACCTCCTCGGGTTTCACGCCCAGGGCGGCCAGTTCTTCCAGCAAATGTCCTGGCTGTTCGGTCCCGGGAATCTTGCCCATCCCCGTATCGGAGAGCAGTGTGCGTCCCTGAGACCGGATCAGGTAACAGACTATCTCCAGCCTGATCTTGCCTTCTTCGGTCAGGTAGTCTTCCAGGCCCGCCCAATCCTCCGCCGCAACGGTCGGATAGATGCGCTCTCGGTCGAAGTCGTACGGCATATCGTAGAGCGCGTCAATTCGAACATCTCCGACCTGAATCGTAGTCTTATCCTGGATCACACGAACCTCCATAAATTCGACCAACCGCGTTTTGAATGATTGACAGGTAAATTAACATGCTGGAGCATTGCCGGGAAGAGAGCGCCGGAGAGGGAAACCGTGCGTCAGATACGATAATCTCTGATCGCTGTAAGAGGCGGAGCGATGAGAGTGATACTGTCGCAAAGTGGACAGATAGGAGTAAAAGACATGATAAAGGCGTTTGACCACGCGGAGGTTCTCACCAGGGATATCGCCGAAACACGTGATTTTTATGTAGACAAGCTGGGCTTTGAACTTTGGCGGGAGACCAACGCAGTCCGTCCAGACGGCGGCTCATGGAGCCTAGCCTGCGTCAAACTCGGCAGCGTCATGGTAGAGATCCTTCAGGCTCAGCCTGACGCCGCCGAACTTCCGGCTGAGCAAACCCGAGTTGGCTGTCGGATGTTCGCCCTGCGTGTTGACGATATGGCTGAGACCATCGCTGAGCTCGAGAGCAAAGGCGTCGAGATTTCTCGCCCACCTACCCAGCAGACGGTTTACGACGGCCTGCGGGCCGAAATAAAGGACCCCAACGGCATTTCCATCGAGCTGCGCGAGTGGCAGAAGGGCGACAGCATCGCAAATTTCGATTGGACCCCTTCCGATCCAGGAACCACAGTAGTTCGCTAGGCCGGCGCTCGAGCGTTAGTTCCGACTGGCGTTGGCGGTGACCCGCCCTCATTTGCGGCCGCGCCGAACGGGTGCTCAAGGGAGAATGACGGATGGCCGATTTGGACGTTTTGGACAAAACCCATCAGTACAGCATGCAGTACTTCGTCGACCATGGCCGGGCACCGCACTTCAGCGAGCTTGCTCGACACCTCAGTGTTCCGATTGATGAAGGCCGCCAGTTGATTCACGACCTGGTTGAAGACTTGCCCGCCTGGGTCCATCCGGATACTGACCTGATTGCGTCGATTGCGCCGTTCAACAGCTTGCCCACTCACTTTCCGATCACCGTGGAAGGTGAGCAGAAGTGGTTCGCACAATGCGGCCTGGAAGCGCCCGCCGTGACCTGGTTGTTTCCAGGCAAGAAGGTACGAATAGACGCCCCTTGCCTCGACTGCGGCGACCCAGTGAAGATCGAGATGCTGGACGGCAAAGTAACCGTCCTCGAGCCGAAAGAAACGGTCGGCTACGCTGCCCAGGGCTTCCGCGGCCCACCCGAGAAGTGGCCGTTTCGATGAGCGAACATGAACCTCTTCCGGTCGGAAGAGCACGCTCGTGACTGGCATGGATTCGTTCCTGGGTCAGAAGAAAACCTGCTGCCAATAGCCGATTGGATCGAGCGGTTCAGTGGCGAGTTCCACAACTCACGTATGCGCCCGGACTACATGACCTGCCCGGCCGAACGGCGCCGCCAACAGCAGGCCGCACGTTAAACGCACGCGGCACCTAACTAGAAAAAAGCGGACCATCATTTTCAACAACATAAGGTCTGATATGGTCAGTTTCATGGCTGAGCTACCGGGCCGTCCGCTACTCGCCTCTTGGTCGGAAGGGCTTCCATGGCGCTGGGTTAATGCAATAGCGCCCTGGCCGTCCCAATCTCGCAGCGGAGGAAAAGGCTTAGGAGCCCGTCCCCTCGAGTGAGCAATGCTAGGCACATCGGTGCCTCAGGTTACTCCAACACAGAAGGTCAGACCTT
The DNA here is from genome assembly GCA_965219205.1 of Dehalococcoidia bacterium. Taxonomy (GTDB): domain Bacteria; phylum Chloroflexota; class Dehalococcoidia; order DSTF01; family WHTK01; genus WHTK01. The sequence goes on from CBDCMQ010000009.1 coordinate 124,201, forward strand.
GGCCGGTTTCTCTGACTAGTCGTCCGGCGAGCCGATGAGCGCAAGCACTATTAGCAAGATCCTGTCGCCAACATTCCTGTTAGAGCGCCGCCGGTTTGGAACAACCGGTCGCGGCGCCGGAATAGAGCCATGCGGACGTGAGGCCTAGTATGGACGTCTATGCTTGCCTCTGCCCGGCCGCGTCTGTACTACGGCTGGGTCATCGTAGTTGTAGCGCTGGTGATGAACATCGCCGCTTCGCCGACAAACGCGGTGGCGTTTTCCTTCTTCGTGGCGCCGATGAGCGATGACCTGGGCTGGAGCCGCAGCACGCTCGCCCTCGGCCTCAGCTTTCGCCTTGGCGTAGCGGGAGTGACCGCTCCCTTTATCGGCATCCTCGTCGACCGGATCGGGGCCAGGCTGCTGGGCACCGCCGCCGTGCGGGCGTTAGCCTGGTCGGGCTCGCCTTCGTCGATGATCTATGGCTTTACTACTTGCTGTTTGCCATCTCGGGCCTCAGCGGCTTCGGCGGACCCGCCGGCCAGTTGCTCACGACGGTGCCGGTCGCGAAATGGTTTCGAGCCAAACGCGGCCGCGCCATGGCGATCGCCACAATTGGCATGCCGCTCGGCACGGCGCTCTACATCCCCCTGCTCCAGGCGATTATCGACGGATTTGACTGGCGCCTTGCCTGGGTTGTCTCGGGCCTGCTGGTGCTGATCCTGGCGGTTCCAGCCTGCGCCTTCCTCATGCGCAAGGACCCCGAATCAATGGGCTTGACCACCGATGGCGGCGATAACGCTGCCGACGCCAAACGAGAGCTTGCGGCGCCTGGTAAGTTGGCGGCCCGCCGCCCTCATTCCCGGCATTCAACCGCCGGTGGCGTGAGCTCTCCCGACGCTGCCGACGCTGCCGACGCTGCCGACGCTGCCGACGCTGCCGACGCTGAACGGAAGCTTGCGGCGCCTGGTAAGTTGGCGGCAAACCGCCCTCATAACCAGTATTCAAACCAACAAGATTGGACCCTGAAACAGGCCGTTCGCTCCGGCGCCTTCTGGCGGCTTCTGGGCTATGTCGGGCTTAGCGGCCTCATGATCCAGGGCGCTCTGGTCTACCGCACCAGTTTTTGGGAGGACATCGGCATATCGTCGAGCCAGATCGCCCTCGGTACCTCGGTCGACCCCCTGACGGTTGTCTTCTCAGGCCTGTTCTTTGGGCTGATGGCAGAGCGCGTAAAAGTGCGCTACATCGGCTGGATCGGGCTAACCGGCATCGCCTGTTCGATGATCCCGCTGTTTCTGGCCCAGAACAGTTTCTTGGTGCTCCTGTCCCACTACTTTATTTGGGGCCTTTCATGGGTGCCAACATCACCACCAACAACGTCGTCTGGCCCGACTACTTCGGCCGGCGCCATCTCGGTACGATTCGCGGCGTCATGTTTCCGGTCTCAGTCGGAACAGCCGCCATCAGCCCGCCGTTCTTCGCCCTCCTCGCCAGCCTTATCGACCCGTTGAAGTTTGTCTGGCTGATTGCCTTCCTCGGCTTTGCCTTCTCGGGCCTGCTGGTGCTCAGCGCCCGTCCGCCGCGACTGCGTCAGAACCAGCCGCCGCCGGCTGACGGCGAAGCCGGCGCCTGACGCCGCGGAGCCCGCCTGCCGGAGGCGAAGCCACCACTTGACCACTGCCTGCTAGAATCAGAGCCACGAAATTAGTGCAGCTGCGATAAAAGGAGGAGACGACGTTGAACGACGGGAATATCGACCTATTCGAGGCGATCTACACAACGCGGGCGATCAGACGGTTTAAGACGGATCCAGTACCCGACGCCCTGCTGCGCCGCGTGCTCGAAGCCGGCGGACAAGCTCCCAGCGGCGGTAACCGCCAGCCCTGGCGCTTCTTCGTCATCCGCCGGCCCGAAGCCCGCGAGGAGCTACGTGGCTTTTTAGCGCAGGCAGCCGCCAGTTCCGGCGCCGATTCGGCCGCCATACAGGCCTTCGCCGACGCCCCGGTCGTAATCATCGTCTGTGCCACCCGCGGAACCGTGACCGGAGCCGGCTCGGTGGGACCTTTCGGCCAAACCTACCCCGCGGTCGAGAACATCCTGCTCGCTGCCCGGGCGGTGGGCCTCGGCAGCTGCATCACAACCTCATTCCGCGAGGCCAACGATGCCATTCGTGAGTGGCTTCAGCTACCCGAAAACCTGGAGACAACCTGTCTGATGCCTCTCGGTTATCCCCTGGGAACCAAGGACCAGAGGCACGGCAAGAAGACGCGTAGCCCGATCGAGGAACTCACATTTGAAGAAAAGATGGGTAGCAACATAGTTCTTTCCTGACCGGAGCATACGTACGGTACGCACGACCGGCTTGGCTTGCCTAAACCAGCGCCGCCACCATTGATCCGTAGCCTCAGCCCAGCCCAGCCGCTGCCACCATGGCCGTAGTTATGTAAGATAAGCTTGCCGTCGATCTCTTCTGCTTCAATCCTCGGCCCGCCGACCCGAAACGGCCGCAGTCCAGTGTTCACACCGATGATGTCCGCAGAAGTAATGAAGATGCACACCTGCTAAAGCTCAAACCAGCAACCTGGCAGGCCAGCCGCTAGCAGCGTAGATCCGCTCAGAGCCGCCCTGAGCAAAGACGGAGTCGCCGCTGGCACCTCCGATAAGATGCACAGGGGGACACAGTGGCCCGATCCTGTGCCAGGGAATAAAACACGGCATCGATCTTCGACCCGCGGGCAGCCTTCAATCGTCTTTTGGTGGGTCCTCGCAGTCATTGATCCATTCTGAGGGCTTGTGTCACTTGTCGTGCATCCACGGCGGGTCCGGTCCAATTACGCCAACGCCACGAACATGCCGTGAACCCCATTTGCAGTCCAGCCTCATCCACCAGAAATTGGCTGGCGGCGCACCCTGAGCAAAGTTGGGAAAAGCGACGATGTTCTGAATATCAACCCGCTCGCCGATTTCGGAGTCTTTATGGACCGGCCCGGCGGGGTTACCGGCCGGACCGGGATCCGCCGGAGTATGGTCCGGGAAAGGCCAAATCTTGCGCAGCAGGTCGTAGCCTCCTTGAACCAGGCTTTGGACTGGTTTTGGCAGGTTCTTGGGAAAACCGAGGAAGTTCGTTCAGTGGCCATTTGGATTGTGGTCGAAGTAGGCGGCATGCGAACCCCGAACCACGAACACCAGTGGTCTGTCGCCTCCATCTCTCGTCACGTCATCCCACTCAAGTCTAAAGCCACCGGCATGCCCCGCGTAGCCAGCACGAACAGGTTGCTGTTGTTCGTTGAGTTGGATCGACACCATCTCCCAGTCGCCTTCGTGTTTGTTTGGCGCATCGTTGTAAATGTAGAGATACCAGTACTGCAGCACCAGACCATTCCTGCCCTGAACCAAACGGGCATACACCGCGGGCTCCAAGTCACCCTCAGGAGGTGGGTCGTCGCGAATCTTGCGATACTCACGCCAAGCATGAGACGAGTCTTGAGACGTGATCGACGCGAGATCGATCTCCCAATCCACGATCGAATCCGGGTTCGCGGCTAGAGTCTTTTGCTCAAGCGCCTTTAGTCCTATTGGCGTCTCCTTGAACATTGACAACAGGAACATTGACAACAGCCTTAGCAGCGGGATCACTAGCCAACGCTTTGGTTTTGCGCGCCAGATGACCAGCGAAAGAAAGAGTTCCGCCGAGCACGGGTGGTAATCTCCCCTCCCGCAGCCGCGTTTAATCGCCCCGGGGCGCTTGAGCTTGGTATTTTCCGGCAGCATGAGCAGAATCGGATTGTGCTTCACGATCAGCGCTTGGTTATTCATTGTTCCCGCCTTCCTCTTCATGGACCAGGAAGGGCCTGGATTTTCCGCAGTACGGCGCAGTCTGGCCCGTGGCGTCCGTGGCATGACCGTTGTGGACAATTCGGTACGTCCCAGGTGGCTGGTCTGCCGGCATGCGCCATTCGATTCTGGCCTCTGACCTGCGTGGCCTGAAGAACTCCTTGCGCCAGCTAAACCGTGTCTCAGGATCCCAGTCCCTGGCAATCGTCACCCACTCTTCGTCATCCTGACGTTGAATTTCAAGGAACGTCGATTGGGTCTGAAAATTCCGGCTTGGGTTACCTGCCCGAAACGACGCGGCAACCAAAGCACCCGGCTCATAGGCCGGCCTCACGTCCTTGACTACCACGCCAAAACTGTCTTCCGGCGCCTCGTCGTGGTTCGCCGCGATCAGCTCGTCCGGCAGGTCGAATATGATCGAGGGTGATACGGGCGCCGGGCCCGGCTCCACCTCTTCGCCGTCTCGCAGTGCGCCGGCAAGGCCAGCCAGGGCCCTGTTGGGTAGCGGCCAACTGCCAAGGCCCAAACTCTGTCGATGCTCCCTCATAGTCCTGGCGCGCGTACTCTTCACGAGTGGTCACATACCCGCCATAGTCGTTGGCCAGGCCGGCGATAACGTAGTGGCTAATTCCCTTGCCTTTGAGAAACTCCTTGACCGTGTTCCGAATCCGCCGCCCCGCCATAGTCGTGCACTCGAACGGGGTGGCGATAATCGCCAGCTGGCCGATCAGCGCGATTTGCAGGGGCAGTACGCTGGGCGTCCAGGGGTCGGGCATCATGCTACCGGTTGCCAGGAGGACCGGCTTTTCAGCGTGGCACTCATGACCTCGCGCGAGAACGGAGATTCGGGCGCCCATCCGCCTGCGAGACCTGTCCTTGTTGAAGAACCGCAGCCCGATCTTGACGGCCGTCAACACCACGATCCGAACGCCAATGGCCACGACCCGTCTCGGCAGCGAAAATCTCGATCTCGAGACGCCTTCCGACATGATCGGCGGCCCGCGGCCATCCTCGGCGCCTGCCAGCTTGGAAACGCCGAGCGCTCCGGCGCAGGTAGTCTGTTCACCCTTGGCGTCCGTCCATTCCGCTGCCACCACAGTGTTGGCAAAGTCCACGTAGACATGTCGGTAGTCCACCCCGCCTTCGACGAAATCGGGCGCATTGTCGTAAACGTCGCGCGCGGCGTCGTACTGCAACCTCGCCGAGGCCTCGAGGCTTTTGAACTCGTCCTTGAACCGGCCCCCGGGGCCGCTAAAGACGTTGGGAGTGACATCGCCCTCGTTGCTCTGCGCAAACGCCGCGACAAACGTCTGCTTTGCAAGGTAATCGCTACCCGCGTCCTTCTCGAAAAGATGGGACGCGTAGCCCTTGTTGTCGCCGCTGATCAGCCTGTTCGCCTTGGTCAAGGAGGTGCCGTGCACGGGAAACCAACTAATAGCGCCGATTTGAGACTCGCCGGTGTCCTTCCCGGTCAGCTTGAGAAGCGTCATTTCCTGATCGGTTTTTGGGCCATCGTCTTTCGCCTCGCGATTCAGCCGGTAGGCCTTTGGCGAGCGGTTCTTGTTCGCGCCTACCAGCTCCCTGGTACCGATACGTATGACACCTGTCGCCAGGTTCTTGTCCGCTTTGACTATCGACTCGAATATTCCGTTGACGATGACCTCGAAGTTGGCTGGATCGAAGCTTAGACTGATGGCGTTGTAGAGCAAGTGGTGCGAGTAACCGCCCGGCCCGCTGTGCGTATGGGTTGCGCTGAGGATGATGTTGCTCTGCGTATAGAGCGTGTCGCCAAATCGATTCTGCAGTCGTTTGACTAATTCCTGTTTAACGGCTCCGAAAATCATGCCCAGGTCCGCCCTGACAAAGACGATTCACTTCCCGTTGCAGGGCGAAGCAATCACGAAAGCTCGCGAACGCAGCCGCACGTGGATACCAGTTCTCTTCTGCTGGAAGAGATTGGCGTAACCCAGCATCACACATCCCGCGGCAGGACCGATAATGTCGTGCACCCCGGCGCCTATGAGAAAGTCAGCATTACTAGCGCACCCGTCCCCACTCAACGTCTGCCTCCAGCTCGATACCTCACTTCGATGAGGCAGAGTCCCACTTCGTCCACGTGTTGCTCTCGTTCAGAAAGATGCCGTACACGACAGTGATGAGAAGGCGGGGACGATACGGAGTCCCAATGCAGACGTACGGGTCGATCATCCCAGGGCGGTCCAACCCTGGCTCGTCTCCTCCCAGAGAGAGCGCAGGAAGGCAGGGAGGAGCCCACGACTATCACGTGAGGCGAAGGCGCGCCTCAGGGCTGTTGAGTGGCACAAGGATCACGGCGAGAAGGTGAGTCTGACGGCAAGACGCTTTGGACGCAGCCGCTCAACCCTTTACCAGTGGCTAGAGTGCTACCGGCCCCAGGGTCCGCGGGGTCTGCAAGACCGCAGCCATAGGCCACACCAGGTCCGCAAGCCGACTTGGAGCCTAGAGTTCGAAGCAGCGGTGCTACGCCTGCGCCAAGACAATCCCGTCTGGGGCAAAGACAAGCTACAGCCGATCCTCAGACGCCAAGGGGTCCACTATCTCGGTCTCGATGGTGGGCCGCATCCTCAGCCGGCTCAGACGCCAAGGCAAACTGGGGCCTGCGAGTCTGAAGGACCCTTGCATCGTCTCTCGGCCTCAGGTGCGGCCCTATGCCGTGCGTAAGCCCAAAGACTACGTCGTCAAGGCGCCGGGAGATCTGGTTCAGGTGGACAGCGCCGACGTGCGCTGGACCGGTATTACCCATGCCTACAAGCACTTCTCAGCGCGTGATATTGTCAGCCGCTGGGACGTCTTGGGTGTCTACGGCCGCGTTACCGCCGGCACGGCGCGCGACTTCCTCGATACGGTCATCGAGCGTATGCCGGGTCCGGTGAAGGCGATCCAGGTGGACGGTGGCTCTGAGTTCAGGGCCGAGTTTGAGGCCGCCTGTGAGCAGAAGGGGCTGCGGCTTTTTGTGCTGCCACCACGCTCCCCCAAGCTCAACGGCTGCCTGGAACGAGCCCAGCGCACCCACAAAGAGGAGCTTTACCAGTTGGTTGACCCACCCGACTCGCTCAGCCAACTGAGAACCCAGCTGCTCCAACAGGAGCAGCGTTACAACACTTACCGGCCCCATCAGGCCCTTGGCCATCTAACGCCGCAAGAGTGGCTGCTAGCATTCACCGAGAGGAGGTAAGTGTCCGGCATCTACTGGACGAGTACACATTCCGAACCCATGGCTTACGAAGCCGGGTCCGGCGCAATCGACGTGTTGCTCAACAACATGATCGCTGTCGAGTTCGACGACGAGAACATGCAAGTGACGGCGCTCGCGGGCTGTCACCTTGGCGTCGATCCCGAGGACCCAAGCGGCACTTCGACCCGGGAGAACAGTCTTTTTCGTCAGCTAGAAGAGCATGGCTGGGCGCTGCCAGACACGGGTGGCATCACCCACCAGACGGTCGCCGGATTCCTATCGACGGGCTCCGCCCGGGGGGGTCTGCAGCACTCTCCTGCTGACCTTATCGTCAAGATACGCCTTATCGACGGCACGGGAAGCGTGGACGAACTAACCCGCTCGGACGACCCCAACGATCCGTTCTACGCCGCTGGCGTCTTGATGGGTTTGCTCGGGGTGATCACGGCCGTCACGTTGCAGTGCGTTGAACGCTACACGGTGCAGGGTCAAGAGGACACAACCACCTACGATGACTGCCAGATCGACCTGTTCGAAGAGACGCCGGCGAGCAAGCCCGGCCTTGAGACTTTTCTGCGCCGAACCGAGCACTCCCGCCTGCTTTGGTGGCCTCAGAAGGGCGTCAAGAAAGTCACGGTCTGGCAGGCAAGCAAGGCGGAACTGCCAATCGGCTTCAATCCCAAGCCATATCGACAGGTACCCCGACTGATGGGTTTCACATGGCCCGCCTACGCGGCGCTCAACCTAGTTTTTCGTCTCCTCGATGGCCTCAACCCCCTGAGCCTCGCGGCTTTCTGGCGCGTCACTTCGAAGGAGGACTCGGTCTGCTTTACAAGCTGATCGCCGGCGGCTTCCTAAAACCGGCGCACCAGAAATTCCACGACCTCTGGTGGCGTGCCCTGCCTATGGACGATCAGACTAACTACCGCCTGCTGCCAACCGCCTTCACTGAGCTCTGGCTGCCGCTCTCCCGGACCAAGGAAGTCATGCAACGTCTGCGCGATCACTTCGAACATGGAGGCTTTCCCTCTACCGGCATCTATGCCTGCGAGCTGTACTCCAGCCCACCAAGCAAGTTCTGGATGAGCCCCGCTTACGACCGTCCCGTCTTAAAAGTGGACATGTTCTGGCTCAAGAACAGCGCCATCGACCCATACCAAAACTTCTATCCCCAGTTCTGGAACCTGCTAAAGGACTTGTCGTACACGCTGCATTTGGGCAAGGCCCTGTCCGGCGAAGTCGACTATCTGCGTCAGCAGTACCCGCGCTGGGACGAGTTCATGCGCCTGCGAGACCAGATGGACCCAGATCAGGTCTTTGTAACCGACTACTGGCGCAAAAGTCTGGCGATCGCGCCGGTTTAGATAATGGATCTGAAACGGCACTCAACGTCCGTCTGGCCGGCGCACAGCCGTCGCCATTACGGAGTTCAAGGGGTGCTCTTGCTCCGAGACCGGCACTAAAGACTGCGATCCTTGGCCTGCCCTAAACCAGCTCCACCACCATCGCCCCACAGCCCCAGCCCAGCGTCCAGCCGCTGCCGCCGTGGCCGTAGTTATGCAAAATGCGCTTGCCGCCGATTTCTTCTGCCTCAACCTGCGGCCCGCCGACCCGGAACGGCCGCAGTCCAGTGTTTACACCGATGATGTCCTCAAAAGTAAGGCCCGGAGCTATGCGGCGGTTGCCCTCGAGAATCTCCGCGGTAACCGTGGCGCTCGGCGTCAGGTCGTCCTGGCGGTGGTCGTTAGTCCCGCTCAGCAACATGCTGTCGCCCCGATGGAAGATGTAAAAGCGGTCGTGGACAATCGACTTGTCCAGCTCCACAGGTCTGGTGTAAACCAGCTGCCCTCTGACCGGGTAGATCTGGTCATCATTGAACAGAGTTCCCGCCCCCAGGCCGCTGCAGTTAGCGATTACCTCGTGCGGCAGCGCGACGATCTGTTCGGCGCTGTCAAACCGCGGAACCACAACCTGGCCGCCACTGGCTTGCAGCCTGCCAATCAGATAGGGCATGAACCGGCGCGAATCGATGAATTAGGTAGACATCGACCAGCCATGTTGGTAGCCGCCGGGGATTTCACTCGGCTTCATTTCCTCGAAATCGCTGAACAGGGAGGCGAAGGGCAAAATCGCAGCCGCCGCAGCCTCCTGTTCGCTGGCCAGCTCGTAGTGTCTCTGCTGGTGCACGCCAACGCTGGCGCCGTTCGACAGTGCGGCGTAAAAATCAAAGGTTCGGCGTGCCGCCTCCATCACCAACTCGTTGGCCTCGGTCGCGTGCGGGAAGAAAAGCGCCGGCGCCACGTTGGAGGTCGTCTCCGGGCTGAGCTTCTCGGCATACACCGTGACCTTATGCCCCGCTTCGGCCAGATTAACCGCGGTGCTGAGACCAACGATCGCAGCGCCCACAACACCGATGTCCATATAGCGCTCTCCTTGCCCCGCCAAACCCAACCGGCGATGACAGGCAGTTCAAGCTTATGGCCGGTGCCGTCTAAAGAGCTATCGCGCCTCGACCTATTCCAGACTCGTGAGAAGAATCGGCTCCGACGTCGGTGCGCTGCTGCCAGATTCCGGCTCAACGCTCAGGGCAATCGCGGTCCCGTTCCTCAGGTCGCCATCCAACACGATCCGTCCTTGATTGGCCGGCAGAACACCGAGGCTGGCCGCCGCACCGGACGAATCGATCGCCCAGGCTTGATAGGCGCGGCCGGCCGGCAGGGTCAGGAGGTCAACCTCGATCACGCCGAGGCCTTCGGCCGCGAAATAGGTCAGCTGAATCGTCCCGTCCGGCCCTCGTGTCGTCCGGGTCAGTACATCTCCATCTGAACCACGCGAAGCGCCCCAGATCCCCAGACCGATCACCACCAGCAGCAACGACGCGGCCAAGGCGTAGCCCACCCAGCCGGACGCGGTTAGCCGGCTGGCGGGACGCGCTCCAGTCGCCGTCGCAGCCGGAGCCGTTTTCAAAGTAGTAGGCGCAGGCTTAGCCGAAGGGGAAGGCGCAGCAGGCGCAAGCGTAGCCGCCGTTACGTCTTTATCGAAGGCATCGAGCAGCGAGGTTTTCAGAGCCGCGGGTGGCTCGACTGGCGTAACCGCTTCGCCCAGTTGGTCAAACATGGCTCGCAGAGACTCCAAAGCCTCGTCGTGGTTGCGACACTCGGCCAGGTGAGCCGTCACCGCGTGCAGGTCGTCATTTTCCAAAGCGTCGGCGGCAAATGCCGCCAGGAGCTCGTCGATCTCGCCACACGAGAGCTGATTCATGGCTGGCCCAGTTCCTGACGTAGTCTGCCCATCGCCAACCTCAGACGGCTCTTGGCCGTACCCAGCGGCACTTTCATGCGAACCGCTGTCTCGTTGAGAGTAAAGCCGCCGAAGTAAACCAGCTCCACGGTGGCGCGCAGGTCGTCGGACAAAACGCCCATGGCGTCGCGAACCGCCTCCCCTTCGACCAGGCTCAGCGCCTCGGATTCCGGATCCACGCCGGTCGCGGCGATCGGCGCCTCCGGGTCCAGAGGTTTGTCCGGACGTCGCTGCCGTCGGCGAATCTGGTCCACGCAGCGGTTGTGGACTATCGCCAACAAGTAGGCGCGCAGACCGCGCTCCGGGTCGACCCGTTCCGACCGGCGCCACAACGCCAAGAACGATTCCTGAACCACGTCTTCAGCCTCCGCACTCGATCCGAGCAGCTTCAACGCCAGCCCGAAGGCAATGGCGCCGTGCGCGTCGTATACAGCCGCCATCGCCTCGCGGTCGTTGCGCTGTAGGCGCGCAACCAGCTGCCCTTCCTCAAGGTTACTAGTCTTACGTCCTTTCCGTCCGCGCGGATCAATTCAAAGACCCGGTGATCCAAGCACTGGATCGCGTCGTATGAGGAACAACGCCGCGGCGCCGATGGTTCCGAGCTGTGAATGACCCACCTCCCAGGCGATTTTGCAGCCCCGAAGCCAGAAAAGCGAGGCGCCGCGGCGAAGAAACTTTGACCAGACCCGCGAAAGGAGAAAGAGAGATCGAAAAAACCGGCGTGGCGCGGGAGAATCGCCTTTTACCCCCGGCCGCCACTGCGGCCATGACTTAGGCTCAGGTCCAGACTCGCCAACACTCATTACCCCCGGCCGCCAGTGCGGCCGTAACTTTCAAAGTAAAAAGGAGCAGTAGATGCGTAACGGATTCCTAGCAATCATGGCCCTGGGGCTACTCGTCTCGGCCGCCTTCGCCTCCCTGGCGAACGCCGCAGACCACCGCGATTCGTCCCTCAACGTTAGCAACCCGACCGCCGACATCAACGATGTCTTTGCCTTTCGCAGCCCCACCAACCCCGACAACCTGGTGATAGCGATCAGCGTCAACCCGCTAATCGTTCCCAGCGACAACCTTACCCGCGGTGTCTTCGACGATGGGGTCACCTATCAGATCCATGTCGACCTCGACGGTGACCTAATCGACGACGCCACCGTTAGCATCCGCAAGGACGGCGGCTCGCTGGTCCTCGAAGGCCTGGGCGACCCGATCAGCCTGGAAATCACGCCTCCGGGTGCCAGTGCGATCATTACTGAGGCCGGCCCGGTCAGCCTCTTTGCCGGCCTACGTGATGACCCGTTCTTCTTCGACCTGGCCGGATTCCAGGGCTTCCTCGCCGACCCACAGGTGCCGGCAATGGGCCTGCGCGACGCCGATGGCGGGGTTCCGGTGGATGCGTTCGCCGACACCAACATCATGGCCATCGTCGTCGAGCTGCCTGTGACCGTGGTTACCGGCGGCAGCGACGCCAACAGCGGCACGATCAAGACCTGGGTCTCGACCAGCCGCGACGGCCGGGTCGACCGCATGGCGATCCCGGCGATCAACACCGCGCTGATCCATTCTGAGATGAAGGACGCCTTCAATCAGGGCGACCCCGTGAACGACGCCGCTGACTTCCAGCCAGCCGCGATCGCCACGATCGACTTCCTGCGCGAAGTGGTCGATGGCTTGTTTGGCGTGCCGCAGGACGGCGGACCGCTGGGCGACCTGACCTCGGCCCAGGTTGGCGCAGCCCTTGTACCCGACGTGGTGACGATCGACTTCTCCCAGCCGCTGGCCTTCCCCAACGGCCGTCAGCTCGAGGATGACGTCATCGATGCCGCGCTCGGCGTAGTCCTCAACCGCGGCGGCGCCGCCGGCATCGGCGACGGTGTCGACGCCAACGACAAGCCGTTTTCCACCACGTTCCCCTACCTGGCGGAGCCCCACAGCGCTGCTTCGATGACGCCGCCCAGCACCGGCGACGCCGGCCTGATCGATTCCGGCACCGGCTGGACCCTATCGCTGGCCTTCCTCCTGGTCGCCGTGACCTTTGGCGGTTTGGCGTTAGCCAGCGCGGCACGCGCCCATGCTCGCTAGTTAGTGATGCCCGCGAACCTGGCCGGGGCAGTCCCGGCCACGTTCGCGGCCGCTTTTCACCTCTCGCCGCCGGTGCAGCCAATGGACGCCTATTACCCCCGCCGCCAGCGCAGCCGTGGCGTTCGAATTGGAAACGCTTTTTATCCCCGGCCTCCAGTGCGGCCGTGACTTTCAAAGTAGAGGCTCTGATGACTCGAATATTCACCGGTTCAGACAAGAACAGCAGGCTTTTTTGGACCAGCGCCGTACTGGCGCTCGGCCTCGCGATAGCCGTGGCTCTCGCCACGCTGCTTTTCGAGCAGCCAGCCTCAGAATCGATCCCGACCGCGGCGCAGGAAATTGCCGCCCGCGAAGCGCGCATCGCCTTCTTCGAACAGCGGGCCGCCGCCGACCCGCTCGATTTCCTCAGCCTCAATCAGCTCGCCGGTCAGTACCTGCAGCGGGCCCGCGAAACCGGCGGCGTCGCTGATTACGAGCTAGCCGAGCTCGTCACGACGCGCTCCCGGGAGCTCGTGCCCACCAACAACTTTGGCGGACTAATCGGTCTAGCTTCCGTCCGGCTCGCACAACACGACTTCGCCGCCGCCGAAAAACTCGCTCTCCAGGCCGTCGCCCTGAAGCCCTACGAGGCCGATGCCTACGGCCTCCTTTCCGACGCCTTGATCGGTCTCGGACGCTACGACGCAGCCGAGGATGCCGTCGGCGAAATGGTCCGGCTCGACCCGAGCCTGCCGGCGCTCTCCCGACTCGCCAACCTGGCCTTCCTGCGCGGCGACCGGATCAATGCTGTCGTTTTCTGGCGGCAGGCCATAGAACTCGGCCAAGGCCTACCGTCAGAAAACCTGGCCTGGGCCCGGGTTCAGCTTGGCATCACCCACTTCGCGCTCGGTGATCTGTCGCAGGCCGACTCCGAGTACAAGAGCGCGCTCGCGCTCTATCCCGAGTACCGCCACGCCCTGGCCGGGCTGGCTCAGGTCCATGCTGCCCGCGGCGACTGGGATCGCGCGATCGAGCTGAACTCACGCGCCATCACCCGCCTGGCCGAGCTCGAGTACGTCGCCGCTTTGGGCGATGCCCTGGCTGCCGCAGGACGGCCACTGCAAGCCGCTGAGCAGCTCGCGCTCGCCGCGTCGATATCCGAACGCTACATCGTCAGCGGCGCGACCACCGATTTGCACATAGTCTTGTTCTACGCCGACCACGGACTCGACCTCGAAAAGGCACTGACAATGGCCCGGGCTGCCTACGCCGCCGGCCCCGGCGTCTACACGGCCGATGCCCTCGCCTGGGCCCTGTTCAAGAACGGCCGGGCAGCAGAGGCGGCGCCCTTTGCCGCCGAGGCCACGGCGCTCGGCACCCTGGAGCCTTCCTTCTACTTCCACGCCGCCCTGATCGCCCAGGCACTCGCAGATCCGGACCTGTTCAGGGAACACCTGGAGCGCCTGCAAGAGCTAAATCCGCGCTTCTCAGCCTTGCACGCCGGCCCAGCCGCCGCGCTGCTCGCCGCGACGCGCTGAGCCGGCAAAGTCTAAAAGCGTGTTGTTGGAACCATTTGAAGCGCCCCAGAGAATCCGACCGGGGCGCTTTCTTTTTGTCCGCGACTCTAAACATCAACCGTCTCAAACGGGTCGACGCCGGATACGTTGATGTCGTACCAGGTCTGCAGCACAAAAAAGTTCCATACCGACTTCATGTCGCGATTTTCGCCGCGCTTGCCGTGCTTGCGCAGCACCCGCCTTGCTGCCTCGGCGTCCAGCAACTGGCCACTTTCCGCCAGTTTTTCCGCCTGCTTCAAAACCAAAGCCTCAAACCAGGGCGAAGCAGCCCAAGGGGTCGCTGGAAAAGCGCCCCGGCTTGGCTCCTGAGTCAAAAGTGGCGGGCTGGCGGCGAAGGCAGCCTTCATCAAGCTACGCTCCTTCTCGCGCGATTCACTGCCTTTGAGCACCGCCGGAACCTCCTGCATAAACTCCAACAGCCGCCGATCGGCATAGGCCCACTTTTCCTCCACGCCGTTCAGCCCGGACACGCTGCGGGCCGGCAGGCAAAAAGCACCGGTGCTGGCTAGAAACACGCTGAGGTTCATGTAGGTTTCGTACACGGAGGGAGCACCCACACCGGCGGAGAGATTGCCAACCACTTCGTGTAGCGCCGCGTCTCCGTCCACACCGTCTTTCGAAAGCTCACGCACCTCACTCGCCGAGAAGCTGGTCTTCCGGTCGGTGAATAGGCGCAGTAGCAGCTCATCCTCACCCCGCTGCGCAGGCAGCGCAGGCCGAGCCATTTTGGCGTTGAATCGCTCCATGCGCTCCAGCCTGCCCAGCCAGGCCATGTCACCGATCACGTTCTCACCCATAATGCCGCTCAAACAGGTTTCAAGGCCCAACTCCTGCGCCCTCGCGGTCAGAAAGTACTGGGTCAAACCCCGGTCGAAGGTTCGGGCCGGTTCGTCAAAGCTGCGAAACACCCGCGACGCTAGCGCCGGCTCCAACGCCGCTGTTTCCACCAGAACCGCTTCGTGGCGGAACCCCGCCGTCACGGCCGCCGCCGCCGCGCTCTCGATTTCGTAGGAACCCGAATTGTCCGTGTAGGCCACCGTGAGGGCGGTGACCTGCTTGGTGCCCAGCTCATGCAGCGCCGCCAGCAGAACCAGCGAGTCCACGCCGCCGCTGACGAAAGCGCCAACCGCCGTCGAATCCACCAGCGTTCGATCCAACGCCGTCAGCACCTTCTGAGCCAGCTTCGGCGCCCAGAACTCGCGTTCCGGATCATGCCGTTCCACCTGCGGCAACTCGTAGTAGCGTTCTCTGGCTAAACCGCCATTGGCCGTCAAAGCGAGCTTCTCGAACGGCAGGATCTTTCGCACTTCCCGCAGTAGCGTCCCTGGCGGCGGCACAAAACCCATTCGCAAGTAGACCGCCAAACTGTCCGAGTCGATGTCCCGCGGCACGCCGGGAAACGCTAGCAGCGCTTTGAGCTCCGAGGCAAAGAGAAAGTATCCTGACGCCGCGTGATAGTAGTAAAACAGCGGCTTGCTGCCGAACAGATCGGCTGCCAGCGTTAGTTGGGCGGCGCCCCGGTCCCAGACCGCCAGGTTGAAGCTGCCATCGATGCCACCAGGAAAGCTGCCGCCGGACGAATCTTTGGCGTGGCCAAGCGAAGCATTGCCGCGGCTAAGCGGAGCATCTTCACGGTAGCGGCGCTCCACCAGCTGGATCTGATCGACGCTGGTCTTGCCAGCCGGCAAGCCTTCATCGTAAAGCTCACCCGCAAGCGCCACGACAACATCGTCCTCTTTGCGCCAGAGAGGCTGCCCTTCAGTCGCGGCAGGAGACGCCTGCTTCGCCGGCGTCTCCATGGCGATGCCAAATCCCTGCTTGCCGTCGACAAAGGTCTGCATGGCAGCGTCCGGGATCGACATCGCCTCGGTCAGCAGGCGCAGGTCCCCCGGCTTGAAGCCCAGCGGGTCTTTGGAGCTAAAGATGCCGCAGATCCGCTGCAAAACCGCTTCCTTTCACAGCCGGACACCTCCTTTGAGTTGCTCGGCCGCTCGCTACTATCGACAATGTAAACGTATCTCAGCGGGCGTCACAGCACGACCGAGACGGGGCAGCCAATAACAAGCGAGCACAACCCGATGCTTCAATACAGCGAATCTGACCTGCCAGATGACCTCAAGCTCGTCCTTGGCGGCCGCGACCACGAACGCGAGGTGCCGGCCTACCCGCAATCGCCAACCTGGATCGTCAATAGAGCCTTTGAAAAAGTGCAGGCCGTCATCGATGCCACCATGTCCGCATACCTGCGTCGCTGCTCCGAACTGGGCCTGCAACATTCCTACGTTCTCGGCCTCGACATCCTGATCAGCGGCGAGGTCGATGCCAACGACAGGGTGGTCGACATCAAACCAACCCTGGTCGAGGGGCCCTGCTGCAACTCCAAGCCCGCTTGTCCTTATATAGATTCCTATCGCCTTTATCGCCGGGCCCAGCTCGCCGGTCTCGATCCGGATCGGGTCGAATCGCCCCTCCACCCAACCAAAATTCACGCCGCGTTGATCGACGCTCTGCGCGCCGTCTGGCAGGTGAAAACAGGCGCAGCCAACCCTGTAATCGGCGTGCTGTCGCGTGTCTACGCCGACAGCCGCGAGGAAACCGCCCTCCAGCTCCTGATCGAAGCCTGCCGCGATGTAGGCCTGCGGGCGCTGCGCATCGCCCCGGAGGACAATCCCACGGTCGCAAACGGCAAGCTGGTAGCGGAAGGCGTGCCGATCGACGTCTGCCAGCGCAACCTGCCGGCTTACGACATGACCAAGGAGTACGGCGAGGAGTTGGGCCGCCAGATCGTCGAGCAGACGCCCGAGACCCTGTTCTTCAACCCCTGGGAGGTGGACGTGCTGCGGTCGAAGGCGATCGAGGAGGAGGTCTTCCGAAGTCACGAAGTCGCCGGCGGCCAACCTGTCTCGCGCCCGCGAACCCTGATCGGCCCCGAAGCGACCCCCGACGCCGTGGCCGAACTGTTCGACCACGGCGGCTACGCCCTCAAGCACTCCGACTCCACCGGCGGCCGCGGCGTCTTCCTCCACGTAAATCTCGAACGCGCCAACCATGTCTTTGACAATCTCTACGGCCGCTACGACGGCCATCACATGCAGCTGCACGGCAGCGGCAGCAAGGCCGACTTCCTGGCGCCGCTGCAAAACCTCGCCGCCGACACCGTGATCCAGCAACTGCGCGTAATCGATTCGCGACCGATCGGAAGCGGGGTCAAGCTGGCCTACGATCTGCGGGTCAACCTCCTCTTTAACGCCATGGAAAAGAGCTGGACCATAATTTCCGGCATCTCGCGCGGCGTCCCCATGGGCCTCGATATCGAAAGTGACGCCAGGGCCGAAGGCAGCATCCCCCTCCTCGGCCAGGGCAACTCGCTGCTAACCAACGTCTCCTCCGGCGCCCACATCGCCCCGCTGATCATGGGCACGACGGCGGAGGAAAACATGAAGGCCATGACCTTCGGCTCCCTGCTGACAGCGCTAAATCAGGGCGAAAACATCTGGGTGCCGGATTAACTCCACGTAGTTTCCTCACCACGCAGCCGCTTCGGCGGCTGAGCCGAAGCACGATCCGCGTGCGGAAGCAGAACCGTGAAGCCGCCCGATTAGCGCCTTTGAGCAGTTGAGAGCCCAACAACCCGGGTATGCTTTTGCGCCACTTGCGATCATGACTGAAACCTGGATTATCCTGACAAGAAGGAGTCAGTAAAAGGAGATCAAAATGGCAGCCAAAGATCCAGAAGAGACGGTTCGCATGGTGGCGGAGGCAATAAACACCGGCAGGATCGACGACATCGACGATCTCTACGAGACAGACGCCGTTCTCGTCGTCGAACCGGGCAAAACGGTTACCGGCATCGCCGCCGTGCGCGAGGGCTTTGCCGCCTTCATGGCGCTGAAGCCAACCCTAACCACTGAGCATAACTTCATGGTTTCGACGCCCGACCTCGCGCTTGTTTCCAGCAAGTGGACTCTCAGCGGAACCGACCCGGAAGGCAAGCCGGTCGCGATGGACGCAACCAGCATGGATGTCGTGCGGCGCCAGGCGGACGGCAGCTGGAAGGTCGCGATCGACAACCCATTTGGAGCCTGAGGGCGGCAAACCACCGACTTCAAAATGCCACCACTCAGTCGCTACAAACCTTGCACGATGCTCGAACAACGCAACCGGCACTGAACCAAAACGGGCGGCGCCTGAGCCAAAGGGCTCTGGCACCTGGCAAGATGGCTAATGCCTTTTCGCGCACCGCGAATCGGTGAAAGCCGTCATTGCCGGTATCTAAGCAATCCAGACGCGGCCGCCGCCGGCGTTGCCGCCCAGGCTGATCTCGTTCAGAAAGATGCCGTACACGACAATGATGAGAAGGCGGGGACGATACGGAGTCCCAATGCAGACGTACGGGTCGATCATCCCAGGCGGTCCAACCCTGGCTCGTCTCCTCCCAGAGGGAGCGCAGGAAGGCAGGGAGGAGCCACGACTATCACGTGAGGCGAAGGCGCGCCTCAGGGCTGTTGAGTGGCACAAGGATCACGGCGAGAAGGTGAGTCTGACGGCAAGACGCTTTGGACGCAGCCGCTCAACCCTTTACCAGTGGCTAGAGTGCTATCGGCTCCAGGGTCCGCGGGGTCTGCAAGACCGCAGCCATAGGCCACACCAGGTCCGCAAGCCGACTTGGAGCCTAGAGTTCGAAGCAGCGGTGCTACGCCTGCGCCAAGACAATCCCGTCTGGGGCAAAGACAAGCTACAGCCGATCCTCAGACGCCAAGGGGTCACTATCTCGGTCTCGATGGTGGGCCGCATCCTCAGCCGGCTCAGACGCCAAGGCAAACTGGGGCCTGCGAGTCTGAAGGACCCTTGCATCGTCTCTCGGCCTCAGGTGCGGCCCTATGCCGTGCGTAAGCCCAAAGACTACGTCGTCAAGGCGCCGGGAGATCTGGTTCAGGTGGACAGCGCCGACGTGCGCTGGACCGGTATTACCCATGCCTACAAGCACTTCTCGGCGCGTGATATTGTCAGCCGCTGGGACGTCTTGGGTGTCTACGGCCGCGCTACCGCCGGCACGGCGCGCGACTTCCTCGATACGGTCATCGAGCGTATGCCGGGTCCGGTGAAGGCGATCCAGGTGGACGGTGGCTCTGAGTTCAGGGCCGAGTTTGAGGCCGCCTGTGAGCAGAAGGGGCTGCGGCTTTTTGTGCTGCCACCACGCTCCCCCAAGCTCAACGGCTGCCTGGAACGAGCCCAGCGCACCCACAAAGAGGAGCTTTACCAGTTGGTTGACCCACCCGACTCGCTCAGCCAACTGAGAACCCAGCTGCTCCAACAGGAGCAGCGTTACAACACTTACCGGCCCGATCAGGCCCTTGGCCATCTAACGCCGCAAGAGTGGCTGCTAGCATTCACCGAGAGGAGGTAAGTGTCCGGCATCTACTGGACGAGTACAGGTGCTGTCCTGGGAGGTGAGATGGACGCTAAAATTGCCAGCAGTGTGGACGAGGAGTCGTCGCCGGAGCAGGCGACGGCTAGCAGACTGAGGCTAAAGAGAGCTAGGAAGGGATAGGCGAAGCGGCTGGCTGGTTTTGGCATGGAGTGTCTCCTGATTGAGCGGGACAATCGAATTTCACCCGAACAGAATTCAACACTCCGCAGTTGGTGCGACTGTCGCGGTGCTGGTCGCAGGATGTGGCTTTGCTAACCGAGCTCGAATGTGGTGACGCCAAAGATCTTGCCGACGTCGATGTCGGGGAAGGTTCCCGAGTACATGCGCGCGGTCTCGAAAACCGGTGAAAGGCCGTAACGCTGCCCGGGCGCCATGGCTTCGAAGTTGACCTCCGGTACGTCAAGGTAGATTGATTGGCCGGCGACTGTCGCGGTCAGGCCTCTGAACAGCTCGTCGGCACCGGCCAGGTCGTCGGCCAGCAGCGGCCCGACTTTGTGCCCTTCGCGACAGCGGCGAATCACGCCGAAGCCTGCCAGCCGTCCCTCTCGGATCAAGCCGAGCGCCTGACTTTTCGGCATTGCCAGCCAGGCGCGAAGGAAAGTATCCCTTGGCGCTGGGAAGGTCTGGCGGTCATAAGCCGCTACGGTCTCAAAGGCGACGGAGGATAGAGGAATTGTTGAGGAGGCGGGCTCCGCGGGAGCTTGTCCGCCAAGCCGGATGTTGCGATAAGCGAGCTGGAAGCCGGATTTGCGGTAGTTTTCCTGTTGGTCGGGAACACCATCGAGACCGACTGTAAAGTCTCCGCAACGGGTCATGGCGCGTTGCCAGATGGCGAGCCCAAATCCCTGGCCACGTTGCTCCGGCCGGACGATGTAAAAGCCGAGGAAACCGTAGGTGCCGCCGTAGACCACCGCTGAAATCGTCGAAACCGGGCCGTCGGCGGTCTCTCCGAGGAGAAAGCCCTGTCGGTCGGCGGCGTAAAAGGCCTCGGCGTCATGGAGGCCCGGATTCCACCCCTCGGCCACTGCCCATTCGAGGGTGATGGTGAGCTCGTCACGCCTCATGGTCCGGATTTCTAGGTCGGGAAGTCGTCTCGTCATGGATTTAGATTTCCAAGGCGAAGTATTGCACAAGCAAGCTGGAGCAGCTCGAGAGCTAGCAGAAGTTTCCGGCGAAAGAAGGTGTTATCCCACCCTCCCTTCGCCGGCGACCAGAATCAAATCGAATGTGGGCTAAATCCCCTTAAACCACTCGGAGATCGCTTCGCCGATGCCGTGGGGGTTGTCCTCCTGCAGGTAGTGGATGCCGGGGCCGATGTGGACAGTTTTGAGGTTTTTGAGGTTCTGCTTGCTCGACTCCAACATCGGCTCGGCGATAATTCCGCCGGGCTCCGCGTGCAGCAGAATCTTGGGCAGCTGCGTGTTTTGCAGCCACTGGTTGTAGGCGTCTATTGTCACGACGTTGTCGGCCGGCTCGCCGCCCAGCGCGATCTCGTTGGGCCAGCGCCAGATCGGCTTGCGGCTGGCTGGGTCCGTGAACGGCTCACGGTAAGTGTTCATTTCCTGGTCGGTGAGCTTGCGGAGGATGGCGCCGGGCAGGATCTGCTCCATGAACATGTGCTGGGTGACCAGCATATCCCAGTTGACATCGGGGTTGCGAAAGCCTTCAAAGATCGGCCGGAAACCGGGCGGAAAATCGTCCCAGCTGGGATAGGACATCAAGATCGCTTCCATGAAGGCCAGGCCTTTGACGTTGCTTTCGTTGCGTGAGGCGTAGTGGAAGCCCAGAGCCGAACCCCAGTCGTGGATCACAAAGGTGATGTTTTTGAGCCCGAGCTTCTCGATAAAGCCCTCGACGTATTCGACATGGTCCGGGAAGCGATACTCGATGTCCGGCTTGTCGGACTTGCCGAAGCCAATCAGGTCCAGCGCTATGCAGCGGCCCTGCGAGGAGAGGTGGGGGATGATATTGCGCCAGAGGTAGGAGGAAGTCGGTTGGCCGTGGATGAAGAGGATTGGGTCGCCGCTGCCCTCTTCCACGTAATGGATCTGGGAACCCTTGACTTCGACAAAGTGCGATTCAAAGGGAAAGGCGGCTGAAATTTCTGGTGACGTGGTCATGGTAGTAACCCCTCTCTAGTTATGAATCTAGCTAGCTCGGGCCGGCGGCGCGACTGCCGCGGCGAGTCGAGGTAGCATTTTGCGGTCTTTGCTTGTGTGACTTGGCGCACATTGGCGCTGGTCTGCCCAATACAGCGAGAGCATGGAATTACGCCAAGCGATTGTGGCGTGGCAGTTGTCCCCAAGTGCCAAGGTTTTCGTTTCGATCAGTCATGGTCGCGGGCACGAGCTGCGGTGAGCGACGCCGACCTGGTGCGGTCGCCAGTCGCGGCCGAGGAGTAAGGGCCGGGCCGCCTTTGAAGGAACAAACCCGAAAGTAGCGGTGGGCTTTTAGCCCAGGAGGCAGGCGCCGGATGACCCGCTAGTGCGGGCCTCCGCGCTGGGCCGAGTTGGGTTCGCTCGGCCCCGTTTTGTAGGTGCGGTTAGTTACCGCAGACTTCGGCAGTCGTTTTGCCGATCATCGCGGCGATGAAAATCAATACGCCGATGACCAGGGCTAAGAACAGGGCAATGCGTCCAGCGACCAGAGCCACGGGCTCGCTTGTGGTGCGAGTCAACCAGCGGGTTTTCCATCCGGCGTACAGCGTCATGATGACGGTGCTGATACCGAGGAGGAAGATTGCCACACCGCCAGAGTGAATCTCGCCCGGCAGACAGGCGGTTGCCCAAACAAGCCCTCTCCAAGCCGCGAACGAGCCCAAGAGCACGGAGCCGGCCAGCGCCGCTTGTTGCATCTCAACCGAAGGCCAGCCAAACAGGCCCGTGCGGGCTTTAGAAACCATCATGCTGTTCATTTCGCACTCCTTCGCGCTGCCGGGTTTGGTTTCTAGTCTGGAGGCTGCTGGGGACCCGGGCGCCGTAATGGCGAACCTCCAGTAACTAGGTCGTAGTAATTGAGGGCGCGCCCGCCTTCCGGGTAAATACCCAAATTTGCGGCGGGCACCTTGTGGCAGGGTGGGTAGAAATACGGAGGGCAAATTTCGCTGTTTGACCCCGGTTACATCTCCACCAGAGAAGCTGTGCCTGACGCTTGTAACCGCGTTGAGCAAGAAACTTTCAAGGTCGCCCTGGCGCGGCTAACCGTTCTCTCGCTTACAATCTGCACAACTCGGGGCGTCAACCCCCAGATGTAAACCGCGTAGTAAGGATTGTTCGATATCTTGGATGGCAGCGTTGTCGCGGTAAATCGCAGCGAATCCCATACCCGGACCAAATTTGGCGAAACCAGCATCCGGTTGGTTGAGGGCTTTGGCGTCGAGGGCGACGCGCACGGCGGCGCCAAGGTGCAGCACCTATCGCGGATAAAGAAGGACCCTTCCAAGCCCAACCTGCGTCAGGTACACCTGATCCACGCCGAATTGCATGATGAGCTCAACGCGGACGGTTTCGACGTTTCTCCCGGGCTAATGGGCGAGAACATCACAACCCGAGGAGTGGACATCCTGGCCCTGCCGGCCGGCAGCAGGCTGCATATTGGCGAAAGCGCGATTCTCGAGGTAACCGGCCTGCGAGACCCCTGCTGGCAGCTCGATGAACTGCGGCCGGGGCTGATGGCGGCTACGTTGGAGCGTGACGAGGATGGCGAGCTGGTGCGCAAAGCCGGGATCATGGCGGTGGTTTCTGCGGGCGGCGACGTGGCTCCGGGCGATGCTATTCGGGTTGTCGAGCCGGCGGTGCCGCATCACGCCCTGCAGCCGGTTTAGCCGCATCGTGACTTAATCAGCCATGCACTGTTTGAGGATTTACGCGGACAAGAACGGCGAGTCGCACTTCGATGAGGTTGAAGTGCCGCTTGAGGAGGCCAATTTTGCGCCGCCGGAGCCGCCCTTTCTGGTCTCGGAGCCGCTCGATGCCAAGAATCTGATCTTTATGTCCTTCTCCAGCGGTTGGTTTGGCGACTGGCATCCATCGCCGGCGCATCAATACTTCTTTCTGCTTTCGGGCCGGCTGGAAGCCGAGGTTTCCGATGGCGAGATTCGTCAGATCGAGCCAGGAGCGGCGGTGCTGTTGGAGGACATGGTTGGCAAGGGCCACGTGACGCGGGTGCTGGGCGAGGCCGAGGTTCAGGCGATTTTTGTGCAGCTGCCGGCAGGAGGACCTTGATGCCTTTGAATCCAGAAGTTGTTCGCTATCTCGAAGCCCAGGCAGCGGAGGGCCCCGCGCCGGTGGAGCCACCGGAGATGCGCTGGCGGCGAGCGGAGCAGATGGCGATACGCGTCGAGGACCGGAAAATCGTTGCGCAGGGCGGTGAGATTCCGCTGCGGATTTACACGCCGCCAGGGCCGGCGCCGCTGCCAGTCCTGGTTTACTTTCATGGCGGCGGCTGGGTCACCGTTGACCTCGAGGTCAGCGATTTTCAGTGCCGCCTGCTCTCGCGCTGGGCTGGCTGCCTGATCGTGCACGTCAACTACCGACACGCTCCGGAGCACGTCTTCCCGGCGGCGCTGGACGACGCCTACGCCGGCGCCGTGTGGGTCGAGGAGAATGCAGCAGGTTTGGGGGCTGACTCGGCGCGAATTACCGCGGGCGGCGATAGCGCCGGCGGTAACCTGGCGGCGGCGGTTACGCTGCTGGCGCGGGAGCACGGCGCGCCCCACTTTGTCTATCAGTACCTGGGATACCCGGTTCTGGACGGTAGCATGAGTCTGACGTCCTACAGGCAGAACGCCGCCGGCTTTGGCCTGACGGCACAGACAATGGCCTGGTATTGGGATCAGTACATGCCAAACAAGGCTGATCGGGCAAACCCGCTGGCCTCGCCGTTGGACGCGCCGGACCTCAGCGGCCTGCCGCCGGCGCTGGTAATGACGGCCGAATTTGACCCATTGCTGGACGAAGGCGAGGCCTACGCCGCTCGGCTGCAAGAAGCGCGCGTGGCGGTAGAGCTCAAGCGTTATGACGGGCTGATTCACGGCTTCTTAGGCCAGACGCCGGAGTGTGACGCGGCGAAGCTGGCGATGGCGGATCTGGCGGCGAGCCTGAGGCGGGGACTTATTTGAACGGAATAAGTAGTTAGGGGCTTATAGGGATCGTGGTTGTGGACCTAGGTAGCCCGGGGAAGCGGGGTTGTAACTCATGCTTACCAGATACCGTTGGTGTCCTAAATCTCCGGCCTTCCAAGATAGCCTCTACGGTCAATAGCTGCATACGGGGATACTCGATCCCTAAGATTTCCAAGCTTCCAGTGTCAGCCATGAAGGCAGCAAAATTCCTCATCTGCGTCGCTGGCAGCGGTCTCATAACAATCAACCCTGCCATTAACGCGGAATCGTAGTCGAGCACACCCTTCAGTGCTCGCAGGTCGCGGATGGAGACGTTCGCGCCGCCCTTGACCTCTACCACCATGCTTTGCAGCGAGCTGGAATAAGTCTCTGATTCTGGCACCGCAAAATAGATACGGCCATCAATCCCGCCATCTGCTGTGCGCCTTGTGGTAACGAATCCGTCGGCTTCTTCCACCGCCCATTTCTGGAAGTGGTACTTGTCGCGCTGCCATAGGTCATGAGCTCCTTCGAGGGTGCGGGGAACCCCTTCGATTGTGAAGTTCTGCCCTTCAACTAGCCCCAGTCGCTCGATTAAGCGCACTCGCGCTACACGCTTAATGGCGTGAATCGCGATGTCGATACCTATCCACTGACGCTCTAGATTGTGGGCTGCCTCAATGGTCGTGGCACAGCCGCAGAAGGGGTCGAGTACCACATCTCCGGGGTTCGAGCTTGCCTTAATGATGCGCTCCAGCAACGCAAGCGGCTTCTGGGTCGCGTAGCCCATGCGCTCGGAGGATGTGTTAGGAATTCTGGCGATATCGGTCCAAATGTTCTGCATAGGCTTGCCATCGGTATCGTCAAGGTAGACTTTCAGGCCATCCATTCGTGGCGTTCCGTCATGCTTTGTTGCGATGCGCCCTTCCTCCCACCAAGCGTCCAACTGTTCTAACTTGTATCCCCATCCGCGCGTAGGTCCGGGCTTTGTGCCACGCCATTCAAACTTGCCAGAAGTCGAGTTTGGGCGGGGTGCAGTCAGGTTCTCTAGCTTATATCTACGGCCCTTGGCATCTACATGCTTAAAGCGGCTTAGCTGTGTATCCCCGTAATCTTGGTACTGTTGGTTACATGTAGCAGCGTCCGACTTGGTGTAGTAGAGGATGATGTCTGCAACGTTCCCATACCGTTCAGCGGTATTGTGACTTTCCGTCCTTTGCCACGTAATCTCATTCTTGAAGTTGTTGTGGCCAAAAATGGCATCCATCAGAGCCTTGATGTAGTGGCTGGCAGTCGGATCGCAGTGCAAATAGACACTGCCCGTCGGCTTCAGGATGCGGTTCATGATCAATAGTCGCTCGGCCATGTAGGACAGATAGGCA
Source organism: Dehalococcoidia bacterium (assembly GCA_965219205.1). Taxonomy (GTDB): domain Bacteria; phylum Chloroflexota; class Dehalococcoidia; order DSTF01; family WHTK01; genus WHTK01. Next base: position 150,080 of record CBDCMQ010000009.1, read on the forward strand.
AGCAAGCGTGGTTGGGTGTCCCTGAGCGCTCTCATCCATAGGCGCCAGAACTCAGCCGTTGCATCGTCTATTCCATTCTCCCGCATCAAAACCGGCATTGTCCGAATGGCTCTCTCCCGCTCGGGATCCAGCTCCCACATATCGCAGAACGCATCGATCTGGTCTGGCAATGGCCTTCCAGTCTCGTCCTTATAGATGGCGTTATATTGCTGGTTCGAGTTGAACGGCGGGTCGAGGTAGATCAGGTCGACTGAGGCCAACCCAAACTCCTGCATGATCGTTAGGCAGTCGCCGTAGTAGAGCTGATTCATGGGACAACCGCTGCCCGAATGAACGCGCTGAATGGATCGGAGGCCTTGCGGTTCTTGTACTTGTAGCAAGCCTCAGTGACGTAGGCTGCCGCGTGCTTACGCGAGTAATGGTGGTGCGTTCCATACCAAGCCCGCTTGATCAGCGACCAGAAGCCTTCGATTGTATTGGTGTGGGTTAGCCCGTCAGCGTAACGAGCTGAGTGGTTGATGGTGGCGTGGCGCATTCGCCTGCCTATGCCACGATAGCCTTTGTACTCGTCGGTAATGAGTAGGGAGTCACGCTCGACGTTGCGACCGATGAAAGCTGCTAGTGCACGTGAGTCAAGCTGTGGCGACGGTTCAGCGGTAACATGTCCGGCCCGCTCGACCGCGCCTACTATCGGCAGCTTACTGGTCCCACGTCTACGGCTTGACGGCTTGTCGTCGCTACGGATGTTGCGCTTGCGGGGCTTGCCGCCGATGTAGGATTCGTCGGCTTCTACAATGCCCGTCAAGAGCTTCTTATCGCCGCCAACCATCGCCAAGCGAATCCGCGTGCCTATATACCAAGCGGTTTTCTGGTTCAGCTCCAGGTCACGGGCGAGCTGGTAGGAGGCCACGCTCTTTTTAGCATTGAGGATAATTGAGATGGCCAGGAACCACTTTTGAAGGGGGATCTTGGTCTTCTGGAAGATGGTACCGGCCAGTACATTGAAGCTAGACTTGCAAGCGTGGCAATTCCAGCGGCCAGCCCGTGCCCCATCAGCCTTACGTGCAACGTGAACGGCGCCGCAATAGGGGCAAGCTGGTGTGTCACTCCAGCGGACGCGCTCTAGGTGCTCAAGGCAAGCCTCGTGGTCTGGGAATCGCTGAAATATTTTGATGATATCCATGGCCACCCTCCTACCTAATAGTCTAGGAGAGATGGCCTGAACTGTCAAGCCCCTAACTACTTATTCCGTATTTGAAATACCGGGAATGACGGCTGTCGCCTGTTCGCGGGCGCCTTCCCAGACGCCGCCAGGGCCGCAGACCCTGGCTCCATTCAGCGGCGGCAGCGTTGATTGGGCTCACGGCGCCAGCGTGTTTTTGAATTGACGAGGCAATCGGACAAGGATAAACTGCGGCCCTAACGACCGCCTTTGGCGGCCGCGACGCAGAAGGTGGCAGGGCTATTCGCGCACCGCCATTACCGGTATTTAGAACAGAAAAAGACTCAGCCGACGCTCCTGGATAGGCCCATGGCGAATAGGCGTCAGCCGTCATAGCCGGTATTTCAAGAAATAGGAGCAGAAGATGACTCAACGAGTTATTCCGGAGTGGAGTGCGGAGGACCTGGTTTACGTGGAGCCGACCCAGGTGGTCAAGAGCTTTGGCTACACCGGCCAGGCCATCCCACGGGTGCGCAAGCCGGGCTCCGCTGCTATGGGCCAGGACACGCTGGACATGGTGAAAGAGGCCGATGGGCCGCTCGCCGAGCCGCGGGTTGATTACCCGGACCTCGAGACGGCGACCGCTGAGATCAAGCGGATGGCCATGGACCTCGGTGCCAAGCTGGTTGGGGTCACGCACGTCGACCAGCGCCACGTCTTCAAGGGCATGGACGTGCCGCACAAGTATGCCATCATTTCCGGCTGCAACATGGAATACGAGGTGCTCAAGTACACACCCGAGGACAAGTGGGACCCGGATAATCCGGAGGAGGTTGGCGCAATCCACAGCTCCAACTCGGAGATCGGCCGACTCTACAACAAGGTGGGGCACATCGCCACGGACCTGGCCAAGTTCATCCGATCACGGGGCTACCCGGCGCGGGCCCACACGCTGCGGTTTGAGGAGATCAACATGCTGCCGCACGCCTACGCCGCCGGGCTGGGCGAGCTGGGCAAGCACGGTTCGTTGATCAACCTCACGCTGGGCTCGGTGATGCGGGTTTCGGCCGTGACCACTGACCTGCCGCTGTTGCTAGATTCGCCCAAGGACGAAGGGCTTGAGGCGATCTGCATGAACTGCAAGATCTGCGTTGACTACTGCCCGGGCGATGCGATCAGCCACGAGAAGCAGGATGTCCGCGGCGTGAACAAGTGGGTCGTCGATACCGAGGCCTGCGCGCCCTATTGGGGCAGCTACTCGGCCTGTGGTATTTGCCTCCAGGTTTGTCCAGTCAACGCCCGCGCCGACGGCGGCATTCTCAAGACTTCGTTTATCGAAACGATCAAGAGCATCGATTTGCCCAGTTGGAGGCAGGAGTTGCAGGATGGCGTCCAGGAGCAGTGGAGTGTGGTTGAGAAGCCAACCGAGTTTCCCGAGGGTTGGAGGATGAACGTCAAGGGCACCGGCGCCGCCGCCCAGCTGCACCAGGGCATCCCGGTGGCGGGCAAGAACTTCCAGGACGTGCAAACCGACGCGCCGAAGACGACAACGTAAAAAGCCGAAACTTGGTGAAAATAAAGGGCAATCTAATAGTCTTCGCCGTGTCTGAGCGAGGCGTAATCGGCGCAAGCAGCTTACCCGACCTGCAGGAAGGTCGGGTTTTGTCTTGTCTGAAGAGTTCATTGAAATCATACAAACAGCCGAGTCGATGGCCGGCACGCCTGTTTCAGCAGCAGCGCCTCAGGCTGATGAGCGGCCTTAATCCGCCAACCACGTGGTCTCGCCGCGGTTTAGGGCGGTGAGCAGAGGGCCAAAGGTTAGGTTGGTGGTGGGTTTTTCGGTCGTGCCCATGAATAGCGGGGCGATGTGGGCGCCGGCGGTGACGTTGGTTATCAGTGAGTTGCCTTGGAACTCCACTCCCATCGGTACGCTGCGCGAGATGCCGGAGACGATGTCCCAGTGCTGAGCGACCGGATCGAAAAGCACATTGATCCGCGTGTCATAGGCGAGCTTGTAACCGATCTCGGCTGGCCGGGAATCGAGAACGCGGAGTTGCTGGACCGCGGTGTCCGGGTCGATGTTTTCCAGCGGCGCCAGGAAATCAACTGGGCTTTCGCCGGTGTGCAGGTTCATGTGGTGGCCGTCGTAGCGGCCGTAGAGTTGGTGAAGGCGCGGCGGACCCGGGTGAGGTTTACGTGGAGATAGACCTCGCGGCCGCCCATCGAGGAGGCCCGCTTCCGAGCGTAGCCGCCGCGGTCGACCATCGCTGCGACGGCATCGGGCGTCGCCTCGGGGCCAAGCAGGGTTTGGGGCCGGAGACGGGCTCGCCGCCGGCGGTTTCGAAGCTTCTGAAGCAGCGCTCTTCAACGGCCTTGGAGCGCAGCACGTCAACCTCCCAGGGGTTGAGAAACAGGGTTTCCTGGGTGTTTTCGATCATCCGAGGCGCCAGTTCTGGGCCGTAGAACTCGGCCACGTCCTTGCGTTCGATGCGCCGGTAGCAGACATCGATTGGCACGCCGCCAACCGTAAGCTTGCCGTTTTCGACGCCGGGACTTTCGTCCGGTGTGATCTGGAAGGCCCTCAAGCCGGCGGCCAGACAGGCATCGAGCGTGAGCTGGTGGGCGGCCTCCTCCTCGCTCTCGGGATAGGCGCGGGTCAGAATGCCGACAACGGGGTCGGAATCGCCGGTTTTGGCCGCCCAGACGCCACGGAACATGGCGATCAGCTTGTCGAGGATCTGGGTTGGGTGGACGGGGCAGTCAATGCGATCCGGGTCGACGCCGAGGAGCTCGGCGCGGTGGTCAAGGCGAAAGGAATCGATATAAGGGCAGGCGGGGTTGGAGTTGGAGCAAGGGCCTTCGAGCATGGTCGGACGGATGTCACCGACGTTGCCATCGGCATCGATTTCGCCGGTGATCAGGATATCTAGGCCGAGAAAGTAGGAGTGGGGCAGGCCTTGCTCGCGGCAGTAGTGGTGGTAGGCGGTCATCGAGGCATCGACGACGCTCTTTACCTTTTCATAGGCGCCGTTGACGATCCAAGTTGGTGATTCGGGGTGGGCTTCGACGATTCGCTCGTGACCGCGGCCGCCATAGAGAAGGGTCAGGTCGGGGACGGGGGCTTCGGCATCATCGTTTGGACTCACTGGATTATTCTAAACGCCGGGAATGTGGGGCGGTTTGCCGCCTTCTGCGGGGCGCTGCCAGCGATTTCTGGGCTCAAAGGATTTTTCTTGAACACCGCCAATGACGGCTAACGCCTGTTCGGTGTGATTGAAAGGTGGTCGCTATCTTGCCAGGGGCGGCGGCAACGTTTTCTAGGCTCGCGGCGCCAGCGTAGCATTTGAAGTGCCGCGAACGCCGTTTCGCCGTTTGGGTGCGCGAATAGCAGTGTTTCAGCAGGTCGCCCGGTCGCGTGCTGATAGGCTATCTTGAAACTGCGATATTTGCGGGGCTGTGGCCCGGCCACTGAGGTAAAAGATGAGGTGTCACGACGTATGGCGACGGAACATCTATGCCACTGGTGCCATCGGGAGGTCCCCGACGAGTATTTGATTTGGGTGCCGGAAACCTACGTGGATTCCAAGGGTCCGGTAGAGTCGTTCCGGGAGCAGAAAGACGCGCCGGTGGTTGAAAACCCGTGGCACTACTTCTGCTTCGCCATCGTAAACGGGTCGGGCGAGTAGGCGGGAGTCTCTTGCCGGATGCCTCCAGATTGTTCGGTAATGCGGCTTCGCTGTTCGCGGCGGCATGCCGCCTACCTGCCAGGCGCCGAAAGCTTCCGTCCAGGGTCGGCAGCGCTGTCAGGGCTCAACTCGCCCGCGTGTTTGAACCCCGCCGGCACGAAAGGTGATTGGTGATGTCGTTGAGCTACGAAGACGCGGAGATTGTTCTCAGGGCGGCGATCGGCAAGGCTGAGGAGCTGGGGGTTCGGCTCTCGATCGCGGTGGTCGATGAAGTGGCGAACCCGGTCGCGCTGGCACGCATGAGTGGTGCCCGCCGCGGTACGACGTCGCTGGCCTGCCAGGGCAAGGCGGCGGTGGCGGCGATCTGGGGCGTGCCCAGCGCCGAAACGGCGGAGCGCCTGTCGCGCAACGGTGAGATCCGCGAGCACGCCCAAAACGCCTACGGCCACCGGCTGCTGTTTCTCGGCGGCGGGCTGCCGCTCAAGGCCGGCGGCGGCGATGACGCCGAAGTGGTCGGGGCGGTCGCGGCCAGCGGCGGCAGCGGCGGCCAGGACCTCGAAGTTGCCCAGGCCGGCGTCGATGCCTTCGAGAGGGTTAGGAAATAGGGTTTGATCTAAATGCGACAATGGCCATGTGCCGCCCGCATTGGCGGGCTACACCTTCGGGGCCTTGTCGGGGCGTCGACTACGTTGGTGGGGCTCAATCGATTATTCTAAGTGCCGTCAATGCTGCTTCGCTGTTCACGGTGCGCCGCCCGCATTTGCGGGCTCCAGTGCGCGAAAAGGCGTTAGCCGTCTTTCCAGGTGCCGCAAGCTTCCGTTCAGCGTCGGCAGCGTTGGTGGGCTCCGGTACAAGCGTAATTTAATCTCGCCAAAGCCTCGGCAGCGCTGCCCCGGCAGCAGCGCCATCGCCCGCCTCGCTTAGCCGCTTAGGGCGGCTTTAAAGCCCTGCTCAAGAATCATCGCCAGGCCGAAGTCGTAGCCCTCACGAATATCGGGGGCACTATCGCCGAAGGCGTCTTCCCAGCCGGTCTGGGTGAGTTCGACCCGGGTTTGAGCCTCGCCTAGCGCTGTAAAGCGCACCTCGACCAAGGTTCGCGAGTCCTCGCGTTCGCCGGGCATCAACATCCTTGAGCCGGGCTGCTCGCCGGGACGGGGGATGTGGAAATCCATGCTGAGGAAGTCGTTGGGATCGTAGGCCTTGGGCCTGCCCCACTCGTACTCGGTGCCGTTGGGCCAAACCTCCACTATCGTGCCGCCGGGTTTGGGGTCGACACGAATCGCCTGGGCCGGTTGGCCGGAGGACATCACCGAGGTTGTGAACTGGCCCATCGGCCACCAGGTGTCTATTTCATTGATAAACACGCGGAATGCCTTTTCCTGGCTGCAAGGGACTTCGACTGTTTTGATCAGTGGGTCGAGCATTTTGGTCTCCTATTGTTTGAAATACCTGCGATGGCCGTGGGCCTTGCAGGGGGCGGCGGCGGCGTTACTTGCTTAGCTGCCCCGTTTCTTGTTCTAAGTGCCTGCAATGGCCATGGGCCTTGCAGGGGGCGTCGGTTGCGTTTACCTGGTTAGCTGTCACGTTTCTTTTTTGAAGTACCTGGAATGATGGCGGCTGGCCGCCTACTTGCTGGGAGCGTCGGCGGCGTGGTTGCGTTGGGCACGAGCGGGTTTTGAAATACTGGTAATGCGGCTTCGCTGTTCACGACGGCATGCCGCCTACTTACCAGGAGCGCCTGCTGTGTTTTCCTGTTTATCAGTTCTGCTCCTCCTCGACTCGGCGGGCGATTTCGGCACTGTAGGCAGTTAGGGCGTCGGACCAGAAGTTGTCGAGGTATTCGCGCAGTTCCTCCAGACCGTCGCGCTTGATCGAGTAGAGGTGGCGATTGCCCTGCATCTCGACGTCGACCAACCGGGCCACCTCCAGGACCCTGAGGTGTTGGGACACGGCCGGCCGGCTAACCGGCTGGCCTGCCGCCAGTTCGCCGACCGTCTTCGGCTGCTCACGCAGCGCCTCAAAGATGTGGCGGCGGGTGGGGTCGGCCAAAGCGGTGAAGATTTCCTGGTAAGCCATAACTGACCCTATGGTAAGCAGGCGCTTACCATAGGGTCAAGCCGACGCTGGGCGCTGGGCGCCCGCGAAGCCTTATTTGGCCCATCAGGCCATGTTGTAATGGTGGCGCGACTGCTTGTTGTCCGGTTAATTGTCCTTTGTCGATAAGCCGGTAGGGAGAAGAGGATTTCCTCTAGGGGACTGAACAGGAGTTCTTGCCATGCCGAATGTTTGCGTTCAATTTGCCGCGTCGATGTCGTTACGGATCTTTGGTGCGAAGCTGATACAGCTGGTGCTGCTTACCACGCTCGTCCTTGGCGTTGCCTGCGGCGACAATGACGACGGCGACTCTGCCGCAAAGGTTGGAGATCCAAACCAGACCGGCGCAGCGCTGGTTACCCGGTACGTCACCCTGGTTCAAGACAAGGACGTGAGCGGTCTGCAGTCCTTTATGTCGGAGGCCTTTATCATCCAGCGAGCCAACGGTAGTAACTCGGAAAAAGCGGCTTACCTGGAGAACCTTCCTGACGTCGGCGACTTTACAATATCGGACGTGGTGGCTCGCCAGGCTGGCAACACGCTTGTCGTGCGCTGGTCGTTGACCGTCGAAGAGGTGATCGATGGAGAGCAGTTTAGCGGTGAGCCGGCGCCGCGGCTTAGTAAGTTTGCCTATGCCGACGGCGAGTGGCGTCTGACTTCCCATGCCAACTCTAACGTGCCCGTTGTGGCGCCAGCGGGCAATTAGAGCGCGGGCGCCGCTCTGGCAGTGACGAAAAGTAAGAGATAAGTGCACTGATCGTCGAGATCACCCTCAACTAGGACCTCCGCCTTGGCAAGAAGGGGTTCCCGGTCCAAAATCCAAGGCGGCCGGCACCGTGGACCTTGATGCTGAAACGCAAGTTGATGATTCTTTGGCAAATGACTATCAGTTTCGCCCGACATCGCCGTCCGCATGATCGCGTTTCAGTAGGTTAGAGTGAGACGTCGAACCCCTTCCCCAGGGTCCGTACTTAGCACGTCTGTGCCGGCAAACGAGACTGCCTTTTTCGACTCCTTCCATCTGAAAGAGTCGATGGTGTCTGCGACGAACTCGATTTCACCGGTGACGACTTGACTCTCGATGTTTCCAACACGCCATAGATCGTTGCCGTGGATTTCGAACACGACGCTCAAATGACCCTCTATGCCGTCGGGGAAGTCTTCGGTGTAGGGAATGGCCAACCCGGAAACACTGACTCCTAGTCCGGATGGGTTTTGGAACTTCCAGAAATAGGTTTGACGCTCTCCGCGGTCAAGACGCTCGGTCTCGCCCGGCTCCAGATTTATGTACTCCAATCGTTGACCGTCCCGAAAGATGCGGATTGTCACGGTCTCATCCGTGCCGGAACCGGCCTCCCGGCGGGTGTCAATGATCCAGTTTAATTGAGTTACTTTATCCATTCTTGTCTTCCTCTCCTTCTTTTTCCAACTACGGCCCTTGGAGATAAATTCATTCGAGAAATGTTTGCCTGGCGCTCTATCCGTTAACCTCCTTATTGGATCAATCTGGCGGCTTCCGCGTCCTTTCGATTGTGTGAGCTTTCTCTGGCTCAGGCGTCCGGAGATTTACCCAAGTCTCGGACGAGCGTGCCGGTTGTCTGCTGCTGACAATGCGTAGAAATACGCAGCATTCGTAGCGATTACGAGCTGGGTCTTCAACCGAACGTTGGCTTGCCGATGTCCCGAATTCAGGACATCGGCAAGCCAAGTTTGTATCGACCGCATCGCCGCGGGCGGCTTGGCCGCTAGCGTAGCCGCGCCCGGAAGGCCATTAGAGCCAGACTGACGCTGACCGTTCCTAGCACCGCGACAGTAAGGATGGCGCCGCCTAGATCGGCTGCATCCCAGCCGTTCATAGAGAGTGAGCGCATGCCTGCCAGCAGATAGGTCATTGGGTTGAAGGTTGCTACTGTCTCCAGCCAGCCGTCCAGCGATTCTTTTGGTGCGAACAGGGTGGAGAGGAACATTAGCGGCATAAAGAGAAACCAGACACCATGGGTGGACTGAGCGCTGCCAGTCTTTGGAGCGACCGCGAAACCAATGCCCGAGAAGGCGAGGCCAAACAGACCGCTGAGGCCAATCAGGGCCAGGGCTCCCGGGAAGCCGGTCGCGAAGTGGACACCGCCGGCCACGCCGACAAGAATCACCAGCGCCGCCTGGGCCATGACCCGCATAAAGTCGGCGGCCATGGCGCCGAGCAGGATCGAAAGCCGGTTTGCTGGCGTGGTGAGGAGCTTGTCGAGATAGCCGCTCTCGATATCGGCCACCATGTTGAGACCGGCGCTGCCTCCCTGCACCGCAAAGACGATTGACACCGGCAGAACAAAGGCCTTCCAGTTTTCCACAACGGAGCCACCGGCGAATTCCTCCAAAGAGCCGCCGATTACGAAGAAGAAAAACAGCGGCACCAACATATTTGGGATCAAATAAGCCGGTGAGCGGAGGGCGATGCGCAGCTCGCGCATGCCCAGGACCCAGCCCGAGAGGAAGGCCTCGCTAGCCGAGCTGCGGGTCGAGACATTTACTACATTCAAATCGATGACTTGCGCGGTCATGCCGCCACCTCTCCCTCGGGCTTGGCACCCTCCAGCCGTGAGCCGGTGGTGCGTAGAAATACTTCGTCCAGACTGGGATGGGCCAGCGCCACGGAGCGAACCGGGACGGCCGCTGCGTCGAGGGCGCGGATCAGGTTGGCGACAAAAGTGGAGCCGTCATCGACGAACAAGGTCAGGCCGGCCTGGTCGGGGCGGATTTCTCTTAGCCCCTCGAGTCCTTGTAGCGCCTGGCGTGATTCGTCGCTTCGGTCGGCGTCGACGGCGACGGTGACGATGTCGCCGCCGATCGCCGCTTTTAGCTCCGCTGGTGTTCCCTGAGCTACGATGCGGCCCTGGTCAACGATGGCCAACCGGTCCGCCAGTTGGTCTGCCTCCTCCATATAGTGGGTCGTGAGCACCACGGCGACGCCAAATTTGGTGTTGAGCCGTTCTACTTCCTGCCACAAGGCTTGGCGGCTGGCGGGGTCCAGCCCCTCTGTGGGCTCGTCGAGAAACAGGACCCGTGGGCGATGGACCAGCGCGCTGGCCAAATCGAGACGACGTTTCATGCCACCGGAGTAGGTTTTGATGCGACGATCGGCGGCGTCAACCAGACCGACAAGCTCCAGCAGCTCTGCTGCCCGCGTTTTGGCTTCGGCCGAGCCGATGCCAAAGAGCCGCGCTTGCAGTTGGAGCAACTCCTGACCGGTGGCGATGGGGTCGAGCCCGGCCTCCTGGAGGGCGACGCCGATTGCGCCGCGGATCGATCGCTGCTCCCGAAAGATATCAAAGCCGGCGACTGTGGCCTGGCCGGCCGTCGGGCGAAGCAAGGTCGTCAGCATCCGGACGGTCGTTGTCTTGCCGGCGCCGTTGGGGCCCAGCAAACCAAAGATCTCGCCCTGTCGTACTTCAAGATCGATACCGTCGACGGCAACGACGCCGCCGGGGAATTCGCGCCGCAGATCGTGGGCCTCGATGGCGTTTGCTGCTGCATCGCCGATGCGATCCGGATGCGGTTTTGGTTCGGGATGAACCAAAGTGGATGTATCTGTTGCCTGCACTCGTTACCTCCTTGGCAGTGCCGGTGGCCCGTGCCATCGGTCTAGAGATGACTTTGCGGCTGGGGGCGGAACGCCAGCATCGGCCAAAGGGTGAAACGGGGATGTATTTATTGGGTGCAGTTTCTACGGCCTACTTTGCGGAGAAGGCTTGGCGAGAGTAGGGAATTAGCCGACGGTGACGCTGACGTCGACGACGCTTCGTGGTAAGGCGGCAAGTGTTGGGCGAGAGGTTAGAGCAGATTTAGCTCGTTGGCTTTGACAACGGCCTCGGTGCGGTGACCGACACCGAGTTTGCCAAAGAGGTTGGCGATATGTCGCTTGACGGTTGCGCGGCTAATAAATAGATGGTCGGCAATTTGCTGGTTACGCATCCCGGCCGCGATAAGAGCAAGGCTCTCGACCTCCCGGGCCGTCAGAGGCTCCGAGAGGTTCCCTGCCGCTGGTTGGGTTGAACTGACGGCCGCCTGAGCCGTCCCGTCAAAGGCGGCGAGCAATCGCCCGGCGTAGGGGCTCGAAACGCTGCCGCCGGCGATTTGTCGCAACAGGTTGCGCATCGTCTCGCCTTCATCGAGAAAGATTTGCACGTAGCCCTCGGGCTGCGCCAAGGTCAGGGCGTGATGCATTGGCGCGAGAGCAAGCTCCACGTTGCCTTGTGCCTCGTGGGCTAGCGTCTGTAGCAAGAGGATTTCGATGACGCTGCCAGTCCTGCCGCCCTCCTCCGCCGCTCCGAGTAGGCGGGGCAATAGCCGCTCCTGGTCCCGGATCGTGCTATCCGCCAGGGTGTTGCGAAATTGGGCCAGGAGCAGCCGCGCCAGCGTAATGTGGTCGAACTCGCGGAGAAAACTCAGTTCGTCGTCCGGGGACAGGTCTTGGGCCCGCAGCCAGCCGCTGGCCTCGGCCAGCCTGCCCTGTCTCAGCCAGAGCCGCGCTGTCAAAGCCTCAACGGGACGAATGTTTGGCAGCACGCCGGTGGTATACACACTCTTGGCCTCCTCGAGCAGGTCAAGAGCCCCGTCTAGATCTCCCTGGATTTCTTTGATCCGAGCCCGGGTTACGCGTGAGCGGTACTGGTAGGCGTCTTCCGCGGCCTGCTCGCCCAGCTCCTCGCTTCTCAGCAAATGGCCCAGGGCCGTACTTAGACTGCCCTGCTCGAGGAGTAGCTCGCACATTCCCAAATAGAGGTCAGCTGTTCCACGTACAACAGGCTGGCCCGGCCCGGTCACGAGTTGCAGCGACTGCTGATAGGCGCCTAGCGCCTCGCCCAGATGACCTTGGGCGATACAGATTTCCGCCAAGATGGATGTGCCACGGACTGAAAGCGAGGAGTTCGAAGCCAGCCTGCGCTCCAGCTCGGACTGGCGGCCGATCAGCGGGTCCAGGAGGCCATCGCGGGCCCGCGCCACCAGTTCGATGGAAAAGGCTTCGAGCGCCTCTTGCGGCGATTTTGGATCGTCCTCCGCGTCCTCGCTTGCGTAACCGGGCCGGAATTGGCCGGCCGGTTCTCCGGTTGCACCGGCCTTTGAGATGCCGTGAGCGGCGTACTCCAGGACGTCGAGCCGGCTGCCCCCCTGCTTCTGCAGGAGAAAGACGGCGTGCGAGGCCGGTTCCAGGTAAAAAGCTGCCAGCAGATTGGCGACATCGATGGTGTCTCGTTCGGCGGCCTGGAGATGACGCGCTGCTCTCTCGAGAACACGCTTAAATGTCGGCGTCTGCTGCGGATGGGCTTCGTCCGGCAGGGGATCGATGCTCTCGGCAAAGAACTGCTCGAGGTCGGTCTGCAACGCTTTGAGGTCGATTCCCAGAGCGCGCAGAACCTGTAGGGCGTTTTCGTCCTCGGTCATCGCGAAGAGGACGTGCTCCAGGGTCAGGTATTCGTGGCGGCGGCGGCGCGCCTGGTCAATGGCCGCAACCAAGGTTTGTTGCAGTTCGTTTGTCAGTTCCACGTCTTAATTCTAGGGGATGATGGCTATTCGAGCTCGATCGAGCAGCGCAACGGGAAATCGTTCTCGCGCGCCAGGCTATGGACCCGGTCGACTTTGGCCTCGGCGGTTTCGTAAGGGAACAGCCCGGCGATGCCGCTGCCCTGGTTGTGCACGTTGAGCATGATCTGGACCGCGACCTCGGTGGGATGCTGGAAAATCGTTTCCAGGACCGCGACAACAAAGTCCCGCGTCGTGTAATCGTCGTTGTACATCAGTACTTTAAAGAGCGGGGGCCGGCGCACCTCGATATGGGTTTCGGTGGCGACATCGCCGGCCTCGGGTTCGCGTGGCTCGTTGGTCATGGGATCGATTCTTGCGGAAAGAGGCGGCTGCTGGCAAGGCCCTAGCGGGCGGCAACCTGCCTAGCCGGCGCCCGCGGGTTTGACCCTTCTAGTCTTGAAAACTCGGGAGCCCTACAGCCAGGTTTCGACGCTTGGCGGGGTTTCGACCCAGTTCGGCCGCCTTCGCCTGACGTGCAGATCCCACTTCTTCGGCGCGGTTAGGATGTGCTCGAAGGGTTTGGTTGCCTCGGATGGCAGGCCTTCCATCGCGGATTCGGCTATGTCGCCGCCCCAGAAATTGCTCTTATCGGCCGAATACTCGGCCTGGAAAATGTCTCTTATCTGGGCCAGCTCGCGGCGATTGCCGCGGTGGGCGCCGTTGGAATCGAAGAAGAAGACGTCGCCGGCCAGGCCGCTGGCGGTGAAAAAATCCAACTCGGCTGTCTCACCCGGCTGACCGAGATTGTCCCGGCAGTACCTGGTCGATGCCAAAGGCCAAACGCCGTTCGACACCGACCGTTGCCCGCTCGAAACTCTGCACGCGATTCGTCAACATTACCACGTGCAACCGCGGGCTCGTCGCCTCTAGCCGCCGCCGCGATTAAGTCTGTGGTCATTTTTAGAGCTTCTTGAATACTGGCAATGCCGCTTCGCCGCCCGCAATGGGCCTTGCCAGGTGCCTGAGCCCCTTTGGCTCAGGCACCGCAAGCTTTTGTCCAACGCCGGTTGGGTGATTCTGGCTGGTCCGCCACCCTATTTTTTTACGCGCATGACGGACGCGCCGGCGTTGCCCAGCTAGGTTCAGGCGTGCTTGATGAAGGCGCCGCTCTGAAGCTCCTCAAAGGCGGTTTGCAGCTCGGCCTGGGTGTTCATGACAATGGGCCCCTGCCAGGCGACGGGCTCGCCAAGCGGTTTGCCGGATACGAGCAGAAAGCGAACGGGCTTGGCCTCGGTTGTAACCGTGACTCGTTTGCCATCACGAGCATAGGCGACCAATGTGCCGTTGTCGCAGACAATGTCAAGCTTGCTGGCGCTGCCGCGTTCGGGTTCGAAGTAGCCTTCGCCCTCAATAACGTAAGCAAACAGCGAGTGACCGTCTTGAACTTCGTGGTGAAACTGAGCACCGGCGGCAAACGAGACGTCGAGGTATTCGGCGTCGGTGACGATGTCTCGCACAGGGCCAGCGTGCCTTCGACATTGCCGGCTATAACCCGCACCTCGGCGCCGGATGCTTGCCGGACGACCGGGATCGTGGTTTCCGGCACCTCGCGGTAGCCCGGATCGCTCATCTTGTGAGCACCTGGCAGGTTGGCCCAGAGCTGGAAACCGTCCATGCGGCCGCGTGAGTCGCCCTTTGGCATCTCCTGGTGGATTATGCCCGAGCCCGCGGTCATCCACTGCACGTCTCCGGCGCCGATCACGCCACCGTTGCCCAGGCTGTCGGTGTGCTCGACCTGGCCGTCGAGGACGTAGGTTATCGTCTCCATGCCGCGGTGCGGGTGCGAGGGGAAGCGCGGCAGATAGAGCTCCGGGCTGTCGCCGCGGAAGTCGTCGAGCAGGGGAAACGGGTCGAGGTCAAGGCCGTCGCCGTTGTCAAAGGCACGCTTGAGGTGGACACCGGCGCCCTCGATGGCCGCGCGGCTCTTCCAGGCGGTCTCAATCCGGCGGTTTTCCGCTGTTTCGGGCGGCTTAGCTTCGCTCATGTCAGTTACCTCACAGCCGGTCTAGAGTTCTCGATCATCTGAGTTCCTTCTTTGATCCACGTTAGCACGATGCTCAGGTACACCGCGAGCCTTTGTACTCGTCCAGTAGATGCAGGACACTTACCTCCTCTCGGTGAATGCTAGCAGCCACTCTTGCGGCGTTAGATGGCCAAGGGCCTGATCGGGCCGGTAAGTGTTGTAACGCTGCTCCTGTTGGAGCAGCTGGGTTCTCAGTTGGCTGAGCGAGTCGGGTGGGTCAACCAACTGGTAAAGCTCCTCTTTGTGGGTGCGCTGGGCTCGTTCCAGGCAGCCGTTGAGCTTGGGGGAGCGTGGTGGCAGCACAAAAAGCCGCAGCCCCCTTCTGCTCACAGGCGGCCTCAAACTCGGCCCTGAACTCAGAGCCACCGTCCACCTGGATCGCCTTCACCGGACCCGGCATACGCTCGATGACCGTATCGAGGAAGTCGCGCGCCGTGCCGGCGGTAGCGCGGCCGTAGACACCCAAGACGTCCCAGCGGCTGACAATATCACGCGCCGAGAAGTGCTTGTAGGCATGGGTAATACCGGTCCAGCGCACGTCGGCGCTGTCCACCTGAACCAGATCTCCCGGCGCCTTGACGACGTAGTCTTTGGGCTTACGCACGGCATAGGGCCGCACCTGAGGCCGAGAGACGATGCAAGGGTCCTTCAGACTCGCAGGCCCCAGTTTGCCTTGGCGTCTGAGCCGGCTGAGGATGCGGCCCACCATCGAGACCGAGATAGTGACCCCTTGGCGTCTGAGGATCGGCTGTAGCTTGTCTTTGCCCCAGACGGGATTGTCTTGGCGCAGGCGTAGCACCGCTGCTTCGAACTCTAGGCTCCAAGTCGGCTTGCGGACCTGGTGTGGCCTATGGCTGCGGTCTTGCAGACCCCGCGGACCCTGGAGCCGGTAGCACTCTAGCCACTGGTAAAGGGTTGAGCGGCTGCGTCCAAAGCGTCTTGCCGTCAGACTCACCTTCTCGCCGTGATCCTTGTGCCACTCAACAGCCCTGAGGCGCGCCTTCGCCTCACGTGATAGTCGTGGCTCCTCCCTGCCTTCCTGCGCTCCCTCTGGGAGGAGACGAGCCAGGGTTGGACCGCCTGGGATGATCGACCCGTACGTCTGCATTGGGACTCCGTATCGTCCCCGCCTTCTCATCATTGTCGTGTACGGCATCTTTCTGAACGAGATCAGCACCCTCTACCAGGTTGGCCCCGCCAATCAGACAGTTTACGGCTGGAATCGGCTCACCTGCACAACCCGAGTCGGCGGCGAAACCGTCGATGTCGAACTCCTCGGCAGCGTCGACTATGTGAACGGCAGCGGTGATTTCTTTGGCTTCGTCACCATCACCTTCGCCGATGGATCTTCGCTCGGCGTGCGTCTGACCGAGGGCCACGCTGAGGCGGCGACCGACACCACAGACGCAACCTTCGCAGTGGCCTGGATGTTCTCGGTGGTACCGGAAGATATCTCAATGCCACCGGCAGCGGCAGCTTCGATGGCAGCCGCGTCGAAGCCTTGGGCGGCGCCGTCGAGGCGGTCTTTGAGATCAGTTTGAACCTGCCGTAGCCGCCAAATTCGGCCTGGAACAGGTCGGCCGCGGCCGCAAACCCTATTCGGAAGCCTTTGCCCCTGCCAGCGCCTGCCTGGATTCGTACAAGGCAAAGGCCAAAGCCGCAAACGCGGGCACCGCTATCGCTTCGTCGATGAAGACCCAGATCTGGTCCGAATTGGCATCGGCGGCAAACTTCAGACCGGCAATAAACATGGCAACCAAGGTGCCAATCAACAGATACCGGATGTAGGAGTGGTCACCGCCGAAATAGGACCCAATCTGCCCCCGTGACACGATCAGCACCGACACGCCGAGGCCAATGTAGAAACCGGTCTCGCTGATGAAGTGGAATATGCCATCGCTCGAGGCAGAATCCATCGCCTTGATTCCAAGCAACACTCCGGCGACCACGATCACCACCCCACCTATCGCGATCACATTTGGCAGGCGTGGGTCGTTTAGCACCTCGTTTGGGTTTAGCGAACCCTTTGGCAGCGCCGCCATAGCCTCGACCGGCTCCAGGCTTGCGCCCAGCAGAAGCAGCGCGAAAGCGGAGATGGTAGCAAAGCCACTGAGAAAGACCCAGATCTCATTCCTGCTTGCTTCTGAGACGTCGTTGATGCTTATCACCAGCCCCACGGCCAGGGCGCCGGCGGCAAAAGCGCGACCCCACTGAGACGGACTTCCCAAGGCCCGGTCACCTAGTACGCTGCTGGAGAGATAGACCAGCAAGCCAAGAGTTATGGGAATCCAGAAGAACAGGTCGTTAACCGGCTCCCAAAAAGAATCGTCACCCGTCGCATCCTTTATGGCTAAAGCAACCGAAGCCACAACGATACCGATGCCGATCGCCGGCGCCGCCCGCGTCAAGTTATCTCCCCAGGGTGGGGCACCAAGACGCTGGGCGCAGAGCAGAACCAGCACTCCAATTGTTCCGATCTGGGTGAACAGCAGCAGTGCCAACCAGAAAGAATAATTCCCGCCGTCCACCAGCACATCGATCGCCAGCAGGGTGCCGGCGGCGATGATAAGGGCGCCCAACGCCGTGCAAACCGTGAAGATGTCGAGTTTGAGCGGGCCTTACGTCTCTTGTGGCACTGTATCCTCCCTGACTCTGATGGGGTCTGCCGACGTTTTTCATGCGGATTGCATAGCATCGACCGCGCGCTGTCAAGGCGCTGGACCGCGGCCGCCTTTTTGCCGTTGTGCTGGAACTCATCGTATGGAAACGCTGCAGCCGTTAACGGCTGAGCTGTAAAGTGGAGGACGGCCGCCGCTGGCGGCCGAGGTGAAGCTGGTTGCGCGGCCTGCGTCCGCTTCACCTCAACCACCTTCGATGGTTGGGCGTGCGCACTCCAAGCATCTTCTCTGCGGCGCCCACAACCGCTAACCTCTGGCCAGGAGGTCACACACAGACAATGATTACTTTTGAAGAAAGCACGCGCACCATCGAAGTACTCGGCAAGCCGGCCCACTACAACGAGGCCGGCAGCGGCCCTGCCCTGCTCGGCTTCCACGGCGGCGGCCCCGGCGCCAACGGCTGGGACAACACAAAGTGGAACATCGACGCATTAGCGACTCAGCACCAGGTCATCCTCATCGACCTGCCGGGCTACGGCGACACGCCGCCGATGGAGGCGCTGCCCGGCGAAACCCAGGACGCGATGTACGCCCGCTTTATCGAGGCCTTTCTCGACGCCAAAGGCCTGGAGACCGCCTTCCTCTACGGCACCTCAATGAGCGCCAGCCCGGCCGTAACCTTCGCCCACAACAATCCCCAGCGTGTGCCGAAACTGGTCCTCAAGTCCCCGTCCACCGGAGCCAACCTCCTCTCCACCTCGCCACCGGACGGCATCAAAGCGCTCGGCGCCTTTCGCCAGGAGCCGACCCGGGAAAACATGCAAAAGATGATGGAACTGTTCATCCCCAAGCCCGGACTGCTGACCGACGCCATCGTCGAGGCCCGCTTTCAGTCCGCCCTCAAGGCCAACGCCATGCAGCCGGCGACTCAGAAGCCAAGCGGCAACGCCGAGCCCAGAGCCCTACTGGCCGGCCTAAAAATGCCGGTCCTCGTCCTCTGGGGCAATCAGGACCGCATGGTCCCGCTCGATGGTGCCTTAATCTCCCTGGCCGAGATCCCCGACGTCCGCGTAATGCTCTGGGGCGGTGGCACCGGCCACTTCATCGAATACGAACACCCGGAGGAGTTCTCCACAGCGCTCTTGGAGTTTCTCAAGGATTAGGCGAGGGCCAAGGCCAAGGCGGCACACAGAGCCACACCTCAAGGACCTGGGGTTTTAATTCATAGACGGCCGAGAAAGTAGCAAACCCAATCGTCTCGCGCTATCTTGGCTTCGATTAAGCCTTGAAGGTTGGGTTGGATCGTGGCCGCTTCTCCCAGATACATTCTGTTTTACCTTTTCAGCGATAACGCAGCGCGCGAGGTTGCCGAATATCTGTTGGATCAGGCTTCAGGGTTCCCGGCCCAGCTGATCGATTCTGCTATCGGCGAAGTGCAAATAGCTGAAGTTCACGAAAGCGATATCTTAGAAGCTCTGGCAGCCGCAGACGGGGACTATTTGGACTCGAATCCACGACAGGTCAAGCGCTTCGACAACGCCTTTCGCCTGCAACTCCACGTCGCCAGCACCGCCAGCGACCTGGAATTCCGCGAGGAACAGCTCAACGCCCTGGCCAAATGGGTCGCTATGCGGCTGCGCTGGCCGGTGCTAGCCGAAGCCCTGGACCGAGAAACTGATCTTCTAGCCACATTGGAAGTGCTCGCCTACAGCACCCACAGTCACCCACCCGATGTCTACCCTGATGGGCACTTCTCTCGATGGTTTACAAACGGCGATTGAGCTGGACTAATGTCCGACCAGACGAGGCCCTCGATCCGGCTGGCTGACTTCCCGCCTGAAGCTCTCCTCCGTGTCGCCTAACCCTCCGCATCCTCGCAGCACCGGCCACTTCATCGAATCCGAGCACCCGCAGGAGTCCTGCACGGCGGTGCTGGGCGCGCCTACTGCGGTCCTTCTTAGGGCGACGTCTCTTCCGGCAGGCCGGGTCCGACAAAATGACGGCCGGAGTCGATCCGGATTGTCTCACCGGTTATTGTTTCGCTCCTGAGCAGCGTCACGGTCATCTCGGCAATGTCATCGACCGATGAGGCGCGATGAAGCGGAGCCAGGGCCAACGCCTCGCTCCACTCGGCGTCTGTCACCTCGGGCGGCCGGGCAGTTGGGCCTGGCAAAATCGCGTTGACCAGAATGCCACGCGGGGCTAGCTCCAGAGCAAAGGCATGGGTCATGAAATGGACGGCGGCTTTGGCCGTGAGGTAAGGCAGGTAATCGCGGTACGGCGTGTCCTCAGCCGCCCAATCGCCAAAAAAGATCATGTGGCCGCGAACAGCACCCTCTTGCGCCGTCATTGCATGGGCGGCGCTGACCGCCAGAAGGTAGTTGCCCTTGGCAATCGCCATGCCTCGCTCCCAGGCGTCGCCATCGAGTTCGTCCAGGGTATGGCTCGGATAGTCGGCCGCCAAATTGATGCAGATCGAAAGGTCGCCGAGTTGAGCTTTGGCCTCCTCAACCACGCGTAGAACATCACTTTCAATCCCGATGTCAGCCTGGAGGATAAGACAGCGTTCGGCGTGTGGCTTAACCGTATCTAGGAGCTGCTGGGCTTCGTCCTTGGAGCGGCGATAGACAATCGCCAGGTTTACGCCCTCGGCCGCCAGGCGTTTAGCCACGCTGGCGCCGATCCGCTTGGCCCCGACAATAATCGCGCCTCTGCCCTTTAACTCAAGGCTCAT
This sequence comes from Dehalococcoidia bacterium, assembly GCA_965219205.1. GTDB lineage: Bacteria > Chloroflexota > Dehalococcoidia > DSTF01 > WHTK01 > WHTK01. The sequence goes on from CBDCMQ010000009.1 coordinate 169,974, forward strand.
GTCTCTCCCTCCGTTTCATGGCACAGGGAGAATAATCGATGAACACGGCTGCGTGTCCGATTGCCCCACAACCAAGACAAGCAATTTACGAATTTCTCGTTTAAAATTCCATTCTTATTCGTTTGGGCTAGTCACAAGGCGGTGATGGAATGGACAAAAAGCTAGCTGTCGTTGTCATTCACGGCATGGGCAAGCAGGAGAAAAAATTCGCAGAGCCGGCGATCAAAATGCTGGGCTCCCGGTTGAACAAAGCTGGCTTTAACCCGGACCAGATCGCCTGGAAATCAATCTTTTGGGCAGACGTGCAGCAAAAAGCCCAAGCATGCTATCTCAACAAGGTTGAGCCTCCGGACAGCTACCCATCCTGGCAATTTTGGCGGACCTGGCGCCGACCTGTCCGAGAATTTGTTGTCAAAAGCTTGAGCGATGCCGCGGCATATCGGAAGGTCGAAAGCGAATCCGAGACTACATACGAAAAGATTCACGAAAAAGTTCGAGCCGCCATCGAGGAGCTCTACAAAGGCGACCTCAACTCCACCTCGGTACCTTTGGTTGTCTTGGCCCATTCACTGGGCGGTCACATAATGTCCAACTATATCTGGAATGCTCAGAAGGATAAGGGGCCCGCCGGACTAACCGACTTTGAGAAATTCGAATCCTTGTCCGGCATCGTCACCTTCGGATGCAACATTCCGCTTTTCACTTTCGCGCATTCGAAAGTCGAACCGATTACCTTCCCTCCGGACTCGATGTCAGAGTCGGAAAAGAAGGGCGCACGCTGGCTCAATTTCTACGATCCCGACGACATCCTGGGCTATCCCCTCAAGCCGATCAACGACGCCTACTGCGACGTCGTCAACAAAGACATCAAGATCAATGTCGGAGGCTTACTCGCCAACTGGAACCCGGCCTCTCATGGCAAGTACTGGAAGGACAGGAACTTCATTGAGCCCGTGTCCAAATTCCTCATCCCGTTCCTGCAATGACTTAAGCCCTTTCTCCGCTGCGAGAAGAGACCTGACTCATATCGAAAAACCTAAATCGGTAGGCCGGCCAGCCCCTTGATGCCGCGCAGCACCGAAATCTCTCCCAGGTGACTGAGGGTGTGGTTGGGCGCCTCGATCCGCAGCAGCCAGCCGCTGCGGCGCGGCGCCCCAAAGGCCTCGATGTCCAGATCGAGGGTAGCCGGGTCGAGATCGGCGAGAAATTGGTCGCTGCTCTGCTTGACCGCCTCGCGGTAGGCGTCGAAGCCGGCGAAATCCAGGCTCCATCCCGGCTTCCAGATCGCTTCCATGTCGTCGGGAATCCCGGTTTTCGCGCCCCAACCACCGCTCTCGAACAGCGTTTTGCCGCCCTTGAACCATTGGTTGACCGCCTCATCCTCGACGATCACCGTGTGCGCCAGAATACTGGCAATAGAATTCGCCGTTCCGCCCGGCTGCCACTCGGCAATCTCGCTGGTCAGGTCCGACATCGCCGCATCCAGCATTCGGTGCCCGTCGGCCATTTCCTCGATCATCACTTCGCGCTCGTCCATGATTTCCCTTTTCCGTTCTAGCTCGTCGTGTCAACCGACCGGTCAAGCGAGTCGCCCGGCGTGGTAGCCACGGTTATCGATTCTTCGCGCCCGGATTGGGCTTTGCCGATGCCTGGGAAGATTCTAGCGGCGTAGCAAACCTGTTTCAATCAGACATCGAGATCTCAACGGCTGCTAGCCGTGAAAAGGCGCTTAGCCGTTACCAAACGCTAGGCAGATTCTCGAACGGGTTTTTCCATCGATATAAAAGTCGGGCCAGACCTTAAAGCAGAACAAGCAGATGCCGCAGCTCTTACGCCGCCATCCAGGAGCAAGGATCGACTCAGGGAACCAATCATCAGCATCTTCCGTCATGTTCAGTAACCAACATTACGGGAGGAAAAATACGATGCGTAAGTTCCTGATCGAAGCCCTGACGGTTACCGGCCTGGCCTTGTTCGCCACACCCCAACTGGTAGCCGCCTGCGCCGGGCTGATCGGCTCCAACGGCGCCGTCAATCTCGGCCGCACCACAACCCTGGCCGCCTACCACAATGGCGTCGAACACTATGTCACTTCGTATGAGTTTCTCGGCGGTGGTGGAGAGTTCGGCACCCTGATTCCTCTGCCCGGCGTCCCTTCCAAAGTTGAACGCGGCGGCGGCTGGACCCTGCAAAGGCTCGCACTCGAGATCGAACCACCGCAGCCGAGGCTAGCGCTGGAATCGGCGACCTCCGGCTCCGCCGATGAAGTCGAAATTCTGCTAGAGGTACGTATCGATGCCCTCGGCATCACCGTGCTCAAGGGCGGCGCCGAATCAGTGGCCAAATGGGCCATCGAGCACGGCTTCCGCCTCTCGCCCGACGCGCCCGAAGTGCTGGACTTCTACGCCCAGCGCAGCCCAATCTTCCTCGCGGCTGTGTTTAGTAGTGACGCGGCCGCCGAACGTGGCCAGCAAATCGGGGACGGAACCCCCGTCCACCTGACAATTCCGACCACAAACCCCTGGGTGCCGCTGCGCATCCTGGCCCTGGGCAAGCAAGCGACCGAAGTCGTCGAAGCCGATGTCTACCTGTTGACCGACACCAGGCCAGCCCTGCTGCCAGGACCAAACCCTGTGATGCGACTGCTGCACAGCGCCCCGGCCACCGGCTCCTTGCTCGACGACCTGCGATCCGACGACGGCATGAGCTGGGTACCGGCCTCCGCCTGGCTGACAAAGCTGCGGATCGACGCGCCGGCCTCGGAAATCACCTTTGACCTGGCGGTCGATGTCAGCGGACAGGGCCAGCCCTCCCGTCTCGCTGCCGGCCTCGATCCGATTAAAAGCGGCGGAATCTCCTGGGAACTGGCCAGCATCGCTGCTGTGGCGCTAGTCAGCTCAGCGGCACTCTTCGGTTTCAGCTCCAGGCGCTGGCTATGAGAGGCTTGCTAATCTTTGTCCCGCTGATCCTGGGCGTAGCCAGCCTTGTCGGTGGTTTGACGCTTGCCTCGCGGTCCGAAGCCGGGGCTGAACGGCGGCTCGAAATCCGCTTCTCCCGCTTCCAAACGGAGGTCATCACCGTAAGGGCCGGCCAGCCGGTTACCATAGTCCTACAAAACAGCGACCCGATCGAGCACGAATGGATTGTCGGCATCGAAGAGCTACACCGGCGCCACCGGCTGGGTACCGAGGCGCTGCACGATCAGATTCCGACCGAAGTGACGATCCCGGTGCTGACTACGAAGAAAACAACCGTGACCTTCGAACAGCCCGACGAATTTAGATTCATCTGCCACCTGCCGGGCCACGAGGCCTACGGGATGAGCGGTACGATTATCGTCCTGCCGTGAGCCGCTAACCGGCGCTCTGTCCTTCCGGCAGCGATTCGTTTCGGATTCAGAACAGTCGCCGGCTAGTCGTCTAGTAGAGAATTGAAGTCAGGTACGGCCCCTTGGGCTCGTTGTAGAGCCCGGTGGTCATCAGAGTCATCGCCTTGCCCATGCGCAGGCCATTCTCATAGCACCAGCGCAGCAGCTCCGCGTTGCTGTTGGGCACGTGGAAGCCGGGGCCCTCGTACTCAGGCGTCGCGGCGATCAGAGCCTTGAGGTCGTCGTTGGTCTCACCGACCGCGTGGCCGAAGAACGCCACGCCGGTCGTGTAGCCGCTGACCCGGCCGTGATGCTCAACCACCAGGGCCACGCCCTAGGCGGTAGCGTCGCGTAGTTCGCCCGCCCGGTCATGACCATGAACCGCCAGGCAAACCTGATTACAAGCATCGAGGTCGCTCTCGCTCGCCGGACGCACCACGTGGCCGGGGATCTCCAGTTTGACCCCGGCTCCCTGAATTACGGAGGTAGTAGTACGCATCTCGAAACCTAGTTTTGTATACAGCGCAAATGAACGAAAGTGAAAGGCATCTTGCAGCAGCCGCACTCCGGCCGCCTCGCGCTGGCCAGCCTCCGCCAAAACGTCTTGCATGAGCCGGCGGCCGATGGTCGAGTCCTGCGCGTCCGGCGCTACCGTTATTGGTCCCACGCCGAAGATCGTCGACCGCTCATCCATGAAGTTGCTGCCGACAACCTTCCCCTCGCGTTCGGCGATCACCGAGTAAAACCCTGGGTGCGAAAGCATGCCAGATGCCATCCCGCTCCCCATCTCCGGCGAAGGGATGTCCTTGGGAAAGTTGTGCTTTTCGTTGATCGCCGCGAAGGCGTCATGGATGATCTGCCCGCAAGCCCCGGCGTCTTCCGCATTTCCCGGCCGAAACGTTACATCTGCTGCTGACATCTTGGCTCCCTCCTCTAATCAATTCTCCCGCTCGTTACTCCATCTTCGCCGATGAAGGTCATGAAGAAATCGCCAGGGTTGGGAATCTGGGAGTCGTGAGCCACGAAATTCCAGGCTCGCGCGAAGATCTACTCTAACTCGAGCTGATAGATGTCCCGGTCAACGAAAATCCGCCGATCGACCAAACCCGTGTCAGTATCCACGTAGCTCATGATCCGGCGCGCGACAATATCATCGATGACCATAGATCACCCTTCTTGAAGAAATGCGGGGAAAACCTGCCCGTCGCGATCATCGGCGGCGTAACCAGAGCCTGTCAATTCGTTCGGATCAAGAGCGGCGGCGCTCATAGCCACCCCTGAACTTGCAAGCCGGGTGACGCGCGGCGTAATCTCTGCGCAACACCCCGCTGGTAGCGCTAGACACTGCACTTTTCACCAACGCTGAGGTTCAGGTTCAAGTTCGGAGAAAAACATGCCTCTTGGTTTAGGACTCGCTGTCTCTCACTCGCCGCTGCTCTACCGCCCCCGCGACCAGTGGGAAGAGATTTACCAGAAAATGATCGGTGAAATCGCCCAGGATCCGCGCTCAGAGGTTGAGACGCCGGAAAACCTCGATTCCTTTCGCCAGCGAGTCGAAGGCTCGTTCGACCAGCTTGCGGCCATGCTAAACGACTACCGGCCGGCCGCGGTCGTCGTTGCCATGTCGGATACCGGCCGTGTCTTTGGCGATGCCCATGTCCCACAGCTCAGCGTCCTGGTCGGCGAGGACATCTGGGGCACCACCCATTACGCCGAGCTCGGTGAAAAGCCGGACGAAAGCAAGAAACTCACGATTAATGTGCACCAGACGCTGGCCGCCTGGTTGGTCGACGAGCTGACCGAAGAGGGCTTCGACATGAACGTCAACCGAGTGTTCAAGCCGCTCGGCGACCCTGACAACGGCGCGCCCCACTCCCTGACCGACCCCTACGCTCGCATCGTCGGTTCGCTGGGCATTCCGGTCGTACCCCTGTTCATCAACGCCCATCAGGACCCCTGCATCACCGGTCACCGCATGCCGCCGCTGGGCCATGCGATCGCCCGCGTGCTCTCCGAACGCGACGAGAAGATCGCTATTCTCGGCGTCGGCGGCCTCTCCGGCGACCCGTTTGGCTACGTCGCCGGCTGGGTCGACGAGCTGTTGGACGATTGGATCCTCACCCGTCTGTCACGCGGCCGCTCGGAACAACTCGCGACCCTTTGGGATATCGAATCGATTACCCTGCGCGGCCAAACCCGCGGCGTTCGCAACTGGGTCGTGACCGGCGCCGCCATGGAGGCGATGGGCGCCAAGGCGGAAATCCTGGATTACATGCGCTTCCACCACGCCGCCGTCGGCACCGCCTTCGCGTCCTGGAAACCAGCATAGGCTGGTTTCCAGCGAGCGAAGCGATGGTTCCAAAGCCAAACCAGCGTAGGCTGGTTTCCAGCGAGCGAAGCGATAGTTCCAAAGCCAAACCAGCGTAGGCTGGTTTCCAGCGAGCGAAGCGATGGTTCAAAAGCCAAGCCAGCGTAGGCTGGTTTCCAGCGAGCGAAGCGATGGTTCCAAAGCCAAACCAGCGTAGGCTGGTTTCCAGCGAGCGAAGCGATGGTTCAAAAGCCAAGCCAGCGTAGGCTGGTTTCCAGCGAGCGAAGCGATGGTTCCAAAGCCAAACCAGCGTAGGCTGGTTTCCAGCGAGCGAAGCGATGGTTCAAAAGCCAAGCCAGCGTAGGCTGGTTTCCAGCGAGCGAAGCGATGGTTCAAAAGCCAAGCCAGCGTAGGCTGGTTTCCAGCGAGCGAAGCGATGGTTCCAAAGCCAAACCAGCGTAGGCTGGTTTCCAGCGAGCGAAGCGATGGTTCCAAAGCCAAACCAGCGTAGGCTGGTTTCCAGCGAGCGAAGCGATGGTTCCAAAGCCAAACCAGCGTAGGCTGGTTTCCAGCGAGCGAAGCGATGGTTCCAAAGCCAAGCCAGCGTAGGCTGGTTTCCACCTAAGCCAAGCGACGGCTTCAAAGTCCCGCCGGCTCAGGCAGGCTTCCAGATTCAATCCCGATCTGAGCTTGCGAAGGCAGGGTCTAGAAGTCGAAGCAATGGTTCAAAAGCCAAATCTGCGTAGGCAGGCTTGAAAACGGCCGTATCCGTTGGAAACCAAAACTCCCCTGAGCCTGGCGAAGCAGCCTTTTTGGGAATCAAAAACGGCCGTGGCCAGCCCAGGGATGCCAACCAGCGCCGTTTACAATAATGCGGCGCCGTATCATACTGAATCGCAAGCTGATCACTACGGCAAAGCGCCGAAAGGAGCCAAACATTGTCCATTCAGATGGCGGCAGCATCCTCCCACGCACCCAGTCTTTTCTTCAGCACCTACGAGGGCTGGGAGAAAATGCACCACCGCCTTAACGACGACCACCCACAGCCACCCGAGACCGAACTGGAGGACGAGGCCCTAATCGCCAAGCGCGTGCCTCAAATCCAGGGCAACTTCGCCCGGCTCAAGGACGCCTACACCAAATTCAAGCCAGACGTGATCATCGCCGTCCTCGGCGACCAGCGCGAATGGTTTGACGCTTCAAACATCCCCAACTTGCTGGTCTACACGGGCCCAGACACCTGGACCGTGCACAACACCGGCCTGATGGACGAGGAGCCGACGCCGGACCCTTACAGCGAGCAGTTCCGCTACCCGGTCAAGACCGACCAGGATCTGGCCAAGAAAATCCTTGCTGGGCTGCTCGAGCAGGGCTTTGATGCCGCCTACACCACCGAAATGCAGCCCCAATCTCAGCCCAAGCGCGGCGTGCCCCACGGTGTTGGCAACGTTATGCCGCACCGCGCACCCGGACCTCGATGTTCCCGTCGTGCCGCTCTTCGTCAACGTCGACGATGGACCGCCGGTGATCATGAACGGCGAGCGCTGCGTTGAACTCGGACGGGCAATCGCCAAGATTTGTCTCAACTCCGACAAGCGCATCCTCATAACCGGCTCCGGCGGCATGTCACACGACCCGCGCGGCCTACGCTCCGGCTGGGTGGATGAGCCTCAGGACGAGTGGTTCCTGCGCCAAATGCACGAGGGTAACGTTGAAGCCCTCAAGTCCATGTTCAGCTTCCGCTCGGAGCTGTTCCGTGGTGGTGGCGGCGAGCTGCGCACCTGGATCGTCGCCGCCGCGGCGCTGGACTTTATGAAGCCCGGCCACAAGGCCGAGTGGTCCGACTACATCCCGGCTCGCAAGGTCACCACCGGCAGCGGCTGGGTCTACTACCCGTCGATCAGCAACGAAGAGGCCGACGCCCGGCGCAAGGAGCTATTAGTAACAGCCTAAATACGGTTCGTCAGATGAGAGGAGTTTCCCACTTGGGGGGCTCCTTCCTCTTCGCCTACTTGTGCCGCGCGACCGGCTACGCCAGCCGAGGTGAAGTGGGCGAAGCTCACATAACCAGGTGAGGTGCAGCAAAGCGGAACCAGCGCGACCGGCCACGGGCGGAGGTGAAGCGCAGTCGAACCATTGCCGAAGACCGGGCGCCAAAAGTCCAGACCAATCCCATTCGACGCGGATGAAGGCATTTACATGCACGCGCGCCGGTTCCATACTGGTGCAAACCGAATCGCTACCAGTTAGCGCACAAAGGAGAAATAAATGTCGATTCAAATGGCGGCAGCTTCTTCGCACGCACCCAGTCTGTTCTACAGCACCTACGGGGGCTGGCAGCGCACCCACGAGCGGCTCAACAAGAACCACCCCCAGCCACCCGAGACCGAGCTGGAGAACGAAGAGCTGCTGGCAAAGCGCATACCCCAGATTTGGTCCAACTGGGCCAAAATGAAGGAGGCCTACACCAGATTCAAGCCCGACGCGATCATCGCCGTGCTCGGCGACCAGCGCGAATGGTTCGACAGTTCTAATATCCCCAATCTCTTGGTCTACACCGGCCCGGACACCTGGACCACCCACAACACAGGCCTGATGGACGAGGACCCGCCGCCAGACCGCTTCGACGAGCAGTTTCGCTACCCGATGAAGACCGACCAGGACCTGGCAAAAAGCGTGCTCAATAGCCTCCTGGCTCAGGGCTTCGACGCCGGCTACACCAACGACATGCAGCCCCAGTCACAGCCCAAGCGCGGCGTCCCCCACGGCGTAGGCAACGTCATGCCGCACACCCACCCAGACATCGAGGTGCCGGTCGTGCCGGTCTTCGTCAACGTCGACGACGGACCGCCGGTAATCATGAACGGCGACCGCTGCGTCGACCTCGGTCACGCTATCGCCAGAGCCACCCTCAAGTCCGACAAGCGCATCCTGATCACCGGTTCCGGCGGCATGTCGCACGACCCCGGCAGCACCCGCTCCGGCTGGGTCGACGAGCCTCAGGACGAATGGTTCCTGCGCCAAATGCTCGAGGGTAACGCCGAGGCGTTGCGCTCCATGTTTAGCTTCCGCTCCGAGCTGTTCAAAGGTGGCGGCGGTGAGCTGCGCACCTGGATCGTCGCCGCGGCCGCGATGGACTTTATGAAGCCCGGCCACCAGGCCGAGTGGTCCGACTACATCCCGGCCCGCAAAGTAACCACCGGCAGCGGCTGGGTCTATTACCCGCCGATCAGCAAAGAAGAGGCCGCCGCCCGCCGCGACGAGGCGCTCGCGATGGTCTAATCCAGTTCACAAGCGATCTTGAGGGCCTCCCGGCGGAGGCCTTCTTCTTTTTGACTTGCGTGCAGCCAGCTGCGCTGACTGAGGAGAAGCGCAGTGGAACCGTCATCACGCTTCACGAGCCAAGGGGAGCCTCCGGTCTGGAGGCGCCCCTCTTTTTTTCTGAAAAAGATGCTGCCGCCGCGACCGCCAAAGGCGGTTGAGGTGAAGTGGGCAAGGCTCACGTAACCGGTGCGGTGTATACTCGGCGGCAAAGCCATGGCGCTCAATCTGGTTCACGATATCGTCGTTCCGCCCGCTCAAGGCCGGGCCGTGGAGGTTTTGCAGAGCCAGGTCCTGCGAATTCAGGTCATCGAAGCGCCCCAGCTTGGCGATGCTGCCTTCTTCAACCTTCACAACTTCAAAGAGCAATTCCACGTCGGCCAAAGCTGAGCTCTGAATCAGTTCATGGGCACAGGCAGCGCCCGCAGCTTCCCCGACTTCTACTCCAATCCGCCCTACGAAAACGTCATGCTGACCGTGGTCGAGGACACGACCAAGAATCACTTTGGCAACATGAGCGGCCGATGCAGCACGCGCATGAACCAGCTGCGCGGAGTTGAGCGGCCCAGCAGCTGTCAGGAAAACGTCGCAACCGCTCTCGCGAGCTACGGCATCGAAGGCCAGGACATCTGGGACATGTTTAACGTCTTCATGAACGTCGACCTCAACAATGAAGGCGATTTCGTGATAAAGCCGTCCCTAGCCAAGGCGGGCGACCACATCGACCTGCGCGCCGAAATGGACATCCTCGTAGGGCTATCAGCCTGCCCCGGTTCGGACGTGCCCCACCCACTCGTCCTGCAGGTTTATAAGCCCTAGAAGCAAAGCGAAGCGGAACCAGCTTCTGGCAACTCTCCGTGACTACGCGCGGCCGCTTTTGGCGGCCGAGGTGAAGCGAAGCGGAACCAGGCCCGGACTATCGGTCGCATCTTCGGGAAACAAGGCGAATAGAAATGAATTTGATCAGCCGCGATGATTTGAAACAAAAGCTCGATCGAGCCGATGACTTCAAGCTGGCGATGGTCCTCGGTGACTGGGCCTTCCAGGCCAAGCACATCCCCGGCTCCTTGAACATCACCACCCCGGAGGCAGCGCTAGCGGCGTTTGCTCTGGACGATGAGATCGTCGTTTACTGCTCCGACCTCAATTGTGTCGCCAGCAAGGTTGCTTACCAGCGCTTGACGGATGCCGGCTACACCAACGTTCGCCGCTACGCCGGCGGCCTGATCGACTGGGAGGAAGCCGGCCTGACCCTGGAAGGCTCGATGGTCGACTAAGCCCAGTCCTCCAACTCACCGGCCAAAGTCATCATCTGTGCGAAACAAGCCAGAGGAAGAGCACGAATCCCCTCAACACCGAGGCGAAAAGGTCACTGGTGGCTCCGCTAGAAGCCCGCAGGCAGCAGCTCACCAACCGTGACCGAGCGTTCAGACCTGGCCGAGAGGTAGATCGCCTCCGTAACCGCCTGATTGACCAGGCCTTCCCTGGCCGAGGTCATCGGCGGGCCATCTCCCTGGATAAAACGATTGAACTGCTCGAACTCCAATCTGAAAGCTTCCACCTGCTCCAGCACCCGAACCGTCCTGCCTTGAGGATTGGTCAGTTCGAGCCGCGGCGTTGGGTCGCCCTCGGGGGGCGGGACCATGAAGTTGAGGGTGACGAGATTCGGGAGATGGCCAAGACCGGGGAAGCGCATTCGTGGACCTTGGAAGCAGATCCGGTGATCGTTGCAGTCGGCCGTCTGACACCGCAGAAGGGTTACTCTTTTCTGTTGCGCGCGCTCTCTATCGTTCGAACTGCCCGCCCGGTACGTCTTGTAATCTTCGGCGTTGGGGAGCTGCAAGAACAGCTTGCGGCCGAAACCGCGCGGCTCGACTTAGCAGGCGCGGTAAACTGGGCAGGCTTCTCGTCAAACCCATTCCCTACCATCCGAGCCGCCAACGCTTATGTCATGCCTTCTTTGTGGGAGGGCTTCCCGGTTGCCTTACTCGAGGCTATGGCACTCGAGCAAGCCGTAATCGCCACTGACTGTCCAGGCGCTTCAAGCGAAATGCTCCGGGGCGGAAAATCCGGCCTTCTTGTGCCCTCTCGAGACCCAGCGGCCCTTGCAGAGGCTATCCTGGCCGTTGTAAGTGATCCCGCGCTACGCAGAGATCTCGGAGCTCGTGCCAGAAAGCGCGCGGGCGAGTATTCGGCCGAGGAAGTGTTCCACCGTTATCACACCGTTATGCTTGGCACTCTTGAGTAGCGAAAAGAATTTCTGGTCAGACCCAAAAGGCGCAAGGGATAGCGAAACCGGAGTGGCCGAGGAGCAGCCCTTAACGGTTATGCATATCACCGAGAGCTTCGGCGCCGGCGTTTTGACAGCCATGAGCCAGTGGGTAAACGCTTTGGCCGACTACGGCGTGCGCAATATTGTGGTGCACGGCAGGCACCCCGAGACGCCAACAGCTTATCGGGAGATGTTTGCCGCGGGCACGAAATTTATTAGGGTTCACATGGCTAGAGAAATTGCTCCGTTTAGAGACGTGGCTACCCTCATTACGCTTTGTCGAATAATGCGAACCTATCGTGCGGAAATAGTGCACCTCCATTCTTCAAAGGCTGGCTTGCTCGGACGCGTGGCGGCACGTGTCGTACGGGTGCTCCGCGCCCCTCTACTCGCCGCACGGCTTCTCGTTCCTCCGCACGGATATCTCGGAGCGGTCGCAACGTGCGTATCGGGCAGTCGAGACTTTTGGGGCACGGCTCGGTGGCGTAGTCGTCGCATGCTCGAACGGCGAGTACGAAGAGGCGCGAACGCTTACAACGAACGTGACCCTCCTGCATAATTCCGTTGACCTCACAGAAATCGACGAAGTGCTGGCTAATCTCCGAAAAGTCGGTGCTAGGCAGCAGCTCACGATTGCTTCCAATGGCCGCATTTCTGCGCAGCGCGGTCCTGATCTGCTCCGCGAGGTCGCCGAACGCGTTTCCGAACAGTTGCCCGGTAGGTTTCGTTTCGTGTGGATAGGTGACGTTCTCTAGCGTACTGGGACTCGCGCGATCCGCTGCCCTTCATCCTCGATATGGCGGCATGGGGAAGCCGAAATGTTCGGCAATAGGATGATTTGGGCTTTGAAGCCGGAACGGGGGTTTATGTCATTGGGGAGCTTGGCTTTCAGAGCCTGCTCATCTCGTGAGCCCTGGTGGGGATTTGGATAATCGCTGCTGGCCGATGATTGGGAAAGGCTGGCGAGCTTGTCAGGATGCCAATGCACACTCCGCTTAAAGGTCTATAGCGATTCTTCTCGGATTGGAGGACCCTCAGGCGGCTGCCACCGTGAAATCGCTGGCAAAGGCTGGGACTTCTCTCGTGGGAGTTTCCAGTCGGCCCGTTCGGAGGCTACGAGCGTCTCGCTATCTCCGAGAGATTCATCGAGTAGGTCCAGATCCCCAAGAGACTCTGGCTCTATTGGAAAAGATGGCAGACCGGGGGGAACCATCTTCCCCCTAAATGATCCGTATTTGGTTTTTGTCTCCAAGAACCACGAGAGGCTGGCAAAGCACTTCGTGCTGACGACGACGCCCTGGGACGTTTTGCAGCCACTGGTGGATGACCGCTGAGACCAAAGCAGTCGAGGTGCCTGGTCAGCCGTAGGCTGACCAGGCACTAGCGGCAGTCGTGGATCCTGTGAGATTCGAAACTCTGGTTCAATGCCAGATTTCTCACTGTATTGCCTCCCAGGCTACTCATTTGATTGTCAGTTTTCTTCCTTTCCTGTCAGCGGGCAATGGTCCTTTGGCGAGGACCATTCTGTTCCGGAAGAGCCTCACTGCAAGCGGCCCGAACGGTATCTTCGCTGCGAAAGCGAGGATGCCACCCTTAGTTAAGAGTACCTCTCGTTCTATGAAATGAACTTCTTCAAAATGGACCAGGAAATACTTTCTCACCGCCCCATCGGTTGGATAGCTTGTCCTGTTCTTCAAATATTTGTAGTTCTCCTCGGCAACTCTAGGTGCACTGAGAGACAATTGAAACCGATTCCGAATACCGGCATGGGCCCAAAGTGACAGCCAGGCCTTCCAACGTACAAGCGTAGCTGCCGGAACGAAAACATGCGGTTCGATAAAGCGATAGCGGCCGGGGAATCCGTGCAACGTCAATCCATCAGGCTTCAGGACGCGACGAATCTCACTGATCCCGGAATCGTAATCCATAACGTGCTCGAAAACGGATTGGCTCACGACAAGATCGAAGCTGTTGTCTGGAAATGGCAATTCGTAAGGCCGCTGGACTATCGGTGTTAGTCATTCGGGACAAGGTTGCGGAAGTTGGTCAATGAAATCGGTGCCAGAAGCATCAAGGCCAGCTCTCCGCATTTCCTCAACAAACTCACCGTGCCCGCAGCCAAAATCCAGGATTCTTGTGTTGCAACACATGGAAATCCCGAGGCGTTCCACGAGTCCGGGGAAGATCGTCGTCCAAATGGTGTCTCTCTTCTCGTCGATCATGAGTTACCTTGGCCTGCTACACCACGAGCGAAACCCCGACGTAAGCTAAAGTCTTCCTGCCCAGCCATCTTGAGCCGAATTCGCATATTAAGGGCTCGGTGCGAAAAGTGCTTCCTGCAAAGTATCGTCTGAGGCCCGCACCGAAACCTAATCCAACGCGTTTACGACTTTTCTTAGGGCCACCCGCCTGAAAAAGTTATTCCCAGTCGCTCATGTGAGCGAGCTCTAGAGTCACAGAATACTTGGCAAAGGAATTCGGAAATGCCAAAGCCTTGTTGTTTTCTTACAAACCACTCAAGCGTGCTCATTAACGTAGGGCGGGAATCCTCCGCAGGCTTGCCGCAAGGCGTGCCGGGGTGGTGGGCATTGTCCGCGGATTTCATATGATTCCGTTCGCCGATGTGTCCGCCCAGTCGCGTCAATCTACAGAGGTGTGATAATGCTTGAAAGTTTTGAGGTCGCCTCCTTGTCGATCCTCGGCGTCCGGAGCAGTAGTCGGTAACCTTCATCATCTGTTGACCGATCCGGATCTGCGAGATGCAGTTGGCAGAAAGGCAGCCGTCGAGGTGCGAGGATCCTTTTCCATCGAAGCCGTCATCGATAGCATCGAGGCCGAATCCTTGGCCGTTATTGATTAACTGTGCTCCGCGCCAGTCTAGGCACCTGGCTCAATTACAGTACAACCGTCGGCTTCCAGGTGCTTTTCGCGCGCTCTTACGGGGCTTGGCGGTGCCTCGTCTCCTTGGAGCGGACGGCGCAATTCGAACCGGCGCAATTCGCTTTCTTAGTGCCATTATGGCTATCGCTGCGATGGCTTCCGTTGCCATCGTCGTGTCGGCCGGACAAATCGCCGATGCCATAGACCAGCTGCTCGACACAGATGCAGGATTGATTCGCGATCTATTGCGCTTGGCCGTCCTGTTCGCTCTCCTACAACTCGCCGCAGGCCAGCTCGCGGCCGTCAGTCTGATTCGTGGGCAGCGATTTATCCCAGCGGTCGCCCCTTCTTCCCAACACTCTTTGGTGGGCTCTGGCTGCTCGCCTTGCCGCAAAGCCACATCGTTTCAACGCTGACTGTAATGTGTGCGGGTTCACTACTTCAGATCGCATTTATCGCTATGTTCTTGCCTAGGCCGATAAGGTACGTGAAGGCGAATCCGCTAGGTGTTGGTCGGTTGGCCTTAATGACCGCCGGTACATTGGCACTGCTGTCCTTGATGCCCATCGTCGAGCGAATTTTGGTGTCGATAAATGGCCCGGATGGTGTAGCACACTACAACTACGCCAGGCGGAGCCTTCTTGCTGTGCAACAGCTCTTGGTCGGGGGCTTGCTTTATCTTCTCTTGCGGACTGGTCAAGCGACCACGGTTCGGCGGGTATACAGCGATCCAGTCTGTGGACACGCCTCGGCATTGCGTTCTCTGCGCTCACATTTGCAGGCATTGTTGCCGCTTTCGCGGCCACAGACCTTGTGCGATTCGTTTTCCAGCGGGGTGAGTTCACTCCGGAGGATACGAAAGCCGTCGCATGGCTGTTGCGACTGGCGTTGCCAGCTTTCCTCGCAGGAGGTGTTGGCTTGGTCTTCTCGCAAGCGATGTTGAGCTCAAGGCGAAACTCAGTTGCAATCTCTGTCGGTCTTTCGCGCTTCGTGCTTAGGATGGTTTTCGTCTGTGTCGGAACGACGGTAGCCGGCATAAAGGGCCTCGTGATAGGCGTCTCTGTGGCGGAGTGCCTCGTACTCCTGTTACAGGGTCTAGCATGGTTTCACCTCGTACGCCTGCCCCATCATTTGATAACGCTTAGAAGGTTCTCCGCTGCCTTGGAGAAGCTCGGAATCGCGCGTTCGCGAGCACCAGATGAATGAATTCTCTCCAAACAGACATGCTGGGTTGTGACGGCGGATAACCGGCGTGTGAGATCAATTTTTCACCTGATGCACGATGTACAAAGTTGGGACCGATTGCAGAACCGACAAGAAATCCTCAACAATTGCAGAGCTACCAGACACATATTTCGGTGGGTGATGAGGTGATCCAGTGGTGATCCAGCGCCGAGCCAAGAATGCTGCAAAGCTCCTTCTTAGAAAGTTGGGGTTGAAGTCACACGGTCCTCGAAGTCCCCTGCAATTTCTTTTTCAGTCGATGACGACACTAATGCTATCTTCGAAACGGTCCGACCCTTCACCATGACAGGGCTCCTGCGAGTGGACGCCCTCGTCCGGGCGGTCAAATATTCTGTCACTAACGAGATTGAGGGTGCCTTTGCAGAATGTGGCGTCTGGCGGGGAGGGTCTGCCATGGCGATGATGCTGGAACTACTCAAGTTAGGTGAGCCAAATAGAAACATCTACTTGTACGACACGTTTTCGGGCATGAGTGCGCCCACGGATGTCGATCAGACGTGGGACGGGGAGCCAGCACAGGTGGAGTTCTCACAGGAGCGACTTGAGGATGGAACGTCCACTTGGGCGAGGGCTTCTCTCGAGGAAGTGATGGACGCCATCTCAGGCACCGGGTACCCAATGAGTAAGGTGCATTTTGTGAAAGGGATGGTTGAAAAAACGATTCCCGGCGTGGTTCCTGAGAGCCTGGCTTTGCTTCGGCTTGACACGGACTGGTATAGATCGACCAAGCACGAACTACAGCATCTCTATCCCTTAATAAGGCATCACGGTGTTCTAATCGTCGATGACTACGGATATTGGAAAGGTTCACGTCAAGCCGTCGACGAGTATTTCAAGGATCACCATCTGTCACCTTTGTTGAATCCAATCGATCAGTCCGCGAGAATTATTGTTAAGACTTCATAATCTACAGAGCTGAATGGTCGTACGTCTTTTACTACATGTCCTCGGCTTTCTTCTTGGCCCAGACTTCAGCTCGACAACTATTGAATGAGCTATGTCTCGTTAACGCAGAGAACCAAGCGAGGTCAGGGACGACATTCCTGTTTTCATCCATAACCAAACGGGAGCTCAGTCTTCCAGACGGAAGCGTCCATGACCTGTCATGGAAAAACAGGAGGACGAGGAAATAGTGCGTGAAATCCTCATCTTGGACCGACATGGTCGTAGCTCTCAGAGACGTTTCCCGAGTGCGGCCGGCAGTTCAAGAAGCCTGGCCATGGATTCTTCCAAGTATAGTGTTCACCCTTCACTCACTGTTGTTCTTCGACTGGATCATCGACGACGCTGGAATCTCGTTCGCTTACGCGCGAAACTTCGCGGATGGCAACGGACTGGTATCTCAACCTGGCGTTCCACCCGTGGAGGGCTACTCCAACTTTCTGTGGGTCGTACTCCTCGCTCCATTCTTTGCTCTTGGACTTTTCGATCCTCTTTATACACCGAAGGTGTTGGGCATAGCGTTAACGATCCTCTCATTCTTCTATTTATATCAGATTTTCGTTCGGCAGCAAGTCACACAAGGTAAAGCCGTAAAAGATCACCGCTTTGCGATTTGCCTGACGCTGCTGCTCCTATCGATGAACACAGCCTTCGTTGTTTGGACAACTTCTGGACTCGAGAATCCACTATACCTTCTACTTGCCAGCTTGCTCCTGGGAGCCTGTATGAACGCTCTCAACTTGCCCGTTTCAACGAAGCGTCAAGCAGTTTCGATTGGTTTGCTCGCTGGCGCTATTGCCCTTACGCGGCCTGAGGGCATGATCTTTGCCCTCGCTTTTCCGCTTTTGCTTCTAATAGCTTTTGCCACCAAACGAGTCTCTGTCTCTTTCTCTAACGTAATTGCCCAAACCTCTGTTTACACAATTGCGTTTGTCGCAATCTACGGAGCCTACATCTTATTTCGGCTCGTTTACTTCGATGACCTGCAGCTACGCGAAAATCGGCCCATTGGGGGAAGGCATCGTCGGAATGCTGACGCCCGAGAGATACTGGCTCCACAAGACATATTCACTGGTTTCGAGCACCGCGAGTATCTTTGCTCTGCTGCTAATGATTGCATTGCCAATTGTCGCGATCTTTTTCTTTCGCCGAAGACAAGCTGAGTATGTTGTCCTCGCTCTTTTCTTAGGATTGTCATTGGCTGCTTACGTGATCATGCCGAGTGACTGGATGGGCGAATACCGCTTTGCAACAGCTTTCTTTGTTTTTCTTTACTTCTTTACAATCCTTTCCGCCACAGAGTTGCTGCGCGACGCAAAGATAAAAATATTTAGGAGCGCTGTGGCCAGGGGCATCGGTGTCGGCTTGGTCCTTGTTGGGAGCCTTATCCTGTTTTCCAGTCGCACATCAGACTTTGCGAACAACCCGACAGTCCCTCTGTCCACAGTGAAAACCTCCATAGTTGAGCGCCACGAGGTCTATGCATCTGCCTTGCATCTGACGAGCGCCTCGCTTCTTACGCCCGACATCGGCGCGTTGCTCTACTATTCCGATCTTCGCATCTACGATCTCGCCGGCCTAACGGATAAAACCATAGCGAAGACGTTAGGTCACGATCAGGACGCCTTTCATGACTACGTTTTCGAGGTCGCCAAGCCTGACTTCATTCGCACACACAGCGTTTGGGCTGCCAGAGCTGCGTTGGACCTCGACCCTCGCTTTCGACGTGACTACGTTCCTCTTTGCGAGTCATTCGACAAGCAAAGAGACATCTATTATGGCCATTATGTGAAGCGAACAGTGGCACAGTCCGCCGGCTCCGAAGCTTGGGCCGCGGTCGCCGCGCTATGTGAATATGATCCACCCACAACGCTTGTAGTCTGACCTCTTATGCCCTCCGGCTTTCGCAATCCCTATGATCTAAGCTTTTGTCCTGATGCGAGCATACAGGGCGTCACCAGTAACGAAGCATCGCTCTCAGTCACCGCTGCCGCTATCCTCAGCGATTACGCCCAGGCTGTGCTGGCACCGAGGTCGCAAGCTGAGCCCGTAATCTGGTTCTCGAATCTCTTGCGTGGAAAGCGAAGGGTTGGCCGCTTTCACGGAGAACGATGCCTTGTTGTTGTTCGAGTCGGTCGCAGCAACATAGATTATGTTCGCAGGGGCCAGCGGAGCCGGCCGGGTTTGAGTCGTCGTTGCCAGCCGCGAACACAACTGTACGCAGACATAGAGTCTGCTGTCGTCAACGTCAGCTACACGAGTTATAGCAATGGCCAGATCTTCTCATCGATTATCGACGCCGCTGCTTACGCGGACGCTCGCGGAACCCAATTTCGGGCCCTTTGTCGATGTGGCGGCTCCCGGAGTTAGCGTTCCGTCAACTTCGATTAACTGCACTGGACCGTCCAACAACCCATGTTCAAGCTACGTTTTCGAATACTGGTATGGCGAGCACGGCACCAGCAGTGATAGGTGAGGAGAACGACGTGCCGCTGACAGCGTTTAGCGAGCCCGGTTCCCCATTCAATGCGAGAATAAGCGCCAACACAAGTGTTGCGAGGACGCTCCAAACTTTCATCAGTTAGAATCCCCAGCTCCCACAATACAGGTCTGCGTCGTGATGTTACAAACTCTCGACTGCCACCTCATGTTTGGGCATTAGTTATTTATCGGACGCCGTCTCATATCTCCAAATGGTTTTCTGCCTTGCGCTACCTGCTCCTTAGCAGCTAAACGAGCGATTGTGAGCCAGGCTAAGATGCGAATGCCGATCGGGGCCGACATCGTCTTCGTTGTGCACGTGCCCTGGTTCACGAGCTGGTCATCTGTGCCAGCATCTAGCAGAATGTATGTTCGAGCTTGAGGTAATTCTTGTGGCGAAACGTGGACCGAACACTCCAGCAGGAAAGGCCGCGGTCAGCAGAATGCAACGCGGCACGGTGTCTTTAGCGATTCGCCAGTCGTTTTCGGCATCGAAGATGATGACGATTGGAAGGCACATCTAAACGCGCATTAGGCCAGTCATGGACAAGTCTTCGGTAGCGGCGTAGATTTGGCGCAGATTTCTTTCACTCGGGGGGAGGTGCGGTGAGGAAGTTAACTCCCAGCGGCTCGAAGCAGAAGCCTAACGTCTTTCTTGTCGGGGCACCGCGTTGCGGTACAACGTCCATGCACTCGTACTGGGGCAACATCCAGAAATCTTTATGTCTCACGTAAAAGAGCCCGAAATGTGGGGTCAAGATGTTCGGTACCCTCGACTAACGCTTGAATCGTACTTTCGGCTGTTTGCGCGCGCCGGTGACGAGAAATGGCTTGGGGAAGCGTCGACCTCCTACCTTCGCTCGCATCTGGCTGCGGCGCAGATAAAGGAACTCGCGCCAGAATCACGCATTCTAATTATGCTTCGCAACCCAGTCGATGTGCTCTACTCCATGCATAAGCTGCGGTACTCGGAGGGCATATATCGGCACAGCGACTTAGGCGCCGAATTGCTGGCGCAGGAGGAGCGTCGTAATCGCGGCGAAGAGAGCTATGAGGGAAGAGGAGCGAGGATTCACACGGAGTATGGCGCTTCTTTATATGACTTGGGCGCCTTTACAAACCAAGTCGAGCGCTTCATCAACGCTTTTGGCAGAGACAACGTCCACATCATCATCTTTGAGGACTTGGAGCGGGACAGCGCTGCCGTCTACGCCGATACGCTACGTTTTCTTGAGGTAGAGGACGATTTTCACGCCGATTTGAAGCCATTGAACCCGCTCCGCGTATCGCGTAGCCGGACCTTTCAGACACTTACAAAGCGCCTCCGCCGAATCAAGAACCTGATGGGTCTACCCAGCTTCGGTGTCCGCCGAATTACCCACAAGTCCGTAAGACCACCGCCGATAGACTCAGAGTTGAGAATTCAGCTAACGGCCCATTTCAGGCCAGAGATCGAAAGCCTGAGTGAGCTTCTCGATCGTGATCTGAGTTACTGGAGTCGCGGACAGCACCAGTGACCAAGCCTCCGGTAGACCTCGTCGTGAACGGCGTTGACCTCGATCGCTTTCGACCAGAAGAAAGGGGGGCTCGGCCGGGTGCCCTGCGGCCGATCTGTATCGCGCGCGGTTCGGTCCCCTCTTAAAGGCCTCGAGCTCCTGGTCTGAGACGCCCATGCGAAAGGCGCAGAGTCGCGCGATGTTCAGGCCGTGCCAGCGTCTCTACATTCGTCGTTGAGGACCAAATGATCTTGGAATACTCGGTCAACCATTCGGTCTTCTCAGTTGCAATTGACCCACGCGGCGAGTCGCCTCTCGCGGATTAGCTCCGCGGCGTTTGCTCGTCCTAGGAGTCCTTCTCGTTAGATTTGCTCGCCTTCACGTTCCGACTTCTTCATAAGGTTAGGAACAGCAGTATCAGGTGGCTTGAAGCTCCTTAGCCCTGCTCGTGCCGTTTACGACCGCCTAATGGCAACACCAATGGCAATTAGGGGAGGGACGATAAGCCAGAACAGAAGAATGCTAGGCACGACACCCACGGCAATCATGGCGCCGCCGCGCAACGGCTTTTGGCTGTAATATTTCAGGCCAGCAAAGATGAGGGAGCTTCCGACGGCGAAAAATGCTGAACGCATAAAAGTCGCTGTCGCCCTCGATTATCGAGGCGACTGAGAAGACAAGCTGGTTGGCCCAGGAATCTTGCATCCGGCGCGATAATTGCGAAGTTCGAAGCCTCTAAGTTCCGGAGGCGATTCGCATGATAACCGGGCAGTGGATAGGCACCGACCTCCGGAGCCGCCCGGGCTATGCGCCATGCCTCGAGATTCGCCGCCCCGAGCAGATCTAAGAGGGGCATTCCAGATTCGGCTCTGCTCCTTTTGCGTTCGCCACACCGACATCATGCACGGTTTAGTACTACTCCGAGAGAAGTAGCGGGTCGTGCCTTTGGGCCGCGATGGATGTATACTTTTAGAACTCATGTCCTGCAGCGAACAATACCGATGGTAAAACGAGGGCCAAAAATGGCGGCCGGTAAAGCCGCCGTTCGGCAGAATGCTACTACACACGGGATTTTCAGCAACTCACCGGTTGTTGGAGGTGTCGAGAGCTTGGAGGAATGGGAAGAGTTTCGAATTGGCATCCTGGAAGGCATGCATCCGGACGGGGTTCTTGAACTGGAGTTGGCAGAGAGAATTGCCCGGTTGCTTTGGCGACTTCGCAGAGTATCTCATGCCGAGGAGGCTGCGATTGAACTAGAGCAAGCCCGGCTGATTGAAGCGGATGCGCCGACCCGGGCCGCTCGGGAGCAGGCGTCCGGAGAGGTGGATACTCTGGACAGGCTACTTCGCATTATCAGTCGGCCGCGTTTCATGTGGGGAAATGAGACGGTTCAAAAAGATGACATGCTACAAATTTTGCGTTGGGCTGCGGCTGTGTGCGCATGGAATGGGAATCGCCTTGTCTTTGACGCTTCTGACCTCGAAGATCAGGACTCTTGGCCAGCCGAAGAGCTAAGCCGAAGAGCTAAGCCGGAGGCTCACCACTCTTAGCGATCAGACGGGTGCCGAATTGAGTGACTTCTTGGTCGACCTCAGGGAAATCTTCGAGCGGGAAGCTACCAACCTCAAGAAGAGGATTGATGAAGGCTCAAGGGATACCCGAAATGTTTCTTGAGCACGACTTCTTCCCACGGAAGAGGTACAGGCCAAGCTAATCCGTTACGAGGCACATCTTCACCGCCAACTGTTACAGACGATGCACGAGCTGGAAGCGTTTCAAGACAGGCGGCGAGGTAAAGACACTCCCCTAGCACGCCTTGATTTCATCGAGCCCACTCAGTCCGACGATCGATAATAGGATGTCAAAAATTCGACACCCTTGAGCCGAAGCTATCGAAGCCTCAGGTCACCGATGATTGCATCCGTGTCTGGCTCGACGACATGCTCATCATCGACGAGTGCAGAGGCGTCGAAGGACGGGTCGAAGGGGAGGTGGACGATGACCGTTCCAGAGGAGCAATCTTTGCTGGCGCCGCTGGCTCATGCAAGCACACACCAGCCGACCACAAAGACAGACCGAAAAATTCCGATCACCATTACCCTGCTCTAGGTCTGCGACGGGCGCTCGTCTCATAACAGCAAGATCCGCAAGCTCTTGCTGGCTCAGAACTACCTGCTATAGGCCAGTATTCCGCGTCGTTCCTCGCGAAAAAGGTCGCAAGGCGAGATCTCCAAGGCCCTCGCGAGTCTGCCGGAGTCGATGGCCAGGCACGTTGCGAGAAAGGTGTAGGTGCCGGCAGAGAAGGTAGGTTGAGCAGTCCAGCGGGCTGAGAAGTTATCGATTGATACATCTCTTTCGGGTCATGCCTGCAGAGCTTCTACCGGGATGTCAAGGGCACTGGCGAGTTTTCTTATCGTGCTAGGCCGCGGTCTCCGCTGACCGAGTTCTATGCGCGCGATAGTTGCCGCTTGAACACCAGCCAACTTGGCTAGATCCATCTGCGAAAGAGCCCTCCGATGCCGCCAGGCCCGCAAGCGAGTGCCAGATTCTGGGAGATACTCAGCGCTATCTTGACGTTCCAATGTACTTACAATATCATTAACTTGTAACTCATTACTGCGAGGCTTCCGTGACCCAGTGTGCAATTTGCAGCTCGAATCATCAGCTCGAAGTCCATCACATCGTGTCTCGAGGGATGGGAGGTTCCAGTCGTCCGGAGATCGAAGCGCATGAAAACAAGATCACGATCTGCCGCTCCTGCCATACGGAGATTACCGAGCATCGCTGGGTGCTCACAAGCACACCTCTAGAACTCAAGATCGTAGAACCGACGACCGGAGAGGTCCTCGTTCACCGCCATTATGACCCGACCTTCAATCCAGCCGCCTACTTCCATGGTGTCAACACTCTGGAATCAGACCTCGATTCTCTACTCCCCGGCATACCTTATCTGACCGACGAACAGCTAGTCGAGCTTTTCCTTGAACTACGCAGCATCGGGCGAGGTAGTTGGAAGGCACAGGCAGCCATCCTCTGGGAGGCTAAGCAGCGATCCGTCTAGGGTGAGCGCGCCTGGGAGGCTATGGGGCGCTCGTTCGGTATCGGTTGGCGCCAGGCTTACAACCTCGCGCGGGTCTGGTCTACTTTCGCCCTCAACCCGGATGATGAATTTTGCAATCAATTGCAAAATTCACCCCTCGAGGAGTCGACCTGGTACGTCCTGGCCGCCGAAACCAGCGCACCTCACTTCTGGCTGGAGTACGCCGAAGACCAGAAGGCGTTCGACCCGAGTTTTTCGACATCTGACTTCCGTGACCAGATCCGCCTGGCTGGAGCCAAGGAAGATCCGGATGCGGATGGCTCGCGACCCCCTGGTCAGCGTTGCCGCTGGCTGCGGGTTTACTGCGAGAAGCTCGACCAGATCGTGAGCCCGGGCAAGTGTCCCGGCTGCGACGTGATCCCGTCCATACAGGAGGCTTTGAGATGACATCAGAACCATCGACTTACGAAGAACGCCTCTGGCAGTTCGCTCAAGGTAAGCGCCTCCGCCGCTTCCGAGGCTCACTGCGAGCACCCCGCAGCACCTACTGCGACGCATGTGGCTCAAGCCTGCCTAACAACCTCTACGGCTTGCGGGACATGGACGCCCGGACGGATTACTTCGTGGGTGTCAATTGCCTATCCCGGCTGAGCCTGATGTTGGTCGTCGAGCGGCCCTATGTGAGGAGGGATGTCCGAAACGCGGTAGGATTCTGTCATGTCCGAACTGCTTTTGGTAAGGCATTGTGAATCCACTGATCCAGCACCGGATTCACACCTGACCGAAGCCGGATTCAATCAGGCGGACCAGCTCGCCGGCTATCTGGCCCAGTTTCCGATACACGCCATCATCTGCAGCCCCTACCGCCGCGCCCAAGAAACGATTGCGCCGTTGGCCGGTTCAAGCGGCATCGCCATCGAAACCGACGACCGCCTCGCCGAACGCCGGCTTTCGTTCCAGCCCAGGAAGCGCTACCGGGAACTAGTGCGAATGGCTTTCGAAAAGCCCAAAGCAATCGTTCCCGAGGGCGAGTCAGCCCGCGATGCGCTGGACCGAGGTTGGGCGGTGCTGGAAGATGCCTTCGCCGCCGCCGGCCTACCTGTCCTCGTTCCTCACGGCCAACTGATCAGCCTGATTCTGCACAAAATCGACCCAAGCTTCGGCTTTAGCGGCTGGGAAGCGCTCTCAACTCCTGACGTCTTTCTGCTGACCGAGCGCGAACCTGGCGGCTATGAATTCAAACGGGTCTGGACCTAAGGCGACAGCAGCCGAGAGCTTATCAGGGCTGATTCGCGTTACCTCGCTTTGCCGCTTCGACGGAAGCGTGAATCCTGCCCCATTCAGAATCGGCCAGCGCTATGAACTGCCATCCTTCCGGCAGCTCCGGAATACCTCGGTCCAGAATATCTGGCCCGGGCCGACAGCCAATCCATTCATCATCGAAAGGTGACGCCCCCGTTTCGATCAACCGGAAAACTTCTCTGCCGGCCTCGTACAGCCGGTCGGACTCGGCCTGAGAGTAGATGCCTTTCGCCACCAACTCCTCCATCTCGGCCGTGTCGATCCAGAGATAGCTACGGTCCGGCTTCACGACGATGTCCAGCACCTCGTCGCAGACATCGATTCCCAACTCTGTGCGGCTAAATGGGGCGATCATGTCAACCTTCCAGCCGTAAAAGTGGCCGCGCTCGAAGTGGGTACCCTCCGGCAGGACCACCGGGGTGCCGCCGCGGACCGGCTCACCCGGGCTGAAGAAGAAGTTGCGGACAAACCAGGCCGGGCCGCTGCCAGTCTCGTAGAACATGTCCACGGCGTAAGATTTGCCGGGAAAGAACAGCCGCACCGAATCGCCATGGGTGATTCTGGGTTCCCTCAGCCGCCGCTGTTCAATATTCCAGCGCCACATCTGCGTTCCTTCCGGCAGGTACAGCACCAGCATTTCAGCCGTGTCCTTGAGCACAATGTACGGCCAGCCCGGCAGGTTTGGCGTGTGATCATCGAAAATGTGCTCGTAGCTGCGCGTGCCGCGCGTGGTAAGAGCGTCGCGCAAGACTATGATATCGCCGGGAGCCCAATGCTCTTTCATCGGATACGACAACGTATACTCCTGCCTTGGGCAAGTCAAGGTAGCGGCGGGTTCACTTCCATTTACCGGCCAAAGGCCACAGGATAGCCAGGCGCCAGCCGACACCAGCCGGCACCGGCGTGACCAAAACAGCGAATCAGGAGCGACCTCATGGCCTCATCCATCACCCCGGAACGTTTCGCCCAGGGCATGACTTTCGACCAGTACGTTGCCTATCTCGGCTCGCCGCAAAACCTGGCGCGCGAACCGCACGTCGGAACCAGAGCCGACCTCAGCGCGGCACTGCAAGGGGCGTTCGAAAAGCGCCGGCCCAGCGCCAACCAGATGGAGGCGTTTAAGTGGCTGGTTGCCCAACCCAACGGTCCCGCCAAGATGCTGGTAATCTCTGAGGAGTGGTCCTCGGACTGCCGCCGCGATGTACCAACTTTTGGCCGCATCGCCGCTGAGACCGGCATGGAACTGCGTATTTTCACGCGTGACGGCGAGAAATTCTCCAACGCTGCGGCATCAGACCCGGCCCAATCACCCAACGCCGACCTCGTCAATCAGTTCCTCTTCCACAAGGACAGCGAGACCTTCCAATCCATACCGATCTGCGTCTTTTACGACCGCGATTTCAACTACCTCTACCACTACACCGAGTACCCGGCGATCTACGATAAGGAGCGTCTGGTGGTGCAGCACATGCGCGGCACACGGCCCGGCGAAACCGATGATCAACGGGCCGAACGCTCCGGTCGCGAGTTCACCGAGTTGCAGAACTCGGCCTTCTTCGGCATGTGGGCGGCGGCCGCCGTCGACGAAATCATCAGCGGTCTGCACCGCAAGGTGTTGCTCGGCGAGGTCTAGTCCGTCTCACTGCATAACCCTGAGCACATTATGTCTACCGATTTTGGCCAGCGGATCTGTGTCGTCGGCACCAGCGGCTGCGGCAAGATCCACGTCGCCGAAGCGTTAGCCGCCCGCCTCGGCATCGTCTACGTCAACAACGACGCCATCATTTGGCGACCCAACTGGCAGCCGACGCAGCCCGATGAGCGCGTGGCCGAGACGGAAGCAGCCACGGCGCAAGCTGCCTGGACCTTCGATGGCAACCTCGGCGCCTCGCCGGAGGATCAGGTTGCCCTGGCACGCTGCGACACCATCGTCTGGCTAGACCTGCCGCACTGGCGCGTGCATTCTCAGATCCTGATTCGCACCCTCAGACGCCTGATCACGCGCGAGCCGATGTGGCATGGCAATGTCGAAACCTGGCGGATGCTATTTTCCTCCGATTCAATCGTCTGGTGGTCACTCAAGACCTTCCACAAACGCCGGCGACTCTACAGCGACCTGTTCGCCAACCCGGACTTCGAAGACAAGACCCTCATCCGCCTCACCAGCCGCCATGAAGTAAATACCTGGCTCGCTGGCATTAAACCGGCAACTGCCATCGGCGGTTGAAGCCAAGAGGCCAAAGGCCTCGCAGCTAACACGAATTAGCTCCTGGCATCCCTATCGTCCCGCCTAAGAGGATTCGAGAGCCGTGCGTATCTGAGCTGCTACTGCGTCCAACTCGGCGCGGCTTGGCTTCACTGACCAATTCGCGGAGATCTTGAACTCGTCGCCCTGGAAGCGCGGGAACACGTGCAAGTGGAAGTGGTCTACCTCCTGGAAGGCGCATCGCCGTCAGCGAGGAACATGTTGACACCTTCACATTTGAGACCAGAACCGCGAACGGCTGCGGCGAGCCTCTGAGCAAGGGTGAAGCAGTGGCTTCCAACCGCCCCCGGTAGGTCAGCGAGAGAAGGATAGTGCTGTTTTGGAACTACAAGAATGTGGCCCGGGTTCACCGGACCAATCGTCATAAACGCAATCGTGGTGTCGTCCTCGTAGACTGGACTCGACGTGTCGCCAGCCACAATTCCGCAAAAAACACACGATTCATCTCTCATGACCTGACCCCCCAAGAATCCTCAAGCGCCCAGCATCAGTCCCGGCGACGGCTCATGTCAACGCAGCCCCACTTCCCGTGTCTGGAAGATGCAGAGAGGACCAACCGTCGATGGCGGTTGACCGGCTGCCGGCCACGAGTCAAGCTCAGTGTCACTCCTGGTATTTCAAGCTACACTTGCGGCGTGAGCCCGTATAACGCTGCCGCCGCCCCCGGCAAGGCCCATGGCCATTGCCGGTACTTCAAAGGAAAAATCTGATGGACCTGGCAGAACCCTTTGCATCCAAATTCGCGGCCGAATCGCTAACTCTGTTCAAGACCGATCACTGGTCGGTACTGGTACGAAAGGGCCAATCGACCCTCGGCTCGCTGGTTCTGGCACAGAACCGCAACACGCTCAGCGCTGCTGAGCTGACCTCGGAAGAGTTGGCGGAGTACCCCAAAGTCATCTCTCGCCTTGAGACCGCCCTGACGAGCGCCTTTCAGTTCGACCGGATCAACTACCTCTGCCTGATGATGGTCGACCGGCACTACCACTTCCACGTCTTCCCTCGCTACGAGTCCGAGCGCCAGTTCGCCGGGCGCGACTGGAAGGACGAAACCTGGCCCGGCCTGCCAACGGTCGGCGCCCCGGCCGAGTCCGCTGAGTTCTTGCAGCAGTTGCGAGACCATCTGGCCAGCTTCCTGCCGGATTAGTTTGAACGACGATATGGGGCGAGCTATCGGCGAAAAGAGTTACACTGGCGGCGTGAGTATAGAAAACGTCGCCGACGCCCCTGGGAAGTTGGCGGCTAGCCGCCCTCATTCCCAGTCTTTCAAACAATCGAGCACACAATCTAAAAAACTCGGCGTAATTACCATCAGCCAGGCACCGCGCGACGATGTCCGGCAGCTCTTCGCCGATCAGGCACCGCCGGGCACCGAGATCACGCTGGTTGGCTGTCTCGACCGCATGTCCCGGGCCGAGATCGACGCGATACCACCGCTCAACAACGCCGACTCCCTCTACAGCCGCCTGCCCGATGACAGCGACGTCAAGTTTTCGAAAGCAGCAGTAATCGAGAGGGCGCCGGCAGCACTGGCCATGCTGCGTTCGGAAAACATGGACGCCATCGTCTTCGCCTGCACCGGCGAGTTTCCGCCCGACATGGCCGATGGTCCGGTCGTAATGCCGTCGCGCGTGCTAAACGGCATGGTCGCCGGACTCCTGCCTCAGGGCCGGCTCGGCCTCATGGTTCCGATCGCCGAGCAGGTCGAACACCTACGGAAAAAGCGCGCCCGTCCAGGGCTGGAGGTCTTCGCCGACTGCCTGGCGCCAAGCGCCGGGGCGACCGAAGCCGCCGCAGCCGCCGAGCGACTCAAGGCGCGCCAGCCCGACCTGGTGGTGATGGACTGCATCAGCTACGGCCCCGAAACCAAGGCCGCGGTCAAAGAGGTCCTCGGCGTCCCGGTCCTGCTGGCCATAACCGCCACCAGCCGTATGGTCGCGGAGATGCTGGCCTAGCAGATACGCCAGGCGGCCTGAGCGCAGACAACTCAGCCGGCGCGAAAAGGCGAAGGCGTTCCCAGGAAGGCGCATCGCGAATAGGCGAAGCCGTCATTCCTGGCATTTCAAACAATCCCGGCGTGAGCCCGAATAGCGCGGCCGACGCGAAAAGGTGTAGCCGTTCCTTGCAAGGCGCACCGCGAACAGGCGCAAGCCGCCATTGCGAGCATTTCAAACAATCCGGCCACCTTATCCCCGCTCACGCGGCCAGCAAAAAAACGCAGCAACACAATTAATCACTAATACAAGCGATCACCGTGATCTCCACCAACAACTCCGGTGAGTTGAGCATGACCTCAACAGTGGTCCGGGCCGGCTTGTTGGTGGGGAAGTATTGCGCGTACTCCTCGTTGTAGGCCGGCACGTCCTCGCGCTTGGTCAGATGCGTGGTGGCCGTCAAAACATTGTCCAGCGAGCTGCCAGACGCTTCGAGGATCACCTTGATCCGCTCGATCGTGTTCCGAGTCTGCTCGCGCACGTCCTTGCCAAGCTCACCGGTAACCGGATGCCGGCCGGTCTGACCGGCAACAAACACCAGGTCGCCAAAGCGCGTAGCCAGCGACAGGTTGGGGTTGGCCTCGCAATCTTTTCGACAGTAATGATCTCTTTTTTCGGCATGATTAGCCCTCCTCCGCCGCATTCTTTCATTCCAGAGAGCCAGTGGCAAAGTTCGCTGACTATGATGGATCGGCCAGGTTGATTTCGTCCCGAATCAGCTTCGGAGGCAGTGCCCATGACCTGGTCGCGCGCCGGCCTTTCGACAAGTACATCGGCGGCGCGAGCCCAAACCACGCTGCCGACGCGAATAGGCGCGTAGCCATTCCTCGCAAGTCGTCGGCATGCGGCCTGCATTGATAGTATTTAAAACAATATGAGCCAAGATGGTTTTGACGCCCGCTTTGATTGGGGCTCCGCCGGTGTGGCGCGCCTCGCGCCGCACGTCTCCACGATCGTGATCGTCGATGTACTGCGCTTCTCCACCGCCACCGAAACCGGCGTCTCTGCCGGCATCGTTATTTAGCCGTATCGCTGGGGAGACGACTCCG
Source organism: Dehalococcoidia bacterium (assembly GCA_965219205.1). Lineage (GTDB taxonomy): Bacteria > Chloroflexota > Dehalococcoidia > DSTF01 > WHTK01 > WHTK01. Next base: position 199,937 of record CBDCMQ010000009.1, read on the forward strand.
CCCTGGAATTTGCCCGTTCCGTTTCCGCTCTCCTGGCGGGCAATCAACCGGGCAAACCATCGCTTTCACCGCAATCGCTGCTGGACCTGGCGGACACCGCCTCGCTGGTGCTGCCCTCGATGAATGGCGCCCCATCTGCCCTGCTGGCCTCCGAAATCAACCCCAACGTCGAGATCGCCACCGGCTGCCTACGCAACGCCGCCGCCGTCAGCCGCTGGCTGGCAACCCATCCGCCTCCAATTGCCATCATCGCCTGTGGCGAACTCGCGGGCGACGGCTCTCTGAGGCCCGCGGTCGAAGACCTCTTGGCCGCCGGCGCCATCCTCGCCCCACTCGGGCGCAGCCGCTCGCCCGAGGCTGCGGCCGCAAGAGGCGCGTTCCTGGACGCCGACGCCAACCTCGAGGCCGCGCTGGTCTCGTCGGCCTCCGGCCGCGAACTAATCGGCCGCGGCTTAGCCACCGATGTGTCCTGGGCCGCCGAAATCAACGTGAGCCAAACAGTGCCCGTTCTGCGCGATGGCGCCTTCCGGCCAGGCTAAATCAAAAGTCGCGGCCACATCAGTTCCAGCCATTGATGCTGCTTACTCGAGAGGCCTGGATCATTCATTACGGAGACCCAGTAAAAGGACCACGCTTGACCTGTGTAGAAAGCCCGCTCCCAGCGATCCTCGGTTTTCTCCTCAACAACCAGATGGAATAGCCAGCGGCGTACGTCACGCGTAATCATGCTTCTGGATGCCCACCACTCGTGAGACCCGCCGTCCGAGAGCGTGGACTGAAGCAGGACTTTCCCTCCATCTCTTCTTGCGACACGAACATTCGGGCTCGCCCGGTCGAGCGAAGTCATCGCCTCGCGTCCACCCGCGTGCAAATCGAGGTACCACTCTTCCTCGTCAAGCTCAAACGGCGCCAGCAGAGGCTCCCTGGCGATACAAATCGTCTGCAGGCCAGTCTCCTCGGTCACTTCCCTCAGGACTGCATCCAGCGGTGATTCGCCAATTTCGACTGTGCCGGCGGGAATCTGGATCCCAGCCAAAGGGTTGGAATGCTGGAACACCAGAAGCTCACGAGAGTTCGCGTCTCCAGGCCTTGAATCCCTGGTTACAAACGCCGCGACTTTTTCTACCCCCATTGCTCCCTTCCTAGCGATAGCCCGGCCCGGCAGACTTCAAACCACCTTGTCGGACAGAGGGCCGAGCCACGCGTAATGGCCGTTACGCGTTTCTCCTTTTTTTCTAGCAGGACGAATATATCAGGAGTAGCCCAACCTGGAGGTCGCCGCCACCTGGCGAGCCGGGCAGGTCTCTCTTCATCCTCAGATTTCCTTCGGGATAAATACGGCTCCGCTCTTTCAGGCGATTGACGCATTCAGAGCTTTGCCCGACCATCGCTTAATGTTGCGCTGGCGGCGTGAACCCCAACAACGCTGCCGGCGCGAATTGGCACAGCCATTCCCGGAAAGTGGGCGGCGAGCCGCCTTCATTCCCGGTACTTCGAATAAATACGCTGGTGGCGTGAATCCCAGCAACGCGGCGGACGCTCCCAGCAAGGCGCACCGCGAATAGGCGCAGCCGTCATTGCTGGTATTTGATTAAATAGGAGGCTCATCCATGAACTTCGATGAATATCAGCTCGCCGCTCTGATGACGGCCGCCGATCGAAATGAAAAGAACGTCATTTTCTCCCTCGTCTTGGGCCTCGCCGGTGAGTCGGGTGCAATCGCCGAGAAATTCAAGAAATGGGTTCGCGACGACAAATCCAAACCCGGCGCTATCGACCGCGACGACCTGAAAAACGAGCTCGGCGATGTCGTCTGGTACGTCGCCGTTCTGGCTGACTACTTCGATCTTCAACTCAGCGAAGTAGCTGCCTCCAACATCGCCAAGCTTGGCGATCGACAATTGCGCGGCAAGCTCGGCGGCAGGGGCGACACCCGCTAGCTACACACCCGGTGTGTTCCCAGACAGAGCCATCCCCATTAAGGCCGCGAGGTTTAGCGAGCCTATCTGCGAGGCACATGGCCATTTACACTCTTCCAAAGCTAAGCCGGCGGCGTGAGCCCAGACAACGCGGCCGACGCGAACAGGCAGAGCCAAGCGCAGCCATCCCCGCAAGTTGGCGGCCGGCTTCATTCCCGACCTTCCGAAGTCACGCTGGCGGCGTGAGCGCTAACTACGCGGCCGACGCTCCCGGGAAGGCGCACCGCCATTCCCGGTACTTCAAACAGACGGTACTCAAACAATACTCGAGTAAATCGCCGCCCTCAGCTCTCGCCGGATCGGATAAGAGGACGATGGCTGCAGCTGGGTTAGGAAAAGCATGATCAGCCCGTCCTCCTTCGGAGATACGAAGAACCCTGTCGATGCCGCGCCACCCCAGTAGTACTCGCCCGGCGTGCCCAGCACCTGGGCCCTGGTTGGGTCCAGCAGGACCCCGAAACCGAGGCCGAAGCCGATGCCCTCCCGCGCCGATTCGGTCGGTCCCTGACCGTTCATCGCCGCCAGGTCCCGCCCTTCTGGCAGGTGATTCATTGTCATCAGGCTCAGGGTGCGAGGACCGATAATCCGGCGTCGTTCCAGCTCGCCGCCGTTGGCCAGCATCTTGCTAAAACGCATGTAGTCCGCGGCCGTGCCAACCAGACCACCGGCGCCGGAAAAATAGGTTTGCGGCTGCATCCAGGTGCTGGCCTCAGGCGGGTCGTTCAACACATAGGCCGGCTCACCTTCCTCGCCGAAGCGGTACTCCGCCGCCAGCCAGTCAACCTTGGAACTCGGGACACCAAAGCTCGTGTCCTCCATGCCCAGGGGCTCGAAAATCCGCTCTTGCAGGAAGCGGTCAAAGCTCTGTCCGCTGATCACCTCGCAAAGGTGGCCGACAACATCGGTCGAGATGCAGTAGTTCCACTGAGCACCCGGGTCGCAGTGCAGTGGCAGGCTGCCAAGCTTGGCGATCATATCCTTCAAAGTCCCGCCGGCGCCCGGATCGCGCAGCGCCCGCAGTCCTTCCTTTATATACATCTGACCCACCGGCAGCTCGACGCCGATGTTCTGCAGCAGGCCTGAAGTGTGGATCAGCAGATCGCGCAACGTCACCTCCCGCTCCGCCGGCCGCGTTTCGGTCGAATCCACCGCGGTTCCGGCAAACACCTGCAAGTCCTTGAACTCGGGTATGTACTTCGATGCCGGGTCGTCCAGCTGGAAACGCGCCTCTTCGTATAGGGTCATCAGCGCGACGCTGGCGATCGGCTTGGTCATCGAGTGCAGGCGCACGATTGCGTCGAAGTGCATGGCCTTATCAGCCTCGTCATCCATGCGGCCAAAGGTCTCGGCCTGAACCACGCGGCCGCGGCGGGCGATCGTCGTGATCCCGCCGGGAATGCGGCCCATATCGATGTAGCTCTGGGCCAGCCGCGAGACGTCTTCCAGCCCGCGCGACGAAAGGCCAACTTCCTCCGGCGCGGCTTCAATCAGTTCAGCCTGGCTTAACATCATGCTCGCTCCTTTTTATCGAATAAGCGCGCGAATGGCCTCCATCCCAGGACTTTCTTGTCCTGGATATCTATGATCGTGGCGCGAACCTTAGCACTCAGCCTGCTGGCCCGCAACACTTGAAACCGAGGAGCTATCAGCGGCAAACTGGTTAATCGCAAACCGGATTCGCCTTCGTATACTTCGTGCCGGCCGGCGCGGTCACTCTGGAGCCAATTAGCAAAACACGCCGGATGCTAGACTCCAATCGTGAGCGGCATTTGTGGCGTCTTTTCACCAAACGATCCGTCCCAGGCCAGCCCCGAGATCCTTTCCAGGCTCATGGTGGCAATCAGCCACCGTGGCGGCGATGGTGATGCGTCCTTTCTGGACCCAGCCAACGGGCTCGCCATCGGTCACCATTTCCGCGATAGTTTCCCCCGGCCCGGTGACGTCCCGCATCCGGCCCTAGCCGTGGAGGGTCCGCTACTTGCCACGATTGAAGGGTCAATTTCTAACCTCGGCGAGTTTCCGGAGGCCGTATTCTCGCCGCCAGGTAACAGGGACGCCCAGGCGCTGCTGAGCCTGTTCCCGCAGAACAAGGGCGCCTTTCCCTCCGGCCTCTGGGGCTACTTTGCTCTGGCCCTGTGGAACGGCCTGGACAAAACGCTGACCCTGGCCGAGGACCCAATGGGTCGCAGCCCGCTCTACTACTATCTGGACCCCACCGGCCGCCTGCTGGTGTTCGCCTCGGAACTCAAGGGCGTGCTGGCCCATCCCTCTGTGCCGCGCGACCTCGATAATGATGCCCTATCCATCTACCTCACGCTCGGCCACGTGCCGGCGCCCCACTCAATGCTGCGCGGGGTTAAAAAGCTCATAAGCGGTCAGAGCCTGACCTTCGACGGCAATCGTGAACCAATCGATTCGCGCTTCTCTCCATTCCAGCCCCAGGAAAAGGGTCCAGATTCAATCGATTATTGGTTGTCCCAGGTTCGCGAAGAGATCGGCAAGTCGGTTGCCCGCATCACCGCATCCACGCCACGACTCGGGATCTTCCTCAGTGGCGGCATAGACTCCTCAGTCCTGGCCGCCGCCGTCAAGGAACAGGGCGCCAGCCAATTCAAGGCTTTTACGATCGCCAACAGCAGCGGCCCAAGCACCTACGACTTGCCCTGGGCCGAAATGGCCGCCGCCGCGCTCGGCTGCGAGCAGGAAGTCCTCACGCTCGACGAAAGCGATATCAGTCCCAATTTTGTCGCCAGCCTGTTGCGCCAGATGGACGATCCAATCGATTCTGCAATGCGCGGCATTACCCACCACTTTCTCCTGCAAGCAGCGCAGCGGTCCGGCTATGACTCGCTGCTCGTGGGGTCCGGCGCCGAGCTACATTTCAGCAACCTGCGCCACTGGCGGGGATTCAAAATGAAGAGCTCGCCGGATCTGGATTCGCGCCAAACCCTGATCGACCTGATAGCGAAACCGGAGTTCTTCTCGTTCGAGGCTCAAGACCATTTGCTCAGGCAGCGGCCGGTTCAAGATCCAGTCGCGGCTCACACGACCGAGTCCGATTTGGAACGTCTTGTCGGCTTTGAACCCCTCGACGCCTTCTTGCTCAATGACCTGCTGCGCAAATGGACCAGCCGCTATGGGCTATTCAACGTCCTGGTACCGCCGCTCAGCGGCCAACAAACTCGCAGTCCGTTTTACGAAGAGGGCCTGACTAAATTTGCCCTAAGGATTCCTACCAGCCTTAAGGGTGCAGATAGCATCGCCAACGCAAAAGTCCTACTCAAACGCGCTTATGACCCGCTGCTCAACATGCCCTTCGAGCAGCGCGAGAAACGCGCCCTTCCCGGCCCGCCGCGACCGGCCTGGCTGAACCAAGCCCTGTTAACCGGCCTGCAACGATTGGGTGAGTCCGGAATTTTCAATCCAGCGTTTACGGAACGGATGGCAAAACGCTATCAGAGCGGCAAGGATCAACAGACAGCGATGCTGCTCTTCATCCTGTACTTCTGGCTAGAACAATGCCTGTTCCAAAGGGAACCCCTCGCCGAGTTCCTCGCCTAGCTAACCCCGTTCGGTACCGGCGAATGGTTCGCCTTTAGCTTCGCCCAGGACTCGGCAGCCATCCACTCCGACCAGGCGCGGTAGTGCCAGCGCTGGCCATGCTCGTTGGCGTTGGTCTCAATTCGCGGCGGGCTTCCCTCTTCGTCCACGTATTCGCCATGTCCTAGACCCATTGCGTAGTGAAAGGGGAATCTGCGGCTGACACTTCCCTGGACGCCCTTTGTGCTCTGCTCCCAGTTCTCCGAATCGTCCTGATCGACGATGCCGCCGGGGCCGCAGTGAGTACTTATCCAGCGCAGATACTGCCGGGTGTCCTCGATCGGTAGGTCCTGATCCCGAAATGCAAACAGCCAGACTTCGGTCTGCCGCGCGCCCTTTGGCAGCCGTAAAGTGACGTGATAGCTCGTCGTCGAAAAGTTGGGGAATACGTGCGGCATCCCCTTCGAATTTACGGCGATGCCCAATGCCTTCTTAGCTTCCGGGCGCTCCCGCCAGTGGCTGCCGGACGGGCCCTCGCCAGCTATTCTTTTTTGCATTTTTCGCGCCACCAGCGGCCCCGCCCAGACGTGGCCGTACTCACCTAGCCAAACCCGTTGCCGCCCACTGCTGAATTTCGTGGCCGAAGGCTGCTGCGTCCAACCCTTGCTCTGGGAAACGCGGCTCATATAAGTCGAGGCGTGGGTTACGTCAAGGTGGTATTCGTCCGAGACGTTATCGGCGACAAACTTCCAGTTGCAGGGAATCGTAAACTTTTGCACGCCACCGGCAATCCGCATTTCGCCCTTGGCGGCAATCAGGTCGACGCAAAGCCAGCCCACGTTCCCCAAGTAGTCGGTCAGCTCAGGCGCCGCCGCGTCCATGCTGGCAAAGATGAATCCATGGTAGGAATCGACCCGCGCCGCTTTGATTAGGCCCCAGGCCTCCCGGTCCAACTCCTCGTGGTAGACCTCCTTGAATCCGGGCACACCAACCAGGGCGCCTTTGAGGTCATAGGTCCAGCCGTGGTAGGTACACATGAACGAAGTGGCGTGGCCCTCTTCCGCCCGGCAGACCGCATTGCCGCGATGGCGGCAGGAGTTCACCAGCACTTGAGCGTTTCCTTCAACGTCGCGCACGCAGATCACGCGGTCTTCGCCAACATAAGTCTGGAAAAAATCGCCGGGATTGGGGATCTGGGAGTCGTGGGCCATAAAGTTCCAGGCCCGCGCGAAGATTCGCTCCAACTCCAGTTGATAGATATCCCTGTCGCTGAAGATGCGCCGGTCTACCAGGCCGGAGGCGCTATCAACCGCCGGTTCAATTTGCAAGATGGTTGCAGTCCGTTCCGTCACCAACCAGCCTCCATCGGTACCCGGCGGCTGTATTTCGTGCCAGCGACCGGCGAAGTCAGGCCCATTAAAACACACGCGGTTGGCTGCGGTTCACGTCTGGGCGGCGGTTCAAAATTGAGACGCGCGCCGTGGGAAAGCGTAAAATATCTCTCGGAGGAGCATTGGATATGGCGACTTACCACGACCAGATAACCGGCGAGCAAGCAGCTCTGATTCGCGCTGCCAGCATCTTCTTTGTTGCGAGCGTCGAGCCCGGCATGAGCCTGGGCGATCACGGCCAGGGCCCGGTCAACCTCTCACCAAAGGGCGGTGTGCCCTTGCACATCATCGACGACCATCGTGTCGCCTACCTGGACTACTTCGGCAGCGGCAACGAGACCGCCCGCCACGCTCAGGCCGGTGCCACGCTGGCGGCGCGAGCCTCAACGACATCGCCGGCGCTCCCGGCAAGGCCCACGGCCATTGCAGGTACTCAAAAAAATAGCCCGATCACGATCATGGTCATGTCAATGGACGCCGACGACGCCGCCATCGTGCGCCTCTTCGGCCACGCCACCGTCTCATCACCCCAGGGGTCCCCCCTAGCGGACATTCTTCTGGCCCAGCCGGCCGAAAACCTCGAACCGGCGCGACAGATAATCGATGTCGCGGTGCGCAGCACCGTCACCAGCTGCGGCTACGGCGTGCCAGTGCTGCACTTCGATTCGCAGCGCGTCAAGGCCCAGCGCGGCCGCAAGTTCAAAGAGCCGGTCTAAGATTCGGAGGTCGGCGTGCTAATCCGAGATGCCGTTGCCGCTGACCTCAAGGCCATTACTGACCTGTACAACGCCTGGATTCCTTCTCTCACGACCACCTGGACGGAGGAGTCGGACACATACGATCAGCGTGCCGCGTGGTTCGAAAGTCAGGCCCGCGCCAAATTTCCGATCCTCGTAGCGGAAGACACAGACGAAGTGGTCGGCTTCGCCTCGTACGGTCCCTTTAGGGGTGAGGGCAAATGGCCCGGCTACCGGGGCACGCTAGAGCACAGTGTCCACGTTCGCGAGGATCACTGGGGAAGCGGCATCGGGCGCGCACTAGTCGAAGGATTGATCGAGCGGGCTCACGCCGCGGATCTCCACGTCCTGGTAGGCGCCATCGATGCCGAGAACGAGGGCTCGATTCAGTTCCACGTCCGGCTTGGCTTTGTCGAGGTCGCGCGCATGCCAGAGACCCGCCAGAAGTTTGACCGCTGGCTAGACCTGGTGTTGATGCAGAAAATCCTCGACTCGCGGTTACAGCCGTGATCTCGACAGTCGTCTTTGACCTGGGCGGTGTAGCGGCCCGCTTCTTGCCAGAAAGGCGATTAGCCGCATTGACTGCTGCATCCAACCGCTCAGAAGAAGACGTCTATGCGCTCTTGTGGGAGTCTGGCTTCGACGACGACTGCGATGCCGGAGCCTATTCAGCCGAGGAGGCATTTGACTACGTGCGGCGCTCGATCGGGATGCATTGACCTTCAGGGACTTTATGTCGATTTGGGCTTCCGCTTTCGAGCCCGACCAGGATGTCCTGGAACTGATCGAAGCGATGCGGCCCAGGCTGAGGACTGGCCTCCTGACCTACAACGGCGCGGTTCTCTTGGAGGCGCTTCCCGGTGAGCTGCCCGCGGTAGCGTCCAAATTTGACGAGTTATTCTTTTCTAGCCAGATCGGTCACCTGAAGCCCGATCGGCGCGTGTTCGAGCACGTCACGGATTCCCTGGACCTTGCACCCGATGAGATTGCCTTCATCGACGACTCGCCGCAAAACGTCCACGCTGCTCGGCAATTCGGTTGGCATTCCCATGTTTTCCAGGACTCCAGCCAAGCCGGGAACTGGCTAGCCGCTTTGGCGGACCAGGAGCATCCATGACCGATGATGTCCTCGCCGTCATGCAGCAAGCGGCTGAATCGGCGATCATGCCGCGGTTCCGCGACCTGCAGACCGGCGATATCGAAGAAAAGTCGCCCGGCGAGGTCGTCACTCGGGCCGATCGCGAGGCCGAGCTGATCATCAGCCAGGTCCTGCAAAAACTGCGGCCCAATGCCGTTTTTGTCGGCGAGGAAGCCACCGCCGCCAACCCGAGCCTGCTTGACGCCGTCAGCCGGCAGGAAACCGTCTGGTTGGTTGACCCGCTGGACGGCACCGCTAATTTTGTCGCGGGAAACGATGACTTTGCAGTGATGGTGGCGCTGGCCGAGCACGGCGAGACCATCGCGGCCTGGATTTGGCGTCCGGTAGCGGCAGAATCCTGGGTTGCCCGCCGCGGCGAAGGCGTACTGCGTAACGGCAAGCCGATTGAACGCCTGCCCTTACAAAGTCCCGACGGGCAGCTACGTGGCTCGATCCACTCCCGACACTTCGATGATCACCACAAGCAACACGTCGACCTGGCCGGCCCAGAGCTCGCCGAGTTGATCCCGGCCGCAACTGCCCCGGCGTCGAGTACCCCGAGCTCGTCCTCGGTAATCACGACTTCTCAATCTTCCGTCGCACCCGGCCCTACCACGCGCCCGGTGCGCTAATCCTCGAGGAGGCTGGCGGCGTAGCCCGACGCTGGGATGGCCGCGACTACCACCTCGGCGACGGCGGCGAAGGCCTGATCGCGGCCTGCGACGCCGAAACCTGCCAACGCGTCGCCGATGCCCTGCTGCTGAAGCCGGCACCATGACCACACAAGGCGAAGACAGCTTGCCGCCTCAATCCGGTACCGATTTGCGCTCCACCAGTGCTTGAACCCCCGCCTCCAGCGCCTCCAGGAGTGCCCGCTCGACCTCCTCACCCGGCGGCGATTCGACATAACTGACCACCAGCGAGGCAAACACACCGCTATCGACAAAAAGGTAGACACGGCTGGTGCGGTCGGAGTCGGATTTCGCCGATTCGTACGCCGCCGAATCCTCCCCGATCTTGGGGTTGGAGATCGACTTCCAAGCACAAGCCAGGCGGTCGCTGGAGTCGGCGGAGGGATCACAATCCTCTCCCAGCCCTCTCGAGGGCGGGTCTCGCGTCACCACCGCTAGCGGGGTAGTCTCATACTGGCGCGTATGTCTGTCCAACCGGGCGCCGGCCGCCTCGACGGCGATGATCAACACCACAAGGGCGTCCCTATCGGCGAATGTAATTTGCAGGTTTGGCGGCTCCTGAATTCCCTCCGGCGAACCGAGGGGGATTGAACGGCGGTCCTGCTCCGAGAACCCCTCCGGCAGAGCTTCGATCGGCAGCGCCGAGACCAGGTCGTCGATGCTCACGTCGCTGGGAAGCACCAGTCGGCTTTCACCACCGCCGCTCGAACAAGCCAAGATGAGAACCAGAACCAATGCCGGGGCGCCGCGCAGCAAACGCCTCACCCGACCGGAACTCATGCCCGCGGCAAGTCGCGCACAACGACCGGCTCTGCCGGTATCTCGCCTGCCAAGAGCGGCCTAAGCAGACGGCCCAGGTCGCGAGGTGCGAAGGATTCGGACGACGCCTCGATTTCCTCCGCCGTCCACCATTGCCAATTCGCTTTAACCGGCCCTTCCTGCTCGTCCGGTTTGAGGATATCTCCCACCTCAAACGCCTCGATCCGGCAGAGGAAGTAGCGCTCCTCAACCCGATAGTCCTCGCCAAAGAAGGCGAACTGGTTGTGCCGCTGCCAGACGCAGGGACCCAGCACTAGGTCCTTCAGCCCAACCTCTTCGTGCAGCTCGCGCAGCGCGGCAGCCTCGAAAGACTCGTCCTCCTCGAGGCCGCCGCCGGCCGGAACCCACACCGCGTCGGTATCGCGCTCCGGGTGCAAAAGGACGTGACGCAAGAGCAAGACCCGGCCCGCCGGGTCCAAAAGCAGCACCCGCGCCGCCGGCCGCGACCTTAAGACTACGGCGCCCTCTTCTTCGCTCATCTCAACATCCCATCCTAAGCAACGCCGCCACATATATACCATCCTTTTAGCACCATGACCGCCCAAACCCTGGAAAGTGCCCGGCAGCGTCTGCAGCCCTACGTCGAAAGGGCCAATCGCTTCTCCGGCTGGATGCCGGAAATCGATTCCTGGCGCCTCACACCGAGACCCTGGGACTACATTGCACGCGCCCGAGAGCTCTTAGGCTCTGCCGAATCGGTGATCGACCTTGGCACCGGCGGCGGCGAACGATTTAGCGAGCTGATTGCCGCCTTTCGCGGCCGCGCCGTTGGCACCGAAGAGTGGCCGGTCAACGCACGAGTTGCGGCCGCCCGGCTGCAGCCGCTTGGCGCGTCGCTGGTTTATTCGAGCGCGTCGCGGCTTCCCTTCGCCGCCAACAGCTTGGATCTCGTCCTCGACCATCACGAAGACTTCGAGCCCGCCGACATCGCCCGGGTCCTCAAACCGGGCGGCACCCTGCTAACCCAACAATGCTGGAACCTTTGGACCGAGATTGACGCCTTCTTCCCACGCCGGGTCGATTTCGGCGACCACTTTCGCGACTATCAAGACGGCTTGAAATCCGCCGGCCTTGAGCTGATCGATGCACGCAGCGACAACGCCAGTGCCGCCTTCCCCGGCCTTGGCGATCTGGTCTTCACGCTCTTAATCTCACCCTGGGACATCCCCAAATTCGACCCGCTCGGCGCCGACTTGGAAGCGCTGCTGGCACTGGAAGCCGAGCTGATGACGCCAAGCGGTCTGCCGCTCGCCGATGGCAGCTACATCATCGAGGCCAAGAAACCGCGTTAGCCTGGCCCGGATTTAAGCTGCCCGTCCTCTGGTCAGTTCGAATGCCAGATAAAATGTTCCGGTGCGAAATCACCGTGGCCGATGGTGCGCGTCAACAAACAGGTGTCTATCAAAAACTCAACCACTGTCTGGTCTGCGAAGTCAGCCGGTGGTCCGTCCCACTTTCGCTCCGGTTCGGCCACGAAAGCGGCGCGAGCTTCCTCGAGTTCCGCCGAATCCTTCACGATCTCGATCTGGCCCGTGGTGTAGAAGGCATCCTCATTCTCGATGCTGGGATAGGAATGCAGGGCGTAATGCCCGTCTCGAAGCAGGTCATTGAGCTTGGGCGAGGGCGTGATGAAGCCGTACAAACCGCCGCCGGCGAATTGGGGCGCGATCGGGTGGACACGAGGCTTGCCATCCTTCTGGACAGTAGCTAGGAAGGCCAGACCGACACCGAATTGGCAAATGAGACCCTTGCCGGCCTCCGCGAGATCGGGTCGTTCGTGTTGGAATTGACCCCAAGTCAGCATCGCCGCAGTGAAACAGTGCAGGGCTTAACTGTCAACTCACCCTCACCAACTTCTCCGAATGTACTCAAGACCCGCCAGACACTAGGCTCAGCACCAAATCGAGGCCTCTCTTCTGGAAGTGGGCGACCGGAGGCAGGATGAGCGTCTGGATACCCGCGGCGACGGCTCCGCCATCACGGTCGGCCCGGTCGCCGACCATTAACACCTCCTGAGCCTCCAGGTTCAGCATCCGGAGGGCGGAGATAAAGGCCTCCGGTTCAGGCTTAACCCAACCATGTTCAAAGGAAAGAGCCCAGGCATCGATCAAGCCGTCTACCTCATAATGGCGGGCCAGGGGTCGTAAGTTGTAGTGAATGTCGCTAACGATCGCGATTCGGCATCCTTTGGCTTTTAGCTGGCTTAGAACACGCGACGTGTCCGGGTAAGGAAAGCTGGCATCAGACATGCCATCTCGCTCGTAGATGGCCAGCGCGAGCTCATCATCCAGACCAGCTCTTTTGAAATGAAACAACATCGCTTCGCGGTGGGCCTGCGCCGAGGCATCTGCCCGAATCTTCGTCGCTTTGACATCAGGGTCGCTCTCAACCCGGGCAAGCGCTTGGTTAATCACTTCGACGTTAGAATCCGAAAGATCACGGTCAATCGCTGCGGCGCTGGTGCGAACCCAGTCCGCGTCGCTGAGATCGTGAAAAAGCGTGCCTCGCCAGTCGAACAAGACACCCTTGATCGGCATGGGTGAATTCTACCGCTCCGAGGTGCTTCATTTTGCCGCGGTGCCAAAACAACGCCCGACGCGACTACTTCTAAATCTTCTCTTCGTTATGTCTACCCAAGGCACCATCAGAGTAGCCAAGGCCTAGAGAGCAAGCGCCGCTTCTAATAGCTGCGCGGCATTCCCAAGACGTTCTGGCTGACGAAGTTCAGCACCATGTTGTTGCTCACGGGCGCTGTCATGAATAGACGTGCCTCGCGGAACTTGCGCTCCACATCGAATGCCTTGACGAAACCGTAGCCGCCGTGCGTGTCCATGCAGGCGTTCGCCGCCTCCCAGGCCGCCTGGCTGGCGAGCAGCTTCGCCATGTTCGCTTTGGCACCACATGACTGACTGTTGTCGTACAGCCAGGCCGCCTTATCGCGCATCAGTCCGGCCGCCAGAACCGCGCTGTAAGCCTGAGCGATCGGAAACTGCACACCCTGGTTGGTGCCGATGGACCGGCCAAATACTTCCCGCTCAGTGGCATATTTAGTGGCACGGTCCGTGAACCAGAGGCCGTCACCCACGCTCTGAGAAGCGATGAGGATGCGCTCGGCGTTCCAGCCATCGATGATGTAGCGAAACCCCTCGCCCTCCTGTCCAACCAGATTCTCGGCCGGGACCTCCAGGTCGGTGATAAAAAGCTGAGTAGTGTGATGGTTGAACATGAACTCGAGTGGCTGAATTTCGATCTGCCCGTTGGCGACCGCTTCTCGTAGGTCGATCGAAAAGACGCTCAGGCCGCGGGTCCTATCATCGAGTTCGTCATACGCTGTTGCGCGGGCGAGCAGCAGCAACAGGTCCGAGTGCTGGGCGCGAGAGATAAAGACCTTCTGGCCGTTGACGACGTAGCGGTCGCCGTCGCGCCGGGCGAAGGTGGAGATGCGCGTGGTCTCTGAGCCGGCGTCCGGTTCGGTAACTCCAAAGGCTTGCAAACGCAGTTCGCCGGAAGCAATACGCGGCAGCCAGGTTTGCTTCAGCGCGTCGGAGCCGTGCCTCAGGATCACGCCCATGACATACATCTGAGCGTGAGCCGTTGCCGCGTTGCCGCCGGCGCGGTTGATCTCCTCCAGGACGATGGCGCCCTCACTAACTCCCACGCCGGAACCGCCGTATTCCGGCGGGATCAGCGCCGAAAGCCAGCCTGCCTCTGTGAGGGCCTGGACGAAGGTGTCCGGGTAGGCACCGGTTTGATCGAGTTCCCGCCAGTACGGGTCCGAGAAGTCGCGACAGAGCTCTCGGATTGCCTGCCGGATGCCCTTTTGTTCGTCTGTGGGAAGGAAGTCCATTGGATTAAGCCCGTTCGCTAGACCACTCGCGCTAATTCGTAACCGAAGGCAGATAAGCCCCCTTGGGCTCGTTATTGAGCCCGACGGTCATCGGGCTCATCGCTTTCACCGTCCATTTTGGTTCCCTAAACCGTCGAATGTCCTGAAACGATGCCATGGCCTGCGCGAACCAAACCAGGACGCCCTTAATCGCCATGCGCGCATTCTACCCGCCTTTGCTTCGCATGAGAGCGATTCTGACTTGTATTTGATAATTCGACAAACCAACCGCAGCCAACGTTTGTAACCCCCTTTAGTAAGAATCTTTCAAAGTCCCCGAGGTGTAAAATCTTTGCGACCGAGTCTCTATAAGAGGAGGGCTACGATGGCTACGAGCACCAAAATCGAGGTTCGAGTCCCCACCGATGTGCCAGCCGGCCACCGGGCCGAGTACGAGGACAATTTCAGCCTGATTACCAAGGGCACCGGCCGGCTGATGCTGTTTGCCGGCGACCAGAAAGTGGAGCACCTCAACGACGACTTTGTCGGCGAGTCCTCCGAGGGCCCCTTTGCCGCCGAGGACGCCGACCCCGAGCATCTGTTCAGAATCGCGGCCCATGGCGTGATCGGCTGCTTCGCCGCCCAGTTCGGTCTGATCGCCCGCTACGGCGCCGATTACATGTCCGTCCCCTATCTTGTGAAGATCAACAGCAAAACCCACGCAGCCTGGCCTGGGTTTCGGTTCAGGATACTCTGGAGCTGAAAAACGCCGGGCTCAAGATCGCCGGCGTCGGCTTCACCGTCTACGCCGGCAGCGAATTTGAGACCGAGCAGATGGTCGAGGCGGCACAGGTTTGCCTCGAGGCTCACCGCAACGGCCTAATCGCCGTGCTCTGGATTTACCCTCGCGGCGCCGCCGTTCCCAAGGAGCAGGACCCCCACCTGCTCGCCGGCGCTACCGGCCTCGGCGCCACCCTCGGCGCCGATTTCTGCAAAGTCAACTTTGCCAAGCCGGAAGACTGCCAGACGCCGGCCGAGAGCTTCAAGGAAGCCGTCCAGGCCGCCGGACGCACCCGCGTGATCACCGCCGGCGGCAGCAGCACCAGCGTCTAGAACTTCCTCCAAACCCTGCACGACCAGATCAACGTATCCGGCGCCTCTGGCAGCGCCACCGGCCGCAACATCCACCAGAAAGACCTAAAATCGGCAGTGCAGATGACCAAGGCGATCAGCTCGATCACCTATGGCAGCTACGACGTCGCCGCGGCGGTCAAAGTCTACGAGGGCGGGGCCGACTACAACGGCTGAGCCGTCCCGATGAACTTCGGCGCCATCTTCTTCGATGTCGATGACGTGATCCTCAATACGGAGCAGGCCCGTGAGGTGGCTGTCGGAGCCATCGATATAGGCGATCGTGTACAGGAAACTTTTCGCCACCTGCGGGGAGTTTTACTTGATCAGCTCAGAAGTCGGGACAACAGCGAATCTGCTCG
Source organism: Dehalococcoidia bacterium (assembly GCA_965219205.1). GTDB lineage: Bacteria > Chloroflexota > Dehalococcoidia > DSTF01 > WHTK01 > WHTK01. Next base: position 215,552 of record CBDCMQ010000009.1, read on the forward strand.
GCTCGATGCCGACATTCGTCGCTGGCAGCGACCCTGAGCGAAACCAAGGTCTTCTCTCGCGAGATGATGATCGCCATCGCTCTGGAGCGAACTGGTCGGCCCGTGACTCGTGCTGCCGTCCATGAGGCAGGCGATGCCTACTGGCAAGCTCTCACCACTGTCAGCCAGGTTTTCCCTGACGCCCTGCAAGCAGTCGAAAGGCTTCGAGAGCAAGAAACCAGATTTAGCTTTGCCACGGGCAGCGACGGTTTCCTGGAACTTGACGAAAATGCTCAAACTTTTGCCTACGACCCGGCCGAATCCCACAGAAGGAAACTCGCCCGGCTCGAGGTAATGCGCACGATTGGAATCGATAACCGGCAAATAACCATCGGCGACCCGATCGGCAAGCCTCATCCCGGCTTCTACGAGCAGGTGCTGGCCGACTTCGCGGCCTTCTACGGCGCGGCACCGGACCTGGCGACCTCTGTCGCCGTCGGCGATAGCCTCACCAGCGATGTGCTTCCATTCCTCGCCAAAGGCGTCGCGTTTGGCGCCTGGGTCCAGCGAGACCGCCAGGAGGAACCGGCTTTTCTCGACCAGCACTCCTCCGTAGCGGTCATCAAGGATCTTTCAGAGCTTTGGAGAATAAAGTGGCCGGTCTGAGGACCCTTTCCCAAAGCCTGAAACCCTGTTCATTGGCATAAAATCGAAAGCATGAAGCGATCGATCGGCTACGTCGCCCTTATCGTCCGGGACTACGATGAAGCAATCGACTTCTACGTCGACAAGCTCGGCTTCCGTCTCGTCGAGGACTCCTACGTTGAGTCTCAGGACAAGCGCTGGGTGCTGCTGGCACCGCAAGGATCGGACGAAACCCACCTGCTCCTGGCGCGCGCTGTCGGAGGCGAGCAGTCCTCGCGAATCGGCAACCAAACTGGCGGGCGCGTCTTCTTGTTCCTCCACACCGACGACTTTTGGCGAGACTACGATGCTCTCTGCGGCAAGGGGGTTGAGTTTGTGAGAGATCCGAAAGAGGAGAGCTACGGTACTGTCGCCGTTTTTAGGGACCTATACGGAAACTTGTGGGACCTGCTGGAGCTGAGGAGGGACTAGTTGAAAAAATGCCGCTTAGCTCCTTCCACGGCGGGCACTCCCGGTTCGGCGACTCCGATGGCGAAGTCAGCGAGATCGCCGCGGCCGCGGCCGCCCAGAATTTTGTCGGCTTTGGTTTCACCGAGCACTTCCAAACGCCACCGATGGCCCTCTCACCGGACATGGCGCAACACGACCAGCTAGCGAGGTTCGATGAGTACGCCGCCGCTGTTCTGGCCGAGACGCAACGCTACCCGTTCGTCCTGCTCGGCGCCGAGTTCGAATACATCCGCGGCGCCCTCGACTGGACCCGCGAGCAGACCGCGAGGTGGCCGTTCGACTACCTGGTCGGCTCGGTGCACTACGTTAGGCTGGCTGACACCGACATTCTGATCGACTGGCAGCGAAGCAACGTCGACAAGGCAATCGAACTAGCTGGCGGCCCGGAGCAACTCCAGCTCGCCTACTACGAGCAGGTGCTAGACCTCGTCGGATGGAAGTTGGCGAACGTGATCGGCCACCTTAATCTGATCAAAATGCTGCTAGCGCCGGCAGAAGCCGTTCGCACGCCAAAGATCGAAGCGACGCAGCGCGCCGTGCTCGAAGTGATCCGCGACGCCGGCGCCGCCATGGACGTCAACGCGCGCGGCCTCCTCAAGCCCTGCAAGAGCATCTACCCAGACGACTGGATTTTGGCCGAAGCCCATCGCATCGGCGTGCCCGTGACCCTGGGAGACGACTCTCACGGCCCGGCCGACGTCGGTCTAAACCTCGAAGTCGCCGTCGAAGCCATCGCCCGCGCCGGTTACGAAAACGTCTGGCTGGTGCGTCCCGGCGGCGAGCTTGAGCCTTCGCCGCTGCCGTCTCAGTAGCCTCTATCGGCCGCAACACCCTGCCGCCGTGATATACTCCCGGACATTCAACCTTCTGGAGCCGGCCCGCCATTCTGATCAGGACATTCAATGCTGAGAGCTAACGCGATAGAGCACCATGTCACCGACTTTGATGCGGAGGTTCAATTCTTCCGCGAAGTGCTAGATTGCCCAGAAATCATCTACCGGCCCAACGCTCTGGCGTCATTCAAGGTCGCCGACAACCTCGCGGTGCTAGTGCTGCCCCGGGATGAGGTCCACCCGGAGTACACGAAGTTCAAAGGTGAGACCATCGACATTTCGGTGGACTTGGCAGAAGTCGATCTGTTGTACGAAAGAATCAAAGCCAAGGGCGCCGTGATCCGCCAGCCACCAGTGATGCAGCCCTCCGGCATACGCAACTTCTATTTTGAAACGCCGGGCGGTCTAACGATTGAATACGAAGCACCTGCCACGGAAGATGCGGCCCAACTACTCAAGAAGGTTCTTGGCCAGGACTGAACCGCCTTCTGGAGAGGCGTCTCTGACCCTCGCTCAGCCTATAGGCAACGATCTGAGCCGCGGCGACGATTTCGAGCTGTGGCGCCGGGCGAACCGCTTTAGATCAAGCAAACGATCATGGCCTAATTGAGCGGGCTTTAGAACTGGCTGGGCGGATGGCTTCGTCGTATACGGGCCGCAATATCCGCGAATCGCTGCGCTGCTTCCTCCCAATCCCACTCAGGCAGAGGCTGAATCAATTCGTCCCAGCGGGAGAAGTATTTCTCCGGCTCCAGATAACGCACGCTGATCGGCCAGGTTCTAAATGTTGAGATATAGCGGTAAAAATTCACGTACTCATGAGCCTCTGCTGGAGTGACTTGGGACGCCGAGGCGTAGCCTTCGAAGAACGCAAAGCCTTCCTTTGATCCAGCTAGGAAACTAAGCGCTATACACCGCATTATGTCGCGTGCAACGTTGTCGAAACGGACGTTGTCGAAACGGACGTTGTCGAAGTCGATGATTCCTACGACTTCATCCCGATCGTTGAAGAGTACGTTACGCCACTCGTAGTCACCGTGAGTCCATTTCGAAATAAGAGGTGCTGGAACGGTTAGCTCCTTAAGCAAACGCAGCTTCTGCTCGAGGACCCTGCAAGCTACTTCATCCAAGGCATCATGGGCTCGGCGCCCTTCACCGATGGCGAGTACTGAAAGGAGATGGTCTTCTATCCACTCCGGGCTGGGTACCGTAGTCAATGTTCCTTCGGGCAATTCTTGTAAGGCCCTGTGGAGTGGCCCAAAAAACCTCACCCATTCGAACCGCGGCCCGTTCCGGCATCTGACCAGGCGGAAAGATTCTTCCCTCAATGTACTCACTGACCGAGAAGAACACGCCGTTTCGTTCAGTGAAAGACCCACCGTCCTTGGCATGAACTAGTCGCGGTACCGGCAACCCGTGCCGACGAGCTAGCTCCTGAGCGTCGCAAACCAACTGCATTCTCTCGCTGTCGAGAGAAGAGTCAGTGTATTCCTTGAGGACGAACACTCCTTTGGGAGACTCGACTCGGTAGACATGGTTGATCGTGCCGCCATCCATTGGTGTGATCGATGTCGCCGGCATGTCGTAGTCAGCGACAAGCAGAGCTTGATGATGAGAGTCTGTGGACATTAGATCCGAATCTTGAGAGCTAAAAACGAATTAGCGTAATCAGAACAAAGTAGTCGAAAGCGAAGTACAGAACAGACTCCCTTTCGTTGGATGATTTCCTACTTAGAGCTCGATGACATAGCCTTCCGGATCGGCCACGTAGGCGAAGGTCACGCCTGGCGCGTGCTCGCCTCGCTCAATCAGCCTGCCACCGTGCGCCACTATCGTGTCGATGGCGCCGTCGAGATCGTCCCGCGTCTTGAGCCGAAAGCCGAAGTGGTCCATACCGCCGCCGGATCCGACAGTCTCGTGATCCTCGGCCTGTCGCAGCGGGATCGTGTCGGCAGCGCCCGGCGTGCGCAGGAAGACCATGCCTTCCTCGCCGCGAGACATCACCTCCATCCCGAAAACGCTCCGGTAAAAGGCAGCGGCGCTCTCGAGATCCCTCACGGCCAAGTGAATGTGTGTGAGTCCCCGAGTTTCGATCATTTTTGCCTCCAGAAACCAAATCCGCTCGTGTTTGCCGCTTCCCGCCGCATCTCCAAAAGCTCAGGCAGCTCAAAAAGTGACCCGATCTCGTGGTCAGGCTTCGCTGAATCCGCTGGTCTGGCGTTGTTCCCACGGTTGAGGTGCACGGCGGTTAGGCCGGCACTCAAGGCACCGGCAACATCGCTCTTTAGGCTATCGCCAACGTGCCAAGCTGCGTCGGCATCGAGGTCCACACGGTCGAGACCGATGCGGAAGATACGAGGATCAGGCTTGGCCACGCCAACCTCGCCGGAAACAAGGATGACGCTGCAGAAGGAATCCAGGCCAAGTTGGCGAACTTTTTCCCACTGAGTGTCGGAGGAACCGTTGGTGATTACACCAATCGTGAATTCATCCCTCAGGGTCTCGAGAATCGGGCCGGCATCGTCAAACAGCGAGTAAGTCTCGAGCCGATGACGCGAGTAGGACTCCAACGCCTGGGCGGCAGCCGTTTCGTCGCTGCAGCCGTGCTCCAGCAACGCGCGGCGCCAACCTTCCAGCCCGACCGACTGGCCATCGAGTTGACCGGCCATCACTCGGTCGCAAACTTCGGCCCAATAAGCGGCAGTCTGCCTGCGGTAGGTGGCGAACAGGTTGGAGAAGGCAAACTTCGGAAACGCCGTCTCCAGCTCGGCGCAGGTTCGCCGAATCGATTCGTCGAACGAAGCGTTGTCGTTCAACAGCGTCTCGTCGAGGTCAAAAAAGATCGCGCTGGGCTTCATATTTCTCTGCCACGCATAGCCTCACTCGGCCGGCGCCAATATCTCCAGATAGTCCTCTCCGATGTCGTGGAATTCAAGGCAACAACAGCTCCCCAATCGATGTCACGACCCTGTCCGGCTGAACCGCGCCCGCCTCCGGCAGGCCCTTTCTAAACCGATCAAGCCAAATTCCGGTGAGACCGATTCGCATCGGCGCGGCCACATCCCATTCCAGGTTGTCGCCGACCATCCAGGTTTCCGCCGGGGCCACTCCCAGCGCGGCCAACGCCGCTTGATACACACGTTCATCCGGTTTACCGTAGCCAAATTCGCCCTCGATACCGATGAAGTCGAACTGGCGCTCCAGGTTGAACCGGGTCAGCTTGGCGCGCTGAGCGGTGGCAGCGCCGTTGGTCAGCAGCGCTGTCTTGATACCGAGGGCACGTACCTGCTCCAAGGTTTCCACCGCTCCAGGCAGTAGCGTTCTGTCCTCTTCCCGGACGTCCCGGTAGCGGTGCGCAATTCGCGTCGCCCGCTCGGGATCAGCAATTTCCAAACGAGACAAGGCCTCGCCAACAATCCAAGCGCTGGAAGCCCGCAGGTCCTGCCGACCGACACGATGCCGCTCCGGATCCGACCAGTACCAATCGCGAACGCCGTGGACCCGGGCAACCAACGCGTCAAGGTCCGCATTGATCCCAGCAGTGTTCTCGAGGAGCGCCTTACGCCAACCAGAATCCACGCCGCTGCGGTCGTCAATAATCGTGTCGTCGAGGTCAAAAAAGATCGCGCTCGGCTTTACATTTCTCATTTCAGACCCACCCAGCCTAGGCTCTGCCGTAAAACCGGCTGACATCTCAGACAAACTCAATCGAGCCATCCCGGCGTCCAGCGTCAGCCATGCGATCGATCAGGGCAACCGCCACGCCGAACCAGACAGCCGCGATCAAAAGGCCTTTGCCGATTTGTTCCAACACTTCGCCGGCCGGTGCGCCATGGAACACAAGCCGCACTGCCGCAAGTTCGTAGGTAAGGGGAAGGATGTTCGCTACCGCCTCCACAGCATCCGGCCAGTAGGACACCGGCACGCTCACACCCGAGATCGTCAGGAGGAGGACGAACAAGGAGCGATGGACGATGTTTCGCAGCCGCGGCTTGCGCGTGACGATGGTGCCCAAGAACAACGCCGGGGCGTAAACGCTGGCCATGACCAGGAAGAGCAGCGGCACCAACAGCAACGCTTCCGGCCAAATGCCGAAGATTAGCTCGGCCAGGAGCAGTGTCAGCATCGACGTGGCAGTACCGGTGAGCAGGTGGATCGAGGTGCGACCGATGGTTGCCGGCAGCAAGCCAGTTGGCGCCACTACAAGCAGAGGGTAGGTCCCGTCGTTTCGATCCCACTGCGCCACGGCGATAATCCCGTTGGCGAAGAAGCTGCCGGCCGCCACGGCGTTGCCAATTAGCAGGTAACGCAGGTGATCGGGCGCGTTCACTAGCTCGGCCAAAAGCGCAAAAAACACCACCTGAGCAAAGGCATTGACCAACCAACCGCCAAAGTAAGTGAGCACACTGAACTGAACCCGTAGGTCTGCCAAGCCGACGCGCCAACCCTGGAAAAGGACATTTAGCGTGATCACAGTCCCAGCGTCCCTTCGTGTTTAAGATGCGTAACCATCCGGTTGACTAGCAGTGTGCCAAGCAGGCCGGCCAGAACCGCCAACCCGGCAAGTGCTGTCAGACTGAGGGCGACATCCGCCGGGGCTCCGCTCTGCATCGAGTCTCGCAGCAGGTTGGCGGACCAGTAAAGAAAGATGATTCGGCTCAAGGGCTCCAGCCAATCCGGTAGAAATGTAACCGGTACCAACACTCCGGAAATGAGAAATAACGGGAAGGCGATGCGGTTCTGCAGCGTTCGCGGCGACCGGCTAAAACAGGTCAGCGCCGTGCTTGTCGCGGCGACGATGGTCAGGATCAAGGCGGCGATCAACAAGAGTGGATGGTGAATCGTAATGTTTGCCCCAAACAGCAGGGTCGCCAGCAGCCAGCTTTCGAGGAAACCAACCAAGCCAAGGACCGACAGGGCGCCGATTCGGGAGATTATGATCACGGCAAACGGAGCCGGTGACGCCACCAGCATCTCCAGGGTTTGGCCGGCACGTTCTCTGACGATCATCTCACTGGCCACAAAGATGCCCATTTGACCGATAGTCAGGAGCAGCGGCGCCACGATTGCGAAGCTGCTCAGGTCCTTGCGGCCCAAAAAGTCGAGAATCGCCATAAAGATCAGCGTGAACAGCGGCATCGTCAGCAGCGGCAGCAGGTCCTCAATGTCGCGTCTGGTTTGCTGAACCTGCACTTTAATGGCCGCGGCGATGATTCTTACCATTTCCATCTCAGACCTCCAGCCCGCGGTCGCCGATGATGTGGACGTAGACTTCTTCGAGGCTGGGTCGTGAAGTCGAGATCGTCATGACGCCGGCTTCGACCAGTGCCGCCAGCGCGCTGCGCGTGCCGAGGTCGCTGCTGACTTCGATGCGAAAACCTTCGCCACTCTGCGGCGTTACCGATTTAACCCCTGCCAGCTCCACCAATTCCGCCGGCAGCTCGGCCGGCCCTCCGACGAAATCGATGCGCTCATGGCTGGCGATCAATCTGCCAAGCGTGCGCGGCGTTTCCATCGCCAGGATTCGGCCGTGGTCAATCAGTGACACCCGATCGCAGACCTCCTCGGCTTCGGCCATATCATGCGTGGTTATGAGAATCGTGCGTCCCTCGCCGCGCAGCTCGAGGATTAGCCGGCGAAACTCCCGTGCCGCCACAGGGTCGAGGCCGGTTGTGGGCTCGTCGAGAAACAGCACTTTGGCATCGGCGACAAGTCCACGCGCCAGGTGCAGGCGTTGCTTCATCCCTCGTGAGTAAGTCTCCACCAGATCATCAGCGCGATCAGCCATGCCCACCCGGTCCAAAAGCTCGGAAGCGCGGCGTTTACCCGTCGAAGTGGGCACCCTGTAGAGCGCCGCCCAGTACCCCAGATTTTGCCGGCTGGTCAGACGCGCATAAAGGCCCCGATCGCCACCAAAAACGATGCCAATCAGCTGCTGCACCGTCTTGGTTTCCCGCACCACGTCATGCCCCTGGATCGAGGCCGAGCCGGCGGTCGGCAGAAGCACGGTAGAAAGCACCTTTACCAACGTCGTCTTGCCGGCCCCGTTTGGGCCCAACAGGCCCCGGATTTCCCCTTCCTCAATGCTCAGATTGACGTCATCCAGCGCCGTTACGCTGGGGCGTTTGTTTTGGCCCTTGTACACGCGTCTTAGGTTCTCAGTTTGTACAGCAACCATGAAAATACCTTCATGAATAATCCCGGCCTTGCCGGCCTCGGTTACCAAAGAAAGTTGAACTCAAACGTCACAGTTCTACATCGGCTGGGCGGTCGCGTAAACCGAAACGTGAAACTTTGAGTCGTCCGTGAACGGCTCTTTGTCCCAGCCGGCCCAGCGGTCGAGAAGCTCGAGGCCCGCGAGCTTTGCCATGAGATCCAGCTCGGAGGGCCAGGCGAAACGAATCTGGACCGGCAGCAGCCGCGCCCGGTCACCAGACATGATCAGGTGCTGCGACTTCACGACCTGCTGCACCGCGTCGAGGCGTCCAACATCCAGTTCAAACGAGTCCGTCTCGATGTCGACAGCGGAAACGCTTTGCCCTCGCGTAAACCGGGTCAGGTCCGGCACGAATGCCTCGATCAGAAAGACTCCCTCAGGCTCAAGATGCTGCGTCACATTGCCGAAACAGCGAACCTGCTCTTCCTGGCTGAGCAGGCCAAAGAAGGTGTTGAAGACGACGAAAACCAGCGAAAACTGGCCTTCGACCGCGACGTCGGCGAAGTCACCAATCGCAACCGCAATCTCCTCACCGCCCGGCTTGGCCCGCAGCTCGGCGACCATGGCCTCCGAAGAATCGATCCCCTCGACCTCCACACCGAGGTCATGCAGCGGCAAAGCCACCCGCCCGGTGCCGATTCCCAGCTCCAAAACCCGGCCCTCCGCCGCCAGCTCCACCAGCCTGCCGACCATACCCGGCGCCGTGTCCGGGTATAGCCGGTCGTAATAATCCGCCACCCGGTCGCCATAAGTGTCGATTTCATACTGCGCCATTGCTAGCTCCTTTCGTGACGCCTCAAAACAAAAAAGCCTCCCGATGGGAGGCTCTGATGATTCGGCTAACTTGCCTACAAATAAACCGTCATAAACCGTCAGCTGGTCTCCCTAATATTGAACGTCCCCTTATCATGGCCAAAGCCAAAATAAGTGGCACTAAAGCTGCGCGTGGATCCAGTTCCTGGGGTTACCAACTGCATGAGGCGCGCAATGTATCATGCGCGAGGAAAGCTTGCAACACTACGAGCCGGAAGTAGGTCAGTTTGAGTAGAGCGACGTAATCAGCTCGATTGCAGGTCGCATCCGATCACGCCACTCTCGCTCTACTTCGGGGGTCCATTCTGGATCCATTCGCTTCACCGTTTCGCAGAGGCTGTCCAGCCACAGCTCGTACAACTCAGGCCGGATGTTGAGCCCTGATTGGCTATGCGAAGAGCCGATTCTCTCCAGAGTTTGCCTGGCGTCAGCGTCCTCCAGATCGCGACTGACCATGATGTAAACCGTCGCACGCAGCAGCTTTCTTTGCTTTGTAAAGTCAGTCTTTGCGAAGAGGGGGGCGATCTCCGGTGAGGACGCCAAGAAGACATCGTAGAACTGGTCGGCAAAGCTGCCTGAAGCGTCGCAGCGTTCGAAACTCGCCTGCACCGGATTTTTATCGGCCAGGAGACACCTCGTCAATCAACTTCGCACCCTTTAGTCTTGAAAATACCAGAACGCTCAGAAGGGCTCCACGTCGGTGGTCGCCGCTCGCTACTGCTGAAGCAGGCGGAGCTGCAGCGCGGTTACTGCCTCCTTCACTGAAGAAAACGCCAAGGAAGGTGGCTGGTTTAGGGGGAACCACTGCAGGTCATCTATCTGACCTTCGGGCCGTGGTGTTCCGTCCTTGATGCTACAAATGTAAACAATTGAGACGATCGCCGAATCCATAAAGTCGTCTTCAAATGCTCCGAGGATTTCCTTTATCTCGATCTCAACACCGATTTCGCGCCGGCACTCTTGAATTAGTACTTCCTCGATTCGGTCGGTCGAGTTGAGGAAATTGCCTGGCATGTCCCAGCCCTCACCAGACTTCCGCAGTCCAAGGGGAATCTCTGGACCGGATTCACTCTGGCGCATAATCAGAGCCTCGACGGAAGCCTTCCGGTTCTGCCATAGGATGTAACCGCAGGCCACACATACCCGGTGGAGCGCCTCTGATAGTGCGTCCCCTGCCCTACGCCACTCCAAATTGCCTGAGCATCTTGGACAGAATTTCAGGTCACTTTCTGCCATCGCCTGTCCTCCGGCCGGCTGATTCTGTCTCGATTCTACGGTAGTGATCACACCTTTTGCGGGACCGGTCATGAGTCCTTGGCGACAATGAGACGAATACGCGCGGAAACTCAAGACCTTCCGGTGAACTCACGCCACAGAACCCCCAAGTACCCAGCGGTAGTTTCCTCCCAGGCCTGTGTCTCGGACTCGCTCAGCTCGCTTCGCGGTTTGGAAAATTCAACTGGGCCCTGGAGGCTGCTCATCGGCCACCCGGGAACACGGATATTCGAAGTCGGCGAAAAGAATCGGACTGAGTAGTCGTGGACCGTGGTTGTCACAGCTCCTTCGGGCGAGCCAATGCAGTGCGCAATGTGCCAGCGGCCGGTTCGCCGCGATTCCGGCACCCGTGCGACCACATTTCCCCAGTGCGCCAGCAGCGCGTCATCGTCGGCCTCATCGACGCCTTCGATCCGCCGCACGTGGACCCCCGGTTGCTGTTCGGCGGCCAGAAAGTCGACGTAGAGGGCCTCATCCTCAGCGAACGCGTCAAGGCCGGTCTGGGCTGCATAAAACCGCGCTTTTAGCGCCCCGTTCTCCTCGGCCGTGAGGCCAGTTTCCTGAGGCCGGCCATCGATGCTGAAGGCACCAAGGCCCAGCGCCTCGACGCCCATCGAGCCGAGCAAGCGGCTGTACAGCGCATGCTTCGCCTGATTGCGTGTCCCGATGACCAGACGGCCTGGCTTCTCCACGGCGAAATTATATTCGCAGGTGGCCTAAGCCGTCGTTGCTTCGAAGGACACGCTACAAAAGCTTGAGTTTGACGACGGTCGAACGGAGTTGCTCAAGTCCCTTAACCTGATGGGCATCAATGCCAAGGTCTCGCGCAGCCGCAACGTTTTCATCGACATCGTCAAAGAAGGTGGTTTCCCCGGCCCCAACCTCGAGCTCGCTTAGTGCGTATTCGTACGCCTTAGGGTCAGGCTTACAAAGGCCGATCTCGTGCGAGGAGAAGGCGCGCTCGAACAGTGCCGCAACGCCGAGCACTTCGTTGTTGCGGCGCCAGTGAACCTCATTCGAATTGCTCAGAGCCGCCAATCGATAGAGAGGACGTAGGCTGTTCACGAGATCGGCTGCGCCTGGATAGAGGCGCTTGGTCCAAGACTCAAACTCCTTGAGGAAGTCGCGGGCTGAGATTTTCAATTTCCATTCGCTGACAAACCTGTCGCCGAACTCCTCGGCGTTCATCTTCCCCAGTTGAAAGTCTGCCAAGAGCTGCGGATCAGACCACATGTCCCTGAATCGGCCCTCCGGCATATACCTCAAATAAAAGCGTTCGATGTGGTCCGGTGTCGCGACGTCCACCAGTACGCTACCTAAATCGAATAGCAGGACGGACCGGTCAGCCATGAGCGTGATTCTAGACCGAACTCCCCGCCAATGCCGTCTACCTCATCGAACCGGATCCACCTGCCGGCCAAACGCAGTTGGCTGCGCCGCCTCCGTCCGGATGCTGAAAGTGCCCGAAAATGCCACCCAGGTTGGGCTACCCAGACTGATCTAAGCCCGTGCGCCGATGGCGCCCTCTTCGCGCAGCGCCGCGATCTCGTCCCACTCGAAGCCGACTTCCAGCAGGACCTCCTCCGTGTGCTGGCCGAACTCCGGCGCCATGCCATGGATGTAGCCCGACGTCTTGCCGAAGATCACCGGCAGCCCCACCATCGGCAGCGGCTCACCGCCGTCAGGGCGCTCGACGTAGTTGATGTAGTTCTGCTTGACCTGCTCGTCATCCGCCAGGTCCTGGTAGTCGTTGACCGGCGTTACCAGCAGGTCCGCCTCGGCGAAAATGCGGATCCACTCGACGCGTGGTTTTGTTGACAGGATCGACTGCAGTTCATCGTAAAGCTCGTCGGCGTGCTCCCGGCGGCTTTCCACGTTAGCGAAGCGCTGATCCGTGAGCCACTCAGGGCGCTCCACAACCTGGCAGATTCCCGGCCAATACATCTGGCGGTTCATGCCAAGCGTGAGCCACTTGCCGTCTGACGCCGTGTAGGTGTTCCAGGTGGCGGTGGGCAGGCGGGGCCGCCGCGGCGGCACTATGCCGCTCCACCAGCTTGAAGTGATGTTGTGCGATTGAATGCAGAGCTGGCCGCCGAGCAACGAGGCATCGACCTCCTGGCCCTCACCGGTGCGTTCGCGGTGCATCAGCGCCGTCGACAGGCCGAAGGCCATCGTCAAGGCACCAACGTGGTCGGCAATGGGGGCGCCGGCTGAACGCGGCGGGCCATCCGGCGGCCCGGTGACACTCATCAGGCCGCCACGCGACTGGCCGAGGATATCCATGCTAGCCAAACCGGCGTCCGGTCCCTCCGGTCCATATCCGGAGGCGCGGCCATAGATAATCCGCGGGTTGACCTTGCTCACTACCGGGTAATCCGCCTTGAGGCGCTGCAGGGCACCGAGTCGCAGGTTGGACACGAAGACATCGGCCGATTCGACCAGCTTGTAGAAAGCTTCGCGGGCCGGCTCCTGCTTGAGGTCCAGACAGATCGCCCGCTTGCCCCGGTTTAGGGTATGGAAGTAGGCGTTGAACTCGGTGCCGGAGAAATTCAGCACCTCGCGGCCCGGGTCAGGCGAATCCGGACCCTCGATCTTGATCACGTCGGCGCCCAGGTCGGCGAGCATCGCACCCGGGTATGTACCCTGCTGAAACACGGTCATCTCCAGAACCCGGATGCCCTCAAAAGGAAGACTCATCTCCAACCTCCTGCGAACTTCGTCACGACGCTTAATCTTGGCGTCATTATGAGGGCTGGGCCGCGGCCTGCCGAGGGGTATTTAGGGCTTACCTAAACTCGATCTCAGCTATCGGTGTCAAAAAGCCCGCGATCATGCCCGGTTCCGGCCTCTGGGTGACTCCTACCAGCCGAAGGGCGCTTGGCTCCGTACCGCGAAGTCCTAGCCCCTCGGCGAAAAAACTAAACCCGAGCGCCGATGGCGCCGTCCTCGCGCAGGGCGGCGATCTCGTCCCACTCGAAGCCCGCTTCCAGCAGGACCTCCTCGGTGTGCTGGCCAAACTCCGGCGCCATGCCGTGCACCCAGCCCGGCGTCTTGCCGAAGATCACCGGCAGGGCGACCATCGGCAGCGGCTCGCCGCCGTCGGGGCGCTCGACGTAGTTGATGTAGTTCTCCTTGACCTGCTCGTCTTCCGCCAGGTCGTGGTAGTCGTTGACCGGTGTGGCCAGCAGGTCAGCCGCGGCGAAGATCCGGATCCACTCGTTACGCGTTTTGTTTACGAAGATCGACTGTAGTTCGTCGTAAAGCTCGTCGGCGTGCTCCAGGCGGCTTTCCAGGCTGGCGAATTTCTCGTCAATTAGCCACTCCGGCCGCTCCAGCACCCGGCAGATCGGCGGCCAGTACATCTGGCGGTTCATGCCGATGCTAAACCACTTGCCGTCCGAAGCTTCGTAGGAGTTCCATGTCGCGCTCGGCAGACGCGGCCGGCGCGGCGGCACCTTGCCGCTCCACCAGCTATAGGTGATGTTGTGGGTTTGTATGCAGAGCTGACCGCCTAGCAGCGAGGAATCGACCTCCTGCCCTTCGCCGGTTCTTTCGCGGTGCAGCAGGGCGGTGGTCAGGCCAAACGCCATCGTCAAGGCACCGGTGTGGTCGGCGATGTCGGCGCCGGCCGAGCGCGGCGGGCCTTCGGGAGGGCCGGTAACGCTCATGATGCCGCCACGCGATTGGCCGAGGATATCCATGCTGCCCAGGCCGGCGTCCGGCCCCTGCGGGCCGTAACCGGAGGCCCGGCCGTAAATCAGGCGTGGGTTTATCTGGCTGAGGACCGGGTAATCCACCTTGAGCCGTTCCAAGGCGCCGAGCCGCAGGTTGGAAACGAAGACGTCCGCCGTTTCGACCAGCTTGTAGAAGGCTTGGCGGGCCGCCTCTTGCTTGAGGTCGAGACAGATCGCCCGCTTGCCGCGGTTAAGGGTGTGAAAGTAGGCGTTGTAGTCCGTATCGGCGAAGTTCAGCAGCTGCCGGCCCGGGTCGGGCGATTCCGGGCCCTCGATCTTGATCACGTCGGCGCCGAGGTCGGCGAGCATCACACCTGGATAAGTACCCTGCTGAAAGATCGTCATCTCCAGAACCCGGATACCTTCAAACGGAAGACCCATAACAACCTCCTGCGAACCGCGGCGCGACGAATGCGGTCGATCGCGCCGCTCCTCAACCTTTGCCCATGATACTCCCAACCAAAAAGGCGCCTCGATTGACAGGCGGCGCGGGCAGGAATACGTTTTTCGGCGTCGACCGCGTTCCGAAACGGGATCGGTGCCGTTTTTAGCAAGCCGGACTGGCTGCGCGCTCAGACGCGCTGGCCTTCGCGGCCAAGCAAGGGGGATAAATTGGCAAATTCATGGTGCTCTGGCAGGCTAATGCGGCCCTCTGGCCTACCGATCCGAAGCAGACTCTGGCGGTTATCGAAGGGGCCACCGGCGCGGCGAGTGAAATGATCAAAGCCGGCCTGATAAAGGAGCAAGGCTGGTTCACACCGCAGGAGGGTTACGGCATCTTCGAGAGTGACTCGAAGGCGACGATTCTCGGGCTGGTGCAGGGCTTCTTCCCATACTTTAACCAGGAAATCCGCGAGATCGTCCCCTGGGACGAGGGTGTCAAGGCAATCGTCGAGAGCGCCCGGCAGAACGCATCCCGCTAGGCCAACTTCGACTAGCTCAACCGGCTCGGGCTCGCTTCCTGGGGGCAAGCCCGGCTAAACGTTTTCCGCTCCGCACCGGCCTTTCGACGACCTGTCGATAGGACGAGACATCCCGGGCGAGTCCAGCTTCAAGCCTCACATCGCCACGATATTTTCAACGCTACCAACCTCTCGGTCGAGCAGGTCGTTGACGTGGCAAAGAGCGGATAATCGGAGTAGTGTCTCTGTTAGTTGCTCTCTGACGGTACACAGTTGGGCTCAAGATTACTCGGTCTAATGGTCTTGGCGGTGGCGGCTTGCAGCGGCGCTTCTGATGTCGAAACCGAGACTATCGATGCGTCCGCGATGACCAGCCCGACTGCCTTCTCAGGCGACGACCTAGCCCGTCTTGGCTTCTTCAACACCGGCATCGTGTTCGATGCCAAAGCGACCTTCGAGTCGCTCGTGCGCCCCGGCCTCACGGCTGTGCAGGTGCCAAGCGAGCTGCGATTGCCCTTCGGCGACGGGCCCTGGCAACCAGACATGCGGCCTGACCAAAGGATTGGCTTTGGTGCCAAATTCAACCACCGCTGGTATCACATCGAGATCGAACTGCGTGATGCCGACGGGGAATATCTGCTCCGCGGCGCGGACGGAAGTTTTCCGCTAAGGTTCGAGTATAACGCCGACGGAATTATTCAGCTCCACAGTGAGGGCTCGGGTTCCTTTCAAGTGGTTCTGTCGGCCAATTCCAGTCTCGACTCCGACCCCTGGTCTCCCTTCCCCTGGCCCGCCGAACAAGGCGCCTGGCATCGAGTGATCGTCGACACTAGCGGAGCAGTCTGGCTTGAGTCACGCCCGCGAGCAGGTCTAGGAAGCCTAATCACGCAAGCCACCGGCGAGGCGATCACAGTCGCGCGGTTGGACCGCATCGGCCAAGTGTACAGAGGTTCTCTGTACCAAATCAAGGAGCGGGTTTCATCACTGTCTGCGGCATACCAAACAAGAATGAGGGACGTTGCTACGTGCATTCGAAGGCTCCCTTGACCCTGACTTTGCCTGCGCTGATGGACGGCAGCCTGACCTGCCAGCTTGACCCTGACCCGCAAACCCAGGGCCGCCTTATGATCGTTTCGCTCGAAACTTCTCGATGGACCCTCGACCTCCTGGGTGTACTTGGGGACGTTTGCCCAAGCCTGCCTGAAGTGCTGACCGGCGGCTACCCGATACCGCTCAGGGGTGCGGCACTACGCGCCTCGGACTCCGGCGGAAACTTGACCGACATCGTCGTGACTCTGGACGGCAGGATCTTCACCGGCGATGCAGGAACTAGCTTTACCTGCCCACCCTGTCTTTACGAACCCGATGGTGGTAACAGCGTCATCTACTGACTCGGACGAACCAGCCAGATTCCGTTCGATCTATATCAGGACCGCGGTCAAGCTCTTGCGGTCGAACACCGATATGAGAAAATCGCTATATGACCCGCCTCAAGGGCTCACGCCGGCAATTGCTCATCATTGGCCTGCTGGGCGTAATCGTCGCCCTGGGTCTTTTCGCATCTGTCCTTATCTACTCTTCAATTCGCGACAGCCGCTATCACGACATCACCCACGGGCCCGATCTCAAGCCGACCACGGCAGAGATCTCCCTGACCACGAGCTTCCCACCGGCGAATGATTGGTCAGGCGTCGCGCTAGCTGGCTCGCTGGAGTGGGCCAACCAAGCCGGCGCAACCGCCGTTATCGTGCTCGATGATGGGCGAGTTGTCGCAGAGTGGGGTGACACGTCGCTGGTCAGCGATGTTCACTCCGTTCGTAAAAGCATTGTCAGCGTGCTTTTTGGGATTGCGATCGAAAGAGGACTGATCGAGCGGTCGGCAACCCTTGCTGAGCTCGGTATCGACGATGTGCCACCCCTCACCGAGCAGGAACGACAGGCAAGCATCAACCACATTTTGGCCTCGACGGCGGGCATCTATCACCCGTCCGTAGTGGACGACGATGAGGGCAGCAGTCCGGAGCGAGGATCGCACCAACCCGGCGAGGCTTTCTATTACAACAACTGGGGTTTCAACGCCGCCGGCGGAATCTTCGAGGAGCTCACCGGGCTTAGCTTGGGTGAGGCTTTCCTTGAGTGGATCGCCCAGCCCACCGAGATGCAGGACTTCGAGATTGACAACGTAACCTACGAGACGTCATCGGAGTCCAGGTTCCCGGCGTATCGATTCTGGATGTCCACCCGCGATCTCGCCCGGTTTGGCCTCCTGATCGAGCAAGACGGTCGTTGGGAGGGCCAGCAGATCGTCCCCGCCGCCTGGATTGAGGAGAGCACACAGCCACACACGTCAATCCGGGACACACTCGGCTACGCGTTTATGTGGTGGACCGACGGCAGCGCTTTCTTCGCGAGCGGGACCGGCGGCCAACGTGTCTACATCGACCCGACTTCAGATCTCGTCGTTGTTGTCAAAGTGAACACAGGCCCAGGCCGAAGCCGGGGGCTATGGTGGGACTCGGGGCCAAACATCACCTACGGGCAATTCACCGAACTCGTTGCTCAACTCGATTCCGCCGCCCCTTAGCAACGCTCCGGGCCATCGAAAAGCCAAAGGTTGGCCACTGACTCACCGCAGGCGGTTAGGGGCTGTGTCACAGGACGTAGGGAGGGATCGGCGGCAGGCCGGCGGAAAACTACCTGAGCTCTACCTCACCCTTCGGCGTCGAAAGGCCCGCCATAATCCGCGGTTCCGGTCCCTGCGAGACTTCGATAAGGTCTGCTACACCAAGCAGCGCCAGCAATTCCTTGACCTGGCCGGCATTGGGGTGCTCGGCGCGAAAGTAGCGCAGTGAGCAGCCCGAGGGCAGGCTCGGCGCCGGGTGGGTCGAAGAACTCCAATCGAGCAGAAACGGCACCAGCCCGCCGCCCGGCATCGTGCCACGCGCCACGCGCCAGCTCAACTCCCCGCCAGCGGGCAGAGCTCGCGAACCGGATTCGACGCTCCCCAGATCCACCCCTCCCTTGGCTGCGCTCTCGATCGCCGCCTGCAGGTCGTCGTTCTTAGCGGCCCAGGTCGTGATCCGCGATGCCTCGGGAATTCGGCTGGCGGCGCCCGCCAAGGCTTCCGCCGGCTGAGCCGGATCCGGCGCCAAAACCTCGATATAGGAATCGGGACTAAGAGAAAACAGCGCGTTTCGCGTGCCGCGGCCGGGATGGGTCCCGCTAACCGCCGGCTCAACCCCGGTCAGGGCTTTGATCTCGTCGATGCCGACCTGCAAATCCGGCGATGCGTAGATGATGTGGTCGAGTCCAAGAATTGCCATGTTTTCCTCTGGGGCCGGCTAGCCCGGCTCGGGTTAAGACTGCAGACGAAATCTATCGCCCTTCAATAATGTTGTAGACCTCATCGACGGTCGCTGTCGCCTCGATACCCATTCATGCAGGATCGGCCCAAGCCTGGCACCGAACGCGTCAAGTTTGGCCTGACTCTCGTAGACGTTTATCACCTGAAGGCGCTGCCTGTCTCCATAGCAGATATGGTACATCTGTCCATCGGGCACTCTTTCACCGATTTCTGTAAGTTGACGGAATACTTCACCGTATTTGGCCGAGTCGGCGCCCTCGATTTCATACTTCACAACTATTGCCACGTCTTCCTCCTTCTAGCGGACCGGCTCCTGATTCGTTGCGATAAAACGAGCTTCAGCGTGCTGCATCATGGTACTTCAGGTCGGCAGATTCTGCTTCTACGTTGGACAACCGGTAGTCGGGCTCTCGCTGTTTCATCTTCACCGAAGCTGAAGCCGAAGTTTACATCATGCCGAACGGGAGCATGCTGGGGCACGTTAACATGGGGCCCGGATACGGGCTGGCATTCTAACGACAAGGGGACCAGATGGTAAGAGCGAAACCGACCGAGGCGCAGATCCTCCGCTGGCACAAAAGCCTCAGCAACTGGGGCCGCTGGGGCCCGGACGATGAACGCGGCACCCTCAACCTGATCACCGACAAGAATCGGGCCGAAGCAGCCCGGCTGGTCCAAGAAGGCATCGTCGTCTCCTGCGCCCGGCCGATCAATTACGAGCCCTCGCTCGACGCGCCGCTACCGACCCGGCGATTTATGCTCAAGAGCGGTGAAGGCGAACCAGGGGAGAACATCGGCCGCACCAACGCCATGGACGCCTTTCTAATCGCACCGCACGGTTACACGGTTCCACGATCACCCACCTCGATGCGCCTTCCCACACCTTCTTTCGCACCGACCCCGCCCAACCCTGGACGATGTTTAACGGCATGCCGCGTGAGAAGGTAACCACGGCCCAGGGCGCGGCCGCCGGCGCCGTCGATCTGGCCGGCGGCGGCATCGTCAGCCGCGGCGTCTTGCTCGATATCGCCCGCCTTCGCGGCGTCGACTGGCTGGAGCCGGAGGCGCCCGTCTTCCCCGAAGACCTCGATGCGGCGGAGGCCGCCGCAGGCGTTCGCGTCGAGGCCGGCGATATCCTCTTCTTCCGAACCGGCTGGCCGGTGAGGCGCAGTCATCTCGGCCCCACGCCGCCCAGAGAAGGCATGGTGGCTCTGCAAGCTGCCTGCCTGCCCTGGCTGCACGAAAGAGACGTAGCCATCCCCGCCAGCGACACCTCGAACGAGGTCGATCCGGAGGAGTACCCGGGTCTTGGAATTCACGGCGCCATCCACGGCGTGGCCATGGGGGCGATGGGTATGTGGCTTTTAGATAACGCCGATCTCGAAGAGCTGGCCAACGTTTGCAGCCGGCTCGGACGCTGGGAGTTTCAGGCCATGATCGCGCCGCTCAAACTGCAGGGCGGCACCGGCAGCCCGGTAAACCCCTTGGCCCTGTCTTAATTTTAGGGTTTTATATCGCAATTTACCCCGCTCCAGGCCCTCACGAGCCGGTGATATGATATGAGCGTGGTGAAGCAGACACGGATCCTCTTCAGTACAAAGGATATCCTGGCCATGCGCATTCGGTGCAGGGACTGTGATGGCGAAACCCTTTACTCGTAGGAAAGCAAAAGGTGCCCTCCAACTGTGCTGCATGCGGAAAGCACGCCCAGCACTGACAACTTCTACGATGCACGCCCTCGAATACACCAAGTATTTGAGGGATTCCGATGCGAGCAGTCCGTTGGATCTAATCTATGAGATTGACGGCAACGAGGCCGACGAAGCCCCGGAAGCCGCCGAAAACACTTGACAGCTTAGTCCGCCTTTCGAAATCGACGCCGAATTTAGTCTTGGATATTCCAGGCTACACCGATGATGAAGTCCAGTATCATGCCCGCCTCTGTGTTGAGGCTGGATGGATTATCAAGTTCAACGACTCCGGTACTGTCTATCCCATCGAACTCACGTTTTCTGGGCACCGGAAGCTAGAAGAATTCGAATGCAAGCCTCCAGAGCAATGCCCACTCGGCCTCAAACACTTGACAACTTCGTCCGGCTAGGGTAAACTTCTCTCATAAAGAGAGGGAGTAACCCAATGGCCGTCAACGCACCAGGCAAGCACTACCGCAAGGGAATCAGCCTCATAGAGGCTGTAGAGATGTTCTCAGGACTTCACCGAGGCGTGGTTTGTAGAGCAACGCTGGCCCGGCGGCGTGGAATGCCCCGACTGTGAGTCACAGGACATTCAGCACCGCACCACTCGCAAGCCCCAGCCCTTCCGGTGCAACGGCTGCCGAAAGGACTTCTCCGTCAAGACCGGCAGCATTATGCACGCCTCAAAGCTCCCTCTGAAGGCGTGGGGCATGGCACTCTATCTCCTAGTCACGAACCTCAAAGGCGTTAGCAGCAGCTACACCGCGATCTCGGTGTGACTCAAAAGACGGCATGGCATTTGGGGCACCGCATCCGCATGGCGTGGGCGCACGAACCGCCCCATTTGCTGGCCCCGTAGAGGTAGACGAGACTTACATCGGCGGCAAGGAAAAGAACAAACTCCCGCAAGAAGTTGCACGCTGGTCGTGGTCCGGTCGGCAAAGCTGCGGTAGTCGGGATAAAGGACCGGCAGACGGGCCGAGTCACCGCTAAGGTTGCTCACTCTACGGACGCGCCGACGCTGCAAGGTTTTGTGCATCAGCACACGGCGACCGATGCCCAGGTCTACACAGACGAAGGGACGGCATATCATGGTCTAGCCCGTTCGCATGAGGCCGTCAGTCACTCGGCTCGTGAGTACGTTCACGGTATGGCGCATACCAACGGGATCGAGTCGCATTGGGCATCCTTGAAGCGCGGCTACGTCGGGGTCTATCACCAGATGAGCGTCAAGCACTTGGACCGCTACGTCACGGAGCTCTCAGGCCGTCACAACTCACGGCCCATGGATACTGCATCGCAGATGGCAGCGATGGTGCTGGGAAGCAACGGCAAGCGCCTCCGCTACGAGGACTTGATTGCATAGTGGCTACGCCCAACTTTGCGGACAAGACGATCTGGACAGGTGACAACCTCGACATACTGCGCGGCATGAATAGCGAGTGTGTGGACCTCATCTACCTCGATCCGCCGTTCAACTCGAATCGAGACTACGCGGCTCCTGTGGGCAGCAAGGCGGCGGGCGCCGTTTAAAGACACATGGGACCTATCGGACCTTGACGTGGCCTGGATGGGCCTGATCGCCGATGAGCAGCCCGCCATAGCCAACCTGCTGAGGACGGCAGGTTTGACGCACGGCAAGGGGATGCAGTCCTATCTCATGATGGCTGTACGGCTCCTGGAAATGCGCCGTGTCCTGAAAGAGCTGGCTCTATCTACCTACACTGCGATCCGACTGCCAGCCACTACCTGAAGCTGCTGATGGACGCGGTGTTTGGTGCGGACAGCTTCCGGTCAGATATTAGCTGGAAGCGAACCAGCGCCCACGCGATACGAAGCAGGGACGCCGCCAGCATGGCAGAATCCACGACGTTCTTCTGTACTACACAGTGGGACGCTCTTCTTGGAACCCAATCTACACGGAATACGATGCAGAGTACGTTGAGACCTTCTACCGGCACGAGGAGGAGGGAACACGGAGGCTCTACCGGAAAGACAACCTCACCGCTGCAAAGCCCGGCAGGGATACAGAGTACGAGTGGCAAGTGAAACGTCCGCCGGACGGTGAGTGGGAAGCAGACCTCGACCGGGAGTGGATGCAACCGCGCATCGGGTGGGAGTACAAGGGTGTCCCGCCCTACAAGGGTCGCTATTGGGCCTACTCGCAGGAAGGGATGCGGGAATTCGCAGGGCAGGAGCGGCTCGTCTAGCGAAATCAGGTATGCCCAACTCGCTACCTCGACGTGCCAGGCGTGCCCCTGCAAGACACATGGACGGACGTAACACCGACGCTCAGCAGGAATGAACGCATACCCGACGCAGAAGCCCCTAGCCCTCCTGGAGCGAATCGTTGCGGCGAGTAGCAACGAGGGCGACGTGGGTTAGACCCCTTCTGCGGCTGCGCCACGGCGTGCGTAGCGGCGGACAGGCTGAGCAGGAAGTGGCTAGGTATCGACATATCGCCTAAGGCCTAGTCAATATGAGGCTACAACAGACGATGGGGAGCTTGTTCCACGCGGGTTACGTGACTGCCAGAACCGACATACCGAAGCGAACGGACATAGACGTGCCGATCCCATACCGGCAGAACAAGCAGCTCTTTGGCCAACAAGAGGGCCTATGTGCGGGCTGCAAGGGAGACTTCCCATTCAAGCTCTACGAGGTAGACCATATGGTGCCTCAGAGCAGAGGCGGGACGGACCATATCGCAATCTGCAACTCCTGTGCTCCCACTGCAACCGGCTTAAGGGAGACAGGCCGCAAGAATATCTGAAGCTCAAGGAGATGGGTTATGAGCGACAACAAGGTGAAGCGCAAGCTAGGCCGCCCCGTGAAGCGTAAGCCGCCGGAGCTGATCCCAGACACGGCAGAGAACGTGACGAAGTCGCTGTTGCGGCCGCGTCCTAAAAGTGAGCGTGACATACTGAAGCGAAAGGCGGGCAGTGCGCCGTAAGGTGCCTGGGGTAAATTGCGATATAAAACCCTAATTTTAGGCCTGTCGTCCGCTGGTTTTTCAGCCGATTTTAGCCGAGAGCATCTGCCAAGGCAGCGGCAATGTCCGAGAGCAAGCCGTTCGCACCGCCAACGAATACTCCAAGTGCCACAACCATCGTGGTGACGAAAGCCAGAATCAGCGAGTACTCAACCAGAGTTTGCCATTCAGAACCGGAATGCCCGGCTCCTATGTATTGCCGGAGCCCCTGACCAAGCTTGTGAATGGCGCGTTTCATCCTTGCCGCTCCCTTTGACTTAATGACGTCTAAGAGATTCTCGGTCACTGTTGGGCTTTCAAGAGTCTTAGCCCGGAGAGCGGGCACGGGCCATCCTTAAGCGACCGGACCGCAACAAAGACGCCGCAATCCCAGCGCCTCAGGAGTTTCAGGTAGTTATTGCTCGAGTCAAACCGGTGGTTCTCACACAGTCTGCCAAATCCTCTTGGGGCCCTGGTTTGAGCTCTCCTGTCGCTAACCCTGAACCATACCGACGACCGGCATGATCTGTGGCTGACCTGGATCGATGCCAAGCTCGCTCAGGACCGGCATCATCGCGGGAAAGAACGCGTCGAGCTCCTCTTGCGAGTTCCAGACATTGAGGACGCTGAGGCTGCCCGGCGTACCAAGCAGGACGTGAAAGATGCGCCCCTTGGGCGCGCCGTGGCCCGCCTCGCCCAGTTTTTTCATCGCCTCTTCGTAATTCTCAGGTGTCAGTCCTGTCGGCTGAAAGTAAGCTCCGATTGCCAATGTAATCCCCCTCGAATTTAGCGCTTGCCGCCCCGGCGTGGTCCCGATCCTGTCCCTAGATTATGGGCCGGTGCCTGCTGGCGCATATTGGATACCGAGGCTTCTCGCAACTTCGTCGCTGACGAGCCGAAACCGCCGTGTGAGCATCCGTAAGCCGTCGCAGGCGTTCAAGCGCCCAATCGCCTTCGGTATATTCCGGTCCTGATTTATTTCCCGCCTGGTCCTTTCACACAACGTTGTGACAAAACGCCTGCCTTCCTATACTCGCGTGGTGACAATTCCCAAGTTTGGCCTCAATCGCTTTGACAACCGCTCCGTCGCGGCTTTCGCTGCCGACGTCAAGCGCGCCGAAGCACTGGGCTGGGATATCGCCTTCCAGAACGACTCCGCCCTCGGCTGGCGCGACCCTTATGTAATGTTGGCCGCGGCCGCGGCCAATACGGAGCGCATCGAGCTGGCGCCGCTGATCGTCAATCCGGTCACCAGCCATCCCGCCGTGCTGGCTTCCTCAATAGCCACGGTCGACGAGCTGGCGCCAGGCCGCACCCTGCTCGGCCTCGGTTCCGGCGACAACGCCGTGCGCCAACTCGGCTTGCGCCCCGCCAAAGTCGCCGATTTCGAGGCTGCCACCCGCCTGATCAAAGGCCTGCTCGACGGCGAGTCGGTCGAGGTTGGTGCGCCGCGGCCAGCCTTTCTCCAGCATCACCGTCCGGTGCCGGTCTGGATCGCCGCGGGTGGACCTCGCACCCTACAAATGGCCGGCGCCTACGCCGATGGCATATTTATCCGCGTCGGCACGTCGGCGGGCAGTATCAGCGCCGCACTGGCGGAGATTCGCGCCGGCGCTCAGCGCGTCGGTCGTGACCCGGCCTCGGTACGCCTCGGCCTCATTGTCGATACGGTTTTGGTCGACGACCCGGACCAGGCTTTGTTCATGGCCAAGGCGATGGCCGCCGGCCACTACGAGCTCACGCCGAGCTCTTTCGATGTTGCCGGCATCCGCTGGGACGGGCCGACGATCGAGCACCTCAAGCAAGAACACGGCATCGTGCCCGATTTCCATCACCACAAGGACCTGGTAGCCGCCGGCCGGACCGTCGATTTCCTGCCCGATGCGGCCGCCGGGCTGTTCAGCCTCTGGGGCGGCGCTGCTCAGATCGTGGCGCAGGCGCTGGCCTTCATCCGCGCCGCGCCGGTCGAGCTCGACTATGTTGTCCTGGCACCGACACCCGACCCGGTCTGGCCGGACGCCGGCGAACAGGGCTACACCGCGCGCATGGCGGCCGAGGTCCTGCCGGCCCTGCGCCAGGAGCTTCAGGCCACGAAAAGCTAGCTGGACGTCCGGCTTTAGCCTCAGCGCATAGGCGCGTGACTTTGGCCCACCTTCTGACACCAGAAGTTAGCTATTCGCGCTATTATTCTCACCGTAAACCTGAAAGCGCTGCCTCAGTCCGACAGCCAGCCAGGCAGATGGCCTCGAAAATGGCAGTCTTCGAAGGCGTGATATGAAAACAGTCAAGCGGCTTGTCCTGACGCTACTTTTTTGCCAAGGAGCCGTGCTTCTGCTCGGCCTCAGCCTCAGAAGACGCTATGCCAGCCAGCAGGTTGGCCCGTCCGGATTCAATATGTTCGCGATCATGGGCGGAAACCAGAGCAAGGTCAGCCGCCGGCCCTTTAGCGGTGGTTTTGTCCGGGCGATCATGGGCGGAGTCGAGCTGGACCTGCGCAACACGGTCATCGATCAGAAGCCCGCCTTGCTGGAGACGACCATCGTAATGGGCGGAGTCCGTCTCCTGGTGCCGCCCAAGTGGACAGTCGACCTCCAGGTACAGCCGATGATGGGCGGTGTTGCCGACCTGAGGGATCAGGCGGATGCGCCCAGCGGCAGCCCGGCTGACCTCAAAATCACCGGCCAGGTTCTCATGGGCGGTCTTGCCATCCTGGACCACGGCAGAGATAGCCCACCGCCCGCCTAGCGGCATCTTGGCATCGTGCTGCTCGGGTGGCTCTGAGCTCGGTTTCCGGCTCGTATTCAGAATGAGTCAGGGGCGAAGCCAGCCGCCGGACTTCTGGGCCTCGAATCCCCGACGCCCATAGAAAAGGAGACCTTTGGGCTTGTCGCCCGAGGATACTCCAACGCCGAGATCGCCGAGGCATTCGTGGCCAGCGAAGGCACGGTCAAGACTGACGTCAAATACCTCCGCTGCAAGCTCGAACTCAAAGGCCGCGGTCAAGCCGCCCCGTTCGCCTATGAGACCGGCTTCGTCAAGGCCGGTGACAGTCAGTCCAGCGGATATTCTTACTTCCCTTGACAGCCGCAGGCGCTCCGGCTAAATCGCCGCGGGAATCCTATGGTCAACCTGGAAGGGCTCTAGTAAGCGTCACTGAACGGATCGGTTTGCTTGATCTGGGACTGGTACCAGCAACTAAGAACGAACCAGCTCCAGGCTGCCTTGCGGGCACGTTTCTTCCCCAGGCAAAAGTCCTCCTTAAGTTTACCCAGGTACTCTGGCCTGATGATTCCGTCCTCGACCAGGGGGCTCAGGCCGGGCAGGAGCATCCGGTTCAACCAGGCCGGCTGCGGCGGGTTTGGGAAGGCGCGCTTCTCGCGTAAGCCGAAATCGACTTGCAGCGATTCGCGGAAGCTCGCCTTGAGCACCGCCCTATCGTTCTCCACGGAGTCGATTCCTCTCAGCCCGGCCGGTATCGAAAGGCCCAACGAGGCCAACCGGCAGTCCAGAAACAGCGGCCGCTCATCGATCCCCATCAGAGGCGGGATGTACTGCGCAAAGACGGTGTATCGGCTTGCCCCGCCGTGCAGGAACCAGGCGAACATCACGGCATCATGAACGCCAAGGCCGCTCACCATCGCACGATTGGCCAGCGACGCCTCACGGATAGCGGCTAAATCCACAGGTTTGGTTAGAGCCTTGTTAAGACGTTTTTCGTTGAAGGCAGTGTGTGTCTCAAAGCCGTCGCTCACCGCTTCCTCGAATGTTTGGAAACCTCCCCCTTTGGCTTGCAGCTTGTGGGCCTGCTCAAACCCGAAAAGCGGCTCGCCCGGTCCGCCGTTGAGCGCCGAGGTGAATCCGGCTGCGAGCGCCGCCTCACCCAGAAAGAACTCATTGACAACCCGGCCGGCGGAGTCGAACGGCTCGTCAATCTGGCCTAGCAACCGGCTAAGAAGTGCCGGCGTGACCTGAGTCTCGACGTCGACTACAACCGTCTGGTGGGAGGTGCCCGTTGCCTCGGCTACACGTTTCGCCCAGGCAAGGTCGTATTCGCTGCTGTGATCTTTGAAAGCCAGCATGAAAGCGCGCCTGTTGACGCCCCCGGTCTCAGCCAGCGCCGCCAACACCACCGAAGATTCGACACCGCCGCTGAGGTATATAGCAACGTTTTGGGCACCGCCGAGCGTACGCCGAACCGATTCCGCAACCTCAGAGCGCGTCCTCTGAACCCAGTGCTCGAAATCGTTGGGTCCAGGTTCCAGGGCCAGGCGCCAGAACCGCTTCGCCTTCGTCTGCTTCGGCGCAAATGATAGGCATTCGGCCGGCTGAACTTTGCGAACGCCCTGCGCCAGGGTAAAGGGCGCCGGCGTAAAACCCTCCGATAAATAGAGTGGCAGCAAGCCTTCATTGAGCTGCCGCGGCACCGCGGGATGAGCCAGGACAGCCTTTAGCTCGGTGGAAAATACCAACAGGTTGCTACCAGAGTCCTGGTAGTAATAGGTCAGTTGGTGCGCCAAAGCATCCGCGGAAAGCAGCAAAGTTCTCGATCACCGGTCCCAGAGAAACAGACTGAATACACCATCGATGCCGGCAGGGAATTTCTCCGCATCCCGCTCATAGCTGGCGACAACGGCGGCAACCTGCTGATTCTGAAAGGAGCGGGACGAGGCACGGAGGTGGAATGCAGAATCGTATATGTCACCGTGGACGGCCGCTATCAGCCCTTCATCTTCGTACCAAGCCGGCGATTCCGGGAGCTGGCCGAAGCTGGCGCTATGACCGTACGCCAGCGCCACTCCATCAGAAGGATCAACAAAGGAATTCCAGCCATCCTTGGCCCTATGAGCCGTGACGCCAAGCATCGCCTCCAAGTTCCGCCGTGAAGCCAGTTTTGGATCGGTCCGGCTCAGGATGCCGCAAATCAGGCTCAGGCTACCGCCTCACATCCGCGTATCGATTCTCGCCTTCCCGGCGCTCCGCGCCCCGGGAAGCATGTACCCGGGCCTCACCCGCCAACCTCAGCCTTCGGCGTCCGGCCAGTGAGGATATGCGGTCAATAGAATGTCCTCATCAAGGCGCTCAACCGTAATATTTTGCAGGCGCACGG
This sequence comes from Dehalococcoidia bacterium, assembly GCA_965219205.1. Classification (GTDB taxonomy): domain Bacteria; phylum Chloroflexota; class Dehalococcoidia; order DSTF01; family WHTK01; genus WHTK01. The sequence goes on from CBDCMQ010000009.1 coordinate 243,596, forward strand.
CATCCGCCATGCGCTGAGCACCGTGGCCCGCGACGGCCGCCGGCGCCGATCGCGCACCGATGATCACCGGTGACATCACCAGGGTCACCTTATCGACCAGCCTTTGATCGAAAAAGGATCCCAGTAATATGCCGCCGCCCTCAACCAGAAGAGTTGCGATATCGCGTTCGCCGAGGACGGGCAACAGCGCCCTCAAATCGACATGGCCGGATTCATCCTCGGGCTGCGTCAATACCTCAGCGCCCGTGGCTTCAATCGCCCTCCGCCAGCTGCTAGCGGACCGCTGCGTCGTGACGACGAGGGTTCGGCTGGGCCCCACCAGCACCTTCGCCTCTGAGCTAATGCGGCCTCTGCTGTCGAGGACAATCCGCAACGGCTGTCGAGGATCGGCGACGCCTTCAGGGCGAGCAGTCAGCCGCGGGTCGTCTATTAGAACCGTCGAGGAACCGACCATGATCGCGTCCATCACTGGCCGCCTAGATTGATCCCATCTCAGTGACTCGGGGCCTTCTAGCCAGCGCGAATCGCCAATTTCCGTGCCGATACGGCCATCCAGGCTCGCCGCATACTTGACGATGACAAACGGCGAGCCTGTGCTGCGCAGTTTGGTCTGGGCTTCATCAAGGAGATCTGCTTCCTCTACCATCGATCCTTCATATCCCTGGCCGCCGCGCTTCGATTACGCCAAACAATTACTACAATCCCAGCCCAGCATCTGCTCGAGGCTTTCGAGCTCGTTGCTGAACAGCTCTCGAAGATATCGTCGATCTTCCTCGCTCATCGGTGCAGCGTAATCACCCACCAGCCTTTCCAACGATTCTGTAGGTGCCAGTGGGGTTAGGTCAAGAAACTGCCAAACTGACCGTAAGGTCGGGTGGTGGTCCGCCCGCAACTGCTCCTGCCTAATTATCAGCATCTGTTGAGGCGGAAAGTAGCGCCTGAGACGGCGAATCTGCTCAACGTAGTAACCCCGGTCAACGTACCTTGGCGCCCGCTACTGTTCCACGTTTCGCGTCGCCCGGGTTCGCTCTTCCTCACCGCGAATCGCATCGCCAAACGACAGCGGCTCGAAGCCGCGCTTCTTGTTCATATTCCAGTGCGAGAACGCCCGGTCGATAGGGTTCCTCAAACTGAGGATTATCTTCATGTCCGGATTGTAGGCGTGGATTCGGCGAGGCACGTCTTCGCAATACATGTAGCCTGGTGTCGCTTCGCCCACAAGGCGATGCCAGCTCCTCGGTTTGAAGAACGCGTGGTATAGGCGGTAGTCAGGCTCTCCCGTGTCAAACAACGGGTCAGCTTCGAAGAAATGAACCTCTTTCACTTTGTGTGGTAGGCAAATCTGCGGATCGAGACGAAGGTAGGCATCAAGCGCCGAGGTTCCGCCTTTCTGAGTTCCGGCGATGATAAAGTCCACCTTGCGATCGTTGGCTCGGGCCAGCTTTCTAGCGGTCGGAACCTTGAAGCGCCCGATGAATCTTGTCTTGCCGCCCGGTTCCGACAATGGCACGTCGACAGCATTGCCCTCGGTACCGCCGCCTGACTCGAAGATCTGTCCCGTCAACCGGCCCCCTCGCTCGCTATTGGTTCCGGGCCGCTCTGGCCCTAGGACCCGGAGAACTGACCCGGCGCGATCGCTCCCCTCTAGATTCGGTTATGCCAGCCAACTATTGCAATCCCATCCTAGCATTCGCTCCAGACTCTTGATGTCGCGGCTAAACGCCTCTCTTAGATATTGGCGGTCATCTTCGTTTATCGGCGCGGCATAATCGCCTACCAGCATTTCGAGCGGTTCAGGTGAGTCCATCGGCGCTAGGTCGAGAAACTGCCAAATTGAGCCGAGGGTCGCATTGTGGTCGGCGCGCAACTGCTCCTGCCTGATTATCAGGATCTGTTGAGGCGGGAAGTAGCGCCTCAGACGGCGGATCTGCTCGACGTAGTAGCCCCGGTCGATGTAGCAGCCGATGCGCCATCTCTCGGCAACCGGAGTTGCCCTCAGCCGCTCCTCCTCACTGCGAATCGCATCTGCGAACGAAAGGGACTCAAACCCGCGAGTCCTAAACATGTTCCAGTGCGAAAACGCCCGATCAATTGGGTTCCTAAGGCTGAGGATTATCTTCATGTCCGGATTGTAGGCGTGGACACGGCGGGCGAAGCCCTCGCCATACATAGCCCGGCGTCACTTCGCCGAGCAGGCGATGCCGGGTTTTAGGCTTGAAAAAGGCGTGATACACGCGATAGTCCGGCTCGCCCGAACTGAACAGCGGATCCGTTGCGAAAAATCGGACCTCTTTGGTTTTTTTGGGCATGCAGATCTGAGGATCGAGGCGAAGGTAGGCATCGAGGGCGCTGGTTCCACCCTTCTCGGTTCCGGCAACAACGAAATCGACTTTGCGGTCGGTCGCTAAAGGGAGCTTTTCCGGGCTCGGAACTTTGAACAGGCCGATGAACTTCGGCCCGTCCGGGTCGGGAGTGGAAACTTGGGGCAGAATCATGGTGATTGCCTCAATTCCAGCGACCCAGATTGAAGGTGGGCCGGCATCACCATTGAACGCTGGACCGCGAGGCCGCCGATCGAGTCACGTCCCGCCTACCATACCGTTGCCTATTAACACGAGCAACGCTCCCGCTAAAGGCTCGGCACAACCCGGCGTCCGAGATTCACTCGTCATGGCTTGGCCTCAGGAGCCGATCCCCAATTGACGCATGATATCCGCCGGGTCGTAGTAGCGCCGCTCTTCGGTAATCTCGCCGGCCTTGTTGAAGCGCCAGGTCGCGACCGCGGTCTGTCGGAAGGATCGATTCGATGCCGGGCGATCGCCGGTTACTCCGGACTGGGTTCCCGACATCACCATCTCGTCGCTGGCGCCTTCCTCGCTCGCCCAGAGCCGCTCGATCACCATATCCACGTCGGGAGCGGCCGCGAACCAATCCGCCGCCTCGCGTTCGATGGCGGCCCGGCCCTGCAAGGGATCAGGGTGTCCGGGGTCGAACACCACCGAGACGGAGGCGTGCAACTGTCCAGTGGCGGCCGCGTCATGGCGATTGAAGGCCTCGACCAGCCTCTTGATCGTCTCGCTGCTTCGTTCTGGCGTCACCATTTAAGTCACCTACCCTTCATTGTTTTGTGCATATTTACCTACGCCGAACCTATTGATTCAGCCGGTCTTGCAGCTTCCTCGGTCAGGTTTCGAACTGGTGTCTTTCCCAAAAGGCGGCCAGGCCTTCGGCCATATCGTGCGGGTTTTCCACCTGCCCGAAGTGGGTTGTTCCCTGCAGGATCACCTCCTCAGCCTTCATCCAGTCGAGCAGAGCACGATGGGTCTCGCCAAAGCGTGGCCAGAGGGCATCGCTCTCGCCACCGAGCAGCGAAAGCACCGGGTTGTCGATCCGCCGTGCCTCTTCCTCGCCGAAGTGCCAGACCAAAAGCCCGGGCAGCTCAGACTCAAACGCAAAAGCGGCATTGTCCACCGCCTGGTCGATGGCGCCCGGCAAGGCCTTTTCCAGCGGCGCGCGGTAGCCCGGCCAGCGTGCCTCCATGAACTCGTCCACGACAACCGCGGCGCCAGCCTCCCGAAAGCGCTGGATCGCCCCAGCCAGCGAATCGCGGTAGGCCTGCTCGCCGGCGCCAAAAGCCAACGCCGGTTCGAACAGCGCCAGCGTCTGGACCAAATCGGGAGCGTCAAGCGCTAGCTGGAGCGCGACGGCGCCGCCAAACGAGTGGCCCACGACGTGCGCTCGCTCAATCCCCAGGTGGTGAAGCAGAGCCCTGCAATCGGCCGCCTGCTGCTCAATGCTGACTAAATCCTCCGAACGGCCGCTGTAGGCATAACCGCGCCGGTGGTAGCTGACCAGCCGGTGGCTGGACGCCAGGCCCGGCAAGTCCAGCTCGGTCAGCAACGGCCGGAAGGCATCAGCAATAAACGAACCGTGGATAAACGCCACCGGCTCCCCTTCGCCAGAGACCTCGTACTCCAGGGCGATCTCGTCCAGAACCGCTAGCTCCACCGGCCCGCACCTCGCGTGAACTTACCGTGGCACACCCACGGAGCCACAGCATACATTCAGATTCCCCGCCGTGGGCAGCAGTGAAAAGTTTCCTATCGTGTGACTACCGTCACGGCCCTCGCCCGGCCCACGCCTGACACTAAGGATGGGTAATCTGTCCGGTCTGGTTTGGCTGGCCGTCACCCAGGCGGTAAGCCTGAAAGGCTGGTGGTTCTGGTGGTTGAAAAGACTGGCATTGACTTCAACAAGAGCTCACTCGTGCAGGGAGTCCCCCGGCCGGATTCCTCGCTTCAAACCGCACTGACCCTCATGCACAAAGCGGCTAGCCGCCTCAACCTCGATTCTGGCCTGGTCGAACTGCTTTCACGCACCAAACGCGAGCTCACGGTTAATTTCCCCGTGCGCATGGACGATGGCACGACCCGCATTTTCACCGGCTATCGGGTGCAGCACAACGACGCCCGCGGCCCAACCAAGGGCGGTATTCGCTTCAGCCCGGACCTGACTCTGGACGAGGTCAGGGCGCTGGCAATGTTGATGACCTGGAAGAACGCTGTAGTCGGCATCCCCTACGGCGGCGCCAAGGGTGGCGTGGTCGTCGATCCAAAACAGCTCTCGGAAAGCGAGCTCGAGCGCGTGACCCGCCGTTATGCCACCGAGATCAGCCTGATCATCAGCCCGGAGAGCGATATTCCCGCCCCCGACGTTGGCACAGACGCCCGCGTCATGGCCTGGATCATGGACACCTTGAGCATGCATCACGGCCGCCCGATCCCGGCAGTGGTCACGGGAAAACCGATCGGCATCCGCGGCAGCGAGGGCCGGCTGGAAGCAACCGGCCGCGGTGTACTCCACATCGTGGAGGAGACCTCCCGCCGTCAGGTGTTGCCCATGGCCGGGGCCTCTATCGCTATTCAGGGCTTTGGCAATGTCGGCAGCGTCGCCGCTCGGCTTCTAAACGACGCCGGCGCCCGAGTTGTGGCGATCAGCGACTCCAATGGCGGCGTATTTAACGAGGCCGGCCTCGACATTGAGTCGATCGTCCGCCTCTCGCTGACCCCGGGCATGCTGGCCGAGGATCCGTGTGGCCGAGACTGCGCCCGTGTCAGCAACGCCGAACTCCTGGAGTTGCCGGTGGACATCCTGATCCCCGCCGCGATCGAGGACCAGATCAGCGAAACAAACGCCGAGCGCATTCAGGCCAAAATCGTCATCGAAGCCGCCAATGGACCGATTACCGCCGCTGGCGACGCGATCCTGGACCAGCGCGGCGTATGTGTGGTGCCGGACATCCTAGCCAACGCCGGCGGCGTTATCGTTTCCTACTTCGAATGGGTGCAGGACCTGCAGTCCTTCTTCTGGGACGAGCCAACCGTCAACCAGCGCCTGCAGCAAATGATCACCGGAGCCTACGGCAACATCGCCGCCATCGCCGAAACCCAAGACATCAGCCTGCGGGAGGCCGCCTACCTCGTCGCCCTCGAGCGCGTAGCCGCCGCGGTCAACTTACGCGGCATCTATCCTTAGCGTGGACCAGACTGAGCCAGCTTTGGAATGGAGGCGGCTAATTCTTCCAGGTAAACACCTTGTCGATGGCGATTCCGGCCACGATGGCCGACTCCCAGCCATGCAGATCCCGCTCCGCTGCTAGAACCCGGCGCAGCTCATCGTTGTCCGCGTCCACGAAACGGGCGGAGCCCTCGATCAGGACGTGGTACTTCCAGGGCGGCTCCATTAGTCCCATCGCCAAATCACTGTTCTCGAAAAGGTCGCGATACAGGGCCGAATGGCTGTCCACGCCAAAGTACAGCCGGCCTTCAACCAGGACGATCCCCACGCCGGTCATATGCGGCGCACCCGAGTCCGAAACGCTGGAAATCAGGCCAACTTTGGTGCGTTCAACCAATTGGTCGACGTCCTCCGCTGACATGGCGTTGTCGCCGCCGAAGATTCTTCTGGTCCGCGGCGTCGCCTGCTCCAGGGACTGCCGCAGGGCCGTTTTCAGGTCGGTTTGTTGCATCACGCATCCCTCCAGATTCGATTGCTCGCCCGGGCCGGGGCCAGATTAACGCGAAACACGGCAGATTTGCGGGCGAGGGTCCCGGAAAGCGGCTCCTAGTCACTCGCTTCAACCCGAGAGGGCACCCAGGGCCAGTACTTGGCAATGGCTCCCCCGTCAACCCGCAGGTCGAAGCCGGTGATCATCTCGGCGTCGTCAGAGGCCAGAAAGACCGCGGCTCTGCCGTAGTGCCGCGGCGACGGCAGCCGGCCTATCGGGCTGGACTTGACGAAGTCGTTCGTGCCCGGCTCCCCGCCGGTGGTGCGGGCTGTTGGTTGGGCGGGCTCCCGGCCCCACTCGGCCGCCCGAGCCTGGCTTTCGTTTCGGTCGGTGGCCGTCGGTGTCAGGCTGTTGACCCGAATCCCATACTGGGCCAGGTCCATGGCGGCGGCCCGGGTGAAATTTAGCAGACCGCCCTTGCTGGTCGAATAAGCGATATTGCCGGCCTGACCTTGGTGGCCGGCGGTCGAAATCGTGTTAATCACGTTGCCATGCCGCTTCTGTTCGACCATCATCCGGCCTGCGTACCTGGTGCAGAGGAAGGCCCCGGTGAGATTGACGTCGATCTGGCGCCGCCAGCGCTCCAACGGCATCTCGAGTACGCTCGCTCCACCCAAAAGGCCGGCGTTGTTGACCAGAATATCGATGCCGCCAAACTCCGCCTTGGCCCGCTCCACCACCGCTTCGACCTGGCTCTCGTTGGTCGTATCGCAGACCACGCCGATTGCCCGGCCGCCCTTGCTCCTAAGCCACTCGGCGCACTGGTTGGCGCTATCCGGCTCGATATCGACACAGACCAGACTGGCGCCCTCGTCAGCCAAGGCGCCGGCGATGCCAGCGCCAATGTTGGGGCTGGTTCCGGTGACAACTGCTATCTTGCCTTCCTGTTTCAATGTCGAACTCCGATCACTTCCTCGCTTGTGGCCGGCCGGCTTGCTGACTATACTCCGGCGATGCCGGTTCCCAAATTTGGCCTCAACCGCTTCGACGCTCGTTCCGTGGCCGCCTTCGCCGCGGATGCCAAACGCGCCGAATCGCTCGGTTGGGACGCCGTATTTCAACCCGATTCCCAGCTGCGACGCCGCGACACTTACGTCCTGCTGGCCGCCGCGGCCGGCGCCACCGCGCGCGTAAACCTGGGCCCGTTCATCGCCAACCCGGTCAACCGCCACCCGACCGTGACCGCCTCTTCGATCTCAACAATCGACGAACTGGCGCCCGGCCGCACCATCCTGACGCTGGGCGCCGGCGACACGGCCGTGCGTTTGGCAGGGTTACGCCCGGCCCGCGTCGCTGAATTGGCCGACGCCGCCCGCTCGATCGGCTGGCTGTTGGCCGGCGAGTCACTCGACGTCGGCGCCGAGCAGCGGGAACGCTTGCCGCATCACCGGCCGGTCCCGGGCTGGATCGCCGCCGGCGGACCCAAAACCCTGTGCATGGCCGGAACCGTCGCCGATGGCCTCTTCATTCGGGTCGGCACCGCGCCCGCCAACATTGAAAAAGCCATGGGGCTAGTCCGGGAGGGCGCGGTCCAGGCCGGCCGCAAACCAGAATCGGTAAAGCTAGGCCTCGTTTTTCACACGGTCCTGGTCGACGACCCCGCCCTCGCCCTGCCAATGGCAAAGTCGATGGCCGCCGGCTTTATTCGAAACCGCGGGCATCGAATGGCAGGGCCTGCCGCCAGCGCAACTCAAGCGTGAGCACAGCATCTGGCCCGACTTCCATCACCACCCATTCCTCGCCGCGAGCGGCCGGGCGGTCGACTTCTTGCCCAGGGAAGCAGCCGACAAATTCAGCCTCTGGGGGGCACCTGACCAAATCAGCGAGCAGCTGATCAGCCTGCTACGCTCCGGGGCGAAGCGCAGACCGCCGGCCCAGTTCGAGTATGTCGTCCTCCAGCCGATCCCGGACCCCACCTGGCCCGTCGGCGGCATCGAGCCCGGCTACACCGCCCGCATGGCAGCCGAGGTTTTGCCGCGGGTTAGGGCAGCACTAGCTGACTAGGCGGCCCGCCGAAACCGCTAAGGTGAATGCCCGTTGTGCCAGGGTGCTCCGCTCACTGTTTCCGCAGTCTTTCCCGGCTCAAATTCCAACCGTGACCGGCTCGTTTGGCAGTTCGCCTTTCAGAATTGACCCCAACAATTGTCCGAGCGACCGCGGCACAAACAGATCCGATGACTCGTCGATTTCGGCCACACTCCACCACCTATAGCCGAGCACATTCTCGCGGTCGACATGCAATGCATCGTCGATTTCAAAGTGCTCCACCTTGGAGACGAAGTAGCGCTCCTGTTTGGCGTAGCGAGTGCCATCTCTCTCAAAGGGAAATGTGCGCAACCAAACGCACGCTCCCAGCGGCGCATCAGCAAGAGCAATTTCCTCGCGCAGTTCACGCCGCGCCGCTTCCTCGTAGGACTCGCCCGCCTCGACTCCCCCACCCGGAGGCAACCAGACGGCTTTCAGCCCGATGCCTGAAATCTCACCATCAGTCAAAATCAAGAATAGGTTGTCATCCTGATCCAAAACCAGCACTCGCGCAGTTGGCCGCGGGATTGCGTCATCGATCATTCGCTTGCTCCCGCCTGCGTCACTCGGCCCGAGTATCTGGCTAACCAGCGCCCTGCCGATAGGCAACTAGCTCAGCTACGGCCACGATCTTGAGCCGGTGGCGCCGGGCGAAGCGTTTGAGGTCTGGTAACCGCATCATCGTGCCGTCGCCGCGCATGATCTCGCACAGCACGCCCGCCGGGTAGGGCCCCGCCAACCTCCAAAGGTCAACCATCGCCTCGGTTTGCCCGCCGCGCTCCAGAACACCGTTGCTGCGTGCGCGCAAGGGAAAAAGGTGACCTGGCATCACCAGGTCATGCATCCTGGTGGTTGGATCGATAAGCACCTGCACCGTTCGAGCCCGATCCTCGGCGGAAATCCCCGTGGTAACTCCCGAGAGTGCTTCGACGCTGACTGTGAACGGCGTACCAAACGCGGAGTTGTCCTCTTCGGAATCGACCATCATTGGGATGCCGAGTTCCTCATCGATACGCTCCGCCGTCATCGGCATGCAAACCAGGCCGCGGCCGTGCTTGGCCATTAAGTTGATGTGCTGAGCAGTGACAAACTCAGCCGCCATGACCAGATCGCCCTCGTTCTCTCGATCTTCGTCGTCGACGACGATGACGAACTTGCCAGCCCGAAGCTCATCAAGGGCCTCGTCGAGAGTGGCCATCACACTTGCTGAGCGGCGGCGCGATGCGGGACGCGGAGCCATGGTCTCGGCCTCAGGTTCCGGTGCCGCGGCCACGTTCGACGTTATGGTTTGAGTCATAGCCCCCTCCTAAAGTCGATTTCGCCAAGGCCAGTATACACAAAGAGTGGACTAGTCCACTCGGAGGCAATAAACTGACTTTGGAACATGCAGACCTTGCCACGAACCCAAGCCGAAGTCCTCGCGGTGCTCGACCAGCACGGCCGAACCCACGCCTATGAACTCAAGCTGCAACTAAGAGACGTGCTTGGGCATTCGTCAGTCTATGCTGCTTTGGCTCGGGCGGAGGCCAACGGGTACGTGACATCGCAGTGGGAGGACCCTGTAGCCAGGCCCCCGGGCAGCGGACCACAGCGTAAGTATTTCGAACTGACGCCCTTGGGTCATGAATTGCTTGCCTGGGTGCACGCGAAACGCGACGACGCCCTATCGGCTGAGACTACGACGCGGTGACGCATTTGCTGCTGGTTATCGTGCGCGCTTATCTCGAGGTTTTCGTCACTTTGGCCAGCGACCGGCCCCACGCACGCCGCGAGCACCGGCTTCTACTAGGCAGCATCCAGTATCTCTATGACGCCTACGCCGCGGCCGGCAAATCTTCGCGCCGCGCCTTCCTGATCTCGGTCTGGAATCACCTGGGCGAATTACAACCGTTCGCGCTTTACGCCAAAACCCGCGCCGATGCTGAACTGATCGGCCGCGAGCGGGAATCAACACCGTTCCTGCGGCTCTCGCGTGCCTTTGTCTTTGGCATGGCAATCGCCATCATCGGCCTTTCTGTCGTCGGCTTGATAACGGTCCTTCTCCTGTTGCCACAAGGCGAAGATCGCTAGTGCTGCGCTCGGCGCCCGTCCAATTCGAGTACGTCTTCTTGCAGCCAATCCCGGACCCAACCCGGCCCGGCGACACTGGCGAGTCAGATTTTACCGCCCGCATGGCAGCCGCGGTTTGCCGCGTGCGCAAAGAGCTGGAGTCCAACCCGGCCGGCCTAGCCGGCAGCCGCAACAGTTCATGTCGGACGCGGCAACAATCTAGATTACAGTCGCCAATGCGCCCCCAGGGCGCTCGCTGCTAGAGCCGGCTCGGTCTGGTGGTAGGGGGTAAAGTGATGCAGCCCTTCGAACAATTCTGAATTAAACTCAGGAAAAGCGGCTGCCAATCGGTCTCGCATCGACGCCCAGCGTGGATGACTGAGGCTGCCGTGAGTGAAGAGCACCGGCCCTTGAAAATCAGCCCACGCACCAGCGACGATGCGGTGCCGGCCCAAGGCGTTGACGAACGCCTGCGTTCCGGCCGGGCGCATGCTCATCCAGGGCGGTGAGGGACCCGGTGGCGGCGGTGGTGGCTGAACTCCTGCCGCCAAATTTGTCTGCATGAAGCCCAGCATTTGCTGATCTGACGGTAGCGCGGCGACGCGAGCGTCCTCCGCCGCGATCACACCACAGTCTACCTCGCTAAAGTCTGAAGCAGGCTCGTCTACAGCCAGGCTTAGTACGCGTTGAGGATGCTCGGCAATATAGGCCAGCGCGATAGCGCCGCCGCCGGAATGGCCGAAGAGATGAAACCGCTCGAAGCCCGCCGCGTCCGCCGCTCGGGAGAGGCCCTCGACCTCGACGTCGATCGAATATTCAGCCGGCGGCACGTCCAGCGCGTAGACCTCAAGCTCCTTTGTCAGAGGCTGTACCGCGTCGCCAAGTTCTCGAATCAACGGAGCATAACGCAGCGCCGCGGGCAAAATGATCCCTGGCAGGAATATCACAGGTTGCTTGTCAGAAGCATCAGACGTCATGTCAATCTCCTGAAATCCGACCTGAATTCGATTCGTCAGCGTGGTACGAAGCTGTCCACTAAGCAAATGCACTCATAAGGTCCGGGAGCCGAAGACGGTTTTCAGCGTAGCACGGAAGACCTGACGCCAGGCTAAATTCCACTTGGCGTCAAAATCGTCAAAAACGCCCGTAGGGCGACTAATCGACCTTGAAGCAGCCGATCGCCACATCGCGCCGAGCTAGTCGGTCCACGTCATTGGCAAACTAGCCAACCCTGGCTCGATAGGAGACTCCTCTCCGCCGGTTGCGATCGGCCCGAATCCCTGCTACCTTCCCCCCACATTTCAGAACCCTCGCCTTGGGCCACGTGGCTGAAAGGAGCTTGGCAATGCCAGAGGTCACCGAACACACCGCCGGCATGTTCAGCTGGGCCGACTTGGCTACCAGCGACTCGAAGGCGGCGCTGAGCTTCTATAAGGAGCTGATGGGCTGGAGTTCGATCGACAATCCCATCGATGACCAGGGCAACGTCTACAGCATGCTGCAAAAGAACGAGAAGGCGGCCTGCGCACTCTACGACATGGCGGCGGAGATGAGGGATCAGGGCATCCCACCCCACTGGACCGCCTACTTCACCGTAAGCAACGTTGATGAGACCGTCGCCAAGGCCAAGCGCCTGGGCGGCACGGCGCTTCAGGAGCCGCAAGACGTCTTCACTGCCGGCCGCATGGCCGCAATCCGCGACCCGGAGGGAGCGACCTTCGCCCTCTGGCAGCCTCGCGACGAGATCGGCGCCCAGATTTTCGGTGAGCCGGGCTCCTTGAATTGGTGCGAGCTATACACCCAAGATCCCAACGCTCAATCGGCGTTTTACGGCGGCGTCTTCGGCTGGACCAGAACCGATACCACCGCCTCTGCCGGTCAGCCTTACGTGGTTTTCCAACAAGATGGCAACAACGCGGCCGGCATGATGGAGCTGCAGGTGCCGCCCAGCTGGACGGTCTACTTCGGCGTCGACGACTGCGACGCAACCATCGAAAAGGCCGTGGTCCTCGGAGGTTCGTTAGCCAACCCGGCTATGGACATCCCGGACCTGGGGCGTTTCGCCCTCCTCGCCGACCCGCAAGGTGCGCATTTCTTCGTTCTCCAGCTAAAGTGGTCCACGCAAACCGGCTAGACGCGCAAGTCCGCCGCGGAGAATCGACAGTGACCACAACTCGCCCCGAACAGCCCGAGGACGAAGATGCAGTGCATCAGGTAGAACGCCTCGCCTTTGAAGAGGAGTCCGAAGCGCAGATCGTCGACGCGCTGCGCCGCAACGGCCACATCGTCTTCTCTCTGGTCGCCGAGGATGAGGGCGGACTCGTCGGTCACATCGTCTTCACGATGATCAAGATCGGTGAGGACGAGGCGATCGCCCTGGGGCCGCTTGCGGTTGTGCCCCAAAGGCAACGCCAGGGCACCGGCGGCCAGCTCATGGAAGCCGGCCTGGCCGAGTGCGCCCGGCTCGGCTACGATTGCGTCTTCGTCCTGGGCTGGCCCGAGTACTACCCGCGCTTTGGTTTCCAGCCGGCGCGGCCCTTTGGCATCATCTTCGAGGATGGACGCGACGCCTTTATGGTGGCGGAACTTGTCGAAGGCGCTGCCCACCGCTTTAACGGCGAGGCACGCTATCTGCCGGAGTTCTACGAGGCGTCTTAAGAGTCCGCCATTTTCGAAAGAACCGGAGGCTTAACGACGTGAACATGGGTGCAGCGGTGGCGTTCGGCGTTGGCCTTGGCGCCGCTATCTTCGCCGCGACCGGCGATGCTTTCTGGGTCGCCATCGGCGCTGGCATAGGCGCCGCGGTCGGGGCCGGTGCTAAGAAGCGTCGTTAAGGCGAGCCGGTGGATTCTAATAACGGCATGATGGTCACCGTATTCGCTGCCGCCGTAACGCTGGCCGTACTTGGCAACACAATTGTCTATCTAATCGTCACCGGCCCCCTTGGTGAGCCGCTGATCATGTGCTCGTCCTGCTCCGACCCAACGCCAGAGCTGACCCCAATGAGCATTGGCGACCCGATTTTGTTCAGCGCTCTGTTTGGCACCGGGGCGGTGATTATCTACGCCGCAATCCAGGCCATAGCCCGCCGTCCGCTCCGAGTTTTTCTCCTCGTCGCGACCCCGCTCCTCGCTCTGTCTCTAATCCTGCCGGGAATAATTCCTTCGCCTCCGGTGGAGTGGTCGGCGAAGCTGGCGTTGACGGCCATGCACGTCACCGGTTACGGCGTGATCGTCGGGACTTTGTTGCTCGGCCACAAGCTCGACTGGCTGGGCAACCGGTCGAGCCCTGCTGGGCTCAGGCCCTCATGAGATAGGCTATCGGTCGAGCAACAACAGCGACATGAGGGATTAGACGCGATGAAAGTCTGTATAGTTGGCGCCTCTGGCAAGCTCGGACAGTATATGGTGCAGCACGCGCTGGATCGGGACTACGAGGTGGTTGCCGTCTGCCGAGAGAAAAGCGTGTCAAAGCTTGATGCCTTCGAAGGCCGGATCGCAATCGTCCCCGGTGCCACAAACGACCGCGAAGTAATCGGCAGAGCGGTTGCCGGCTGCGATGGTGTACTCACCGTTTTGGCCCCCTGGGGAGTTCAAGATTACTCAACCGGAACCGCCCACGCGGTGCTCGATGTGGCCCCTCCGGGGAGCCGCCTGATCTTCTCGTGTGGCTGGCACATTACGCGTGACGGCAAGGACGTCTACTCGCTCCAGGTCAAGCTTCTCGTCGGCGCCATGGGCCGGATCGCCCGGCTCTTTCGCGTCGTCGACCTCGACGACCAGGTCGAAGCCTGCCGCCGCATCTTTGCTAGCAAAACCCGCTGGACCGTCGTGCGCGGCAGCGACCTCGAAGAGGGCGAAAGCCAGGGCCTGCCGGTCTGGAGCCAGCACGTCGGCGACCCGATTCTCCGGAGCAACCTGACCCGCCGCATCGATTTCGCCATCTTTATGGTCGCGGCAATCGAGGATGATGGCCTGGTTCAGGAGGCCCCAGCAATAGTCGGCTCCCAGACAGCCTCGGCCCTTGCGCACGCCGGCACCAGCGGAAAACAGGGCAAACCGCGGCTCTAGGGGCGGACCCAGGGCCACTCCAGGGCCGCTAGCTCTTGAATTTAGCTACCCCAGAGAATTCTTGCGCACGATCAAGCCCGGTAACTCGGCAAAGCTGCGAATCGTGGCATCCGGCAGAATGCCATCTGGGACAGGATCGCCCTCGGGGTTGAACCACACACCGCGAATCCCGGCCAACTGCGCGCCGAGGACATCAAAGGCCGGGTTGTCGCCAACAAAGATCGAATCGTGAGGTTCCGCACCGATATCCTTCAACGCGATCTGAAATATCTCCGACTCGGGCTTCTCGTGACCTGCGGAGCCGCTAGAAACAAAAGACTGAAAATAACCATCCCAACCGAGCGCCGCCAGCTTGTGTCGCTGGACCGAGTCTTCGCCGTTGGTCACCACGCCAAGACGGTATCCCCTGCTTAGACTGGCAATCGTCTCTTCTCCTCCTGGATAAGCGACGAGAAGATCTTCACAACCCTCGAAAAACCATAGGCCAATGGCACGGCGCCCTGTCTCGCTCTCCGAAAGCCCTAATTCGCGCACCAGGGGCCTAGCGCCACGCGGATCACCCGTCTGGGGTAACGGCTCCAGAATGCGGGTCATGAGATCTTCCTCGATCAACGATGGCGAATGCGCAACCAGAACTTCGCTGACCAGCCGGGCGCGCTCAAGCCGGCTCGCGCTCGTATTGCAGAGCGTGTTATCCAGGTCGAAGAGAACGGCGCGTGTGCTGCCAATTTTTCGCATCAAATCCAATGTCCTTGGCTCCTAGAACATAGCCAACCCGCTTGTCCAACGAAGATGGCGACGACAATCGACTCACGCCTTCAGGGCGCAGAGTAAAGCCGGCCAAATTCAGCGACCGCTTGACGATCCACGCTGAAATCCAGAATCTCAGGGCTTGCCAGTGGGATCCAAAGCAGCTCGGCCGCCTCGTTGTTGGCCATCTCGCCATCCCAAACTTCAATCGCGTAGTAATGCAGGCGCCGGAGCTCCTCAGAACAGTCCAGCAAGCTGCAAACATAGAGCAGATCGCCCGCTTCCAGCTCCAGTTCCTCGCTCAGCTCGCGGCGAACTCCGTCTTCCGGCGACTCTCCAGCCTCGAGATGACCGCCCGGAATTGCCACGGCACCCGGTGCCAGCAATTTCGTCAGGCTGCGCCGCTCGGCCAAGACGGAGCCGTCTTTGATTAGCATCAAGGCGACGCACTCAAGCATTTCCATCGGGTCAGGTCGCATGGCCAAAATCCTAACTGTGAGGAGCAACTACCATTTCCTGGTCCGGTTCTTTGCTGCTTTCTCGGTAAAAGCGGCTTCAAGGTCGATGTCGAGAATGTTGGCCAAATCGCAAAGGTTCCAGACGCAATCGTAAATCTCCGAGCCAAGGTTCACGCGAGAGTCCTCGATGTTCACGCCTCTCTCATTGGGATTCGTCAGCTTCAACACCTCCCGCGAGAGCTCCCCGATCTCACTGACCAAATCGAGCACCCTTTGTTCCGGAGACGTCTTCTTCCAACCCTGCTCAGCCTTTACTTCTTTGGCTTGGTCCTGGATTTCTCTAATCGTGACCATGGACTCCACTCTTTGACAAGAACCCGGCACCGTCCGGCGAGTTGTCCCTTAAGATTACACGTCCTTCGCAGGACCCATCGCCTGAGATACACTTTACCCATGCCGACTTTTAGACATATCTTCCTCGACGACGGTGGCGTGATGAACGACAACTCCTTGCGGGTGCCCCAATGGCAGCCGCTGGTCGGCGAGTTTTTCGCGCCCCGGCTCGGTGGCAGCCATGAAGCCTGGGCTGAGGCAAATCGCACCGTGTTTGCCGAGGTGTTTGCCTGGCTGGAAGCACAATTGGAGCTTGATAGCGGCGCGGGCTGGTCCTGCGAGGGCGTCAATCGCGAGTACGAGCTACGCTGGCTGCGCGGGATGATGACCCATGCCACGATCGAGTCCACCCTGACCGACGATCAATGCGCCGCCCTTGCGCACGAAGCGCAGGACAACGTCTCCCGCCGCGTTAGGTCGGCCTACCCCGGCGCGGCCGACACGCTAAGGAGCCTGAGCTCCGATTTCGAGCTGTTCACCGCCTCGATGGCCCCCTCGTTTTGGCTCGAGGGCACTCTCGATGCGATGGGAGTCGCAAACCTGTTCACCCGCCTCTACGGCCCCGACCTGATCGACGCCACCAAGCAGGGCGCCAACTTCTACCCGCGCATGTTCGAGCACGCCGGCGTCGAGCCACGAAACGCGATCGTCCTCGATGACACTCCGGCGTTTCTGACCAAAATCAAGGCTGCCGGCGCCACACCCGTCCTGGTCCGCAGTCGCGATCCAGGCGCAGCCAACCAGGACGTCCCAGTCATCGCAGCGCTGTCGGAACTGCCCGATCTGCTGGTCCAGCTACAGGCTGGTGGGCGCTGACGGGCACGAGGTTCATTATGATAGGAGCGTTCCATGACCCTAGCAGCGCCTGAAGTGCGATCGCGGCTGGTCTCCTCCCGCTTTCAACTGCTTGAGATAGTTCGCGACCTCTCACTTGGGGCTGTGGCAACCCGCCCTGAGCCTCGGGAGTGGTCTATTCTCGAGGTGTTGGCCCACATGATCGACGTCGACTATTTTTACCTGGGTCAGGCCATGGCGATGAAGGACCACGAAGCTTACCTCTTTCAGTACTTCGACGACGACGCCTGAAAACGCCAGCATCCTGACATCCCCACTGCTTCAGTCAACCAACTCATTTCCCTCATGGAGCGGTCCCATGCCGAAGTTCTCGACAAACTTTCGCTCCTAACGCAAGAGGAGCTGGCCCGGCCAGGGCAGCACCCACGCGGCATTCCCTAAACAGTCCAAGACGTGTTTCTGCGGCTGCCACCGCACGACGACAACCACCGCGAACAGGTGCTTGGCATTCTCAATCATTTGTAGAAGCCGGCTAAGCCGGGGACGTTCCAAAATCATCGGCGATCGAAAAACTCAGGGATCAAAAAAACTATTGCGGCGGGAGCCGTGACTAGGCGGGAGCCGTTTCCTCTTCCGGCCGCAGGTCGCGGAACATCATCAGCAGCAGCAGGTCATAGCCAATCTTGATCGCGCCGGCCAGGATCAGCGGCCAGCCGAACGATGTCTGGGTCAGAAGCAGGCCGCCCAGCGCCGGCGATAGCGCCGCGACCAGGCTGCGCGGGATGTTGGTCACGCTCGCCGCCGCCGCCCGCTCCTCCGGCGGCACCATCGCCATCACGTAGGATTGTCGCGCCGGTATGTCCATCTGCGACAGCGCCATCCGCATCAGCAGGAAGGTCGTTGCCAGTTCAACGTTGGGCATAAGCGCCGCCAGGATCATAAACAGGTTCGCCGGGATGTGGGTGTAGACCATGGTCCGGATCAGGCCAATGCGGTTGGCCAGCCAGGGCGAGGCTAGCTGTGAGGCTGCCGAAAGCAGGCCGGAGCCGAAGAAGATCGCCCCGGCGGTCTCCACCGAGAGCCCGTAACGCTGGAAAAGCCACAGCGCCACCAGCGACTGCACCGCCAGGCCGGAGCCGAACGAATCCAGGCTGAACACCGCCGCCAACCGCAGAACAAAGCGCTTCGAAGTCGCCAGTGTCGCCCGGCCGGTTTGCGGCTCCGGGTCGAGCTGCGGCGACAGGCGGCGATAGAGCAGCGCCGCCGCAATCGCAACCAGCGGGTAGACCAGAAACGCCAGCCGCTGGGCGATCAGTAGATCCCAGCCCTGGTCGCGGCCCACCACAACCGGGATGCCGCTGGCCAGGGCGCCGAGCGCGCCGGCAAAGGTGCCGAACAGGCTGTAGCGCGCGAACAACGCCGTACGTCCGGCCGCGACGATCGTCCTCGGCAGCACGGCCTGCTCGGTGGGGATAAAGACACTGACATCGCCGGCCGAGGGGTTTAGAGTGCCGCAAACCGCCACCAGCAGCAGCGGCCAATAGGCGGTGATACTGGCGAAACCGATGCCGGTCAGCAGCATCAAAACGCAGGCGCCCAGCAATATGAGGCGCGGGCTGAGCCGGCCGCCCAGCAGGCCAACCGCCAGGGTCAACCCAGCCGAGCCCAGCAGTGTGGCGGTGATCAGCAGGCCGATTTGCGCCGGCGAAAAGCCCAAATCGGAGAGATAGCTGGCCAGCAGCACGCTGAGCATGCCATCGGCAAAGCCGCGCAGACCGCGCGCCAGCACGATCCGCCGCGCGTCCATGCTGGCTCCGCCCGGCGTCAGCCGGCTAAGCAGGATCGACATCAAAAAGAGAGAGCCGATAGCATTGCTACCGGCTCAGCTCTATCTGTTTTTCTTGTCGCACAAGAGACCGAACAAGGCTAGTCAACGTGCCTGGATGACAGTAGATCGCCATGCGACCGGCTCTCTCCGCTTCCCTGTCGGGCTCCAGCCTAAAGCCCGCTAGGGCCTTAGACGAGCGAGTCCTTGTCAGCCTTGGGGTTGAGCGCAAACGCGTTCGGCGCCTTCTCCTCGTAGGTGCAGCCAAAGCCGGCCAGGATGCCCCTGGACTCCTCATTCGGCTCGCCAAAGCAGCGGGCGGTGATCTTATCAGAAGCGTCGATCAACGCGCCGAGCGGTGCTTGGCCCTTCTCGTTGGCCAGGTGAGCCTTGAAGGCGGAATCGTTGGCGTAAATCTCGGCCCATTCGCTGACCCCGGCGGCCGGATACTCGGCGTGGTAGGCGATAACGCCCGGGTGCTCCAGCATCACCGCACAGAGCGCCTCCTGGTTCTGCTTGAACCCGGCAACCTCCCCGTCCTTGATGTCCCACCGGATCTTCAGCATGAACGCCATTTTGTCCCCTCCCGTAGCGTGGATTCGCCCACGCCAAACCATTCCCTTGACCCCGTCTAGGCTCGACTCTACCAGGATTCGATACAGATGCGGAACCTTCGGCCGTCAGCCCTTGAGAGCCATGCGCCAAGGCCGGTGTCTGACTTACTGCCTTGGCATTAGCACCTCGCCACAGCTCGCTGATTCCTCAACCGGATTGCCCAAGAGGAAACGAACGGTCGAGATCTCGCCGACGTGAATGAAGTGATGGGCGGAGCAACGCAACAACGCGTAGCTTGGCGATAAACCCGTCTTCCGCAGATCGAGGAGCGGCCCGTCATAGGGCACGGGTTGCTCCAATTCGTCCGCGTCCAGCGCATCGAGGAACAGCCGAGCCGCATCACGGACCTCCGCCGTGGCCTCTCGAATCGCCGATAGATCCGGCGCCTCGCCGCTGGCACCGGTGTGAAACAGGTCCTGGCTAAGGAGACGATGGGGTGGCAGGCCCTGAAACTTTCGGTTGAACCAGGACTCGACCTGCTGGCTTACGTGTCCGAAACACCAGGCGATCCGGTTACAGCCATCCTGACGCACCGCTGCCTCGGCATCGCTCAGCCCATCGATCGACTTGTCCAGGTCGGTCCAGGATTGATAGAGCAATTCAACCAGCTTCGTCGTCACGGTTCTCCCTCCCTCGTTACCGCAGTAAGTCGGGTCACTGCCGCTGTTTCGGGCCTAATCCGGTACCAGTAGTCGTAAACCGTCTCAAAACCGAGCTTTGCGTAAGCCGCCAATGCCGGCTGATTATCCTCCAGGACGCTGAGCCAGCCATGCTTCACACCCTTCTCCTTCGCACTTTCCAGAAGAAACGCGTTGACAGCCGTTGCAATGCCCCTGCCGCGCAGTTCTTCAACTGTATACACATCAAACAGGCCCGCCAGGCCATCGCAAACTGTCAGCAGTCCGCAGGCAACCAGATCGGCGCCGATGAACGCCAGGACGCCCTCGCTGCGCAGACCGGTTCCGCTGAGGCGGCGCAACTCCGCCTGGCGGCGCTCCATCGGCCTACCACGCAGCTTTCCCGCCGGCTCAACCCACTTGTTCGAACGGGACTGCTTCAAGTCCAAGGCCTGCCGGCATCGACTCAAAACGCAAGCCGGCGGGCGCTGTGCCATGCGACCCGGTCAAAGGACTGGCCTGTACCAACGACGGCTCGAAGACCAAATAGCCCTGCTCGGCCAACGCCTCATCCAGATTCGCCGGTCGGGAAAAGCCGGTCAAACGGAACACCGGCGACAGACCTTCGTCGGCAAATAGCCGCTCACAGTGGTCGATTTTCTCGGCCAGCGGTAGTGTCGAGCCGTGCACAGCGTTTACCGAAGAGGCACGCTTGACGTCATCGCGGGCTCGCCGCACCAGCCAGCCGTCGTAAGACAGCTCTTCTCTCGGTGCCGTGCTTCGCAGCAACACATCTTCCAAGCGGCTCGGCGAAAGCTCACCGGGACCCATTCGACACGCTAGCCATGCGACAGCAGGTCTGTCAACAAACGGCGCGGTCGCCGATTGGCCTCCTGGCATCACCAAGCCGCGTTTCGTCCACGGTGAGAAGCCCTTGGCAGAACCAGCGGCCGTAATGGGCCGCCCAGTGCCTAATCAAGTCCATAGAGTCCAAAGAAGCCATCCGAGAAATGCCCATTTGATCACGCTCACGGCCGATCCCGGCGTTCGGGCGATGGCGTGCGGTACCGAGGTGAGCTCTGGGTAGCGGCTCCAGAAGAACGTTAGCAGGGGCGATGCCGCGCCGACCGCGATGTAGGCCCAGCCGGCAAAAACGAAGGCCTTCGAGCCATAGGCCTGGCCGAACTCCACCAGCAGCCAGCCGAAGAGGAGAAACAGGATTGTGCCGATCACATCGCGGGCTATGTCGCCACCGCGGATGTTAGCGTATCGCGGCTTGGGCGGCCTATCCGGCGTATCCGGATTCTCGAGCACTCTCGCGGTCTTCCCGCCGCGAAGCCGGTAGGCTGCCATACCCGCGCTTCGCCCCGCCAACTTGTTCTCCTGCGAAGCGTCGGAACTCGCGCCCTCTCCAGAGTCAAACCTCGCTGGCATTTTTTCAGAATCTTGCTGGTTCAACTCCAAACCATCCTCGTCCCCGCGGCCGAGCCAAGCCGCCGTCTTCGAAAGATAGGTGCAAGCTAGGCTCAGCCCACGCGCCAAACAACGCGATTTGCCGCATCACGCTACCTACCTTTGTCCCGCCCCAGCGCCCGGAACATCCCCACCGGCACCGCGATCAGGACCAGGACCAGCGCAATAGAAATGCCACCGATTAAATATCCCACTAGGGCGGCGGCCGCCGATACTCCGGCAACGTAACCAACCGCTGAGATCACCTGAGTTTCGTTCATGACTAGTACTCCTCTTTGTTTAGCGCCCGGCTCAGCCAACCTTCCGGGCCTTCGCACCTCACAGCGCCCAAAAAAACCAAAGGCCGGGATCCCCGCCACAACCACGACCGGGAAAAGAATCGGGACAGAGAGAGCCAGGTAAGCAAATGCTCCCAGCAAGCCAAGCGGGCCGGCGGGCTGCGAGTCATCCGCCGCCGTATCCAACGCCCCGTGCGCCCCCGCCGTCCTTACGGCGGGGGCGTCCCGAGACTTTGTCTTCTGAACCACTCTCGCTTGCTCCGGCGTCAATTCCGCGAACGGCCGGCCGAAGCGGCGCCGGGCGGTCATGTCGCGCGCTTCGACCCGCAGCTGTCCGCGGCTCATCCCGTCGATTGTCCGCGTCTGCTCCAACGTCAGGCCCTCGTACGACTTGCCCAAAAGGTTCCGAGCCGCCAGGTCACAAATTTCACCCTTGTCCGGTGTTGTCCATGTCATCGTCATCTCCCGTCACGTTTCAAAGTCGGGGTAGCTTGCCGAACCCGATGTACTTTCAAAGTCCTCTCACTAACAGGAGATTAGGTTGGGCGCGGTTTCTCAACGTCCGGAGGAATACCCAAGTTCTGCATCAGGAAGTAACTCGGTCCGGCCGCGGCTGGGTAGTCTTACCCAGTCGATAGCACCGTCGCGGCCCGGTTAATCGCCGGCGTGAACCGTCGACACCCGGCGAAAAAGCTCAGATTGCCCTTTTCAAACGCCGCGCCGCTCAGAACGGAAGCCTCGGCGCACGACCAGCGTCTGCTTTGCCTACGAGGTGACTCGCATCCGTCCGATATCTGTTAATGGCAGAGCCCGAAAACGGGTTCAAAGCCTGAGGTGCTAAGGAACGTTGCTGACGGTTTCGCAGCTGGCGTCCGCCGTATCGGTCTGCGTTCCGCCGTCACAATCGTCGGTGTCGGCATCGCCGAACAAGTCATCCTCATCCTGCGCCCCGAATAGCGAATCGTCGCCGGTACCGCCGTGCAGCTCGTCATCGCCCGAGCCCCCATCCAGCTCATCGTCGCCCGAGCCCCCATCGATAAAGTCGTCGCCGGCTCCGCCGTCCAGCGCAAACGCTGCCCCGTTCTTCTCGTCGTTGCCCGGGCCGCCAAAGATGAAGTCGTTGCCGTTGTTACCGTTGATTTCATCCTCGCCGTCGCCACCGACCAGGCACTCGCTGGTGTTGTTACCGTTGATCTTATCGTCGCCACCAAAGCCGAGGATGATCAGCGGTCCTGCTACGCTGCCGACGGTGATCGTTTCACCCGAGTCGGTTCCGAAAATGATCGTCACCTAGTCGATAGTTAGACCCATCAACGCCAGACAGGCCGCGACGTTGGGGTCTCCAGGAGTCTCGGTGTTTTCGAGCGTGCAGATCACGTCTTCGCCGGCGGGCAGGACAATCGTCAGGCTGCTATCGCCGGGGTCGAAGTCACCGTCGTCCACGGCGCCGTTAATCGTAATGGTTGAGCTGGTGGCGCCGCTGCAGGAAATACCGGTAATCACGAACTCGCTGACCGATGCTTCGGCTATCGTCCGGGAGCCGCCGGCCGCGAGACTGGAGAAGGTCTTAGTATTGGACAAAGTATTGGCGTTGTCCCCATCGTCATCGAGGTCGAAATTCGCAAGACCGGTACCGCTGGCCGTGAAGCAGAAGTCCTGGGTGTTTGTGCCACCGGCAACGTCCTTGATGATCGTGATCGACCCCGGGTCGGGGTCCGGTTCGTTGGTGAAGATACAGTTGACAGTGTCCCCACCAACCAGTGTTACCTGAACCGTGCTTTCGCCGGCGTCAAACACGGCGTCGTCGCTAACGCCTTTGATGGCGAAGGTTGAGCCGTTGCCGCCGACAACCTCACAGCTAATCCCCGTGATTGTATAGCCGGTCTCGCCCACCTCCACAAACGTGTAGGTGCCGGCATCGAGGCTATTAAAGGTTTGGACCTTGACTTGACCGTCGCCCTCGTCGCCATCGTCTTCCAGGTCGAAATTGGCGGGCGAGATCGTGCCGCCGGCGGAGGTGAAGTCGAAGTTGGTGTCGTCATTGGTATCGGTGTCTTTCGTGATTGAAATGCTGCCGGTCCAGAAACCGGCGGTAACCGAGCCGGAAATTTGGTCTGCATCACTAAACGGCGCGTAGGTGCTATTGAGTTCGATTCTGGAGCCCAGAGTCAGAACCAGGGCCAGCCCGGTGGCGGCGAAAAGGAATAGGCGCCGGTTCACGAAGCCAAACCCTCGTCCTCGGCCACTCGGGCGCCACGGGAAGACCCACGCAGATCAGCGCCGATGTTCCACAGCTCGTGGACGATCAGAAGCACATCCGGAATGCCCACAAGTAAATAAAACGTGGAGCGGTCTTTGAGGCTATCGACCAAATGGCCGACATAGGGGACGTCGAAGACCACCCGCCCCACAACCGTTGACGCTGGGATCAGATCCCGATCCGCCACCTCGTTGGCGTCGCCCTTGGTGCGGAAGACGAGGCCGTTAGGACCATCAATTCTCTCTACCACGCGGTGGGTTACCAGCGTGCTGCTGTTGGGGTTGCGCCGGTGAGTGAGAATGTCGTTGACTTCAATTTCGTTCGCCGATAGTGGCTCAACGAAGGCCAGGCCTCCGGTGGGCAGCGCCGGCTCCATGCTGCCGGAAAGCACGATTACGCCTTGCCCGCCCATGATTTTCGGCATGGCAACCAGACCGGCGACGCTGACCAGCGCCAGCAGCGCAAACGCCATGACGCCAAAGTTCAGGGCCCGCCGCCGGCCGCCAGCGCCCCACCGATCCCGAGCCGCGGAACAACAGTTCCCACCTCGGTTTCCGCCAGGGTTCTCACGCAGGTGGCCCTCGCTATACTGCTGGTGGCGGCTCTGGCCGCGTCGCTTTTGCGACGGGAAAGCGTCGACCTGACCTCGAGTCCGGCGACGGCAAAGAGGGCGCAGTATACAACCGCGACCAGCGCCAGGTCGGAAGCAGGCCAGGCATCAGCCATGGCCACTGCCAGCCGGTCTGGGAACCTAGCCACGGCTTGCCAATCAACGCCGGCGCGACTGACAAACAGACCGGCCACGACGGACAGCGCGAAGAGCGCCGCCGGTGCGACAGCTAGCATGACAGAACGCCAGACACTACTCATCGCTCGGTGCCCTTTGGAACGCGCTCGGCTGGATTGGACTCCCGCGCCGCCAACGCCGGATCATTGCTCCTGCCGCCTTGCCTGGGTGTAAAAACCGATCGCGATCAGCAACAGCCCGGCCGCCAGCAAACCGCAGCCGAGCAGAATCAGCTCTACCGCACCGGCAACATCAGCGGCCAACGTGCCGTGGCCGGTCAGTGGGAACCGGCTTGGCAAGGTCTCGGAGATCATGTCGTCAGACGGCGGCACATCGACCGCGCCGCTAACCTCGGCCACCGGCGTTGCGGTTGGAGTCGGGGTCGGAGCGATCGAAGTGGCGGTCGGCTCAGGGTCTTCAACCGGAGGGTCCGGCTCGGGATCTTGGTCGCAGTCGGTGTCACCATCGATGCAGTCGGCGAAGATTGTTATCAGGATCTCGGCCGCCTGGTCCTGGCACGGGTTTGGTGTGTCGAAGGCTATGCGAACCGGCTGACTTAGCCCAGAACCCAGACCACCAGGCCGGCGGCCAGCAGAACTGTCACACCGGCGGCGGCGATCAACGTCAACCAGGCCTCACCGGCCCTCTGGTTGGGCCGCGCGGCCGCACCCTTGTCCGGCGAACCGCTAACGACCGGCAGCCACTGGACAGCAACCAGAGGAACCACCAAGACAAATGGCAAATCGCTGAGGGCGAACAGCACCAGAATCGCGATGCTGCCGGCCAGGGCGAAAATGATCCGCGTGCGTGGGCCCCTCGGCTTTCCAAACATGCCCGGCTCTTTAGGCGGTCAGTCCTCCCACCAGATTGGCCAGCTCATCGCCGTTCGCCAGCAACCATTGGTCGCTCGCGGCGCATGCCACGAGCGAACGGCTCACCTCGTTATCGCCACTGGACCCCTGGAGCCAGCGCTCAATCCAGTAAGCAAGCACCACGGCAGAACGCAGGCGTAATAGCTGTGGCAAAGCATCCACCTCCGCCACCGTCAGACGGGCTGCTTGGCTAAAGCCCTTACAGAAGGCCTCTGCCGAATTCCAATGGATGCTGGCGCCGCCGCGGCGAAAACAGAACGTCTCCAGGCCGCTGACGAAGTCAAACACTCGCAGATCAGGCTGCGCGTACTCAAAATCGATAACGCCGCTAACCTGATCGGCTAGAAATAGCGTATTCGAAGCGCTAAAGTCGGCGTGAATGACCTGGGTTGGCAGCTTCTCGTAAAGCTCTGGCTCCAGGTCCAGCGCGTGCGCCAGGATCGTTTCGATGCTCGTCCGAGTGGCCGGGTCGGCCGGCAGCTCCGCGATGGACTTTAGCCAAACCCGCGGCCCCGGCCCGTACAGGCCAAGCTCACCGTAAGTGGCGAACTCGCTGGCCCGCGGCAGATCCGAAGCTTGGCCTAGACAGGTGTTCAGGAGCCCCACTGCACGGCCGGCGTTCTCAGCCTGGCTCAGGTTCTTGCGCTCCCGATGCACACCCGGGATCGCCGCAAACAGGGCGGCGAATATTGGCATTTCCGAGGTGCCGCTTTTGGTCAGGAGATATGTCTCTTCTGATGGCAATCGCACCGGTGCCGGTACCTGAAAGGGCAGATCCTGACCAGCAAGCCACCCCAGGAGCTCGTGCTCGTAGCGCACCCGGTCAGGGAACACATCGCTGCGGTAATGGCGCAGGTAGTACTGGCCTGCCGCGCTGTCGACCTGATATGTCCGGTTGTTGGACCCCCGGTCTGCCAGCCGAAGCGACCGAGGCACAATTCCCCACTCCTCTAGCAAGACAGCCGGGTCAATCTCCCCGGCAAGCAGAGCATTATCTTCAGTCATTGTTGGTAATGCTATCGGCTCAGCCGAGTTGTGGGCAAAAGCCGGCAGCGCCGCGGTGCTCTTATCAGCCCGGCTACCCACCCTTCCAGAAGTCCCAGTGCCGGTTTAGGCTCATTGTTATGTCTACTCCCGACATCCGCTCCCAGCCCTCCGTCACTACCGGTAGCGGCTGGTCCGGCGCCGGTTGCCAATCGTTCCACGATCCGTCGAAGGGCAGAAGGCGACGTTTTATCATCTCCTCCGCCTCGCGGCCGGCCGCGAGGAAACCCTCGATTTCGCCCGGTTGGTAGGCTCCCTTCTTGCGCCACTCCCGCATTTCCTCTTCGTCCTTCCAGTACCAGTCCAGGTCGAGCTTGATGACGATATCGACGAAATGGTCGGTTGTGTCGAAACCGATCGGCGTGCGCCGAAACACCGCCTCCATGTTGACCTTCCAGCCGCGAAACCGGCCCTCTCCCTCGAAGGTCGAGTAAGGCGGTGTGCCCTTCCCCGCATCAAGAAACAGCTCGATGGCGTACATCCGACCAGGGAACATCAGCCGTAGCATATCCATCCGCGTCGGCGGCAGTGCAGTGAACTCCCGGTGCTCCATATTCCAGTCCTGGGTCAGCACGCCCTCCGGCCGAAACAGCACCACCAGCTCGGCGGTCTCCTGGACCAAAACATGGGGCGTGCACCAAGCATTGCCCTTAAAGAAGCCGCAATTACGCAGCATGACTGGGTCACCTGGGGAATTAGTCATTTCGTCTCGTTTTCCAGCTTAGCATCACCACTTCCCGGCCGTTAGCTATACGAGGAGTGACGCAGCTGAGTCCGAGAAACCGGGGCCGGCCATTTGGTAGCATCAGTTTGAAGAACCGGCTATGCGCGTGCCTACGGCACTCACTTCGCTTCGCTCGGCCATCGGCCTATCCGGGCGCCGCGGACGCCTTGCGCCCGCTCTCGTTCAGCGCCGGCGCGTCGTCTTGGCTCCCACCGGGAACGCGGTAGGGAGTTCGACTTCGGATTGAATAAATCGAGCGCTGACGCAATCATGCTGCGTGAGCTCAAAGCCAAACCAACTGGAGGCATCAATGGCAAAAATGACCAGGGCTGAAGCATATGAGTATCTCGATAGCAAGCCCGGCTGGCTGATCCTGACAACTAATGATAGACATGGTTTCCCGCACTCCATTCCGGCTGACTACTTTCGGCTTGGTGACGACATCTACACCGGCGGGCACGGAGCCAAGAGCAGGATCAAGAATATTCAGAACAACCCCAAGGTCAGCGCTCTGGTCGAATCCGGGGTCGCTGTAGAGGACCTCAAGGGTCTAATGATCCAGGGAGAAGCTGACGTTATCACCGATCGGCAGGAGGTACTCGCCCTGGTGAGAGAGGATGAGAAACAGCAAGGGACTCCGGCCAACCAGCTTTCCACCGATGTCTCCGCCGAACTCGCCTACACCCGCATCAGACCTCGCCGCTTTGTGTCCTGGGACAACACGCGCAAGGGCTAGCCTCTATGGCTCCGTTTCGCCAATCCGCGGCGCCCGGGAAGCAGGTGCCAGGCGCGCGCATAGCCGGCATTTTTCAAAAATCGCGGCGTGAGCGAAGACGACGCTGCAGGGAAGGCCGAACGAGAGCCTGGTTCTGAATCGCGGCGACGCATGGCCGAGCGTAGCGAAGTAGGTGCCGTAGGCACGCGCATTGCCGGTATTTCAAAGTACCTCCCACTGCGCATCGAGCACCGCCAGAAAACCTTCCGAGCTAACCTGCAGCTCGCCGCGCTCCGACAGCGGACCAACGCCAATGAAGCCAAGCTCCAGGCTCTTCGCCGCGGCCGCATCGCCGATAAACACGAAGTGGTTCTCCCCTTGCCACGCGGCCTGGCAGCGCGCCAGGGTAGCGGCCAGGATCTGGGTCTTGTTCTCGCCGTCTTCGCCGAATGCGCTGGTGCTGAAGAAATGCCCGATGCCCTCGTGCTCGAGGCGCGACTCAGCTGCCTCCCTCGGGCCGCGAGTGGCCAAACCCAAGCCATGATCGTCTCTAGCAAATAGTGTCTCCAGGACCTGCAGCACTGCGGCGGCGTGAGCTCTCTCGAAAGCGCCGGCATCGGCCAGATCGCTCTTACTCTGCGGTTTCACCAACGTCCCCTCGAGGTCAAAGATGCAGATCTTCATTCACAGCCTTC
Source organism: Dehalococcoidia bacterium (assembly GCA_965219205.1). Taxonomy (GTDB): domain Bacteria; phylum Chloroflexota; class Dehalococcoidia; order DSTF01; family WHTK01; genus WHTK01. Next base: position 272,108 of record CBDCMQ010000009.1, read on the forward strand.
CAACATATGCACGTGAGCAAAGATAACGCTGCCGACGCTCCCGGAAAGTAGGCGGCCAGCCGCCATCATTGCCGGTACTTCAAAAGCCCCCTCGAGGTCAAAGACGCAGATCTTCATTCTTCCTCGGAGATCGGACCAAAAAGGGCAATCGGAAAATCTGGCTCAAGTCCCAAAGCTATCTGCCCATAGGTTCCGTAGCGACTCTCGGACACCCATCCATGGTGTCTGGCGGTGTGAACGTCTCGAAACGCCCGCTCGAGCGGGCTTCTGGTGTAGGTGCCACTCGTGCCGGCCACACCATTGACCTGATCAACCGCCTCAACGCAGCTTTGCATGAGATGAACCGCGGCGAGCATCAGTCTGCCCTTCTCTTCCTTGGTGGAGGCCTGCCCCGCCAGAGTCCGCTCCCAAGCCTCCGTGGCAGTTGAGTAGAAGAATGTGCGCGCCGCACCCAGCACTGCCTCGGCTTTGCCAAGCGCCACTTGTGCCATTGGCCGTTGGCTCAACGAGGTTGATGACATGAATGGCGTCTTGCCAAAGCCAGCTGCTTGAATTCATCGATGGCTAGCCTCGCCACACCCAGCGCAACCGGAGCCAGAACGACGATCGCCTCGCCCAGGCTGGGATAGCGATATAGAGGTCGTTGGAAGTGACTGCCTGGCTCAAACGCCGGCTGCATCTGCCAGGTTCTAGCGGCCGGAACAAAGACGTCTTCAACCCGGGACGAATTGCTATCTGTTCCGCGCATGCCCATGCTGTCCCAGGTATCGACAACCGTCACATCACGTTTTGGCAGGAACGCGCCCCTCGGTCCCTCACCGCCAGCGGGCTGGATTAACACCATGACCCAATCGGCATCGCTGATGCCGCTACCGAGCTGACTTTGCCCTGAGACCCGGTAGCCACCCTCGGTCGCCGCCGCCGTCATTGGCGGATGGACGCACAGGGCCATCATGGTGTCCGCCCCGTTGGCATAAATCTCTTCTGCCCCTATATCAGGCAGTCGGGCACAGTAGAAATCGCCGGAATTGGCGGCCTGCAAGATCCAACTCGCCGCACTGTCAAAGCGGGCGACCTCTTCAAAGACACGGGCGCTGGTGACCAGGTCCAATTCGAGCCCGCCCAGGGACTTGGGTGTCATCATCCGGACCAGACCCACATCCTTCATCGCCTGGATAACCGCGGCTGGCACCCTCCGGTTGCGCTCACCGGCGGCGCTATGCTCCTTGATCAAGGGTCCGAGTTCCAAGGCAACGTCCAGAAGGCCACGGTCGATCTCAAAGGTCATTGGTTCCTCCAAATCGGGTCTGAATGCCCAATCGTTGGCGATATGGCTTTCACTTACAGGCTAACCCTGGAGCCCTCTTTCGGCTATCTGGTGTGGCGCAAAACGCCGAACCCAGTTCCAGCAGCAAAACCTGGTGCCTTCGTGCGGACATTCTCCCGGCGACGGTATAAGATCCTTTGGTTCACACATCCCGCGATTCAGAGGAGGAAAAACGATGGCAATGGCGCTCTTCTTTCGTGTAAACGGACTTACGGCTGAGAGCTAAGAAGAGGCAATCAAGCAGCTAGACGCGGCCGGAGCCGGTGCGCCAAAAGGGCGCACCTACCACTGCGCCTTTGGTCCGCCCGACGGCCTCATGGTCTTCGACATCTGGGAATCTCAGGCCGACTTCGAAGCCTTTGGCCCGATAATGATGCCAATCTTGACCGGGCTGGGAATCGACCCGGGCGAGCCGGACGTCATGCCGGTGCACAACGTTCTCCAAGGCTAGCCAAACCTAAAACGGCGGCACCAAAGGCTGCAGCGCAGCCTAATTTCTCAAGGCAGCGAAAAGGTCCCGGGCTGCCGCCTGTGGTTATCGAATCGACTTGCGAACTAGGCCACCAGGCTGGTTCGCGTGGTGCGGACCAGGTGAAGCAGAAACGCGGGCGCGAAGCAGAGCAGCACCAGCGCTGAGGCTCTTCCGGCGCTCAGATTGGCGCCCGGCCCCGCCGCGCCGGTTAGCCAGCCGCCGATTCCCATGAACAGGAACCCGGCCGCGGCAGCAAACGGCGCGAGGCAAATAGCGGCACCAGTCCCAGCAGGCCGATCAGACCGGCGCCCAGGCGCATGTCGACCACCTCATCGAGATGATGTGCCGTCGCGGCCTCACCGCAGCTGCCAGCCTCCGGATGAAAGGAGAAGAAATCGGCACAGCGAGCCGTGGAGTAGCTGACACCCGCCAGATCGCCGGCGACGAAATCCTGGCCGAAGGCGCGGGAGAGTCCGAACGAGAGCACGCCGCTCAGCCCAATCGTCAGAAAACCGATGATGACGAGCTCGGTGATGGAGAAGCACAGCGCCGGCGCAAAGCGGGTAAATTGGCGGCCTGACACCCGTTTGAAGCCGCGAGCCACTTCCCTAGTTGAGCCAAATCGCTCGATGGCAACCAGTTCGGCGTCGGCCCGCGGCAGCCCCTGCTCAACCAAACGCTGGGTTGATGACCGCAGATGGTCCTCAGCTTCGCGCAGGATCCGCTGCAGCCGGCGCGGCTCGACCTCAAGCTCGTCCGCCAGCTGGTCCAGATACTCCTCTATCGTCCGGGCAGGTTTCATCCCGTCGCTCCAATCACGGCGTTGACCGAGCGCGCGAAGCGCAGCCACTCCTGGCGCCGCTCATCCTGCGCCGCCAGACCGTCAAAGGTCAGCTCGTAGACCCGGCGCTGCCGTCCGGTTGCCTCGCTCCAGGCGCTTCGGATAAAGCCATCCTGCTCCAGGCTGTGCAGCAGCGGACACACGGTCCCCTCCGGCAAATCAAGCACGCCCTCAGACTGCCTGTGGATCAACTCAATGATCGCGTAGCCATGCTGAGGACCCCCTGTTAGCACCGAGAGAATCAGGATATCGGCCTGGCGTCTCAAAAGTTCGGTCATACCTAGACTCCCTAGGTATGACCGATAGCGCCGTCAAGCCTCCTGCCGACCCTTACCTGCTACGGGAGTGCCCCGCTCATTCAGCAATTTGCCGTGACTGTGGCAACCGTTATTCAAACATCAGACCGGCATTGGAAACTTCAATAGTTTGAGTTCTGGCTGTCTGTTCGGATCGTGAGCCCGGCGTCCGACCCTACAAATGGGTACCCGAATCAAAGAATCTTCGAGCGATATAGAGATATATGGAGGCTGGTTCATGGGTAACCTCGGACCAAAACTTCTATTGACAGGAATCCTCGCGGGCGGTCTCGCTTTAGGCAGCCTGGTTGCTGTTGATGCGGCGCCCAACAACGGCGGCCACGACGCTCCCGAAACTTCTGCCACCGACATGCACGGCTTGCCGGGCAACAACCCGGCTTACGGCGGCAATTCCGCCAACCCCAACGACGCCGGCGCCAACGGTGGCAACGGCATGCACAACATCGGCGGTGGTGCTCCCGGCCAAAACGGTGTGTCGGCCGCAGAGGGCGGCGAGCCACCGGCGTGCACGATGCACGGCGGCATGGGAAACGGCGACGGCGTCAAAGACAAGAAGAACTGCGAGCAGGACTAGCGGCATTTTCGGGGGAGGGCGCTGACCCGCCCTCCTCCAAAACCCTCTTCCACACTCCGCCAGCGCACCCATTTCTTCGTAGCTAGTTCGCGAAGTCTTTTGATTCGCGATGCTTTTCGTTTCCGGCGGCGCGATTCCTCGCCGCCGAGCGCTAAACTGTCCTCAATGTCTTCCGAAACCAGCCCCTCCGGCATCCTAGACGAAGCGCTCGAAGCCCTAAGCGGCGCCGCGCCCGACTTCGAAAACGGAAACAGCAACCAAGCGCCGATGGTGGTCGAAACCCTCGCCACGCTGGAGCAGCCGCAAGCAATCATCCCCTGGCTCGATGGCTATCGGCCCGGGCTGCCGGAACGCCCCTCGGCACGGCCCGCGCTGCAGGGCGATTGGCGTGAGGCGCTGGGCAAGTTGGAGCTCTGGCCCGATTGGGTAGGCTTGTTTCGCAACGAGCTGGCCGAAAATCCGTGGCGGGAAGTGCTCGACCGCTGGGTTGAACGGCTGGCGCCGGGCCTCTCTGGCGAGGCCACCCACGGCATCATCCGCACCGCCCACGCCGCCCGAGCCCTCGAAACGCTCAAGACCGAACCAAGGCTCAATGAGCTGGCCGACGCCCTAGCCTACTGGGCCGCCAGCTTTCATGACTTCAAAATGGTGGCGCCCGCCGGCTACCGCTTTGGCATCAAGCAAGCGCTGGCCCAGGTACCACGGCTCGAGGTCTCGCGCGCCGGCAACATTACCGATACCCTGACCCGGGTCGACATGCAACCGCTCTTTGCTCCGGTCCTGAACCTTTATCAGGGCGGTGCCAGGCCGCTGGACGACCTTTCGACGCTGACCGAGCACTTCGCCGGCCTTTATCTCGCCAACGCCCATGACCCTGGCCGCGTCTTCGCCCTGATCCACGCCGTAACCGGCCCCTCAGCCCTGCGGCTGCTGGCGCCGCACATCACCCAGGCCAATACGGAGCTTTTGCTGCATTACGCCTGGCAAACCGCCGCCGCCATCCAGGCCGTCTGGGCCCGCGACGAGATCAAGCCGGTTGACGATGCTGCCGAGAGTGGCTCAGCTGAGAATCTAATCGATGCGGCCGTGAGCAGCGGCGCGGCGGAAGAGAGCGCCGTGGTTCGCGATTTAGTCCAGGCGGCAGTCGAAAGCGGAGCGGCCCACAGCATAAAGTTCACCGAGGCCTGCTTGCGCGAGCACGCCTTGAATCCTCAGCCGGTCTATTTGGCGGCCGCCAAGGATGCCATCGGCCGGCTTGACGGGTAACATCAAGTGCTTGGCAATTAGGCGCGCGGCAATCTCAGCAATACAATCTCGTCAAACCGCGAAAGAGAATATATGTCGCCTAGCTACTTCGAGGCCTTGCTACACCACCACTCATGGGCTGTGAAGCACCTTTTGGACACCGCCGCTCTCGTTACATCCGTTGAACTTGGAGCGGACTCACTCGGACAAGGCTCCATCCTCGCATCGCTGCAACATCTGGCCGATGCAGACCAATCCTGGGGCCGAGTAGCTCAAGGAATCCAAATCCTCGATCCGGAGGAGATGACATCGCAGTGCGTGGACTTGCCGTCACTGCGCGCATTCTGGTTGCCAGAAAGTACCAGGCTCATCGATTTTGTTATGTCTTTCGCGCCTGACGATTTCGAGCGCGAGGTGCAACCGCCTTGGAGGCGCCAGCCTAATAAGATCTGGCAAGTCCTGCTCCATATCACCAACCACCCGGCTGAGCATGGAAACCAAATCGGCTGGCAGTTGACTGAGCTCGGTCACTCACCTGGCGAAATGGGATTCATCGAGTTTGTCGGCCATCAGCGCAGTGGCTGAAACCCAACCGGTCCGCAATAACGCTTGCGAAGTTCCCGTTTCGAGCTAACATCGCGCTTGTGAAAGCCAATCTCACTCCTGCGACCGCACCGTCATCAGAAACACCTTCCAGGGCTGACAGTTGGCCGTGCCGAGTGGACGAGCGGTTCCGAAGTTTCCAATGATGGTCGAAGCTTGCAAGTTCGAAACCGAGCGCCTACTTGTAAGCGGCTGGCACACGCAGGACGCCATTGAACAGCAACTGCGAGACCTGGCCGATGTCGTCGCAGCAATGCTCAACCAGGATCAGAATCTCACGGAGCCAGCAGATTCAACGCCGGCAAGCCAAAGCGTGACGCGTTGGCTGCCAGAATCCTGGCAAGGGCATTACACGCCCGCGAGGGCCCGAGCCTGGATCGACGAGCTCGACAGCGAGGCGACAACCCTGTTGGTTGTCGAAAAGTCGACCAATCAACCCGCCGGCTTGATGATCCTCTTCGAGACCGAATCCGGCGACTCCGTCGACTCAATAGAAGTGAGACTAGGCTACCTCCTATCAGAACCCTTCTGGGGTAGGGGGCTGGCCAGTGAATTGACCGCGGCTCCGTCAACTGGAGCCGCGGTCAGCCGGGTATCTTCCTCCTCGAGGGCGGCGTCGCCCGGGCTAACCCGGCATCGCAACGGGTCCTGGAAAAGAACGGCTTTGAGCCCGCCCCGGACGAAGCCGACGTTTCGCCGGACGAGCAACTCTTCCGACTAAATCTGCGGCTCTGAACCAGACACTTCGCGCGCCGCTTTCGCGATCGGCGTGCGTCTGGGCTGCGCCGGGACCGGGCCTATGGTTTAATCGCAAGTCAATCGCAAGATTAGCGAGCTTTCCGTTCCTCGCTAATATCCATCCATGCTTTCACGACTAGGCCCCGGCGCTCACGCAGTCGTCAGAAACATCTTCCAGGGCCGGCTGACGCACGCTATTCCCTGCTTGGTGGTTGAGGATGGCGACAACCTTACTGTCCTGTGGACTCCACCCGGAACTAGATGGCTGGGATATTGGGGCAAAGATGACAAACTGCAAAGGCTGCCTTGGCTGCCCCGAGAACTGCGGGAACTATCCTGGCGACCGCCCGGCCTTCTGCGCCTTTTTCCTAGAGCAGCGTCTTACTCCGTAAGGGTCCGGCACACCCCGGATGGCAGCTTTAGGGATTGGTACATCAATCTTGAGCAGCCCGTGCGCCGTTCGCCAGGATTCTTCGATACCTGCGACCTCCAGTTAGACGTTATCGTGGCTCCCGATCGTAAGTCGTTCCAATGGAAGGACGAGGAGGAACTGGAGATGGCCGTATCGGAAGGCTTTCAAACCAGAGAAGCGGCAGACGCCCTCCGGGCTTCGGCAGAAGTAGCCCTAGCTGACGCCTTATCCGGTTCGTTCGCATTTGAAGATCGCTGGGCCGAGTGGCAGCCTGACCCCAGCGTTGACTTGCCCGGTCTGCCCGAGGAGGTGCTGGAAATTTCTCGCTGAAAAACCGGGCTGTCGTGTCTCAACCGAGGCCGAGCGACCATTCCGGTGTTTCGATCATCAACACATCCGAGGCTATTGGCTTAGAACCAGCCGCCAGGAAGGCTCGCAATGAGGTCGCGTTACCGGGAGCAATTTCGGCGATTAGAACCTCTCCCAGCTCAATCAGCGATCGTGCCGCCAGCACCAGCTTTCGCCCCAGACCCATATATCGGCTGCCTGGCTCAACCTCTATCGAGACGTCGGGCAAGCCAAGCGGTGACGTGGCCAGAGTTAACAGACCTTGGCCTTCGGGGTCCGTGTAGACCGCAACATCGGAGCGCAGTACCGCCGCCAGATGAACCCGCGGATGTTTCGTCAAATCGTCGCGGCGAACAAGCTTTAACTCGCCATCGACCGCCTCCTGCCGAGCCGCGGCAAGTACGACGTCTGGTTCGTGCGCGTAAGCTCCGACTCTGCCGGCCAGCCAGGTGAGAAAGCCTGGATTCATCGGCGCCCCTGGATCGGCGCTCGGTAATTGAGACAGCACGTCAGCCGGCTCCAGGCTGGTCGCAATAACATTGTGCGCGCTGAACCCGACCACCGCCGCCGCCAAGCCTTCGACCGCCGGCAGGACCTCAATCGTCCCGTCCTGTGGCGGAAACCGGACCGCCGCGGCCTCCCGCAGCGCTTCGGCTATGCGGGGCTCCTGCGTGCCACTCACACCGAGGGACTTACAGGGTGCGAGACCAGCAGATCCTTACGCCCCCGGCGGCCTGTAGCTCGTGCTTTTCTTGGCCGCGGCGTCCATCTCCTCAACCGTGATCAGCGGCGTCGTCTTGATCGACACCGCACCAGACGTGGCGGCGGTCAAGGAGACTGCCGCGGCGCTGGCATTGTCCGGGATGTCGGCAATGAGAATCAGGTCGGAATCACCGAAAGCGTAGTAGTAGGCGTCAATCTTGCCGCCAACCGACTCCGCCAGTTGCTCGGCTGCGGCGCGGCGCGCAGAGCCGCCTTCCTTTGCCAGGCCCTTGCTGCCCTCGACCGAATAAGACACCTGAAGTAGGTATTTCGCCATGTTCGAACCTCCACCTTTGCTGCGCAGGGCTTTTCCACTGACAGGGATGCGCCAAATCTATTCGCGCCCGATCGCCTTGTCAACGCCGGTTTGTGCGAGGGATTGAGGCTGGAGATATTTTGACTACGGGCTGCTCTGGTGGTTGATGGGCAAGCGTAGAGTGCGTGGCCCCGGCGTGCCTGAGGACTGGGTCGTCGCGCTGGGCGCCCGCGACCAAAAAATCTACGTCTTCCCCAGCCAAGATCTGGTGCTCACTCGTCAAGGATTGGCAGCGAACGAAGAAACCGAGAACGTCTCGAACTTCGATAAGGTGTTGTTAAACGCCGTCATCGCCGCCCGAGCCTAGGAATCTCACCAAGCTGCTATCATTGCCGGTGTTTTTATCGTCAATAAAGGCAGCGCCCTTGCGGCTACCGCCCGGCCTTGGATTCGATCTGACCGCACCGTTATGGTGGACAAGATGATCCCCAACCAAACGATCCTCGCCATTCTCGACGCCTATACACGCCGCTTCTCCGAAGAGGCCGCCGCGCTGGAAGAGCTGCGCGGCCTAGTCGAGGGCGGTGGCGCTGTCACGTCCCGAAAGCACACGCTGGGTCATTTAACCGCGGGAGCCCTACTGATCCGCGATGGCCAGCTGCTGATGCTGCACCACAACTTTCTCGATATATGGCTGATGCCAGGCGGTCACATCGACGATGACGACGCTTCTCTGCGCGATGCTGCGCTGCGCGAGCTGCTCGAGGAATCCGGCTTGACCGACTCTGAAATCCTGCCCTTCGACCGCTGGCCGGACGACCTGCCGCTCGACATAGGCCGCCACGCGATCCCGCCCCGCCCGGAACGCGACGAGGCCGCGCACATTCACTGGGACGTCCGCTTCTGCTTCGCAACCCAGGTCACCGGCGTGTCGCCGCCGGCCGCCGAGGTGAAAGCCTGGCAGTGGCGTGAAGTTAGCCAGGCCCCGGATCGGGTGGGGCCCAAACTGGCCGTACTCTTCGAAACTTAGTTCGGTGCCGCTGGCTTGGCCAGCGGCACCGAACTCGTGAAGTGAGCGGCTCACCTGCGTGTAACTACCCAGCTCAGGCCCAAACGGGCTGCGGCTCCGCGCCAAGATTTGCGTATTCCTACGGACGAAACTACAATCCCGCGGTCCCTAAGCTCCCAGTGTCGGCCACTGAAGCGCCGCGATCCTCGCCAAAAGGACCGGGCAAGCCAAACGTCGGCGAAGGAGCAAAGATGAGGAGTTACATAGAAGCCCTGCGCAGATACGTCGACTTTGGCGGCAGTACCACGCGATCGGAGTACTAGCTGTTCCAGCTCTTCGACACGATCATTGTGTTCGGGCTGTATTTCGCCCTGGTAGCGACTCTCTCGCCTGCCCTCGGCTGGGTCTTCATCGCCTATAACTTGGCCCTGTTCGTTCCCCGCCTGGCCGTACTGGTTCGACGCCTGCACGACGCCGATCACAGCGCCTGTTGGTGGCTGATCGGCTTCGTCCCGTTTGTCGGACCACTGATTCTCCTTTTATTCACGCTTCAGGGCAGTAGAAACTCCTTCGGGACCACTGGTTGGGGTACGCCCGCCGCCGCGGCCTCTAGCCGGCGAGCCAACGATAGCCCGCTGCCACCGATGCCCACGGGCATCTAGGAGAGCAACCGGGGAACCTCAAACTCGTCCCGGCATTTGGCTTGCTCGGACTGCTTGCCGCCTGCGGCGGATCGGCGGAGGAATCGCCGGTCAGGTCCACCGCCACCACCGCCGCGGCGGCGGCGCCATCATTGCCGGTATTTCAATAATTAAAGTCTTGAGCAGATCCTCTCTCCCCGCGGACTCATCTCGTTCAGAAAGATGCCGTACACGACAATGATGAGAAGGCAGGGACGATACGGAGTCCCAATGCAGACGTACGGGTCGATCATCCCAGGCGGTCCAACCCTGGCTCGTCTCCTCCCAGAGGGAGCGCAGGAAGGCAGGGAGGAGCCACGACTATCACGTGAGGCGAAGGCGCGCCTCAGGGCTGTTGAGTGGCACAAGGATCACGGCGAGAAGGTGAGTCTGACGGCAAGACGCTTTGGACGCAGCCGCTCAACCCTTTACCAGTGGCTAGAGTGCTACCGGCTCCAGGGTCCGCGGGGTCTGCAAGACCGCAGCCATAGGCCACACCAGGTCCGCAAGCCGACTTGGAGCCTAGAGTTCGAAGCAGCGGTGCTACGCCTGCGCCAAGACAATCCCGTCTGGGGCAAAGACAAGCTACAGCCGATCCTCAGACGCCAAGGGGTCACTATCTCGGTCTCGATGGTGGGCCGCATCCTCAGCCGGCTCAGACGCCAAGGCAAACTGGGGCCTGCGAGTCTGAAGGACCCTTGCATCGTCTCTCGGCCTCAGGTGCGGCCCTATGCCGTGCGTAAGCCCAAAGACTACGTCGTCAAGGCGCCGGGAGATCTGGTTCAGGTGGACAGCGCCGACGTGCGCTGGACCGGTATTACCCATGCCTACAAGCACTTCTCGGCGCGTGATATTGTCAGCCGCTGGGACGTCTTGGGTGTCTACGGCCGCGCTACCGCCGGCACGGCGCGCGACTTCCTCGATACGGTCATCGAGCGTATGCCGGGTCCGGTGAAGGCGATCCAGGTGGACGGTGGCTCTGAGTTCAGGGCCGAGTTTGAGGCCGCCTGTGAGCAGAAGGGGCTGCGGCTTTTTGTGCTGCCACCACGCTCCCCCAAGCTCAACGGCTGCCTGGAACGAGCCCAGCGCACCCACAAAGAGGAGCTTTACCAGTTGGTTGACCCACCCGACTCGCTCAGCCAACTGAGAACCCAGCTGCTCCAACAGGAGCAGCGTTACAACACTTACCGGCCCCATCAGGCCCTTGGCCATCTAACGCCGCAAGAGTGGCTGCTAGCATTCACCGAGAGGAGGTAAGTGTCCGGCATCTACTGGACGAGTACACGGTCTTGCGCCCGTCCCGCCCGCCCGGCTAGCGTGGACTCACCACGAAGCCGGAGGCAGAGATGGCTGGCAAAAGCCCGAACCGGAACCGAAAAGATGGCTGGGGCTGCAGCTTTTCTCGATTACCTTGGCGATCACGCTGCTTTCGCCGCGCCTCGCGTCGGAGATCGGTCCGATCGACTCGATACCGGACTGGGTGCCGGTGGTTGTCTACCTCACCGGCCTTGGTTTTCTGATCGTCATCGGCGCCAGGCTGGGCGAAGTGGCGCTCGATACCGGCCTCTCACCAGTCCTGCGTTTCAACACCTGTCTGATTCTCAGCTTCGCCGGTTCCTTGTCCATGGGCCTGTTCGGCTTTTCGGCGATCATCGTCGGCGAAGGCTGGGTCGCCCTGCCCTTCGGCATCACCGCCATGATCAGCTGGGTGACGCTCAACCGCTACGCCAGAAAAAAGATCGAGGGCGCCGACCAAGACTGAACGGCGGTAGCCGCAATAACGCAGCCGACGCTCCCGACAAGTTGGTGCCTGTGGCACACTCATTGTCGGTGCTTAAAATGGATGGCCAAGCCGCCGGATTCGTCCGCGAAGCGAGCCCTTAGCCCGAGGCCAGCTTGCTCGCCGCGTCGACCTCCTCAGCCGTGATAAGCGGCGTCGTCTCCAGCACCACGCCGCCGGAGGCACCGGCGATCAGCGACACGGCAACCGCGCTCGCCTGATCGGGAAGGTCGGCGATCAAAAACGCGTCCGTATCGCCGAAGGCGTAGTAGAACGACTCCACCGTGCCGCCGACCGACTGCACCAACCCCTCCGCCACCTCGCGACCCATCGACCCGCCGCCCTTTAGCAGACCGTCGCTACCGTCGATCGAATAGGAAACCTCAAATAGATACTTAGCCACTTTTCAACCTCCAGGTTGCTTAGCGGGGTCAAACGTCGGGCTCGCGAAACGGGGCAAACAGCGCCGGAAGGGTGGTTAGGGCTGTGCCGATGGCTGCGCAATCGGCTGCTTCTAAACCAGCAGGGTGATGATCAGCAGAACGATGCAGACCAGCAGCACCGCGCCCCAGAAGCGGTTATCCAGCCACGTCGGCCGCATCGTCATTATCTGGCTCGGCAGGTCCTCCCTGGGTAACAGGGACAGCCAGTGAATCACGATCAATATCACGACCGCGACGATCGGCAGCTCGGCCAGAAAGCCCAACCCCACCAAAATAACGCTGCCAACCACGCCGATAATGACGCGATTCCGCGGGCTCCTCGTCGGCTGTCCAAACACTCTAAATCCTCCGCGAATAGGCAAAGCTATGAAAAGGCGAAGCTATGAATAGCGAAGCCATCGTCCAACTGCTAGACGGAGTCTAAGCCAAGCGGGGCTTTGGTGCCTGCGCCCTAGCTATAACATCGACCTCCGCCGGCCCGCAAAGCGGCCGGCAGTGGCGGAACGAACACTTAGCCCTCCAAACGAAGCTCGCCGAGATGCTGGGCGCGTAACTGGACACTTCTTTAGTACAATCGACCAGCCTTGGCGACAAATCACTGGCTGCACGGACAAACCATTGCGGTTCGCTATCCCGCCGAGCAGCGCATGGTGCGCTGCTACCAAGTCATCAAGGGCGATCCCATCGTCAACGTCACCGGCTGGCCCCATGTTGTTCTCGAGGACAGCGACGAACTCGTCGCCGTCTACATGCCTGAGGGTACGAGGCTCTGGCGCTGGAACATATTGGAGCAGCGCTTCCGCGAACCGCGCATCAGCCAAGGAGACTCCGTGCGGCTCTTCTTCCCCGGGAAGGCTTATGAAGTGAGCCTTTTCTACGAGACAGGTTCCGGTCCCGCGCCCCGCGTGCAACAGCTCTTCCCCGACGTCACGGGACGATTCTACGGCTGGAAGATCGACTTGACGTCGCCCTTTGCCCGCACCGAGGTAGGTCTGGACATGATCGACGAAACACTAGACATCATGGTGAGCCCAGACCGGACCGTCACATGGAAAAACGAAGATCAAATGTCACTCTTTGTCGAGCTCGGCATTTACTCAGCCGCCGAGGCCGAGCAAATCCGTTTAGTGGGTCACGAAGTTATCCACGCTCGGCCACTGCCCGATGATGGCCTGATCCCAAAATCGGTTCATCCTTTCGGCTGTCTTCTGTGTTTGCTGTTAAGCCTGGACACGGTTTGTGTCTCTAGGTGTCAGATTGTAGCCATATTCGCGCCAATCGGCGATGTTGTCAAGCACATTCTGCAAATATTTCATGGCATTTTCTCGAAAAACCGGCAATTCTCTGCCGAGGCTGAACGAGAGCGCGTGCCGTTGGCAACGCGCGGGGCCTGTAAGCAGGTGGCTTGCCGCCATCATCATTACAGGTCTTTCCACGGCCGCATTTCAGCTAGTGCAAGAACTCTGCCGACGCTCCCTGGAAGACGGCTCCGCCTATTCGGTCACACCCATTCCAGGTATTTCAATTAATAGCTGCCCGCAGGCTTCATACTGGTCGGGGAGCAACATGCCGGAAAACAAGCTCAACCTAGAAGAAGACCAGGTCATAGATGGTGACCAGCTGATCATGATGGCCTTGAAGCCGCTCGAGTGGCTTTGGACCCAAAAGCTCACAGAACCGATCCCCACGCCGTCCTTGCGCCGCTGGCGGATCGACGAGGACCTGGTTGAGGTCGCACCTCGCCGCTCGATCGGCCGCGAATTCAGCTTCGACCGATCCCGCGCCCTGGTCTCCAACAGCTTCCGCCTCTTTGGCTGGAGCTTCGACAAACAAGAGAGGCCGATCCAGACCAGCTCCCTCAGATTCCTGGTCCAACCCTACTTCGGCCCCAGGCAGCGCGGCTTGAAGTCACTGCAGAACCTTCTGCCCGATATCACCCTGGTCCTGGTCGACGATGGCGATGGCTCACCGATTTGGTTCGGCCGCTGGATCATCTCCGAAAGCGAGCTCGAGTTCGTCTATGAAGAAGTCGAGGCCCTCTGCGCGGCGATCAAATGGTTGGGAATCACCGCCGAAAAGCCCCAAATCCTGCCCGCCAAGTACACGGCTGCCGGCTGACGTGGTGCCCGATTCGCCTGCAACACCACTGCATGGCGCCGGTTGGCGATTCACGCCTGGGCAATAGATGCCCTAACGAGTATTATTCCCGGAAAAAGCCTTCTGAATCTCTAGTGCGGCGAATTTAGGGAGCCACCGGATTGGCGACACTACCTTCTTGCTGGCCGGCACACGGACTAGAACCCCCGGCAAAGACGCTCGCAGCCCGCGTCCTTGGCATCGCCATTGCGGCCGGTGGGCTCGCCCTGGCACTGAAATTCGCCGGCGGTGCGGCTGGGTGATGCCGGCGCCTTCTGGAATGGCCTCGCCCTTCTGCTGGGCCCAGCAATCCTCGGCGGCCTCGTAATTCTGGCCGGCGAAGTCTCCACAGACCAGGCTCAACACCAACCGCGCTGGCAGACAGCCGCCGGAGCACTCGCCCTAGTTTGCATTCTGGCGCTGGCGCTCAAGGCATCTGACGTTCGCATGTTCGCCGCGGCCGGCGAAACCGGCGTCTGGGGGTTTCTCCGGATTCTGGCCGCCTGGTCGCCCTTGGCCATCCTCCTCCTGCTCGCCCACTCCGGTCTCACTTTTCCCATGCGCAACCGGGCAGTTTTTGGCCTGACCGTCGGCATTCTCACAATCGTCGTGGCCTTGGTCCTTGGTACGCATTCCACCTCGCGAGCACCGATCTCTGAGTTCTGGCACTTTCTCGGGACGGTCATATGGCCCGCCGCTCTCGGGCTTCTGTTGGTGACAGCAGCGCTGAACCAGCTGTCACTTGGCCGGCATCGCACCGCCGCTTGGTCGCGGCTCGCGGCCGGGCCAGTCATCGCCGGCATTCTCGCCTACTCGATTCCGCGCAGCGCCGGTCTCGCCGCAGCCGGTGCCATCGGCGTCGCGCTCGCCGCCTACGCCGTCTGGTTCACCTCCAACGTGGCAGGGGAGGAGTCGGCCGCCGATATCTGGTGGTGGCTGCTGATCGCGACCTCCTCCGGAGCCTACCCAATTCTGGCCGCGTTCCTTTTTCTCCGCCGGAAGCCGGCTGATGAGCCCTTGGCAGCGACTTAGTGCGGCCCAGGCCTTCTAGCCCTCGAATGCATCCCAGATGCCGTGCCATACTTGCCGGACAGACCTTTGGCCGTTACTGAATAGGTAAAGAGTCGCCCTTGAGCCTGATCTGCGGCATCCTCAGCAGGAACAACCCCAAACACGCCTCGGCCGAGGCGCTCGACGCGATGCTAGGCGCCAGCCGGCACCGCGCCCGCGACGGCACCTCGAGCTTCATCGACGCGGCTGATGGCATCGCCCTGGCCCACGCCCACACCGCCACCTTTGGCCAGCGCCCCGATGCTCCCGCCTGGTTCGAGGACCCGAACCTCGTCGCCGCGGTCGATGGTGACATTTATGACGCCGATTCCCAGATGCGAGGCGTTGACATCCAGGCCGGCGCCAACCCGTTTGCCGCCGCCGTGTCCGCCAGTTACGAGGCCAGCCGGGAGAACTTCCCCGCCGCACTCGACGGCTTTTTCAGCCTCTTCCTCTGGGATCGCCGCTCTAAGACATTGCACATCTCAACCGACCCGTTTAGCCGCAAGCTGGTCTACTTTTACTACGAATCAGCCAGCGGTCTGCTGGTTTTTTCCACCGAACTCAAAGCGGTCCTTTCCCACTCTGCCGTCCCGCGCCAGCTGGACGATAGGGTCCTGCCCCTTTACCTGAGCCGCACGTTTACGGCCGCTCCTTTCACACTGGCCAAAGGGGTGCGCAAGCTCCATTCTGCGGAGTGCCTCACCTCCGCTTTAGGAGAAACAAATTCCCGGCGATATTGGCGGCCGCCGCGGGCCGTGCGACGCATCATTGGCGGTGCCGAAAAAGTCGCTGTAAACCTCAGCGGCGGCCTCGATTCCTCGCTGGTTCTGGCGACTTTGAAGGAACTCAGCGGTTGCGATGTAAAGGCCTTCACTCTCGGGTTCAAAGGCAACACAAACCCCGCCGATTTGGAGGGGGCTCAGCGCGTTGCCCAGCAAACCGGCACTCCCCAGGAGACACTGATCGTCGACCCCGAAACCGACGTCACCCTCGAATCGATGGAGATCCTGTTGCGCCAGATGGATGAGCCCTTCGCCTCTGCTTCCCGCATGGCCAGCGAGTATTTCCTGGGCCAGGCCTCAATACAAGCTGGATTCACCTCCACTTTGACAGGCGCGACTCCTGGCGGCGGCATGCGCCGTGTCCGCGAGATACGCGAGGCCGATCCCGAATTCGACTCCCGCGGCATAGAGGAGATCCTAATCGCCAACTTCAAGACACCACCCTACAACAACGAAGATCGCATCAATCACACCCTTGCTCGACCCGCCGACATGACAACGTTCTATCAGGTGAGCTTGGCCAACCTGGAATTGCTGCGCGATCTCGACCAAGTGCGCGCCCTCATGATGGAGCGTCGATTGCGCTCCTCAACCTCTCGAAACAGTCTGTTTTATCAATTTGGGCCGCCGCTTTGGGGTCTGGAAGAACGCACGCCCTTCCTCGATACTCGCTTTGCCCTTCTTTTGGTCTCAATACCGCCAGTTCTTTGGGGCCTCGAATCAAAGCAATATGACCGCGCACCGCTCACCGGGTCCTATCGCAGGACTCTCAACCTCGACCCCGCTCAGCGCGCCAAGGGCGCGTTTCCAAGTGCGCCTCAGCCAGCCCTGGCTCAAGCGCATTTTGGTGCCTAGCCTCAAGCCGCTGGTCGATGACGGCATCCTCCGGGCCGGCTACTTGAAGTGGCTAGACAAGAACATCAAGCTCGGCCGCAATCGCGCCGCCACCGAGGCCTGGCTATGGTTCGTCTTCAACTGTTGGTACCAGTACCAGATCAAGCAGACCGATCCCCTGGCCGGGGCTTGAGCGACAAAGCGCTTTAGCGCAATTACGTATCGCCGCAAGCATTTAACCCAGCACCAAACCTTGTAGCATTGCCAAAGCGTGAGCGAACGAGAGCAGCTCCAAGCCAAACTGGAAAAGACCTTCGCCAATCGCGACCTGATCTGGTTTAGCGGCCACGGCTTCGATGCCAAACCGCTGCTCCAGTTCTCCGGGCTGCACTCGGTCTTTTCCCTAGTCTGTCCGCTCAACAGCCCCGCGGTGCCCCAAGAGTTCTGCATCGAGCAAATCGAAGGCCGGCGCGATTCGGCGCGGTTTGACCTCGACGGCCCGCCCGAACCCGGCCTGGCTGAGTTGAGGTCATCGCTGCGCAACGCTCTCAGCCGCCCCTCGATCCTATTTACCAATCAGCCGTCACGGTTTGTGATCTCCTGCGTCTACCCCAACCTGGCCACCGCCGAATATCTGGGCTTGGCATACGAGCAGTTAAACCTCTTTGAACAGAAGACCTGGGTAGAAACTCAACTCGGCAAAGCCGGCGTCTCCGTAATGCCCTGGCAGTACGTCGCCGAGGGAGACCTGGCCGCCATCGAGCGAGCGCTGGGCGCTGGCCCTGTAGTTACGAGACGGAACGAATCACGCGGAGGCAGCGGCTTCCAACTCTTGGAGGAAATGCCGTTGCCAGAAGGCAAGCCACGGCGCAACCGTGACGGGTTCTTCGCCATCGCGCCCTACCTCAAGGACAGCCTGCCCCTCAACGTCAATGCCTGCGTCTTCCCGGACGGCAGCGTCACGCTTCACTCGCCCTCGGTCCAGCTCATCGGCATCGAGGAGTGCACGTCTCGGCCCTTCGGCTACGCCGGCAACGATTTCGCAGCGATCCGCCAATTGGAGGACCGATTCCTCGATCAGCTTGAAGCCATGGTTCTACAAGTCGGTCGCTGGCTGCATCGCCAGGGCTTTCTCGGCGCTTTTGGCGTCGATGCCCTGCTCGACGGAGACCAGCTGTACTTCGTTGAATTGAACCCTCGCTTCCAGGGCTCCACTCTCATTTCGACCGAACTCGATGCGCTGCTCGGACTGCCCGACATCTATCTTGACCACGCCGCCGCCTTTCAATCTCAAGCGCCGCTGCCACGGCTTTCGATGAGGGACATGGCCCACGAGCAACCTCAAATCGCTCACGTGGTTTCTACAAACCAGCAGGACAGCCCAGTGCAGATCACGGGCGCAGTCGAGAGCCTGACGGGGGTCGAAGTCTCGGAACTGCCCGCCAGCCAGGTTGCGGTCGCCCCCGGCGCCTATCTGTTCACCATGAAAGCGCGACACCAGGTGACATCCGATGGCCGCCACCTGCACGCGGCTTTCGCGGCTCAATTCACCAAAATGAAAGCGCGCTTCTCCGCCGAGCGGCTGCCATCGGCTGAGCTGTAAGCGTGCCGCGCTGAAAGCAGACCGTACAATAACCAGCACATCCGCCCATCTGCGGCGTAGACCTGAAACGAGGAGACATCGATGGTAACCCAAGAACTAACCGAAGCCGGCACCAGCAAGACGATCGAGACGATGGGCACGACGATCTACTACCACGAGGCCGGCCAGGGCGACCCGATTCTCCTACTCCACAGCCACGGCCCCGGCACCACCGCCTGGATCACCTGGTCCAAGGTGCTACCGATCTTGTCGCAGCACTTCCGCTGCATCGCTATGGACATGCCAAACTTCGCCAAAACCGGCCCGGTGTTCTATGAGGAGCCGACGCACAACATGCAGGCCCGCACCGGCCTCGCCCTGCTCGACGCGCTAGGGATTGAGAAAGCTCACGTCGTCGGCAACTCCCAGGGCGGCCAAAGTTCGATGGTTTTCGCTTACCACTACCCGGATCGGCTCAACAAACTGGTCTGGGGCGCCGGTCACATCGGCACCGGCGGCGCCTACCCCAACGAATACCTGATCTTCAACCGCTCAGAAGAAGGTGTCCGCCTGTCTGACAAGGCCCGCCGTGACCCGAGCGTGGAGAACTTCCGCGAGTACCTCGAGTCGCACATTGTCGACCCGTCGCTAATCACCGAGGAGCTGATCCGCTACCTGATCGATGCCCACACGGCGCGTCCCGACATCCTCGAGGGACGCTACAAGTCAAAGGGCTTGCCCTACGACCACAGCGGCGATATGAGGAACATTTCGGCACCCACCCTGCTGATCTGGGGCCGCAATGACCGCACCTGCGGCTTCGAAATCGGTATCAACGCGTTGAATCTCATCCCCAATTCGCGGCTGGTGTTGCTGCGCGACACCGGCCACTGGGCGCCGTTCGAGCGCCCTGCGGAGTACGCCGGCCACGTGCTCAACTTCCTGCAGTCGGATTGGGCCTGAGAGCCGGTCACATCGCGATCTCTTTGCGCCGGCCCTCACCAAGATGAAAATCAACCGCCTGATCCTGATTCTGACCAGCGACCAGCCGGAGACATTGCTCTCCTTCTACCGCGATATCCTCGGTTTACCAGAGGTCTTCGACTCCGGCCCCGGCGAAGGCCTGGCCGGTGGCGCCGTACAACTCAACCAATCCTCTCTCGTGATCGAAGAACACAGCGAGACAACCGGCAAGGCCAAGGAGCCGCAGCGCCACTTCCTTGACCTCCACGTAGATAACGCTGCGGAGGAGCAGCAGCGTCTACAAGATCAGGGCGTCGAGTTCCTCCGCGAGGCCGAGCAAGAAGACTGGGGCGGCGTAATCGCCACCTTCCTCGACCCGGACGGCAACTATGTGCAGCTAGTCCAGGAAGCGGCAGAATAAACTCATGCCGCTAGCCAACCAGATCCTGCCGCTCCAATTGGCGGAGATTACTTTCCCGGATGAGCATCCGCTGAGAGGTCAGGCCGGCGTTGTTCTCGCCTTCTTGATTCGCTACGACGATACCGTCCTGATGTTCGACACTGGCATCGGCGAGAGCAACCAAGGCCTGGATGACCGCTACCGTGTCGTTCGGCGCCCGCTGGTTGATGAGCTCGCGCGTTACGGCGTGGCACCAAGGGACGTCAGCGCCATCGTCAACTCCCACCTTCACTTCGACCACTGCGGCAACAATCGCCAATTTCGCGGCACAACGATCTACGCCCAGATCAAAGAGTTTGAGGCCGCGACCCAGCCTGGCTACACGATTCCGGAGTGGGTGGGACCTGCCGATGCCCAGTACGTGCCGCTTGATGGGGATCACCAGCTCTGGGACGGCCTGCAACTGATCTCGACGCCCGGCCACACTCCGGGACATCAATCGCTGCTGGTTGAAACGAAATTGGGCCTGGAGCTAATCGCCGGTCAGGCGATCTACTCGAAGTCGGAATACAACCAGATCTGGGATTCGGGCGAAGTTCCGTCCGGCGACTCACCGGATGACCCGGAGGCTTACGCTCACTCGGCGCAATTGCTCATCGCTCTGGAGGCCCGGCGGGTCCATTTCAGTCACGACGCCGATGCTTGGGAATCGGAAGGCTAGGCCCTCGCCCTTCCCCAGCGCTCATAAGCTAGCTGCGGCCGGGGCGGCATGGCTACTGTAGATGAGCCTACTTGTTGGGCTTTACGCCTGACGCTATTCGAACTCTAGGGGTGGAGTCAGATTTGATCGACACTGTCGAGGCATCAACGGCCTTCTTGTCCAGGTTCTTGAGATCGATGATCCGTGATGTCATCAAAGTGCTCCTTGTCTTTTGTTCGCGGTAAGAGTAAGTCTGAGGCGTCCGCCGGTCAACCGCCACGCGCGTCTCCCCAGTCTGAGCTCCAGCGATTATCACGCCGAGACCTCCGCCCAGGCTAGGTCGGACTGTTGCGCTGGGCACTGGAGTCGGAGTCGCAATAGCTACCGTCACGCTGGCGTCATCGCTGCGAGAGCCCGAGTTGCCAACTTCGTCCGTGGCCTCTGCTTGTACCGCGTTCTCATGGTCGGAATCCACGAACACAGTAAAGCCCCCATCAGGCCTCCGTTAGGCTGACCATGCCTTTCATGAACTCCTTTGCGCCCTCCGGCCCTCGAAGGCGGAGCCAGATCGGCCCCTGATTAGGCTCAAAGACCAGTTCGAAGGTGAGGAAGGAACAGCATACCCGCTCGTTAGCGATGAACTCGGTAAGCTTGGCGGCCCAGTCGGCGCTGCCTGGGAAGCGAAGTTCGTAGCCATCGGGCAGCTCGTTGCTCACCTCGAAGCTGGCGATCATGTCGGCCCCAACGCCCTCGAGTCGCTCTGGTAACTGATCTTCAAGCAGCGTGCAGGCGATGAGTCCGTCGCTGTCAAGCTGGTCTAATGTCCTCGATTTTTCTGCCGTCATAGTTGGAGCCTCCTTTGGACTCGAATTTCGTTCCACTGGATTCAACGCTACAATTTCAAGTGGACTTTAAGTCAAGGGGTGAAAGGAATGGGAAATTTGGCAATCGGTGAGGTAGCTCGACAAGCGGGGATTCGAACTTCCACACTGCGATACTACGAGGACGCCGACCTACTGGAGGCGCCGGAGAGAGTGAATGGACGCAGGCGCTATGGTCCCAGTGTACTGCCGCGGCTTCGAGCCATCCAGCTGGCGAAACGCGCGGGCTTCACACTATCTGAGATCCGAGTGCTGTTCCAAGGGTTCGCTGAGGAAGACAGCACTGCATCCGCCCGGTGGCGCGATGTGGCCCAGCGAAAGCTGGTTGAGGCGGAGGAGTTGATTGCTCGCGCCAAAGGGATGAAACGGTTGTTAGAGGAGGGGCTCAAATGTGATTGTCTGACGCCCGAGGAGTGCACGTTGCTGGCTGACGCACTTGAGGAGGGCGCATAACGCGGGGGCTGTTTGGAGGTGTACGTCGAGGAGGAATTCGAAGGTCCGCTCTGCTTGACCCGGTGGTACACCAAGCTTTGGTTATCGATGGAACCGGGGCGCCGAAGGATAGCTCCACTTCCTCGCCGGGGCCACAAGCCATACCGAGCGCGCCAACTATCCGTTGACGAACTTGTTCAGATTGCAGGCGCCCGCGCGGGGGATCTGTTCGAGTGCCTCATCAGTTTCAGTGATCTCTTTCATCAAGCCACTGGTTACAGCGGCCGGGCACAAAGCCAAACGCCGCGAGCGTGCCTAGACCAGCTGCAGCGAGAATCAGGAGGCCGGCCGACGAAGCGCCTACCAATCCGGCGTCGCCGGTGCTTGGCGGCGAGATCTGCTGCTGTAGAGGAGTCTACCCGGCGGGCTTCATGCCCCTCTTGGGTCCCTCAGCAAACCGAATTCTCATGGCGACACCAGACTTGATCGATAACGCCGAGGCATGGATCTCCTTCGGCTCTAGCTTCTTGAGATCAATAGAGGGTGTCGTCATCGACGTGCTCCTTTACTTTTCTGCAGTAAAGGTACGTCTGAGGTGTCTGCCGGTCAACCACCGCGCCCTCTTCCCAACCCCGCAGCGCTCGCACACGGCCGGCGGCGGCGCAGGGAGCTTACTCGAGGTTGTTGTCTAAGCCACAGTGATGACGGTCTTCCCTTGGGCGTGTCCCTCTCCGACGTGGCCCAAAAGCCTCGGGAGTCTCGCTCAGCGGGTACGTCCTTTCGATAACCGGCGTGACCTTACCGGCTTCGACGAGGTCCTTAATGACGACCAGATCGTCGTGATTCGGCATCGAGAAGAACACGCGCAGCTTCTGACTCACGAACGGTGACAACAAGAGCGTCGTGGCTGCGCGACCCAGACCGAACCAACGACCGCTCGACCCGCCGACCAAGACGTATGTTCCCTTGGGGGTCAGCACACGCCTAAAATCTGACAACGAACCGTTCCCAAAGACGTCGAGGACGAGGTCGTACCGCTCCTCAGTCTGACTGAAGTTCTCTTTCGTATAATCGATGACGTGATCCGCGCCAATCGATCGGACCAAGTCAACGTTCCTCGTGCTGCAGACGCCGGTCACTTCAGCTCCCATTGACTTGGCGATTTGCACCGCGAATCTTCCCACTCCTCCAGACGCACCGGCGATCAGGACCTTCTGCCCAGGTTGGGCTTTGCCTTGATCACGAATCGCATGGAGGGCAGTGAAAGTTGAGGTCCCAACTGCTGCGGCTTGCTCGAATGTAAGGGAGCCCGGCTTCGACACGAAGTTGTCCTCCCTGGCAGCCGCATACTCTGCAAAGGCGCCTTTGCACCAGCCAAATACGTCATCTCCTTGCTGGAACTGCTTCACGTTGTTGCCGACTGCTTCTACTGTCCCCGCAACATCCGTTCCGGGGACACGGCTCTTCGGCTTGCGCAATCCAGAGCCCATGCGGATGAGGTATGGCTCACCTTTCATAAGGTGCCAATCACCTTTATGAACGGAGGTTGCGTGGACGCGTATCAACACGTCGCCATCACCGATCTCAGGCTTGGCGATATCTGCGGTTTCTAGGATTTCTTCTGAGCCGTACTTGGACTGGACGATCGCTTTCATCGTTCGTCTCCTTTTCGGAGGGAGCCTACATCTCCCTCCAACTTTTGGCGACCATTACCGCTGAGTGGTTACCGTCGAAGCTTCGAACTCAAAACCTGACCTCACCACAACTCCCGCCCCTCGCTAGCCCACACCTCTCGCAGACCCACTGCGGCCGGCGCTTAGGCCGATATTCGACCACGACCAGCCTTTTGCATACCGGCAGCGTGACTGGTCCGGGCTCATTGTCACCCCCGCTTCTTCTTCTGGGCAGCCGATCCGAGGGAAGCCCGGATGCCGATCCCAATGGCAATCCAAAACGCTTCGCGGGTTAGGGCGAAAATGACCGCGCCAATAATGACGCCAAAGGCCACCGTCTGCCCTATGGTTTTCGAGTCTTTCATTTCGGTCTCCTTCCTTTACCGAGCCCGAAGAGCAACCGCCCCGCGGTGGAGTAGCAGGCGGGCGGCTACCCCTACCGCAACGCCTCCCTGAGCCGCGGCAGTGTGATGTTGGCGCCGCTGAGCACGACGGCCACCTTGCGGCCGCGCAGCCTTTCGCGATCCTTGATCGCGCCGGCCAGCGCCGCAGCGCCGGCGTGCTCGGCAATCGCGTGGCAGGATTCAGCGTAGACGGCGATCGCCGCTTCGATTTCGGCGTCATCGACCAAGATAAAGTCGTCGAGACGCTCTCGCAGGATCGCCTGCGGCAGCTCGTAGCCCGAAGCTGTCGCCAGCCCCTCGGCAGTGGTCGACATCGGCGCCTCGCGCAGCTCCCCCGCTCGCCAGGACTCGTAACCCGCCGGCGCCTGCGCCGATTGCACCGCCACAACCCGGGTTTGCGGCCGCAGCGCCTTGATCGCGATGCAAGCACCCGCGGCCAGGCTGCCGCCGCCAAACTGGATAAAGTAGTCATCCAGGTCCGGCACGCTCTCCAGGACTTCCAGCGCCATCGTCGCCACACCGGCGATGATCAACCGCTCGTTGGAGGCGTGCACGTAGCGCATGCCACGCTCCGCCGCCAGCTCTTCGGCCTGGAGACGCGCGTCATCGTAAGCGGCCCCGTGGAAGATAACCTCAGCTTCCAATGACCGAATCGATTCCACCTTGACCGGGTTGGCGCCCTCCGGCACGCAAACGATGCAGCGCACGCCAAACAGCCGGCTGGCGTGGGCGATCGACTGGCCGTGGTTGCCGGTCGAGGCGCAGACAACCCCGGTTTCGCGTTCCGCAGCGGTCAGGTTTGCGACCAGGTTGATGCCGCCGCGCACCTTGAAGGCGCTGGTCGGCTGCACGTCCTCGCGCTTGATAAAGACCTCAGCCGCCAGCAGCGCGTTGAGAGCCGGGTAGGTCAGCAGCGGCGTCGGCGGTAGATAGGGACGGATCGTCTCCTGCGCCGCCAGAACGTCGGCATAATCCAGGATCTCGCTATTCATTAAAAAACCGCCAATAGAGGCGGCTAGCCGCTCCACTACGCTCCCGCGAAGTGGAGCGTTTTGGGTCGCTGTCACAGAACTGGGCTCTCGCCGAAACCCAGCTGGCCTAGTAACGATCGACACTTTGATAGCCCCGCTTCGGGCTCCAAGACTCGATCACCATGTGGTCGTTGGTATCCGCCACCCGCGCTAGCACGGCATCCGTAATGTCGACGCGATACAACAAGCCGGCGCCCTCCTCGGCCACAACCTGTTCTGCGTCAGCGCTAGCGTCCTCGCCGCTTGCCATCGCCCGCAGCCGGCTCAGGTCATCGACGATCGAGGCGCTGCCGGACAACCGTGCATCACCAGCCCAGGCGCTGGGATTCTCCGGGTCCGGGTCCTCGGATGTAACTTGAACCGCCAGCCGCGGGTCGCGCGCCAGGTCAGCCCCCTTGCGCGAGCCCGGCATCGAGCCAATCCAGGCTTCACCGTCCTCCAGGCTAACCTCAATTCCGCTGAGCCGCGGCGAACCGTCCTTGCGCAAAGTCGCCAGAACTTTGTGGCGGCGGGAATCGAACACTACCCGAAGCCTCTCGGCAAACTCCGGCTCCGCCGCTTGCAGCTCCGCCCAGCGCGCCAAAGCTGACTCCTTTTCCGTACCTATAGCTTCTACAACGCGTAAAAGCGGTTCGGGTTGTCGAAGAAGATCTTGCGCTTGAGCTGCTCCGACACGTCCTCGCGTTCGGTCAGCTCTGTGACCGAGTCCGGGAAGCCGCAATCCCAGTGCGGGTAGTCAGAGGGGAACAGCAGGTTGCCCTCACCCAGCCACTCCGCCACGTAAGACAGCGTGCGCTCCTCCGGCTCGCAGGAAACAAAGACCCGACCCGAGCACATGTACTCCGAAGGTGGCGCCTTGAGCAACGGCGCATCGAAGCTGCGCTTGCTAAACTCGCCGTCCATGTGCTCCATCCAGTAGGGCACCCAGCCGGCGCCCGCTTCGAGAAACGCCACCCGCAATTCGGGCATCACCTCGAGAATGCCGCTGTAGATGATCGCCGTGCAGGCGATTAGCTGCTCCGGCGCGTGCGACATCGTGTGCATCGCCAGCAGGTTGTCGAAGTGGCCTATCGGGTCGATTGTGTCGCCGCCGCGCGAGTGGAACGCCACCGCAACCCCCTTGGCGGCGCAGGCCTCGTAAAACGGCCAGAAATCGCGATGCGCCACGTTGCGGCCCCACATAAACGTGTTGACCATCACGCCGACCATCCCCAGTTGGTCCACGGCGCGTTCCATCTCACGGATCGCCGCCTGAACGTCGACGTGCAACGGCACAATCGCCACGCCCTTTAGACGCTCGGGGCTAAACGAACAGAAGTCCTTGAGAAAGTCGTTATAGGTCTCAGCGAAAGCGATCGCGTAGTCCGGCTCGCGGATCCGTGAGTGAGTCAGCCCGCCTGTCGGATAGATCACCTGCATGTCGATGCCCTGGGTGTCGTTGTCGGCCAGCTGCATCTCGACGCTGGAGCCGCGGCGCACAATGCCACCGTTTTGGGTGCGATCGAAAGCGTCATCGGCGCCCATGATCTTCTCGCGCTTCTTGAAAGCCTCGGGCAAGCGTTCCCGATAAATCGGCTCCCAGTCCAGCACGTGCCCATCGGCATCGATAATCGTCATCCCGTCTTTCATCGTTGGTCCCTCGCCCCGTTAATCTCGGCCTGCAGCAACCACCACCCGTCGACCTGCTGCGCATATCTTATTGTTTCTAAGTCTGAGTGTCAGGCACGGCCCCGCCAACTTGCTGCGAGCCCGCCGCCTCAGCAATTTACATCTCCAGTTCCCGTGTGGCCTCCGTATCTGCTTAGTCGGTAAAGATATTGACATTTACGTCCGTTCTGTCATCCTTTTTGGCGAGTGCCCGTGGGGCATATCTAAGCTCAGCGAACCGGAGGGCGGCAGGCAATGACAGGAAATTACTGGGACAAGGTAACCAATAACCGGGTGGCGCGTCGTCGCCTTTTGCGCTCGGGTGCGGCCCTTTCGGTTGGTGCCGCCGCGCTGGCGTTGGTCGGCTGCGGCGACGACGACGATGGCGGCGGTGACGGTGGTGGTGGTGGCGACGGCGATACATCGACTGGCAATGTTGACAACCCACCGGAGGGAAAATTCTCTGCCAGCTCCGGTGACCCGGTTGAGGGTGGCCGCTTCGTTGTAACGCGGGCAACCAGCGCGAACTTCAATCCGCTGTCTAACTGGCCCTCAGGCACCACCCTGAGCGGCGTCTGGATCTATGACCGTCCGATCACGTCGCGCGAGGACAGCCGCGGCTTTGTGCTCGAGGCACTCGAGTCGCTAGAGCAGCCCGACGAAACAACCCTGGTTATGAACCTCAGGCCCGGCATGGTGTTCCAGGACATTGCGCCGGTAAACGGCCGGGCTGTAAAGGCCTCGGACATTGTCGCGACCCAGAACGCGGTCGTCGGCCTCGAGGATGCCTTCGACAAGACCTTTGTCAACGACTTCCTTGACAGCGCTGAGGCGCCGGATGACACCACGGTGGTCTATCACCTGAAGAAGCCAGCCGCCTACCTCTTCTCACAGCAACTATTGGGTTCTGGCACCGGCCAGCCGATTGTTGCCGAAGAGGCCCTCGGCGATCAGCTCGATCAGGCCGTGCCAATCGGCAGCGGACCTTACCAGCAGGTCAGCGCGCGGCTCAACGTCAACTACCTCTACGAGCAGAGCCCTACCTACTGGCAACGGGAAAACGGCCTGCCCTACGTTGGCGAGATTGAGGTCAAGTTCATCCCGGACCGTGCCGCCGTGGAAGCAGCCTGGTACGGCGACGACATTGACCGCTGGGTCGCGGAGGGGCCCACGCCGTTTAATACCTCTAAAGCCAACAGACCGGATGCCCACCACTTCGAGACGCTGGGTTTCAACAACACCAACTTCTCCTTCAACCTGTATGAGGAGCGTGCCCTGCCCTTCCGCGACGAGCGCGTCCGCAACGCGATCTGGCGCGTGACCGACAAGCAGGAGCTGCTAGTGCGCGGCTACGAGAACGGTGGCGTTGTTACAACCGGCCTGGTGCCGGAGATCTTGTTCCCGGTCTACGGCGTCGACCCCGATGAGGTAGCTCCCTTTACCAAGCAGGATGCGGGGGAAGCTCGCAAGCTGCTTGAGGCCGCCAACTACGATTTCGACCAGGTCTACGGTATCGCCATGCGCGGCGCCGGTGACATCCTCGAGTCGGTTGCCATCGTCGAGCAGAACAACTTGGCCAAGGCCGGAATGAAGACCGAGCTACAAGCCTTCGGTACTGCTGGTGGTAGCTTCTTCGAGCGTCTCCAGCGACGTGACTGGGACATGATGTTCGAGACCCCTCCCGGCAACGACAAGCCTGGCCAGATGTTGCGCGTACAACACTCAGCCAGCTGGTCTGACATCTATAAGGGCTTCGGTCTCAACCTGACCGGCG
Source organism: Dehalococcoidia bacterium (assembly GCA_965219205.1). Lineage (GTDB taxonomy): Bacteria > Chloroflexota > Dehalococcoidia > DSTF01 > WHTK01 > WHTK01. The sequence continues at coordinate 300,207 of CBDCMQ010000009.1, forward strand.
AATACCCTGAGCTGGATGCGATCATCGAAAAGTCGGAGGAGACCATCGACCTGGAGGAGAACATCAAGCTGGTGAAGGAGGCGCAGGTTTTGGCCATGTCGCACTACTCCGCGGCCTACTTGGTGGTCTCGCACTTCACGCACCTTGGTCTGGGTCCTCGTGTCCACAACTACGAACTTACCCAGGCAGCTCCGGCTTACCGCCACACGATGTGGGTCACGGAATAAAGCTCCGGAAGGTTAATTCAGCCTGAGCGAGAGGCGTCAGGAGTTCAAAGGGGGGTGTTGCTGCACAACACCCCCCTTTCGATCGCACGATATTCGGCGGACTGCCCTAAACCGAGGACGGCGTCATAGACCGACTAACCCTGGATCTCCTTCAATTGGTTCACGTGCTCCCAGGTGTGATTCGGCGCCGACTGCAGCCGTTCGCCAATCGATCTGGGGCCTCGGGGCCCCATCGCAGTCTTGGACAGGTCGGCGTCGGTGAGAAATTCCAAAATCGGGTCCAGCTTGGCGCCGATGCTGCGTAGCGCCGCGGCCGTCTCACGCGGGCCCGGCAGCTCCAGGGCACCTTTTTGCTCGCGCCCCACCCGGGCCCAGAAAACGGCGGCCTCGTCCGATGCCTGCTGCATCGACCGGCCGGCTTCTGCATCGATTAGCTCGACGCACATCCGTGACAGGCCATCGATCATAAACCACTCGCCATAAACCATGTGCTGGGCCACGTCATAAGGACTCCAGCCCAACTCACCCTCACCCTCGGACGGCGTATCGTGCCAGCTCGCTTCCAGGGCCGGTGAACTTTCCAACGCCTGGCAGGCCGCCTCGCGGCTGGTCTTGAGCTCATCGCGTAGCTCTAGGACTGTTTTCATCGCTTTGCACCACCTCACTTATCGAATCTCGTGGTGGACGTTAGCACAACTTTGAAAGATTTTGCTAAAGGGGGTTGCAGGCGTTGACTGAGGCCTCCGGCGGGCTGGTCGTGCGCAACGCTTCGAGGTTCGGCCGGCCGGCTTCGAGGTTGCTGCTTCAGCCATCTGGCTCTTCCTTGTGGTGCTCTCGGGACAAGGAAAAAGGGCCGCCCCTACGCTGTTAAACGTTGGAGGCGGCCCTTTCACAAACCTCTGGCCGAGAGCTATTAAGTTAAGGCAACGATACGACTTATCCGCTAATGCGTGTCAAATCCACTTTACCCACCGATTCAGGGCTTATGAGCACAAGATAGAATCTACAAAAGATCGCCTCTTAATCGAAGGCAAGAGGAGACTATGGCAAAAGACAGCGACATCGGTTCACAATTTCGCACTTTGATTCAAAGAATTGCCCAGATCCAGGCCTTGGGCTCAGCGTGGCAAACGCTGAGCTATTTCGCCACGCGGCCATGGCTCCAGGCATTTGTGATTGGCACCGTGGCGCTCCTCTGGAGTCTCCTATGCAGCGATCTTGGGCCCTTCGCCTTTGTTGCTGCTTTTGTTGGGTTTGGTGCCGTGCTCTGGATTCGTAATCAGATGCGGTTCCGCACGGAACTAGATGCTATTCGGCAGGCAGTTACAGCGCCACCCGAGATTCATGTAGAAACAAAGACGGTTGCCCCACCCGGCTATCAGCGCCTTCGCGAAATTGAAGAGTTTAACCATGACACAGTTAGACAGCTAATTACTGTCGTGGACATCAAGAGTGTGGATTTTCGCAACCTGTGCTAACCGGTCGATGCTCACTTCGTGGTCTCCGTCGGATTCGTTAATTCCTCGATTTTTACGCTGGTCCCTACGGAAGTCCGGGGATCAGTAGGGTTCAGGGATACCTCGATCAACGTCGCTCTGAAATTAGTTGGGTACACGAAAGATGCGCTAGAAAGCGGGTTTACTCAGGGACAGTTCCTTCAGTTGCGCGCCAAGGTAACACCCTTAACCGAGGTAACCACCAAGCAATTACTCGAGGCCGCAACCAGTTTTGAATACGTAGAAATCGGATTTCCTACCCTTTCTGTGATTCCATCTTTTATTCACAGCCTTTATGCGCCAGACTCCATCTTCTGACTAATCGGGCTCGACGCAGCGATTCCAAGGTGTGCCAGCAATGGAAGCGAAGCCACACCGTTGAGACGGGGGCGTCTACTCCCCGTTCTCCGCAGCGCCCCCGTCTCCAATCAGCCTCGACCGCAGGTCATCGCCGATAATCCGAGCCGACGCACCCACTGAAACCGTGAAGCCAAAGAAGGGTCCAAAGTCCTGCGTTGCCGCGAGGCTGGTCATGCAGAGTCCCTGAACGCTGGTCTGGAAGTGATCGTCCAGGACCGGGAAGGCGTTGCGCGTCTCGATGCCCGAGCGCAGGCCTGGGCTGAGGAACGGAACCCGATTCAGATCCATCTTAAAACCGGTGGCGAAAACAACCTCGTCCACGCCAAGCATCTCACCGCTGTCCAGCCAAACCCGGATGCCGTCTGCACCTTGGTCGCAACCAAGGAGGTTCGTCCCTGGAAAGAGGTGGACGTTGCTCGCGTCGATGCGCGACGCTAACCATGGCTCCAACTTCTGGCGTCCTTCTACCCAGAAGCGCTTGACCAGGGCCTCGCGCTCCTGATCAACCATGCGGCGGAACCAACCAGGGTCGCTAACCATCGACATCACCAACGGCTGAACCCAGGACCAGTCAGAGGCGGTGAACTCGGGCGTGGCGTGACGATAAGTGAGGTAGATCTCTGCCGCGCCCGCCTCTTGCAATAGCGCCGCCGATTCGAAAGCGCTCTGACGTCCTCCGACAATCAGCACACGCTGCCCGCGAAATTCACTTGGGTCCCCCAGCTCGCTGGTGTGGTGGCAGCGCTCAGCCGGGAACAGAGCACCGGCCTTTGGCGGCCAGTTTTCGAAGTTGCCAAACCCCACCGCCAGCACAAGGTTCCGCGCCTCCACCCGCCGGCCGTCCCGCAAAGTCGCTAAAAAGCGCGAGCCATCTTTCGTCAACGACTCCACCAACACGTCCAGGCTGCGAATCCCTTTCTGGGTCTGGAACCAGGCGGCGTACTCCAAGTAAAAGACCAGCGAGAGCGGCTCGACGTCGGTGCGGGCCCTGCCCAGCGTCCTCAGGTAGGTATCGATAGTGTGCAAATCCATCGGGTCCAGATGCCAGTCGCAGTTTGAGCGTAGCAACATGTCTTTCGGCATATTGGCTTTCCAGAAACCCATCGGCTTGCCGGCGATTGTGTAATCGATGCCCAGGTGCTGGGCGTACGCCGCCAGCGACAGGCCAAAGGGCCCCGCGCCAACAATTAGCAGGTCTATTTCACTTGTACTCAATTCTTAGGTTAGTCCCCTGGCGAGGGGTGGACGCTTCGCCAATGGCGTGCGATCTGCGCCCTCGTCGTAACCCAGGTTTCGGTCCGCTCTCCCACATAGTCAAGGAATCGGTCTAAGCCTCGCGCTCGCCCCGGCCGGCCGGATACCCGGCAATGAAGGCCTCCAGACATCATCCTGCCACCCTCCTCATATAACTGGTCGAAAGAATCCTTGGCGTACTCAAAGAAGTCGTCGCCCGTGACAAAGCCGTTCGGCGTCAGATACTTAAAGTCGTTGACGTCCAACGAGTAAGGGATGATGAGATGTGACTCCTGCTCCACCTCAACCCAGTACGGCAACTCGTCGGCATACGAGTCGGAATCGTAGAGCAGACCGCCCGCTTCAACAAGCAGCCACCGCGTATTGGCGCTAATTCTGCCCGTGTACCAACCCACCGGCCGCTGGCCGGTCAAGCGCTCAATCACTTCAAGGGCCAGGCGGATGTGCTCGCGTTCCTCGGCCTCCGGCATATCCATGTAGTCAATCCAGCGCCAGCCGTGGCTGGCTATTTCCCAGCCCGAATCGAGCATCGCCTTTGCGGCTGCCGGGTTACGCTGCAGCGCTTGTCCCACTGCATAGACGGTTAAGGGCAGAGAGTGCTTCTGGAAAAGGCGCTGGATACGCCAGAAGCCGGCGCGGCTGCCGAATTCGAACATCGACTCTGAGTTGAGGTTGCGTTGACCAACCGTCGGAAGCAGACCCACGACCTCTTGCAGGTAGGCCTCTGATGCCGCGTCGCCTTCAAGTGGCGTGCTTTCGCCACCCTCCTCGTAATTGAGCACGAAGCTGACAGCGATCCGAGCCCCTTCCGGCCATTGCGGATCGGGCGGCTCGGCACCATAGCCAACGAAATCGCGAGGGTATCCGCGTTTTTCCACGTCGCCTCCTTCACCCTCAGCCACCACTTAATCTGCACAATGATCGGGAAAACCCCAAACCTGATATCCGGTGGCTAATATCGTACTCCGCTGACTTTGAAAGTTTCTTACTAACGGGGGTTACCGGCCTTGGCGGAGGCTTGCTCGGCCAGCAGCGTCTCGGCGCGCCATCCAGCCAAACGGGCGCTCCAGGTCAACTCAATGCGGACTCTGCGTTACCCTTACGAGAGCAACCAAACACGACTCGAAAGGTTAAAAGTGCTAAAAACCAAACTGACCGAAAGCTGGCAGCTCAAGCATCCACTGGTATTGGCCTCGATGGCGGGCGCCGCCGGCGGAGCGCTGGCTCGAGCTGTCTCCGATGCCGGCGGCCTGGGCATGCTCGGTCTCGGCGCCGCCGATAGCGCCGAATGGCTCAACCGCGAAGCTGCTATCGCCCGCAAAGCAGAGCGCTTCGGCATCGGTATCCAGCTCTGGACCTTGAAGGATCGCCCCGATTTGATCGACATCACCCTGGCGGAAAAACCGTTCGCCGTCTGCCTCTCGTTTGGCGACCCGGCGCCCTTTGCCGACCACATCCACGCCGCCGGAGCGCTGCTGATTGCCCAGGTCCAGACCGCCGAGCTGGCCGAGCAGGCTGTCGCGGCCGGTATCGACGCGCTGGTCGCCCAGGGCACTGAGGCCGGCGGTCACACCGGCAGCGTTGGTACCCTGCCGCTTTTGCAACGGGTTCTTCAAATCGCCGCGCCGACCGGGATACCCGTTATCGCCGCTGGTGGCATCGCTAGCGGCGCTGGCATCGCCGGCGTCCTGGCGATGGGCGCCGATGGCGTCTGGATTGGCACCCGCTTCGTCGCCACCGACGAGTCGCTAGCATCGCAAGCCGTCAAGCTCCAGATCGAAGAAGCCAGCGAAGCCGACACGATCCATACCCACGTCTTTGACATCGTGCAGAACTTCGATTGGCCCGACGATTTTCCCGGCCGAGCCCTGCGAAACGATTTCACCGAACGCTGGCACGGCCGCGAAAATGAACTCCGTGATCGCCTCAGCGAGGCCGCCACCGAATTCGACGCCGCCAAGCGCGCCGGCGACCAATCCAAAGCCGCCGTGTACGCAGGGCAGGCCGTCGGGCTGATCGGCAAGTCCCTGCCGGCGGCAGCCGTTGTTGAGCAGCTTATGTCAGACACCGAATCCGTCTTGCGCGAAGGTTTCGAGTCGCTGCTGCGCGACTAAGCCTGGCTTTGAAAGATCCCCACTCAAGGGGCTTACAGGCCTTGGCCGAGGATCCCACTCACCCTTTTCAAAGAACAGTCAAAGTCCGGTCCGGCGGCGCTTCTTCGACACGGCAGGAATAAGACACCCTAATAGTCACCCAGCGCTAGCAACCCCCTTTAGTACAAATCTTTCAAAGTTCAGGCTCGCGACTAAGCCTCTGTCCCGGCCGTCTGCTCCGCATCGCGCCGCGGCGGCGCCGGCCTGGGCGTGAGCAAAAGAATGACCGTACCTAGCGCCAGCCCTATGGCGGCAACGATCCAGGCGATGTCGAATTCGCCGGTGTTGTCTCGAAGAAGCCCGGTTAGCGGCGCGCTGACTGCGCTAAGGCTGAGGCCGATCGGCAACGCCAGGCCGCGGATTTTGCCAAGATTGGCGCCGCCAAAGTAGTGCGGCCAGATTGCCGCTTGGCTGACCTGGAACATGGACAAGGCAATGCCAAAGATCGTACTGATCACAAGTAGCTCCACAGTTGTATTGGCTCGGAAAATAAAGATAAAACCCAAAAGCATCCCCGCCGTCGAAGCAGCGGCCACGAAACGGGGCTGGAAGCGATCGTTGGCCCAGCCGGTCGGAAAGGCGACAACCGCCGAACAAGCAGCCTCGTAGGAGAGCGCGAAAGCGACCAGCTGAGCATCAATACCCTGGTCGATAAAATACGGAACCCGAAAAATGCCAATCGTACCCATGGCGCCCATGCGCAGCGCATCGACCAGCGCCAGACGCCAGAAGGCGGAGGAACGCATCGCTTCTTCTCTGGTCCAGGAGACCTCCGCGACATTCTTTACCGGGCCGCCGCCGATGCGGCTTTCAGACTCGGTTGGCTCGCTAGCGCCGTCGGCGAGCAGACCCATATCCTCGGGCTGCCGCCGCACGATCAGAACCGCGACCAGGACGACGATGATCATGCCCGCCGCCCCCATGACCAGCCAGGCGCCACGCCAGCCAACCGAGTCGATCAGCGCCTGGGTGACCGGGGGTGTGATAAAAATGCCGATCGGCAAGCCCATGAAGGCCATAGAGAGGGCCTTGCCCCGGTTGCGCACAAACCAGCGCGCCACCGGCACCGTGGCGTAGAGCGTGCCGCCAATCCCCTGCAAACCGGTGAGCCCGCTGATGAACAGCAAAAACACCAACTGCCAGCCCTCGGTGATCACGGCCAGGATCATCACCGCGCTGCCGGCCACCAATCCGGCTATCGCCAGTGGCAGCCGGGCGCCGTGGCGGTCCAGGTAACGGCCGATCAGCCAACTGGTAGCGATGAAGCCGATCAGCCGCGAGGTCTGGGCCAGGCCGAAGAACGACTCGCCGATGTCCAACTCATCACCCATGGGCTTAATAAAAAAGGCCATGTTGATGCCGCCCATACCCGTAGCAGCGGCGCTGACCGCGGCTAGACCGGCAACGATATACCAGCCGTAATATACCCGGCGACGCGGCTTGGCCGTTACGGGAACGGGAGCCTGACTAGGATTCTCAGCCAACGCCCGTAACCACCTTTAGTAATGGACTTTCAAAGTAGGTGAGGAGTGCCCTTGGTCAGCTCAGCCACCAGGTTCTCGTCGCAGGCAGCATAGTCTCACGGTACTCATCGCCGCGGTTGAAGGCTTCGAAAGGCTCGTCGGCCGTCAGGTCCTCCGAACCAACTGCCCGGGTCAGAAACGGCGAGTGGTAGGCGATACGATCGGGCCCGCGCGTTAATTGGCGAAATGTACATTTCCCGGTTTCAAGTGTCAATCTAAACGGCCGGAGCACGCGCTCCGGCCGTTTAGATGTCGAGCCAGAGAAGAACAGACTCTTAGTAATCACCCATGACGGTTTCGATGATCAGCTGAGTTGCCACGTAGGGATCCACGTTGGCGCAGGGCCGGCGGTCTTCAATGTAACCCTTGCCGTCCACCTCAACCTGCCAGGGAATTCTGACCGATGCGCCGCGGTCCGATACGCCATAAAAATACTCCTTGTAGGAAGCTGTTTCGTGCAAACCGGTTAGACGGTCCTCGATGCCGAAGCCGTAGTTGGCGATGTGGAGGTCGTGGCGCTTGGCCAAAGCTTCGGCGGCGTCAACGTTGGGCTGGTACGACGTTCGCATCGCCTTGCTGGAGAAGTTGGTGTGGCAGCCGGCGCCGTTCCAGTCACCGCGCACTGGCTTGGCGTCCAGAGTGGCGTTGATGCCGTGTGACTCACCGGTGCGGTAAAGCAGCCAACGCGCCACCCAGAGCTGGTCGGAGACGTCCAGAGCCGACAGGGGACCGACCTGGAACTCCCACTGTCCGGGCATGACCTCGGCGTTGATGCCGGCGATACCCAGGCCGGCCTCGACGCAGGCGTTGAGGTGAGCCTCGACAACCTCGCGGCCGAAGACCTCATCGGCGCCAATGCCGCAGTAGTAGCCGCCCTGAGGCGCGGGGAAGCCGTGCTCGGGAAAACCTAGCGGTCGCGAGCCATAAAAGAAGGTGTATTCCTGCTCCAGGCCAAAGAGGTACTCTTCGCTGGCGAATTTCTCCGCCGTCTTGGCGCAAGCGGCCCGCGTGTTGGTTGCATGGGGCTCCATGTTGGGCAGCAGCACCTCACACATCACGAGTTTGTTGTTGCCACCACGGATCGGGTCCTTGTAGGAACTGACCGGCCGCAAGACACAGTCCGATCGGTCGCCCGGAGCCTGGTTGGTGGATGAGCCGTCAAACCCCCAGATCGGAGGCTCTTCGTTGTCCTGCAGAACCTTAGTTTTGGACCGCAACTTTGCGGTCGGCTTTGTGCCGTCTATCCATATATACTCGGCCAAGTAGGCCATCGTTTCTTCCTCCTCTAGGAATTGATTCTGAGCCCATCGCTGGATTGAGAACTACGTATAGTCACCAGGTGTTTGCAGCCATGTCAACGATCCACGATGCCAGAGTATCGCTCAGAAAATGTAATGAATCAAACCCCTAATCGAAGCTTGGGCTCTTCCCCGAACCGCTTCTGGGTAGAACCTCGGTAGGTCATTTTAAAAGGGCACGGAATCTTTCACCCAGCGCCCGTAACCCCCTTTGGTAGGAATCTTTCAAGCAAAATCACGGCGTTTTCGGCGCTGGAGCACGATCCCTGCCCTCGAATGTCCGCCAACGCTTGTAACCTCCTTAGTAAGAAACTTTCAAAGTAATATCTTTTAAAGCCCTCCCTGGTAAAGCCCTCCCTGGCGCCATATGAAATAGGGTTCGAAACCCGCGTCTAGCCAGGCGTCGTCCTCGCCCTGCCGCAGCGGCATCGTTTCAATATGAGTAGCCCGCTTGGAGATCATCCATTGTTCCAGACGGCTGAGCAGCTCATCCGATAGCTCCCCGTCTTCACCGGTTTCAAGATCGGTCACGACGCCGACGCGCTCGACAAACAGCCAGGGGTTGACCGAAATCCGGCCAATTATCACTCCGGCTGGCTCCGGGCCGGCAACGAACCCGGCACCGCGCTTGGCCCGCGATGCCTCGATGCGCGCCTTCGTTTCGGCCTCGGAATCGATCGCCGAAGGCGGCAGAAGCCGCCAAATGCCGGCCCAGTCTGGTTCCAGGTCCTTGACCCGTCGCGGCGACAGTCGTGAGACCGGCGGGCTTTCGCGCAGAGGCCTTCGCAGCGTGCGTCCCCAGGTATCAAATCTAAACGATTCCAGAGCACGGAGGTTGTATGCGGAGGTAGCACCCTCCCACATCTTGACACCAAGCTGGCGCAGCGTCTCGTTCCGCGTCTCGTATAGGCGCCAGCCCAGGCCCTGGCCGCGGACGGACTCCTTGAGGTACAGGTCCCCCAAGCCGCAGATCGGGCCTGGGTGCGTCCGGCCTTTCGCACGCATGAATGCGTAGTCGAACGCTAAGATCTCGCCACGCTGCTCGGCGACCTGGAACCAGTAGTCGCCTCTCCGCATGCCGGTGACGATACTTTCGCGCTCCTACTGCTCGAGGCCGGGACGCAACTCCCGGCCGACGAGGTCTGCATGAAGCTGATTAAGCGCATCAAACATCGGCCAAATCTCTGCCCAGCGCGTTTCCAGCTCGTCAGCACTCTCGATGTAGCGCAGCGTGATGGTCAAAGAAACGCCTCCAGTGGGGACGCGATTGAGAAGCCTCAAAGCGATGACCAGCAGGCTCGGTTCTGCCACCAACTGTCCGGCCGGGCCGGGCGGCCAATGTCGCTCCTCACGATAGACGCTTCGCTGACACCCGTCACCCGAACGCTCCTTGGCCGGCTTAGCTCGGTGCGGTCTCTCCCTGACGCTGGGCTGAAGCAATCTCGGGAGCCTGGGCCAGGCGGCCCGCCGAGCTCGAAATCAGCCGACGCCAGCCCCTCAAAAGGCGGTTCCAGTCGCATGCCGTGGGCGATCGTGTTGAATGAGACCGAGTGCATCATCATCGCCGTCACCTCGACGATGGTTCGATCATCGAAGCCGCACGAATGCCGCAGAAATTGCTCCTGGTAGGAAATCCAGTAGCTGCTGGAACGATACTGGGCAACGGCCAGGGCCGTGCACGCCTTGGTCAGCTCGTCCAAGGTCCCGACCCCGAAGATTAGACGATTCTTGTGCCAGGTGACATCCAACAATTCCGGATGATGAGCGAACACTCGCCAAATGTTGGGCACGCGGGAGACGCCCAAGGCCTCTGAGGCCCAGGTCTTGATCTCAGACAGTGTGGTCAAAGCCTCCGGCGCCGTCGACTCGTCCAGCAGCTTGACTGATGTGCCGCCAGGAGAGCTCGGCTCCCGCGGGACGTCTGGCTCAAGCCTAAAGGCAGCGGCAGCCGCCGTCAGGCTCACCATATGCTCGGAGGCGGCACAGATTTCCGCTACCGCCCGTTCGCTTCCTGTCAGCCGCAACACGGCGGCCGAGTGGACAGTTAGTCAATGGTCGCAATCATTCGCCATGGAGACGCCCACATGGATCGCTTCCTTTGCCAGTTGAGGCAGCCTGCCCTGGAGCCGGTAGGACTGACTGGACTCAAGGAGGTTCGCCTCCAGCCAAGCCGGCCAATGCGCCTGTACCCCACCGATTGTCGGCTGCAAAAGCTCCTCGAGGGTTCGCCCCTGACGCTGAGCCAGCCTGGCCAGCACCGCCAGCTCCTCCTCGGAAAAGTCAGATTCTTGCGGGTCATGCAGCGTGGGCAATTGGATCCTCCAACCTGGCTGTTTCGAAATAAAGTAATTGGCGGCTTCTGGTTGAAATTCGCTGAGGCAGCAGGCATTGGCCTCTGCCCAGATTAGGGCGGCTATGAGCTGATCTCGTTCAGAAAGATGCCGTACACGACAATGATGAGAAGGCGGGGACGATACGGAGTCCCAATGCAGACGTACGGGTCGATCATCCCAGGGCGGTCCAACCCTGGCTCGTCTCCTCCCAGAGGGAGCGCAGGAAGGCAGGGAGGAGCCACGACTATCACGTGAGGCGAAGGCGCGCCTCAGGGCTGTTGAGTGGCACAAGGATCACGGCGAGAAGGTGAGTCTGACGGCAAGACGCTTTGGACGCAGCCGCTCAACCCTTTACCAGTGGCTAGAGTGCTACCGGCTCCAGGGTCCGCGGGGTCTGCAAGACCGCAGCCATAGGCCACACCAGGTCCGCAAGCCGACTTGGAGCCTAGAGTTCGAAGCAGCGGTGCTACGCCTGCGCCAAGACAATCCCGTCTGGGGCAAAGACAAGCTACAGCCGATCCTCAGACGCCAAGGGGTCCACTATCTCGGTCTCGATGGTGGGCCGCATCCTCAGCCGGCTCAGACGCCAAGGCAAACTGGGGCCTGCGAGTCTGAAGGACCCTTGCATCGTCTCTCGGCCTCAGGTGCGGCCCTATGCCGTGCGTAAGCCCAAAGACTACGTCGTCAAGGCGCCGGGAGATCTGGTTCAGGTGGACAGCGCCGACGTGCGCTGGACCGGTATTACCCATGCCTACAAGCACTTCTCGGCGCGTGATATTGTCAGCCGCTGGGACGTCTTGGGTGTCTACGGCCGCGCTACCGCCGGCACGGCGCGCGACTTCCTCGATACGATCATCGAGCGTATGCCGGGTCCGGTGAAGGCGATCCAGGTGGACGGTGGCTCTGAGTTCAGGGCCGAGTTTGAGGCCGCCTGTGAGCAGAAGGGGGCTGCGGCTTTTTGTGCTGCCACCACGCTCCCCCAAGCTCAACGGCTGCCTGGAACGAGCCCAGCGCACCCACAAAGAGGAGCTTTACCAGTTGGTTGACCCACCCGACTCGCTCAGCCAACTGAGAACCCAGCTGCTCCAACAGGAGCAGCGTTACAACACTTACCGGCCCCATCAGGCCCTTGGCCATCTAACGCCGCAAGAGTGGCTGCTAGCATTCACCGAGAGGAGGTAAGTGTCCGGCATCTACTGGACGAGTACATGAGCTAGCCTACTAGGCGGCCGGCGGTTAGAATTAAACATCTGACGCTAGATATTTAGCCCGGCTGAGGCACCGATGCAAAACCGTCCCAAGGACCTGGCAAAAGCCGTCGAGGAAACACTTCTGCGCCGCATGGAATCCGGAGAATATGCGCCTGGCAACCGCCTGCCCACCGAAGCAGATTTGGCCATCGGCCTCGGAGTTAGCCGGGCAACCATCCGAGAAGGCGTTCGCCATCTCAGCAGCCTAGGCGTCATCGAAATCGTCCGGGGCGCTCAGGGCGGCATGTTTATGCGGCAACCGGACAGTTCGATTGTCATGGAGGCCATGACCATGCTGCTGCGCCTCAAGACCGTAAGTCTGAACTCGCTCATGGAGACCAGGCGGGCGCTCGCTCCAGCCATCGCCAGTCTCGCGGCAGAGCAAGCAACGGCGTCAGACATCGAATTGCTTGAAGGGCACTGCCAGAAGATTGAAGCGGGACTAGAGGCGGATGACTTTGAGATTGAGACCTTGCTAGCCTTTCACAACCACCTGGTGATCATGACCGGAAATGAACTGCTGGTCTCCCTGGTTCAGCCCCTCAATGAAATCGCCGCCAGCTTCCTGCGCCGCTTTTGGCGCATGAGCCTCCACGCAGAAATCGCCTCGGCCTTCTCCCGACATCGCGAGCTGATTGAGACTCTACGCCGAGCCGACGGCGACGGCGCCCAGGCGGCGATGCTCTCGCTTATGAAAGCAACGCCCTGACCTCAAGCCGATCTGTAGAACTGGTCGCGGATTCTGATTCAAGTTCGCGGATTTATCTCAGTCTTGTGACAGACCGCACACCCAGTTCCTGACCTGTCTCGGCCAAACTCACGGCAAGCGGTGCACCTCCGGATACAACCGGGACCAGAGCACGACCACGAACAGCCCCAGGATTGCGTTGGCCATAACCGCGGCCTGTGGCCCGAAGGCCTGCGCCGCGCTGCCCAAGAGCAGCATGGCAATCGGATTCGCGCCGATCGCCATGCTCACCAGCCCCAGGGCGCGGCCGCGCATGCGGACGTCGACGTTGGTCAGGACCAGACCGCTCTGCATCGTCGCAAAACACGCGTTGCCTACGCCGGCGAAAAACAACGCCACCAGCGCCGCGGCGTACCACGGAACCGCCGCGAAAACCAACAGCGCGGCAATCGCCAACCCCGGACCCAAGGTGTAAATAAAACCTCTGCCAAACGGCACCCGGCGCGTGAACACAGTGTTGCCGGAAATCGAGCCGATCGACAGCGCGCTGGCCAGGACGCTGGTGAGAATCGCTCCGACCTCGAGCCGGTCCGCGAACACGGGGATCAGCGGCGTGAAGGAAAAATAGAACAGGTTGTAGATCACGGTTACGCCAAGGATGCCAATCAGCACCCGATGCCGCCGCGCGTAGCGGAAGCTCTGTAGGAAGTCGCGCGCGGTCGTCGAGCGTCTTCGCCGAGTCTCTTTCACGATCGTCGGTAGCCGCAAGAGCAGCAAAAAGACGGCCACATAGCAGCCGGCAATCACCAGAAAAACCGATCCAAAGCCAACCAGCGCTATTAGCGCCCCACCCAACAACGTTCCGCTCAGATTGCCGCCGACGTTTCCTAACGACTCAAACGCCAGGGCTCGGGTCAGCCGCGCCTCGCCAACCACATCGAGAATCAGCGCCCTGCGAATCGTCATGTCAAAAACCCCGCCCAGGCCAAGGAACAGCATGTAGGGATAGACCATCCAGACTTCGAGGTTGTCGCTGAGCAGCAAAACGGCGAGCACGAGGGCTACCGGCGTAAGAACAACGAACTGGGCCAGAAGCGTCCGGCGCCGATCGAAGTTGTCGGAGATCACGCCGCCGAGCAGGCCGCCAAAAAACATCGGCGCCCAAACCGAGGCTCCGACCAGCGCAGCCAAAATCGGCGAGCCGGTCAACTCGTTCACCATGAACGTGTTGACGAAGATGCTCATCCAGCGGCTGAAATTCCACAGAAAACCGATGGCCCAGACCAGCCGGTACTCCGGCGGCAGGCGTTTCGACGCTTCGACCGTCAAATGATCATCAGTGAGGTTTCTCTCTGCCGGTCCCCATCATGGTTCATTATGGGCCGCGGCACGTGAGCGGATATAGGCCGGCTCGCCCTCGGCACGAGTCACAGCGCGAGAGTTGGCCGTTGTCCGTCCCGTCATCTTGCCGAAGACGGCAAATCTCTTTTAACGTTAGGTCTGCTGAATTTCTCGAACCAGGGCTGAGGAGGACACAATGCAGCTTGGGATCTGTCTACCCCACTACGGAAAAGCCATGCAGCCGGCCGGCATGCGAATCTTCGCCGAGCGGGCCGAGGAGCTCGGCTTCGATTCGCTCTGGGTGACAGACCACATCCTGGTGCCCAAGGCCCGAGACATGCTCTACAAGGAAAACATGCTGGAGTCGCTCTCGGCCCTCAACTACCTGGCCGGCGTCACCTCGCGGATCAAAATCGGCACCAGCGTCATCGTTTTGCCCTATCGCAATCCGATCCCGGTCGCCAAAGCGTTAGCAACCGCCGATGTGCTCAGCGGCGGCCGCGTGATCTTTGGCGCCGGTGTTGGCGCCCTCGAAGCCGAGTTCCGCGCCCTCAACGCCAACTTTGAGGAACGCGGCCAAGTTGCCGATGAGTACCTGCGCGTCATCCGCTCTCTCTGGACCGAACCGGCCGCCGACTTCCAGGGTAAGTACATCGCCTTCAAGGACATGTTCTTCTCGCCCCAGCCCGTCCAGCGTCCCCACCCGCCGATCTGGATCGGCGGCAGCACCCGGCGCGCCGGTCGCCGCGCGGTAGAGCTGGGCGACGCCTACCACGGCACCAGCATCACCGTCGATCAATTCGCCGACATCGCCGGCTACATCCGCACCATTTCCGAGAGAACCGGCCGCGCCGAGCCACCGGCGATCAACGTCCGCATGCCGGTCTACTTCGACCAACCCCTTCCCGAAGGCCGTGTCGGCGGCCTGGCCGGCGCCGACGCCGCGGTCGCCGATCAGGCCTCCGCCTACATCGAAGCCGGCGCCGAACAGGTAATCTTCGGCCTGCCCGACCTGCGGTTTGACGAGGCCATGCAGCAGATGGAACGCCTCAGCAATCAGGTCAATCCCCGGCTGCGTTAGCCTTCCCTGGGCGATCAACGCCTCCTCGCCATCGGCTCAACCGATACGGACCTCTCCCAGGTCCTGACGATGGCAGGCGGTCGCTGCTGAACGTGCAAATGTCCCCCATCGCACGCAATTCGATCATTCATCACCTCAGCTCTTGGCCGCAGATCAAGTCGGCAACTGAAGCTAAGTCTCCGTAGGAATACCCAAATTGGCCACCCAAGCGTCGCGTGGCCAAGGTCCAAATTTGCGTATTCGTACGGACGCGGCGGCAACCACTCGATCTCTAGCCTGCTCCCATGGCAGGAGAAATTCTGCATGGATTCCGGAGCGACGAGATCAACGAAACGGAGCCGCATATTGAGAAACCCCAGCGCAGGGAAACTCTGATCTAGCTTTCAGCAGTTGCCGTAGAGCTTGGAATTTCCGGCTCTAAGTCTCTGATAAGAATACATCTGAATAGAGGTTATCCGTGAAAGGACATCGAAACCTAAAGAACACACCTTTGCTGTTGGCCGGGCTCGTCCTGGCAGCCATGGGCATGGCTTTTCTGAGCCTCTCCGTGGGAATCGTCGGGGCTCACGGTGGCGATAGCGAGCTTATCCACGCCTGTGTGGGTAGATCCGGCTTCGTTAAGATCGTTGGCGCTGACGACACTTGCCGACGCGGCCAGTTGGCGTTGGACTGGAACGCGGAAGGCATGCTGGGGTCACCTGGTGCGGATGGTGCGGATGGTGCGGATGGTGCGGATGGTGCGGATGGTGCGGATGGTGCGGATGGTGCGGATGGTGCGGATGGTGCGGATGGTGCGGATGGTGCGGATGGTGCGGATGGTGCGGATGGTGCGGATGGTGCGGATGGTGCGGATGGTGCGGATGGTGCGGATGGTGCGGATGGTGCGGATGGTGCGGATGGTGCGGATGGTGCGGATGGTGCGGATGGTGCGGATGGTGCGGATGGTGCGGATGGTGCGGATGGTGCGGATGGTGCGGATGGTGCAACAAATGTAACGGTTGTGCATGGTGTCGCAACCGGTTCGGCCGTGCGCGTGTTCTGCCCAGCCGGAACCAAGGTTGTTGGCGGCGGTGGTTACGTGCAGGGCACCACCCTGGCTCTCATGCAAAACCATCCCATCGATGCAACCGGCGCCAACGCGACGACTGCCACTCTGGCCGGCTGGCAGGTGGCATCGCAAAACTTTGCCGGCACCGTGCAGGGCTTCGTCCTCTGTGCTTCGCCATAGTTCACACGGTTATCGACTCGCGAAAATGACACCGATGTGACCAAGCAAGAGACGCCGGGCTTGCGCGGCGTCTCTTGCACCGGCGGGCGTATTGCTTGGCTATTCGGCCTTTCATCTTCATTTGCCTATAGCGAAAAGTGGTAATTTTAGCCCACTATCGGCAAAATCTAGGCCAAAATCGCCGCCGTCCGAGCCAAGTCCGCCCATCAAACCGGCGTCCTTCTGGAAAGGCGAAAGGGGCGAAAGCCGTCCGTCACTGCGGGTCTACTTCGACCAACCCCTGCCCGACCTGAGGTTCGACGAGGCTATGCAGCAGATGGAACGCCTCAGCAGCCAGGTCAATCCCCGGTTGCGCTAGCCGCGCCACTCAATCGCACGGGTTGCATACCGGGTTAAAATGACAGGTCGTCAGTGTGCCTGGATTAACAAGGAGGATGCTCGATGGCCTACGTCAGAATTATTACGCCAGAGGAAGCTACGGGCCGGCTCAAAGAAGCGTTGGACACGCGTGGCTGGATCGCCAATATCGTCAGCTCCAGCAGCGTACGGCCTCATCTGGTGGAGTCATTCTTTTCCCATTACGGCAGCGTGATGAACGCGCCGGACTCCGGTCTCACACCAGCCGAGCGTCAGATGGTGGCAACCGTAACAGCGGCGGCTAATCACTGCGAGTATTGAACCCTGGCCCACGCAGAGTTTCTGCGTAACGAAACTGAGGACGATGAGCTCGCCTCTCAGTTCCGAAAGAACTGGCGTACAGCCGATCTCACGCCCAAACAAACAGCCATGCTCGAATACGCGGAGCTGCTCACAATCAACCCCTCGGGCATTGTTTTCGATGACGGCGAGCAGCTGCGACAGTGCGGCTGGCAGGACGAGGACGTGGTCGACATAGTGCACATCGTCGGCGCCTTCAACTATTTGGTGCGCATGGCCGATGGCCTGGGAATCGCTCTCCAACCCGAGTGGTCGGAACACGCTCACGAGCTCAGCTTCCTGGAAGGAAAAGAACCCAAGCCAGTCGCCAACGAGATCAGCGAAGCCGGGAGCGTGCATCGAAGCCAGTGTAGGGATCGATGTTCTGCCCGACCTGCGGTTCGGCGAGCTGTGCAGCAGGTGGAGCGCGAGACTTAGCTTATGCCGAAAGGAGGCGCGGCCGCGGCTTCGAAAAGTGGTAACCTTGGGCCGATCCTGGAAGATCTAGCTCCGATGCGCATGGAGGGAATTTCGGCATGACATCAACCCAACTTCGGCCTGAGGACATGCTCCGAGCGGTGGACCGCGAAAAAGGCCTCGTTGACCGGCGCATTTTTGTCGATCAGGATATCTACGAAGTCGAACTCGAGCGCATCTTCGCCCGCGCCTGGAACTTTATGGCCCACGATTCGCAGATCCCCAACCCGGGCGATTTCTTTATGACACGCATCGGCGAAGACCGGGTCATCGCTGTGCGCGATAACGATGGCAACCCTCAGGTGCTGGTCAACACCTGCCGCCACCGAGGCAACGCCATCTGTCGGGCTGACGAAGGCCACGCTACCTCCTTCATGTGCACCTATCACGGCTGGACCTACGACTTGACGGGCGCCCTCGTGGGCGTCCCTGGTTTTAAAGAGGTGTACCACGAGGAGCTTGACCGCAACGCCTGGGGCTTAATCAAAGCCGCCCAGGTCGACAGCTACAACGGATTCATCTTTGCCACCATGGACCCAGAAGCGCCCGAGCTGCATAAGTTTCTCGGTGACGCCGGCCGTATCGGTATCGACCTGGTCGCGGTTCGGGGAACTGTCGCGGTGGCCGCGGGAATTCAGAAGTGGATCGTCCCTTGCAACTGGAAGATCGCCGTCGACAACGTTTGGGACTTCTACCACGCTCCCCTGACACACCAGTCGGCGTATCAGAGCGGCTGGCAGGGCAGACTGGGGGTGCCATCGCCGAACGCACAGCCCACCCGCAACTACAAAATACCGATGCGGGTGGTGCTAGGCGAATACGGCCACGCCCACAGCGGCCTGCTGACGACCGAAGAGCAAGTTGCCACGCCCAAAGGTCACCTCGAGGATCAGAGTTGGCGTGATAGCCCCGAGGCCCAGGCAGCCCTAGGACGGGTCGGTTCGCGAGTCGGCGGCCATCCTCACATCTTCCCCAACTTGTGGTTCATGCCCTACATGAACCAGATCAGCCTGCGCCTGCCCAAAGGCCCGCTCAGCACCGAGATCTGGTGGTTCACCGTCTACTACGAAGAGCAAACCGCCAGCGAACGCTACGAGACCGTTCGCCGTGCCATCCGCCACAACGGACCCTCGGGCATGTTCGAGCTCGAGGACGGCGAGAACTGGGGTGACAGCACCTGGGCCAGCAAAGGACGCGAAGCCAAGCGTCATCCGCTCAACTACTCCTTAAATGTTGGACACGGTGAGATCACCGAAGAGGAGATGGCTCCGGCCTACATCGACTCACTGGTAAATGAGCACGGCCAGATGTGGCACTATACCGCCTGGGCTGAATGGATGGCCGCCGAAAGCTGGCCCGCCCTGCAGGCCTCCCACTCCAAGCCAACTGGGACGATCTAGCCGGGTACCAGGACTACCCTCTCGGCTTAGTCCAGGTCTCGCTCCAGGCCAGGCTGGCGCTGGACCACTCCTCGCGTTGCCTCAGCGCCTAAAACTCTTCTTTAGCCAGCGCTGCTACTGAAGAGTATCCGACTGGCAACCTGACCGGCAGCGACTCAAGCCGCTGGAACCGCACAGCAGGACGCCACGCATTTCTTGATACCAAACAGGCAAGAGCGACAGAAGCAGGGCTGCACCCCCTCCAAGCATGCCTCAGCTCTGAGACCCTCCATACCCTCTTTCACCAACCAGGGAACCATCACCAGCGCGGCGAACGAATCGAGCCACCACCAGCCGGCGACGGCAACCGCAACCAAGCCGAGGAGGGCGGTTAGCGACAGATAAGAGCAGGCAAGGGTTTCCCTGGCTTCGGCGACGAGCACCGGCATGCCGAGTTTCGCCGCCTGCCAGAGCTTTGCCATCGAGACCGCAGGCATCAGCGTCAGCGAAACTGCTAGCAGGCCGATCCCGAGCAGTGATTCGCTCGCCCCTTGTTTGTTGACCAGGGCAAACGAGGCTTGAAATACGACGGCAGCACCGAGAAGCAGAAAAGTCACCCCGACGAACCTTAATGCTCGTTCCTCGGCTCGTTCGCCCGCCTCTTCATCCTGGCACGAAAGCCGCCAGAGAACGGCGCCCGCGGCTAGAACCTCCAGATAGCTGTCCGCGCCAAAAGTGACCAGCGTGAGGCTGCTGGCCTTGATGCCGAGATAGATAGAGGCTGCGCCTTCGAACAGATTATAAAGCAGAGTGGCGCCGATTAAGACAACGGCCAGCCGCACTGGCTTGTTCGTCACTGCCCGATCACACACGGTCGTAAAGCGTTAGCTCAGTGCGACGGGTCCTGCGTCCTGGTCACCCAGCCTGGATCCCTTAGGAATCTTCCTTATCAATTTGCAGCCGTTCGGAAGTCGTCGCCCTGAGTTCGCGAGCTTCGTCGGGCGTGAACCTATCGTTGCAGGTCGAGCACACGTAATGCGTTGCCCGATCCTCGACGCCAATGTCCGCGGCTGCGTCCCATTGAGGAACCAGCACCACATGCGGGCAAGGTGGAGCCTCTACCGCCTCTTCTACCGTGGCCTTCTTCCGACCAAAGAGTCCGTCTAAAATTCCCATGAGTCTGTCCTTCCTTTCAGATTACTGATTGCGGGTTCAAAGTTTACACCAGCAGCGGGTCTCTTTTCACCTAGCCGCCCCACGGGCCATTGCGACGCCCCATTTGCCGGTGAGAGCGCCATCGCAACCTACTCAGGTACGAATAGGCACGCAGTCGTTGTCCATATAAATTGTCAACTCGGCCTCGGCCTGAGACCTCGGCGTGCCGGTGGAATCAACCACGATTAGCCACCCACCGGGCTTGAGGATTCCGCCAAGGTTGACTTCAAGCGTGAAATTGCCAGCCTCATCCGTATTCGCCAGAGGGCCCATGGAAAATGAGTTAAAGCCGTCGTCTCGCGGGACCAGAGTTGAACCTGAAACGGTCAAGGCGGACTGGGCTCTGAATCCTTCTCCTGTTATTACCACCGGCAAGCAGCCTAAACCCAGTTGATTGGGAGTCAATCTGATACTCGGCTCTACGCTAGGTCCGCCACTACAGGCGCTGAGGAATAGAAAAAGGAGGCCGAGTGTCGCTGGCTTGCCCATGCGCGCATCCGGCTCGGCGCTATCCTTGGCCGGCCGCCAGGCCATGGAGAATGTCCCCCTGCGCCAGATTAGCCATTGACTGGGCGACTGGCCGGTTCCGTCCAGGCTCGCTTTGCCTTCCGGTCACTTCTGCCATCCTTGCTGTCGAGGCCGCAATGGTAGCAGAAGAAATCCCTTGCCGCTGAGCCGCCCTGCCCGCTACAAAACCGCGTAAGCCTCGATCTCGATAAGAAAGTCGGGGCTGCCCAGTGCCTGCACGCCGATCGTCGTCTGCGCCGGCGGGTTGACCGCCGGCAGGTGCTTCTCTTGCAACGACTGCAGGATCGGCCGCATCTCCGGGTTGAGACCGACGATCAGGAGCGTCATTTTAGTGACGTTGGCCATCGTTGCGCCGGCCGCCTCGAGGCAGTTGTTGAGGTTCGCGAACGCCTGGTCGGCCTGCGCCGCCAGGTCACCCTTGCCGACAATGGTGCCGTCGACCAGCGCCACCTGTCCGGAGATAAACACCAGTTTCGATCCCTCGGCCGCGACGACATGGGTGTAAAACCGCGGCGTTCCGTTGGGATTCAGATGTTCTAAGGTCACAGTCTTCTCCTAGCTTTCGCGCACAAACTCGATTTCATCCGTCTCAGCCAGCGTTTGAAGCCATTTTGCATCCTTGACTCACGAGTTTAACCCACCCCTTAGCGGCAGACCAGGAACGCCTGTCACCGGGCTGAACTGCGGCAGCTCGGGCGCGGGAACCTGCCAAAGGCGCTATGATTGCCGCCGAACATTTGAAAGGCTATCTCATGCCCACGCCCGCCGCCGGCCATCCTGCGAACGACGTACCCGGACAAGTCGCGCGTGTCAGGGGCCTGATGGCCGGCTACGGTCCGACCTGGTGCCTCTGCGGTGGCTAGGGCGTCGACGCTTGGCTGGGACGGAAAACGCGCGATCACCTCGACGTTGATATTGTCGTATTTCAAGCTGACCTGCCCGCCCTCCTCGACCACCTCAGCGGCTGGCAGCTCGTCGCCCACGACTCCCAAGTAGACGACGACACCAGCGAGGCCTGGGACGGCCGCCTGCTGGCAGTTCCGGCCCACATCCACGCCCGCCTTGCGGCCACCGGCGGCCACCTGCCCGAACGCCTCGATACGCCGGCCGAGTCCGGCTTCGACCTCGATATCCAGGTCAACGAGGTCTCTGGCGACGACTGGTTGCTGGCCAGAGCGCCCGAGATCAAGCCACCGCTTCGCGATTCGATCAGGAGTTCGGGCTGGGCTCTGCCCACGCTGGTTCCGGAAGTCGTCCTCTTCTTCAAGGCTCTCGACGCCCGCCCACGCGACGACCTGGACTTCGATGCCTTGCTTCCCCACCTCGCGCCCAAGCAATGCGCCTGGCTCAGAGAAGCCATCTCACGTGGGCAACCCGACCACGCCTGGCTGAATCGTCTCTCGTAGCGCCAGGCGTGGCGAATCGCCCGGCGCTGGTAGTGAGCCGCCCGCTGGAAGGTTCAATTCCCCAACCGCTTGATAACGTTCTGCGTCGTCGCACCCAGCCAAAGGCGCTATCATGAGCCGCCACCATCAAAGGAGTCCCTCATGGCGCTTCCACCCGACCGAGTTGACTACCTGCCTTTGGTCGACCGCCCGCGGATCACATGGCCCAACGGCACCCGGCTCGCCTTTTGGGTTTCGCCCAACGTTGAGCACTACGAATACACGCCGGTGATCGATAGCCCGCGCAACCCCTGGCCGCGCACGCCGTTCCCGGACGTCCAATCCTACGCCCTGCGCGATTACGGCAACCGCGTCGGTTTCTGGCGCATGGTCGAGGTGCTAGACAAGCACAACCTCACCGCCACCGTCTCGCTCAACCTCGCCGTACTCGAACACTACCCCGAAATCGCCAAGGCGATGGTCGACCGCGATTATGACTTCATGTATCACGGCATCTACAACACCCGCTACCTGCTCAGCCAGACCGAGGATGAAGAGCGCGAGTTCTACCGCGACGGCATCGAAACCCTAAAGCGCGAAACCGGCAAGACGATGAAGGGCATGCTGGGTCCGGCGATCTCCAACACGCTGCACACGCCCGACCTGATGGCCGAAGCCGGCCTGATCTATCACACCGACTGGCTCCACGACGACCAGCCGGTGCCGATCAAGGTCAAGCAGGGCAAGCTGGTCTCGGTGCCCTACTCGCTGCTGCTCAACGATGCTCCCTTGGCCCGCAGCCCCTGGGAGGCCGACACCTTCGCCGACATGTGCAAACGCCAGTTCGACGTGCTCTACCGCGAGGGCGAGCAGAGCGGCCGGGTGATGTGCATCGCTCTGCACCCCTACGTCATGGGCGCGCCGCATCGCATCCGCCAGCTGGACGAGATTTTCGGCTACATCAAGGGCCATCCCGATGTCTGGTTCACCACCGCCGACCAGATCGCCGAATACTACATCGCCAACCACTACGATGATGCCGTCACCCACGCCCAGCGCTTGGCCGAAAGCGGCGCCTGATGCCCGCCCAGCGCCACCCCGGCATGGACCATGACCACTATCCCTGGTCGCCGCTGCCGGACCGAAAACCCCTGCAATGGCCCAACGGCGCCCGCGTCGCTCTCGGCGCAATCCTCGTGCTGGAGCATCACGAATGGGACCCGCCCCAAGGCGCCCAGCGCCCCGCCAACGTCAACCTGCCCGATCTCAGCATCGCCCAGCACTCGATGCGTGAGTACGGCCACCGCGTCGGCATCTTTCGGCTGATCGAGCTATTCGAGAAACACGGCCTCAAGCCGACTATCGCCATCGACAAGCTAACGGCCGAGAACTATCCCTCTCTGGTGAACTACGTAAAGGACAAAAAGCTGGAAGTCGTCGCCCATGGCATCGCCCGCACCCGGATGATCAGCAGTGCGATGGGTGAGGCCGAGGAAGCGTCCTATATTACGGATTCGATCGAGGCGATCCGTAAGGCCACTGGCGAACAGCCAGCCGGCTGGTTTGGCCCCGACTACGGGGAGTCGGAGCGCACCCCGGCCCTCCTGGCGCGTGCCGGCATCAGCTATGTCTGCGACTGGCCCAACGACGACCAGCCCTACCGCATGACCACCCCGGACGGTGAGCTCTTTGCCCTGCCGCCGCTCTACGACCTCGACGACCACGTGGCGATCATCGAACGCCAGATGACCCCCGAGCTATACGCCCAAGAGCTGCGCGACGCCGCCGAGCAGCTCAGCCAGGATGCCGAAGGCGGCGGCCGGCTGATGCTCATGGTGCTGCGCCCCTGGATCAGCGGCCAGCCCTTCCGCTCCTCTTATTTGGACGAAGCGTTCACCGAAATCACGAAACAGCCCGGCATCTGGCCCGCCAGCGGCAGCGAGATCATCGACGCCGTGCGGGCGATGCCCGCCGGGTAGGTTCGTCAGACTCCTTCCAGCCCGACATGAGAATCGATGCCGCGGTTGCCACGAAATTAGAGCGTTGGTTTCCTGCCCTCGACCTGGAGCGAGTCGATATCAAGACGGCGTGTCCGGTTTGCTGGTTTGTCGCGGCGGTTCTCCATCAAGGCGCACTCACCTTCAAGCCCTTTGTCTTCTTTGGCCGCCATACTTACGACCAGGAAAGCCTAAGCTCGGTCGCGCTGCTCGCGCATGAACTCAAACACATCGAACAGTACCAGCAGTTCGGCCACTTCGGTTTTCTGCGACGGTACTACTGGGACATGGCGCGCGATGGCTTCCGTTATCGCCGCGACCTGCCTCTCGAAGCAGTCGCGTATGCTCTCCAAGATGAAGTGAAGCGGGAGCTGAGAGGAGACTTCACCTAGCCGAAGCTCGCTCTCAAGTGTAAACTCGCAAACGAAGTGGCTGCTTTCCGGCGATGCTTACAGCTTCGGTTCTTGCCAGGTGGCTTGCTTATTCTTCTTCTCGTCGCTGTCAGCGGCCTTGCCGGTGCTCTCACGTACGCGGCGTTGGCTGGCACCGACGACCCGCGCCGCGGCTCGATAGTGCGGATGGGCAGTAACTTGCATCAAATCGACGTGCAGCCGTTCTGCGTGCAATCGCAGCACTTCTGCGTGGTAAAGCTCGATTCCGGCGAGTTGATCGCACTGTATACCTACGATACCCACTCTCTTATGAGGCCAAGAGGCTGCGATGTCGCCTGGGACCCCGATTTCAGCTTCGGAGACCCAGCCACCGGCGAGAACGTGCTGGGTTGGTTTCGGGGCCGCTGCAGCGGCAGCGTCTACCGGATGAACGGTGAGCTGATTTTTGCCCCGGACCGCGAAACCTCGATCGCTTCAACCTGACCCTCAAGCAGGACGGACAAGGCAACGAGATCATCGAGGTGGACACCCGCAAGCTGATCTGCGGCGACGACCAGTACGATGAAGACACGTCCTGCGAGCTCGCGCCGCTGCCACAATAGTTAGATCAAACCAAGACAGGTGCTCGCTTTGGCGGAAAATCCGAACGATACGACTCCCGTCCTTGGCCGGCGCATCGTTGTCTGGGGCGTCACCGGCTCGGGAAAATCAAGCTTTGCGCGCAACCTCAGAGACTTGCTGGGGCTGGACGTGATCGAACTCGATGCCATCCGCCATGCGCAGGGATGGGATTCAACTGGTTGGGACGACTTCC
Organism: Dehalococcoidia bacterium; assembly: GCA_965219205.1. Classification (GTDB taxonomy): domain Bacteria; phylum Chloroflexota; class Dehalococcoidia; order DSTF01; family WHTK01; genus WHTK01. The sequence goes on from CBDCMQ010000009.1 coordinate 325,322, forward strand.
GTGACCAGCTGACCGCACAACTTACCGGCTCGACAAATGGCTGGGTTTGTGAAGGTAGCTACAGCCAAATCAGCGCCACATATCTCTCGCGGGCGGACACCCTCGTTTGGCTGCATCTACCCTGGCGTGTGAGCTTTTGGCGCCTGCTCAAACGCACCATCCGTCACGCCTGGACCAGCGAGCTCCTCTACACCGAAGCCGGACCTCGGGAATCCTGGCGCATGTCCTTCGCCAGCAAGCACTCAATCCATTGGTGGTCGATTTCCCATCATCGCGCCAGCATCGAGAATATCCGGCAACAATTGTCCAGCTTGGCGGAGTCGGTCCCGATCCATGAGTTCAGATCGGCGCGGGAGGTCGACGCTCTATTGAAGCAGCTGACCCAGCCTGACGGCGCTACGGCCTGAAAGATCTCGATACTTCAGCTGCGCGCCGTAGACAGCACTCGCAAAACCCAGAGCATCAATCTAGAAAACGCCACCGACGCTGAATGAGAGTGTGTGCCAAGGCACACGCGGCACCTGGTAAGGCGCCGAAGGTTTAGCCCGCAATAGCGGGCGGCACACCGCGAAGAGGCGTAGCCGTCATTCCAAGTCTTTCAAGAAATCAAACGGCCCGCTGTCGGTTATCTAGTCAGGCCTGCATGCCGGCTGTACCCTCGAACCGCACCGTGATCGGCTCGATCGGCACGTCGGCCCAGCTTTCGGCGTTCATAAACTCCATCCAGCGGTCGTAGAAGCCGCGTTGGTTGTTCTCCGAGATGTAGCGGTCCGACACGATCCCCGGCCACTCCTCGTTGCGGCTGGCGTGGCCGGTGCCCATCGTAACAACCGCCCGCGTTCGCCGGACGATAACGCTATCGCCGGCGTGGGTTACCTGGCCCCAGTTATCCATATCGTCCTGCTCGTTGAGGCCGGCGGCGCCGTTGTTGGAGCCACTGGCGATCGAGTAAGCCCGCTTTACCTCTTCCGGAGCGTCGGCCTCGACCATGCCGAAGTGCCAAAACTCCGTCTTGTAGGGGCCGCGCGGCAGGGCCAGGCGAAAGCCCAACACACCGTTGGGGAACAGGCTGTGGTTGCCCAAACGCAGCCGCTTGGCCCGGTAGGTTCCCAGACGCCGTTCGACCTCGGCTTCCTTCAACTTCTCAAAATCCATGGCCACTGGTCCGGCCGGACCGCGCAGCCGTCGCGCATCGATCACGCTCGGGCTCTGCGACGGCTCCCCTTCGTCCACCACCGTAAACGTCAAGCCATGCCCGTTGACCAGCACGTGATGGTTCTGGTTCGCCTCCTGCAGCAATTCCTTGAGCGATCGTATCGGCGAACCCATGACCTCGTGGCGTGCCAGGGTGTGGGCCATGTGGGTGAACGGCAGGTGGTAATTGTCCGAGCAGTTATCGACCGGTGTCTTCGAGTTGCAGTTTTCGATCCACTTCTGGGGGCCCAACGCGATCAAACCGGCCTCGTTGTAGTTGAAGGTCGTGTCCAGGTACCAGCGGGCGTCACCCAAAAACGCCTCCAACGACGGCGAGTCGTGGTCCCAGGTGGCGAAGATGATGCCGGCGTAGGTGTCGACCTTGGCCTCGATCAGGCCGAGTTCTGACTTGTTTAGCTCACCGTAATAGGCTTCCTGCTCTCCGGGCACGTCTGACAGGCGGCCGTCGTTGTTGAAGTTCCAGCCGTGATAGGTGCACATAAAGCTCTTGGCGTTGCCGTCATCGGCGCGGGTCAGGCGGTTGCCGCGGTGACGGTAGATGTTGAGCAAGACGTGAATTTCGCCGTCAGCGTCACGCGTCACGATCACCGGATCTTGGCCGATGTAGGAAAGGAAGAAGTCGTGTGGATTGGGGATCAGGCTGGTATGCGCGACCATGTTCCAGGCCCGCCCAAAGATCTTCTCCATCTCGTCGTCGTAGACCTCTTGGTCGACGAAGATCCGCCGGTCTAACCTGCCGGTCCCCGGCTCGATGATGTCGTACTTCTTGCCGCTCGCGACCACAATCCAGCCTCCTGACCACCTAACATCATGGGCCCGGCGTAGCCCTTAGCTGCCACTCACCGACGCAGCCGACGCTCCCGGGAAGGCGCACCGCCATTCCCGGTATTTCAATGAACCCAGGTCTCGCTCCAGGCCAGGCAGCAGCTCGAAGTCTGACGCTCGTCCCGCATTTGCGGCCACGGCTTTCCTGCTGCCAGCTGCCCGTCAAGCTCAACCTGCGCCTCGCGGGCCGGAAACATTGTGCTAAACACCCCGATCGGCCGCTCCGGCGGCGTTCCCGGGGGGCTCGAGATCACGAAGGAATCGATGCAGTCGTGCCAGGTCATGACGATCGTCTCGCTGGCTCCGACGATGGTTTCGGTCACGGCGCTGCGGGGATCGCCGTCGCGCATGAAATCGGCCGCGACCACCGGAGTGGCAGGGTCGGCAAAATCGGCGAACAGATAGATCTCGATCTCGCGCTGCAGCCAGCGGGCAACCGCCACGTTGTCAGAGTAGATACGCACTTGGTCATCGGTGAGATCAGACTGTATAAACAGCACGTGCCCCGCACCGGCCGGGCACCACAGTACACGCCAGTGACTGAGCCGTGAGGACAGGGTTGCGCCACCATCCTCGCTGAGACGGATGAACGAGTTTTCTCCCGTCATCATGACTTCGTTTGGGTCTACACCTGGCAAGATGTTGCTCCTTTCCCAAGCGGCGCGTTGTTCAGCAACCGCGAGCTCCGCCAGCCGGCGCGCCTAAGACGGCGTTACCAGCGCCCGCTCGTGACCCCAAATGTTGGCTTTATCGTAGGTGTTGACCTGCCAAACGCTGTCATCGATCAGACGCCCGCCCCAGCCGTACTCGACTCCGAAACCGGATGGGTTCTTCATGTAGAAAGAAACCATGTGGTCGTTGGTGTGCTTGCCCAGCGAGCTGGTAATCTCCACACCCTTCTGCTTGCAGATGTCCAGACAGATTCCAACATCGTCGATTGAGTTGGTCTCCACCATAAAATGACCGACCTTGCGCGTGGCGTTCGGGTCGCGCTTAGGCGGGAAGGTCAGCGTGTGCTCGCGCGGATTTACGTGGAAGAACGGCGTCGGGCCGATCCAGTCGCTCATTTTGAAACCCAGCACTTCCGTGAAGATCCGCGTGGCCTCGGGAATTTCATCCATCTCCAAAGCGAAGCCGATGTGGCCCAGCCCCATATCGCCGGTCTTGAAGCCGCTGATCGACCGGCCCGGTTTGAAGGGCTGCTCAAATAACACTTTGAGGCCGTGGTAGACCTCGTAGGGCACCCCATTCACCTCGAACTTGACCATGTCGCGGACCATGCGATTCTCGATCTCGTCCCGGCTGCCCTGGACGTACTCAATGCCGCCCTCTAACATCGCCGCCTTTACCTGGTCGAATTCTTCCTCGCTGGGCACCTGCCAGCCAACGTAAGCGATATCGTCGGCGCCGTTCGGGTACAGGGCGAAGCGATGGTGGTACTCATCCATTCGCACGTACATCGTGCCATCGTCGACGCGCTCCGAGATCTCCATGCCGAGAATCTCGGTGACATATTCCTCCCAGGCGTCCAGGTCGCTCACACCTATGCCAACGTATCCAAGCTGCGAAATACCCACGTCCGGTCTCCTTTCTAGCTTCCGAAGGACCCCTTCGCGATCAGAAGTGGCCCCATTCTAGGGCCGATTCGCCGAATCGAACAGTGTGCTGTGCTAGGCTCCGCCAACTTGCATAAACATTCACGGTATTCCAAAAATCAGAGATACTAGCGCTGGCGCGCTGCATGATCCAAGCTAGGAGTACGAATGGAAGCGGGCACCAACGGGGACCCTTCTTCGACGGCACGATCTCCCGTTTCTCTCCCGGATGAGCCTCTGGCAGAAAGCGCCACGACCTGGGGTGTTGACCGGGCTGTCTTCCCTGAAGCCACTTGGACCAATATTCCCCTCATGGAGGGCCTGGATCAGGTGCAATCAGCCACCCTGTCCCGGGTTTTGCGCGGACCGCAGAGCCGTTGGGGCCTGTTTGGCGTTTTCATACCGCCGCATACGGCGCCGAAGAGCGGGGCCGTTTTTCGAGCGGCAGGTCGTGGACCTCGCTCTCTCCATGCCGCCGCCCGAGGGAACCCCGGTCAGCAAGAACCAGGGCTTCTTGGCGGCCTGCTTCAAAGATCAGATTCAGGTCGACTTTAGCCAACGCGAAAAGCGCGCCTTCCCAGCACTGCCCTACTTCCTGGCTCGCCGAATCGCTGGTCCAGCAGCTCGAAGGCGTGGTGGAGGAAGGGATTGTCAATCGAAGCCCTGCGCTCCTCTGAAATTGGTGCCATAGGTACGCGCATTCAGGGTATTTCAAAAAATTGACAAGCCGGCCTCGCTGACGAAATGATGGCGACGCATGAGCAGCGAGTCCAGTCAACGAGGGAGCGGCGGGTTTCTCGCGGGCGCTAACCGCCTGTGGGCCTCACTAAGAGGGCGCTCCAGCGGTTCATCGCAAGCCCCGGCCGCGCCGATTGCCTCTGAGGAAGTCTCGCCAGCTCCCGAGATCAGGCCCATACTCAGCCACCTCGCGGACGCCGCCAACCTCATTACCCTCACCGGACTGCTTTTCGGCGTCGTCGCCATTACTTTTGCCCTCAACGGCCGCTTCCCCGAGGCCGCCATCTGCTTGGTCATTACCTTCCTCTGCGACATCTTCGATGGCGTGGTTGCCAAGCGCCTCAAGAATCGTACCGCGGCCGAAAGAGCCTTCGGCGCCGAGCTCGATTCCTTTACCGATACGGTAACGATGGGCGCCGGGCCGGCCATTATCCTCATCTCCTACGGCGGTTTCGAGGCCTGGTTTTGGCCCGGAGCTATCTTGTTCCTGGTGGCCTTGCTGGCCCGCGTCAGTTTCTTCAACGCCTCTGGTGGTCTTTCCGACCAGCCCACCCTCTACTACACCGGCGTGCCGACCGATCTGATACTTTTGAGCTTTGTGACCATCATGCTGCTTGACGTTCCTCTGGACCGAGAAGTCTTTAAGATCGTCCTCTACGCGTCGATGCTGCCCTTGGCGGGACTCATGGTCAGCCCCTTCCAGGTCAAGAAGCTAACCGGCAACTGGTATTACTATCTACCGGTCATCGCTATCACGATCGCCGCTGCGCACGCGGTAAGGCTCTTCGCGTAACGCAGCCGCCCACTAGTGACTTGCCGCCAGGAGGAACCATATGTCGCTGGAGCACTTACAAAGCACGGACCCAGAGATTTACGGGCTCACCCGATCGGAGGAGCGCTACCAGGACGAGACCATCCGTCTTATCGCCTCGGAAAACTATACCTCCGCCGCGGTGATGGAGGCGCTCACCTCCATATTCATGAACAAGTACTCGGAGGGCTACCCAGGCAAGCGCTACTACGAGGGTAACCGCTACATGGACCAGCTCGAAAACCTGGTAATCGAGCGGGCCAAAGCGCTGTTCCACATGGACCACGCCAACGTCCAGTCCTACTCCGGCGTGCCGGCCAACATCGCCGTTTATTACGCCCTACTCGAGCCCGGCGACACGATTATGGGCCTCTCGCTGCCGCACGGCGGCCACCTCTCGCACGGCTGGGAGGTCAGCGCCACGGCCCGCTTCTGGCGCTCGGTCCAGTACACGGTCGACGAGACCACTCACCTGATCGATTATGACAAGCTGCGCGACCTGGCGAAGAAAGAACGGCCGCGGATCATCGTCGCCGGGGCGACTGCCCACCCGCGCCAGTTCGACTTCAAGCTGATCGGCGAGATCGCCAAGGAGGTTGATGCCTTTTTCCTGGCTGACATCGCCCACCTCGCCGGCCTGGTCGCCGCCGGCGCCCACCCCGACCCCTCGCCCTACGCCGACGCGATCACCACCACGACCACCAAGACGCTGCGCGGGCCGCGCGGTGCGCTGATCCTATGTCGTGAGGAATTCGCCAGCGCCATCGACCGCGCGGTTTTCCCGGCACTCCAGGGCGGGCCCCACAACCACGTTACCGCGGCGATCGGCGTGGCGCTAAAGGAGGCGGCGACGCCGGAGTTTTCCGCCTACGGCCACCAGATCGTCAGCAACGCCAAGACCCTGGCAACAGCGCTCGGCGAGCGCGGCTTCGATCTCATATCCGGCGGCACAGACAACCATCTCGCCGTTATCGACATGACTCGCAAGAAGGTCTTCGGGAAAAAGAGCGCGGCGACGCTGGCCAAGGCCGGCCTGATCACCAACTACAACACGATCCCGTTCGACCCGCGCCGCCCCGCCAACCCCAGCGGCATCCGCGTCGGCACGCCCTCGGTCACCTCACGCGGCATGAAGGAGCCAGAGATGGAGCAGATCGCCGCCTGGATCGACGAGGCGATCGAAGGCGTCGAAGACGAAGAGCGGCTGGAGGCCATCGCCGCCCAAGTAGCGGACTTCTGCAAAGCCTTCCCACCGCCCGGCTTGCCCTACGAGTAAAAGCGTGGCGAGGTTTTGGCCTTGACGAGCGAGAGACTAAGTTGACCGCGCAGGGCGGACTAGGCTTGAAAGTTCTGCAACCGCCGATCGCGAGAATTAGGCCGCAGCGGCTCACCTTTTGAGAGCCTATTCAGACTCTTCCATTGTAAATGTGTTTGAAGCCGCACCTGGGAACCAGTACGTATTAGTCCCGGGTCTTCTTCCTCCATTGCTCTTCTTTTTTCGCTCTATCAGCCCTTAACTCTGGCAATTCAAGCACCTCTTGAATCTTCCAGGCTGGAAGAACGGCAGTCATGCCAGCATTACTTTGAACCCACCAGCCTTCATTCACGACTTCGCCAGTGTCCTTTTCCCTCACTGACTCACGAGACCCCACATATCCCCAGTCGATTCCAAGTAAGGGTGCCGTTCGCAGCAACTTCCGTTTCATATACGTCCGTCCAATGACATCCTGCGCAACGAAAACCGGAGAGCCACTAAACCCCTGCCAGGACTTCGTATCGATAAGGAAGCTTTCCTGGCTAAAACCACTTTCCTTGCTTGTTGGTAATTGGTTCTCCGGGCATCATAGAGAGCACACCCATCCTGACCGCTGGCATATTCCGCACCCTCCCCTCATGCGTCATGAATCGACCAACGAGAAAAGCTTCGTCTCCGATCCCTATGTCATACTCAGTGACCATCTCTTCCGTTAGAAAAGCTTCGGACGGAATAATCTTGAAGTGCACGTTGTCTTCCGCCACAGAGAACGGATAGACCGCCACATCATCACCATTCGGGTGAGTTATCCACTTCGCCTTGTCGAAGTTGAGAATTCCCATGCGGCCATCAAGCCGGTTGAGACGCACGACTGGAAAACCGTTGACTATTACATGGGCATTCGTGACTGCGTAACGGAAAAAGTAATCTTGATTGCCCACAACGTTCGCCCTAACGCCGGTGATGAATCCTGTGCCTCCCTGCCCACTACCCTCGCGGGCGGCCTGCTCAGTTGCATAGAGGTACACTGCCGTGTCGGTGAGGTCATCTGGCAGACGCGGCATATCAGGGCTCCGGAGCGTATAACTTTTTTCGCAGGAGGAATGCAGTCAATGACCGCGCTCACCATATATCCAAACCCAACGAACTTCAAAGAGAGCGTTACCAAGACACCGCTCGATCCACGTCTGGATCGGCACCCCCTCAGTCACCTCCCGCGGCGTGAAAGAGCCGGAGATGGAGCAGATCGCGGCCTGGGTCGATGAGGCAATCGATGGCGCCGAAGACGAGCAGCGGCTGGAGGCCATCGCCGCCCAAGTAGCGGACTTCTGCAAAACCTTCCCACCGCCCGGTCTGCCCTACGAGTAGGGTTTAGGCTAGACCCGGGCACCGGCGAAGCCCGCTATCGTGCAACGCAACGACGTCACCTGCGCTCCTGGCAAGGCGCACGCGAAGAGGCGGAGCCGTCATTGCCTGTGTTTCAAAAAATCCAGGAGCGCCGCCAAAGGCTGACGGCATTTCTCAACCTCGAGGCGCGTATTCATCCGGCGCCCCGGGCGGAATCGGCGGGTGCGCCTTCAGGCTCTCTTGGAACTCGTGCTGCAGCCGCCGGATCGGCGTGCGCGCCCAGCCCATCGTCATGTTGACGTCGGTCTCCTCTTTGGGGTCCTGCAGCAGGTTGAATAGATAGGGCGCTTCCAGCCGGTTGGTGCCGTCATTGGGCTCGCGCTCCCAGATAAAGTGCATCTTCCAGTCACGCCACTTGACCGCCCGCAGCTCGTTCTTTATGTAGTAGCAGAAGCCCTCGCGGTTCGACTTCTCCCGCTTGCCCAGGAAGAAGTCCAGCTGGTCGACGCCGTCGATCACTCGGTCGTCCGGCACCGTCGCGCCGCCGAGCAGCGCCAGGGTCGGGCAGAGGTCGGCGACGTGGACGATTTGGTTCGATTCAGAACCCGCCGGGATTTTGCCCGGCCAGCTCAGAATGCAGGGTGCCCGCAGACCACCCTCCATCGCCGTGTGATAAGTGCCGACCCAAGGCCCGGCGCTGCCGCGCCAGGGCCGCCGAAACTCCGGCCCGTTGTCAGAGGCGAAGATAAACAGCGTGTTCTCGGCGATGCCCAGCGTCTCAAGCTCGTCCATCACCAGCCCGGCGCGATAATCCATCTCGACCAGCGAATCGGCGAAGTCGCCGGTCTGCGTCTTGCCGGCGAAATCCGGATGCGGCAGGGTTGGAAAGTGCAGCTGGGTAATCGGCACGTAGGCGAAAAACGGTTTCTTGGCTTGCGTCTGCCGCTGGATGAAATCTATCGTCCGACGCGTGATCTCGGCATCGATCAGACGCCGCACCTCCATATCGAATGGTCCGATGCTCCTCACCGGCTCCCCGGCGCGGCCCTCCATGATCTCCGGCAGCGGCACGACGTCGGGGTCGTAGCCCGGCGTGCTGGTGAACATGCTCTCATTCGTCGTCCGCGGGATGCCGTACCACTCGTCAAAGCCACGCGAGGTGGGCAGCCGGCTCGGCTGGTCGCCGAGGTGCCATTTGCCAAAAATCCCCGTCGCGTAGCCCTGATCAGACAAAAGCTGGCTCAGCGTCACCTCCCAAGGATGAATGCCCTGTGGCAGCCCGGCCGGCACCGACTGCGAACCGCCGGTGCGGATCGGATGCCGACCCGTGAGGAGGGCCGACCGCGTCGGCACGCAGTCGCTTTCAACGTTGAAGTTGAGCAGCCGCAGCCCCTCCGCGGTCATCTGATCCAACCGCGGCGTCAGCGCCCCGCGCACCATCCCACCGCCATAAGATCCCAACTCCCCCCAACCCAGGTTGTCCGCCAGGATAAGCACGATGTTTGGCCGTTCGCCGCTAGCGTTCAATTTTTTGCCCCTTTGCTCGAAACTATCGAACCTTTCGGGATTCTACACCGGCCTTCGAAGGCCTGCGACGTCAATCAGGCTTTCGGCCCAAGCAACTCGCTGGCGCGGCTCTCCGCGAACGGGCAATCACAGTGAGAGAAATGGACGGAGACCAAAATTAAAAGAAGAGGGACATACCCCTGCGGTATGTGAAAAGAGGAACTTGATGAGCAATCAAATCAATTCCAAAGTTCGGCCAGGTGCCTGTCCACGCTGCTCCGGTGATGCCTATTTCGACAATTTACCTGACGCGCCAGAATGGCGCTGTCTGCGCTGCGGCCGACTGATCATAATCGTCCAGCCAAAGGTTACGCAGAGCGGCGATGATCCACCTCTGGCCGCTTGAACGCCCCTTTGTAGAAAACCTCGTCAGCCCTACTCCCCCGCCTGCCGCTCCACGATAATCGTCGGCGTGATCGGCAGGCTGTTGAAGCGCTGGCCGGTGGCGTTATAGATCGCCGTTTGGATCGCCGCTAGCGGCGGCACGATCGGCGCTTCGCCGGCGCCGCGCACCCCGTAGGGGTGGCCCGGGTTTGGCACCTCGACCAGGATAGTGTCGATCATCGGCAGGTCCAGCGAGGTCGGGATCCGGTAGTCGAGGAAGCTGGCGTTGACCATCTCCCCCGTGTCGTTCAAGAAGTACTCCTCGGTCAGGGCCATGCCGACGCCCTGGGAGACGCCGCCCTGAACCTGGCCCTCGACGTAGCCGGGATGGATCGCCGTGCCGACGTCCTGGACCGCCGTGTAGCGCAGGATATCGGTCTTTCCGGTCTCCGGATCGACCTCGATATCGACAATGTGGCCGGAAAACGCCGCCCCGTGCGTGTTGTAGTTGACGTTGACGCTGGTGTCGATCGTGCCGCCGGTCCCCGGTAGCCGCGCCGCCAAGTCCGCAAAGCTAATTCTGCGCTCGTTGCCAGCGCCATCGGCCGGGCCGCGGATCACACCGTCATCGCCGTAGGCCGTCTCACCAACCTCGCACTCCCAGATCCGCGCCGCCCGTTCTACCAGCTGGGCCCGGATCTGCATGCCAAGCTCGTAAGCCGCCCAGCCACCGGCAAAAGCCGTGCGGCTGCCGCCGGTCGAGCCGGTAAACCCCACCGAATCGGTATCGACCACCTTGGGCAGCACCTTCTCGGCCGCGACGCCCAGCGCTTCGGCGAGCTGCATGGCGATCGCAGCCCGCGTGCCGCCGATATCCATCGAACCCAGCACCAGGCTGACGCTGCCGTCCGAGTTGACGCTGGCACCGGAGCTCGACTCGCCGCCGACGTTGCCGCAAAAGCCCAGGGCGATGCCGCGGCCGCGATTGGGGCCCTGCAACTCGGATTTGTAGTGTGGCGACTTCTGCATCGCCTCCATGACCTCAACGTTGCCAATAACGCCAAAATACTGGCCGTTGGCCCGCTCGGTCCCCGTGTCGGAGGCGTTTTTGCGGCGCAGCTCCATCGGGTCCATGTCCAGCTGCTCGGCCAGGTCGTTGATCAGCACCTCGCTGCCAAACATCCCCGCCGGTGCCCCCGGCGCCCGATAAGGCGCCGTCTTCGACATGTTCACCACTACGTCGTAGCCATCGATTGTCACGTTGGGGATGTTGTAGGGCGAAAAGATCGCGTTCATGCCGCCGCTGATCGGCGAGCCCGGGTAGGCACCCGACTCGAACGCCAGCGACGCCGTCGCCGCCACTAGCGTCCCGTCCTTCTTGGCGCCGACCTTGAATCGGCCGTAGGACGCCGAGGTGGGACCGGTGGCCTCAAACACCTCGTCGCGTCGCATCGTCATCTTCACCGGCCGGCCCGACTTTTTTGACAGCAGCGCCGCCAGCGGCTCCAAGTAGACGACCAGCTTGCCGCCAAAGCCGCCGCCGATCTCCACCGGCATGCAGGTGATCTGTGACACCGGGATGTCCAAAATCTCGGCCACCGCATTGCGCACGCCAAAATGCCCCTGGGTGCTTGCCCAGATCGTCAGGTGGCCGTCCTTGTTCCAAAACGCCGTCGCGTTGTGCGGCTCAATGTAGCCCTGGTGGTAACGCGCCGTCTCGTACTCGCCCTCCAAAATCACATCGGCCTCGGCAAAGCCCTGCTCCGCGTCGCCTTTGATTAGCTGACGGTGCGAGGCGATATTGGTCTCGTCATCCGATTCTGGAGTCCCAATCGTCGTGAACTCCCGCGTGCGCAGGTCATCGTGCAAGATCGGCGCGCCCTCCGCCATCGCCTCGCGCACGTCGGTGACCGACGGCAGCACTTCGTACTCGACCTCGATCAGCGACCGCGCGTCTTCGGCGATATGCTGATCGGTGGCGCAGACCGCCGCCACGGCGTGGCCGCGAAACAACGCCTTCTCCGACGCAAAAACCCGGTCCGCGACCTGGGGCAGCGGCGTGCCATAGCCCTCCACCACCTCGGCCAGCCCGCCGCTGACGACGGGAAAGTCGTCGCGCGTAATCACCGCCTTGACTCCGGGCAACGCCAGCGCCTTGGAAGCATCGATGCTCTTAATCCGCGCGTGAGCATGCGGGCTGCGTTTGACCGCGCCAAACAGCATCCCCGTAAGCTGAAAATCGGCCCCGAACTGCGCCCTACCGGTCACCTTATCGGTGCCATCCGGCCGGATCGGCCGCGTCCCAACTACCTCATACTCCGGCTTCTTAGCCTCAACCATGGGACCGCTCCTCCGATTTTTTTGTTCCTTCGAGCCTTAGCGCTTCGAATATAGCACCCGTGGCGGGCGCTGTCCGCTCGCGGGGCCAGATTGCAGATTGACAGCCCTGATAGCCCGCGACATGATCGCCGCACCATGACCAGCGAGCGAGTCCAACACCGTATCGATTCGCTACTCGACGAGGCCGACCAGGCGATTTCGCAGGATGACTGGCCAGCAGTCAGACAGCGCGCCAACGCCGTTTTGGCCTTCGACGCCGAAAACGCCGATGCCCTGGCCTACCTTGCGGCAGCCGACAAGGCGCAGCCCGAAAACTTCCCTGGGGTAGCGGCGCCCCCGGCCGCGCCGGAGGCACCCCCCGGACCACCCCTACCCACCTCCTTCGTCAATGGCCGCTACGAGGTAGAGCGCTTCCTCAGCGAAGGCGGCAAAAAGAACGTCTACCTGGCCCACGACACGACTCTGGACCGCGATGTCGCCTTCGCCCTGATCAAAACCGAAGGCCTCGACGACGCCTCTCGTCAGCGCATCACTCGCGAGGCCCAGGCCATGGGTCGCCTCGGCGACCACCCCAACATCGTCACCGTCTACGACATCGGCGAAGAGGCCGGCCAGCCCTATATGGTCCTGCCCCTGCTCTTCGGCGGCGATGTCGAGGGCATGATCGAAAAGGCCGAGAACCACAAGCTTTCATTAGAAGAAGCGATCAGGATCGCCAGCGAGATCTGCGAAGGGCTGGTCCTGGCCCACGACAAGGGCATCGTTCATCGCGATCTAAAGCCTGGCAACGTCTGGCTTACGGAAAACGGCACGGCGAAAATCGGCGACTTCGGCCTCGCTGTGGCCGTGGACCGCTCACGTCTCACCCAGGCTGGAATGATGGTTGGAACCGTCGGATACATGCCCCCCGAACAGGCCGTGGGTGGCGAGGTCACCCCACAAAGTGATCTCTATTCGTTGGGCTGCATGCTGTACGAAATGGTCACTGGCCGACCACCGTTCGTCGGTGACGAATCTGTAGCCATCATCGGCCAGCACATCAACACACCGCCGGTAGCACCCACCTGGCACAACTCGGCTTGCCCCCGACCATTGGATGCCTTGATTCTCCATTTGCTGGCCAAGGACCCGTCGGAGCGGCCCCGGTCGGCTTCTGACGTTCTGGCAGCATTAAACGGTATGGATCTAACAGCAACCGCTGAATCTTCGCCAGAAGAGGCGCAGCCCTTGGATAGCTTGGCGGGTGGCGTGTTTGTTGGTAGGCAGCGGGAGATGGGCGAGTTGAAGGCTCGCCTGGAAGATGCACTGTCCGGTCGAGGCAGGCTGGTTACTCTGGTGGGCGAGGCGGGCATTGGCAAAACCAGGACTGCCCAGGAGCTGGCTACATATGCCGGACTGAGGAGCGCCCAGGTCCTATGGGGTCGTTGTTACGAGGAGCAGGGGATGCCACCCTACTGGCCGTGGGTGCAGGCGATTCGCTCCTACGTCCGGGAGAAGGACCCAGACCAACTGCGCTCCGAAATGGGCGCCGGAGCCGCCGACATCGCAGAAGTGGTGCCGGAAGTGAGGGAGCGACTGCCCGACCTGAAGCCGCCTCCGCAACTGGACACCCCTGAACAGGCCCGATTCCGGCTGTTCGACTCGATAACAGCCTTTCTGAAGAATGCTTCTAAAAAACAGCCGCTGGTGCTTGTGCTGGACGACCTGCATTGGGCGGACCAGCCATCGTTGCTGCTGCTCGAGTTCGTGGCCCGGGATCTGGGCGTCGGGCGGTTGCAGCTGTTGGCGACCTATCGGGATGTGGAAGTAACGCGACGCCATCAATTGTCTCAAACGCTTGGCGAATTAACCCGAGAGCAGCTGTTCGAGCGGGTGCTTCTACGCGGACTCAGTCAGGATGATGTCGGGCGCTTTATTGAGTTGGTTTCTGGCATTGCCCCGGTCCAGGGATTGTCGGAGGCCGTCTATCGGCAGACCGAAGGGAACCCGTTGTTTGTGACCGAGGTGGTGCGGCTACTGGTCCAGGAGGGAGAACTGACGCCGAAGCGGAGCGACCAGCGTGAGTCCTGGAGCGTCCGAATCCCCGAAGGAGTGCGTGAGGTTATCGGCCGGCGGCTGGATCGGCTGTCGGAGAGATGCAACCTGACTCTAACCGTCTCTTCGGTGATTGGACGGGAATTTACTCTGGAGCAACTAAAGCCGCTAATTGATGACCTGTCGGAAGACCGGCTGTTGGAGGTACTGGAGGAAGCGCTGGCGGCGCGCGTGATTGAGGAACTGCCTCGGGCCGTGGGTCGGTATCAATTTACTCACGCTCTGATCCAGGAGAGCCTCGCAGAGGAGTTGTCTTCCACGCGGAGGGCGATGATGCACGGCCGCATCGGTGAAGTGCTGGAAGAGCTGTATGGAGATGATGTTGAAGCCCACGCGGCCGAGCAGGCGTACCACTTTGTTGAGGCAGTAGCAGTAATTGGTAGGTCGAAGCTGGTGCGATACTCCTTGTTGGCTGGGGAGCGAGCATTGGCTACCTATGCCCAAAAGGAGGCACTGGCCCACTTCGAGCGGGCACTGGCTACTAAGGAAGGTCAGCCTGTAGACGCCGAGATCGCGGCATTGCTCTTCGGGTTGGGCCGCGCCCAGGTAGCCACACTCCCGCTCTACCAAATTCAGGAGGCGGTGGTCACCCTAAGCCGTGCTTTTGACTACTACGCCGAGGTTGGAGATGTGGGTAGAGCGGTGGCAGTCGCCGAGCACCCCCTCCCCGCTGCAGCAGGGCATTTTACGGGGTCAGGCCAGCTGATCGCCCGTGCCATGGCGCTGGTGAAACCCGATTCCCTCGAGATCGGCCGCCTGCAATCCAGCTACGGCAGGATTCTCGGCTTAGAGGAAGGTGATTACTCTGGGGCTGGCCTGGCCCTGGATCAAGCTCAGGCCATCGCCCGACGCGAAGGGGACTTAGGCCTGGAGATGCGAACCCTGGTCGCTGCCGCAGAACTGGAGGGATATCATGACCGCTGGCAGGATGCCCTACGGAGGAGCCTCCAGGCCATCCAATTAATCCCACGGATAGATGATCCTCGCAACGAGATGCTTGCCCGCTATTGGGCAACGATTCCGCTGATAGTGTCAGGCGACCCTAAGGAGGGGGACCTGCATGCGGCAGCAATGCTATCCCCGGCAGAGCGGCTGCGCCACCACTTCTACCTGGCTCGCACGATGTGGGCGCACATTTGCCCTTCTCATTGCCGGGGTAGTTGGCAAGCTGCTCGCGACTTTAGCGACCGGGGCTTGGCAGTGTCTTCTCGGGAGTCACGACTTCTCTCTTCCCGGATCCTATTGGAGTATGAGCTGGGTGAAGTCAGCCAGGGCCAGGATTATCTGGACCGGCTTCTGGAGGTCGTGCAACTCACTTCGCCCGGACCGACACTTGAGCATTCGATTCTAGCTTTAGTGATACCGATGGTCGCTCGCATTACTGGTATCGCCAGCCGGTTCGAATTGGCAGAGGCGGCGGCCGAAACCACGCTATCCTCGCCGTCGGTTTCACCCCTTGTCACCTCTATTACTAGAACCGGTCTGGCCCTTATGGCGGTGCAGCGGGGCGACACCCTGGCAGCTCAGGAACAATACACCGCACTAGAGCCTGCAAGAGGCCCGAAAGTCAGTGTCATTTGGGGAAATCTCCAACCTGAGTGTCTGCTGGGGCTCCTGGCGCAGACCATCGGCGATCTAGATCAGGCCGTAGACCACTTTGAGGAGGCTTTGGCCTTCTGCCGCAAGGCAGGCTACCTCCCTGAACTCGCCTGGAGCTGCTGTGACTGCGCGGACACACTGCTCCAACGAAACGGCCCTGGTGACCAGGAGAAGGCCGTGTCGTTGCTGGACGAGTCCCTCGCCATCTCCAGCGAGCTGGGTATGCAGCCCTTGATGGAACGGGTGCTGTCCAAGCGGCAGATTGTCAAAGCGTAAAACCACCGTTGTCGTTCAAGCCTGCGGTCGCGGCTTTTAATGAGGCCTTTGAGGACTCCGGCGCTTCAAATCGGGCGCAGCTTTTTCACAATCAAAATGGCAGAATCGGACACAACCAGATTACGAATAGGGCTGCAGCCAAGCCTTCATCACTAAGAGAGATTCTCTGTCGCTCCGCGCCGGTGGGCCTCAAGCCGCCTCCGATGGCAGTGTTCAAAATTAAGAAGAGCATAATAAATTCATGCCCGGCTTGAATCGGACTCTAAACCGCCGCAACTTCATGACCTTCCTCGCGGGCGGAGCCGGCCTGGCGGTCGCCGGCTGCTCGGATTCAGACCTGCCTGCCTCGCCCATCGCCTCATCGGCTTCGCCCACAGCAAATCCAGCAGCGAATCAGGCAACCAGCATCGAGGAAATGATCGGCCAGATGCTTATGCTGGGCTTCCGCGGCTACACACTCGCGACGAATAGTCCAACTCACGCCGGCATCGTCTCAGAACAGCTCGGCAACGTTGTCCTTTTCGACTACGACGTTCCTTCTGCCACCGCCAATCGCAACATAGAGTAGTTCTCGTCGCGCCAGTCGCCGTCCATCTTCGCCATTTCCATCCGAAACCCAGTCGCATCGACCAACACAAACGGCCTTTTCGCCTCTTCAACTATGGAGGCAAAGCCAGCAAGCCACTCGTTGAACGCGCTCGACGTGAGATTGGCGGTGCTATCGAACCAGCGGATCTCGATCAGGCCCGCTTCTGGCCGGTCGAGGACGTCCCCGAAATTGTCGCTGTACAAGACTTGCGAAGCCATTGCTCCTCCTCTACTAACCCTTGTCTATACCGAGACGCACGTCCTCCTCGACGAACCGCTTGAGCCGCACGGTGAGTAGCTCGCGCCAGCCGCCGCCATAGCTCTTTGCTACTTCCTCGTCAACTAGACCGAATCCTCGAAACGTGAAACTCACTTGCGTCGCCTCTCCTTGGGGGGTAAGCGCGAGGTCAACTTGGGCGAAGACAACGCCGAGATGGAACGTGCCTGTCAACTGCAGCCAGCGGTCCGCTTCGATGCCGGTGACGGTGCCGATAACTTGGCTGCCGCCAGGCCAGCTCTCGACTAGCTGTCCGCCGAGGTGAGGCTCGAGGGTCAGCGACGTCGTCTCAGGCCGCAGAAATGGATGGCCCCACCAAGCAGCGAAGTCCCGCGTGATCGCCTCAAACACTCGCGCGGCCGGGGTTTTGATCGCGATGTCCAGGACGATATCAACGGTCGAGGTAGATTCGTTCCTCTCAGCCACGTCTTTGAGCCTCACAAGCGCTTCCGCCATCTTTTCGTTGAGCGGTTCGCTCCAAGTCCGCAGAACCTCGACAAGCGGCGGGAGGTTGACGTAGTGCCAACGCTCCCGGCCCACTTTGCGATTCGTAATGAGCTGCGCCTCCGTGAGCACAGCCAGGTGACGCATGACCGCGATGCGGGACATGGCGAAGTCGGCCGCGATGTCGCCGGTTGTCCGTGGGCGGTCGCGAAGACCGCTCAGAATCGCCCTTCGCGTCGGGTCGGAAAGTGCCTGCCATATGGCGTGATCGTGAACCATACATGTAACTTTACCATTACATGTTTCCCGACTGCCGTCAAGTTATGCGTGGGGACACTCGCGAAGACGGGATTGCATTACAGTAGTGAGTCCCCACAAGGGAGCGAAGACGGGAAGCCCCGCAGCCTGCACTGGTAAGCGCCCAACGTTTTTCGGACCCTCGGAGCGTTAGAATGCCTCCAAGCCGTTTTGCTTCACAGCCCGTCCGGCCAAGTCAGCTTCGGATGGATTCAACCATAATTGAGAGCAGAGGACTGCGATGCCACCAAACGATGGGCCTGAGCAGATAAAACCGACAAAGCTCGCTGACTACCTCGACGTCATGAGCAAGGCTGCCTTCCAGAGCGGTATTTCCTGGAAGGTCGTAGATGCCAAGTGGCCCGGCTCACGCGAGGTGTTTCGAGGCTTTGACCCAGAGACTCTGGTCGATCTAAAACCAGACGAAATCGACGCTATGGCAACCGATACGCGCATC
The DNA here is from genome assembly GCA_965219205.1 of Dehalococcoidia bacterium. Classification (GTDB taxonomy): domain Bacteria; phylum Chloroflexota; class Dehalococcoidia; order DSTF01; family WHTK01; genus WHTK01. Next base: position 343,370 of record CBDCMQ010000009.1, read on the forward strand.
ATCCGCAATCGCCGCAAGATCGACGCGACCATCCACAACGCTCAGGTAATCCTCGACCTTGACCGAGAATTCGGCGGTTTTCAGAAATACCTGCGCTCCCACGCTGACTTCCCAGCCCTGGTCAAAGATCTGCGCAAGAGGTTCAAGTTTCTCGGTGACATGGGAACCTTCTACTTTCTCTATGTCGTTGGCGAAAAGGTCCCCGATCACGAGGAGTGGATGAAATCGCAAGAGCCCCGGCGCCAGGCGGCCAATCGCCGCTAACCTATCGCCTGCCATCTGGTTCCCAACCTGGCCTTTTGGGATTTCCATTCTGGCCGCGATTTGTAAGGACTGAGCTGCGGCTTTAGCTTTCCGAGACCTGATCCGACTGCAAAAGTTCTAAATCCAGCAAGCTTCTGACGCCTGCTTCTAGAGCCTCTCCAGATACCTCGAAAAGCCGCATTCGAGGGTTGGCAGTTGGTTCATCGCATTCCCAAGCATCCATCAGGCCAGCAGAGCGCACGAGATTATTTCCCCTCCGAAGAGCTCTGGGCCCGCTATCAGGTCATCGGCGGGCACTTGCTAGCAGAGTCGCCGTCCTCGCCGGACTAGCGCCTCCAGACTGTCGAAGCTCAAGGTGCGGCGCCTTACTTCAGTTACAGCCGCCTCGATAGCCAGCCCCGTAGCCTGCACTCACACCCAACTTTCGGCCCACACGGCGACTCGAGAGAAAAACACCGGCGACACTGGTTTCAAGAAACGGAAAGTTCTGCCGAGAACAGATAGAGAGAGGAGTTAGGATCGAATGGCAGTGCTGACCCGCCGTGACAACTTGTGAAAGCTAGGCTGCCAACCACGGTTTTGGCGTTAGTCGCAACCCTGGGGCTAGGCTGCACCGGTTCAGATTCCTCCTTGACCGAGCCAGCTGCCGCCGAGTCTTCGGTCGCGGCCCCGCCGGCTTCCCGACTGCCCGTATCCACTATGATCCTGCTGGCAATCGACTACGTCAGCCAACAAGCAGACTATGAAGCCGCTGGTTCTCCCATCTTTGTCGAGGCCGGCCAGGATATTCTCATCGCTATAGCCGCAACCTGCGACGCGACCGACGGCTTCAAATGCTCCCGCACCTTTTTCTTCCTCAACGAAACCTTCGCCGGTGGAACCCAGGTTGCAGCAGGGGCGCTTTCCGATATCGAAGTCACCTACACCACTTACACCAAGCACGATCCGGCCTGCTGCGCCACCATCGTGACCACGGTGGCTTATTCCTGGACCGGCTCTTTTCTGCAACAGTCGGCCAGCCCGCCAAGGCCGTTCGAAGTCATCGATCCGGTCCAGGCAGCTGCAGCGGAAACAGCCACGGCAGCCGCCTTCACGCCTACGCCGCCACCGCCCACTTCTACCGCAATCCCTCGCGGTCCTGGCCCCACGTCAACCCCCCTCCGCCCACACCGACGATTTCCCCAAACGCCATTCCGGCGCTCAGTTCGGTAAGCTCGCAATCCTCGAGCGTAGCCAGAGGCGGACAGGCTACAGTCAATGCGACCATAACCAACACGGCCTCACTCAACGCCGTGATCTGGCTACGACCGGACGGCGGGCTGACCACTTTGCCGCTTGTCGGATTCGGCAAGACTGGCGATCGGTTCACGCTGACCTTCAGTTTCCCCGCCGACGCGCAGGTCGGCACCTGGCAAATCGTCGAGCTTCAGGTGACCGGCGGCGGCTCGACCAACTACACGTTCTTCTCCGCGGCCCGCTACAACAACTTCTCACCCTGCCTGACGTTCCAGAACCTAGGTGCGGGACTCAGCTGTACAACCTCACTGCTGGACACAAGCTCCAAAATCCAAGTGAGCCAATAGGTCTAAATGGGCGTGCAACCGAAAGCCTCCAAGGCCAAATCCCGTTGACAAACTGATGCCGGCTGGCTACGCCGATCTTGGCTTGCTAGAAACTCAGGCAACGCTAGGGCGTTGCATCCGTACCCGATAAGTAGGCGGCCAGCCGCTCTGAACAGCAAAGCCGCATTCCCGGCACTTCAATCAACTACTCGCCCGATCGACCATCGCCAGCATCAGCACCTGCGCCCCGGCGGCGCAATCGGTCTTCGTAGCGGATTCGATCTCGTTGTGGGAGATGCCGTCCTCGCAAGGAATGAACACCATCGCGGCCGGCGCCACGCGCGAGAGATAGACCGCATCGTGCCCGGCGCCCGAGACGATCGGCACATGCGGCATTTCCATGCTCGCCGCCGCATTCTCAACCGCCGCCACACAATCCGTGGTGAACTCTACCGGCGGCGAGTACCAGATCTCTTTGAAATCGAGGCTTAGGCCGACTTCATTGGCGATCGCTTCGCAACTCTCCTGGCAGGCGCTGCCCATGGCTGCCAACGCCTCGGCATCGGGATGGCGCAGGTCGATCGTGAAAAAGACCTGGCCGGGGATCGTGTTTCGCGAATTTGGCTTGGACTGCAAAACGCCAACCGTCGAGCGGCCCGAGGGTTGCTCCGCCACCCCGATGCGGTTTACCTCGGTCACCATCCGCGCCGCACCAACCAGCGTATCCTGCCGCCGATCCATCGGCGTCGTGCCGGCGTGCGACTCCATGCCGATCACCTCGACCTCGAACCAGCGCATCCCTTGCACGCCCTGGACAACGCCGATCGTCTGCTCTCCCGCCTCGAGGATCGGCCCCTGCTCAATATGCGCTTCGAAAAACGCGCCTACCTCCCTCCCGCCACAAGGCTGGTCGCCGGCGTAGCCAATGCGCTTCAACTCCTCGCCAATCGTTTTGCCGTCCTCGTCGGCCCGCGACAGCCCGTATTCCAGCGTAAACTCGCCACCAAACACACCGGAGGCGATCATGGCCGGCGCGAACCGCGCGCCCTCCTCGTTGGTCCAGGCCACAACCTCAAGCGGCGCCTCGGTCTCGAAACCGGCGTCGTTTAGAGCCCGAATCGCCTCCAGAGCCGCCATCACGCCATACATGCCATCAAACTTGCCGCCCGTCGGCTGACTGTCGATATGACTGCCGGCCATGATCGGCGGTAGAGCCTCGTTTTTGCCGGCGCGCCGGCCGAAAATGTTGCCCATGGCATCGATGCTGACCGCGCAGCCGGCTTCCCCGCACCACCGTACGAACAGATCGCGCGCCAGCTTGTCCTCGTCCGAGAGCGCTAAACGGCGCACGCCGCCCTTAGGCGTGGCGCCGATCTTCGCCATCTCCATAAGGGCACCCCAGAGCCGATCCGGGTTGACTCGCAGATTCTGCGCAACTGACTCCATCGAAATTATCCCTTCTTAGAGCGATACGCCCTGCTGAATCGGGGCCATCGACCTCCTCCACCAATGTGGCTGCTCATTGGAATTTTTGACCCTTGGAGCGGACGTTGGAGGCGGCTTCATTGTAAGCCGAGGAAGCCGAAGGAAACGGATCTTCGCTCGCCGAGTCGCGCGGATGGGAGAGCCATCTGCAACAGAATCAACTACGACGGCACCGGTACTGCAGCCTTCTCCGACTGAACCGGCGCCCCCGGCGCTGGTGGCACTCTGACGGTCAGCTGCAAGCCGCCTTAAACAGGAAGCCGCAATTCCGGTATTTCAAAGGGGCCAGATCAAAGACCGCTATCATGCATCGCAAGAAGGCTGCTCGCGCTGAATTGAGCCAGTACCTGTGTGCTGGCGGCACCCGCCAAGTTGGCGCTATGGCGCCCTCATTGGCAGCATTTAAAAGGATAAGCAAGTGCCAAAAACCCGCGTCCTAGTAACCGGTGCCGGTGGCTTCATCGGCCACCACCTGGTCAGCTTCCTCAAGAGAGAGGGGTTTTGGGTGCGCGGCGTCGACCTCAAGCACCCGGAATTTGAGCCCACGGCGGCTGACGAGTTCGTCATCGCCGACCTGCGTGACCATGAAGCCAGCATCGCAGCCACGCAAGACATCGACGAGGTCTACGCTCTGGCAGCCGATATGGGCGGCATGGGTTTTATTGCCTCTCACAACGCCGAAATTCTCCACAACAACTCGCTGATCAGCATCCACACTTTGGAGGCCGCTCGTCTGAACCACGTCTCCCGCTACCTTTACGCCTCCTCCGCCTGCGTCTACCCGGAGACCCTTCAAGAAGAGCCGGACGTCACGCCGCTCAAGGAAGAAGACGCCTACCCGGCCCAGCCTCAGGACGCCTACGGTTGGGAGAAGTTAATGACTGAGCGTCTCTGCCAGCACTACGCCCAGGACTTCGGTATGGAGACCAGAATCGTCCGGCTCCACAACATCTTCGGTCCCCTCGGCACCTGGGATGGCGGCCGTGAGAAGGCCCCGGCAGCCATCTGCCGCAAGGTGGCCCGGGCCAAGATCGACGGCAGTGACACGATCGAAATCTGGGGCGATGGTGAGCAGACTCGTTCATTCTGTTACATCGACGACTGCGTAACCGGCCTCCTTAAACTCATGCGCTCCGGCTACCAGGATCCCTTGAATCTGGGCCAGGACCGCCTGGTGACAATCAACCAGCTGGTCGACATGATCGGCAATGTTGCCGGCCTACAGCTGAAAAAGCAGCACATCGACGGTCCTCAAGGAGTACGCGGCCGCAACTCTGACAACACGAGATTGGGCCAGGTCCTTAACTGGCAGCCCACGACCAGCCTTGAAGCCGGACTCAGCCGCACCTACGCCTGGATCGAAGCCCAGGTAAAGGACCAGCCCCTGCATGCTAAGTAAAAGAGATCTCAGCTGAGATGCCGCCACTTGGTGTTAGCCAAACGCGCAACCCAGCCGGCGGTCAGCCGTGATCGGCATGAAGCGCCTCGGAAAGATGGGTCTCCTGGGCAACCAGATGTTCCAATACGCCAGCCTGCGCGGCATAGCCGCCCATAGGGGCTTTGAATTCTGCATTCCGCCAAGCAAGTTCAAGGACAGATCGAGGCATCATCAACTATTGGAAGCGTTCAAACTCGAGGGACTAGAGCACATTGTCGTCCTCGATGGCGAAACGATCCGGGAAAAGCATTTCCTTTTTGACGAGGACCTCTTCGAAAATATGCCCGATGGTGGCAATATCAGGGGTTATCTTCAGACCGAGAGGTACTTTGCCCAGATTGAGGATAAAATTCGCAAAGACTTTCAATTCAAAGATGAAATCTCTGCTCCCTGCAGCCAGGAAATCGAGGCTCTCGACCATCCGATTGCGCTGCACGTCCGGCGTGGTGACTATGTTGACAGCGTCAATCATCCGCTTTGTTCCAAGGAGTATTACAACCAAGCTCTGGCGAAGTTTGATAGCGAGCGCCAGGTACTGGTCTTTTCCGACGACCCGGGGTGGTGTCAGGAGCAATTCTCCGACGCCCGCTTCGTCATCTCTGAGAAGCCAGACAACGTTGCAGATCCTTGCCTGATGTCGCTCTGCAGCGCCCACATAATCGCGAACTCGTCATTCTCCTGGTGGGGCGCCTGGCTCGCCGATAGTGAGATCGTGTTCGCACCAAAGCGCTGGTTTGGCGCAACGGGATACACGGCATCCTATGAGATAAAGGACCTAATTCCCCAGCGGTGGACCAGGCTTGATTTTTACGTCGTGCAATCTGGTCCTTCCTAAGCGGTTAGATACGATCCTAAACACGAGCCGCGCCTGGTCTGGCCGGTCTAGAATTCAATGCACTGAGGGGGGCCCATGTCTTTCCTGACCCAAGAACAAAAAACTATAGCCAACGAAATCGCCTCGTTCCTGACGGAGCGTGATCAGACGGTCTGCGTGGCGGACGGCACAACCGGCGGTTTGGTCTCAGCCGCCCTGCTTTCGGTTGCCGGTGCGTCGCTCTATTACGCCGGTGGCGGCGTGCTCTACACGCTAAACTCGCGGATTCAGCTTGCCGGCGCCGACCCAGAGCTGTTCGCCGATTACCGCGGCACCACCGCCGAAATGCTGGCCTCCGTGGCCGAATCCCTGCGTCAACGCCTCGACGCCACCTGGTGCATCGCCGAGTCCGGCCTCGCCGGTCCGACCGGCGGCCGCTCCGGCGCCCCACCCGGCAGAACCACCCTCGCCGTCGCCGGACCCATCGAACGAAGCTCTATTATCGAGACCGGCCTCGCCGACCGCGAGGCAAACATGATCGAGTTCACCACCCTTAGCCTGCGTTTCCTACGCGACGCCCTGCTAGAAGCCGGCGACTAGTAGGCCGGCGCCACTGAAGTAAGACAGTTCCCCGAAAACCTAAGTGCAACGCAAAGACGTTGCCGGCGCTGGATGGAGCTTGTGCCCTGGCACATGCGGCACCCGGCAAGGCACCGAAGGTGTAGCCCGCCAAGGCGGGCGGCACACCGCGAACAGGCGAAAGCCGTGATCGCCGGTATTCAAAAAGGGCCCGGGCGAAGCCCGTTATCATGCAAACGCAAGAAGGTTGCCTGCGCTGAATAGAGCCAGCACCTGTGTGCTGGCGGCACCCGGCAAGGCGCACCGCGAATAGGCAAAGCCGTCATTGCTGGCCTTTCAAACACGGGCCCGGCAGAGCCCGCCATCGTGCAACGCAAGGACGTTGCCGACGCTCCCGGCAAGGCGCACCGCCATTGCCGGTATTTAAAAAAGGATACAGGCGTGAATACGAACTTCGTCCAGGCCGGTGAGGTAAAACTCCAGTACTTCGAGCTCGGCACCGGCGCCGAAACAATCGTGCTGGTTCACGGCTACGCCGCCTCCGGGCGCATCTGGCGGCTGACCCAAGAGGCCTTGCCAGCCGACCAATTCCGCACGTTGGCCCTTAGCAACCGCGGCGCCGGCGACTCAGACCACACCGAGGCCGAGGACGGCTTTAGCATCCCCTCTCTCGCCAATGACCTGGACGAGGCAGTCACTGCCCTCGGCCTCGGCCCTTTTACCCTGGTCGGCCATTCGATGGGCGGCGCGACCGTCGTACAATACGCCCTCGATCACCCACAGCTTTTGAAGGGCCTGGTCTTGCTCGACTCGACCTCGCTGGAGGGCCCCGGCCTGCCGCCCGGCTGGGAGGAGGCGATCAGACAGGCCTACGGCAAACAGACTGCCCCTCGGACGCCACAAATCGCTTCGATGGAGCAACCGGCGCCGGACGACTTTCGCCAGGCGATGCGAGAAGATGTCACTCGCAACCCGCTCCAGCGTCTGATCGGCAGCCAGCGTTCGATGGGCACGCTCCGCCTGCGCCACCGGCTTCGCCATTTGCGCATGCCGGTACTCGTGGTCGGCGGCGACCAGGACGCGACCATCGGTATCGAAACCATCCTCACCGACTTCTTTGCCCTACCCGAGCGCTACAGGTCGCTGCACGTCTTTCACGGCGTCGGCCATTCGCCCAACATCGGTGCCGCGCCGGCATTTGCCGAAGTACTCAAGGGTTTCATCGCGCAGCGGTAGTTTGGTGTGGGAGGCGCAGATGACGGCAGGCCTAATCAAACGCTTTATTTTTCTGACTGTGTTTCTGGCTGCCATCTCCTGTGGCGGCGGCTCCTCAGGCGAACCCCCTGCGGAATCGAATCCCGAGAGTGAAGCTCACCTAGCCGCCGGCATTGAACTGGCGCGACAAGGAATGCTCCTCGAAGCAATCGCCGAATTCGACCAGGCAATAGAACTCGACCCGGATAGCTCGATCGCGTTCACCAACCGCGGGGCTGCCTTCAACAGGCTGGGCCAGTACAGAGTGGGCCTTCCCGACCTAAACAAGGCGCTAGAGCTCGATCCTGAGAACGTTCTAGCGTTGACTACCAGAGGCCACACCCACACGGAGTTGGGCGACTACGAGCGGGCGATCATAGATCTCAACAGGGCGATCGAGCTGTCGCCTGAATTTGCTCCCGCCTTTAACAACCGGGGGCAGGCGTATCTCAGGTCGGGTGAGTTTGAGGCGGCGCTGGTCGATTTGGACAAGGCGCTGGAGCTTGCGCCGGACTTTGTCATAGCTCTCACCAACCGCGGCGGCGCCCACTTCTTCCTCGGAAACGTGCAGCAAGCGCTTGCCGATCTCAGTACGGTAATCGAACTGTCGCCAAGCTTCGCAGAGGCCTACGCCCTTCGAGCTGCCGTCTACGAATCGCTCTCTAACTACGGGCTGGCGAATGAAGACCTCGTGGTAGCCCTGTCACTCACGACGGACCCGGCCCGGCGCGCCCAAATTGAGCAATTGATCGAAGATCTGCTGGGCGCGGCCGGAGACGCCAGAAGAACCTACAATCAGGGAGTCGACGCCCTCGAAACGGGCCGGTTTCAAGAAGCGCTGACCCTCTTCACCCAGGCCATTGAACTTCAGCCCGAGGACCAGGATATCCTCATGCGGGACTACGCCAACCGGTCGCTCACGTTCATCAACCTCAGGCTCTTTAGCGACGCCATCGCGGACGCCACCAAGGCAATCGAGCTTGACCCGGTCGACGTCAACACCTTGGCGCAGGTTTATCTCAACAGATCCATTGCTCTGGCTGAGCTCGGCCGGATTGAGGAGGCCCTGGCCGACGACGAGGCAGCAATCGCCCTCCAACCAACAGACGTCAGCCTCCTTGCCGAAGCCCATGCATTTCGCTCCAGTGACCTTGCGGCCCTTGGACGCGAAGCAGAGGCGGCGGACGCCTTGCGGAGAGCTTGTGAGTTGGGTTATCAAGGCTGCTAACGCTGCCGATCGCTGTTCGTGCTAGAATCCGTCCGCCTTGGATACCCCGTTCTTCATAGACCCGTACCCCGCCTCCAGCGGTGCTTCGAACGCCGTCCTTTATAGCGCGGCGCCCTACCCCGTATCGAGCACCGGTCTAACTCAGTGAAGGACGGCGAAGCCCTTTTCACCGACCTCTACGAGCTCACCATGCTCCAGGCCTACTTCAATGAGGGCATGGCGGACGAGGCCGTCTTTGACCTCTTCATCCGCAATATGCCCTCCGGCCGCAACTTCCTCGTTGCCTGTGGCCTGGAACAGGTCCTCAGCTACCTCGAGAACCTGGCTTTTTCCGCCGAATCCCTGGCGTATCTCAGCTCACTGGAGCTGTTTTCGGCCCGGTTTCTCGACTACCTCGCCGATTTCCGCTTCCAGGGCGATGTGCGTGCAGTGCCCGAGGGCAGCGTCATGTTCCCCTCTGAGCCGCTGATCGACGTCACCGCGCCGATGCCCCAGGCGCAGCTGATCGAAACTTATCTGCTAAACCAGCTCACCTTCCAAACCGTCATCGCCTCCAAAGCCGCTCGCGCGGTGCTGGCGGCGAACGGCCGCACACTGGTCGATTTCGGCTCGCGCCGCGCCCATGGCAGCGACGCCGCCCTCAAAGCGGCGCGGGCCCTCTACGTCACCGGCCACGACTCAACCTCAAACCTGCTCGCCGGCCAGACCTACGGCATTCCCGTCGCCGGCACCCAGGCCCATAGCTACATCGAGGCCCACGACAGCGAAATCGATGCCTTCCGCGCCTTCCTCATCACTTATCCAGAGACGGTGCTGCTGATCGACATCTACAACCCCAAAGCCGCTCTGCGCTCCATAACCCGTCTCCAATCGGAGTCCGGCGATCTGCACCTGCGAGCGGTGCGCCTCGATTCGGGCAACCTCGCCGATCAGGCAAAGCAGGCGCGACGCGCTCTTGATGACGCCGGCTTGCAGGCCGTAAACATTTTCGCCAGCGGCGACCTCGACGAGCATGAGATCGACGCCCTGCTCGGCGCCAAAGCCCCAATCGATGCCTTTGGCGTCGGCACTGCTGCCGTCGTCTCGGCCGACGCGCCAACCCTGGATTCGGTCTACAAACTGGTCTCCTACAACGGCAAGCCGCGCATGAAGCTCTCCGCCGCCAAAGCCACGTTGCCAGGCAAAAAGCAGGTGTTCCGCCGCCTCAACCAGGGAAAACTCGCCGGTGATGTCATCGGCCTGGCCGACGAGAGCCTCGAACGCGAGCCTTTGCTCCAATCAGTCATGCTGGCAGGCCGCCGGACCGATGCCGGCCAAGCAACCCTGGACCAGAGCCGCCACCATACCCGGCAGCAACTCGAAAGTCTGCCCAATCATCTGCGCGGCCTGGTGACCACCGGCCAGCCCTATGAAGTAGGCGTAAGTTCGGCCCTGGAGGCAGAGCAGGAGAGGCTGAGTCAGGAACTGACCTCGAACTGAGGATTGAGCCCGGTCATCTCGATAACCAAAAAAGCCGGGGCGCAGCGCCCCGGCCTTTTTTTCGAATCTTGGCGATTCGTGCTAGCTTTTCATGCCAGCGGTTCCCTCGAACTGCATCGTAATCGGGTCGATGTGGATGTCGTTCCAGCTGTTGGCGTTCATGAACTCTTCCCAGCGGCCATAGAAGCCACGCTGGTTGTTTTCCGAGATGTAGCGCTCGGACACGTCACCGGGCCATTCCTCGTGCTGGCCGGAATGACCGGTTCCCATGATCAGCTTTTGCGGGAAACCTCGGGCAACCGTGCTCTGCGCCGATTGCGTGACCTGGCCCCAATTGTCCATGTCGTCCTGCTCGAAGACGCCGGCGGCGCCGTTCTGGTTGGCGCTAGCTACGCCGAGACCAATCCGGGCCTCGATCGGCGCATCCGCCTCCACCAGGGTGAAGTGCCAAAACTCGGTCTTGAACGGGCCACGCGGCAGGGCAAAGCGGAAGCCCAGCACATGGTTGGGGAAGACACTGTGGTTTCCCATATTCAGCATTTTCGCTCGGTACGAGCCTAGCCGCTTCTCAATCTCGGGTTTCTTGGATTCGCGCCAGGCATCGAGCTCGTCCTGGAACTTCTTGTTATCGCCGCGCATATTCCTGAAGCGGTTGTCCGGCTCCTCCGAGATGCGGAAGGTCAGGCTGTGACCGTTGACGAACGCGTGGTGGTTTTCTTCGCTACCTAGTTGCTGCTTCATCGTGAGAACTTGCTCACCGCTAATCTGGTGACGTGCGAGGACGCTGGACATGTGGCTGATCGGCACGTGGTAGTTGTCCGAGCAGTTGTCGACCGGCGTCTTCCAGTTGCAGTTCTCGATCCACTTCTGCGGGCCGAGCGCGATCATGCCTGCGTCGCTGCGGTTGAACACCGTGTCCATGTACCAGCGTGCATCGCCGAGGAACTCCTCCAGCGATGGAGCATCGTGGTCCCACGTGGCGAAGATGATGCCGGCATAGGTGTCCGACTTGGCCTCGATCAGGCCGAGCTCTGACTTGTTGAGCGCGCCGTAGTAGGCTTCCTGCTCGCCGGGTACATCTGACAGAGACCCGTCGTTGTTGAAGTTCCAGCCATGGTACGTACACATGAAACTTTTGGTGTTGCCATCATCGGCTCGCGTCAGGCGGTTGCCGCGGTGACGGCAAATGTTGAGCAAGACGTGAATCTCGCCGTTGCCGTCACGCGTCACGATTACCGGGTCCTGGCCGATGTAGGACAGGAAGAAGTCGTTTGGGTTGGGTATCAGGCTCGTGTGGGCAACCATGACCCAGGAGCGTCCGAAGATCTTCTCCATCTCGTCATCGTAGACATCCTGGTCATAGAAGATCCGGCGATCAAGCTCACCGGTGGCCTTGTCGAAAACGTCGTACTTCTTGCTTGTCGTGGTCAAAGGTTCTACCTCCAGACTTATGATTTCTGGTTCCAAACGAACATACTCTGACAGTCGACACTTATCAACCTATATATCTTATCGTCCTCAGACCCTTCCTAGAGATCAAGAGCCGCCCGCCTAAATTTGCAAATAGGCAGCCAATCTTTGGTTGCGTTGACATCCTATCGCGGCCGCTTTAACCTGAGCGTTCCATTTGCAAATAGGCAGCTTTAATCAGATCCACTATTTCTTACGAAGCTAACTTATTAGGAGGTTAGAGATGGAAACTCAAATTACCCGCTTCTATTTCTTCGGCGGCCTGATCGTGATGGCTGTTGCTTTCGCCCTCGCCGCCGTTTTTTCGCCATCGACCGATCGATTGGTCGGCGCTGCGGCATCGTTGATTGCAATCGCGACGGCGGCGCTTGTGATCGAACGGCTAATGGAAATGGGCTGGACGACGGTGGATCACCTGCGCGATTCCTGGTGGCCGTTCACTGAAGTAAGCACCAAGATCAAGAAGCACGTCGACAATTTCGACGAGTACTTGACGCCTTATTTCAGAAATCTGGCGGCAGCCGTTGCAGACGCGCCGGACGGAAAGTCAATCAAGGCAAAGAAGGTTGAGATTGACCAAGCCGTTGAGGCCGCGATCGCCGAGCTACCAAAAATTCATGCCGCTGCAAGCAAGATGAGTGACAACCAAAAGCTCTCCTTCATAGTTGATGGGGCGACGGAGGAGCTCAACAAGATATTGGTCAAGTATCCCGAGTTCTCAAGGGAACTCGATGTGAAGGTCAATCTCGCCGCCGACATGAAGGATACCTTTACTGGATTCCTCGGCACATTCAAAGACAACCCGGCACGTCGATACATCAGCGTCAGTTTGGGCGTCGTCTTTGGAATCGCGGCCGCATCGGTGTTGAATTTTGACGTATTTGCCGCCGCGTCCGGCAGCGACCTTGGCGATTTCTCGGTACCGCTAACCGGTTTGGCAATTGGAATGGGCTCGAACCCAACCCACGAGCTAATAAAGGCTTTGCAAAAGTCTAAACAGTCTAAATCCTGAAAGCAGGCCGCCTAGCTGAAATCGCCTTGCAGCTCATCCTTCACCTCGGCCTGAAGCGCGTAAGCTGGAGCCTCGAGAGGCAGATCACGGCGATAACGGAAACCGTTGCGCGCCATGTCCCAGTAATAGCGTCGAAGAAAACCAAGATGTCCAAATTGCTGGTCCTGTTCGATGTGCTTAAGTTCGTGCGCAAGCAGCGCCACCGAGCTAAGGCTTTGGGGGCTTTAGGCGTGGCGACCAAAGAATACAAACGGCTTGAAGGTGAGCGCGCTTTGACGTAGGACGACTGCGACAAACCAGCACACGGGCCCCTGGGTAACAATCTTGACTCGATCAAGTTCAACGGTCGGAAGCCAGGGCCTAAGCTTCTCTGCAACCGCTGCATCGATTCGCATGCTAGCCTTCGAAATTAGCTCGGATTAACCGGGCTACAAAATCGTTTGCAGAGGTTATTCTCATTGCCTGCTCTTCGCCGATCAAGAGTATTTTCTAATTGCGAGCCGGGATCACTAAAACCTGGCCGATTTGTATTTGGTCTGGATCATCAATGGAATTGAGTGCCACGATGTCGGCTACGGTACAGCCCCATGCTCTCGCAAGCGAGGTTAGCGTGTCGCCCGAGACGATGACGTAAGTCTCCGCCGCCGGTGCTGCAACCGGAGCCGGGTCAATTGGCAAAACGGGTACTCCCTGACCCAACGCTTCGAGGATCTTCGGCCAGGGTATACGTCCAGACGGACAGGCCGTTGGCTTGCTGCCAAAGCGGACACACTCAATATGTTCGTACAAGGTCGCGCTCAAATCACTGTCGCCAGTGGGTCGCCGCCAATAGTCATCTGGCCGGCCAAAGAAAGCACTTAGGTCGGTAAGAATTCGCGCGCAACATTCGAGCTGGTATTCGGTTAATTTCTCGCTTACGGTCTCCGGCTGGTCCACACCACCCTGATTCTCAAACGCAATCGTGCGGGTGTTTATCCCCGCCGAACCGCTGCCCCAGCCTGCATCGAAAATCGAGTAATGCTGGAAACAGCCGTCTTCCTCTCGCTTGTTGATCCAGCCAGTAAGTGACGCTGCGGCCATATCTGTAAATGCACGGCTGGGTTCGCGATCCATGTTCAGCAGCCGACCATCACGCCACGAGGAATAGTTGTCTCCGACGGCCGAATGCGGAATAAAGACCTCGGCGCTATACGGCTCTCCATAAAGCTTTTCACGAGGCCCCGGGTCTGGGCGCATCCAGTCAAACCAGCCCTCAGGAGTGATCATCTCAATGCCCCAATTTGTCTTTCAAACAGCCTTGCAACAGCCATTTACTTATGGTCGTAGAGGCGACTGTGGGCACGACTCTAGTCGCCCTCGAAAGAATTGTCAAAGAACCACCCTTATAGCCAATCCATTGTGGATCGCTGCCATCGTCACCGAATAGCATTCTTCAGCGCTAGGCACTTTAGAACATAAGATTACTAACTACTTCGAGGCGAGCCTCGACGAGCCGTTCGTTTGCTTCAGCCTTACCCACAAGGCAGTGTAGGCTCTAACTGAAGGGAGCCAAGCATCTACCAGGCGAAAACAATCGTTCCCAACGGGTCAGGCCGGTATCAGCTAATCGAGCTGGACGGTGGCGCCTGGCGCGATTTCGAGCAGCTCATTAGCGACTTCAAAAGGTACCTTCGCGTGGGAGATATCTACGTGTTAGGCAAGGACACGTTGCCAGAAGGCCTGCCAGACATCCGCGGCCAAATCGAAGATGAGCCGCCGCTCATAGTCGGCTACATTGACCACCGCGCGTTCACCGATCTGCCCATGTACTTTGGCATCAGCAACGAAAGCGAAGCTCCTCGAGAAGACTAGCAGCTCACGGCGCCAGGGCAATGCCTCGCCCTCTTGCTAACGCGAAACCACTGCCATACGCTCGCGGGAAGTAGGCGGCTCACCGCCACGAACAGCGAAGCAGCATTCCTGGCCTCTCAAACTCCGGGCCCGGACAAAGCCCGCTATCATGCGAATACAAAATGCTGCCGACGCTGAATAGAGCCAGCACCACAGGTGCTGGAGGCACCCGCCAAAATGCGCCGAAGGTGTAGCCCGCCAAGGCGGGCGGCACGCCGCGAATAGGCGAAGCCGTCATTCCCCGTATTTCAAACTGGCCCGGGCAAGGCCCGCTATCATGCAAACGAAACCACGCCGCCGACGCACCCGGGAGGGCGGAAATGAGCCAGCACCGCTGGCGACTCACCGCCATTGGCGGCCTTTCAAACAATCGGAGAAAACTAATGACCCCTCTCAAAATGAAACTCGCTGGCTACCCCTGGGATCACCTAACCCCGCTGGTTACCGGTGACGTCGTCCCGGAAGGGATCGATCTCACCTACGACGTGCACCACGGCCTGGCGGTAAACGATGATCCGACCTGCGACGGCGGCGAGGCGTCGCTGGGAAAGTTCATGATCGATACGTCGCGCGGCGACCGCGGCTTTATCGCCACGCCGATCTTCCCGATGGTCGCCTTTCGCCACCGCTGCTTCCTGGTCAAGCGCGGCACCCGCATCGGCGACCTTGCCGAGCTCGAAGGCAAGCGCGTCGGCATCGATGCCTGGCCCAACAGCGGCAACACCTGGACCCGGGTAACCCTGGGCCAGGCTGGCGTCGATATCTGGAAGATCAACTGGGTTATCGCGCCGGTCGAGGGCCCAGCCGATGCCACGCATGGCAATGCCCCACCGGACGCCCCGGCCAACGTCGAAGCTGGACCGGCCGGCAAGTCGCTGGTTGACCTGCTGCTCGCCGGAGAGATCGACGTTCTGGTCGCCGCCTTCATGCCGGCCGGCTTCTTCGCCCCCGATAGCCCGATCGTGCCGATGATCCCCGACTATCGGGCTGCCGAGAAAGCCTACTTTCAGAAGCACGGCTACGTGCCGGCCCACCACCTGCTAAAGCTGCACCGCGAGCTAGTGGAGAAGGAGCCCTGGCTGCTCAAAAGCCTGATGACCGCGTTCAACGAGTCCAAGCGGCTCTGGCTCGAGAGCCGCCGCCGCCTGGCCGACACAACCCCCTGGTTGCTCTCCGAGCTGTCAGACATGGCGGCGTTCTTCGGCGAAGACTGGCCGCCCTACGGCCTCGAGCCCAACCTCAAAATGCTGACCGATTTCACCCAGGACCAGTTCGCCCAAAAGCTGGTCGCCGCACCCGTCGATCCGTCGGAGGCGTTTGGCGACTACACCCGGCTTACTTCATAGCGAGGGTAGAACTATGGCGAGCAATTCAGGACTCACGACAGGGCAGCGGCTCGCAGCAGTGATGGACCACCTCGGCATCGAGCAGGCCCATTTTGCAATTGGCTCCAGGGCCGGTGATGCCTTTGAGCTAATCCGCGAGCGGCCGGGGATGGTCACGTCGCTGACCCTCTTATCCCTGCCCAGCAACGTGGACATCGCTTCGGTTGAGCCCTTGGCCGCTCGCATCGTCTGCCTCAGGAGAGAGAAATTGATGCCCCTCCAGCAGCGTAATCTCGAGACTCTGCGGACATGGAACGGCCCGACGTTGGTCAATTGGCCCGCAGGGTACGAATCTGCTGCTTGGGCAGACGTCGTTCATGACCATACCGGCCTGGTGACCGAGACTCTGGTTGAGCAGGCTAGCACCTGGGCCGCGAAGGCTGTGGCGCTGACAGCCCAGGAAGGTGAAACCGAAGAGATTCGGTACCGTATATCAGGCTCTGGCTCTCCACTGCTCCTCTTCCCTCTCGACCTTGCCCCAACCCAGTGGGATGCAGCTTTAATCGAGCTTAGCAAGCACTTCACAGCCGTTCGGCCGGGCGGTGCTCACCTCGGCATGGTCAAGGAATTGGAAGGCCGTGCTACAAAAGGAACCTATATTCAAGGGGTCCAGTCGATGTTTGACCTCATGCAAATCGAGGCACGCGATCGTGTGCTGGAGGTTGGAACCGGCCAGGGCTCTCTCTCCCGCGCTTTGGCTATCAAGTCGGAAGCGTCCGTGGAGATCGTCGCTGTTGATATTAACGAATATCTCCTGGACGAAGCGCGCTACCTCGCAGGCAAAGAATCCCTCTCTTCCGCGCTTCGATATGAGTACGGGGACGCCGAGAGCTTGCCCTTCGAGGACGAAACGTTCGACGTAGCATTTTCCTCCACAGTCTTTGAGGAGTGTGACGTCGAAGAAGGCCTCGCTGAGCTTCGCCGAGTACTGAAGCCGGGTGGTCGCGCTGGCGTTATTGTGCGCAGCAGAGACTTGCCCTGGTACTGGAATCTCGACGTGTCAAACGAGATTCACGGCAAAATCAACGTGCGCGACTCTTCCGCACCGATGAGCTCCGGTGGCTGCGCAGATTCAAGCATCTACACTCGATTCGCCGCCCATTTCACATTGGTAAGGCCAAACCCTTTCTGGGCGAGTAATAGTCCCTTCCCTCCGTTCATCGCCCGCGAACGGGGCAGACTCAACGACGAAGAGGCACGCGCGTTCGACGAGGCGCTCGCCAATGGAGGAGCCGTGGGAGTAGCTTTCGCAGGGATGCCCCACCACTGCGTGGTCGGCACCAAGGCAGGTTAGCCCCACTAATCGCCGTCCGGCTCAAACAGAAGCGGCTGAACCGGGTTGTCATCCGGCCAATTTGAGCACTTCACGCCAACCAGCCTGAAGCGGCGTTCCCCTGATTCGAGCTTCTCGAGCAAGGCCCGCGCCGCCGCTGCAACGCCTTCGCCCGACTCGACCGGTGGAGTGACGCCCATCTGGCGAGTAACGGTTTTGAAGTTGCTAAAACGCAGCTTCAAGGTCACGGTTCGCGCCTGCATCCCCTTGCTCTCCAGGTAGCCACCGACTTCCTCGCTCAGCCGCTTGATAGCCGCCTCGAGCTCCGGCCCCACCCCGACATCCGTGGCAAACGTGGTTTCTGAGCTCACCGACTTGCGCTCCCGGCTCGTGGTTAGCGTGCTTTCATCTTTGCCCTGGGCTGTTCTGATCAGCGAAGGGCCGCGCGACCCGATCAGCCGTTCTATGCTGGCAGCGTCCGCGCTCGCTAGGTCGCCAATAGTCTTGATGCCATTTTGCAGAAGCACGGCCTCAGCCTTGGGCCCAACCCCGGAAAGCCGTCGCGCCGGCAGAGGCTCCAAAAACGCTCTCTCGGTTCCCGGTTCAACTATGGTGAAGCCATCTGGCTTGTCCATGTCAGAGGCGATTTTGGCAACCGACTTGCTGCTGCCAACGCCAGCTGAGACCGTCAGCCCCGTCTTTTCCTTGACATCAGCCTTGATCGACTGGGCGATGTCAGCCGCCGCTTCGATCGTGCTGGCCGTCTCGCTGACCTCCAGATATGCCTCGTCCAGCGACAGCGGCTCAACCAGGGGTGTGACCGAGCGAAAAATGCTCATCACTTGACCGGAAACCTCTCGATAACGGTCGAAGCGAGGCGAGATTCTGACCGCCCCCGGACACAGCCTCAGCGCCCGGCTCATCGGCATCGCCGACCGCACACCGAACTTGCGAGCTTCATAGGAGGCAGCCGCGACAACGCCGCGCGACTCGGGCGAGCCTCCCACCACCACCGGCTTGCCCCGCAGTTCCGGGTTGTCAAGTTGCTCGACCGAGGCGTAGAAGGCGTCAAGGTCTGCATGGAGGATAAATCGAGCCATCGCTAACCCACAGCCGGCCTGCATCTTCAGGAAAGCACAGTGTCCAGCCCCCAGGATACCGCCCGCTCGACCGCAATTCTTACTACCGGACTCGAATCGATGTCCATGGCCGCGTATTGCCGGTACTTCACCCGCAAGAGGCCGATAGCTTGGCTCTGCTCATCGCCCGCTTCCAGGATCGTGGCCCTGCCGCGCAGCTGCACGTAGGCAAGGCTTCGCCAGTCCTCGTCGTAGTGGTCTACGAGGAGCTGGACGGCTGGATTGGAGCGGATGTTGCGCAGGCGGCGGAGCCGCGCCGCCCCCACCCGCTTGGGCTTCGCATCGATGACCGAGTAAACGATCCCGTCCGCAAAGGCGAAGCACACCGGCACGACGTGTGGCGCGCCCGCCTCATCGACTGTCGCAAGGCGCCCGACGCGCTGGTCACGAATGAAGGCATCTTCCGCGGCAGAAAGCATTCTTTAGAGCCCTTCTAGCAACGATGAAAACCGTTGCCGTCGGGAGCGGGGCAAGCGACTAGCACGCCCCAGGGCACTAGTCGCTCAACTCTCAATCGAGGCTGCCACGGGTCCACGCGGACACGGCCCGCCTCCCTAGAGATGTTTTTTGTACCACGCCACCATGCTGCCGACTGCCTTCGAAAAGAAAGGCTCTGTTTCGTAAATCTCGAAATGCCCACAAGGGATCACCTCTATCTGCTTCGGTTCACCCGCGCGCTCGAACGCCGCGCGCCCCAGATCTGTTCGTATGAGCGAGTCTTGCTCGGCGAGCACCATGAGCAGAGGTGTCGGTGATATGAGCTCAATGTTGGCCGTCGGCACGTACTCGACGTAGTTTTCCAGCGATTCCAACGTGACCCTGGTTGGTCCAGCTTGGAGCTCCCTCGGCATTCCTCATCATGGCCTCGTAGGCATCTGGCGAGCTCAGCGCCGCCGCCTCACCCGGCGGTGCCACGATTTTCATATAATCCACCGCACCGGTCTCGAATCGCTGTGCCCGGTCTTCTGCCAGCATGCCCATAAGCCGCTCCAGACCGTCCTGTCTGGCGCGATACACGATCTGCTTCACTGGATGAACGGTTGGCACCTGAGCGACAACCACCTTAATTCGTCGATCAAAAGCGGCTAGGTGTAAGACATGGCCGCCAGCGTATGAAGTACCCCAAACGCCGATACGGTCAGAATCAACCTCGGTCTGTCGCGCCAGCCAGGAAATGGCATTGCGATAGTCTTCTTGCTGTTCCTGGCAAACGATTTGTCCACGTGGGTTGCCGTCACTGGCGCCGAGAAACCGGAAGTCAAACACCAGGACTATAAACCCCGCCTCTTCAAAGTGTTCCGCATAGCGTGATAGCTGGAACATCTCCGTCACAGCAGAGAATCCATGCGCCATCACTATCGCAGGGCCAGGCTGTTTCACCGCGGAAGTCTCGGGAACATAAAGCCATCCCCGACAGTTCAACCCTCTACTGGGAAACTCAATCTCACGTCGCACGTCACATTCCTCCTGCAGCCTGCTCTTGGCGCGACTCCAAAAATCGACCCCACCGACCGGGCGATTCTGGAGGTTGCTATTGGCACGCTGTGCCAATAGCGTCAACGAAACATTTTTTCGACCAATCTTCGAACTTTTACCCGAGAGCTACCTAGCGGCGCAGGCTGGCGGCCATCCGTCTAGGGTTAAGAAGCAGGTCGAGCCCATCCTCGATGCTTGTCACGACGATTTCCGCTTCAGCTAACGCAGCGCCCGCGAGTCCTTCCGGTCCAACGATAGCCAGGCTAAGAGCGGCCCTGCGAAGCATCAGGACGTCGTTGGCGCCATTACCTATAGCGACGACGCTTTGCTCTCCCAGCCCTTTTACATAGGCTGCCTTCTGCTCTGCCTCCGATTCGCCCCTCTGAAGCACGACGCCTCTGAGATCCAAGATGGCGTCGATTTCAGCCTGGCGGCCAAAAGTGTCGGCGGTCAGGAGGTGTACCGTGAGAAATCCGGAAAGTTGCTCGATACGCCCGGCAACGCCCGGCAGGAGCTGACCGTCGAGTGCTAGTGTGCCGTTGACGTCGAAGACGGCATGTTGGAGAGCAAGCCGCCGGAAACCAGGAATCTCAACCTCTAACATGGCCAGATGTCAAAGCAGGACCTCTTGGGTTAGTAATAATAGTGTACGTAGACCTGCAAGCGATGTGCCCAGGCGGCAGCACGTATTCTGCCTGAGGCCTGCCAGAGCCAGACAGGAGTATGATCCGCGAACCGCTTCTCCTTTGAAACGGAGGACTCCCATGATCGAGAGGCTAAGCGCAATCACGCTCGCAACCCGCGGCGACATGGCCAGTGCCGTTAGGTTCTACACGGAGCTGGGGTTCAAGATTAGGTTTGGCGGCGAAACGGCGTCGTTCACGAGCCTCGGCGCCGGTCAGTGTTTTTTGAATCTAACGCTTCGAGCCGATTATGCAGCCGGTACACCCTGGGGCAGGATCATCTTCTATGTCAAAGACGTCGACCGGTTCTACCAAAGCGCACTCGATAGTAGCCTGACACCATCTACAGCACCGCGCAACGCGGAATGGGGCGAACGATACTTCCACATCAACGATATCGACGGGATTGAATTGAGTTTCGCCGGGCCACTGACTGCCCGCCAAACCGAGTAATCGAAGCGACTCTTGGCGCTAGCTCAATCCGAACTGCTCATGAAGCAGCGATTAGAACCTGGTGATAACCCCGCGTCCCAGGGCACCGGCTTCCAGATCCGCGTAAGCCTCGTTGATCTCGTCCAACGCGTAGGTCTTGCCAACCAGGCTGTCGAGATCGAGCTTGCCGGACTGGTACAAGTCGACCATCGTCTGCATGTCAATC
Organism: Dehalococcoidia bacterium; assembly: GCA_965219205.1. Lineage (GTDB taxonomy): Bacteria > Chloroflexota > Dehalococcoidia > DSTF01 > WHTK01 > WHTK01. The sequence goes on from CBDCMQ010000009.1 coordinate 364,459, forward strand.
GTCGGCCGCGCCGAGCCGTAGTAGGACCCCTTGAGAGTCTTCTCCTGCCTTACGATCTCGACCAGATCAATATCCGCTGTGTCGCCCACCGGCGCCAAGCCAACCACAACAGCCGTGCCCCCTTTACGAACAGCCTTGTAAGCCTGACGAGCCGTTTCAGTCGAACCAAAAGCCTCGAACGTGTAGTCCGCGCCGCGGCCGTCCGTCAAAGCTCTAATCGCCTCCACTGGGTCTTCATTTCCCGCATTGACGAAGTGGGTCGCGCCAAATTTGCGGGCAAAACCAAGGCGACCCTCGTCTACCTCAACAGCAATGATCGTGGTGGCATCCTGCAGACGGGCACCCAGGAGAATATTCAGTCCAACACCACCGCAACCAAAAACAGCCACGCTGGAGCCGGGCCGCACATTCGCCGTGAAAACCGCCGCACCCACGCCGGTTGTCGTGCAGCAACCGATGAATGCCGCCTGCGGCCACGGTAGGTCGTCAGGCGCTGGAACGCAGGCCACATCCGGCACCACGGTTTGTTCGGCAAAGCAGGCGACTTTCCCCATGTGCGAGATCCTCTGGTCGCCCTTGTGCAGCCGCGTAGTGCCGTCAAGTAGATAGGGCCCGGTGGCCGCGTGGTTGTCGCAGAGATAGCTTCGCCCGCCAACACAGTAGCTGCAGCGTCCGCAGGACGACACAAAAGAGAAGATAACGTGGTCGCCCGCTTTGACATTATCGACTCCAGCTCCCACCTCTTCGACAATGCCAGCACCCTCGTGCCCGAGGACGACCGGCATCGGCAGAACGTTCTCTCCCTTCATATAGTGCAAATCACTTCGGCAAATCCCCGCCGCCTGCACCCGAACCCGCACTTCCTGCGCTTGCGGCGGGTCAAGCTCGACCTCTTCGATTACTAGGGGCCGGTGCGCCTCGTACAGGATGGCTGCCTTCATTTCACATCTCTCTCACTAGCAAGGCGGCGCGGGGCGGATAGATTATGGCGCTTTGCTGGCAACCCTGCTTGAAACCTGAACTTGTGGGCATGCATCAAGCGTCAACCAACTAAGCCCGCGGACAGAGCATAGGGCCAGCCGAGCCCAGCCCAGGAAGGACTCGCGACGCGAACCGCCGCTTCGATCGTCGGTTCTGAAGCGGCAATTTCACCAAGCAGGCGAAACGACAGCTTCCCTAGCTGCGCATACCGGCGGTTCCATCGAACTCCATCGTTATCGGGTCGATGTGAATGTCTCTCCAGCTCTTGGCGTTCATGAACTCTTCCCAGCGCTGGTAGAAGCCGCGCTGATTGCTCTCCGAGATGTAGCGCTCCGACACGGTTCCGGGGAACTCTTCGTGCGGTCCGGCGTGGCCGACGCCCATGGACAGGATTGCCGGAGAGCGCCGGCCGATCCGGCTCTTGGAGGCCTCGGTCACCTGGCCCCAGTTATCCATATCGTCCTGCTCGAAGATGCCCGCGGCGCCGTTCTGGTTGGCGCTCGCCACCCCAAGACCAATGCGAGCCTTGAGCGGCGCGTCCGCCTCTACCAGGGTGAAGTGCCAGAACTCCGTCTTGAAGGGGCCGCGCGGCAGCGCGAAGCGGAAACCGAGCACGTGGTTGGGGAAGACACTATGGTTTGCCAGCCTCATTTGGTTCGCCCGGTAGCTGCCAAGCCGGCGCTCGACCTCAGGCTCCTTGGACTTGCGCCAGGCATCGAGCTCATCCTGATGAACCTTGTTGGCACCGCGAATATTCCTAAACAAGTTCGGGTCCGGCGCATCCGAAACCTGGAAGGTCACCGAGTGGCCGTTGACGAACACGTGGTGGTTTTGGCTGTTGTTGAGCAACATCGGCATGGTCCGTATTGGCTCGCCGCTGATTTGATTGCGAGCGAGGGTGGCCGACATGTGGCTAATCGGGCCGTGATAGTTGTCCGAGCAGTTGTCAACCGGCGTCTTCCAGTTGCAGTTCTCGATCCACTTCTGAGGGCCCAGCGCTACCATGCCGGCGTCGCTGCGGTTGAAAGTTGTGTCGAGATACCAGCGCGCGTCACCGAGGAACTCCTCAAGCGAGGGAGCATCATGGTCCCACGTCGCGAAAATTATGCCGGCGTAGGTGTCCGACTTAGCCTCGATCAGGCCGAGCTCTGACTTGTCGAGCGCGCCGTAGTAGGCTTCCTGCTCGCCGGGTACATCTGACAGCCGGCCGTCGTTGTTGAAGTTCCAGCCGTGATAGGTACACATGAAATTCTTGGTGTTGCCGTCATCGGCACGCGTCAGGCGGTTGCCGCGGTGACGGCAGATGTTAAGCAGGACATGAATTTCGCCGGCACCGTCACGAGTAACGATTACAGGATCCTGGCCGATGTAGGACAGGAAAAAGTCGTTTGGTTTGGGAACCAAGCTCGTGTGGGCGACCATGACCCACGATCGGCCAAAGATCTTCTCCATCTCGTCGTCGTACACGTCCTGGTCGGCGAATATACGGCGGTCGAGCTTGCCGGTCTCGGGGTCGATAACATCGTACTTCTTGCCAATCGATGTCATGAAGAGTACCTCCAGCCTTTTGGATCCATGGAGTGAGTCTGCGGCTAGCGGAGGCCCGACGCTAGCGGAGGCCTTCCGTTTTTGGTTGCGTCGCGGTTAGCTCGGGCCAGCTCTGGGCCGCCATCCACTTGGTCCAAGAATCGTAAAACCAAAGCTGTGGGTGCTCGTTTTCACCGCTGTCGATGTGCGCCGGGCCGGTCTCGTCGTTGACGATCTCGCCGCGGCCAACGTTCATGGAGTAATTGAGCGGATACTTTCGGCTAACGGTGCCGCGGGCGCCCTTGGTGCTCTCGCCCCAGTTCTCGCCATCGTCTTGCTCGAAGATACCGCCGGGGCCGTCGTGGACTGATGCTCGCCGGGTCAGGTAGCTCTGGCGCTCCTCCGTGCCATCGGGGTTCTTCAAAAGAAACCACCAAACCTCAGTGGCATAAGGACCCTTGGGCAGACGCAAAGCCATCTTGCTAAAGGTGTTGAAAATCCACAGGTTGGGGAAGATATTGGGGTGGGCGGCGCCGGAACGCAGGCCAACTTCACCCAGAAGCTCGTGGCTCTCGGGCTTGTCGCGCCAGGTCTGGTCAACAAGCCCGTAGTTGAACTTGTCGGCCTGCTCCCGGCTCACGGCCCAACCGCCGATCGCGTGGCCGTAGGTGCCGAGCACCGATGTGCGGCCCATTTGAGGGATGTCGGCCAGGCTCATACCGGAGTCTTCATCGCCCGGCCCGACGACGTAGCCGGCGCGCCAACCGGCCATGCCGGCCGAGAAATGGGTGATGACGTGATAGAAGTCCCAGGCATTATCGACCGCGAACTTCCAGTTGCAGGGGATTACGTACTTTTGGACCCCGCCAACACTGACAACGTCGCCGCGGGCGTAGATCTGATCGATGCCCATGCGGCCGACCTCACCTAGGTAGTCGTACAATTCGGGCGCCTCCGGGTCGAGCGTTGCAAAAATCCAGCCTTGATAGGATTCGGCTTTACCGGTTATCAGGCCCCAATTCTCGCGGTCCAGCTCCTCGTGATAGACTTCCTTGAAGCCGGGCACACCGACTAGTTTGCCTTGCAGGTCGTAGGTCCAGCCGTGGTAGGTGCACATGAACGACGTGGCGTGGCCCTCGTCGGCCCGGCAAACGGCATTGCCGCGGTGGCGGCAGGTATTCACCAGGACCTGGGGATTGCCGTCCTTGTCTCGCACGCAAATCACACGGTCCTCGCCGATAAAGCTCATGAAGAAATCACCCGGGTTGGGGATCTGCGACTCGTGGCACATGAAATTCCAGGCCCGCGCGAAGATTTGTTCAAGCTCGAGCTGGTAGATGTCCTTGTCAGAAAAGATGCGGCGATCGACGGTGCCTTTGTCAGTGTCGACCATGGCGAGCATGTCCAGGGGCTGATACGCGAGAGTCATTCGACTACCTCCACCTTGAAAGCAGGATAAATTTACCAAGTTTCAACAGCCTAAATTTAGACCGTGGGGCCGAGAAATGCTAGCTGGAGTTCAAAATAAATCGAAAATTGCCGGCCGTTAATCTAGCGCCACACCTAGCATGAAACCCAGGGAGTGGAGGATCCCAGGACGATCAGATTAGGTCTGCCCGGCGGCCGCCTTTGGACTTACGCCCTCCGAATGCCGCACGCCGGTGATGTCTATAGCAAGGATGAAATGGATCCCTTGCCCAAAGGCCTCGAATTGGTCGAACTTCTGCCGCAGCAGGCCAACCGCTTTCTCGAACTCGCGGCCTTCGGTCAAGGTGCGAGCGCTGCCGGTGAGTGATAGCATCCAGAGCCGCGACCAGTCCTCCATGTAGTCATCGACCAGGATCACCACTTCGGTCGAGTGAGCCAGGTTGCGAATCGTGAGCCGATTCGGCGCCGTCTCGATGTAGACAGTCGCTTCGCCGTCGAAGGCCGGGCAGAGCGGCGCAACATGCGCGCCCTTCGGTCCAGTGGACGCAATGCGGCAAATGCGGGCGAGGCCAAGAAGCTTTCGCATCGCCGGCGTGAACTTCTCGAGTGCCCTAGATGTCGCTATGAAAGCTTCCTCCGCCCTATTGGGCCGACCGCCCGAGGGGTTCGGATCGACAAAGACTTCATCTCTTGTGCACTTCGTCCCAGTGGTTCCATAACCCGGCCACAATCAGGACGCCTAGCGAGAATCCAGCGAATATTGCCCACAGTTCCGTCGAGCTAAGATCCATGATTTCGCCTACCTCTCTCGTTTTAAGTGCTGGCAATGTCGGCTTGCCTGTTCCGGCTGTGCCCGTTCCATGTGACGCTTGCCAGTAGGCAAAATCACCTTTCTGCGGCCAACGCCGGTTCTCTTCTAGCCCCATCGACCGACCTGCCAGAGCCAGCCAAACATAACGACTGGGAGGCCGACAAGCACTAGCAGGACGCTCTGCCAGATCGCCCATGAATCCGCGACAGAGGTCACCACGGCGGCCACGAGGATCAGCAGGTAGGCGAGAAGCCATTTGATCTCACCCTTCATTAACACGTCTAGCTCCTCCGAAAAACTCAGCCGGGTGTCCCTGCGGCCGCTTGCTTGTCTATTCCGTTGTTGCGCCGGCTGCTTCCGCCGGCGGTGAAGCGCCATTCGCGTACTTGGTACCGACTCCGCGGGCGTTCTCATCGCAGTACTTTCGCCAGGCGTCGAGCAGCTCGTCGTTCCAGCTGGGGCGGGCGATGTCCACCCAGCCGCTGCGCTGCTGGTGGCGGGTCGTCTCCGGCACCAGTTCGGAGTCGCCGTTGTTGAACATGACCTGAGAGATCGGCTTAGCCCAGAAGTAGTACTGAATGTTGCGCAGCAGAACCTGAAGCGGGTTCTTCTTTTCGATTGTCGAGATCTGTACGTATTCGTAGTGTTCCTCGTCGAGCGGGACGTAGGCCTCGAACGACAGCCAGCCTGACACGGGCCAGAACCCGGTTGAAAGGGAAAAGTAACCGGGAAGGCACATCCCGCCCCGGACGGCGCCGGCAATCTTCTTGCGGCGCCGGCTCAGGCTCTCGCGCGGCTTGCCGGCCCAGAAAAACAAGATTTTGCGCCACACGGGGAAATTGGGCCAGCGGCCCAGGCCAGGGAACATAGGGTAGGGCTCCCAGTCGTGGTCGCCTACCTCCGTACGGACGCCCTTCATGCCCTCTTCGTCAAATGAGATCTGCACTCCGCGGCGGTTCTGAGGACCCGACGGCTGCAACCACATGCGCGGCGAGTTCATGTGGACCATCGGCGCGTGGCCGTCCGGCCCGTTCTCGGCATGCCAGCGCCAGTTGCCCTTCTTCACCCGGTTGAGAAATTTCACCATCCTGCCCTCGCGGAACAGGAAGTGTGGCCAGTCCTCGTCCAGAGCCACGGGCTCCATGTCACCCATCCAGATCCAGACTATGCCTTGGCTCTCTTGCACCGGGTAAGTCTTGGTCGCCACCATGCCCGGCATCTTGCTGTCCGGGCCTTCGCAGACGTTGGCGACGCATTTGCCGTCCGTCACGTCAAAAGTCCAGCCGTGATACGGACAGGTGATCGTGTTGGAACCCTTGAACGGATAGGTCTTGCCAGGGTACAGAGCCAACGAAGTCCCGCGGTGAGGGCAGTGCTCAGCGATTGCGTAAGCTTTGCCGTTTCGGCGCAACAAGACAATGTTGTCCCCGCAAATTGTGAAACGCCTCGGGTCCGTTGTGATCTCATGGGACGAGAAGATCGGGTACCAGTAGTTGCGGAACCCCAGAGTGGCCTCCTCGTAGGCGCCCTTCTCACGCGTGCGCGGCGGCGCCTGGATATCGGGGGCGGTAGGTGTCTGTAGCATGTCTTTCCTCGACTTTGTTTTTCTGAGCCATTAATTCAGCTCGTCCGCGTTAGACTGCGATATTTCCCAAAAGAAATCAAGACTCGCCGGGCCTGTGCAATAATCCGTCTCATTCAGCGTGGTGCAGGATTTCGTGCCAGGGTTACCTAGGTAACGGCGGCTGTCCAACGCCAAAACAAAGGATTGGCGTTAGCCGCGAGAACGTCGTTTTTGGCGACTGGCAAGCGTCACACGGACAAGGCGAAGCCGTCATTGATAGTAATAAGTCAAATAGGAGAACAAAATGACTACTAGGACCGGAACAAAGCTGCCGTCATCGATGCAAGCAAACAATCACAACGCCTACCTCGAACACTGGCCCGACGCGCCAAAAAGCGTCCAGGTTCAGAAGGTGCCCCTGTCCTCTGAACAGCGCGGCTGGATCGAGCAGGCCTGGTCCTACCTGGACGTAAACAAGGCGATCGAGCTCGATGTTGAGCTGACCAACATATATAGCCCGACCGGCTACGAGAAAGAGGTCAACAACTATATTGTCGATTTTTGGCAGCGGCTGGGCGTGGACGCTTTCTACCAAGAAATGGACCCCGAGCAGGGCAACGCCATCGGCCGCTTCAAGGGCAGCGGCAATGGACCCTCGATCATGCTCTGCTGCCCGGTCGACACCCACTGGAAGGGCACCATCGCCGACGATGGCCTGCAGTGGGGCGACCCCATGCGCCGTGACAACCTGCGCCCGGCCCAGGTCGAAGGCCAGACTATAATCGGGCTCGGCTCCTCCAACGACAAAGGCCTCGCGGTCTCGATCATGATGGCGGTTGAGGCGCTGCAGAAGGTCGGCGCGCCGTTGAAAGGCACTTTGAACGCGGCGATCCTTGCCGGTGGAGCGCCCGCGACTTCCGCCGACGACGAGCCACGAAAGAACATCAGCCTCTGCGCCGGCGCCCTCCACGCCCTGACCCGCGGCATTACCGGCGACTACTGCCTGTTCCACAAGCCGGGATACGGCGTCTCCTGGGAGGAGCCTGGCATGCTCTACTTCCGCATCCGCGTCAAAGGCGACCCTAACTACATGGGCAACGAGAGCAACGAACAGCGGCCCTACCGCCAGATCCAGGACACGGCGTGCATTCTGCAAGAGATCGACAACTGGTCCCGAACCTACCGTGAAAAGTACGCCGCCGCAAAATTCGCTCCAGGCATCTCGGCAAACGCCATCCGCGCCGGCCGTCCCGACAAGCCCAACTGGTCGCCGGCGATCAGCGAAATCTTCCTCGACATGCGCCCAGGCCCCTGGATGTTACCGATGGAGGCCAAGTACATCTTCGACGACGTGATGAACGGCATCCTCAAGAAATACCCCGGCATGGATGCCGAATGGGAGATGTTTACCGCCATGCCCGGCGGCCGCACCGACCCGGAAAACTGGATCATCCAGTCGACGATCCGTGGTGCGCAGATGGTGGACGGCGACACGAGCGACACCTACGAAGCAATGGGCGCCGGCCAGACCGAGGCCGGGGTTTTGCGGACCTGGGGCCTGCCCACGGCGCGCATCGGTGGCGGGGCCACCAACCCGGAGCTGCCCGCCGACCTCGCCAAGGGCTTCACCATGTCGGGCGCCTACGCCCCCAACATCGTAAAGGCATCCCGAACGATGCTTTACGCCATCATCGATACACTAACCCGCACGCGGGAGGAGACAGGCCTGACTTATTGATCTGAATACTGGCAAGAACACTGTTTGGCCGACTAGCAAGCATCACACGGAACAGGCGCAGCCGGAAACAGGCGCAGCCAACATTGCCAGTATTTCAAAAAACTTCGCCGGCTATCGCCCGCCTGATCTCGACCGCCTTCTCCAGCGCCTGGCTGGGTGTAGTGTCACGCGTCAAACCGCCCAGGCCGAGGTGAGTGACTCCGAGTTCCTGCCAACGCTTGGCCTCAGCGACCCAATCAGCCGGGCTCTGTCCCTCGCTGCTCAGACCGAGCTGAATCCCGAATCCGGCGACATCCCGGCCGTTGGCCTCAAGCAAGGCGCGCAGCTGTTCGAGAATACGGATCGATTCCTGATTCGGCGCCAGGAAGGGCATCCAGCCATCCCCGAGACGGGCGATACGCTGCAGCAGGCGCTGATCGGTACCGCCACCAAGCCATATCGGAATGCTGCGCGCTGGCCGCGGGTTTATCCCGATCCGATCGAGCTTGTCAAACCGGCCCTCGAAGGTCACCAACTCCTCGGTCCAGAGCTTACGCAGAAGGACGATCTGCTCCTCTTCGCGGGCGCCGCGCGTGTGGTAGTCCTGCCCCAGTCCCTCGTACTCGGTGAAGTTCCAGCCGACGCCGATGCCGAGGCGCAAGCGGCCGCCGCTGAGGATATCGACCTCCCCCGCCTGCTTCGCCACCAGGACGGTCTGGCGCTGAGGCAAAACCAAAACATGGGTGGCCAATTCGATGCGAGTGGTGATTGCGGCGGCGTAGGCGAACAGGGCAAAGGGCTCGTGGAAAGCATCGTCGAAATGGTAGGCCGGGCTTGTGAACGGCGCGCCTTCCTCACGAAACCGGTCCGGGTGGGCGCCAAGGACGTGTTCGTAGGTCCCGAGGTAATCGAAACCCTCGCCCTCTACGGTCTGGATGTAGTCGCGAATGGCCGTGGGATCGTTGCCGATCTGAGTCTGAGGGAAGGTTATGCCAAGTTTCATGCTTATCCTTTACGCGGAAGCCTCCGCGGGCAGGGGCCAATCCAACCAATCGCAGATCGCCCGGCCCATAATCAGCTCCTTGTCTTGTGCCGTGAGCCACGGCAGTTCCTCGGTGAATAGATCCGCTGCCTCCCGCCAGGGGCATGGTAGCCGCGTCCAGTCGGTGCCCCAGAACATCCGTCGCGGCCCGAACGCGTCGTAGACCTGGCGAATGTACTTGTAAAGTCCCGGAAACGGGTAGGTTTCTGCCGTGAAGAACGGCATCACCGACGCTTTAGCCGCGACGTTTGGTAGCCGCGCCAGGCGCAACACCTGGTCCAGATTGGCGAAGGCTACGTCATCCTTACCCGGCATCAGTGCCAGGTGGTCGACAATGAGGCGTAGCCCGGGATGTTGCTCGGCAATAGCCTCCAGAGCCGGTACGGACCCGGGTACGAGGACCATCAAAGGGATGTCCAACTCCTCAGCGGCGCTCCAAAGCCAGTCCGACGTCCCGTCGGTCAGCCAGGGACGCATGAGGTCGGTGTGAAACGTGAACCGCGCGCCCAACATCCCCGGCAGGGCTTTTAATGCTAGGAGGTCTGAGGCGTCAGCCGACTCAACCGCTAGCCTGCCCATGATCGCGAAGCGATCTGGATACGTCTGGACGGCGTCGATGGCAACGTCGTTGCGGTCTCCGTCCCAAGACGGCGGCACCAGGATGGCACGGTCGATGTCTCCCTCGTCCATGCCCTTAATGATCAACTCCTTGGTGACCGGGTATGGCTTCTGGGGTGGTGTAGCCCGGCCCGGCCAGGGGCGTTCGGGGCTATCGGCAGCCCATATGTGGACCTGCGCATCGACGATCTTCATCGTTCTCTCCAATTCCATCTCTGCCACAGCGCCGGCAGAGGAAGTAGGACCGGCGTGAGCCGCAAGAACATCGTTTTTGCCGTCTGGCAAGCGTCACACGCATTGACAGTATTTCAAACGTACCGGCATTTTCGCTAGATTACACTGACTGCCCGCTCTACCGGGGATTGTTCAAGACAGGTCAATCGCAATCGCGACGAAAAGCGCCTTTTGGCCGGACTATAAGGTCTCAATCCGCGGTATGAGCGCTCGGTCGAATTCAGCCAGTCGCTTCGCCCCCAGCGCCTGAACCTCAACCTGCACGGCCTTCACGCCCAAAAGCAGCCGACCGAGCGCCACGCCCTGAAACGACGCCGGATAGAGTTCCAGCTTCTCGCTGCCGCCGTCCAGCAACGAAACCGTCCCCGGATACTCGCCCCGAGTCAGGTGGACGAACGCCGCCGCCACCTGGATTAGCCCTTGGTAGAAGTAGCGCAGCTCCCTCTCTGCATCCAGCCACACCGCCTCCCAAGCCTCATGCGCGTGCCAGTACTCGCCGGCGTTGTACAACTCCACACCCAGGTCCAACAGCTCCTGCGCTGAAAGCGCCTCCAGGTGACGTTCGCGCTCCTCCGCCTCCAGCGCCGTGTACTCTTCCACTCGCATAATCCGAATTCCTCATCTCAAGGAGACACATTGCGGTCCAAAAAATCAGTTGTTAACTTCTTTTTTTATCGTGCCAGAATGGCGCGTATCCGGATATACACCTCTTCTCTCGCGCTGAAGGGATCAGGGTTAAAAAATGCAGCAAGATGCAGCTTGGCAACGTTGGGTTCCAGTCACGGGTATCCTCTTTGTCATCCTTATGTTCATCGGCGGCGGCCTTATGAATCTTCCGAATACCGACGACTCAGACAGAGAGATTAGAGCCTTTTATACCGACAGCGGCAATCGAGTCCAGGCAATCATTGGCGGCCATATCCTCGCAATCGCCGGCGTCGTCCTGCTGGTCTTTGTCAATCGCCTACGCCTGATTATCCAGAACGCCGAAGGCGGACGCCCGCTCCTCGCGACCGGCGCCTTCGGCGCCGGGATCGCTTTTGCCGCCATCTTCATTGCCAGCGCTGCTACGTTCATCGCACTGCCGCTTGGTATCGAGCTTGGCAACGAGCGCGAGGTGCCAAGCGCTGAGCTCGCCCTCACCCTGCCTGACTTGGGGTTCGCGCTTATTGTCATGAGCATGTTCCCAGTTGTTCTCATGATCGGAGTGACGACGCTGGCGTCCTTCCGTTATTCGATCTTTCCTGCCTGGTTTAACTGGCTCAGCGTCGTCTGCACTATCGCACTGATCTTCTCGGCGGTTTTCTTTCCTCTCATTGCGCTGCCGATTTGGTTTATCGCCGCCAGCATCGTTTTGGTCCTAAAACAGCCGGCGGAGCCAGAGACAAACTAAGCGAAGGCGCTGATGCCGCAAAGCGCTATCTGGCAAGGCTAGACTGGACGCAGCACGAGCAGGCTACAGCGCTGGGTCTGGCCGAACTGGTGAGGCGTAACCAAGTCACGCCGGACGAATTGCTCGAGGCCGCGATCGAGCGCGTCGAGTCGCGCAATTCGGCGGTCAACGCGGTCACCATGAAGCTCTACGACCACGGCAAGCAAGCCATCGCCGGCGGCTTGCCGGACGGACCGTTACGCGGTGTGCCCTTCCTGATGAAAGACCTCACCTCGGCCGTCGAAGGTGTCAAGATGACCCGCGGTTCGAAGTTCTTCGCCGACACGCCGCCCTCCCAGATCGAAAGCGAACACGTCAAACGCCTCAAGGCCGCTGGCCTGGTGATCTTTGGCCGCACCAACACCTGTGAACTCGGCCTCTCTCTCACCTGCGAACCGCAACTTCACGGACCGACCCGTAATCCCTGGAACCTGGACCACATCTCCGGCGGCTCCAGCGGCGGAGCGGCGGCGGCTTTAGCCGCGCGCATGCTGCCGATTGCCGACGCCTCCGACGGCTTCGGCTCGATCCCGCGCGCCCGCCGCCTGCTGCGGCCTGGTCGGCCTCAAACCGACCCGCGGCCGCAACACGTTGGCGCCCCTCGCCGGCGAGGGCCTCGGCGGCATCTCCACCCAACACGCGGTCAGCCTCAGCCTGCGCGACTCGGCCGCACTGCTCGATGCGACCCGCGGTGCCGGACCGGGTGACCCCTACGTCGCCCCCGCGCCCACCCGCCCCTTCCTCGACGAAGTCAGCCAGCATCCCGGCCGGCTCAGAATCGGCTGGACCAGCAAAGCCCCAAATGGCGCCGCTATCGATCCCGAATGCCTCGGTTTGCTGCAACAAACCGTGCAGCTCTGCATCGATCTCGGTCACCAGGTTGAGGAACACGATCCCGAAGTGAACGAAGCCGACATCGTGCCGACCTTCCTCACGCTGACATCGGCGAACACGGCCATCAATCTAGCAGGCCATCCCACCGCCGGTCGCTCGCCCCACGAAGATGAGGTGGACCGCATAACCTGGCTCACGGCCAAGCTGGGAGAAAAAGTCACCGCGGCCGATTACGTTCGCGCCACCCAGATCGCACACCGCCTCGGCCGTCAGATGGCCGACTTCCATTCCAAATGGGACGTGCTGCTTACGCCAGGCCTGGCCTCGCCCGCCGCAAAGCTCGGCTGGATCGACATGATGCTGGATGACTTCGACGAGTACTGGCGCCGTGTCTTCCACTTCTCGCCCTTCACCGTCTGGTTCAACCTCACCGGCCAGCCGGCGATGATGCTGCCGCTCGGCCAAAGCAGCGGCGGCCTGCCGCTCGCGGTACAGCTCGTCGCGCCCTCTGGCGACGAGTCGACGCTGTTTCGTCTTGGAGCCCAGCTCGAGGAGGCACGACCCTGGTTCGACCGCAAGCCCGAGTCGGTCTCTTAGCCAATTCAAGCAAAGGAATCAACGAATGCCTGAACAATCAGGCCGTGGAACAATCTCGCAAACATTCGAATTCCCAGGCGTCACAGTTGACGGCTTGGCCCAAGTCCTCGCTAGCGCTCCCCTGACCGGCCCAGCGAGCATCTTTGGCAACCGAAAAACCAAAACCCTTAGCTCCGAGGGAAACGTGCGGAAGATGACCGGCTTTGAGCCGGTGCCTCTGCCGCTGCTGCGGTTCGACGTCGAAATGCGTCAGTAGCAAACCGAAACCGGAGTCGAGGTCATCGTCGAGTTCTCCCAGCCAGACCTCAGCCAGCCCTACCTGGCCGGCCAGTTCGTCTGGCTGTTGAGCAAGACCGACGACGGCACCGGGGCAGTGCTGCAAGAAGAGATCAACACATCGACGGCGCTTGGCATCGTCGCTCGGCCGCTCCAGCGAGACCGCTTCAGTTTTCGCCGCGTGCTCTTCTTCGTCGGCGGCCACAAACGCCTGATGAAGGACGTGGCGTCGAACATTCGCGGATTGCTTGACGGCGTAAGCGAAGGATGAGGAAAGGCCAAGCGACAGGAGTGACTTACCGCCTGGATATCGGGCTTCTCATCTCAGGAGTTCAGCAGGCATTTCGCCGGTGTTCCCGGTGCTTCTCCCGGCTGCATTGCTCCTAATCCTTTTGCAGACGATCTGGTAAACCAGCAGTGACACCTCAAACCCGCTACACCGATCTACAGCGTCGAGACCTCTGCTCAGCCCCGATAGGCCGGCTATGACGGCCGTCACTCCAGCGCGCGCAGCCGTGGCGACAGTGCGATCGCGGCAAACGATACGGCGATGAAGATCAGGGCGAGGATGCCCATCGCCGCCGGCGCTCCGATTTGAGCCATTAGAATGCTCAACGGCAACACACCAACCGGCATCGCGCTCCAGCTCAGGGCGGTAATACTCATCACCCGGCCACGATAGTTAGGATCGACATACTCCATGACAAGCGCGTTCTGCATCGCCATTCGTCCAGATTGAACCAGTCCCATTAGCGCCAAGAACACCAGCCCGAGGATCAGCCAGGGCAAAACCTCTCCCGCCAGCGAGAAGGCCAGCACCAGCACCCCAGAGGCCAAACCGCTCACGCCGAGAATGAGCCCACGCCGGTTTACCCTTCTCAGCGAAGCCATGAACAGCGAGCCGCCCAGGCTGCCAACGCCCATGGCGCCCATGAGCAATCCCAGCCCTTCCGGCCCGGTGTCGAAAACGTCTCTGGCGAAGATCGGCATGACGAAGCGGATCGGCACCATCATCGTCATCTGAGCGAAGCCCAGCAACAGCAGGGTTAGGACCACCACGTTGCCGCGTATGTAGCGCAAGCCGGCCAGGATGTCCGAGAGGATCGGCGGTTGCTGTTCCGGGCGCCGTTCCCGCTGCCGAGGCAGACGGGCAACCAGAATAGCAGCGGCCAAATGCAGCGCTGCTATCAAGTAAAACAGGCTGTCAACGCCAAAAATAGCGATGACTACGCCGCCCAGCGCCGGCCCTACCATCGTCATCAGGCCCAACGCCATCGAGTTCAGCGCCACGGCGTTCATCACCAATTCGCGGGGCACGACCTGAGGGATCAGAGCCTGTCGCACCGGCCAAAACAACGTCACGATCGAGCCGTAGATCAGGGCAACCGGCACCAAATGCCCCCAGGTCACGACCCCAGCCTGGATTGCAACCGCCACTATCAGCCCAAGCAGCGCTGCCGCCGCCTGACAGACTTGCAGGATGGTCTTCTTTTCCATCCGGTCGCCCAGGGCGCCGCCGTAAAGGGACAGAACCAGCCCCGGTAGCCCGGTAGCCGCTATCACCGTCCCCAGCGCCGCCTCCGACCCGGTGAGGTCGTAGACGTAGTAGCCCAGTGCGATCGTATGCATGTGCTGACCGGCAGACTGGAGCAGCATCGATAGCCAAAGATTGCGGAAGTTCCTCTGGCCGAGAGACTGAAAGGTGCGCTGAGCGGCGTCACGAGCCCGGGTCCGGACTCCTTCGGGGGCTTGCTCAATCGTCTGTTTGTCTTGCAACAACCTGATCCCAGCGCTACGGCTCGTACATTATCATGTCCGCAAAATCATGACCGGGCTCCTGACCCGGTTCCTCTTGAAAGTGAGCCTCTCTTGAACACCGATTACTTCCGGACTCTCTACGACTACGGCTATTGGGCAAGAGACCATCTTTTGACCGCGATGGCGGGGATGAGCGACGAGGACTTCACTCCCCCAAACGGCTTCACCTACGGCAGTATCAGCGGCATCCTCGACCATACCCTGCGGGCCGAAACGACGTGTCTAACAAGACGGCGCCGACAAAAGGCGACATCGCCCGGCTCGGAAGCCGGGACCCCTGGCGTTGAGGGGTTGGCCGGGCGCTGGCGGCAGCAGGAGTCCGAAATGCGCGACTTCCTGGCTGGCCTACACGATGCCGATCTTGAAGTCGAGTTTGTGACTGAAAGTCGGGGTGGCGGCGAATTTCGTTTGCCGTTCTGGGCTTATCTTGCCCAGGTCGCGAACCATGGCACGCAGCACCGCAGCGAGGCCGCCGAAGCGTTAACCTTGGTCGGGCGCTCGCCGGGGGATCTTCACCTCATTTATTACTTGCGGGAGCGTGGAAATTTGGCTGAATCCGCTTAAGAACTGGTACCGCCAGGCCGGCAGACGCGGACTAAGGATGACACCTATCCAACGCCTCAAAAGCACGCTACCGTTGGCGCAAGCGCTGAGACTAGAATTGGTGTTAGCCGCCAAAAACGCCGATTTTGCCGACTGGCAAGCGTCACACGGACGAGGCGCAGCCGTCATTGCCAGCATTCAAAAGGAGAGAAACAATGGCTATTCAGATGGGCGGAGCTTCTTCACACGGACCCAGTCTTTTCTTTAGCACCTACGCCGGCTGGGAAAAAATGCACCACAGGCTCAACGACGACCACCCGCAGCCACCCGAGACCGAGCTCGAAACCGAGGATGTCATCACCGAGAGGGTGCCACGCATTCAGGCGGATTTCGCTCGTCAGAAGCAGGCCTACTCCGACTTCAAGCCGGACGCCATCGTCACCGTGCTCGGCGACCAACGCGAGTGGTTCGACGCTTCCAACATCCCCAACCTGCTGGTTTACACCGGACCCGACACCTGGACCGTGCACAACACCGGGATTCAGGACGAAGAGCCAGCGCCGGACCCGTTCAGCGAGCGCTTCCGCTTGCCGGTCAAGACCGACCAGGATCTGGCCCGAACCATCCTCGCCAGCTTGATCGAGCAGGGCTTCGACGCCGCCCATACCACCGAAATGCAACCGCAATCTCAACCGAAGCGGGGCGTGCCCCATGGTGTTGGCAACGTGCTGCCTCACACACACCCCGACCTCGAAGTGCCGATTGTGCCGGTTTTCGTCAACGTCGACGACGGACCACCGGCAATCTTGAACGGCCAGCGCTGCCTCGAGTTGGGCCGCTCGATCGCCAGGGCCTGTCTGGGCACCAACAAGCGCATCCTTATCACCGGCTCCGGCGGCATGTCGCACAACCCGCGCGGCCTGCGCTCCGGTTGGGTGGACCAGCCCCAGGACGAGTGGTTCCTGCAGCAGATGCGCGATGGCAACGCCGCCGCCCTCAGCTCAATGTTCAGCTTCCGGTCCGAACTGTTCAACAGCGGCGCCGGCGAAATGCGCACTTGGATCGTAGTAGCGGCGGCCATGGACTTCATGAAGCCCAGTCACAAAGCCGAGTGGTCCGACTACATTCCAACCCGCAAACTAACCAACGGCAGCGGCTGGGTCCTGTACCCGCCGATCAGCAATGAGGACGTGGAAGCCCGCCGAAGCGAGGTTCTGGCCGCCGTCTAACTCAGCCCGGGAGGAGCCCGCTAACCCCGGTGGCAAAACGCCGCCCACGCACCCGGGAAGAGGGCGGTACACCACCTGCGTTCCGGGGATTTAAGAAAACCGGGCCCGGGCGGAGCCCGTTAGCACCGAAGGGCGGAATTTGTTGGCCGGCGCACCCTGGAAGGCCCACGGCCATTCCAGGCATTCAGAAAGATAAAAAAATGGCATTTGTCACACCAAGCGGACTAACCGAAGAAGGCACCAGCAAGACCATCGAAGTCGATGGCATGAATGTCCACTACCACGACATCGGCGAGGGCGATCCGATCCTCTTCTCGCACTCCTACGGGCCCGGCACCACCGCCTGGATCACCTGGCACAAAGTAGTCGACGAGTTCGCCAAACACTACCGTTGCATCCTCTGGGACATGCCCAACTTCGCCAAGACCGGACCAAAGGTCTTCGATGAGGGCATCCATTCGATGCAAGCGCGGGTTGGCACCCACCTCTTGGACGCGTTGGGCATCGACAGCGCCTATTGGGTCGGCAACTCCCAGGGCGGCCAGTCCAGCATGGTTGCCGCGACCAAATACCCAGAGCGAGTGCGAAAAGTTCTGATTGGTGGCGGCCATATCGGCACCGGTGGCGACCGCTACTTGATGGGCAACCGGCCCTCGGAAGGCAGCCGTGCCACCCGCGAGGTCATGCAGAACCCAACCAAGGACAACGTGCGCCGCTACCTCGGTGTGCACCTCGATAACCAGGACTTGGTCACCGATGAGCTTGTCGACTACATCCACCACTGGCACACCTGGTCGCCGGAGTTCATCGAGGCCCGGGCAAAATCACGCAGTCCGGCCCACGACTACACGGCCGAGTTAGAGACGATCGAGGCTCCGGCCATGATCCTCTGGGGGCGCTACGACCGCATGGTCGTGTTCGAGGTCGGCATCAACATGCTCAACCACATCAAGGACGCGCGCATGCTCCTGCTTGATGGTGTTGGCCACTGGGCGCCATTCGAGAAGCCGGCGGAATACACGGCCCACGTACTTACGTTCCTGCGGGGCTACGAAGCCTACGAGCTCCGGGGGACCCAAGCTTCGGCCACAACGCCGGCCTAAAAGCCTGGCAAAATGGCAAATCAAGCGCGTAAGTCCCGCCGATGACCACGGACCTGCTGGTTGGCGTTTGGCAACTGGTCAGTGTTGAGGAAAAGCGCGGCGATGACGAGAATAGCCTGCCCTTCGGCCCCGAGCCGAAGGGCCGCCTGATCTACGACGCGGCCGGAAACGTCGCCGTTCAGATCATGACCTCCGGCCGTGCCGCTTTCGCCTCCGGCGACCGCGGTGTCGCGACGCCAGAAGAGGTCTGGCAGGCCTTCGACGGATTCATCGCCTACTGGGGAACCTTTACGGTAGACGAAACGAACCGCACGGTTACCCACCATGTCGAAGGCAGTCTCTTCCCCAACGACCTCGGCAAGAACCAGCTACGGCACTATGAGCTGATCGAGAATCGGCTAACGTTACGCACTGAACCCAGCGTCCGCTACGGAAGGCAGCGAACGGTGGAGCTGGTGTGGGAGCGACAGGCTAGGTAAACGATGCGTCGAGCGCCGGAACGGCGGCAATCACGTCAGAGGCCTGAGCTGACGTGCTGACCTTCTCTAAATCCAGCGCCGAACCTTGGCCTTGTAGGCGCTGTAATCTTGGCCGAACCATCGCGTCAGGTACTCTTCCTCGCGCTGGATAACGCAGAATTGGAGGTAGAGCACCAGGAACGGCAGCACGAGAAGCGAAACGGCTGAATTGATTGCCAGCATTATCCCGAGGGTTATCAGCACCATGCCGACATACATCGGATTCCGGGACCGGCTCAAAACACCATCTTGAACAATGCTTAAGGTTGGACTCGCGAATCGGTCGTCCGTGCCAACCTTACTAAAAGCAACGTTGGCGGCCAGCGCAAACGCCAGCCCAGCGATGGCAATCGGCACACCGATAAATTGAACCCCGCCACCGGGCAAGGCATCAACCGGAAGGGCAAAATGAACCGCCACGCCAACGCCGACTAGCGCAAACCACACGATTGGCGGCTTGATCCCGAAAAGTGGTTGGGCTGCTTCGCTTGAAGCGGTCTCATCTGTCATGGTTGCCTCCACTCCGAGTCACCAGGACTCGCGCTCTTCCTGCCGTGGATCTCATTTGAGGGCCAAAGTATACGCTGCCACTATCCTCCAGCGCCGGTCTTGGGCTAGCCTATGGCTCCCAGAAAAATTCGTTTGACTAAAAAACCTGATGGAATATCGCCGTCATTTGCTGAGGAGGCCTGTCTGACGTGAAGGTTGCTGCCGGCCGGCTGTTCTATGAGCACCACCATGCCGCTGCTGAGGCGATCGTCGACAACCTTGATTGGGCGCTCTACGATCCCGGCGGCTCCTGGTCGGCTTCACCGCTAGACTGCGACCTGATCGTCTACGCCGCCGATGCCTACAAGCCGGATTTTGTTAATTCGGTGATTCAAATCCCGGCGCCATCCTGGACCCACACCGAGGACGCCGGCATCGATGGTCTGATCTATGACGTCATGCGTGAGAAGAAAGTGCCGCTGACCCACTCCCCGGCAGCCAACGCGCCCGAGGTGGCAGAGATGGCCTTCAGCTCCGTGCTTTGGTCTGCCAAAAACCTTGGTGAACTACGCGATCAGCAACGCGCCCGTCACTGGCAGAAGCTGCCGCTGGAGAGTCTTAGCGATAAGACAATCCTGGTTATCGGCCTGGGCGCCATCGGCAGCCGTGTCGCCGCATTCGGCAAGGCCTTTGGCATGCGTATCCTCGGCCTGCGCCGCTCCAGCGAGGCCGTGGCGAATGTCGACCTTCAAGGCACCCTAACCGACCTCCCCAGCTTCCTGCCCAAAGCCGATTTTGTCGTGCTGGCTCTGCCGATCAGCCCGGAGACGCAAAGCCTCATCAACGGAGAGGCGCTGGCCCGGATGAAACCCACCGCGACGCTGGTCAACGTCGGCCGCGGCGCCCTGATCGACATTCCGGCTTTGAAGGAAGCGCTTAGAGCCGGCCACCTCCGCCACGTTTGCCTCGATGTCCTACCCGCGGAACCGTGGCCCGCCGATGACGACCTTTGGGATTTTCCCAACGTCCTGATCACGCCCCACAACGCCTCGGTTTCGCCACTCTATATTCAGCGTGTCGGTGAGCTCTGGCTCGAAAATCTGCGTCACTTCGTCGACGGCGAGCCGATGCGCCACCGGGCTTTTTGACTCTGCTGCCGCTTTCGATGCCTCTCGGCCTGCAGCCGCCAAACATCCAGGAGGACACTCCATGCTTGTAGTAGGCAGCGCCAACGGGCGAGTGGGGATTGGCGCAGCGATAGACGTGCTGCGAGGCGGCGGCAGCGCTCTGGACGCTGTGGAGGCCGGCACCCGGCTGGTGGAAAGCAACCCCGATGACACCACGGTCGGCCTTGGCGGGATCCCCAATCTCCTCGGCGAGGTCGAGCTCGACGCATCGATCATGGACGGCTCAACCCTGGCGGCCGGCGCCGTCGCTGCTCTCAAGGGCTTCGAGCATCCAATCTCGCTGGCCCGCAAAGTTATGACTGAACTGCCGCACGTCTTGCTCGCCGGTGAAGGCGCCGCCCGCTTCGCCGACGAGCTTGGTTTCGAGCGCATGGAGCTGCTCACCGAAAAGGCTCACGAAATTTGGCGGGCCCAAATGGAGAACCTCAAGGGACAGGAGCCGATCCCTGATACGCCCGCCTACTTCCAGGCTCTGGCTCGCTGGTCCCAAGACGCTCCCCAGGCCAGGGCCCAGGGCGGCACCGCGGACTTCATCGCCATCGACCGCAAGGGGAATATCGCCAGCGCCGTCAGCACCAGTGGTATCGCCCTGCATTACCCAGGCCGGGTCGGCGATTCTCCGATCATCGGCGCCGGAAACTATGCTGACACTCGTCACGGCGCCTGCGCCTTCACCGGCCGCGGTGAAATGTCCCTCAGGCTGGCCACCGCCCACACCGTCGTGATGCACATGAGGGCCGGTCTGTCCGCACTCGAGGCCTGCCAAGAGGCGGCGAAAGATCTCAAAGACCTCGACGATAACTTTCGCGGATCGACGAACTTCATCGCCGTCGACCGCCTCGGTAAACACTGCGCCGTGTCCAATCGCACTGATTCAACCTACGTCTTTCAGGATGAATCCATGGAAACCTTTACCGAGGCGGAGCGCACCGTAGTCGATACCTGACGGGGAATCGGCCCGCGCCAGTTCGCTTTAGTCTAACCAAACGGCCTCATCGCCCGGCCTCAGTGGTGCCCGCAGAACCGGTGGCGCGCCTGGCTCCTCGGAGGCGACGCAGAAGACCTCGATCTCCTGACGAAGCCGTCCGTCAAGGAATGGCAGGTCCACTTCGACGGCCTCGATCGTCTCCTCACTCGCACAAGCAAATGGCTGCGGCGGGAATGCCAGGGTCACCGGGTCAAGATTGGAACAGAAGCTGCGATTCAGGTAGGAGAAGCTCTCCAGATAGGGCCGATGAAAAGCCGTGTTACCGACCAGACCGGAGCCACAAACCGACCGGTCCACGCTAAAGATCTCAATCACCCGCGATCCTATGCCCGGAACCTGATTGTAGAGGAATGACTCCGGCGGGCCGGCCAGGCAGTTCTCAAAGAACCAGTCCTTTTCAGCCAGACTGACGAAGAACGCGGACTCCACAATCGCGTCACAGTCCAATCGCAGGGGTTTGGGCGTTGGCGTAGGAAAGGCCGTGACTCGCGCCGTAGGTCTGGCGCCGGCCGGTGTGGCCTGCTCCAAATCGATCGTGCCTCGACAGCCGGCGACGACAACCGCGAGGACGGCCAGGCAGATTGGCAACAGCAACTTCGAGCGGCGAACCGCAGTCTGGGCCCTGACCACACCGAGTCCCCCAACATCCGCTTGCTCCGCATCGTGCCGGCCCCCACGGAGAGCACAGCATGGAGCCTCAATATTAGGTTATCAGCGGCCTCGAGCTAGCCCGGAAGATGCTTGGACATTGACCTGCAATTTTCCGGCGGGATCGCCTATCTAGCTAGCCTGACGGGCAATGAAAGATTTCGCCAGCGCAAAGGCCCGTACCTGATGCGGCCCCTCCTCGCGCATAAACCCGTGCGGCGCCCCCGGATATTTCGCCAGCTCGATGACCCCGCCGACAGCGCTATAGAGCCCGGCGAACTCCTCCGCCATCCCCTGGGGCAGTGCCTCATCTGCTGCGCCCTGGAGCAGAAGGACCGGCGGCAACTCCGCCGCTTCGCCGCGTCGCAGAATGTGAGGCGGACTGGCCTCTTCCATGCCGGCCACATCGCCGAAGTAGGCGTTGTGCCGTTCCATAAGGTCCTTGTTGTCGCGCTCTTCCGCCAACCGGTAACGGGCCACGGGGTCTATGACCGGCCAACCCATGATCACGTATGAAAGCCCGCCATCGACATCCGCCGCATCCGCCAGCGCGATATCGTCGTAGTGTCCCGGCCGCATGGCGCTGAGCATTATCTGGTGCCCGCCGCTGGACCAGCCGATGCCAGAAACCTGGTTTGGATCGGCGCTCAAAGCGGAAGCATTCGCCTTTAGCCAGCGAGTTGCGTAGTTGATGTCCTGCATCGCTGCCGGATGGGGCGCATCAACCGAGCTACGCAGCTGAATCGCCGCAACCACCAGCCCGCCCTCGGCCAACACCCGGTGGGCTGGCTCATTTTGCAGCCACTCCTTGCCTGACCAGGCTCCCCCGTGCACGGCAATCATCGCCGGGAAGACCCCCGTTGCCCGCGGCTGGTAAATCCGCACCATCAAACTATCAGCGCCGTGGCTGAGATACTCGACGTCTCGTGAGCTGACCTCATAGGTCGCATTGGCGTCGTAGCGTTGCGTCGTTTGAACATTAGTCATGTTTCACCCCGCCAGGAGGGTGCCACCGGCCAAAGGGGCACGTCAAGGAAAACGACGCGATCAAGTACTCCTCGCATACGTTTTTTGGAAAAGCCTAGAGCGACCCTTCGGGCATCGAGTGGTTCACCCGCAGGTCCGGCCACCAATTCCAGATCATAGACCTCCTGTTGTTTAGCAGGACGCCTCGAAAGAGCCTTCGGTTGTATCCCCACCGCCTGGAATCTGGAACGAACCCTCACCAGAGATCGAAATCGCTCCGGCTCGAACGACGAAGGTTTCGTTAATCGCGGCCCAGGACGGCTCGCCGCCGGTGCCCTCAACCGTCAAGGTCAGTCCGGTATCCCTCGGATCGAACGCGAGCACGATTTCAATTGACTCGTCACCCTCGGCATGGCCGGCAATGCTGATCAGCGTCAACGGTGACGCTGTCTCGCTGTCGAAGTCACATTCGACACTGGCCACAATCTTCCAGGTTTGATCGCCAACGCTAACGCTCCTAATAGTTTCGCTATCGACTGTCGGCGGCTCCGTGGGCGCAGCAGTCGCCTCGGCGCTTTCCTGCGCGGTGGCCGTTGGCGCCGGGTCGCTGCTTGCGGCCGAATCCGCGGTGCTAGTCGCTGCCGTGGTATCCGATCCTTCCGACGGCTCGCTATCTCCGCCGCACGCCGCCGCAAAAAACAAGAAGCCGAATACGAGCGCCGCCGCGATAGCCGTGGTGATTCTCACGTTGAACCCTCCGCATAGTTCGCCAAAGACCATTTCAGGCCTATCCGGCGTGCCCGAATCGTACCAGATGAGGTCAGGAATTTCAGCGCTTGATTGAACGATTTGCCCAGGTCAAGCGGGCGACGCAAGGGTCCCCCGAGCATCTAATACAAGGCCCAACTCTTCGCAGATCGACTCAAGCCACTCAACAACCTCGATGTGCAGAGGAATCCCCTTGACCGAACGCTCGGCCTCCATCTCCTCTTCCTCCTGACCCGGCGTCATCACCCGGTCGTAGCCGGGCGCCGGCGGCGTCGCCTCCATCTCCGCCAGGTACCAGTCCATGCGATCCTTGAACTCTTCGACATCGGTGAAAGCAGCAATGTCATAGGCGGCGACGAAGTGATTGCCGGGGCCGCGCTGGCTGAAACCGGTCGGCATGGCGCCGGCCAGAATGCTGCACATTATGTCGATAAACATCGACAAGCCATAGCTCTTATGCGAGCCCAACTCGCGGGTGCCGCCAAAGGTGAGCAGCTGATACTCATCCGGTACCGGCCCGGGTTCGGAGATGATATTGCCGTCCATGTCGGCAATGAAGTTTCCGGGAATCGTCGTGCCGAGACGCTTGGCGAGCTGCACCTTGTTTTCAGCCACCACGCTGGTTGCCGCGTCGAAGACAAAGGGGTGCATGTTCCGGGCCGGGACCGCCACCGCTGTCGGGTTTGTTCCTAGCCGCTGCTCCGCCCCGTGGTCGGCAAGACCCGCGGGCCGGCGGCCGTCAAACACATGCCGATCATCTCGTGAGGTAACGCCAGCATCGCGTGATAGGCGGCCATGCCACTGTGGTTGGCGTTACGCATCGTAACAGCGCCCATACCGGTCTCTCGGGCCTTTGCGACGGCGATTTCCATCGCTTTTGGCGCGATCATTACGCCAAAACCGGTGTCACAATCGATCGTCGCCGTCGCCGGTCGCTCTTCGACGATCCGCCACTCCGGCCGCGCCTTGACGATGCCATCCCGGATGCGCTGCACGTAAGCCCGCAGCATGTTCGAGACGCCATGGCTATCGACACCGCGAACGTCGGCAGTTACCAGGACATCGGCCGAAAGCCGGGCGTCAGTCTCTTCGACGCCTACCGTCTCGAGAATTGTCTGAACGACACTCCGTAGGTCGTCCGGCATGACCCGCACGGCATCGTCTTCCGCGACCCGAAAAATCTCTAGCATTCACTCGCTCCTTCTGTCCGGTCGGCCAGTCCTGAAACGACTTAGCTGCCCTCAACCAGGGGCAGAATCGCCGCCGCCGAGGCGAACATAGCCGCATCAGCGTCCCTAAAGCCCATTATCTGCAGTCCGAGAGGCAGGTTTTGATCGCGAAGCACCGGCAGCGTTAGCGCCGGAACACCCAGCATGCTGCCCGCCGCGAGGAAGATCGGGTCGCCGGACGATTTCAAACCGACCGGCGCCGCCCCGCTTGCGGCCAGGGTGATACAAACGTCAAATCCCTCGGCAAGCGCCGCGCAGACTCCGCGGACGCGCTCGCGCTCCAAAATCGCCGTCTGGTACTCCTCCTGGGTCATCGATTCTGCCTGGGCGAGCCGGTCCCTGGAGGGCTGGCTGAGCTTCGTCGGATCAAGGTCGCGCGAGTAGGTGTTGAGCGGCCATCGCCCTTCCCAGTTGTTGATTACTCTAGTCACCGCCTGCGCGTCGGCTATGGCCGACTCGGCTTCGGCAATCGCCGCATCCGAGCGCCGGTCGGCGATTTCGATTCCGCCGGCGGCCAGCTTCCCGGCAGCTTCCCCAAGCGCCTGCTTGCCCTCCTCACTGGCGCTCTGCCAGCCACCGGTCTCTAGCAACGCAATCCGCAGCGGCATGGCGGCGTCGGGCAATTTCATTGGCCCCAGCAGGCCAACGTAACCGGGATCGCCGCCGATTCGGGCCGATATGGCACGGGCAATGCTCCAGCACTCGTCCAAGCTGGCAGCCAAAACGCCGCTGCAACTCTGGCTGAACTCGTCGAAGCTGCCGCCGCGGTTAATGCCACCCACGCTGGGCTTAAAGCCGAAGCAGCCGCAAAAGCTCGCCGGACGCAGAATCGAGCCGACAACCTGCGTCCCCAGCGCCGCCGGCAGCATTCCCGCGCCCACGGCCGCTCCCGAGCCGCTGCTCGAGCCGCCCGGCGTTCGTTCCAGATCCCAAGGATTTCGCGTGCCGCGCGGTTGGGTGGAGGCGAACTCCGTGGTCACGGTTTTGCCAACGATGACGGCACCGGCCTCTCGCAATGCGACTACAGCGGCCGCGTCGCGGCCGCTGCGCCAGCCGGCAAACAGCGGTGAGCCTTGTTCGGTCACCATATCGGCGGTTTCCATGATGTCCTTGATCCCGACCGGCATACCATCGATTAGCGAGAGTTCGGCTCCCGCTTTCCAGCGCTCGGTTGCCGCGTCAGCCGCCAGCCGCGCCCCGGCCAGGTTTAATTCGACGAAAGCGCCAATGCCCGGCTCAAACTCCTCGATCGACTTGATACAGCGTTCGAGGAAGGCGCGAGGTGTATCGCTGCCGTCTCTAAATCCAGCCGCCGCCTCAGAAAAGGATTGCAAAGAGTAAGTGGTTTCAGACAAAATGAGCCTCCAGATCTCAGATCACGCGCCTGGCGTCTTTGCCGTTGCTCGATGTCAGGCAGTTTTCAACGCCGGCAACCGAACTCCAGAGATCCGAGGATACAATACTCATCTGTACTCATCTGTGTTTCTGGCTCACCAGGGTGTCCTTTTTGCCTAAGCCGCCAATAACACCTCAGTAGCCTTGGAGGAAGGAACCAACAATGAGCCGAAATGGCGCCACTGCCACTGGCATCTTCGTGGTCCTGGTGGCCATTGTTGTTGCGGTCGGCGCTGGCGCGTTTTCCACGAGATCGACCACTTCCCGCGCCAACCCGGTCGGGCAGGTTCCGGAGCCAGCCAGCGACAGCTCATCCGGAGTTGTCTTTGACCTCAGGCAGGTGGCAGGCCGGACAATTCTCGGGCTCAAGCTAGGCGCCGATAGCTACGAGGCCCACATCGGCCTCATCGTCCCGCCTGAGTGTTTTCAGGCGAACGATGCCGGCGACGAGGAAGTGCTGACGGAAGGCGAATGTGCCAACCTTCCGGCCCATGGTGAGTTGAGCGGTAGCGGCACCACCGCGCTGGGACTACAACTGGCAATCGTGCGGGTCGCTGTCTCGCAGGCCTGCTATAAGGTGCTAACATCCGGCGAAACCTGGCCCCCGATCGCCCTCGACTGCCAAGCCGGCTTGGACAACGGCAAGTTGCCCGACTAAAGCCGTTCTCCCGAAGCCTATGCCTCGCCGACCTCTCCCAGACGCGGCAGCACCATCTTGGCTGCGGCGTCGCGGGTGGCCTCGCTGGTGAAACGAATGCGCAGGTGGTTTACGCCGCGCGATTCCATGTCTTTGAGCTGCGCGATGCACTCATCCGGCGTGCCGATCACCTCCTCGCGCAGGAAGTCGTCAAAAGTCGGTGGCGCGAAAATTGCCTCTGTCTCTTTGAGTGATTCGTAGTCCTTTTCAGCCAGCTCCACCGCCGTCGCCCGGTCATTGGCGACCAGAATGTGACTGCGCTGGTGAATCGTCATCGGCCGATCCGGCCAGTCGCCGGTATCGGTGTACTTCTTGAGCACCTCGGGGTTGTTGTGCGAAGGCATGTTCATCCAGCCGTCGCAAAGCTCCTTGACCGTCTGCAGCGTCGCGTCGGACTCACCGCCAAACCAGATCGGCGGGTGAGGCTTCTGCACCGGCTCCGGGTTGAAAGGCAGGTCTTTGACCTGCACGTACTTGACTTCGAAAGTCGTCAGCTCCGGCGCCGGATGGGTCCAGAGCTGTTTGAACAGCTGAATCACCTCACGCGCGTAGGCGCCGCGTTCGCCGTGATCCTCTTTCACCGGCAGATTGTAGGCATGCCATTCGGGGAGGTTCCAACCCGAGCCAAAGGTAGCGATGACCCGCCCATGGGTTAGCTGGTCCAGGCTGGCCAGAGATTTAGGCAGCAGCGCTGGCGGGCGCAGGGTAATGTTCAGTGATCCCCAGGCTAGGCGTGTCCGCTTGGTCACGGCACCCACCGCGGTGGCCAGCGTCATCATCTCCAGTGGCTCGTCGGCGGTGTCATTCCCTCGGCCGTGAAACAGATGGTCGCTGAGCCAGACCGAGTCGTAGCCCTGGTCATCCGCACTTCGGGCCTCCTCGAGGACAGCGTCAACGCCGCGACGAGGATGGAGTTCTATACCGATTTTCAACAGGAGCCTCCTAGGGGATAAGAACAGAAGCGAAAAGTCCGTGTCTATCGTACCTAACTATCGTCCAATGGGCTCAAGAGCCATCCCGCCAGGTTGAACTCGGTGCGCAGTACTTCAAGATCAGTTGGCGGCCCTGGCCGCCCGCAGAAAGCGGCCGGCCGCCTCGTAATCGCGGACTCCCCCCTTGAGGATCGGTGCCACCAAATAGAAACCTTTCACACCAACCGCCTGGAGCTGAGCGCAAGTTTCCAGCGCGATCTCAACACCGTCCCGGCCCGCTTCCAGGTCACGCCGTGGGCCGTCCGGAACGTTGCTAAAGATCAGCCCACCCTCGGCCAGGATCTGCAGCCCCCAGAAGACCGGCTGCTGCAGGGTGTCGCCCGCCGAGTGCTCGTAGGCGGCGAAAAAATCGCCTACCTGGTTGACATCAAAGATTGGTTGAGTAACAAAGAACTCGGCTCCCGCCTCTACCTTGCGCTGCGCCAGCCGGGCCTCCTGTTCGATGCCCTTGCCCAGGTCGATCGCGGAGCCGACGCAGAAATCACAGGCATTCCGCAACTTGGAGCCGCGGAAATCGAGACCATTGTTCAAATCCCGGATCGCGGCGATCAGTCCGGTCGTCGTGTAGTCCCCGGCGGGCTTCAAACCATCCTTGTCTGTGAAAGCATCGCCCTGGACCACGACCACATTCTGCACGCCCAACAGTTCAGCGCCGAGCAAGCGGGACTCAATCGCCAGTCGATTCATATCTCGCGGCGAGAGGTTGAAGACCACCCCCCGCCCGGTGGCGTTCCTAACCTGGTAAGCGGCCGCAACTGAATCAACCCTCACCGCCTTGCCCGGGTTGTAGGCGACGCAGATGAAGTCAGACTCAAGCTGATTAGCGCT
Organism: Dehalococcoidia bacterium; assembly: GCA_965219205.1. Taxonomy (GTDB): domain Bacteria; phylum Chloroflexota; class Dehalococcoidia; order DSTF01; family WHTK01; genus WHTK01. The sequence goes on from CBDCMQ010000009.1 coordinate 392,918, forward strand.
GTCCAGCAAGTCGGGTCGTGTCCCCCTGGGCGGCGAAAAGTCGCAGATGAAAACTGAGCCATCACCTTCGGATACGACGCTGGTGACCTTTGCCATTCCTCACCTCCAGGCTGTTTTGCCCGCCACGGCCTGATACGATTGACCGGTCCCCGCACCGTAGACGCTTGGCCAACTTGTAGATATTAATTCCCCGGTACGTTAGTCTCTCAAACCGAGGTTATAAATGGGCCGTGAGTCCCACGCCGAGACTCCATCGTTAAAATCGCTCGAAGCTGCTGTAGTTTGAAAGGGGTTCTCATGATTACCAGAGAATCAACAAGCAAGTTCGTCCAGGTCGGTGACATCAAGGTTCACTATCACGAGGCCGGTGAGGGCCCGGTCCTGTTTTGCGTCCACGGCGGCGCTCCCGGAGCATTTGGTTGGGGCAACTTCGGCCGCAACATGGAGAGCCTGTCGGAGAAGTTCCGCACGATCGTGGTCGACCTGCCGGGCTACGGCCTCTCCGACAAGCCCGAGGTCCCGGACGGCCGCCGGCAGACCCTCTACTCGCGCGTCTTTGCTGAGATGCTTGACGTGATGGGTATTGAGAAGGCCCACGCTGTCGGCATCGCCACCGGCGCCAGCACTGTTCTGCGAATGGCGATGGAGCACCCGGACAAGATCGACCATGTAATCGCCGTCAGCGGCGGTGCCGGAGTTCCGCTCTTTCCCGTAGATAACCCGGCGATATCCCGCCTGATCACCGACTACTACGCCGATCCGGGCCCCTCGCGTGACAAGATGCGCGCCTATTTGGGGTCTTGTTTCCACGACAAATCGTTGATTACCGAAGAACTGGTCGAGGAGCGCTACGCCGAGAGCATCGTGCCGGAATTTATGGTTCAGGCGCCGGAAGGGCGGCCTGGTATCCGGCAGACGCCGGAGCCAATCTGGCAGGAGATCCACAAAATCCCGAACAAAACCATGATCGTCTACGGCCGCGAAAACCGCGACTCCTGGGATAGCGCCCTGTTCATGATCGCGCGCCTGCCAAATGCTGAGCTGCACGTCTTCAGCCAGTGTGGATTCTGGGTGCAATACGAAAAAGCCAACGAATTCAACGAGCTAGCCAAGACCTTCCTCAGTAGCTAGAAATACTGGGAATGAAGGCGGGGGATCGCCGACTTCCTCAATTAATTAAAAGGCGCCGACGACGCTGAAGTAGAGCCGGCGTCACGCTGGCGACCCCTGGCAAGGCCCCGAAGGTCAAGCGAAGCGCAGTGGGTGCCAGCGGCACACGCATTGCCAGTATTCAGAATAAAAAGGCTCCGGGGCTGCTTCCCCTCCCCGGAGCCTCTTTACTTGGCCCGTAGCTAACCCTACTCGCGGGCGAGCGGTGGGCGCTGGTCGGCGAACCCGGCCGCCTGCTCGTAGGCGTAGGCGGCGCGATAAACCGTTGCTTCGTCAAAGTTGCGTCCGGCAATTTGCAGACCGAGAGGCATGCCATCCTCGCTGAAGCCGCAGGGCACGGAAACTGCCGGTGAGCCTGCAAGGCTGAAGGCTGCGGTCGCACCGGCGCCCTTCAAAATGCCGTGGCGGTCCCCTGGCCCATCCTTACCGGCCGGACCACCCATCGGCGTCACCATGAGGTCGAGGTTCGTGAACGCCTCGGCGAACTCACGCGCGACGCGGCTTCGGACCTGTTGTGCGCGGACGTAGTCGGCGCTGACCAGCAGGCTGGCAAAGTAGAGGCGCTGCCTAAACAGATCGCCAAACTTTTCCGGCTCGGTGCGCAGCCCCTCGTGGTGGTAGGAGAACATCTCCGACTGCGTGATGATCAGCCAGGCGAGCCCGCTGAGCGGCAAACTCGGGATCGACACCTCGCTCACGACGGCGCCAAGCGCTTTAAATTGCTCAATCGCCTTTTCGGTCGCGGCGATACCTTCCGGGTTGCCGTTCGTCAGATACGGCTGCAGGATGCCAATTTTCAGACCTTTGACACCGTCTTTGAGGTGCTCGGTGTAGCTACCAACCGGGACCCGGGAGCTGTGCGGATCCGCCGGGTCGCGTCCAGAGATTGCCTGCAGAACCAGCGCGTTGTCCTCGACATTTATCGTCAGCGGAGCCGGGTGGTCCTGCGAGTAACTCAGAGCGATAACACCGGTACGCGGGACGCGGCCATAGGTTGCCTTGATACCGACAATGCCAGTATTCGAGGCCGGACCACGAACCGAGCCGCCGGTGTCAGAACCAAGCGAGGCGGCAAACAGCCCGGCAGATACGCCGGCGCCTGAACCAGCGCTCGAACCGCCCGGCGAGTGCTCCAGGTTCCATGGGTTGTGCGGCATCAGGCCAAGACTGGTTTCCGGCCCGGCGCTGGCGAATTCGTGCATCCTCAGTTTGCCAAGCAAGCCAGCGCCGGCCTTGCTGAGCCTGGAGATTGTCGTCGCATCCTTGTCCGGCACGCGGTGCTCAAAGATCGCCGAGTTTCCGGTTGTCGTGATGCCCTTGGTGTCGTAGTTGTCCTTGTGGGCCATCGGGATGCCGTGCAGGGGACCGCGGTTCTTGCCCTTGGCGATCTCCGACTCCGCCTTCTTAGCATCCTTCATCGCGCGCTCGGGAGTCAGGAGCATGAAAGCGTCGATCTTCTGACCGAGGCTGCCGTTGATGCGGTCAAGATAGGTCTGGGTGAGTTCGACCGGCGACAGCTGCTTCGAGGCAATGAGCTTCGACAGCTCGCCGATCGACATCAGGGCGATGTCTTGTTTGGTTGAGGTTGCCATATTCTTTCTCTCTCGAATTTCTACTTGTGCGGCGGCTGAAAGGTGCCGGCCACTTCTTCACCGCTAAGATCGACTTCGCGGAACTTCGAGAGACGCTCGAAGTAGTCGGGCATTAGCCGCATGAGAACCTCAAAATCTTCTGGCTTCGGATTGACCTCTGCTCTTTCGAGCAGGATCTTCAACTTTTCCTCGGTGAATTCCATCAATTACTCCTTCTACGGGGACCCGTCTTCCGAGACCTGCACTCGGAGACTCGCAGAGTGTATCTGATTAGGGCCGGGCCGAAAACCCAACCGATCACATTAAGAGGGATTTCGCCAGGCAACCAAGGCCACAGGCGCGGCTGCGGTTCGCGGTGTTCTAACCCGGCTCCACCAGAGTCAAGATTCGCTTGGGATTTTCGACCATCATCCTGTTGGCCTGCTCCTCCGTGACGCCTTGCGAATCCAGGAATGGCAGGAATTTCTCCAACACGTAGGAATAGCCGCTGCCGCCGTAAGACTTGAGATGGACCTTCATGCAGCAGTCCTGCGCCAAAACGATTCGGTCCTCGTAACCCGCCTCGATCAGCCGCGGTATGGCGTCCGCCACAACTGCGGTCGTTGCGCGGACCGGCTCTGTAGGTGCTGCCGGCAGTTCGCCCTTCCAGGTCAGCGGGACGTTCACCCGGCCTAACAGGTCGAACTCGATATAGCAGCCGAGGCGCAACAGATCGAGCATCAGCTCCATGTTGCCGGCGATGCCGTCGCTGTGACCAAAGACCGTGCGGTTCAGATCGCCGCCGGACTCCGCAACCACGCTGGCGACTTCCAGCTTTTCTTTTCCCCAGCCGCCGTGATGAAACGATATTGCCGCGCCGGTGGCCCGGCTGGCCTCCGCCGAAGCCCGCACACTCTTCATCTCGTTGGCCGTCAGAGGGTTGCCGTTGATGCCAACCTCGCCGATGATTCCCGACCTGATGCCCGTGTCGCCGACACCGACGGCGATATCACGGATTATCTCATCCCTCAGATCCTCAACCGTGCGCTGGTCCATGTCGTCGGGGTGATAGAACTTCTGATACCAGCCGGCGCCCATAACGATATTCAGGCTGGTGATGTCGGCGACGTGACGCAAGGCCAAAGGGTCGCGACCCAGACCGATGCTGGTCACGTCCACGATTGTGTTGCCGCCGGCCCGCTGGAATTCCATAGCCTCTTTGACGGCCACGTTCTCGTCCATCAGGACGTAGTTATCCTTGATTCGCTTACCCTCCCGAGCGAAATGCAGGTTCTCCAGCGTGAGCTTTTGGTCCCATAAGCCCGCCAGGGTGGCAGGAGCATTAAAGTCGGGCTGCTTGTCCCGCCAGAAGTCAATGAAGAGATGCTCGTGCATGATCGTGCGACCAAGCTCCTCGGGGTCGATCGGGCCTTTGACCGTCATGGCCTTGCCCGCCAGGTTGGGAATATCGGACATGGAGATGCGCCCTCCTAATACGTGCTGACCAAGCCTCTCTTAGACGGCCCCAGGTTAGCTTTCACCAATTGCATCGTCAATCGAGGCAAATCAGCAACGCGTAAGCAGGAATCTTTCGGCCCCTGCTTGTCTCGTGGTTGCGATCGCGATTGTCGGTGGGATAATACTTTCCCCAGATCAAGCCCTCGCAGGAACCACGCAGGAGGACGAAAATGCCAGTTAGCTCCCTTGAGATTCGCAACCGTGAACCGTATGCCGGCGGGCAGGAGTTTGGCGAAACCGGAGCCTACGAGAAGATCGATGGGCTGGCAACCTTCGCCGTCGACCCGGATAACCAGGCCAATCAGCTGATCGTCGACCTGGACCTCGCGCCGAAGGACTCGGATGGCAAAGTCCATTTCCGGTCGGACTTTTCGCTATTGATTCCTCAGACCAAAAATCGTGGCAACGGCCGGCTCCTGTCCGTGCTGGTTAACCGCGGCCGCAAGCTCACCGGCCGGCTCAACCGGGCCCCGGCGCAGAAACTAGACGATCCGGGCGATGGCTTCCTTTTCCAGCAGGGCTGGTCTGTCCTTTCCGTCGGCTGGCAGTGGGACGTCTTGCGCGATGGTGCCCTGCTTGGCTTCGAGCCGCCGCCGGTTCTCGAAAATGGCCTGCCGATCAGCGGTCAAAACATCGTCGAAATTCGCCCGAACTACCCGGAACGCACCTTTGTCCTGGCCAACCGCGTCCACCAGGCCTACCCGGCCGCAAGGCTCGATGATCCCGAGGCGGCGCTCATCGTCAGGGAGTATGAGGACGGCGAGGACACTCTGATCCCACGTGACCAGTGGCGCTTTGCCCGTGAAACCGCGGAAGGAACCGTCTTGCCCAACCGCGAGCACATCTATATGGAATCTGGCTTTGAGCCCGGCAAATGCTATTACCTCACCTACCGGGCTGAGGGAGCCAAGGTGGTCGGCACCGGCCTGCTAGCGTTTCGAGATTTCGCCCCCTACCTGCGAGAGCCATCGGACATCTCGCCCGGCTTCGAACGCGTTTATGGCTTTGGCATCTCGCAGACCGGCCGCATGCTGCGCCACTATCTCTACCTTGGTTTAAACCTGGATGAGACACGGCAACCGGCCTACGACGGTCTGCTGGTCCATGTCGCCGGCGGACGCCGCGGCGAGTTCAATCATCGCTTTGCACAGCCCTCCGTCCAGCCCACAGCCGGTTTTGGTCACCTGTTTCCCTTCGCCGATGACGAAGCCGTCGACCCATTCAGCGAGCGCAAAGACGGCCTCTTGGAGCGCCAGCGCCAGCTTGGTGGCATGCCAAAGGTTTTTTACACCAACACCTCGGCCGAATACTGGCGCGGCGATGGCGCTCTCGTGCACACCGACGCCACCGGCGAGACCGACCTTAACGACGCGCCGGAATCCCGCACTTATCACTTTGCCGGAACCCAGCATGTCGCGGGTGGCCTACCCCAGATTGACCGCAACCTAACCGAAGGCAGCCGCGGCCGCTACGGTTTCAACCTGATCGATTACACACCGCTGCTGCGGTCAGCCCTGGTCAACCTCGATCTTTGGGCCGGACAGGGAGTCGAGCCGCCCGCCAGCACCCACCCCAGGTTGGCGGATGGAACCCTGGTCACGCCACCGAAGGCCCTCGAGTCGTTCAGCCGTCTTCCCGGTCTCGAGACACCCGACCCCGACCGCCTCTGGCGGCTAAGGGAACTCGACCTCGGTCCGGATGCGGCCAACGGCGTCGGGCGTTATCCGGTTAAAGAAGGTCGCGCCTATCCCGTCCTCGTCCCGGCCGTGGATCAAGACGGCAACGATGTCGGCGGCATTCGCCTGCCTGACCTCAGCGTGCCCGTGGCCACCCACGCCGGCTGGAACCTGCGCCACCCCGAGACCGGCTCACCCGATCAGATCATCTCGATGATGGGATTCACCAATTTCTTCCCCGCGTCGAATGAGGAAAGGCGCGACGCGGCTGATCCGCGCCGCTCAATCGCCGATCGCTATCCCAGCAAAGAGGCGTTTCTCGAGCGGGTCCGCGAGGAAGCCCAGCGTCTGGCAGCCGGGCGCTACATAGTCGCAGAGGATGTGGAGATCCTCGTCGGCGATGCCAGCGTGCGCTACGATGCCGCCGTCAAACAGCCAAAACCGGCGCGCGCTGCGGGCGGAGACTGACCGAAGCTCATCGGCCATGGGCAGGTCAAACGCCGGTCGCGGCGATTCAGCCGCTGCAAACCTTCGCCTCAACGCTGTCTACGACAAGTGGATGGTAAACCCCGCCCATGCCGCCTTCTTTGACCACAGCGATTACTACAATTACGGCTACACCACGCCCGAGACCAAAAACCAGCGCGAGGCATCAGAGAACCTCCTCACCGAGCTTCTCGACCTCCTCCCCGACAAAACCGGCACGATCCTCGACGTGGCCTGTGGGCTGGGAGCATCCACCAGGCGCCTTCTTGATTACTACGAGCCCGGCGCTATCGCGGCCATCAACATCTCAGATCTGCAGCTCGAGCGCGCCCGCTACAACGCTCCGAACGTCCGGCTCCTGAAAATGGACGCGACCTGCCTGGCCTTTCCCGACGCCTCCTTCGACAGCATCCTCTGCGTCGAAGCTGCCTTTCATTTCAAAACCCGCGAGCAGTTTCTCCGCGAAGCCCAGCGTGTTCTGAAACCGGGCGGTTGGCTGGTGGTCTCAGACATCCTCGGCTGGACCAGCAAAGCCAAACGGGCCAATCGCCTCCAGGGGCCAACCGCTTATCGGAATTTGATTGCGCGCACCGGTTTTGAAAATGCCCGAGTCGTCGACGCCACACGGGAGTGCACGCGCGCCTGCGCCGATCGACTCCGCCGCTGGCCGGGAGAGCAGCGGCGTGCCGGCCGTTTTAGTCTCAAGCAGTTCGTCAGCGGCTGGCTTTTCGCACAGGGCTACGCGACGTTCATGCGCATAAGCCAGCCTTACTATCTTCTGGTCGCCGCCCAGAAGCCGGCCTAAAGCCAGCACACGCTGCTCCGCTGTTCATGCTAGAATCCGTCCGGCTTGGATAATCGCTTTTTTCTCGACCTGCACTCTCACTCTGCCGACGCCTCGGACGATGCCGGTGGCACTGTAGAGGGCTACCTCAAATGGATTATTGGACGCAGGCAACGAGGTTTCCAGGTGGACGGCTTTGTTCTCACCGAGCACCGCAACTTCGATCCTGACCTCCGTTATGATCAGTTGGCGCAGCAATACGATGTCGTCGTGCTCAAAGGCGCCGAGCTCGAAACCGAGATCGGTCACGTGCTGGTCTACGGCATCGATCAACGCCTCAGCCGTGAATTCGATTTCAGCCGGGTCGATATTCCCTCGGCCGACCTGTTTAAGGCCGCTCACGACTTCGGCGGCTTCGCCGTGGCCGCCCACGCCGGCCGGCAACGCATCGGTCTCTGGGACTACGCCGAACAAGGCGTTTCGACCGGCCATGTCCTGGCGATTGAAGAATTGAACGGCGGCAGCTCCGACGAGGAGAATCGCCGCGCCCAAACCCTGACCGCCCGCAACGGCTTCTTCCGCGTCGGCGGCAGCGACGCTCACTATGTCAGCGCTATCGGCCGTTGCCTAACCGCCTTCAACCGGCCGATCGACAGCATGGAAGCCCTGGTCGATGAGCTAAACGGTGGCGACTATTTTCCGGTCCGGATCGAAGAAACCCTCGACAACAAACCTGTGGCGAGCCAAGGAGACAGAGCGTGACTTCAAGCGAAGTTGAGTACGACGAAAGCGTTCTCGGCGTCGAGGTTGAGCTCGGCCAGTTCGAGGTGACCACGGAGCAAATTCTTGCTTTCTGCAGTGCGATCGGCGACACCAACCCGCTCTACACCGACGAAGTCGCCGCTAGCGCCGGTCCCCACGGCGGGCTGATTGCCCCGCCTTCCTTTTACGTCACGGGCACCCGCGGCGGCCGCGGCCTGGACCCCAAGGTCAAATTTGGCAACACCAGCTTCAACGCCGCGCAGCACTGCGAGTTTCACGAGCCGATGCGGCCCGGCGATGTCATCGGTGTTACCAGGTCGGTCCACGAGATCTACGAAAAGACCGGGCGGAGCGGACGCATGCTGTTCGTCGTGCGCCGGACCACGCTGCGCAACCAGAACGACCAACTCGTGGCAGTAGTTGACAGCTCCACCGTTCACCGGCAGGTCGAACGTGAGTAAGCAGATCTTCGGTGATGACATCGAACCGGGCGATGAAATCGGTCCTCTAGAAAAACATCCCGACCTGGAGCAGATCCAAAGCTACCTCGGCGCCTGGAACCAGACCAACGCCGCCGCCATCGGTCGTTTCACCGACGACAAAGCGGCGGAACGCGATGGCTTCGCCGGCGCGATCGTGCCCGGGCCCATGAGCCAGGCCTTCCTGGCCCAGCTCCTAACCGATTGGGCCGGCCCACGCGGCCGGATCAAGAGCCTGGACGTCAATTTTCGCCGGCCCGCGGCTCACGGGGAGGACCTCAAGTGCATCGGCTTGATTACCGATAAGCAGGCTGCGGACGGGGGGCGCAGCTACACCCTGGTCAAGATCGACGTCTTCATCGAGGACCCGCGCGGCGACCGACCCACGCAGGGCGTCGCCGAGGTTGTCGTGCCCACTAGCCCCTGACCTCTCCGTTCAGAGGATGCGCGAGCTTTCTCCTGTGGAGGCCCAACGCTAGCAGAGGCCAGACGCTTTAGCGGAAGCCTTCCAGCTTCCCTTGCATTGCCTCTAGCTCCGGCCAGCTTTGGGCTGCCATCCACTTGGTCCAGGACTCGTAGAACCAGAGCTGAGGGTGCTCATTGTCACTGCCAGCGATATGCGGCGGCGAGGCCTCATCGTTGATTACCTCCCCGTGGCCGACATTCATACTGTAGTTCAGCGGATACCGGCGGGCCACCAGCCCCATCGTGCCGGTCGTGCTCAAACCCCAGTTTTCGCCATCATCCTGCTCAAAGACGCCTGCCGGCCCATCGTGGCGCACTACCCGTCGCGTCAAGTACCGTTGGCCCTCTTCCGTCTGGTCCGGGTTCTTAAAGATGAACCACCAGACTTCAGTGGACGTAGGACCTTTGGGTAGACGCAGACTCGCCTTACTCATCATGTTAAATATCCACAAATTGGGGAAGATGTTAGGGTGAGCGTTAGCCGAGAGGACGCCAACATCACCAAGCAATTGCTCGGTTTCCGGCTTATCTCGCCAGCTCAGATCAACATTGCCGAAGTTGAAATCCTTGGCGGCCTCGTTGTCAAAAGCCCAGCCACCGATCGCATGGCCGTATTCGCCCAATACGGAGATACTGCCATGTTGCAATGCGATGTTCGGCCCTGTTTCCGGCTCTCCCGGCTCGATAATGTAGCCGCCACGCCAGCCCGCCATACCAGCGGAGGAATGTGTGATCACGGCGTGATAGAAGTCCCAAGCGTTATCGACGGCAAACTTCCAGTTGCAGGGGATGATGTACCTCTGAATTCCCATCACCTGCTCCGTATCGCCGCGAGCGTAGATCTGGTCGATGCCCATGCGGCCTACCTCGCCGAGGTATTCATAGAGATCGGGAGCTTCAGGATCCAAGTTGGCGAAGATCCAGCCCTTGTACGATTCTGCCCGGCCGGTGATAAGCCCCCAATTCTCGCGGTCCAGCTCCTCGTGGTAGACCTCCTTAAATCCCGGCACACCGACTAGAGAACCCTTCAGGTCATAGGTCCAACCGTGATAGGTACACATGAAGGAGGTGGCGTGGCCCTCATCGGCGCGGCAAATAGCGTTTCCTCGATGGCGGCAGCTGTTGATCAGCACTTGGGGATTGCCATCGTTATCGCGGACGCAGATCACCCGATCCTCTCCGATGTAGCTCATGAAGAAGTCGCCCGGGTTGGGGATTTGCGAATCATGGCACATGAAGTTCCAGGCACGCGCAAAAACCTGCTCCAACTCCATCGCGTAGATATCTTGGTCAGAGAAGATCCTGCGATCAATCATGCCTGTCTTTGAATCAACCATGCCGAGCACTTCAAGGGGCTGGTACGCCAGGGTCATTTAACAACCTCCCAATTTGTATTCTCTCGATTCTATACCAGACCTGGACCTTGGGCCGATTGGCCGTGCCCAACCAGGTTCAAACAGGTTCAAATATGAAAGGCCGCGCCCCTCTGAGCTCCAACTCCAGAGGCCCCACGGCCTGAGAGCTACGTCCTGCCAAAAAGCTGCCCGGGGTCCGGGGTGCCCCAGGTTCTAAAGTCCGCTTTAGCGGGGTCCGGGGTGCCCCAGGACTTTCGACATCAGCCGCCGTGCCCGCCTCTAGCTCACCGCCGCCGCCTTCGCACCGGCTTGCTCAGTCTCAAACGCCTCGTAGCCACGCAGGAAGGACAGCACGTGGGCCGTGTACTCGACCGGCTTCTCAAACGGCGGCCAGTGCCCCGTGTTCTTTAAAACCACCAACCGGGCGTCCGGCGTGACATTCAGAGCCAAAATCCCCAGTTCAAAAGTGCAGGTCCGGTCTTCCCTGCCCCAGAGGACCAGCGTTGGCGCCGCGATATCGGCCATGCCCTTGGCGTTGTCTGGGTAGGGGTCGGTGCTGCGGGTAATCTTGCTGCGCGCTTCGGTCAGGTCGGGACGTCCCGTGTGCATGTGTACCAAGTAGTCAACCAGCTCGTCGCTGATCAGATCCTGGTCGACGAGATGCAGCCGCAGGTAGCGTCGCATATTCTCGGCGGTCGGATCCTGGTTGAATTCGCCGGAGGCACGGATGCCCTCCTCGCGCAGGTTTGACATCAGGTAAGAGCCAGGCCCGGAATTTACGTGGCCGGCGCCCCAGACCAGCTTGTTGATCCGGGTCGGATGCATGTAGGCAAACTCCATCGCCGTCTGCCCGCCCTGCGAGTTGCCGACAATGTGGGCCTTGTCGATCCCCAGCCCGTCCATCAGCGCGATCGTCATCTCCGCCTGAAACTTGTGCGGCGAGCCCTCCATCTTGTAGACAATCGGACCCGTCTTGGCGAAGTTTGGCAGGTCCATTGCGATGCAGCGGTAGTACTTGGAAAACTCCGCCAGAACCTTGTGCCAGGTAATCCAGGCTGTCGTCCCGGGGCCGTACGAATGCAGAAAGATGATCGCGTCACCTTCGCCGATGTCGTGATAATAAATCGTGGTGCCCATTGCCTGGAGGGTCTTGCTGGTACCCTCTTCGGTCAGCCCGTTTGCAGCGATGAAAGCCATCTCTACGTTCCTTTCGCGCCCGGCGCTTGTCTGAAATCAGCCATCGGCCGGAGTCAAAGAGCAGCGTTAGCAACTGCTCGGATACGGCAGGGTTCGACCAGGGTTCAAATTGTACTCCGCCATTAGACCCAGCGGTGCCACTCCAGCTCTTCCTGAGCAACCGACCAGCGCGTAGGGTTACCTCTTGCCAAGAAGCAGGCTTTAACCTCTTCAGCGGGGTCCGGGGTGTCCCGGACTTTCAATTTCCCCCGGCATTTCAACTTATGCTTCCAACTCCTTGGCGAAATCGATCACATCAAACCTGCCGTTCTCGCTTTCAAAAACAGAATTCGCGGTTTCCGCATAGCCCTGCGATTCGTACAGCCGCTGCGCCGCCATTTGCCAGGCGCCGGTAGTGAGGATGATGCGTGTCCCTCCCAGGGACTGAGCTCTCTGTTCCGCCGCCGCGACGATCTGGCGCCCAAACCCGCGCCGATGCTGATCGTTGGCGATCCGAACGTAATTCATCTCAAACGTGCGATCCCCAACCGGGCGTATCGCCGCCATCGCCGCAATTTTGTCTTCGGCCAGCCCAACCAAAAACGCTCCGTTGGCAAAGACGGTTTTTAAGTCCAGCAGATCGCGATAGGCCCGTGCCGTCAGCTCGCGAAAGTTGCTGATATCCATCGTCGGGCCTTCGGATTCAACGTTCAGCCGCAGAACGGCGGCCAGGTCCTGGTCTTCAAAGTCCCGTATGTTGAGCATAATCTCGCAAGCATTCTATGCGCTCTCGAGAACCGATGCTCCTCCACCGGCTCCTGAACCCTTGCTCTATACCATGGCGCGACCTGCATCTAGTATTGGGTGAGGCTCGTTCTCGCGGATCGGGCCCTGCGAAGCGATCAGATTTCAACCAAGGCCTAACAACATGACCCAAAACCAACAACCAGAATCGAAGTGGATCGAGGCCAACGGTGTGCGTTTGAACTACTTGGATTGGGGTGGCGCTGGGCGCCAGCCGCTGCTGTTGCTGCACGGCCTCCAGGACTGCGCCAGCCTTTGGAACTTCTTTGCGTGCCAGCTGAGCGGCCGTTATCACGTCCTGGCGCTCGACCACCGCGGTCACGGCGACAGCGGCTGGGCGGATTCCTACGGCCTGGAAGACTACATCGGCGAACTAAAGGCCGTGATCGAAGCCCTCTATCTTCGTGATCTCATACTCATGGGCCACTCCGCCGGCGGTAAGAATGCCTTTGTCTTTGCTGCCCGCCACCCGGAACGGCTCGCCAGCCTGATCATCAACGATATGGACCCCGACGCCCACAATCCGGCCTCGGCATCCATGTTTGAGCGCTACAAAACCGAGACCGACGAGTACGCCGATCTCGCTGCTGTCATCGAGCGGCTGCGAACCCGTCAACCGGCGACGTCAGCAGAAATCTTGCGCCACTGTGCGATCGAGATGACCAAGCCCGCCGCCAACGGCGGCCTGGTCTGGAAGCGTGACCGCGACCTCGTAATCAAGTACGAGCGGCCCGACGCCTGGGAATACCTGCCGCGTATCTCCGTGCCAACTCTAATCGTGCGCGGCTCAGACAGCAGCCTGCTCAACCCTGAAATCGGCCAGAAGATGCAAGAAAGCATCGCCAATAGCCGTCTGGCCGTGATCGAAGGCGGCGGCCACTGGTCCTACCTCGAACAGCCGGATACTTTCTTGCGGACGATCAGCGAATTCATCGCGACGCCCGGCGAGAGTTAAAGATTCCGAGCCCCGCTTCGAGCCGGCCTGGCGCTGATTGCCTGCCATGACCAATCCGCCATGACCTATGATGTTAGTCAGCTAGCCGGTTCGACTTTAGCACTCGACCGGATGGACGTTCCAAGCCACCCAAGCAAGGAAAGAGCAGAGCAAGTCAATGACTTCAAGTATCGAGGCCGGGCCGGCGCCGGCAGTCGAAGCCATCAACTTGGTCAAAACCTACGAGGCGGACGGCGTCGAGGTTGAGGCGTTAAAGGGCGTCGCTCTGGCCGTGCCCAAGGCCGATATGGTAGCAATCATGGGGCCCTCCGGCTGCGGCAAGACTACCTTACTCAACTGCCTGAGCGGCATCGATGACGTCACCGGTGGCGTGGTCAAGGTTGGCGGCGTTGACATAGCCGGCCTCACGGATGACGCCAAGTCAGAGTTCCGTGCCCGCTCCATGGGTTTCATTTTCCAGTTCTACAATCTGCTGCCGGTGCTCAGCGCCGTCGAAAACGTCGAAATGCCGCTGCTGATCAGCGGCGTCGCCGCCAAACAGGCACGCCAACGGGCGATGGACGCCCTGGATCTGGTTCATCTAACCGACTGGGCGGCTCACCGGCCGGCCCAGCTCTCCGGCGGCCAGCGCCAGCGCGTCACCATCGCCCGCGCCCTAGTCAACGAACCAGAAATCGTCTGGGCAGATGAGCCCACCGGCGACCTCGACTCCAAGAACGCCGACGAGATTATGGAGCTAATCGTCAGCCTCAACCAGACCAACGGCCAAACCTTTGTCCTCGTAACTCACGACCAGCGCATCGCCCAGTCAACCAACCGCATCATCACAATGCTCGACGGCCTGATCGTCGAGGAAACCAAACTAAGAGATGCGAGCGGCAACGAAATCACCAACAGCGGAGCAGCAGCGGCCGCCCCGCTCAACTAAGGCAGAGCCAGGCTTGGATAACCTGTTTGGTATCGCGCTCAGCAGCATCCTGATCGCCCTCACCCTGCTCGTGAGCCTGATCTTTGGTTTCCTGGCCTGGATTTGGTATCGCAACCCCGTGCTGGTCCGCATCGGGCTGCGTAACATCGTCAGGCGCAAGACCCAAACAGTTCTGATCGTGCTCGGCATGATGTTGGCCACCCTGATCGTCAGCGCCGCCTTCGCCACCGGCGATACGGTTGGCTTCTCCGTCACCAACGACATGTATCGCCAATTCAGCGAGGCCGACATCGTCATCGCCATCGACCGCAACAAGGCGCCGCCAGGCGTCGCGGACCTGACCGATGCCAACGTCCAGACTCTTGCGGCTGCGCTGGCCGACGATCCCGACGTCGACGGCGTCATGGGGATAGTCCAAACCCGGGTCCCGGCGATCAACCTCGACGACATGCGTGCTGAACCCCTGGCAACCTTTGCCGGAGTCGACCCCGCTTCGATCACCGCGTTTGGCGGCCTGGTCACCCGCGGCGGCGAGGATCTTGATCCTCTGGTGCTTGGCGAGGACCGCGTCTACGTCACCGAGCACCTGAGCGAGAAAATCGGCGTTCAAATCGGTGACCATTTTACGATCTTCTTTGCCGACCAGCCTTACGAATTTGTCGTCGCCGGAATCGTCGTCGACAACGCCATGACCGCCAACACCGATGGCGCTGACGCCGCCACGGCCGGCGGCCTGGCCACTTCTCTGGAGCGCTGGCGCGAAATCACCGGCGAGGTAGACCGAATCGACCTGATCGCCGTCTCAGCCGTCGGCGGCGTGCGAGACTCACTCGACCTCATCGATCCACTTGAAGTGCGAATCGATCAGTACCTTGAATCCTCCGATGAGCCGATGCAGGTGATCTTCACAAAAAAGGATTTCGTTGAGCTCGCCGAACTGATCGGCGCGTTGTTCGTAACAATCTTCATCGTCTTCGGCCTGTTCTCAATCGCCGCCGGCGTGATGCTGATCTTCCTCACCTTTGTCATGCTAGCGGCGGAGCGCCGGCCGGAGATGGGCATTTCTCGCGCCGTTGGTATGAAACGCCTTCACCTGATCGAATCGTTCATCGCCGAAGGCATGGCCTATAACCTCGGCTCGGCCCTGGTGGGCGCCATCCTTGGGCTCGGCGTAGCCTTCATCCTCGTTTTGGTAATCAGCGGCATCGTCGATGAATTCGGCCTTGACATAACCTTCCACGTCAACCCGCAGGGATTCGCTATCGCCTACCTGCTCGGCCTGGTGGTTACCTTCGCCACCGTGCTGTTCTCCTCGGCGCGCGCCGCCAATCTGCGCATCGTCGAAGCGATCCGCGACCTGCCGGAGGCGGTACGCGTCCGTTCCGCCGATCGCTCGCTGGCTAACCTGGCACGCTCCTTTGTCGCCGTCGGCTGGACCCTGGCCTGGATTGCTCTTGTCTTCTTCTGGGCTGTGGCTGCCTTCGCATTCTTTATCGTCGGCTTGTCCACCTACGGCGCCGGCATGGTGGTAGGCGGGCTGATCATCGGCGGCTACGTGCGTGGTGCGATGAGCTTGAGCCAGCCGTGGAACTCCAAGTCGTCGGTGGGCAAGGCGGCGCAGGTCACTTGGGCGCTCTTTTATAGCGTCCTAGCTATAATCACATGGATTCTGCTACGCACTCAGTCGTGGGCCGCCCGCTTTCGCACCGGCGGTGGCTGGGCGATCTGGATGCTCCTCATCGGCATCCTCGCCACCTGGTGGGGCGGCTGGCCCGGCAGCCAGGCCTTTGCCTACACCGCCGGCACCACGCTGGTCATCTTCGCTGTCGCCCTGCTTGCGGTCTTCTTTGGCGCCCGGACCAGACCGGCGTTCACAATCGCCAGCCTCCTCATCCTCTGGTACTGGCTTCTGCCCTTGCCATTTGCCCTCTTCGTCGACGACGCCGGCGATTTCTCTGACCCCCTGTTTCAACTGGCAAAGCTCTTCGGCCTGGCGCCCGCGGAGGAAGTGGTGGGCGATATCGAGATGTTCTTTATCTCCGGCATCGCCATGACCAGCGCCGCGACGGTGCTGATCGTTTTCAACGCCGAGCGGCTGCTTGGCTTAACCCAGGTCTTTAGCCGCGCCCTCGGCGGCCTGGCACCGGCTGTGCGCATGGCAATCGCATATCCTTTGGCCGCGCGCTCCCGCACCGGTATGACTCTGGCCATGTTCGGCCTCGTCGTCTTCAGCCTGGTGGTCATGGCGACCTTGAACACAAACTTCACCCAGCTTTTCCTCGGCGAAGAGGCAAAGGGCAGCTTTGATGTCCGGGTGCAACCCAACGTATCCAACCGCATCAGCGACCTGCGTCAAACCCTCGGCGAGAACGGTTACGACGTCGAGGCCAATATTGATGGCGCCGGACGGCTGATAACCGCCTTCCCTCAGATCAAGCCCGCCAACTCCCGCCAGGATTTTGAGACCTACCCGGTCCAAGGGGTGGATGAAGAGTTTCTAAATCTGGTCAACTTCCCGCTCGCCAGCCGCGCAATCGGCTACGAGTCCGACGAGGCCGTGTTGGAAGCACTGCGTACCGACCCAACCGTGGCCATCGTCGATGAGTCGAGAGTGGGACAATCGGATGCGTTCGATTCGGACGATAGTGACTTCAGGCTGGGCCGCGGTATCGACAGCCTGCGTGAAGCACCCTGGGAACCGATGGCGATCAGCGTACGCGACCGCAAAACCGGCGAGATTGTCGAATTGCGCGTGATCGGCATTCTCGAACCGCAAGTCACGGCGGTGAACTTCGCCTGGTTCGCGGTCTTCGTCAACCAATCGGTTGTCTTCGACCACCTTAGTGGCGGCGAAACCGAGAGCTTCTTCCTCACGACTTTCGATCAGTCAAAGGCCGGAACGATTGAGGTGGCCTCCAGCATCGAGGCTACCTTGCTGCAGCAGGGCGTCGTGGCAAAGTCGATCGAAGAATCGATCAAAGATGCGGCCGGCCAGTCGACCGCGTTTCAGATCCTGTTCGAGGGTTTCATGGGTCTCGGGCTGATCGTCGGAATAGCCGCTCTCGGCGTGATCTCCTTCCGCACCGTGGCGGAGCGCCGTCAGCAGATCGGCATGCTGCGCGCAATCGGTTATACCCGGCGCCTGATCGCCCTGACCTTCTTCTTCGAGTCCTCGTTTATCGCCATCACCGGCATCTTGATGGGTGTCCTGCTCGGTACGGCTCTGTCTTACAACCTGCTCTCCAGCCCCGAGCTGATCGGCGAAGGCGGCACCGAGATCGATTTCGGCCTGCCCTGGGCCCGGCTGCTGGTCATCGTCGTCATCGCCTACGGCGCCAGCTCCCTAATGACCCTGATTCCGGCCCGTAAAGCGTCCAGCGTCCCCGTAGCCGAAGCCATGCGCTACGAATAGACTTACTGCACCTCGGGGCCTGAAGGTACGCATACGTCGGTGGCCTGGCAGATCTGTAGGGTCGCGCCGCTGGCTCGCAAGAACGGTCGCCAGAAAAAGACTTCCTAGCCCGGAATGACCGGCAAAACCACCCTAGACGGCCGCTGCCGGTCCTGAAATATCGTGCTGCGGGCGACGACCGTATGAGTGTGTCGGTTTATCGGCTCACCCGTGTTCGGGTTGACATCGAAACGCGGGAAGTTGCTGCTGGACACGTCGATCCGGATCCGATGCCCCTTCTTGAACACGTTAGATGTCGGATACAACTTGATCTTGAACTCGTAGGCCTCGCCCGGCTTGAGCAGCGTCTCCTGGTTCAGCGAGTCACGGAAGCGGCCGCGAATGATACCGTCCTCAATCTGCAAGTCAAAGCCCTCGGGGTAATCGTCACTCGGCGGGTAAACGTCGATCAGCTTGGCGGTAAAGTCGGTGTCGACCGCCGATGACGCGGCCCATAGGCTCACTTCGACGTGACCCGTTACCTCAAGGTCCTCGATCAGCGGTTCGGTCTGAAAAACTAGGACATCGTCTCGCGAAGACAGCGGCGCCGGGTCCTGACCGTTCCAAAACTGCTCACCGCCACGCTGATCGTAAGCCCCCTGGATCAGAATTCCTTCCGCCGATGAGACGTTGCCGCCAATGCTGGGTACCGGGTTGTTGGGGTCGAATTCATAGGATGTCGCCGGCTCTTCAGCGTCCGGCTGATCCAATGTCAGCGAGCCATCTCCCCTTAGGTAATAGGTCATGGGTTGGGTCCTGGACAGCGGCCACTCCTGCTCCTCACGCCAAAAGCCGCCGTGGTTGAGCAGGCCCTCATTTGTCTTGCGGCCGTCACCGGTGCCCATGACGAAAATCCGCACCCGGCTGGCGAACGGCGCGCTCTTGCCCACCGAGTTGTCAGCACCCTTGAGCCAGTGGTCAAACCACTCGTGGCGCCAGGTCATAGGATTAGCAATAGCGGCTTCTTCACCAAATTCGACCTGTCCGTGCGAGTGGAAAGCATGCTGCCCGTGAACCCAAGGGCCCATGATCAGGTAAACCGGGCTTTTGAGCTGTGCGCTGAGCTTCTGGAAGTTGGCGCTGGTGCTCGCGCCCCAGGAATCGTACCAGCCGCCAACCAGGTAGACCGGAATGTCCGCGTATCGCTCCGGGAAATCGATTATGTCAATTTCATCCCAAAACCCGTCGTTGGCCGGGTGATCCATGGCGTCGACCAGCCAGCTTTCGTACTCCGGCGCGTTCTTGAGCGGCGTTTCACCGGGCCGCAGCGGCATCCGCTGCAAATGCTCAACCCGATCTTCACTCATCTTCAGCAGCTCAGCGTTGCCCTTAAGGTTGCGCCCCTCCCAGGTCACGTTATTGCCGCCGGTGAATACCCAGTTCCAGAACCTCAGCTCAAAGGCGCCATTATGACGCATGCCGTGATAGCCCATGTTGGAGACCGCATCGACCGGTATGATCGTTGCCAGCTCCGGGGCACCCGCCATGGCGATGGCGTGCTGCGCCCCACCGGGGTAGGACGTGCCCCACATACCAACCTTACCGTTGGACCAGACCTGCTGGCCGATCCAGGCGCAGGCGTCCACACCATCGTTGGTGTCGTCCAGGAAACCCCAAACCCCCGCCGAGGCGTAGCGCCCGCGCACGTCCTGGACAATTACCGCGTAGCCGTGCGCGGCGAAGTAATGGCCGAATTCGAACATCGCGATCCGCCCGGGCCGAGCCGCCCCGGATTTGTCATACGGAGTGCGAGTCATCAGCGCCGGCAGGCTGGCGTCAGAGCGTGTCCGTGGAAGGTAAACATCCGTCGCCAGCCGCACGCCATCGCGCATCGGCATCATCACGTCGTGCAACACTTCGACTTCGGCTTGATATTGGTCGCTGCGTTCGTTCACGGGAATCCTTTCATTTAGCCGGTGACGGCGGGTCAATATTGTTGCGATCCGGATCCGGCGTGCGGCCCCCGAACCCGGCTATTCCTACCATCTGCGCTGGGATTCGTCGATTGGGACGTCGTTGGGCGCTCATGTCGCGTCTTCGCATTAGACCGTTATCCTCGAACTCCCAGTGTTCGTTGCCGTGCGAGCGGTACCACTGGCCGCCGGCATCGTGCCACTCGTACTCGAACCGAACCGATATGTGGTTGCCGGTGAAGGCCCACAACTCCTTCATCAGCTTGTAGTCCAGCTCTTTGGCCCATTTCCGGGTCAGAAACTCTTTAATCGCCTCCCGGCCCGTAAAGAACTCGTCGCGATTTCGCCACTGCGAATCCTCTGTATAGGCCTTCGCGACAACTTCCGGGTCGCGTGTGTTCCACGCATTTTCCGCTGCCTTGACCTTCGCCAGCGCCGTCTCCTCGGTAAATGGCGGCAGTGGCGGTTTGACTTCTGCGACCATGGCTGGGTTCCTTCCTGGTGATGATTAGCGGGAATCGGCAGAAACGAGGTTCAAGTATCTCGGGAGGTCCGCCATCGTTTGGAATTCGAGAGAAAATCTAGGCCGCGCCGCCGGTGCTGTCGACTTCGGCCCCATTGGCTGATCAAGATTGACAGCCTGCCACCGCCGCGACAAGATCGCGCCACGATAAGCGCGCGACAGCAAACCCGGCCAGGGCTGAACCAGGGGGAATCAGATGTCAGAGACCAAGTCCAAACCATCGAGCCTGCTCGCCTCCGTCGCAGCGTTCGTCAAGTCTGCTCCGGATACGAGTCTCATTCGACGGCCGCGCACCCGGCCTGTTGCGCGGACAGCGATCTCTAAGATCTGCTTACATTAGCCAGTCGCTGCAATCCCAATCGAGCAACCGCTCGAGCCCTCTGATCTCGTACCGGTACTGCTCTCTCAAATAGTCGCGGTCCACCTCGCTTAGCGATTCGCGGTAGTGTCCTAGAGTCTTTTGCGTTGGTTTGATGGCGTCCAAGGGCTCGACTTCGAGAAAGCGCCAAACCAAATCGAGAGTCTCCCTGTGGTTCCGCAGCAACTCTTCCTGTCTGAAAATCAGGATTTGATCAGCCGGAAAGTAGCGCCTTAGCCGCCGAATTTGCTCAAGGTAGAACCCACGATCAACGAACGCCGGGGCACGCCACACCCCCTCGGTCCAAACAGCCCTTGAAAGCTCCTCATCCCGGCGAATTGCTTCGGCAAACGATGGTGTATCCCATCCAGAGGCCCTGTGCATATTCCAGTGCGAAAATGCCCGATCAATCGGATTGCGTAGACTCAAAATGATCTTCATTTCTGGGTTGTAGGCGTGCAGGCGTCGGGCAACTTCCTCGCGAAACATGTAATCCGACGTTACTTCACCTAGGACCCGATGCACCTTCTTTGGCTTGAAGAAAGAGTGATACAGGCGGTAGTCCGGGTCTCCCGAATCAAACATCCCATTGGCGT
This sequence comes from Dehalococcoidia bacterium, assembly GCA_965219205.1. Classification (GTDB taxonomy): domain Bacteria; phylum Chloroflexota; class Dehalococcoidia; order DSTF01; family WHTK01; genus WHTK01. The sequence goes on from CBDCMQ010000009.1 coordinate 413,888, forward strand.
TGAAGAAATTGAGTTCCTTGATCCTGTGTGGCATGCAGATTTGCGGGTTCAACCGTAAGTAGGCATCAAGCGCCGTCGTTCCGCCCTTTACAGTGCCGGCAACGACAAAATCCACTTTTCGGTTCTTCGCCCCAGCAATCCGCCTCTCAGTAGGAATCCTGAAACCCTCGACGTATCTGCTTCGGTCCCGATTCGCGAAGGCGTCTCCACGGCGCCGCCACCAGGCTTCGTCAGAAGCCCCTTGAGTTGCACCGCCAGCGTCGCCGAGCTTATCGGCTCCATAGCCACGCTCACCGCCAATGCCAGGCTCCGTCATTGCCAACTCCTAAAAGACTCTTGCTGAGAATCAAGGCGGCGGCTGGTAGAGGCACCACCAGCGGCATCAGATTGACATCTTCGTCCTGCCTCGACAAGATCGCCGCATCCTAATTCGCGCTGTGCGCCATTTCACATCGCGAAGGCTAGCGCAAGGAGAATCCGATGTCAGAGGCCAAGTCCAAATCGTCGAGCCTAATCGACTCCATCGCCGCATCCAGCAAGGCCGCCCTAGCCCAGACGGCCGGCCAAATTCAGCTGCCTGGCCTCGAGCAGCCCGTTGAGGTCCTGCGCGATACCTGGGGCGTCCCCCACATCTTTGCCAAAAACCAACGCGACCTGTTTTTCGCACAAGGATTCGTCCAGGCCCAGGATCGGCTCTGGCAGATGGAGGTCTGGCGCCGCCAAGCCGAAGGCCGCATGTCCGAACTCGGAGGCCCGGAATTTGCCGAGCGCGACAAGCTCGCTAGGCTGGTCCGTTACCGCGGCGATTGGGACACCGAGTGGGCGGCCTACGGCCCCGACACAAAGCAGATCGTTGGATCGTTTGTCGCCGGAGTAAACGCCTTTATCGATTCCTGTGCTGACAATCTGCCGATCGAGTTTCAGCTCACCGGCACTCGCCCGCAGCCCTGGACGCCGGAAGTCTGCCTCGGCCGCATGGCTGGCTTCATAATGAGCCGCAACGCGGCGGTAGAAGTACTGCGCGCCCTGCTCGTCAAGGAGGTCGGCCAGCAGGAAACCTCGCGCCTGCTCCCAACCACCCCCGACCGACCCATACCCGATGTTGACCTCGCCGGCATGAACGACGAACTCCTCCAGCTGTTCCGCTCGCTCACACTTCCCGTGCGGATCGACCTGGACGGATTTGCAGAAGCCGGCTCTGAGAACGGCGCTCAGCCGGCCGGCGAAGCGAGCGCCGGCAGCAACAACTGGGCCCTTTCCGGCAAGCTGACCACCACCGGGCGACCCTTCCTGGCCAACGACCCGCACAGACCGATAACGGTCCCGTCGCTGCGCTACATCGTGCACCTTGTCTGTCCGCCCAGCGAAGACGGCCCGGGCTGGAACGTGATCGGTGCCAGCGAGCCCGCAGTCCCCGGCGTAACAACCGGTCATAATGACCAGCAGGCCTGGGGCGTCACGATCGTCGGTACCGATCAGCAAGACTTTTTTATTGAAGAAACGAACCCGGACGATCCGCTGCTCTACCGCGCCGGCAGTGAGTGGCGCCGCATGGAGGTCGAAAGCCAGCAAATTGCGGTGCGCGGCGAAAGTCAGACTAGAACCGTCGAGCTCAAGTACACAAATCATGGCCCCGTGGTCCACGAGGATCGCGACGCCAACCGGGCTATTTCGATCCGCTGGGCCGGCAGCGAGCCAGGCGGCGCCGGCTATCTCGGCTCGCTGACCATTGATCGCGCCGGCGATTGGCCACAGTTCCTCGAAGGTGCGGCCCGCTGGAAGACGCCGAGCATTAACCTGGTCTACGCCGATGTTGAAGGCCATATCGGCTGGATCGCCGCCGCCCTAACCCCGATTCGCAAGGGCTGGTACGGCATCCTGCCGGTGGCGGGCTCGTCAACTGAGAACGAGTGGACCGGCTGGTTGCCGACCAGCGACCTGCCCCAGAAGTTCGATCCGCCGGAAGGCTACGTAGCCACGGCCAACCAGTACAATCTGCCGCCCGGCTATGAGCACGACATTGCCTTCGACTGGTCGCCGGCGTTTCGCTTCGAGCGCATCGACGAGGTCCTCAAAGACACCCCGGACGGCAACCATGACCTCAACGCCTCGGTCCGGCTGCAGCAGGACGCAACCAGCCACCCGGCCCGCCGACTGATCGCCCTGCTTCGCCAAATCGAGATTGACGAGCCCCGGCTGAAGTCAGCGGCTGAGATGCTGCTGGGTTGGGATTGTGTCCTGGCGCGCGATTCCGCCCCCGCCGCTCTCTATAAAGTCTGGGAGGCTGAACTAGTCCAAACCGTGATTCGCCCGCGGGTGCCCGAGCCCTATTGGACCGTCTTCTCGGTCCGGCCCTTCGCCCACGTGCTGCTTGACTATCTTGAGACTCCCGACGCGAAGTTTGGCGCCGACCCGCCGGCCGGCCGCGATTCCACGCTGGTTGAGGCTTTGCGAGCGGCAACCGCGACCCTCGAGGACCAGCTAGGCAAAGACCTCGCGGCCTGGGCCTGGGGCGACCTGCACCGGGCCCAGTTCCGCCACATGCTCTCGCCCAGCGGCCCAAACCTCACTGAGTCGCAGAAAGCGCTGGCCGCCAGCTTCGATCCGCCCGCCGTGTCGCGCGATGGCGACGGCCAGACGCCGCTGGCAACCGGCCCCGGCTTCGACCAAACCGCGGGCGCCAGCTTTAGCCACATCTGTGACCTCGGCGACTGGGACCGCTCGCTCGCCCTCAACGCACCCGGCCAATCCGGCCAGCCCGGCAGCAAGCACTACAGCGATTTGTTGGAGCGCTGGGAAAGCGCCGACTACTTCCCGCTCCTGTTCAGCCGCCAGGCAATCGAGGGTGCCACCGACGAGGCATTGCTCCTGGAGCCTTAGCGGTACGGTCCTCAGCACAGACGCCCGGGGCAGCCGGTCCAACCGCAAGGCTACGACCCGGCCATGACAGCGCTAGTACATGACCACGTTGAATACTCTGGGTGTTATGGGCAGCCTGTCCTTGCCAAGGCGGGGTTGGCAAGGAGGCTGCCCTGAAGAAGTACGTCGTCCGGCTTGCAGCCGAGGAACGGGAGTCATTGGTCGCTCTCACCAAGAAAGGCAAGGCCAGCGCTCGCAGGATCAAGCGACCATCGATCGTGCTCGCCGCGGATGCTGGCGATAAGGATAAAATGATCGCCGAGAAGGTGAGTGCGCACCGCGTCACCGTCGATTTCAAAGTCCGCTCGGGCCCCACGCGCAAGATGGTCGGGGGGAGGGAGCAGTGTCAGGCGGGGCGTGGGCCGGTAGAAAAATTGCCAGCAACAATCCGACGGCGCACAGGCGCGCGCGAATCGCAGTCGAAATTCGGCAGCGGCGGGCAGTTTGTCGGAGTGCGCCGCCAAACCCGTGAGAACGTACGTTATTAGTAGTACCTTCTATCAGCAATGATCCCTGGTAAATCGTGTATTGAATCTAACAAGTGGGTTGCGCCGGTGAAATCGTGACTCGCAGTAAACGCGTTGTAGACCACAGCGCAGTCAATGCCAGCGGCGATTGCTGCTTGCAGTCCGCGCTGCGAGTCCTCCACCACCAGGCACTCGTCCGCGCTCGCGCCAAAGCGGCTGAGAGCGAGCAGATAAGGTTCCGGATCGGGCTTGGACGAAACATAATCTTCGCGAGTGAGAACGAAGTCCATAAACCGAAGTAAATTTCTCTTGCGGTGAATCAAATCGAAATGCGCACGCGTTGAGGTAGTGACAATCGCCATGTTCACGTTGCTATCTCTGGCTAGCTTTGCCAGTACCCGCTCCACACCCGGTATCTCGATCGTTTCCTGCGCCAGGTGCGCCTGGTAGTAGGCATTCCGCTGTTGCCGTTTGGCGACGATCCGCTCTGGGTCGATTCCCGCTTGCGCAGCCAGCTCCCAACTCGATGCGCCACGCACCATGCGCTCCTGGTAGATTTCCTCGTCCAGATGCACGCCCAGTTCCCCCAGCGCGCGCTGCGTGGCTTTGAAATACCAATGTTCGGTATCGACCAGCACACCGTCGTTGTCCCAGAGAATGTATCGCTTCACGGATATGTCAGCGTCGATTGCATGTTCCCGATCATACTCACAGCCGCCAACGGATCGCCGTGGCGTATCATGCTGCTATCTGTAGTGAACCGCCAACCGGATCACACGACCATCGACCACGACCGACCACGACGCTACCAACGACGACGACCTCGCCAACGGATCCTCGACCGGATCCTCGACACGAGCAGCGCGCCAACTCAGTACGCGCGATTATCGCGAGGCCTCAGGCCTTCACTGGCGAACCTCCGCCGGGCCCGCCACCACGCTCAACTGAGGAGACCCGCGCAAAATGCCCGGCGCAAGCTGCCTCCTGAAAGAGCCGCTGGATCGCAGCTCTTTGTGGACACCGTCAAAGAACTTCTGAGACAAAAGCCGTCCCGTTTAGAAATACTCGGGCAGTTCCTTGGCCAACGCGTCGCGGATACGACCACGTACGGAGACCCACGGATCGGGTTTCTCAAATTCCAAACCAGTCAGCTGTTCGAACAAGGCGACATATTTGTTGCTGAACTCTATCAAGATCTCGGCGGGGATTTTCGGAATTGGATCTTTGTAGGGGTCGCATTGCCTAACAATCCACAATCGCAGGAATTCCTTATCCAGACTGTCCGGCTCTTCACCGGCCTCAAACTTTTTTGATAGGTTTCAGCAATCCAAAAGCGACTGGAATCCGGAGTATGAATTTCATCGGCGACCACAATCACGCCATTTTCATCAAGACCGAACTCATATTTGGTATCCACTAAGATGAGTCCCTTCTTGGCTGCCAGTTCTTGTCCACGGGCAAATAGTGCCAGACTTCTTTCCGCCAACTCGTACCATTGTTCGGTAGTCACAAGCTGCGTTTCGAGGACTTCCGATTCCGTAATCGGCGCGTCATGCTCTCCTTGAGCGGGTTTCGTTGTCGGCGTTATGATCGGTTTGAGCAGTTTCTGATTCTTCTTCAGGCCTTCTGGAAATTCATGACCGTATAACACCCTCTCGCCGCGATCATACATTGTCCAAGCGCTGGTGTTGGTAGAACCTGCGAGGTAGGACCGTACCACCATCTCGATCGGCAACATGTCGAGGTCTTTGACCATAACGACGTTCGGGTCCGGGTAAGAAATCACATGGTTTGGACAAATATCTTCGGTTTCCTCAAACCAATAGCGTGCTGTTTGGGTCAGCACCTGGCCTTTATACCGTACGGCGGCCAAAACCTGATCAAACGCAGATTGACGGTCGGTTGAAATCAAGAGGCGTCGCCGAGCCGATAATCGGTAGGCATCCCGCACCTTGTTGCGGGAAAAACCCGGTAATTCACTATATTCTGCATCGGTAAGACAATTGTCGATGAGTTGTAAGTTGCTGGTCCGTCGCGTCATAAAGTTGACACCTCTAATAGGCTTCTGTAAGCCCGCCCGGCCCGAACGCTAGGACCCGCGACCCTCTTCCCTCGGGGCTGTATGAGCCCCGGCGGCGAACCGCTTGTCGATCCTCATGCACCATAGGGCGCCCATTTGGTGCTATTCCAGGCCATTAAGATATCCTTTTGAACCCACTATTTGAACCCACTATTGTGGGTTGCATGAACTCCAAAACGTGCCTAATGTAACCGCGGAGCGTAACTCGTTGGAGGCCCGGATGGAGGATGGAAGTCCCAGGAGAGTCACCCAGAAGGACATCGCGGACAGAACCGGCCACTCTCTGAAGACGGTGAATCTTGCCTTGAACAACAGCCCTCGAGTGGGGTCGGCCGCCAAGAAGACAATAGAGGACGTTGCCGTTGAGCTCGGCTACGTGTTTCACCGGGAGCGGTCCGGTCGTCTTGGTCTGATAGCCGGTGCGATAAATCACCCATACTACTCAGACATCATCGACGCGATTGTCCAGGCTGCCTCGCTGGAGGCTGGGTTCGGGATCGACATCCGGATTACGCGCGGGTTCATTGGAGCCGAGTTGCAGGCCATCAACGAACTCGACCAGCTCGGTGCCGAAGGCCTCCTGCTACTCAGCCCCAGAGTGCCAGAAGCACGACTCGAGTCGTTGGTCCGTCGATCCAGGCCGATCGTTGTCGTCAACGCCGACGTCAAGGCGAGACCAGGCTTGGAGTCCATAAAGGTCGACAACGAGAAGGCAGCGAGAGAACTCACCGCGGCACTCATCGCCAAGGGGCATCAGAACTTCTCTTACCTCTCGGGCCCTGCCAGCCAAACTAACTTCGCAAGACGGCGGGGCTGCGAGCTCGAGTTGGCCAGTCATACCCCTCCGTTGCCCGACCTCTTAGTGTTCTCGGGGGGTGACGACCAGTCTGGATGCGAGGCAGGGGCAAAAGCCTGTCGGCATCTGCTAGAGGCGCACCTCGAGCGATTTCCTACGGCAGTGATCTGCTACAACGACAGATATGCGCTCGGTGCCCTATATGAACTCCAACAAGCGAAGAAGAGCATTCCGAAAGATGTCAGCGTTGCAGGCTTCGACGGGTTGGAGTTCACAGAGTACTGTGTCCCGCAACTCAGCACAGTGGAGCTGCCACGCGCACAGATCGGGCGTCTAGCGGTTCATAAGCTGCTCGTCCTCATGGGCGTGCGACCCCCGGATCCGACGAGGGAGAACTGCCGCCCCTCAGGGTTCAGCTTCGCTGCTCCGTGGACGACGCGCCGACCGAATCTCGAAGGTGACCGAATCGGCTATCTCGTTTCGCCTGGTCCGAGACGTTCTCAGACCCGCACAACGCACTTCTTAGGGGCAGCCTCCTTGCCAGCCCCGCTTTGGCAAGGACAGTCTGCCCCTAAACACGCAGAGTATTCACGGCGGCGGCTTAATAGTGCGTTGCCACCTCGAAGTTTCGCAGTAGGTTAGGGACTCTATCTCTGCACAGGCGGGGGGCAGGGAAGGCCCTTGAAGAAATACATCGTTAAGCTCACGGACAGGCGGGCATCCCGGTTAAGTGGCGCTTCACTGTGCACAATGCCCACACGGCCCTGGCTGACCTCTACCCCAAGACTCCATAGTGGCCATGTACTAGTCTTTCAAATTACTCCTATCGCCTCACCGCCCAGCGCCGCGAAAACAACGACAACCCAGGGCGGCGCCCGCCAGAACGCCAGCAGACCAAACGCCGCTAGCGCCAGGCTGAAATCGGCCGCCTCGTTAACCGAGCTGGTCCAAACCGGCTGGTAGAGAGCCGCCGCCAACAACCCAACCACGGCCGCGTTGACCCCGCGCAGCGCCGCGCGGAAGATGTCGTTTTCGCGCAGCATGCTCCATATCGGTAGACCGCCCCAGATCAACAGGAACGACGGCAGGAAGATCGCCACCAGGGCCACTGCGCCGCCCGCCACGCCGTTTGGCGCAGGCAGTGCCGCCGCGCCCAGGAAAGCCGCAAAGGTGAACAACGGGCCCGGCACCGCCTGGGCCGCGCCATAGCCGGCCAGGAAGTCCTCGGAAGTAACCCAGCCCGGGTTGACAACCTCGCGCTCTAGCAGCGGCAGCACCACATGCCCGCCGCCAAAAACCAGCGAGCCGGCTCGAAAGAAGCTGTCGAACAGGGCCAGCGCCTGGCTGCCGATCAGCCCGCTGGCGACCGGCAGTCCGATCAACAGCGCGAAGAACAGCACCCAGGCGCCGATCGTCAGCGTTCGTCTCGGCGGTAGCGAGAGTTGTGAAGCGTCAGGATCGCTTGAGCTCGGCAACAACCGCCAGCCGATGACCCCGGCGGCCACGATGATCGCCACCGGCGCCAGCACGCTCTGCCAGGCCAACGTTCCGATCGTCGCCAGGATGGCAATCGTGGCCCGGGTCCGGTCAGAGGCCAAGCTCCGCGCCATGCCCCAGACCGCAAAAGCCACGATTGCTACCGCCGCAAGCTTCAGCCCGTGCAGCCAGCCGTCGTTCTCAACCGAGCCGAACTCATCCAGGCCGTAGGCGAACAGCACCAACGCGATCGCCGAGGGCAGCGTGAAGCCAAGCCAGGCCAGCAGCGAGCCCAGCGGCCCGGCGCGAATCATACCGATTGCGATGCCAACCTGGCTGCTCGCCGGCCCGGGCAAGGCCTGGCTCAAGGCGACTATCGAGGCAAAGCTTTCGTGATCGAGCCAGCGGCGGCGCTCGACGTACTCGGCGTGAAAGTAGCCTATGTGGGCGATCGGTCCGCCAAAGGAGGTCAGGCCGAGACGGCCGGAGACCAGCAGCACTTCGAGAAGACGCCCCCTTTGGCCAGCGGATTCAGAGGTCATTCACCTGTCCCCGATGATTCGCTTGCTGCCGGCGGGCTTGATAGCCGGCTGAATTGTAACGCAGCGGCAACGGCAGCGAACTGTCAGCGATTGCTCTCCCAGAAACGGGACAGGCCCACCCCAAAATCTACAGTGCTGTACCCTTTAGCTAATGCTTGGTAACTCCCGCAACCGTACCTACCGGGAAACGAACACCCAGATTGGCTGAAGAGCTCACAGAAGTCCAACAAAACCCGGAACCTGAACATGATCTCGAGGCTCGTGAGTCCTTCCTAATCTCTACCTTCAAGGCGCTCGGCGAGCGCGACTACGCCTGGTTTTTCGCCAGCAACCTGGCCTTCTCCATGGCGATCTCGATGCAGTTCATCCTCTACGGCTTCCTGGCCTTTGACCTGACCGGCGCCGCCAACGCCGCTCCCACTCTGCTTGTCGCTCCTTTCAGCGGGGCAATTGCCGATCGGGTACACAAGCGGCTGGTCCTCGCCGTATCCCAAGCGGCGGCGATCGGCGCCAGTACTACTCTCGGTGTCCTCGTGATCAGCGGCGAGGTTCGGCTCTGGCACGTCGTCGCCGTCGCCATGGTGATCGGCCTCGTCATGTCTTTCAACATGCCGGCGCGCCAGGCGCTCGTCCCGCAACTGATCCCGCGCCAGAAACTGATGAACGCCATCTCGCTGCAGATGGGGCAGATGAACCTCAGCCGGATCATCGCCCCCGCCCTCGCAGGCCTTCTGGTTTCGCCGCTTGGCCTCGGCTGGGTTTTTATCGTCAGTTCCGGCCTCTTTTTCGGTGCAACCCTCTTCGAATTCAAACTGCCCAAGCACGGCATGACCGGGCATCAGGGCAGCGGCAGCTTTCTGGCCGAGGTAAAAGAGGGGTTTCTCTACATCCTCCGCAACAAGACGCTGCGGCTGCTGCTCACCGCCAACATTCTGATTCCAATGTTCGCCTTCCCCGTCCAACAAACCCTGCCCGTCTTCGCCAAGGACGTCTTCGACAAGGGCGCCGCCGGGCTCGGGCTCATGGCGGCAATGACAGGCATCGGCGGTCTCTTCGGGGCGCTGATCGCGGCCAACATGGACCGCCAACCTCAGAAAGGACGCCTGATGTTTGCGGGTGGCGCCGTCATGGGCACGCTCTATGTAGCCTTCGCCCTATCGCCTTCCTTCGCAGTTGCCCTGCCACTCCTGGCGGTGGCCGCCTCCGGCCAGATGCTCTTCATGACCACCAACAGCACCGTGATCCAGGGAACCATCTCAGCTGACATGCGCGGCCGGGTCATGGCGATCATGTCAATGTCGATCGGCCTGACACCGGTCGGCGTAGTACCCGTGACCATCGCGGTCGACGAATTCGGTGCCCCCTCCACCATCGCCGTAACCAGTGTCCTATTGCTTTTGCTGCTGGCGTCGATCTTTTGGCTCTTCCCATCCCTGCGACGGCTACGGCTCGAAGCGCCAAAGTCGGTGCGGCTCTCACCCGCCCAGGCAGCCGAAATGGTTGCCGATGGCCGGCTCAGCCAGGATGAAGCCGCCCGGCTCACAGGGACCAGCGAGTAATGGCCGAACCAGCCGTTACGCTTGTTCAGCCGCTTCTCGCATGACCCGAGACTTCGCTCTCGCTTCTCCCGCCAATCGAAGCCGGCTGCGGGCGGTTTGACCGCCGATTCTAGCGGCTCCGTGAATACACGCCGGCGGCCGGGAAGCCAATTCAGCCTTTTGGGTCAGCCGGCCTATCGCCTGCTCTGGATCAACACACTGCTGATGCAGACCGGCTTTCACCTCGCCTTCACCGCCCAGGCCGTGGTTGCCTTCGACATCACCGGTGACAGCCGAGCCGTGGGCTACGTGGCTTTTGCCCAGGGTACGGCGCTGCTAATCACTACGCCTTTTGCCGGCGTCCTGGCCGATCGCTCCGCCAAACGGCTGCTGATCGCCAGCGAGCTGATGCTCGCCCTATCCGCGTTGTCCCTCAGCATCCTGATTTTTGCCGACGCGATAACCATCGCATTCGTCGCTAGCGGCGGTCTCATGCTCGGCGTCGGCATCTCGACGTTTTGGCCGGCGATCACGGCGAGCATGGGCATCGCCACCCAACCGGAACAGCGGGCCACCGGCGCCGGCCTGTTCCAGGTCGCGGTCCAGATCACCCGAGCCACCGCGCCCTTCCTCGCCGCCGCCCTGCTCTCCTATGAAGCCGTGGGCAGCGGCGGCACCTATCTAATCGTCGCGCTTGTCTACGCCGCGGTTTTGCTCACCGCCAGCTTTGCGCCATCCGTGGTTGCCCCGGCTGAGACAAGGCCTTCAATGTGGCACGAAGTACGGCTTGGCGTGAGCTACATCACCTCGAACCGCCAGTTGTTTGAGGTGATGATGTCCTTTGTCATCATCGTCACCCTGGGTTTCTCAATCCTGGTAATACTGCCGGCGTTTACAAAAGACGTGCTCGGCGCCGGTACAGCCGGTTTCGGCATCATCTTTGGGTTCAACGCCATCGGCGCCCTCCTGGCAAGCCTGGTCGCCGCCTCACTCGGCGGCTCCAAAAAGGTCTGGTCCTTGCTCCTCGCGCTCGGGATCGGTTTCGGCATCTCAATCGCGCTCACCGGCCTCATGCCCTCGTTCGTTCTTTCCGTCATCACCATGCTGTTAGCCGGTTTCTTCGGCGGCGGCTTTCAAACCCTGATCACCGCCCGCATGTTGCATCTGTCCGACCCCGCCTACTTCGGCCGGGTTATGGCGATCACCTCGATTGGCTGGAGCTTGACCAACCTCTCCAGTCTCATCGTCGGCTTATCGGCCGACCTCGCCAGCGAGAGGGCGGTCCTGGTTTTTATCGGCCTGGCGCTGGTGCTGGCATCCATGCTCCTGGCCTTTTGGACGCGGACAAGACAGCCAAAACCGAAACTAGAAACCGTGGCCCCCTGACCTGCCCCCAAATGGCGCGATCGATCAGTAAAAAAGTATTTTCTAATCTTTGGTCAAAAGTATTGACAACTGGAAGCTATCTTCCTATTCTTTTGCCATGCGCAGAAAAGCTGGTGTTTTGCTCCCCATCGAGCTGTCTATTTTGGAATCGGCCATCGAGTTGCGACGTCGCGGCAAGGCTGAGTTCCACGGCTTCCTGATCGCTGCTGAGGTCTCCGAGAGGCAGGGCGCGCGCCTCCTCACGGCCTACGGAACGCTGTACAAAGCACTCGGCAGAATGGAAAAGGCAGGGCTGCTGGAGAGCGAATGGGAAGATCCTCTAGTCGCCGCGTCAGCCGATCGGCCGCGACGGCGCCTCTATCGCATCACCGCGGTAGGACAAGAGGCCGCGGTCAAGGCCGCCGCGGTCGAAACCAGCCGCGAGCCCGGGATCCAGGAGGGGCTCGCTCCGTCATGACCCTAGATATTGCCGAAAGCGTGGTCCGCTCTTGGACCGGCCGTTATACCAAAGGCCGGTCAGCTGATCTGGGCGCGGCTCGGCGAGCCGAGGTCGAATCTGACCTCTGGGAGCAAGGTCACATTTGGCGGGAGCACGGTTTCTCTGGGCTCAGTTGGCAGCTCCTCGGTCGCTGGCTGCTGGGCATACCGTCAGACGTCTCCTGACGTCTGGAACAGATCGTGACAAGAAAAGAAACGGCCTCCAAGGCCGGAGACAAATTAGAAAGGAAGATTGAGTTGCATACAACCGTAACGCAAAAAGGCATGTTCGGGTTTATTGTGCTCCTTGCGGGATTTTTCATTGTGATGGGCCCGCTAGCGGCGATTTTCGCCGGTAGCGACGACTGGGATCCGACAACATTCGAGCGGGCCCTTTTTGGCGGAGTGCCGATCTTGGCCGGCCTGCTGATCCTCAGCGGACTCTATCGAATGACCGCTTCGCCTCGTTTAGCGGCCGGACTGATGGGCCTGGGCACAGTGCTTATGGCTTTGCTCTGGTTCTGGCTGTTTTTCATCGGCATACCACTGGTGATTTTCATGATTTGGTACGGCGTTAGGCAGGCGCGCAAAGTCGGCCGCGAACGAGATCCGCCCGAGAATGGAGCCTAGCGGCGTAGACCGCCCCCAGGCTGATAGCCTCCCGCGATTCGGACGCGAGGGCTGGCATTAGCCACGAGAACTTCGATTTTGCCGAGTGGCAAGCGTCACACGGAAAAGGCGAAGCCGTCATTGCCAGCCAAGGGCTGGCGTTCAGAACGTCGATTAGATGCCGCGCTGCTTGAGCTGGCGCGGCATCTTCATGCCAAGGGCCGGCGTTAATCACGAGAACGTTGATTTTGCCGACTGGCAAGCGTCGCACGGAAAAGGCGAAGCCGTCATTGCCAGTAATCACAAATCGCAACCTTTGACGTGACATACGCGAAATCCTAGACTGACGCTCAATCAGCGAGTCAGATACGCCATCCGAAGGGGACAAGCACATGAGCACCGCAACCGATATCGGGCAGGACGTTGCCGCCATCAGGGACAAGCTGGTCGAGCTGCGCCGCGACCTCCACGCCCACCCGGAACTCGCCTTTGAAGAGACCTGGACTGCCGCGACTCTCGCTGGCAAACTTCGCGCCCTCGGTCTCAAGGTGACCGAGGGCATCGGCGGCACCGGCGTGCTCGGGCTCCTCCAGGGCGCCAATCCCGGCAAGACCGTCCTGCTCCGCGCCGAAATGGACGCGGTTGATATGGATGAGACCACTGGGGCGCCCTACGCATCGCAGAACCCCGGCCGGAATCACTGCTGCGGCCACGACATCGACTCCGCGGTTGTCGCAACGGCGGCCGAGATCCTCAGCCATCACAAGGCTGAAATCACCGGCAACGTTGCATTTCTCTTCCAGCCTGCCGATGAGCCGATGCGCGGAGTCCAACGCATGATCGACGACGGTCTCTGGGACCACGTCCAACCCGACTCGGCTCTCGCCCTCCACGTCGAACCTCACATCGATGCCGGCCAGGTGGTGGTGATGAGCGGACCAATCTGGTCCAGCCGCGATGGCATCGTTTACAAGCTAGCTGTCCCTATGCCGTCGTTCGTCCCCGGCGGCCCCAGACCCAAAACCAAGGACACGGTGGAGCTGGCCACCGAGATCGTCGCCGCCCTCAATAACCTGGTGGCCAATGAGGGCCAGTCTGACGCCCCGGTCAACTTCCGCATCCGCAAGCTCACCGCTGAACAGGGCGGCTTCGGCAAGCCGGGCACCCTGGAGCTCGAGGTCAACCTCGGCCTCTACGACAACCGCTTGCGGGCAAGGCTCCTCAGCTCAATCGACGCAAAGGTGCGCGAGCACGCCGCCACTGCCGGGGCCACGGTCGAAGCCGAAGTCGATTACGCGCTGCCCACGGTCGAAAACGACCCTCAAGTTGCCGCCGCCCTCGAACAGGCCGCCAACCAGACCATCGGTAGCGCCAACGTCATCCGCGACTGGCGCAATCCCTTTGCCGACGACATCAGCCTGATCTTCGATCGCGCTCCCGGCTGTATGATGCTTCTCGGCACCAGGAACGAGGCCAAGGGCATCAAAGAGATCTGGCACACGCCGGCTTTCGATGTCGACGAGGACGCTCTGCCCGCGGCAGTCCAGATGCTCTCTGCGGCGGCGCTCGACCTACTGCGTGACTAGAGGGAGAACCCACACGGTTCTGGGCTTAGAAAGGCCTTAGATGGTTCAGCAAAACTTCATCGCCCACCGCCGCGACACCGGCGAAGAGGTAGAGTTTCCTGTCGTTTGGTCTGACGCCGCCGCCGCGGAAAGGAATTGGCGATGGGACGCCGAGCACAGCCCCTTCCCCCTGACACCCTTGTCGCAAGAGTTCAGCAAGGGTGGCAGCGCCTTCGCCAGTGCCGCCGAATCGCTTGGGGCCGAGCCGGTGCCACAGATGGGGAGCGTAGCCGCGAACGGCTATCGCTATAACGCCGGCCGCGGCGGCCCTTTCGGGTCCCAAACACCCGCCTACATCGAAACCGTTTCCGAGTTGGCGCCGCGCATCGGCGAGCTCTGGGACCGTGGCTGGCGCCTCGAAATCGAGGCCAGGGGCCGCGATATCGCGGCATTCGACTACAACTCCCTCAGCCTTCCCGAATTGGTCGAACGCATCGAATCGATGGCCGAAGGAGTGGAAGAGAACATGCATCTCATGTTTCGTGCCGCCCACTTGGTCAGCTTTAGCCGCGCCGAGCTCCTTGAGTTCTGCGCCGGTCACATCGGCGAGGCGGCCGAGAGCTTTGTCACCGACCTCCTGCAAGGAACCACAACCGAGAGCCTCGAATCCGGCGCCGCCCTCTGGGACGTCGCCCAGGTGCTCGCCAAGAACCCAGATGCCCTCGACCACCTGCAACGCCAGCCCGATTCCGAAGGCCTCACGGGTCTGGCCGGAATCGGGGGTGCTGCAGACTTCCTATCCAGCTTCAATCATTGGTTAGAGCAGTACGGACGCCGCAACGGCAGCTTCGGTGAACTGGCCGAGCCAACCTGGTTTGAAGCGCCGAACATTGCCATCGGTCTCGTCCTCCAGTACGTCGGCGCCAACGACCCGCGCCAGGGCCAGCAGCGGGCGATCACTATCCGCGAACAGGTTCAGGCTGAGTTTGAGAAGCGCTTGCGTGACCCCAAAATCATCGCCGAGTTCAGGCAATTGCTCGCGACCGCCGAGCCCTACCTCGGCGTGCGCGAGAGCCGCGACCACGCCACCGTCATGGCCTTTACAGCGATTCGCGTGCCGGTGTTGACCCTCGGCCGGCGTCTGGTCGAACAAAAGGTTATCACCAATCCGGACGATGTCTTCTCCCTCACTTTTAGCGACCTCAAGACCGCCGCCGACGAGCCAGCGACGGACCTGCGAGCCTTGGCCGCCGAACGGCGGAATTCCTATGAGTACTGGCGCAGCGTTGCTCCGCCGGTCACGATCGGCGCTGACCCGCCGCGCGAGCCGGAACCCAAGATCATCCGCGGCGTCGGTGCTAGCCCCGGCGCCGTGACCGGCACAGCCCGCGTGATCATGTCGCTGACCGAAGCCACCAAGCTTGGCTTGGGTGAAATCTTGGTCACGCGCGGCACAACGCCGGCCTGGACGCCACTCTTTGGCACGGCTGCCGCCGTGGTCACCGAGGGTGGTGGCACCCTGTCTCACTGCGCCATCATCGCCCGCGAGTACGGCATCCCCGCCGTCGTCAGCGCCACCGCCGCTACCGTCCGTATCCACGACGGCGCCAAGATCACCGTAGACGGCACAAAAGCCCGCGTAATCCTTGAGGCCTAGCCGACGAGAATTGCAGTCTTATCGCGCTAACCCTTAGTCGGCAACATCATTTACGCCCGGAGCGTTTCAATCTCAATTTGACAGTGACTCGCCTCGCGGCTACGTTTAGTGCCACTACTGATTCTGACTCGATTCGAGTCTTTGGGAGGGCGCAATGACAACTCTTCAGGAAATCACTTCGGTAACCGACGAAAACAGCAGCAAGATTATTGAGGTCAATGGCCTCAAAATTCACTACAACGAAATCGGCACAGGCGACCCGATCATTTGCGTCCACGGCGGCGGACCCGGGGCCAGCGGCTGGAGTAACTTCCGCGGCAACCTCCAGGACATTGCTCTCAACAAGCGGGTTCTCTTGTTCGACATGCCCGGCTGGGGCCGTTCCGAATTTAACGGCTGCGACGAGAACTGGCACGATTTCATCTCCGGCATGATCGGCGGCTTCATGGATGCGCTGGGTATCGATGCCGCCGACTTTATCGGCAACTCGATGGGCGGTCAGTCGGTGATCATGCTGGCGATCAACTCCCCCGAGCGCGTCAAACACCTGGTCATGATCGGCAGCCAGCCCACCCGGGCGATCGCGATTCAGGCTCAACCGCTGGAGGGTCTCAACAACATCGGCAAGTACTACCGCGGCGGCCCGTCGCCGGAGAAGATGCGCACTCTGGTCGAGAGCCTGGTGCACGACTCCTCCTGGCTAACCGATGAAGTAGTCCGGGAACGCTACGAAGTAAGCGCAACGCCGGAGGCGTTGCGCCAGGCGGAGCTGCGCGCCAAGCAGCCGCGCCAGGACCTCTACTTCGAACTGGAAAAGATCACCGTGCCAACCCTGCTAATCTGGGGCATCGATGACAAGGGTGGCGCCCTAGAGGTCGGTCTCCTGATGATGCGGCGCCTGAAAAACGCCCGCATGCTGATCTTCCAAAACTGCGGCCACTGGGCCCAGGTAGAAAAACGCGAAGAGTTCGACCGGGCGGTCCTGGACTTCTTCGCGACTTGATTTGAAGGGCTAGGGCTTCGCCCCATGCACTCGGCCAATAAACCCTGACGCCGCGGCGAAGCCGCCCTAGAGCGAAGCGCTAGTTTCCTTCAACGCGGCTCCGCCAGAACGTCTGGTTTGAGTTGCTAACTGGCCCTATCGCTGTAACAACGCGGTCAGTCCATCAGGAAGGGGATAAAAATGGCAGGAGCACTAACCGAAGCAGGCACCAGCAAGACAATCGAAGCAATGGGAACCACGATCCACTATCACGATGTGGGCGAGGGCCCACCGATTCTCATGTTCCACTCCTACGGGCCCGGCACCACGGCCTGGATCACCTGGTCCAAGGTGCTGCCAATCTTGTCGCAACACTTCCGCTGCATCGCCATGGACCTGCCAAACTTCGCCAAAACCGGCCCGATCGTCTATGAGGAGCCGGTACACAACCTGCAGGCCCGAACCGGCCTGGCCTTGCTGGACGCGCTTGGCATCGACAAGGCCCACGTCGTCGGCAACTCGCAGGGCGGCCAAACCTCGATGGCATTCGCCTACCACTACCCGGATCGGCTCAACAAACTGGTCTGGGGCGCCGGTCACATCGGCACCAGCGGTGGCTACCCGAACGAGTACCTGATCTCCAACTACTCCGAAGAAGGGATCCGCGCCGCCGGCAAAGCCGGCCGCAACCCAACCCTGGAGAACTTCCGCGAGTACATGGAGCTGCACATCGTCGACAAGTCGCTGATCACCGACGATCTCTGTCGGTACCTGCTCGACGCCCACACCGGCCGACCCGACCTGATCGAGGCGCGCGCTAAATCGACCAGTTCGCCGTTCGATCACAGCCGCGACATGATGAACGTCTCGGCGCCGACCCTGATCATCTGGGGCCGCAACGATCGCACCTGCACCTTCGAGATCGCGATCAATGCGCTCAATCTGATGCCGAAATCACGCATGGTTGTACTACGCGACACGGGCCACTGGGTACCGTTCGAGCGCCCGGAAGAGTACGCCTCGCACGTGCTCAACTTCCTTCAGAGCGACTGGGCCTGAATTCCGGCTCGGCAGAAGCGACTAAAGTGAGGTCTTGAGTACACCCAGACCTCACTTTTCAACGCCCCTTAGCCGCGGGCTAATTTCTTAGAACTCAGCCGAACCGATCCCGAACCCCAAACGCCTGGCGGAGCCGCCCTAGCCGTTTGGCTAGTGACTTTCAAAATCAGAGCCGCCCTAGTGGCGAAGCCTCTGGTGACTTTCAAAGTCGAACCGTCTCCTAGCTGGAGTTCTCGGCGCGCTCCTTCAAGGCGCTATTCATCCCCTCGAATCCGGCCATCGTGTTCTTGAAAAGACCCCAAACACTCATCAGCGGCACCAATACGCCCGTAAAGACTTCACCCTGGGTGAACCGGACTTTTTCGCCACCCAGCGCCTCAATAGTGAAGTAGTGCTCGCCGTCAAAAAGCCCAGACACACCAAGATGTCCGAGCCAACGAAACTCACTGTCCTCGTCGGCCTTGAGCACGATCGGCCTAATAGTCATCCCCATGCCCTTCGGCGGTTTTAGATAAATCTTGAGACGCTCACCGACCACTATCTCCCCCTCACCCGAACGCATAAAGGGGTTCCATTCGGGCAAGGCCGGAAAGTCCGTCAGGATCTTCCAGACCTCCGCCGGAGGCGCTGAAATTTCAATCGTCGTAGACATTTGTTTCACGGCAACCCCTCTCTAACTTCACCGCCGCGACGGACGCAACTGATTTTTCGTCTCGATACATCACTAAGCTTTAACCGGCCCACCCCGCAAATGCCATAGGCTCCTCGGCAGTCCGAACACCACCGCGGCGACAACAATCACCGTGGTTGGTCCTGACACCGCGGACGGCCAAACCGCCCAGGGCGCGGCGCCAGCAACCGCGAAAAGCAGCACTTCGATGGCCAATCGAATCGGCCCTGGCGTGGCAACGACCACCTGGCGCTTGTCGCCTGGTGTCGAGAACACCGACAGTAAGGCCAGAAGCACGATCAAAACTGGGATCGCCAACAGAATGTGAACCTCTGCCGCCGCCCAGGGCCCCGCAATCCAGGCGATGACCTCAACCAGGAAACGCAAGATTGCCGAAGCCGGCGTGTCTGATGGGTGGCTCAGATCCGGTTTGCTCAACGCAAGGCTTCCTCAGATCTCAAAGCGAACCGGTTTCTATGCGCTCACTGTAAGCGCCACTTCCTTGTCAGCCAACCAAAGCGTGTGGAATCTCGATCGGTAAGCCTTGGTCTCCACTTGGAGCGACAGACACTCTTCAGCCCCGGCGCAGATCCTCGAACGGGGCAGGCCCTTCCTTGGACGATTGATTGGCGGAGTTCCGGTTTCCAACTGGTGGCGGCGCCAACGTTGTGTTTGAGCGCGGCAGATGGCACAGATACTTGGCAGCGGGAGCTGGCCCACAGATACAAGAAAAGCGACAAGCGCGCCCGGAAAGAAGTTTGGCTGTTGTTCGTTTTGCATTGCTGGTATCAATTCCAGATCGAGCACAGAGATCCACGAGACGGCCAAATCGTGCCTGCCACGGCAGCGTGGTGCCTGCGTCCTGGGGGAAAACGTCGCCTTATACGCGCAGCCAATGGCAACGCCGGCCTGGCGTCCAGATACGAGGTCGAACAGTCGCGTCCATGATGACCAGACGCCGACAGCATGATTCTTAGATCGTCAGGATGCACGACCCCGGGTTGGAAGGACAGAAAACTCCGCAGATCAGAGTTATAGTTTTTGGCCTCCGGTGCTGTTAAGACCTGCTGCGGAACGGTCGAGCCGGCAACAAAATAATACACACAGAATGAAAAGAATGAATCTCATCGAGCGGAGTTAGCTCGAAGACCCTGGCAGGCCCGCCATCAGTGTCCTACTCGTTCCGGCGGTCGTCAGATGAGTCTCGACTGGAAATTCGGCGGCGCAGCACTCGAAGCAGGATTCAGCAACTCTGGGCAGCTACTGTGGCGGCTGGAATGTCCTTTAGAGGTCGTCCATCCCGAGGTCGCCCATGCCACCCATACCGCCCATTCCTCCCATGCCACCCATCTGTTCCATCATGGCGGCCATATCGCCGTCACCGGCGTCAGAGCCGCCACCGTGGAAGGCGAACGTGGATATCGCGCGAGTCAGATCAGTGCTGCCGCACTTCTCGCACTTCGGGCTTACTTCAGAGTTTATCGAGCGCACAAAAACGCTGTTCGGGGCTTTGCAGGCGTCGCAGGTGTATTCATAAATAGGCATAACAACGCCATTATAGCCGGGTTGGCGGTGCTCAAGACAAAAAAGCAGTACGCCACAGATCGGGCCTAGCCGATTTCGCCCGACCCGAAACATTTCCGAGCACATTCGGTCAGCAATCCATCCGGCCAAATATTCCCCCAGGCGTCCGTGCATTAGGTCTGCGTCCGAACCAGTGTCTCGTTGTGTTCGGCTGATCTCGTTCAGAAAGATGCCGTACACGACAATGATGAGAAGGCGGGGACGATACGGAGTCCCAATGCAGACGTACGGGTCGATCATCCCAGGCGGTCCAACCCTGGCTCGTCTCCTCCCAGAGGGAGCGCAGGAAGGCAGGGAGGAGCCACGACTATCACGTGAGGCGAAGGCGCGCCTCAGGGCTGTTGAGTGGCACAAGGATCACGGCGAGAAGGTGAGTCTGACGGCAAGACGCTTTGGACGCAGCCGCTCAACCCTTTACCAGTGGCTAGAGTGCTACCGGCTCCAGGGTCCGCGGGGTCTGCAAGACCGCAGCCATAGGCCACACCAGGTCCGCAAGCCGACTTGGAGCCTAGAGTTCGAAGCAGCGGTGCTACGCCTGCGCCAAGACAATCCCGTCTGGGGCAAAGACAAGCTACAGCCGATCCTCAGACGCCAAGGGGTCACTATCTCGGTCTCGATGGTGGGCCGCATCCTCAGCCGGCTCAGACGCCAAGGCAAACTGGGGCCTGCGAGTCTGAAGGACCCTTGCATCGTCTCTCGGCCTCAGGTGCGGCCCTATGCCGTGCGTAAGCCCAAAGACTACGTCGTCAAGGCGCCGGGAGATCTGGTTCAGGTGGACAGCGCCGACGTGCGCTGGACCGGTATTACCCATGCCTACAAGCACTTCTCGGCGCGTGATATTGTCAGCCGCTGGGACGTCTTGGGTGTCTACGGCCGCGCTACCGCCGGCACGGCGCGCGACTTCCTCGATACGGTCATCGAGCGTATGCCGGGTCCGGTGAAGGCGATCCAGGTGGACGGTGGCTCTGAGTTCAGGGCCGAGTTTGAGGCCGCCTGTGAGCAGAAGGGGCTGCGGCTTTTTGTGCTGCCACCACGCTCCCCCAAGCTCAACGGCTGCCTGGAACGAGCCCAGCGCACCCACAAAGAGGAGCTTTACCAGTTGGTTGACCCACCCGACTCGCTCAGCCAACTGAGAACCCAGCTGCTCCAACAGGAGCAGCGTTACAACACTTACCGGCCCCATCAGGCCCTTGGCCATCTGACGCCGCAAGAGTGGCTGCTAGCATTCACCGAGAGGAGGTAAGTGTCCGGCATCTACTGGACGAGTACAATCGGCTAGCGCTGTTTGCTTTCTTGGTCTAGAGTTACCCCGCTTTGCCAGGTTTCTTCACAGACAGCGAAAAGCCAGGGACCGATCCGTCTGCTACACTCCGCCGGCACAAAAGGGAGCAATCCATGACAGATAGCGTCACCCCCTGGGACAAATCCTTTTTCACCTCCGACTATCAGGAGCTCTATGCATTTCGGTTGAGAGCCAAGCACACGAAGAAGCAAATCCGATTTGTCAGGCAAGCGCTCGATTTGCAGCCCGGTGAAACTGTTCTCGATCTCTGTTGCGGCCAGGGCCGTCACGCGGTCGCACTGGCAAAGAAGGGCCTCAATGTCACGGGCCTTGACCTCAACACCGACTACCTGGCTGCGGCCCAGAACGCGGCATCCGCGGCTGGCGTCGAAATTGAGACCATACAGGCGGACATGCGCGAGATTCCTTTTTCGGACCGGTTTGATGCCGTGATTAGCATGTTCAGCTCCTTCGGCTACCTTGAATCGGATGAGGAAGATCTCAGAGTGCTCAAGGCGATCCGTCGGGCGCTTAAGCCCTCAGGCCGCCTGCTATTTGACTTGCCAAACCAGGAGTGGAGCTTGCGCGGTCATGCAAGCAGACAGTCGCATCAAAACGCGGACGGAAGCGTCGTCCACTGGAACAGCGAATTCGACCCTGAAACTGGCCGCAATCGGGTTACCTTCTCGGTGGTTAGTCCAGACGGGAAAACGCGCGACCTCGGCAGTCACATCATTCGCCAATACACTCTGGCGGAGTTCATCGGCAACCTTCGTGAAGTCGGCCTCGAACACGTCTCAGTCTCCGGTGACTACGATGGCAGTCCCTTCAGCGCAACATCCGAGCGCATGGTCCTCATGGCGCGGCGTCCCGGCTAGCACCAGCAGTTGCCCGCCGCAGGCGGTCTCACGCCCGCGGCCAGCTCGGTACCCCGGTCGTCTGGTTCGGAGGTCGAGCGGAGTTTTCCTTCTCGCCTTCCCATCCGTCCCAATGGGTAACCTCGGCCCAAGGCCGCCGCGTTGTCTTGCCATAGCGTTCTTTGTCTGGGTAGCCCATCGGAATAAATGCGATCGGTTCAACATGCTCCGGGATGTTCAGCAGTTTCCGGACCGCCCAGGTTTCCGCGTCAGAATCGTAGGTCCAGCCGTCCGTGAGCGTGGCACCGATGCCCAGCGCCCGGGCCGCCAGCAGCAGATTTTGGATCGCAGGATAAATTGAGGCACAATCGCCCCGTCCAGTCTCACCCGGCGGATTTACCATGCAAACGACAACAATTAGCGGAATCCGCCCGAAGCCTTCAACCATCTCATCCAGGCTCGGCAAAGGCCCCGTCGCACCGGGTTGAACCCCGGCGGCGGCCTGATCGAGCATCGCCTGGAACCCCGGGCGGGTGAACTTGGCCAGCTCCGCCACCTTGCCACGGTCCTGCAAGACGATAAACGCCCAGGGCTGCGTGTTGCTGCCGCTCGGCGCTTTGGTTGCTGTCTCGATCATCTTGACGATCTGCTCGCGCGGAATCGGATCCGGGCGAAAGCTGCGGATGGCCCTCTGCGTATGGGTCGCCTCAAACAGGCTGATTTCGTCCTCTGGCAATTGTGCTCTCCGTTCCTGCATTTGCTTTCTAGCTTCCACTAGTCTCTCCAGGGCTCTGGCTATGAACCAGGCCTGCACGAAGCTTTAGCGTTAGCGAAAACCAACGACAATCGATAGCCCGCTCTTGATACAGCGGCCTTATCTGCCGGGGATATTGCTGGATGCTCCTACCGGTCGTCCCTAACCTCGACCAGCTCGATCGCCTCGAGACTCGGGCCCTCGATCGTCACGGCGCGAGTATCGCCAAGCTGGTAGGGTTCTTCGAGTATCCTGACGCCCTCGCCTCGCAGCTTTATCAACCAGGCGTCAAGGTCAGCGACGCTCAAACCAACGTGATCCGACACGTGCCCCCGCGTTCCAGCCATGGGCTCCGAGCCCTGTCGCATATACCACATGAAGGCGACATCGCCGAACTCAACCGCGGCTGAAGGCGTGCGATACATGCCCTCCGGCTCCAGGGACGGAAAGGTGCGGTCCGGCCCGCGCGGCACCTGGCAGGTGTCTTCCGTGACCGAGATGCCACGACCCCGAAACAGTGGAGCGTTGAGGTGCTGTTGGTACCAGAGCTGGGCGCAAAGCGGATCCTCCTGAAAGAGGTGAACATGGTTGAAGCGCTCCGCCGGTTGGTTGCCGATGTACTCGACGATCGCATCGTCCGGACCCTGGAAGTAGCCGAAGCCGCCGCGCCGGATTGGCTCGACGCCTGTGGCTTTTGCCTCGGCGATTTGCGCCAGCGTCCTGCCCAGCACGCCGCCGGCCCCCGGCCAGGTGTCGCTGCTCACGTAAACACTGGCCGATTTATCGCCGGTAAAGAGCGGCAGCAGCGCGACGTCCCGCTGACCTTTGAATCTTTCCAGCGCCGCGTGCGTGTCCCGCACATACCAGCCGAAGTGCCAGAAAGCGGTCTGGGGCGAGGTCGCCGGCGGCGTATCGACCCTGTCGAATAGCAGCAGAACGTTATTCGGCGACAAGAGGGCCGGCCTGCCTGCCCAGGCCGTTCTCGATGTCGTCGCAAAGCGCTTTGTATAGAACTCGATCGCCGCCAGGGGATCGACGGAGTTCAGGTGAAGGTGATGGAACCCAGGCGTCTCGAGCATTTCCGCCTCCCTGAAACCAGGTCTTGAGACTAAGCCCGGCCGATACCGCCTTTGCGCAGCTCAGGATTCTGCGGCCGCGGCCACATCGCCAACTACGCGCACCCGCACCCGCAGCGAGTTACCGGGCAGGTAGGCGAGCGGAATGTCTTCGGTCTCGATC
Source organism: Dehalococcoidia bacterium (assembly GCA_965219205.1). GTDB lineage: Bacteria > Chloroflexota > Dehalococcoidia > DSTF01 > WHTK01 > WHTK01. The sequence continues at coordinate 437,827 of CBDCMQ010000009.1, forward strand.
GTCTTTAGCGTCGCGCGGTCGGCCCCCGCTTCCACCGCCCGGTCTTCGGCCAGTTGTGCCGCGGCGGCGATTGCATCCACGCGCGACATGTCTTTAAAGATCTGGTCGGTCTCACCCGATACCTGGGCGATAGCGGCGCCGACCGCGTTGGCGCAGTCACCATGCGGCACACGTATCACCCGCGAAACGCCTTCTAGACTATCCGGCACCAGAAACGCGCCACCACCGACCGCGACAAGCTCTATATCACCGGCCTCGGTCTTCATCCGGTCTACGGTCGCTTCGACCATCCGTTGGGCCTCGGCCAAAACCCGTTGGCTTGACGCCGAATCGAGATGTTCCACCCTGCCAGCGTCGCCAAGCTCCAGGCGGCCGGCGGCAACCGCGGCGTCGGTCGCCGTGAGCTGGGCGCCACCAAACACCAGGGCTTCCTGTAACAGACGATAACCGACCGAGACCGGCCCAACCTTCAGCGGATCCAGCTCCACGTGGCTGCCACCGCCCAGGCCAATCGACATCAAATCCGGCATCCGAAACAAAGTGCGCACGCCGCCGACATGCACCACCGAATTGGCCTCGCGCGGAAATCCATTCTGCAGCTGGCCGACATCTGTACTGGTGCCGCCAACATCGATCACCATCGCGTCGTCAAGGCCGGAGAGATAGGCGCCGCCCCGCATCGAATTGGTGGCCCCAGAGGCGAAGCTAAGCACCGGCAGCAGCTGAGCCTGTGCTGCCTCCGCCACCGTGCCGTCGTTTTGGGTAATGAACAGCGGCGCCACGATGCCCGAATCGGCAATCGCTTTCTCAAAAGCAGCGATCGTATCCCGCGACAGGTCGGCGAGTGCGGCGTTTAGCAGCGCCGCGTTTTCCCGTTCCAGAACGCCGATGCGCCCCAGATCGCAGGAACAGGTAATCTCGGCATCCGGCACTTCTTGCGCCACGATTTCGGCCGCCTGTCTCTCGTGGCTATTATCCAACGGCGAAAACGTAGCCGAGATGGCCACGGCCCGCAGGCCCTTGGCCCGCATCTCAATCGCGGCCCGCCGCACCGCGTCGGTGTCAAGCGGCATGAACGGACGTCCATCGAACTCATGGCCGCCCTCGACCATCCAGACGCCACCATTTACGACCTCGGCCAGGTCGGACGGCCAGTCACAGAACGGCTCCAGCGATTCCGAGGCCGGCAAACAGGCGCGCAGCGCCGCCACCTTCGAAAGGCTGCGACGCTGCAGCACCGCATTGACGAAATGGGTCGTGCCGATCATCACCGCGTCGATTCGCTGCCCCTGCAGCGCTCCGCCTTCGGCCACGCCGGCCAGCGAGCCGAAAATTCCGCTGGTCACATCTTCGCTGGTCGGCACCTTTACCGAGCGCAGCACCTCGCCGCCATCAATCAGCACCGCATCAGTATTGGTGCCACCGACATCGACCCCGATGCGACTCATAAAAGACTCGATCCCCGGCTCACGGAAACACGCTCTTGTATTCGATGTCGTAGCCCACCGCGCGCGGTCCGACGTGCTCCAGACCCTTCGGAGTTAGAAATACCGGCGGCGGCGGCAGAGCGATAACCGTCGCACGCTGGCCGTAGCGGATCGTCTCGCTGCCGATCGCCTCGCCGGAATCGCTGTCGAGGGCGCAGATCAAATCCGGTGACATGGCGATCGGCTCCTCGTCTAACCAGGCGACCAGCCATTCGTTTTGAAACGCCAGCTCCAGGACCGACCCGCGCCAATCGTCGATGCCGTCAAAGCGCGCCCGGCCGCGCAGAAAGCCCTCGGTGGTCTTGCGCTCGACATCAACCACCTTGCCCTTGAACAGCACTTTGCCGGGCTCAACCTTCAGGATCGCGTCCACGGGGTCCGAGTGCAGCCGCTGCGCCTCGCGCACCGCCGCGCCGATCGCCATCGCCTTGGTTGTCGTGCCGAGGATGCCCCATTGCTTAATTTCTGCGCCGGTGCGCGGCGACTTGCAGGTCGAGGCTATCGACCCATATTCGACGCAGATCTTGCGGCTGACCCGCTCCATCCACTTCCAGGTCGGCACTTTGTCAACCACCGCTTCCAGACCCCGAACGTCGACCGTGGCCAGCGGCCAGGGCCGCAGATCGCCAACCGCGACCGAGGTCATCTGCGCTTCGGGATAGGCACGACCCATCATGTCGGCATCGATCAGCGGCCGGCCAAGGTGAGCCGCCGCCATCATTGGCTGAATCGAATTGCCGCCGCCGATCTCCAACGCCATGATGCCGCGAAAGTGGATGCCGGCGTGGCTCTCCATCAGTTCGACGGCGCGGGCGATCGTCCGGCTGTTGGTCAGGCGCTCCTGACCAACCAGCGGCGCCCCCATATTGGACACGGCGGCCACCCAGTCGTCGTCCTCAAGGTCGTCGGGCGACATTAGCTGCACCCGAAAGCCCTCGGCGTACAGCTTGCGCATGTTGAGCAAACCCAGATACGGCGAACCGCCGCCGCCAGTGCCAAGCACCCAGGCGCCAACTGCCAGCGATTCGACATCCTCAAGTGTTATGTCACGTAATTCGGCCATGTCTGCCCGGCATCTCCCTTAATTCGCACCGCGCCGGGGCGAGGGCTGGACCCACGCTAAAGGAAATCCCCTGCGTATGTCTATCACCGGACTTTTCCTATCAGGGTTGATGGAAGGCGCTTTTCGAAGCTGGCAGCGGGACCCATCTCCGGTGAGAGGAAGGTCAACGAGACCGGCAAGCAAAAGGCTGGGTCAGCCGCGCTCTCGCGGGCATCGCAACCAGTAAGCAATCGTCGAGTACGCCAGGGCTATCGAGCTCGACCCCAACTACCAGGACGCTTATGTCAATCGCGGCGCGGCATACCCAGATCTTCGTAATTTCCACCAATCGATTGCCGATGCCGACCGGACGATCGCCTTGGACCCTGGCGCAGCTTATGCCTATTGGAATAGAGGACTGGCCCATCTCTTCCTCGGAGACCGCGACAAAGCGCTGGCGGATTTTGGCCAAGCGGTCAAGTTTGACCGGAGTCTTTGCAGCGCGGACATGCCTGTCGAGATCAGGTCTTGCTGAGCAAGCCACTGAGATCCGCCACCGAAACGCTTGTCTCGTTGACAAGCCAACACCTGTGGACTAGATTCGCCCCTACGGAGCGCCGCCAACCTCACGATTAAGGCCACTGACGACCGGCTGGAGGAGATCAGTTGACCTCGGAAAACCTCTTCAGAAGCCCTCTGCGGTTCTCGATGAGCGACGGCTCCTGGGACACGCTCGGCAGCGTTGACCAGACTATTTCGCGCTTGGCCGCCCTGGCAGGCAACGAGGATGCTCGCGAACTGCTTGGCCTGGACGGTATCCTCGGGACCGAACTCGATATCGACTTCCTTTACGACCCGCTGGGATGGATAGCATTCGACCTCGCAATGGCGCTGCAGGCATCGGCAAGCGATGACGCTCAGGAGACCACCTTACTCACCACCCTGGTTGCCGAATGGCACCTCTGCCACCTGCTACTCGGTGAAGTGGACGAAGCCGACGTCGCCAACCGAGTTCGAGAACACCTGCAGCAGTAAAGATTCTTCCGCCGCGATGGCCGTTGGCGGTACTAGGAACGGACCGTTGTATCCCTAGTGCTGGTGATCGTGCTCCCCGAAGTCGTCGCGCTCGCCGCTCGCGTACTCTTCAGTGCGCGTGTCCAGCTCGTCCAGCGTCACCAGGCCCTTTTTCAGCGCCAGCTTCTCGAAGGCGGCCAAAAACCGCTCGTAGTAGGTGGAATCGGCCTCGGCTGCGTCGGCTGCGCTGATCTCATCGACCAACTCGTCGCGAAATTCCCGCCACCTAAAGACGCCCCCGCCGTTGAGGCCCACCGCCATGCCAAAAACGCGGCCCTCCCAGAGTGCGTCAAAGGTCAACTCGCCATTCTTTCGCGGCAATGCCTCAACGCCCTCCATTTGGGCGACTTCCGGATCTGCCTCGGCTGCCATCAGGAACCCGCCGCCTGCGGCGCTTCCACCTTCGCCACACCGATCATCGAGTCGCGGCTGACAAGCTCCGCCAGCTCTTCTTCGCTAAATCCCTCGGTGCCGCTGGGCCGTTCTGGCAGAACCATGTAGCGCAGCTCCGCCGTGCTATCCCAAACGCGCACTTCAGTCTCCTTGGGCAGTTCGAGGCCGAATTCATCCAAAACCGCGCGCGGCTCAATCACGGCTCGTGAGCGGTAGGCAAAGTCCTTGTACCACTTCGGCGGCAAGCCTAGCAGCCCGGCCGGGTAGCAGGAGCACAGCGTGCAGACGATCATGTTCTGCACAGCGGCGGTATTTTCCACCACTGCCAGTTCAGCGCCCTGGCCGCTGACAAAACCCAATTCGTTGACCGCCTCGGCGCTATTTTCCAACAACCGCGCCTTATACTCCGGGTTTAGCCAGGCGTGAGCCACCACGGCCGCCCCGTTGCGCGGGCCAATGTCCTCTTCGTATGCCTGCACCAGCACGTCTATTGCATCGGATTTGACAATGCCCTTTTCGACCAGCAACGATTCCAACGCTTTGGTCCTCAACGCCGCCGACGATTCGGGCTCAGGGCGATGGTGTTCGGAACTCATTTTTTGTCGCCTTTCGTTAATTTGCCGGCGCCGGCTCTAGGTACCCTTCCCACAACTCCATGTAAACCTTCAAATTACCCTCGCACTCCGGCCCCCAAACCTCGGCGCCTTCGAACCCAACCGTGTAGACCGTCTGTGGGTTCGGGCCCAACGCGTCAGCATGAGCATCTTCGATTTGATACCGGCCATTGACCCGCTCGATCCAGCCGCGTTTGCCGCGAATGTAGCGCGGCAGCCGGTTATGGCCCGGCCAGTTGAGATTGAGAGCCACAACCGCGTCGCCAGAAGCGAACAAGGCCGGCGCTCCTGACGCCGCCGGTCGCAGCTGATTCGTCTTCAATGCTGCCAAGGCTTCAGCCGCGGCCTCCTTATCGTCGCTGCGCGGCACCGGATCGCCGCCGTCCTCGATCAGCTTCATGCGATCCTCGAGTTCGGCTTCGCTGATGATTCCCTCCGCCAGCGCGCGTTTCTCCAGCACCTCCAAAAAGCGTTCGTAGTAGTTAATCGTCAGGTAGCGCTGCGGCTCGATATTTTCAATAATGTCGCGCGCCAAACCCGGCACTTTCGCCGGGAATTTGCCATTTAGCCCCCGCAGCATCACGTAGGTCCGGCCTTCCCAGGCCTCGTGGAAGACCGGCTCGTCTTCCTCCGGCAGGACCTTGCCAAAGCCGTGCATGCCGCCAACATCGTGCATTCCGTTCAAGTTAGGCTCTCCACAGTCAAGCGCTAGTCTGCAAAAGCTCCAATCTGGCGAGAAGGCTATGCCCTCCAGGAAAGCTTTGTCAACGAAAATCCGCCAGATTCGCGCCACATACACAGCGGCCCGTACCATGGTCGCACGGGCCTGCTCGTTTTTGTCGCCCTGTTCGGGATCGGTCGCCTAGTCGTCCTTAACCCACATCGGCGGCTCGTAGACCGGCGAAACCTGGGTAACCTCGTAGGCCTGAAGCCGCTTCTGCAAGAACTGGTTACTAAAAGTAGTTAGCAAGACTGGCGACGGGGTGAAGATTTCCATGGCACGCAGCTGGGCGGCCGTTTCGCCCGGATTGCCACCTCGACTCCCGACGGCCATCCTCACGTCGTTCCCGGCCGGGCCAACATCGTCGATGGCATCGTCATTCCTGGATGGGAAATGAAGCGCTCTTAAGCGAAAGGACGTTGCCGACGCTCCCGGAAAGGCCCATGGCCATTGCCGGTATATCAAAAAATGAAGCGTTCCTACAAATTCAGTCAAGCCCAGAAGAATCCCTGGGTAGCTGTTGTTTGGGACACCCGCGACCCGGAGGGCAGCAAGGGCGTTAAAGTTCGCGGTGAATGTGTCGCGGTTGAAGATCCAACCAACCCGGACGATAGTTTTCAGTATCGAATAGAGGTGACGCCGACAAAGGTGTTCAGCTGGGGCCTGAACCAGCACTACCATCTGTCTTTCGAGTCTTTCGAAAAAATGGGCTATCCACCCCGCGAACGGCGCTAGCCGCGGCAAAAGCCAGCAGGGGCGCTAGAGCAACGATCTGAAGCTGAGCAGATCGTAAGTAATAGACAGATTGTGCGTTAGGACTTATTGTAAGCGGCGCGTGGCCATTCATCGCGTTCTAATCAGGAAGGGAGATTAGCAAATGGGAAAGGAACTAATCCAGGACAAGGCCAGTCGCGGCCTCACCGACGAAGATATCATCCACATACCGGGCCTATCCAGCCAGTGGGTGCGTCTTGCGAACGGGTCCAAAGCGCATTACGTGCAGGCCGGTGACACCGGGCCGGCGGTCATTCTCTGCCACGGCGGAATCGAAGGTTCCTCCGGCACGGCGGGCTTCCGCTTCACGGCGCCATTCTTGGGCGCCAACGGTTTCCGGGTCTACGCCCCAGACATGCCAGGCTTCGGCTGGGCTGACACCAGCAGCGAAGAGTACGTCCGCCGCACCCCCAAGGACCACGCCGACTTCATAAAGATGTTTGCCGACGCGCTGTGCATCGACAAGTTCTTTATCAGCGGCAACTCCATGGGTTGCGCTACGGCCGTTAACACTACCATGGCCTACCCGCACCGAATCCTCGGCGTGGCTTTCATCGCCGGCGGTCTTGGCGACGTCCACGACAAGGCGCGCGTAGCGCCTTCGGAAGGCAAGTTCACGCCCAACCCCGGCTACGTCGGACCCGGCTTCGACGGAACCGAAGACTCCATGCGTGTCCTCATGGAGGGAATCATCTACAAGGCTGGCGCAATTTGGCCGGAACTGGTCACCATGCGAGTCAAGGCGGCCCATCGCCAGCGCGCCGGTCGCGAAGCCCACGGGCATCCAGCGATTCCGGCCCCAGGGCAGAACGTGGACGAGAACCTGACCGCCAACCTCTCAACAAATGGCCGGCTTCAGAGGCTGAACATCCCGATGATCTACATGTACGGTCTCGCCGATGTGCTCAGTCCAGTTGAAAACGGCTTCAACCAGGAAGACGTTGTCCCCAACGTCCAGTTCTTCTACCCCGACCACTGCGGCCACCAGGGTCAGACCGACCAGCCGGAGATGTTCAACCAGGTCTTCCTGGAGTTCTTCCGCGATGGCAAGGTCAGTTGGGAGACGGCGGAGTGGGCCGGCGTTTCACGCCGCCGCGCCATCAACTCCAACTTTGTAGCGGAGCCGGCCGGCGGCTTCCCCAAGCTGATTCCGGAGAAGTACACCGACCTCGCGACCTTGCGGTCCGAAATTGGCGAAAAAGCCGCTGCGCCTGCCTGAGGCTAGCAACACCTTCAAAGCAGCCCGCCGAAACCGGGCTGCACAAAAGCCGAGAAATGAGAGGGGTCACAAGTGACCCCTCTCATTTTCCAACGCCTTAACCAAGCAGGCGGTCTGGCGCAGCCGCCCTAGCGCGTAGCGCTAGTCCTTCAAAGTCGGAACGCCTGGACCCCAGGTCTTTTGCCAATCCTCGAGGTAGACGACGTTGCCCGTGAACGCTTCCGGCTGCTGCTTGGCGATCCAGGCGACATGAGGGACCGACTCCATAGGATCGTGGGCTTCTTGCAGCCTCGGATTATCCTTCCCAACGACCTCCATCACACGCTCCGTCAACGTGAACTCGGGCCCATACGAATTCACCGCGATATTGTGGCGCCGCAGGTCAGCGGCCATCTTGCTCGTCATCCGGACCACCCCGCCACGGATAACGCCGTAAGCAAAGGCGTTGGCATCGTCGCTGGTCGCCGCGTGCGAGCCCAGATTGATTATGTGCCCACCGCCGGGCTGGATTAACAAGGGAGTGATCGAATTTATCCGGACGAACCTTTCGAAGGCTCTGCTGCGGCCATCCGAGCGTAGCTGACGGTAAGAATTTCCCAGATGTGGCTGTCAGGACAGGTCCAGTAGATGTTCTTGCCGCCACCGCGGGTCCGAACTGTCGAGTCAGTCGGCCCCCTGGGACTGCTGCGGTAACCGATGCCCTTTTCTTTGATCCTGCTGAAGATCGCGTCGAAATCGTCGTCGCTAACCTGGAAGCAGTAGTGATTCCAGGAAAATTCGTCACGGTCCTGGAAGTCAAAAGTCAGAGAATCGTCGACATAGACGGGTGCGAACTCGCCTTCCGCGGGAAGCCATTGCCTTTCGAGTAGTTCGCCGAGCAGCCGCGCACCGGCTGCTTTGTCGTGCGATGGGACAATCGTGTGATCAAGGAGTATCGGCACGGCGCACCTCCTAAACTTGGTCGAACCTCTTCGCTCGGACTCTCCGCGACTCCAGCAGCCGTCGCGAGCGCTACCTCAGAGCATACCTTCCGGAGACGAATGACTGGCCTTTAGCGCCGCCCAGCTGCCGGCCGCTGTCGACCAGTCCGAGGTAGTCTTCAGCGGTTCGCAGTTCGGTTGTCATCTCTGATTTCTCACTTGAAAGATTCTTACTGATGGGGGTTACACTTTTTAACTAGGCTCGCTCTCGGCGATTGTAACCCGCGTGAAACAAGCCGTTACGCGTCATCTTGAAAGATCTCTGCTAAAGGCGGTTGCAAACGCTAGCGAGCGCTCCACTCCCAAACGTGGTGTAGCACAACGACACGATGGTGCCAATTATAGCGCCCTTTCGCTTGATTACCGTTGAAGACCAGTTACACCGGACCGAATGGCCTTTGATGGCTCCCTAGTGCGACACTAGCGTCTGTATTAGTGAACTCGGCACCTAAATCTAAACCCATGAGTCCTTTGCACATATCTCTCGAGCATCTGAGTGGAGTCTAAAACTGCTCCGGCCCAGCCGCGGCGCGGCCCCGGCCTGCGGCAGGCGGTTCGTGCGCTGCGCCAGCCCAACTACCGCTGGTACTGGATTAGTGGTATCGGCACGGTCGGGGCCCAGACCATGCAGCAGTTCACCATCCTCTGGCTAGTCCTCGACCTCACCGGGTCGGCTGGCCAGCTCGGTCTCGTGGTTTTCTTCCAGGGCGCTCCGATGACCGTCATATCGCTGTTTGGCGGCGTCCTCGCCGATCGCTATGACCGGCGGTCGTTGATCATCGGCAGCCAACTCCTCAGCATGTTGGCCATGCTGTCGCTGGCGTTCCTGACCCTCGCCGATCAGGTCCAGCTCTGGCACGTTTATGCCTTCTCGCTGATGGCCGGGGTTACCCAGGCGACGATGGCGCCCGCACGCCAGGCCATGATTTCTGCCTTGGTCGCTAAAGATGAGCTGACCAACGCGGTCTCCCTAAATTCAATACAGCAACTTGGTTCGCGTATGTTATGGCCGCTCTTGGCCGGTTTTCTGATTCAATGGGTCCATATCGGCGCCGCCTTTCTGGCCGGCACCGCTTGCCTTGTCCTCGGCATTCTGCCCCTGCTCTTGATTCGGGGCCTGCGCCAGGAAGCTTCTGGCCGCCATTTCTCACCGGTGAAAGATGTAATCGAGGGTATCGACTACGCGCGCTCAACACCCGTGATCTCACTCGTCGTGGGCCTAACGTTGGCCTTTGGCGCGTTTGGCCTCACTTTTGTCCAGCTGGGGGCCGGCTTCGCACGAGACGGGCTCAGTTTCGGAGCCGGTGAGACCGGGATCTTCATAGCTTGCACTGGCGTCGGATCGCTACTTGGCGGTGCCGCTATGAGCTTCTTCAACGTTGAGAGCAAAGCCGTGCACTTTCTCGGCGGCACCATGGGCTTCGGTCTGACTCTCATCCTCTTTGCCGTTAATCCCTGGACGCCGCTGATGTATGTAATCGCACTGGCCAACGGCACGGCAAACACGGTTCAGGTGATCGCCTCCAACGCCCTGTTTCAGGTCCTCGTGCCTTCTCGTTACCTTGGCAGAGTGGTTAGCCTCTGGTTCCTGGCCGGCGGTGTCGCCGCGGTCGCGGCGCTGCCCATCGGTCTCGTGGGCGACGTTCTAGACCTGCGTACCGCATTCGCCGGCGCCGGCGCAATCTATATCGTCATCGCTTCCTGGTTCGGAATTGTCCGGCCGGCACTCTTTCCGCGCCAGAGCCCACCCGAGATTGCGGCCACCCCAGCACCAGATGCGGACAAAGACGAATAGCGGCCGCGCCCGCTTACAGCCCGACGATCGTCTCGATCTCTATATCCAGCCCTTCGTGCGCCAACTTTGAAATACCGATCAGCGTATTGGCCGGATAATCGCCCTTGAAGAACTCGGTGAAAACCGCGTCGATCTCCGGCTCGTTCTCGCGGTACTCCTCAATTTTGGTCACAAACATCGTCAGTTTGACGATGTCCGACATCGACAGGCCGTCGCGCTCAACCATGCGCTGGATTTTCGTCAGGACGGCACGAGATTGTTCCACCAGGCTGCCACCTTGCGCCGGTGTTCCCAGCGCGGTTGTGCCGGAGAAGAACTGCAGCACGTCGCCGAGGCGCACGGCACGAACGTGGGCCGCGCCCGTAGGGGCGATGTCCGGGTAGTGGCGGCGATCTTTTTCCATACTGTCTCCTCCAAAATGGCTGACTCTAAAGGCTTTCCAAGACCCGCGCGTGGCGCAAGAATACCGGCATTGTGCACTCAGACAGGTAACGTACGGCTTTTTGACCGTTTTCCGTGCCCGGCTCGACCGTCGCAAAAGTGGAGCCAACCGTGACAAACCGGTCCACCATCGACAAGCGATAGTCACGCCAGCAGTCATCCCAAGCGTAATCCTTCACGCCGGCTCCGGTGAGGGCGCCAAAATATTGCTCCACCAGCCCAATTTCTTCCTCCGCCGTCAGGCGATGCCCGGCACCGAACAGGTAAGAAGCAACATCGCACGCCGCACGGCCCCGCCGGCAATGCTGCCAATCCAGCACTGCCACGCCGGCCGGGTCATCGTCGAGAAAGAACAGGTTCTCATTGCGCAGGTCGGCATGGAGGAACACTGAGGGCGGCTGCGCCAGCCGCGTCTTGATTTCTGCAACCCGCCCTACGACCGCGTCGCCCGCTTCCAAAGCCTCGGGCAGGATCCCGCCTCCAACCCAATCCACCATAATCGGCCAGGCGCTGGCAAACGCCGTCTGAAACCGCTCCGCCCCGGCATTGGTTGACGGAAGCCAGGGAAAGTCCAGGTCCGCGTCCCGACCCCACCAGCTGGCGTGAAACGTACCCAACTGGCCCATCATTCCGCGTGCGTCCTTAGGCCAGGATCGATCCAAGTAAGAACCGGCTCGGTGCTTTGACAAATCCTCCAGCAGCAAGACGTTGCCGCCGCCCTCGGCATCGTATTCCGCCCCATAGCACAGCGGAACCCGGAGCCCGCAGCTGGGAGCGAAGTCGCGATAAAAGATCACCTCGCGCTCGTAGTAACCGCGCTCCTTGCCGATTGTCACCGCACCCGCGTCAAGCGAAGGAAACTTGGCGATCATCGCCGCCGGAGCGCCTTGCGGTGCATCCCTGTACTCAACTTTCAAGCGCGCCACGTCGCCAAAGAAGCCGGCCTCGAGCTCGGCGGCATCGACATCGACACTTAAAACTGAGCCGGCAGGCAGCGAGCCCCAGCTCTTCATCGCGGCTTCAAGCCATTCCGCGGTCACTTCTCCCGGCCGGGTCGGTAAAACTGCCATGGCGCATCTTTGACCAATCTGGGGCCGCCTTGCAACCCGAGGTTTGAAGCCGCCAGTGTCAAAACTTTGGAGCTGATCTATGATTACTCATCGAGAATCGATAAGGAGGGATGATATGCCCACGGCAACGATGAACGGATTCAAACACTACTACGAGGACCACGGCTCAGGTGAGGTCCTCGTCATGCTGCATGGTGCCAATGGCTCCAGCCGCAACCTCGAGGAGCATTTTGAGGATCTGGGCCGCCAATACCGCGTAATTGCTCCCGACATGCGCAGCATGGGCCAGAGTGAGCACGTCGCCAGCCTTCCAAGTCCATCGGCCTGGGTAGACGACGTGTTAGGTCTTCTCGACCACCTCGGTGTTCAATCGGCCCATGTCTTTGGCAATAGCCTGGGCTCACGAGTCGCCATGCGCTTCGCTATTGAACACCCTGACCGTACCCGTTCCCTGATCTTGAGCGCCCCTCACACGTACTTGATCGAGGAGCTCAACTCGGGCATGAACAGCTCCGGCGGCGACGGCAACAACCTTCCGCCGGCCGAGCAGGCGCGAATGCAGGCGGTGCATGGCGAGGATTGGCTCAATGCACTTAGGAACTACTACAACATCCGCAACGAACCCGAGCTGCAAAAGTACTACAACCTCAGCGTCACAAACCCGTTGGCGGAGGTAATCGGCGAGTACTCGGCGCCGGTTAACCTGATCAAGTGCCCGGTCCTGGTAGTGCAGTCCAGCGAACAATGGCAGGGTCGCGGCACGTTCGACCACGCCATCGAACTCAAAAATGAGATGCCGGAGCAGGTAAGGCTTGCCCTGCTCCCGCGCTACGACAAAGTTCGAGGCGTAGTCGGTGATCCCTTCCGCATGCTGGTTAAGGAGTTCATAGCTGCACTGGCAGTCAAGGAAGGAGCCGCCGCCGGCCCCTAGCAGCCAAATCCCCTGCTACGTCAGCGAGAGGGCTCGGCGATGGTCGTCGGGCCCTCTCGCTGCCCACGTCTTTCTCAAGCCTCTGAAGCAGGAGCCTCGGTCAGATGTGCCACGTTGTTGTAGTCCTCGATCCTCCATTCCGGGTGGTCGAAGGAAACCAGGCTCAAACAGGCGTTAGCGAGGCTAGTCTTGCCAGTGCCAATCTCGCCCTTCGAGACCAGCGCCAGCAGCGAATTGATCAACGATCCGTGGCTCACAACCACCATCCTGGTCTGAGGAAATCTCTCGGCCAAGGAAACCAGGACGGAGAAGCCACGCTCCTTCAGGTCCGCATTGCTTTCAAGACCAGGGACCGCGCCATCGGTCCAGCGCTCACCCGATTCCTTCCGCGTAAGACCGGCGGATTCACCATAGTCCCGCTCTTGCAGGTCAGCGGCCGGCTCCAGAATCTTGGCCGCGGTCATGTCACCTAAGACCCTGGCCGTTTCCAGTGCGCTCGATAGCGGACTGGTTACGATCAGGTCCCATGGCCATTTGCGAAGGTAGGCTCCGGTCAGCCGGGCCTGAGCGCGGCCCGTTTCGTTGAGAGGCAGGTCTTCTCTGCCTTGCAGACGGCCAGATAAATTCCAGTCCGTTTCACCGTGACGGACCAGGCAAAACATCGTCGTGCCTGGCAAAATCTTGTCCACCAGCTCATTCTAGGCGACCTCACAGCGCCAGCGCGCAGCCTAAAGTCTGCCGACTGCCTCTGGGAGTGAGTGGCTCCGGCCCAACGCTTCAGGAGCGGCCAAATTAGGGTCACCCGGAGCATAAACGCCACGAATCGCGCTCACCTTCGCGTCTCTCCAACGCCGTCCATCCGCTTCACGAAAAGACCATCCAAACTAAAACCTCAAAAAGAAATAACCAGCCGGCCTCGCACGCCGCCCACTGCCAAACGCTGGTGAGCCTCGCCAACCCGCTCCAGAGGAAGTATTTCAGCCACGCGTAGGGTCAGTTTCTCCGCTTCAACCAGGCGCCGCAGTCCATCCAGAGCGTCTTGATTCTCAGCATAATCGGTCACTCGGATCTGGTGGATCGAAATATCACGCTCGGTCTCGCCCTCGAACGCACGCACGGCCGCCAGACCGCCGCCATGGCGAATCGCCGGCAGAACCGCCGTTCCGATTACTGCGCCGTCGATTAGTCCATCGGCTCCTTCGGGAACCAAGCAGCGAATCGCCTGCGCTGCGCCATCGCCGCGCGCGACAACGGCTTCAGCACCAAACTTCTTGAGCAGAGGCTCGTCGCTAGTCGCCGCAACCGCAATGACTCGCAGCCCGTCGGCGACCCCAACCTCAATCGCATAGCCGCCAACAGCACCGGCCCCGCCAGTCACTACCAGCGTAGACTCCGGCTTCAATTCCAGCCGGTCGAGCGCCAGCCGTACTGTCAGACCGTTCATTGGCAAAGTTGACGCCTCCTCCAGCGTCGTGCCCTCCGGGATTCGCATGACTGAGTCAGCCGGCAGGACAACGTACTCAGCCATTGCGCCACCCTCCGGACGTCGGGGGTTTACCACGCCCATGACCCGCGCTCCCGGCCGCCAGTTGCTACCCTCCCCAATCACGTCCACCACTCCGGCCAGATCCATGCCGGGTATATACGGTGGTTCCAGCCCATCCGGCAGCCTGCCCCCCGAACGAAAGCTGATGTCGGTCGGATTCACCGTAGCAGCAGCGACCCTAACCCGGACCTGTCCCGGCCCCGGCTCTGGTGCCGGCAGATCCAAAATCTCCAGAACCTCCGGGCCACCAAACTGGCTGAATGTCACGGCTCGCATCGCGGTTCCTCCTCGTTAGCGGTGCCGCCCAGCACGGCCTGAGGATCGACACCTAGCTCGGCGAAAAATTCCCGTTTAGTGTAGCGCCCAATCCACGATTGACTTGGCCTGCTTTTCGCGGCGTTGATCCAGACAAGAAGTTGGGCTTTGCGAGCTGATAGTCGCGCCGCATTAGGTTGCCCTCGTATCTTGCCTCGCCAGCCGAAATGGGGGGCCTCCCCAGAGCCACCGCTGGTGGGCACCGAACAATCTTGTGGTACCCTCTCCCCGTTCATCCTCCTAATGGTTAAGATTTCCCTGCGGGATGAGATGACTTACCAGGCCAAAAACGTTTCGCCGAATAGATTCACTAAACCACCGGGCGCCAGCTACAGAGCCGTCGTCTGCCCCTAAAGGATGCAATCGATGTACAAGCTGCTCAGCAACTATCCCTTTACGCGCGCCTTCCCTACGCCACCCTTCACGTCGAATGTCCTGGTTTCAGCCGAGGAGATCGAAAGGATGAACGACCTTTTCTCCAGGGAGGAGCTGAGACCGGCGGAAGTGGACCAGGATAGGTCGATCGACGCGAGGATCAGGATTGCTAACGTCAAGTTCTTCTACCCAGACCAGGAAAACTTTTGGATCTTCGAGAAGCTCAACGAGATCATCTCGATGGGGAATGAGCACGTCTGGAACTTCGAGCTGAACGGCTACGAGTCCTTTCAGTACACGGAGTACGAGGCATCACAGGGGGGCAAGTACGATTTCCATGTCGATCTCGACTACTCCGACCGGCGCGAAGGGTCTGACCCTCAGACCAGGAAGCTCGCGCTCACGCTCGTCCTGAACGAACCGGACAGGGACTTTGAAGGGGGCGAATTTCAGTTCCTCCTCGGAACAAAGCCGATTACCTGCGCTCAAACCACGGGCACGGTTATCCTCTTCCCCTCTTGGGTACTGCACCGCGTAACTCCCGTAACCAAAGGGGTCCGGAAATCCCTAGTCGTATGGGTTACAGGCCCGAAGTTCAGATGATCTAGCCTTCCGAGTGATCTAGCCTTCCGAGGCATTATTCTGAATACCAGCAATTGCCGTGGGCCTCGCCAGGAGCACGGTGACGCTGAACATAATGGGAGAGCGAGACTGAGAAAACCAAAAGGCCAGTCCGCGAGCACCGGGGCAATAGCCTCGTCGACCGTGACGATTGGACACCTAGGACGTAAACACCTAGCACGGCGTAAGTAGCGCCCCGCGGGCGCCTTCGCGCTGATTCAGCTATCTCTGGTTGCAGGGCACGTGCTCTAGTGAAAAGGGCGGGGTGAGAGTCGCTTCTCTCACCCCGCCCAGTGGAGCCTGCCTGCCGCTACTGTATAACGGGCGGGCGCCGCCTTCGTGGCGCGAAATGCTTGCTTAGTCCTTTAGCCACATCTCGTGCCAGTACGAGGGCTGCACCTGCGTAACCTCGTAGTTCTGCACCCTCTCGCTCAGGAACGTGTTTCTAAATGATGTCACGAGCATCGGCGAGGGCGTCCAGATCTCCATGGCCTTGAGCTGTGCCTGCGTCACTAGGGCGTGGTTCTCTTCGAAGTCCAGCGCCGCCTCCGACTCCTCGATCAGGCGGTCGACCTCGGGGTCGCGCGTGCCGAAGCGCCAGTAGGTGTCGGACCAGCCCTTGGAGTGCTGGTTGCGCAAAGCCTGGCCGGGCGTGTCGGTGCCGGGCGAGCCCTGGTGCATGACCTCCCAGTCGTTATCCGTCCAGCGCTGGAAGAGCTGCGCAACGCCAAGGATGTTGGAGATCTTGATCTTCACGCCGCCGCGCAGCAGCTGCTGCTGCCAGACCTGGGCACTGGCATCCGTCTCGCTGCCCGCTGAGGAAGCCATGCAGTCCCAGGTTTTGTCGCGCGGGAAGCCGGCGGCGTCCAGCAGCTTGTTCGCCTCCTCTACGTCTTCGATGTAGAACTCTTGGACTTTCGGATCGGCCGGGTCGAGCTGGTAGGCTGTCAAGGAGGCTGGCAGCAGCCCTGTAGGCAGCACGGCGTCGCCGTCATAGCCGAGCTCCCTGATCTGATCGCGGATTGTCAGGCGCATGAAGGCCTGACGCACACGCGGGTCGGTCTCCCAGGGGAAGCCGCGGTACATGTTCATGTGCCAGTAGTAGCAACTGAAACTCAGGAACTCCACCTTGGTGATCCTGTCCGCCATATCAGCCTCAACAGCGTCCTCCGCGGTGCTGGTGCCGGACCAGAGGTCCAACTGGCCGGCGCGGAAGGCCGCCTCCTGCGCCTGACGGTCTTGGATGAAGACGATCTCGCGCTCATCGATATACGGCAGGCCCCTGTCAGCTTCGCGCCACTGGAGGTACTTCTTATAGAGGTATTTGATGCCTAGGTTTTGCTCACCAACCTGGTAGGGTCCAGAACCCACCTGAGTGTCGCTGGCAAGATTCGCGAAGGTCTCCTGCGCCATGATCGGCTGGCCGGTGCCTGAGCCCAGCATGTTCTGGCTGAAAAGATAGGCGTTGGGCTTCTTCAGGTGGTAGACGACGGTCAGGTCATCCGGGGCCTCCGCCGACTCGAGGAAGTCATCGATGAAAGTGCGGTCGAAGTTGGAGGAGGCGCTGCGCCCGTAATCCTGGCTCGCTACGACGTCCTGCGCGACCAGAGCGCGGCCATTGACTGGCGCGATGTCGTGGAAGAACTGGTTGGGCTTCAGCTTCATGACTATATTCAGCGGATCCGCTGTCTCGATCGATTCCATTGCCTCGAGAACGAAGCGGCGCTCGTCCTCACGCGAGGTGATCGGCCGGTCGAAGACATGGGCGCCACCCAGGTAAGTGCCCTCGTTCCAGTTGCCGACCGGGTCGTAGTTCTGGCTAGTAGTCCAGTGGCGGCTGAAGCGGCCGCCGGGCTGCGGTGGGCCGTCACTGGCCGTGAACTCGCCCAGGATCGAGAGGACCTCTTCAGTCGCCGTTGGCTCTGGAGCACCAGGCGCCGTTGTCGCGACTGGAGCCGTCGTCCCGGCTGGCGTCGCAGTCTCGTCGTCACCGCAGCCAACCAGGGCTAGCGCGGCTGCTCCTACTGAAAGGGCTCCGCCGGAGCGCAAAAGGCGGCGTCGACCTACGCGGTCGTGGAGTACTTTGTCCCAATAGTTCCCGGCCAAGATTGTGCCTCCCTTATTTACTAGTTCGGGTGATCCATTGCCGACTCTGCCCAGATAGTGCCATCATTTTTCAAAATGTCAACAGTCATGCGTTTTTCGGTCACAGACGGCGCCCGAATCGCCTTGATTCGAGAGACCCGGCCTAGATCTGTCCTTGAGGCGGCCTCGAGCGCTTCTCCTCGAGCTGCACCCAACTCTCAGAGGCCATCCACTCTGACCAGGCCCGATAGAGCCAGAGTTGGGCGTGTTCGTTGATGTGCGTGTCGATATAGGCCGGACCAGATTCCGGTTCGATTATTTCGCCGCGGCCGAGATTCATCGCGTAGTGTAGCGGAAACTGGCTGCCCGCCAGCCCCGTCGTAGCCTTCGTGCTCTCACCCCAGTTCTCGCCGTCCTCTTGTTCCAGCATTCCAGCCGGTCCAAAAGTGTGGATCGCCCGGTAGCGGGCCTCTTCCTGCGCCTCGCCCTCGGCCTCGGTATCGCGGAACGTAAACCACCAGATCTCCGTGGTGTGTGGGCCTTTTGGCAGACGCATGCTCACCTGCCACATGTTGCCGATCCACATATTGGGGAAAATGTTCGGATGTCCCGTTGCCGGCAGCCCAGCCTCGCCGAGAATCGAACGCTTCTCCGGCCGCTCTCGCCAGCTCAGATCCATTCCCATGCTCTCACGCCCCGCCCGCTGCGCCTCGCTGTTGAGCGACGGCCCGCTCAGAGCGTGCCCGTAATCGCCGAGGATCACGCGGTGAGAAACCGGGTCTCCCATGTTTTGCCGCCGTGCCTCGGCCGTAGGCCGCGGCTGCGCCGGCGCCCCCGTGCGAGCCGCCCTTCGGGCGCCGTAACCGGCCATCAAGGATGAGGCGTGCGTAAGCATCGGATGGTAGTAGTCCCAGACGTTGTCGACCGCCAGCTTCCAGTTGCAGCCGATCGTGTACTTCTGGACCCCGCCGATCGCCTGGACGCTGCCCCGCTCGGCGATCATGGCGATGCTCAACCGGCCGACCTCGCCCAGGAAGGTTTCCAGATCGGGAGCCTCGGCATCCATCGTCGCGAAGATGAAACCTTTAAAGGAGGCCGCCTGCGCCGCCTTGATCAGGCCCCAGTTCTCCCGATCGAGTTCCTCGTGGTAGACCTCTTTGAAGCCGGGTACGCCAACCAGTGACCCCCTGAGGTCATAGGTCCAGCCGTGGTAGGTGCACATGAAGGAGGTGGCGTGCCCCTCTTCGGCCCGACAGACAGCGTTGCCGCGGTGGCGGCAGGTGTTGACCAGCACCTGGGGGTTGCCGTCGTTGTCGCGGACACAGATCACCCGGTCCTCGCCAATAAAGGTCATAAAGAAGTCACCAGGATTGGGAATCTGCGAGTCGTGGCACATGAAGTTCCAGGCCCGCGCGAAAATCCGCTCCAGCTCCAGCTCATAGATGTCCTTCTCGGCAAAAATTCGCCGATCCACGGTCCCGGTCTCCGGATCCACCATCCGCAGCATCTCTTCGTTGCGATAAGCAATCGTCATTGTGATGGGCCTCCAGACTTTGAAAGGCTTTTTCTAAAGGGGGTTACCAGCGTTGGCTGAGTCTCATGGCTGTCAAACGATTAGTCGAGCCTTCGCGCATTATAAGTCGCGCCGAGAAGTCCCGAAATGGCTGCTATCACAGACTGGCAGCCTGCATCGAGACGGCGGCTGTTGTATCCGGAGTGCTACTTACGAGGCCTCAGCCCAGCCGCAGCCCGCCGCCCTCGCGCACCTCACCGACCACCGCGGCGGTGTAACCATCACCGCTCAGCCGTTCGACTAGCACCGGTGCCTCGTCTTGGTCGAGCGCGATCAGCAGACCCCCTGACGTCTGCGGGTCGAAGAGCAACCGCTGCATCTCCATTGGAACGCTGGATATACCGACCACCCGCTGCGCCAGGTGGTCGCGGTTGCGGTTGACACCGCCAAAATCGACACCGGCAGCGGCGTAGTCGAGAGCGCCGGGCAGCAGCGGCAAATCGGTCGGCCGGAGGACGACCTCAACCCCGCTGTGGTCAGCGATCTCCAGCGCGTGGCCGCCGATGCCAAACCCGGTAACGTCGGTAACCGCATGGGCGCCGACTTCGAGCGCCAGGTGCATGGCGTGACGGTTGAGCTTGAGCATCCCCTCAACCGCGGCCTCCAAGTGCCCCGGCTGCACCAGGTCACGCTTCGCCGCGGTCAGAATCAGCCCCGCGCCCAAGGCCTTGCCCAGAACCAGAACATCGCCGGGCCGTGCACCCTGCTTGGACAAAATCCGATCCGGATGAACGATGCCCATCACCGACATGCCATACTTCGGCTCTTCATCGATTAGCGTGTGTCCACCGGCTATAATGCCGCCGGCCTCATCAACCTTGTCCGCACCACCGCTGAAAATCTCGCTGACGATTTCCGGCGGAAAATCCTCCGGAAATCCGGCAATGTTGAGGCACAGCACCACCTCACCGCCCATCGCGTAGACATCGCTCATGGCGTTGGCGGCGGCAACAGCCCCGTAAATCCAGGCGTCGTCGACCACCGGTGGGAAGAAGTCCACCGTCTGCACAATCGCCGTCTCCGCGTTCAGCTTAAAAACGGCGGCATCATCGGCAACCCCGCCCAGGAGGTTGGGATGCTCTTCCGGACGGAACTTTTCATGTAGCGGGCGCAAAACCTGCGCCAACATGCCGGGACCGGCCTTGCCGCCTCAGCCGGCGCAGGTGGCCAGAGAGGTCAAACGCACTTCTTCGCGGCTCATCCCAACTCCTTTCCGATCAACCTGCGTCCACGTTTTGAAAAACATCCTGGCCGGATGCGCTTCCAATCGCTAATCACGGTTGACCTCGTTGAGTCTTCTCGGCATGGCTGAAAGACTAGCATAAGCAGCTCGATCATCCCGACGTCCAAAGGTCTGGAACTGACCCGTCCAACGCCGTATAACGCGGCGTTTGCATTCTCAGGATCCGAATTTCAGCCAACCGTCTGCACGCCCTTCGCGAGAATCTTTAAAAATCATCAGGCCGGATATCAGGCCCATAGTCTCTCCAATCGCACCACCATTAGGCATCGGAGGCCAGAATGAAGATCGGCATCGCAATCCATCATTACGACCAGAAGAACGATGCCATCCTCGACGCCGCGCGGAGCGCCGGCCAACAGGGCTACGATTCCGTCTGGCTCAGAGGCCACCTGTTTCGCACCCGCGGAAACGCCCACAAGACCGACAGCCCTCTCGACCAGCTCGCTCTCGCCACCGTCATCGGTGCAGTTACCCAGCAAACCCGTCTCGCCTGGGGGTTCTTAACAGCACCCTGCATCCGCCGGCCCTGCTAGCCAAGATGCTAAGAAGCCTGGACGAGATAACTGTGCGTGCGCTTCACAAGCGAGGCCAACCGTGAGGCTGCCGCCAAAATGGTCCTGCCCCGCCTGGCGGAAAAACAACTCGCCTGAGTGATCCGAGCGCTTACTCATCCCAACTCATCGCCAAGAAACTTCAGCGATTCTCGCTACTAAAGGAAGTCGATTGCGACTATAATCTGCGCTCGGGAGGTGATGCCGTGACGTTTAGGACCATCACTTTTACGGTGCAGCTCGGCTCAGACGGTCACAAAGTAGCGAGCCTGGTGGCGGAAAGGCTCGGCTATCGCTACTACGACTGGCAGGTCACCGCCGAGGCGGCCAAGGAAGCCGGCGTGCCCTCCGAAACAATGGTATCAAGCGAGAAGGTCCCCTCCTTGGTCAATCGAGTGGTCGAAAGATTCTTAGCCGGCGGACCAAGCCCCAATGATGTCGACGGCTTTCCCTCCGCCGATGCCATGAGCTCCGCGATTCGCGCTCTGACCTCGGAGGACTATCGCTACTTCATCGAAGCCGTCGTTCTGCGGCTCGGCGAAGAAGGCAACGCCGCCATCGTCGGACACGCCAGTCAGGTCCTCCTGCGCGGCAGAAGCGATGTCTTTCGGGTCATGATCTGTGGTGGCGAAGTCAGCCGAACCGAAAGGCTGGCAAAGCAGGAAGGTTCTAGCTTAAAAGACGCGGTCAAGCAGATCAGACAATCCGATCGGGAGAGGCTCACCTTCTTCGAGCACTACTACCACATCAACCTGTTAGATCCCTCCCTGTACGATCTCTGCCTGAACACCGACACTTACTCGCTAGAAGCCGCCCGGGACCTGATCGCCGAAGCAGTCAACAGCGCTACGGCCTAGGCTGGCTCCCCGTGTCCGCGCATGGAAACGCGGCCTCTCTCGACCCGAGGGCTGATTTATGATGGCCGGGTGAGTCTTTCGGGATTGAGTACCAGCAGGTGTAGCCTTCCGTCATCGCGCCCCGCGGCCGGATGACAGCACCCTGGTCGAAGGCGACCTGGCACGCCGAAGTTAAAGCCTGGGTCGTCGAAAAGCTGGCGGCGTCCGGCATCGAGCCACGCGGGTCGCTGGAGGATTTCCGGGTTCGTCCCTGGGCTGCCATCCTCCGGATTGCCACCGCCCAAGGCTATGTCTACTTCAAGGCGCTGCCGCCCAGGCGGGAATACGAGGTCGGCCTTACGGCCCATCTCAGCAACCGTTTCCCGAAGCGCTTTCTGCCCATGCCGGGGGTGGACGCACAGCGGGTCTCGATGCTGACCCCAGAGGGCGGCAAGCCCCTGCACAATTCGATTACTCCGGAGCTAGCGCAAAAGGTTTGGCCTCTATTGCTCACGGACTACGCCCAGCTTCAGATCGACGAAATCGACCAGTCCGATAAGTTGCTAGAGCTGGGAGTTCCGGACCGCCGCTTGAAGCGAACCGCGGCGATGTTCGATGAGGCAACGGCACAGCTGAAGGACTTCCTCCGCGTCGCGAATTTCAGCGGCGATGAGGCGCGCCAGTTTGCTAACCTGAGGCCTTGGGTACTCGAGTCGACGGCCCAGCTAGGAGCACTGGGATTACCCGACACCCTTCAGCATGACGATCTGCACGCTCGCAATGTCCTCATGAAGAACGGGCGCGCCGTGGTGTTTGACTGGGCGATGCCTGCGTCTCCCACCCTTTCTTCACTCTTCGAGAGACGCTGATCAGCATCGCCGAGTGCCTCAGCGTCGAGTATTTAGACGATCCGCCGGAGCTAAACGCCTTTCGCAATGCCTACCTCAACCCTTGGCTAAGGCTCGCGCAGCCGTCCGATCTTCTGGAAGCTTCGAGGCTGGCTGAAACTCTCTCGATCCTGCCCCGCATACTTTCCTGGGAGCTCGCAGTGGCGAGCGTGTCCCCTCAAGAGCGGGCCGAGACCGCGGACTTTGTCGTCAAGCTTTTTAGAGAGCTGATTCAACGCTGGTTGAAGAGTGGTCTTTAAGCTCCGCAGCGGAGACCCTCTAGCCGAAGGCTAGCGTTTCAAAATCTCAAGTAATACAACCGGGATCGTGCGCCTGGTTTTCCCTTCGTAATAGTCGAATTGCGGGAAGTCCGCCGCCTGCCGGGCAAATAGCGCGTCCCGTTCTTCACCTTCGGCAATCACGGCGCTTACCGCAAAGGCCTCGCTTCCAACTTCAATCGAAGCCTCCGGATTGGCGACCAGGTTAAAGTACCAGTCGGGGTTCCGGCGCGTGCCACCCTTCGACGCAAAGACCACCAAGCGCTCGCCGTCCCGGATAAACATCAACGGCGTCAGGCACTCTTTGCCACTCCACGCACCCTTTGAGTGCAACAGCAGGATCGGACCGCGCGGTGGCGTGACGCTCACAACCCCGCCGTTAGCGCGAAACTCTTCGATCACCCGCCGGTTCTTCTGGTTCAACGAAGGCCCTTCTGGAAAACGAAACATCCTGCACTTTTCAAACTAAAATGATCGTACCTCGGCATTTAGCTCCAATCAGGTTCCACAGAGGCCAATCATGAACCCAGAATGGTCGCTTCGCGACGGCCGCACAGAAGACGCCGCGGCGATTCTCGACCTCTGGAAGACCGCTGACGCTACGCCCAGCGTCACCGACCAGTTCGATGAGGTTCACCAACTGCTGCGGCATGCCGGTAGCTTCATGCTACTGGCGGAGTCTGAGGATCAAATCATCGGCACCGTCATCGGAACCTTCGATGGCTGGCGCGGCAATGTCTACCGCCTAGTTGTGCACCCCGCCTTTCGTCGCCGCGGCATAGCCCGGACGCTGGTTGCTCGGGTAGACCAGCGCCTGGCCGATCAAGGCGCCAAGCGGATTACCGCCTTGGCCGAGAAGAGCCACCCCTTGGCCACAAACTTCTGGGACGGAATCGATTACACCCACGACCAGCGCATCATCAGATACGTCAAGAACCTCTGATCGCCAATTCCAGCTGCGTTAGGCCTTTAGCCCAACCCCCCCGTCACTTGCGGACGGCAGTGGCCGCCACCGCGTAGGGCTCCTCGCCGATTGTGACGAAACAGGATGGCAGCCAAGGCTTGCAGATATCCATCGCCTTGCCAATCTCGCGCTTGCGGATCAGAAGCATAATCATGCCCACGGGACTATCGCGCCCTTCGGCGTTGAACACCGTGAGACGGAAGCCCGCCTCGCGCAGCGCCCGCGAGACATCGAATGAGTGCTCCGGTGTGAAGATTCGCAGGTTGACGTTGCCCAACTTGAAAAATCTCACCAGGATCATACCAATCCCGTTGCCGGCCGCGTAACCCACCATACGGAATGGGTCGAGGTCACTCGAAAGCACGATACTGACGGCGATCACGAAGGCTGAGGCTTCAAAGAAGGCGATTCCCATCGCCATTAGCCGCCTGCCCTCAACCACGTAGACCAGCCTCATCGTTCCCAGACTTACATCAAAGCTGCGCAGCAAGAGAATGATGCCGGCCGCGCCAACGGATTCCCACATGACAGCACATCGCCTTTCGAGAAAGCATCCCCGCGGCCCGTTTTTGGGCACAAAAAGGACACACCCTAACGGATGGTCCCTCCAGGAGGTCTACGAGAAGTTTAGCTGTCGGGTTAGAGCCTAAAGGGCTGCTCTTCCTAAAAAGGATTCACCCCAGTGATGCGCTAGTCCCGCGCTCGAAAGCGATTCGACCTTTAATTTCTATATCTAAGGCTAGCAACCGGCTCTCCAGGCCATCAAGGTGGCTTGCACCGACAGTCGCAAATTTATGCGACAATCGCTCGGCAAGCCGCTGGACAACTTCGCCGAAGGCACGCCCATTCCCGGCCTTTCAAAAAGGGACCATCTAGGAGAAGACGCTGCCGAGGCCCCCCCCCCCCCGACACCAACTTGCCGCCCGCTGAGGCGGCCACCACACGCATTGCCGGCATTTCAAAAAATAAAGGACGCTGCCGACGGACCCGGTAAGGCTCACAGCCGTTGCCGGCGTTTCAAAAAAGGAGCCCTTTCGATGGCTAGCACGAAAAAGCGCAACCTCAGGCCGGATGATCTCTACGCTCTCAAAACCGTCAGCGACCCACGCGTCTCACCCGATGGCAAACGCGTGGCTTACGTACTGACCTCCAGCGACCGCGATACCGACGAAACGCAAAGCTCGATTTACGTTGCACCGCGTAGTGGTCGCGGCGCCGCCAAGCGCTTCAGCTTTGGCAACAAAGACACCAGCCCGCGCTGGTCGCCAAACGGCGAATGGCTGGCGTTCGTGGCCAAACGCGGCGAGGACGACCAAAATCAGCTCTTCGTTAGCCCGCTCGATGGCGGCGATGCCCGTCAACTCACCAACGCCACCTTTGGCGTCGCTGAACCGGCCTGAGCGCCGGACAGCAGCCGCGTAGCCTACGTCGCCCGCACCGGCGATTTCAAAGAGGCCAAGGACCGCTCCCCGGCGGAGAAGTCCGCCCCGAGGGTTATCGAAGGCCTGGCCTACAAGCTCGACGGAATCGGTTTTTTCGACCAGCGCCGCCAGCACATTTTTAGCGCCGACCTTGAGACCGGCAAGGAAACCCAGCTCACAAACGGCGACTGGGACGACACGCAGCCGTCATGGTCGCCGGATGGCGCCCAAATCGTCTTCGTCTCCGACCGTCAGGCCGAGCGCCACGATCGTCACTGGCGCCGCGACATCTGGAGCGTCCCCTCTTCCGGCGGCCGCGCCCGTAAGCTTTCCCGCTCCCGCGGCGGCACCAATCACCCGGTCTTTTCCCCGGATGGGAGCCTGGTGGCGTTCGTCGGCCATGAGAGCGGTGAGGACCTGGCGTCAAACCGGCAACTCTTTGTCGTACCCGCCGATGCGGCCGGCCCACCCCGGTCAGTCACGCAATCGCTCGATCTCACGGTAGTCGGCGACCTGATCCCGGCCGAAACCTTCGCCTGGTCGGACCAGGGGCGCAGCCTGACCTTCATCGCCGGCAATCAAGGCACCCCCAGAGCCTCTACCTGGCTGACCTCGCCGCCGGATCGATTGATGAACTCGCCGCCGGCAACCGCTGGATCGAGTCTCTCTCGCCTACGCCAGACCCGGGCCGCGCCGTCGTCGTGGAGAGCTCGGCTTCCCGGCCAATGGAGGTCATGGATATCCCTTTGGGCGAAAACTCGGCCCAAAGCCGCAACCTCAGCCATGCCAACGACCCGTTCGTCGACACGATCGATCTCGCAGTGCCGGGCCGCATCAGCCATACGGCGGCTGACGGCCTCGAAATCGAATCGCTGATCCTCAATCCTCCGGGATACGTGGATACCAAGACCAACGGCGCCGCGCGGCCCAAGCCCGCCCCGCTGGCCCTGGAGATTCACGGCGGACCCCATGGCGTAAATTCCGCCGCCTTCAACATCGCCCAGCAATCGATGGCCGCCGCCGGCTATACCGTCCTGCTCCCCAACCCTCGCGGCAGCACCAGTTATGGCGAAGACTTCACCCGAGGCGTCATCGGCGACTGGGGCGGCAAGGACTTTCAGGACATCCTCGGTGCAGTTGATGCATTGGTCGAAAGTGGTGTCGCCGACGAGCGCCGCCTCTACGTTGGCGGCTATTCCTATGGTGGGTTTATGACTTCTTGGACCGTCGGCCACACCGACCGCTTCCAGGCAGCAGCGATCGGCGCTCCGGTCGCCAATTTGTTCAGCATGTTCGGCACCTCAGACATTCCTTTGTTCATGGCCTACGAGATTGACAGCCCAGCCTTCGGCAACCCGGAGCCTTACAGGACCGGGTCACCGGTCACCTACCTGCAGAACGTCCGCACCCCGGTCCTGCTATACCACAACGAGGGCGACCTGCGTTGTCCGGTCGCCCAATCGGAGGAGATCTTCCAGGGTCTCAGGGCGCTGGGCCGCGAGGTCGAATACGTCCGCTACCCCGGCGGCTTCCACGGCGTCAGCACACCATCGCAGCTGATCGACCGCATGGTCCGCAAGCTCGATTGGTACGGCCGCCACAGGGGAACTGCAAGCTCGCCGGCCAAAGCTAAAGCCAAGGCGCGTCAGCCGGCCAAGACCTAGAGCCAGGGCATTGTGCTCAAACCTGGTGGCCAAACCACACTTGTAAAATGAGTCGAATGTGCACACCTGAAGGGAGCCGGCAATGACGGCGGTACTCATCATCTTGGGCCTCTTGGCCGCCCTCTTCACCGCCGTTGTGACCTTGTTTACGGCAGGCACCGTCCCAGCCAGCATCGCGTTCGTTGTCATTCTGGTGGTCATGGTCGCTGGGATCATGCTTGCCGGCCCCGTCAAAAAGCTGATCGTCTCCGGATTTCTGATCCTCGTGATCGCTACGCTCGGCTTCGGCAGCTATAGCGGCTATCAGCTCTACTCCGCCCTCACCGATACATCTGGCCCCGCCGACCCCGCGGACCCGGTCGCCCTCGCTTCGATCGAAGCAAAGCTCGACGCTATCGAGCTCGAAGCTGGCTTCCGCATCGCGCTCACCGAGTCAGAGCTGACCGCCTTCCTCCAGGATGCCATCGCCGACGAAGAGGATTCGCCGATCCGCGCCGTCATCCTCGACGTCGTCGACGGCGAGAACGGAGACAGTGGCGAGCTCCGATTCGAAGTCATTTTCAAGGGTGGCGACATTAGCGGCGACGGGGCTGTCTCCGCTTGCATCGATAACGGCGCCGTGACACTCGACATTCGTCGCGTGAGCATTGGCAACCTCACCCTGCCGGGCGTCGCCACCGGCGCGATTGAGGACATCATTGAAACCGTTCTCGACATCAACGAAGAGTTAGCCAAATCCAAAGCCGACGTGCAGGCCATCGAATTCACGGGCGACAGCATCCTCATCGTCGGCACCGTTGGCGGCGGTGACCTGATCACCTCAGAGGGCTTGCTCAGCGCCTTGGCCGATAATGCCGCTGCGATCAGCGGCGCGGTCACACCACCACCCAAGCGCCTCGGCCCGGGCATTGTCAATTCCACCACGGCCGAAGGATCAAGCTACTACGTCGCCCTCGGCGATTCGCTCGCGGCCAACGTCGGTGTCAGCCAGCCCGCCGATGGCTACGTCTCCCGCTTTCACAACCAACTCCAAATCGCCGACGGCGCCTCCTATGGCCTCCGCAACTTTGGCGTCTCGGGCGAAACCTCGGGTTCGCTAATCCGCAGCGGCCAGCTCGACGCGGCCCTCGAGTTCATGCGCAACAACGACGTCGCCTACTTCACCCTGGACGTCGGCGCCAACGACTTGCTCGGCCACATCGGCTCTTCCGATTGCACGGCGAACTTCGCAGCCGCCGCCTGTCAGGACCGGCTGGCAAACGCCCTTGCCGCCTACGAGCCAAATCTCGACCTGATCTTCGCCGGCCTCCGTGATGCAGCCCCGAATGCAACCATTATTTTCCTGCAGACGTACAACCCTTTCAGCCTTGGCTTCGGTGCTTCCGTTGCCCTCGAAGCCGACTCGAACGAGATCACCCGGCAACTCAACGCCACCGCGGCCGCCGCCGCGGCACGCCACGATATCCTCATTGCCGATGGCTTCGGCCCGATGCAAGGGACGACCGCTGCAACGACACACATGCTTGATGCACCGCCGGACATTCACCCGCAGCCGATCGGCTACGACATCCTCGCCGGTGCCCTCGTTGACGCGCTGCCATAGCCAAGTACAACGGAACAGCCTTATTTCAAGGCGTGGTCACGATCGCCAGCGAGAAATCGCGGGAAAAGATCAGATAAAATACCCGGATTTGTGTCCTAAAGCCCCATATTGTAGCCTTTTTAAACATTTGTTCTGGAAATTCAACATCCAGGGTGCGACAACCCTAGAATGAGGGCATGGGATTCGAGCAGTTCAGCCGGTTGTTGACCAATGCCCGCCAGCGAGCCGGCCTGACCAAGGTCGAGCTTGCGGAGCGGCTCGGCATCATCAGCCGCCAGAGCATCACCAACTGGGAAGGTGTCCGGCCACCAAAACGCGGCATAACCCCCGAGGAGGTCAACGCGCTGTCCAAGGCGTTGCAAGTCTCCGTCCTGGACTTGGTTACCGCTCTGGGTTACGACGTGAAATTCGAAGGGATTGCGGACGAGGCGGAGGCGGCGCTTCTTGAAGCCTACCGGCAACTGTTGCCTGCTCAGCAGCAAATGCTGCGAGCAGCTGCCGGGCTATCATCTGGCTTGCCTCAAGCTTCAGAGCTACCCTCACTCCATCGTCTAGCGGATACGGGTTCTCAGGATCGTCGGGAAGCTCAACAATAATCCTCAAGGTAGCGCCCCTGTCTACCCCCCCCCCAGAACAGAATATGCTTTTCGCGCAATTCGTCAAGGACTAAGTTTAAGAACCGAAGTCACAAGTATTTGCTGTGCATGAGCATTAGAACAAATGCACTACACGATCACGATGGAGCCCAATCAAGCGGAGGGTTTCGCGGGGCCCACCACGAGTACTACGAACGCTAATTCGTGGCCCCAATGCAAAGCATTAGAATTTAAAGGTCCACGATTGCACGAGGAAGGCGAATCGATTCAGAAAACCGGCTCCGCGCTTGGCGGCTCCGCCAGTAGCCAATAGGCTCCTAGCCGAGAGACTAGTAAAACAGAAAAGGTACTCCAGCGCTTTGGCGGAGCCGCGAATAGCCGATAGGCGTCCTAGCCGAAAGGCTGGTCTTCCAAAGGAAACCTAAGGGCGCGGAATTAACGCCTGACCTTAAAGTCGTCCGGCGTCCAGCTGAGTATCGTACCCATCTCATCCTCGGTTGGTTCCCAGGCCACCGTGCCTTCGCCATCTTCCGGGCTGCCGCTA
The DNA here is from genome assembly GCA_965219205.1 of Dehalococcoidia bacterium. Classification (GTDB taxonomy): domain Bacteria; phylum Chloroflexota; class Dehalococcoidia; order DSTF01; family WHTK01; genus WHTK01. The sequence goes on from CBDCMQ010000009.1 coordinate 467,470, forward strand.
ATCTTGCCACGGACTTTGCGGCCGAAGATGCCGCGACTGAACCAGACCACCACTGCTTCACCGGCCTCGTCGGTCAGCCGTTTGATCTCCTTGGAACTGAAGTTGATCGCGAAGCTGCCGTCTCCCTGGAGTTCGACATTCACCTCACGGCCGGCCAGCGGAGCATCTTTCGCGTCCGTGAGCCGAAGCTTGAACGCCAACCGGCCAGCCGCCGCGTTCGCGGGCTCATCGATTTCAATCGTTTCAACAGTCTCAGAATCTGTCACTTCTCGCCATCCTGTTATCTTAATTCGCTAACGAAATCGCTTGTAGCCATCGCTTGTGCGCGTGATCCTTAGCGTTTCCTGCGTGTAGTCAACCATCGTACCCGTGTCCTCTTCGGTTGGCTCCCAGGCAAGCGCGCCCTCACCGTCATCCGGACGGCCGCTGATCGTACCCCGGAGCTTGCGCCCGTAGATGCCGCGACGAAACCAAACCACAACCGCCTCACCGGCCTCATCGGTGAGCCGTTTGATCTCCTTGGCACTGAAGTTGATCGCGAAGCTGCCGTCACCCTGAAGCTCAACGCTGACCTCGCGGCCGGCCAGCGGCGTGCCTTTCGCGTTCGTCAGCCGCAGCTTGAACGCCAGCTTTGTTTCCTCCGCACTCACGGCCTCAGCGATATCAATTGACTCTTGTGGTTCAGTATTAGTCTCAGAATCTGCCATTGCCCAACCCCGTACCGTCAAAAAACTCAAAATGAACTGGCTCCACGCCTTCTACGTTCAAACACTATAACCTAACCTTCAAATTACGCCCGGGGAGTTGCGCTCACTGCAGAGCAACTCGGCCTCCTTCCATTGCCATCGACACGGCCAAGGCCAAACCACAAAGCATCATTGACAGGCACCGCGGTGGCGGGTACTTTCACATCACAGCCAATCACTTGGGAGCCGGCGGGCGACAGGGGTAGCTGAAATGACCTTTGAACCGCGGCCCGCGATACAGGCCATGCCGCTGATCGTAGGCGCAGCCGGTGTGGCCCTCGTATTCATTATTATCTTCATCTTTGCCACTTGCGGCGGCAGTGACGAGCCCTTCGCCGTCGTTACGCCCGACGATGGCTCGGCCGGCACCACTACACCCGGCGACTCAACCCCGGCACCAGGCGCGACGCTTGAACCCACCGACCCCGCCGGACCGCGCATCTACGTCGTAACCGCCGGTGACAGCGTTTCGCGAATCTGCGAAGTATTGCTGCCCAGCCTGCCGCTTGACGCCTGCATCGATGAAGTCGTTCGGCTCAACGACCTGGCCGATGCCGCTCAGATAAACATAGACCAGGAACTGATTCTTCCCGGCAGCGGGCCCTTGCCGACACCCGAACCCACCGCAACCATCGACCCCGACGCTCCAACACCAGTACCGACCGCAACCCCGGAACCCGCCGCGACGCCGGAGCCGCAGTCACTCTCTGGCAGTGGCCACTCAGGCACCGGCTCAATCACGCCGGCCGGACCAGTCTCGATCCTAACGATTACGCACAACGGCGCCGGCGATTTTGTCGTCAAGGTTTTCGCCGATGGTGGAGAGCTGACTCTGGTCAACGTAGCCGGCCCTTACTTTGGCTCGCGGCCGGTGGCGACTAGCAATTCGTTCACGCTCGAAATTGACACAACTGGGGACTGGACCGTCAGCATAACGCCGCTCGCCAGCGGCGGAGTGCCATCTGTTAGCGGGACCGGCGACAGCGTCTCCCCCTGGTTTGACCCACCCGAAGACGGTCCCTGGGACATTAACTACACCGGCCCTAACAACTTCTCCGTATTTTTGCATTGCCAAGGGAGCGTCCCGCAGCTAGTCCAGATTGCGATCGGCGCCTTCACTGGCACAGTACCCATCACCTTTCCATCCGGTCCTTGCTACTGGGAGGTACAGGCCAGCGGAGCCTGGAGTCTGACACCTGGATAGCAGCCGCGGCCGAAATCTTGAACGCGTGGCGCAGCCAAAGGCCACGGCTCGGCCGCACCTCCAAGTCTTCTGGAACCGGCAAGTCGGCCACTACCCAGCCTGTGGAACGCGCGGCCAAGCTCGCTTTCTCCCGTTTTCAAACCCTGGTGTTCTCATACTTTGCCCCTGCCTATACTGAGAAGCCATGAACGATCCCGACTCCGATTTTGGCCGCCTCGATTCAATCGAGGCCGAAGCGGTGGGCCAGCCCGGCAACCGCCGTTTCCGCTTGATCGCCCTCTCCCACGGTCGGGCCGCCTCCGTTTGGATGGAGAAGGTTCAACTCGCCAGCATCGGTGAATCATTCGATGAGATCGCCACGCGTCTCGAAGCGGAAAACCCCTCCAATGACCCCGATCAACAACCAGACCCCATACCTTTGAATTTTGATCTCGACTTCCGAGCCGGCCAGCTTGGCCTTGGCTACCTTGAAGACGAAGATCTGTTCACAATTCACGCCTTCAGCAGTGAAGAGGGGCTCACCAACAGCGAACCAACCTTTCGCTGCCAAATCTCACGCGGCCAAGCCCGCGTGCTCAGCGGGCGTATCGCCAACGTCGTCGCTGCCGGGCGTCAGACCTGCCCGCTTTGCCAAAGACCAATCGATCCGGCTGGTCACATCTGCCCGCGCTCGAACGGCCACAAGGCCGGTGTTTCGGTTTAGCGCCGCCGACGATTTTGAAAACTGCGGCCTTCCGTCTAAAGTCAAATACAAGCCCAGCGGTTAAACGCCCGACTTACCCAACTATAGGTATCAAATGGTGGAACTGATTCGCTGCGCCTGGGTGCACGGCAGGTCCGAAGACGACCCAATGCTGCGCTACCACGATCACGAGTGGGGCGTGCCGCTGCACGATGACCGCTCCCTGTTTGAGCTGCTAACTCTCGAAGGAGCCCAGGCCGGACTTAGTTGGGACATCGTCCTGCGCCGCCGCGAGGGTTATCGCAATGCCTTTTTCGACTTCGACCTCGAACGCATCGCTGCCTTTGACGCCGAGGACCAGGCACGCTTGGTGCGCGACGCTGGCATCATCCGCAACGCTGCCAAAATCGCCGCGACAATCAAGAACGCCCGAGCCGCGCAAGAGCTGATCGCATCGCTTGGCTCGCTGGACGCGTTTTTCTGGAGCTTTGTGTCAGGAACGCCACAGCAAAACGGATTCACCGCCATGGACCAGGTCCCGGCCAAGACACCAATCTCCGAGGCGATGAGCAAGGAGCTATCGCGCCTCGGCTTTGGCTTTGTCGGGCCAACAATCTGCTCCGCGCTCATGCAGTCCGCCGGTCTCGTAAACGACCACACGACCGATTGCTTCCGCCACGTCGAATTGAGTTGAAAAAACCGGTTTGATTCGGCCGAATATATGGCTGTCTATCCTGAGACCGTGGTTCATTCCATTTTTCCGCCTCTAGACCGCTCGCTTATAATAAAGAATCGATATGACCAGTGATCGAATTCTCTCGGGTGTGGCTCAGAACGAAGAAACTAACCTCGATGTATCGCTGCGCCCCAGCCGGATCGACGACTACATCGGCCAGGACCGAGTAAAAGACAATCTACGCATTGCCATCGCCGCCGCTCAAAAACGCGGCGAACCGCTGGATCACGTCCTGCTCTACGGCCCGCCCGGTCTCGGCAAGACCACCCTAGCCACAATCTTGGCCAACGAGATGGGTGTCCAGGCACGCATCACCTCCGGCCCTGCTATCGAGCGCCCGGGTGACCTCGCGGCCATCCTGACCAACCTCGAGGCCAACGACGTGCTCTTTATCGATGAGACCCACCGCCTCTCGCGCGCCGTGGAGGAGATCCTCTACCCGGCGATGGAGGACTTCGCCCTCGATCTCGTGATTGGCAAGGGCGCCGGCGCCCGCAGCGTGCGGCTCAACCTGCCTCGCTTCACGTTGATCGGCGCCACAACCCGTTACGCGATGATGAGCCCGCCGCTGCGCGACCGCTTTGGCTCTGTCTACCGCCTCGAGTACTACGATCAGGACGCCGTCGGACGCATTATTCAGCGTTCCTCCGATGTGCTAAGCGTCAAAATCGAGGACGAAGGCACCCTCGAGATCGCCCGCCGCGCTCGCGGCACGCCGCGCGTCGCCAACCGCCTATTGCGCCGCGTGCGCGACTACGCCGAGGTCATAGGCGGTGGTGTGATCACCGGCGAGGCCGGCCGCGAGGCCCTGGGACGGCTCGACATCGACGACCTCGGCCTCGACAGCGTCGACCATAAGATCCTGCGCGCCATCATTGAAAAATTCCGCGGTGGGCCAGTCGGCCTCGAAACGATCGCCGCATCGATATCCGAGGAAGCCGATACTATCATGGATGTCTACGAGCCTTACCTCCTGCAGTTAGGCTTCCTCGACCGTACCCCCCGCGGCCGTGAAGCCACCGCCCGCGCCTACGAGCACCTCGGAATGGCTCCACCAGCCAACAAGCAAGATCCAAGCTCCCAGCGCCAATTGGACCTTTGAAAATTCCCATTTTGTTGCCGAAAAGGCGATAGCCATTTCGGCATGGATCCACCAGCCAACAAAAAAGATCCTAGCTCCCGGCGTCCGCTGGACCTCTAGGCCGCCGCTAGCTCAAAGCGAGAACGGCTCAAAAAACGTCTCAGCGCCACGATCGACCAGAGCGCCTCAACCACCATTATTGGATAGACCGATTCCAGCCCACTGTAGATTGCGTTCGCAGCGCTGCCCGCGGCGAACACCAGAACAAACCACCGCGAACGCGGCTCCAACCAATACGAAGCAAACATGATTCCAACCGCAACCGAACCAAAGGCAGTAAGCATGCTCAAGGCTCCCTTCGCCAAACGGCCATTTCAGCGTAGCGCACCTCTAGCCACCCAGTTGCGTCGAATGGTGTATAACTTCGAACCAAGGAGCCAGCCTTGAACCACCAAGGGATGTCGTCCCACGCCTCACACCTGATGCCCGCCGGCGGCGAACACACGCGGGCCTTGGCGATCTCCGGTTGGCTCACGGGCGTCTACTTTTTCGTCGAGTTGAGCGTTGGCGTTTGGACCGGTTCTGTGGCCGTGCTGTCCGATGCCTTCCACACCTTCTCCGCCGTCGGCGGCGTCTTGATCGCGATCGTCGCCGCCCGCTTGGCCACGCGCCCCGCCAACCGCTTCCAGACCTTCGGCCTACTACGCGCCGAGATCGTCGGCGCTCTGATTAACGGCGTTTTCCTCCTAGGAATGGCAGTCCTAGTCTTCGCCATGGGAGGCCTGCGGCTCCAGGATCCCAAATCGCTCTCGACCATTCCCATGCTCGCGGTTGCCAGCGGCGGAATTGTGACCGAGATCGTCGCCATCAGTCTGTTATATGAGGCTCAGAAGACCAACCTCAACGTAAAGGGCGCCTACTGGCACACCCTCCAGACCTTCGCCGGCAGCCTTATCATTATTGTCGCCGCACTAGTAATCGAGTTCACCAGCTTCCTTGAAATCGACCCCCTGCTCGGTATGGCTTTTGGCTTACTTCTGTTCTGGGCTTCTTGGTCAATTATTCGAGGATCCCTGCACATCCTGCTCGACAACGTTCCGGCTAATCTAGATATGGACCGCCTCAAGGACTCCATCGAGTCCGTGCCCGGCGTGGTCAGCATTCACCATTTGCACGCCTGGAGCCTCACGACCGGCAAGAACATTCTTTCCACCCACGCGCTAATCGAAGACTTCGCCAGCGGCGAGCCGATCCTCCAGGCCGTCCAGACCATGCTCAAAACCGATTTCGACATCTACTTCTCAACCATTCAGGTCGAAACCGAGGTCTGCGACGAGATTGAGGCTGCGGACCACATCGATTTCCTCCGCGGCACGTCAGACGCCTCCCCGGACCTGCCGGCCGAACACGCGGCACAAATCATGCCAGATGCACCCGGCCAGCACGAGGGGCATGAGGAACCCGAGCACCACAAGCAGCATTAGCCGGCTTTTCGCTGTCCGCTTCTATCGTCAGATCGTGATCGTGACCTCTTCAACCGGGAAACGGGCCCGCCAGGCATTGAAACCGCCCTCGAGGGCGGTCGCCTTAAACCCCTGGTCAGTGAGCTGTTGCGCCGCACGGGCGCTGGTCGCCTCGAATGCTCAGGTGCAGTAAGCAACGATCGACCGCGCTTTATCCTGGTCCGCGGACCACTCCACCGCGTCGTCCGGCCGAACGCGAACATCTCCTGGAATGTGGCTTTTGTCCTTGAGATAGTCGCCACGCGTGCGCACGTCGAGGACGACCGGGGGGTCGTCAGACTCCAGCATCAGATGAAGCTCCTCAACGTTGGTACGCATGGGATCTGACTGAAACGCCTCGAATAACCCCGGCGCGCTGCTTTCGCGTTCCTCAGAGAGCGCCTCGCGGGACGCCTGGCGGCTATACCAGCCGACAGCCGGCACGGCCGTCGCGCCATGGATGATCACCGAAGCGAACACAACGATGCCCACGGTTGCCAGCAATAATTCAGCCTCGGGAAGGCCGGCCTGGACCGCAAGCAGGGCCAGCAAGAGTGAGTTGAGACCGCGAGGGCCGAACCAACCGACCAACGCGTGCGCCTGCCAGCTCATCTTCGCCCGCGCCAGCACCAGCCCAAGAACGCCAAGGCGAAGTGCAAAAATCACTAGCGCCGCGACGGCCAGCGCCGCCGGCAGGTCTACCGACCCCACTAGGTCCGAAAGCACGGCGCCAAACAGAATAAAGGAGAGCAGCATGGCGATTTCCGCGGTGGTCTCGCCGTATTCTAGGAAGCAGTTGCACAGCGTCCGGTTCAGGACCACTACAGCGATGCCGGCGGAGAAGGCCGCCAGGAAACCATCACCACCAACGGCCACCGCCGCCGCGTAGGCGGCGAGCACCAGGCCAAGACCGAAGAGTGCTTGGTGCTCCCTGCGGATCTGTCACTTCTCGTCGACTCTCTCCATCACCCAGGAGCCGCCGCCACCGATCGCAAAGCCCACGGCCGGGCCCAGCAAAAGCAGACGTGAGAGGAAATCGATCCAGCCGCGAACTCCACCGGTCTCCGACCCGGCCACGGCTATCAGGATCAGAATCACCGGCAAGACAACAAGGTCATTCATTCCCGCCTCGATCTTGAGGATCTGGCGGATGCCGCGCGGCAGACGTTGATCCCTGACGATGTCGCGTAAAACCAACGGGTCCGTGGAGGCTAAAACAGCGGCGCCGATGAAAGCCATGACCCAGCTAAACCCGGCGATTAAGGCGAGCGGCACCGCGCCAAGCACGATGATCAAACCGGTCCCCGGCCCGAGGATCAACGCTGGCACCAGCCAGCGCCGGCCCAGCTCCTCCACTTGCAGCTGTGCCGCGTCGAGGAATAGCACCAGGGCCAGCGTCAAGGTAGCGACTACCTCGAGTGTCTCGTCTTCAGCCTTCATCTCGATCACGCCAAAGCCGCGACCACTCAAGACCACACCCAACGCGAGAAAGATAAACGGAAAGGAGAGCGGCGACCTTCCAACCACCCCGGAAATCAACGCGGTGGTCATCAGCACCACGGCAACCAGGAAAAGGCCAGGATCAGGTCAAACAAACGCCGGCTCCTCACTCCCGCTGGTTTTGGTCATCATCTTAAGTCACGTTAAGCTAAGCTGGCTGGATCATTTGCCATCGCCGTGAGCAGGCGCCGGCCGATTGCGGCATCTTCCGGTCAGGTGGTTTTGGCTCGCCGTCTAATCAGATAAAAAAACATTGACGACAAGGAAAGGCCGCGGATTGCCGCTAGTCAAGCCCGATCGACTTCGCCAACGATGAGACAGCGATGGCCATGGCTCACAGCGACACTGCTCATAGCCGTCGGGATATTCGCTCTCTCCAGTCGCCCCGCACCGTCAATCGGTGCCTCAACACTGGACAGCGTAGCAAGCTACCTGGCCCACTTTCTGATTTACGCTGTTCTAGCCTTCTGTCTGATGAAGACAATAGTGCCTTCATCACTTCGGGGCGCCGCGCTCGTCGCGCTGGCGGTTCTGCTTTACGGCATCAGCGATGAATTGCACCAAGCCACAGTCGCCACAAGGGATGCCTCCGTCGCTGACGCCGGTGTCGACTTTCTCGGCGCTCTTGCCGGCGCGCTTCTGCCTCGGGCACCAAGGTTAGAACAGCTGCAGAAGTAGTTCTGGTGAACCGCTAGTCAACCTGCTTGCAAGAGTTTTGGGGCAGCCAGCCGGGGCGGTCAATTGGATTCAGACTGTGCCCTGCGCCACCACTTTTTCCAGCGCGCCGTACTGCCACGGCTTACGAACAGCGGCAACGAGCAAACAAATGCCGATTAGCATCACGGCTACAAACCCAATCGCCCCGCGCATTCCGAATTCATCGGCGGCGAAACCCATGGGCAGCGCCGAAATTGAGCTGATGCCGCCAGTGAACGTCCACAGGCTCATCACCCGGCCCAGCAGGTGGTCCGGAACCGTGGCCTGAAAGATCGTCTGCCCCAGGATCACCAATCCGGCGCTGCTCGCCCCGAAAAGCCCCATTAGCAAGAAAGCCCCGGGATCCCAGGGTGTCAGCGCCAAGCCGAGCAGAGCAGCACCGAACAACCCGGAAAAAACCACGAACATCGCCGCCCGGTTGCGGACCTCGAAGCTTACCAGCGCCGTGCTGCCGATAATAGCGCCAACCCCGCTCGCCATGATAAACAAGCCTGTCATGCTTGAACTCAGGCCCAGGACTTCACGCCCGTAGGCCGGGCCCAGCTGCATATACGCCAATCCGAAAAAAGACAAGGCAACCATCATCAGCGCCACCGTCGCCACGAGATGAGTGGCCGCGATATATCGAAATCCCTCGACTATTTGCGTTACGGCCGAATCGCGAGTCGACGCCCTAGCCTGACTGAGATTACGGATCAGCAGCAGGAAGAAGATGCCTACGACGTAACAGGCCCTGCAGACCACCAGCGTCTCGCCGGCGCCAATCAGGCCGATCAAGCCGCCGGCCATAGCCGGCCAGATAATCCGGGCCGAGTTTTGCTGCATCGCATTCAATGACACGGCGTTCATCAGGTCCTCTTCGCGTACAAGACCGCGAATCCAAGGCCTGACGCGCCGGCATAGTCATCGACTGAGTGATGCCGAGGACCGTCGAGGCGATGTAAACATGCCAAACCGCAACCGCGCCGCTCATGGTTAGTCCGGCCAGTACAAACAGATTGACCATGGTGAAAAGCTGGTTATAGATCAGGATGTTGCGGCGGTTGTAACGGTCGGCGAAGACGCCGCCATACAGCGATACTATCGCCGAAGGAATACCGCGCACAAAAATTACGACGCCGAGCTGGGCAATCGAATCAGTCAGGTCCAAAACCAGCCAGGCAAGGGCGAACAGTTGAAGACCCTCCGCGGCCGTCATCCCCAGCCCACTGATGAAGTACATGCGGTAGTCCCGCTGCCGCAGCGAGCTCAGCGTGCGGGCGAATCCGCCGCGAGTCTTCTTTTCCGCCTGTGCTCCCCGGCCCAGAGCCATTTACAGCGTTACCTCGAACCCAAGATCAAGTCCCGCCATCTGATCGCGAAGATCAATGCACTGAGAGTCGGATCACCTCAGTATACAGGTGTAACATACCAGACCGCGGTCAGCATACCCTGCGCATCACTCAGCCCATGCCGCGGCGACGGCTCCGGTACCCTCGCCGCGATTGGCTTGCCGTTCCGGCTTAGCAGCTAATCGCTGCTAAGGTCCTGTTCGGTAAAGATTGCGATGCTGACACCCAAAACCCAGACGCCAAAAGCGATGAAGGTGATGAAGCCGATGATGCCCACCACTCCCTCAGGGTCGGAGTCAAAAAGCATCAGCGGGATTATGGTAGAAGCCGCGGCCACGGCCAAACCAAGCCCAGACAAACCCTTCCACAAACCGCTTCCCTGCCAAAGGATCAGCGATGTCGGGAGAGTCAACGCCAGCATAGAAAGCGGAAACAACCAAGAGAAAGCATAGAAAGACATGAAGATCAGCGGACTAACTGCCGACTCATCAAGTCCGTCAGCAACTCCAATTGCGTAGGCCAGGCCGCCCTGGGCTATGCTCCCGGCGCCACCCAGGATCAGGAGCAGTAAACCGCCGGCATAAGCGTTGCGAGCCCAGCCGATGCCCTCAGGGTCGGCCTTGGCCAGCGTGGTGCGAAGGGCCCCGAGAAACGGCAAGAAAAAGATGATAAAGCCCAGGCCAATGAGATAATCGCCAATAATGTAGCGCTCACCGTTGTCAACAAACCATTTGCTGATTTCACTGACCGGCTTGTCATGCCCCGGCACGTCGTTCTGCAAACCGATGCCGATGATGAAGAGAATTACGAAGATTATCCCGGCACCACCACCCACTCTCTGCCAGTTCTTCGAAAGCGTATCGATTGGGTTCACCGAGTTCCTCCTGAAAACTCACTCGATCCTGCCAACGCCGCGATCTTGTTGCCACCAACGCCACTTGTCAAACGCCGAACGGTACGAACGGACCATCATTCGCCTTGCGAATTCGGTCAATGTGACGCGGATCACCGTTCGGCTCTCCTCCGCGGCCCAACATACCCCCACAGGGTATCCGGCAGCCTGAGAATAGTTCTGTCGAACCCGATGGCTTGATCGGCTCAGACATTCGCCGGGCGCAGGCCAGATTCTTGGCGGGCCTCGAGGCCTTCGTGTTGCGGCGGTGCATCAATCGGCATGCGAAGCACCTCGGCTTTACACACCTACAGGAGGTAAGAGGTGGACGTTGGTGCGGCAATTCTCGGAGGTTTGGTTGGCGGCGGCGTAATGATCGTCCTGCTCTACATGGGCATGGCCATGATGCCCCAACAGATGAAGATGAACCTGCTGCTTTTGCTTGGCACTATGCTGCTGCCGGTCGGAGCAGCGGCATACATGGTCGGCCTGATCATGCACGCGATGCTCAGCGTTGGCTTCGGCATCATCCACGGCCTGATCCTCGATGCGGCAGACGTTACATCCGGCGGTGATGGCGCCTTACTCGGCATCGCCATCGGTCTCGTGCACGGCGTTACCGTCGGTATGATTCTGGGAATGATGCCGATGCTCCATCCCAGTCTGCGCGGCAGCGCCTCCGGCGAGCGCAGCACCGCAGCCATTCCGATGCTGCCGGCGGCCAAGGCCGGCGAGGAATTGCTCGACCCGCCCGGCTTCTTGGCTTGAATTACCCGATGATGACCGTGGCCGGCTTCTTCATGCTCCACGTCCTGTTTGGCGTCATTGTTGGCCTGATTTACGGCGCCTAAGACAGCAACTCTTGATACGGCTGGCGCGGACCGGGAAGGACCGCGCCAGCCGTATCGAGGAACGTCTTCACGCCATCCCATTCCCTTGCCAACCCTATACACGCAACCACGCGCCCGAGCCGGTTAGACAAGGCTAACCTGCCGTTGCTATAACTAGACCAGTGTTTAGCCACCCTTGAACTGATTCCGCAAGCGGGATCGCGCTAGCTGGCCGCAGGCTGGCCGTTCCTACCGTCCGCTTCGCCGCCTGGCAGCCAACCGTGGCGCAGCGATTTTTGGGGGTTTTCTAACCGGCTTCTAAACCAGACAAACTTTCCTCGGATCAAGCAAGCTCGGATAAAGAACTAGAATAGGCTTGGGGCGCCAGCCAGGCTTTCGCAATTTCCGCGCGACCTGGCGGTAGAAACTGAACCTATGTCCGCACTGACCACGCGTCCGCGATGCTAAGGCGAAAGCCCGCAGAAGGCGGGCCGCAATCCAGCGAGCAGCCTGGCAGCCTGGGCGGTGACTCCGCCGACGATGAAAAGCCAGACGGCCAGAATTCCGCATTGCACAAGGTGCCAGACCCCGATACTGACAACCCAAACCCACACCTCTCTGGCGAGCAGAAAATGTCTAAGTGGGACTCGGGCGCCAAGGTAGCCGGTCGCCAGCCCCGCACTTTCGATTCCTTCAAGAACCCTGACTTTAAATGGTTCTACGTGGCCATGCTCGGCCAAATGGCAGCGATGAACATGCAGCTCGTGGTCCGTGGCCTGCTGGCTTTCGATCTGACTGGCTCCTACGCCGCTCTCGGCCTGGTTGGCCTATTTGGCGCCGTGCCTATGCTGACTCTTTCCATGTTTGGCGGGGTCCTGGCCGATCGGATGCCCAAGAAGACCGTCTTGCAGATCGGCCAATTCGCCAGCTTGCTCAACGCGGCGGTTATGGCACTGCTGGTCTTCAGCGACCTGATGGCGATGCAGTGGCTCTACGTTTCAGCCCTGGCCCAAGGCAGCGTTATGGCCCTGATGATGCCGGCCCGCCAGGCCATGCTTCCTGACATCGTTGGCCTGGACCGGCTGATGAACGCCATCTCTCTAAATATGGCGGGAATGAACACCACACAGCTTTTGGCCCCCGCCATAGGTGGCTTCATTGTCTCCTTTGCTGGTTTTGAGTGGGCCTTCCTGACCATGGCAGGCCTTTACGCGCTGGCCCTCTCCGGCCTCTCGCGCCTCACCTGGCAGCCCGCCAGCATTGCTGCCGAGGCCGGTTTGTCGCTGCTGCAAGTGGCACGCAAGAGCATCGACGATATTCACCAGGGCTTCGACTACATTCGTGGCAACCGCCTGATGCTGCTGTTGCTTTCGATTAGCTTTGTTTCCTCCGTTTTCGCCATGCCCCACATCTTCCTAATGCCCGGCTACGTCGCCGATATATTCGGTGGTGGTGGTTCGGAGCTCGGCGTCCTGATCAGCATCGGCGCCATCGGCTCTCTGGCAGCCATGCTCAGCCTCGCGGCCGTGCCCTACCGCCGCCGCGGCTTGCTGCTTTTGGCAGGGATGATGGTGCTCGGCCTGGGAATCCTGATTTTTGCCCAGATCTCCAGCTACTGGCTGGCCGCGCCGGTAATGATGGCGATTGGCGTTGGTTCGGCGCTGCGTCAGGCGCTGATGCAAGGCCTGCTCCAGGAGTACTCTCACCACGATTACCGTGGCCGGGTCATGGCCGTGTTCATGATGCAGTTCAGTGTCATGCAACTCGGGACCTTCCTCGTCGGCATGGTCGCCGAAGCAGTTGGCGTCCAACCCGCGTTCATGGGTTTGGGTCTCGGTCTCATAGTCGTGACCCTGCTCGCCTACGCCTTCATGCCGCGGATCCGCAACGTCAGGTAGAGGAGCCGGCCTCCCTCGATCTCAATCCGCCATCCGTTGACACCTGTGGGACGGCCAGCTAGATTACGCACGCCACCAGACCCCGAAAGCCAAAGAACCAGCAGGAGAAATTAACATGGCATTTATCGCCGCCGACGGCCAAACCGAGGAATCAACCGGCAAGTCGTTCAAGGACGACAAGGGGATGACGGTCCATTACCACGACGTCGGCTCTGGCGAGCCAATCATTTTCCTGCATACCTACGGCCCTGGTAGCACCGCCTGGCTTACCTGGCACAAGGTAATCAGCGAATTCGCCAAGCACTTCCGCTGCATCCTCATGGACATGGTCAACTACGGCAAGACCGGACCCGAGGTCTACAACGAGCCCGGCCACTCGGTTCAGTCAAGGACCGCCCGCAACCTAATGGACCACCTCAACATCCCCTCCGCCATGTACGTCGGCAACTCCATGGGTGGCACCACTTGCCTTGTGCAAGCGCTCGAGGCTCCGGAGCGGGTCACCCGCATCGTTCTCGGCGGCTCGCACGCCTCAACCGGCGGCGACCCCTACATCATCGCCAACTTCCCCTCAGAAGGCAGCAAGGCTACCCGGGCGACTTATGAAGATCCGTCCCGGGAGCAATTTGTCCGCTACCTCAAAGCGCACGTCCACGACCAGGATCTGGCGACTGACCCCGAATTGGTCGATTATGTCTACAACCAGTGGAACAACGCCCCCGACCACCGGGAGGCACAAAGTAACTCCAACAGCGTCTCGCACAGCAACCTCGGCGAGCTGCACACCATTAAAGTGCCGGTGAAGGTCGTGCAGGGCCGCTTTGACCGCATGGTGACTGTGGAGCAGGCGCTGATGCTGATCGGCTACGTGCCACAGGCGGACCTGGCAATCCTCAACCGCTGCGGCCATTGGGCCCCGTTCGAGCGGCCAAAGGAGTACGTGGCCCAAGTCTTGCCTTTCCTCCTCGACCAGTCGCCCGATGGGGTTTAGAGCACCCCATTCCCTGATCAGGGAAGTCGTTTGCTCGGTAAACCGTGTAATATTGAGTGTTAGACGACAGAAATAACCGGATCCAGTTGCAGCGCATCGAATACTTTGCTAACTAGGATTTGGCCATCCGGGACATTCGCTTTTAAGCCCAGGAGAGAAATTCGATGACCCTAGCAGCCCGGCCACAGGACATGATTAATAAGGTGGATTCAGAGACAGGTTTGGTAGACAGACGAATCTTCTCCGACCAGGCCATCTATGAACTGGAACTTGAGCAGATCTTCGCCCGCGCCTGGAACTTCATGTGCCACGACTCCCAGATACGCAACCCGGGCGATTTCTTCCAGACCGTCATTGGCGAGGACCGCGTCATCTGTGTTCGTGACAACGATGGCGTGCCTCAGGTCCTGGTCAACACCTGCCGCCACCGTGGCAACGCCATTTGCCGGGCCGATGAGGGTCATGCCACCTCTTTCATGTGCACCTACCACGGCTGGACCTACGATCTCAAGGGCGCTCTGGTCGGCGTGCCCGGCTTCAAAGAGGTCTACCACGAGGAGCTCGACCGGGAAAACTGGGGCCTGATCAGAGGCCGAGCCGATTCGTACAAGGGTTGGATTTTCGGCACCCTGGACCAGGAAGCTCCGGAGCTCTACGACTACCTAGGTGAGGTTGCTCGCATGGGAATCGACCAGATGGTGGCCCGCGGCGACACGACCCAGGTTGCCGGGATTCAGAAATGGATCATCCCTTGCAACTGGAAATTCGCGGTCGATAACGTTTTTGATTACTACCACGCTAAGATCACCCACTCGTCCTCGGGTATGGCGGGCTGGCGCGGCGGCCGCATCGCCAAGCCGAATGAGCCACAAATACAACGGCCGCTGAACTCACGCTATATGTCGGTCCTGGGCGACTATGGCCACGCGATCGGCGGACCGGCCTATGATCCGGAGGCGGCCAACCAGTTCAACGTCGATCAGTCCTGGCGTGAAAAGCCGGAAAACCAAGCGATGTTGGGTCACGCGGGCCTCAACGCCGTCGGCCATCCCCACATCTTCCCCAACCTCTGGATCATGACCGGCTTTAGCAAAATCAGCCTGCGCCTGCCCAAAGGGCCGACCAAGACAGAAATTTGGTGGTTTGCATTCGCGAACCCGGATAAGGACGCTGAGGAGCGTGGGGTTCAGGTCCGCCGTCAGCTGCGTCATGACGGCCCCGCCGGCATGTTCGAGCAGGATGACGGTGAAAACTGGGGTGAGAGCACTACCGGTACCAAAGGTAAAAGCTCGGGTGAATTTCCCCTGAACTACTCTATGAACATCGGTCAGGGCGAGGTGGCCCGCGAAGAGACCGGACCCGCATACATCGACACGACCAACAACGAGCATTCCCAGTTGTGGTTTTACCAGTCCTGGACCAGGTGGATGGCCGCCCAAAGCTGGGCTGAATTGAATGAAACCCAGCTACCCCAGGAAGGCTATCGCTAGCGCTCCCGGCTAGAATCGCTTAGTCAGCGGCTACGTGCCGGAACTCTTCGTGGTTCCGGCACGTTTTTTTAGGCCTTCGGAACCAACCTCGTCGCGAGATCAGCTATAGTCAGACATATTCATGAATGGCGGAGGTACTCGGCATGGTTTGGGGCGAACAAAAGGGCAATCAATCAGGCCTGTCCTATGAAGCCTTCCTGACAATCGCCAGTCAGGAGGGCCTCGATGTAAGCGATGAGGATCACCTCGGTCTTCTTTACAATGATGTCCTTGGCATGCTGGAGAGCATCGCCGAGCTGCCGGTGAGCAGCGTTGGTTCAACCGAACCGTCAGACGTCTACACTCCCGGCTCAGAGATGAATTCGTAATGGCTACGACCCCTCTAACCGACCTGTCGATTGCCGATTTGGCCCGTCGTATCAAATCGAAGCAGCTCTCACCCGTAGAACTGACGCAAGCAACCCTAGACCGGTTGCACTCACTGCAGCCCAAGCTCAACGCTTTCATCACCATTACCGCCGATCGGGCCATGAAAGACGCTCGATCAGCCGAGCGAGAAATCACCAATGGCAACTACCGAGGACCGCTTCACGGCATCCCTTGGGGAGTGAAAGACCTCGCCGCGACTGAGGGAATTCCAACTTCGTCCGGCGCCTATTTCGAGCACGACCTGATCCCGGCTGAGGACGCAGCGGTGGTCGCCAATCTAACCACCGCCGGCGCAATCATGGTCGGCAAGACCAACACCGTGCAATTTGCTTACGGCAGCATCGAGCATGACGACAAATTTGGCGACGCCCGCAACCCATGGAACCTGGATCGGGTTACAGCTGGTTCCAGCACCGGCTCTGCAGCGGCAATTGCTGGGCGTGTTGTGCCGCTGGCTCTCGGAACGGATACCGGTGGTTCGGTCAGGATGCCGTCGGCGATGTGCGGCATCAGCGGACTTAAGCCAACCTTTGGCCTCGTCAGCCGCTTTGGCATCACCGGCATTTCCTGGAGCTTCGATCACGCGGGCCCAATGACCCGCTCCGCCTTTGACTGCGCCCTCGCCCTCAACGCGATGGCGGGCCATGACCCGCGCGATGTCTCGACAGTGAAACTGCCAAAGACCGATTACACGCGCGGGATTCGCAGTGGCATAAAAGGCTTGCGTATCGGGGTGCCCTGGAGTTACATTCGCCAGCTTTGGGACGAGGAGGTCGAAACCACCTTCCGCGCGGCGCTAAAGACTTTGGAGTCGCTTGGCGCCGATGTTGAAGACGTCGATATTCCCGAACTGGACCTCACCGGGCCCATGTTTATGGCAATCACCGGCGCGGAGGTTGCCGAGACTCACCGCGAACGTCTTCAGGCCCACGGACCGGAGTACAACCAGGAGATCAGACGCCGAATCGAGAGTGGCTTTTTCATATCAGCGGCAACCTATGTGCACGCCCAACGCCAGCGCCGCCAAATCGGCGAAAAGTTCGCCAAAGTCTTCCAGGACCACCAACTGATGGCCACTCCGTCGAATCTCGCCCCCGCCTTCCCCATCGGCGACAAGACCTTGATGGTTCGGGGCAAAAAAACCCACCATGTCGATGTCGTGTTAAGAATGATGCGTATCTTCAACATCAACGGCTTGCCGGCGATCTCTATCCCTGCCGGCTTCTCGCACGATGGCTTGCCGCTAAGCCTTCAGTTGGCCAGCAAATGGTTCGACGATGCTTTGGTTCTGCGGGCCGCGCACGCCTTCCAAAAGGAGACCGACTGGCACCTGCGAAAGCCTGCTATCTAGTATTGGTTTGTTGGCGACCGGCGTCTGGTGGTTGGCCCGTGAGCCCGCCAGGGTTTTTCGCCCAAAAAAACCTTCTAGAGTCAGTAGAACGCACTGGGCCGGCCCTGCGCGCCGTCGACCGGGATGTTTGCTCCGTTAATCCAAGACGCTCGATCGGAAAGCAGGAATGCAGCGACGTCGGCGATCTCCTGCGGTGTGCCTAGGCGCCCAAGGGGAAATTCGTGATGCTCGAAGCGTTCGAACTGCTCTGGCGTCTCGTTGCGGAAGCGCTCCCAGCCGCCGCCGGGAAACATGATCGAGCCGGGACTCAGCGTGTTAACCCGAATATTCTGAGGTCCAAGCTCCCAGGCAAGCGACCCGGCGAGGAAAATCTCACCGGCTTTGGCGGCGCCGTATTGTGCCGGCGGCCCCGGCTTCCAACCGGATATCGAAGATATTGAGATGGCGCTGCCGCCACCGCTTGCGACCATGTGCGGCACGGCGGCGCGGATCATGCGCACCGCGTGAAAAAGATTGAGGTCAAAGGTCCGTACCCAGTCCTGGTCGCTCGAATCGAGCAGGCCCTTCCCCGCCATGCCACCAACATTAGCGACCACAAAATCGACCCCACCGAGAGCCGAGGCGCTCTCCTCAACAAAGCGCTCGACCTCACCTTCAGCCGCCATATCGGCAACGACGCTGTGCACCGCCCCACCATGGGACTCAAGCTCTGCCCGAGTGCGATCGAGTGTCTCCTCGGTTCGGCCGTTGATGCTGACAGAACACCCTTCCATTGCCAGGCGCAGGCCAATCTCACGGCCGATGCCGCGGCTACCGCCGGTAATCAGTGCAACCTTGCCCTGCAATCCTAGGTCCATTTACGCGTCCTCCTCGGTCAATAGTGATCATGCCGCCAAGCGTCTCGATAATCGGCAAATTCGGCCTCGGTCTCCTTTCGCCGGATCCTACCCACTCTATGCCAAAGCCAAGCTGCGGCGGACACGGCGTTACTCGCAGAGGGCAAAGGCCAAACGGAGTACATGCGTTGCCGGCGGTTAGAAAACGTAAACTAACGCTGTCGGCACCACACGCTTCGCCGGTTTGTAAAATAAACTAACCCGGCCGGCGCTCCTGCCAAGGCGCATCGCCATTGGCAGCCTTTAGAATAATCAAGCCGTTCCCGGCAAGGCCCGCCGCGAATAGCGAAGCAGCATTGCCGGCATTCAAAAAAGGAGCAAGAAAAATGGCACTAACGGAGGAGGGCATCATCGAAATCCCCGGCGTCACCAGCCACTGGGTGCGGCTCGGCAACGGCGCCAGGGCCCACTACTCTACCTCCGGACACACTGGGCCCGCCGTCATCCTTTGCCACGGCGGCCTCCCCGGCTCCTCAGGAATCGCCGGCTTTCGCTATATGCTGCCATTCCTGGGCGAGAACGGCTTCCGCGTCTACGCGCCGGACTTCCCCGGCTTTGGCCTGTCCGACAACGCCGAGGAGTACTGGCCGCGCAACGGCACCAACGACCACGTCGATTTCATCCAACGCTTCGCCGACGCCCTCTGTCTCGACAGCTTCTCAATCACCGGCAACTCGATGGGCTGCAGTAACACCTTGCAGTACACCCTCGCGCACCCGGAGC
Organism: Dehalococcoidia bacterium; assembly: GCA_965219205.1. Lineage (GTDB taxonomy): Bacteria > Chloroflexota > Dehalococcoidia > DSTF01 > WHTK01 > WHTK01. The sequence goes on from CBDCMQ010000009.1 coordinate 486,469, forward strand.
GGGTGACCAACTTTGCCCTGATCGCCGGGACAGTTGGCGATATCAACCCCGAGCGCGTTACCGGCAACATGGACATTCGTTCCCTTAACCGCGATGTCTTCGATGGTACCGAGGATGGAATGCTCCGTGTCATGGCCGGGCTGGTGCACGACACCTCGAAAATCCCCGAAGAAGTCGTCCAAATGCGCACCATTGCCGCCAACCGCCAGCGCGAGTCGCTCAAGGCTTACTGGAACTACGGTGACAACCTATCCAAGGAACCACGCTTCAAAGCCCGCACAACCAGCATCAACCGCATCGATCGCATCGGGATCCCGGCGATCTACATCTTTGGTGTCGATGACACCATGAGCCCGGTTGAGAACGGCTACCTCGACGAGGACGCCGCGCCCAACATCCAGTTCTTCTACCCCACCGACTGCGGCCACCAGGCTCAGAACGACCGCCCCGATCTCTTTAACCCGCTCTTTCTTGAGTTTTTCCGCGACGGCAAGGTCAGCCGCGAAGCTGCCGACGCGGCCGGCGTTTCCAAGCGTCGCGCGGAACTGCCGGAATTGGTCGAGCAGGCGGTCCTCGCCTAATGTAGAAAATCGGCGGCGGGAGACCTCATACCTCCTGCCGCTGTCAACTGAAGTTCGCAGCCTAGCGGAATGCGGCCGACGCGGCCCACGTGAAAAGGCGCAGCGATTCCCGACAATGCCCAGGGCCATCGGCCGCCTGCGTAGGCAGCCTCGAAAGTAACTAAGATAGGGCAGTTGACGCGAAAAGGCGTAGCCGTTCCTGCAAAGGCCCGTGGCCACTGCACGCCTGCTTTAGCGCCTAAAAGTAAGTAAACTGATGCTGCCGACGCTCCCGGCAAGGCCCATCGCCATTGCCGGCCCTTAGAATAATAAAAAGGAATTAGCATGCTGATTGATCTTCAGATTCGCACCGATGGAACGATTTCGGACCAGGTGAAAGCAATCGCCCGCGCCGAAAAACAAGGCTTCGATGGCGCTGGTATACCCGATCATCTCGAACGCGGCCAGGATGTTTACGCCACGTTCGCGGCGGCCGCGGTACAGACCAACCGCATCGCTTTGTTCCCGTGCGTCAGCAACCCAAAAACCCGGCACCCATGGGTGCTGGCCAACGTCGCCAACACAATGAGTGAGCTTGCGCCGAGCCGCTTCCGAATGGTGATCGGCGCCGGCGACTCGGCAGTTCTGCACGTTGGCCAACGGCCGGCGAAGTTGGCGGTCATGCACAAGGCGATATCAGACATACGCAAGCTGCTGCATGGCGAGCCGGTCTCGTTTGGCAATGTGATCGATGAGAAGATCGACGGCCTCCAGCCGCCAGCCCCACCGGTTGTTATGGCCGCCGGTGCCCGGCGGATGACCGAAGTTGCCGGCGAAATAGCGGACGAAGTTTTCCTCCTCACCGGCTTCGATGAGCGGATCATCGCGATGGCGCGGCGTCATCTGCAGGAGGGCGCCGCGCGTTCCGGCCGCTCTCTCGATGGCTTCCCGCTCTCCCACTACACCATGATTCGCATCGAGAGTGATAAGGAAGCCGCGGCGGAGTTTGGCCGGGCCCGTCTGCTGGGCTGGCTAAAAATGAGCTTCTTCAAGAGTGGCCTCGCTGAACTGGGAGTGCCTGAGGAGGCCCTGGAGAACCCCGATGACATTCCGCCCGCGGAACTGGACCGGCTTTGGGAGGCGATCTTCTTGATCGGCCCGATCGAAAAAATCGCCGAACGCGTCGAACAGATCGCCAAATCCGGCACCATCGACCGCATGGTTGTCGTGCCCTCCGGCCCGGACGGGGAGCAGGCAGCCGCCGACGAAATTGCCGCGAGGGTGCTGCCAAGAGTGAAGTGAGACCCCTCCCTAACATTCCCAAATCGCGGCGGGACGCCTAACATGCAATATTCACTTCTTGGACAAACCGGAGTTCAGATTTCAAAAATCGTCCTGGGCACTGCCACGTTCGGCGTTTCTCCTGACGTTAAGGAAGCGCATGGGCTCGTTTCCCGGGCTCTGGACCGGGGAATCAACCTGTTCGACACCGCCAATTCCTACGGCGTCGGGCCGCGATTCGACCGGCCAGGCCGCCCCACCGCCGAGCAACGGCTTCCCGCGGAGACCGTGCTGGGTGAGGCGCTCAAAGGACGCCGCCATGAAGCTCTCATCGCCACCAAGGCATCCGAAACGGTTGGCTCCGGTCCCAATGACAGCGGACTTTCGCGCTTGCACCTCATGCGGCAGCTCGACGAGAGCCTGCGCCGTCTCCAGACCGACTACGTGGACATCTACTTCGCTCATCACGATGATCCGAAAACGCCGGTCGCCGAGACCTTAGCTGTCTTTGACGACATGATTCGCTCGGGAAAGGTTCGCTACTGCGCGCTGTCCAACTACTCCTCCTGGCGGCTCACAGAGGCACTTTGGTTCAGCGACCGTAATCGGCTCGCCGCCCCCGTTTGTATCCAAAACTCCTTTAGTCTCGCCGACCGAGCAGCCGAACAAGAGGTACTGCCGGCTTGCCGTCACTTTGGTGTCGGCTTCCTGGCCTTCAGTCCGCTGGCCGGCGGCCTGCTGAGTGGTGCCGAGATACTCTCCCGCTTGGTCGCCGGCTCGCAACGCTGGGGGGGCCGCGGATTTAATGACACGGAGGCGGATTTGGCGCGACGCTGGGATGCCGCTGCAAGAGACGCCGGCGAACAGCCGGCCCAACTCGCAACCGCTTGGCTCCTGTCCCAGCCCGGCGTGACCGGTGTTATTATCGGATCGGAACGCTTGGAGTCGCTACAGTTTAGCTGCGAGGCAGCCGATCTTGAACTATCGGCAGACCTTATCGAAAGCCTGGCCGCCGTCACAGAGCAAGGTCCCTCCTAGTTAATGATTTGACTAGAGAGGTTCGACCGACAAGCTCTATAGGTTGATTACTCTCGACCGGCAGGGTAATGTTCAAGCAATACGGAAAATTATGAGGTGGAGGTAACCGCCATGACTACGCTCGACAAAAAGTACGACGTTTTCGACAAGGCGACTGGCGAGCTCGATCGCCGCATCTTCTACGACCAGGATGTCTACGATGACGAGATGGAGAAGATCTTCGGACGCTCTTGGGTCATGGTTGCCCACACAAGCCTGGTACCCAACCCAAACGATTTCTTCCTGTCCTACATCGGCCAGGACCCGGTAATAGTCACGCGTGACGATAACGGCGAAATTCACGTCTTGCTGAACATCTGCCGTCACCGCGGCAACCGCCTGACCCGCGCCGACGACGGCAACACCAAGAATTTCATGTGTACCTATCACGGCTGGAACTTTAACAACGACGGCTGTCTGTCAGATGTCCCGGGGGAGCAGGAAGCCTACTACGGCGCGCTCGACAAGTCAGAGCTCGGCCTGATCGAGGCCAAGTCGGACACCTACGCCGGCATCATCTTCGCGACGTGGGACCACAATGCTCCATCGCTTGAGGAGTTCCTCGGTGACGCGCGCTGGTATCTCGACACAACTTTCAATCGCAGCGACGCCGGCATGATCGCGCTTGGCCCCCAGAAGTGGATCGAGAACTGCAACTGGAAGACGCCGGTCGACAACTGCTCGGACAACTACCACGTGCCGATCAGCCACATGTCCAGCGTTCTGGCACGTCACGAAATAAGCGACGAGCCAATTCGCTCCATGAAGCAGCAACTCGAAAACACCCAGAACCATCACGTATTCGTCAACGGCCACAGCCTAACCTTCCGCATCTCCGAGCAGGAAGACCCCAATATCCAGCGGCGTATTCGCGGCTCGAACAGCAAGTTTCAAGAAGAACTCGACGAATGGCGCCGATCCAAGGAGCCCGAGGTTGAAAAACGGCTTGGTAACTACCGGGCAACCCAACTGAGGCTGGCGAACCACAGCGTTTTCCCCAACCATGTGCTGGGCTTCCGCTTCGCGCTGCCGCGCGGCCCCTTCAAGACCGAGTTCTGGCACTTCACCCTCGTCGAGGCGGACGCCCCGCTCGAGGCTCGCATTGGTCTTGGGGTGGCGAGCGCCAACCAGAACGGCGCCGCCGGCGTCTTCGAGCAGGACGACATGGACAACTGGGGCCAGGTTACGCAATCGGCGCAGAGCACGATTGCCCGCCGTTTCCCGCAAAAACTGGTCATGGGAACCGGCCACGCCGGAACCCACGAGGAGTGGCCGGGACAGGTTTCTGAGCGCTACATTTCTGAGAACAACCAGCGTGGCTTCTACGCCCGCTGGGAAGAGTTCATGAACGCCAACAGCTGGAACGACATCCATATTGACCCGATAACCATGGACTTTGAAGGAACCGCTGGGATGCGCAGCTAGCGCTGGTTCGCTAGGATCGCACTCGGCCGAGGCGAATCGCCTCGGCCGTTTACGTCCGAGCAAAGGAGATTAGAAATGTCCGTTTCTGACAGCATCTGGATCAACCTGTTGGGCTCCGAGGTCAGGTTCGTGCAAGGTGCGAAGTTCCGTACCCGAATCATTGAGGCCGGGCAGGAGAACCCGGAAGCGCTCGTCCTGATCCACGGCGGTGGTGGCCACATCGAGACCTTCACTTACAACGTCATCCCCCTGAGTAAGCACTTTCACGTAATTGGCATAGAAATGCTCTGGCACGGCTTGTCGGACGCCCCGCCGATTGGCGAGGACCGCAACGGCCAGGTGGCCGACCAAATCCTCGATGTCGCAGACGCTCTCGGGCTGGGCAAGTTCTGGCTTCATGGCGAAGCCGGCGGCGCCTCCGCTGTGACACCGGTCGTTCTTCGCTATCCCGAAAGGCTCAAAGGAGCGATCTTTGAGTCCGGCTGGGGCGGTAAATTCAAAGAAGGAACGATCAAACCGTCACTGCCTCCGGTTGGTGGAATCCCGATGGGTGAGCGTACCCTGCAGCTTCTAAAGGACCCCACCTGGCAGGGAATCAAGGATCGCCTCGTAATGGTCATGCACCACGAGCACCCAGAACGCGTTCCTGACGAGCTCGTGGATGTCCGCTTGGCCCTCTATTCAAACCCCAAGACGAACGACGGCCAGACGCGCTATTACACCGCCTCTACCAGCACCGGCGCCTCGCGAGAAGGCGCGTCCGAAGAGGACATGACCAAAGTCGATATGCCGGTGCTCGTCCTCTGGTCGGACGGCAGCAGCGGCGCCGGTCCCGACGCCGGCGAGCGCCTCGCGTCCCTGATCCCCGGCGCCCAGTTCAAGATTCTGCCGGAAACGGGCTTCTGGGCTCACTGGGAGAAGCCAGAAATATTCAATGAGGCAGTGCGCCAGTTTATCCAGGGCGAAAAGGTTACCTAGCTGATTGCGGCGAAAAACTCTGCCTCTGCCCCGGCAAGCCTCAAAAAGGCTCGCCGTACTTAAAAGTACAACAATCTGTCTTTCAGCTTTTAGCCCGATGACGCTGCCTGCGCCCGACCAAGCCCGAAAAGGCCATTGGTGTATTTAGAAGCAAAACTACTTCGCCGGTTTGACTTCCTCAGCCGTCAGAAAGGCAATCATCTGCGCCTCCACCTCACGCGGCCCGAAGGCCATCGCGTTGTGGTTGCCGTCGTAAATGATCGCCATCCGGCCATTCGGCGCCAGTTCAAAGGCCTCAATTCCGTACTGCAACTTAATCCCCGGCGCATCGTCACCCCAGACCACCAGGATCGGCAAGGACATTTCCGGCAGACGGCTGCGCAGGCTAAACTTCTTCCGGCTGTCTGGGTCTTGAATTACGGCGGTCAGCGCCCGAAACGCCTCCAGCCGGCCGGGGCGCTGCATCCGGCTCTCCAGTTCGTCGAGCTGGGCGTCGGTCCGCGGTACGAAGTTTGTCCACTCACGGTTTAGCGAATTGGCCAACTGATCGCGCGTCATCAACTCAAAGGGGGCGCCCCCGCTCGCCAACGGTGGATTGAGGCCGGCGTTACCGATCATCACCAGCCGGCGCACCCTCTCCGGATAGGCGTGGGCATAAAGAGCCGCAATCCAGCCGCCCATGCTCTGACCGGTGATGTCCACCTGATCGAGCCCAAGTGCATCGCAGAACCCTTTAACGGTCTCAATAAAGCCATCGTAGGAATACCCGTCCGCCGGCAGGTCTGAAAGGCCGTAACCCGGCATGTCGAGGCAGTAAACGTGGGCAACGCTGCTCAGCGCGTCGATCGTTATCAGCCACTGGTCACCCGAAAGGGCCGCACTGAGCCCGTGGATACAGACCAACGGCTGCCCGGACCCCTTGTCGATGTAGCGTATGCGCTGGCCATTAGCCGTTACATACTTGTCCTCTAGATCGTCACGAAGAGCCATCGCGTCTCCCTCTCTTTGCTTGCCTTACTAACTAATCCAGCAGAAATCCGCTAAGCAAACTGTTGAACTCCTCTGCTCGTTCGAATTGGGGAAAATGACCCGTTCGATCGCCGTATATATGAAAGCGGCTCTTGGGGACGGAGGCGGCCAATTTCAGACCAAAGTCTAGTGGCACATCGCGCTCGTTCAAACCCCAAATGATCAGCGTCGAGTGACCAATATTCCCCAGTTCCGAGGTCATATTCTCTTGGGGTCCAGTAATCCGCTTTCGAGCCTCATTTGTCTCCTCATCGTTCGCCGCGTTGTAGCGCTCCAGGATGATGTCCTGCGTCTGCCGGTCCGGCCGTGGGATCATCGATCCGATCTGCGCCAACACGTTCTCATAACTAGGATCGCGTCCAGCCACACCGGTCAGGCGCGCGCCTTCCCATGGGAAGGGCGTGAAATAGCTCGGTCCGATACCAGGGGCACACTGTAGGATCAGCCTATCGACTCGCTCTGGTTGATTTAGAGCCAGCCAGATTACCTGGGCCGCGCCCGGCGAACCGCCACAAAAGTGCGCCTTCTCGATGCCCAACTCATCCATGAAATCGGTGAGAATATTTGCGTAGAAGGCGTTACGCGGCGCGTCTGACTCCAGCGTCTTGTCCGACTCACCGACTGGCGGTGGATTGTAAAGAATTACGCGAAAGTGGCGAGAGAGCTCTTCAATGTTGTAGCGATTCTGACTCCAGGCTGACGCACCCGCACCCGTCCCCGGTACCATGATCAGGACCGGTCCTGTACCGGCCTCGTGATAGTGGATTTTGACACCCTTGGCGTCGGCAAACTTGCTTGTATTCTCGTAGGTTAGCGTTCCGCTGTTCTTTCGCTCCTCAAAGGGCCTCTCGGTGTCGAACGCTAAAAACTCGCCGACCAGCTGGTTGAATTCGAGCGGTTGCTCGCGCTGACCCCAATGGCCGCACTGCCCCAACATATGAAACTGCGCGTCGGGAATGCGCGCCAGGAGATTCAGGCCAAAATCAATCGGCGAGAGCCGGTCTTCGCGGCCCCAAACCAGAAGAGTCGAGGAACCTACCGAAGGGGCAATCGATAGCAGGTCTGGATCGGGCATCCCTTGCGTTTGCAGAGGGTGGGCCTTCGCATGATCCTGCCGCTGCTGGAGCTCTTCGTCACTATTCAGCGAGTTGTCGTAAACCTGAAGGCGCAGCGCCTCCTTGAGCGTTTCCGGCCCTGGGGCTCGCCAGTACGCCTCGATTGCCTTATTGCCTTCAAGTGGCGGCGGCGTGAAGGGGCTGAACAGACAGCCGCTAGGACCAATCACCACAAGCTTACCTACCCGATCCGGCGCCAGCACGGCGAGCCGCAGGGCGATCTCTCCACCCGTGCCATTGCCTATGACATGGGCCTTGGCAATCGATAGGGCATCGAGCGCTTTGAGAATCAGCTCGGCGCCGGTGTCGCCTCGCAGGCCTGATGGCAGATCGAGCAGCAGGGTTCGGAAGCCCTGTGAAAGCTGGCCGGCGTTCTCGGCAAAATCCAGCTCACCGCTTGCACCAGGGGCTTCGCCGTGTAGACAAAGTATCGCTTCACCGGAGCCGGCCTCAACGTAGTCCAGCTGGAGCGAGCCCAGGTCTAGGACCGCCCGCGTTGCATTTTCCAGCATCACGCGTCAACCCTCCGTAAAACTATCGAAACAGTCTCTGGCAGCAAGGTAATCGTTTGCCATCTATCGGACAATAACAATTCCTTGTATCTCACTCCACGGCGCGGCTACACTCCCTTGGCAGCCGAAAGGAGAGAGGTTATGGCAGGCCTGCCCGAGAAATTGAAAATCATCATGGTAACCCGCAGAGCCGACGTTGAGACCGTCAAGGCGGTCGCGCCGGATCGTTTAGAAGTGATCGATGCTTTCAATGACTTCTACCCCGCGCTGGTGCGCGATTGGCCCCAGCGCGGCGGTGTCATTGAAGAACTGCTTGGCTCGCCGCCCGATGCGACGCCAGCGCCCGAAAGGACCGAAGAGCTGATCCGCACGGCGGACATCATGGTGATTAGCATGCCCTACCCGCGCAGTATGGCGGACCGGGCGGTGAACCTGAAATGGATTCACTTCATGGGTGCAGGTCCCAGCCTGCTATACACCAGCCCCTGGTGGAACGGGCCCGTCCCCGTGACCACGGGCCGCGGCCAATCCAGCCCAATTCCAATCGGTGAAACGGCCTTCGCCGCGACGCTCATGTTCGCAAAGCGTCTCGACACCGCCGCGATCAATACCTCAAAGGGCTTCGATCTTACGGTCAGGCCGCCAATGAGCCTGTTTCACAACAAAACCATGGGCATCGTCGGCCTAGGCGGCATCGGCTCCGAACTCGCCAAGCTCTGTAAGGCGGTTGGCATGCGCGTTGTTGCAACCCGGCGTTCGGCGGCCAAGCGCGAAGCCGATACGCAAGGTGTAGACGTGCTTTACCCGGCAGCAGAACTCGAGCAGATGTTGCCCGAGTGCGATTTCGTTACCCTGGGCGCCTACTGGACCCAGGAAACCGAAAACATGATGTCTGCCCCTCAATTCGCCAAGATGAAACCTGGCGCTTTCTTGATCAACATCGCGCGCGGCAACCTCACCAACGAAGACGACCTCGCCAAAGCCTTGCAGTCCGGTCACCTTGGTGGCGCCTACATCGATACCTGGGCCGGCGAGTTGGAAGGTCCGCCGCCGCCAGCTCTGATTAATGCTCCCAACGTGGTGATGACACCGCACATCTCCGGCCGCTCAGACCTTCCACCGGGACAACCCGGCGGGCTGCGAATCTTGTGCGAAAACCTGCGCCGCTTTCTCGACGGAGATCCGATGGCCAACGTCATCGAATGGGAGCGTGGCTACTAGCATGCTTAGGTGGCCAACTGCATGAACAATTGCAATTGCCGCCGTTTGGAGCAATTATAAAAGCTCTGGAAGCCGGCCGGCTTCACCAAGCAGGAAACCATCCGACTAGAAAAGAGGGGAAACTTGGCTCAGACGACGCACGAATTGAAAAATCCATATGGTTATACACAGACGGGCCGCCTGACTTACGAGAACACCGAAGATTACATCGATGTCAAAGGCGTGAAGATTCACTACCACGAGGCCGGGCAGGAACACCCGGACACGATTGTCTTCCTCCACGGCGGTGGCTACGGAGCCTCGGGCTGGTTCAACTTCTACCTCAACATTGAGCCCTTTTCCGATCACTTTCGAACCATCCTCATCGACATGCCGAACTTCGGCCGCTCGGCCGCTCTCGACCCGGCAGACCGCGGCGGCATCGGCTACGACGCGGCCATTCTCAGCGAGTTCCTCAAGCTCAAAGGAATTGAGCAGGCATCGCTCATGGGCAACTCCAAGGGTGGTGGTGATGCGATCCGCTTCTCGGTAGACCACACAGACCAGCTGGACCTCAACATCCTGATGGGTGCCGCCACGGGGCCCTCAGTCATGGACGTAATGCCGCCCCAGGGCACGGCCTTGCTCGGCGACATTTTGCGGGACCCAACCCGCGACAAGGTGGAGAAATTGCTCCACCTCTTTGTTTTCGATGACTCCTTTGTCAGCGAAGAATGGATCGACCTGCGAATGAAGGGCATGGCTCAGTCAGACGAGCTCGGCCATCGCGAAGCGCGGCTCAAGCCGACGGCCGGAACGCCAATCGGCACCAACGTTAATTTCACCCAGATGGTCGGAGCAGTCCCCAACCCCACGCTAGTCGTCTTTGGCGCCCATGACCGCTTTGCGGCCATGGACAGTAGCCTCTCGCTGCTGCGTCACTACCCCAACTCGGAACTGCACATCTTCCGCAACTGCGGCCACTGGGTCCAGTTTGAGCTTTCGGTCGAGTTCAACGAGCAGGTCATCAACTGGATGAAGCTCAAAAAGGGTGTAAAGGCTTCGACCTAGTCACGGAAGCGCCAAGAGCACTCACACCAGAGCGGCCGAATCGGCCGCTCTGGCCTTTTCACAAGTCCAGGACCCGGCATCTATTAACGTGCCGGCAATGAAGGCTGCTGGGCACCCACTTGCCGGGAGCAACGACAGTTTTCTTCAGGCCGTACGTTTTAGTTGTTTTGGCTACCCGGAAGCACCTCGCAGCCGTCCGAGGGCAGCCTCAGTTCGGCGTTGCCTCCCGCACTCAGACGGGTCAGTTCCTCGACCACGTGCTCGACTCTCTCCTCGGCCGCGGGCCACGGCACTCCGTCCGGGTCAAGGCGGCCGATCAACAATCATGCGTTGGTTACTTGGCCGGTCTCTGGCAGCACATCGATCAGCGCGGCGGCAGAATCCCGGGCTACATGCACCGGCGTTTCACCATCGTACTGAAACAGAAAATTGCCGAGGCCAAAGAAGATCGGTACATCCTAATACCAGTCAACCGCCGCAAACTGATGCGTATGGTGGCCAAAGACGACCGATGCGCCAGCATCTGCAAGGCGTTACGCGGTCACACGCATGTAGTCCAGGACTGCACTTCCCAAACCCCAATGCATGACAGCAACGACGATAGGCGTCTGCTTCTTCGCCGCGCGAATCTGGTCTTCCAGCAGCTGAATGTCTTCTTCAACTGGCTGACTTAGGGCCTTGCCGATTACGCCGGGGTTGGAATCGGCCCGTGGATCCTCTTCGCGACTAGTGTTTACCCGAAGGGCGCTGACGCCAGGTTCCGCGCTGGCGAAGGAGTCCGGCGGGCCAATGCATGTCGCCGCCACTAGCGCGACTTTGTGCGTCTGGCCGCTATCATCCTCTACATCTATATATAAAGGCTTCGCCGCGTCCTCTCGGTTAGACCCGTAGCCAAGCGTCAAAACCCCAACTTCATGGCAAGCGGCCATGGTCTCATGCACCACGGAGTGACCGTGGCCCAGGATGTGGTTATTGGCAATCGATGCGACAGTAATACCAATCTTCTTCAGCTCCTGGGCAAACACGACAGGGGAGTGAAGCACCAGGCCGGGATGAACTGGTGCCGGACTCGCGGTCAAGGGCACTTCGAGATTACCAACGCTGAGCGCTGCCTGCCGCAGAGGTTCGAAGAATGAAGTGTCCGGTAGAGGACGGTACTTCGTGCCCGGAACCAGATCGGCCACACCACCGATTCTTACTGACATTTGTCCCCTCCTATTTAGAAGATAAGGCTGACCCGTGGTGAATGGCGCGACCTCTTGGCCACTATACGACGGATGCAAGCAGTGTCTCACAGGCATTCGAACACCTCTTAAGCCTAACTCGGCACAATTCAGGTCCGTAGAAATGGCACTCCGGTGAATCCGCCCGCGCATGGCAAACGTAGATTAAGAAGGACCGGCGTGGGAAGAAGGAGCAAATGTATTAAATGCTTGACTAATCCAGAGAAGCTGGTACCATCCCGACGGAACGGCAGGATAGTCTGCCGAAAAGCAGAGGAAGGGGGCTGCTCCTAAGAATTCTAAGATTTACCGGTTACTGCTATTGCCAGTAACTGGAGTGTAGGCGTAAATTCAGCACTAATCGGTGGAGTAGGATCAGTCGCAGAACAGGAAAGTCGGAAAGGGAGAAATCATTGGCAGGTAACTACTGGGACAAAGTAACCACAAATAGGGTCGCTCGACGTCGTCTACTGCGTTCAGGAGCGGCCCTTTCGGTTGGTGCCGCTGCCCTGGCCTTGGTAGGCTGCGGCGACGATGACGATGACGCCGGCACCGGAGATACCGGTGGTGGCGGTACGACAGGTGGCGGAGACACCGGAGGCGGAGACACCGGAGGCGGCGACACCGGCGGTGGCGATGTAGCCACTGGGCTGAACAACCCTCCGGAAGGCAAGTTCTCCCGCAGCACGGGTGACCCGGTCCGCGGTGGCCGTTATGTCCAGGTCCTGGCACAGAGCGTAAACTTCAACGTCCTGACCAACTGGACCTCGGGCAACAACCTCTCTGGTAGGTACATTTACGACGCGCCTATCAGTTCTCGTGAGGACGCCCGCAGTTTCATTCTTGAGGCCCTTGAGTCGGTCGAACAGCCGGACACCACCACGCTTATTATGAAGCTGCGCCCCGGCCTGGTTTACCAGGACGTCGCGCCGGTCAACGGCCGCGCAGTCAAGGCGTCTGACATCGTCGCCGTTCAGAACGCGGTCATCGGCTTGGAGGACGCCTTCGACAAGACGTTTGTCAATGACTTCCTCGAAAGCGCCGAGGCACCCGACGACCAGACGGTCATCTACCACCTCAAGAAGCCAGCCGCTTACCTCTTCGGCATGCAGATGCTCGGTTCCGGCACCGGCCAGCCGATCGTTCCCGAGGAGACCCTTGACAACCTCGACAACGCCACGCCGGTTGGTAGCGGACCCTACCAGCAGGTCAGCGCGCGCCTCAACGTTAACTACCTCTACGAGCAGAACCCGACCTACTGGCGCCGCAGCTCGGACGTGCCTCTGCCCTACCTCGGTGAGGTCGAGACCAAGTTCATCCCGGACCGGGCTGCCGTTGAAGCTGCCTGGTACGGAAACGACATCGACGAGTGGTTCCCCGAGGGCACCACGCCCTACGAAACGTCTGTAGGACGCCGCAGTGATGCCCAGCACTTTGAGGTCCTGGGTTTCAACAACACCAACTTCTCCTTCAACCTGTATGAGGAGCGCGCCCTGCCCTTCCGGGACGAGCGTGTCCGCAATGCGATCTGGCGCGTGACCGACAAGCAGGAGCTGCTGGTCCGCGGTTACGAGAACGGTGGCGTTGTGACAACCGGCCTGGTGCCGGAGGTGCTGTTCCCGGTCTACGGCGTCGACCCGGCCGAAGTAGCGCCGTTCGTCAAGCAGGACGCGGCGGAAGCTCGCAAGCTGCTTGAGGCCGCCAATTACGACTTCGACCAGGTCTACGGCATTGCCATGCGCGGTGCCGGTGACATCCTCGAGTCGGTTGCCATCGTCGAGCAGAACAACCTGGCCAAGGCCGGAATGAAGACCGAGCTACAAGCCTTCGGTACCGCCGGTGGAAGCTTCTTCGAGCGTCTCCAGCGACGTGACTGGGACCTGATGTTCGAGACCCCTCCTGGCAACGACAAGCCTGGCCAGATGCTGCGCGTACAACACAAGGACAGCTGGTCCTCGATCTACCAGGGCTTCGGTCTCAACCTGACCGGCGAGTACCCTGAGCTGGATGAGATCATCGAAAGGTCGGAGGAGACCATCGACCTGGAAGAGAACATCAGGCTGGTGAAGGAGGCGCAGGTTTTGGCCATGTCGCACTACTCCGCAGCCTACCTGGTAGTCTCTCACTTCACGCACCTTGGTCTGAGTCCGCGGGTTAACAACTACGAGCTCACCCAGGCGCGTCCCGAGCGGCGCCACGTCATGTGGGTGACGGAATAGTCACTCAAGGTGTTTAGCCGAGCCTAACAGCAAGCATCTCTGATGCGCGCAGGCTCGTAAGAAGGACAAACAGGGGTGCTCGGCACAAACAGTGCTGAGCACCCCTAAAACTGCCGTGAGGAGGCGCGTGTGGCTATTGAAACATCGTCCCTAACCAGAATCGGTGACCTGACCGAAGAGGGAACCAGCCGCACAATCGAAGCGGGCGGCATGACGATCCATTACCACGACATCGGCAGTGGTGACCCAATTCTCATGATGCACTCGTATGGTCATGGATCCACAGCTTGGATAACCTTTCACAAGGTGTTTCCCGAGTTAGCCAAGCACTATCGCCTTATCGCCATGGACCTACCCAACTTCGCCAAGACCGGTCCAGTGATCTACGACGAACCCACGCACAACTTTCAAGCCAAGACAGGCAAGGCGCTCTTGGAAGCCCTCGGCATCGAGAAGGCCCACATCGTCGGCAACTCCCAGGGTGGCCAGTCATCGATGGTCTTCGCCTACGAATACCCGGAGATGACCAAAAAGCTGGTCTGGGGCGCTGGTCATATCGGTACTGGCGGCGGATACGAGGGTGAGTACACCTTCACCGTCAAGCCAGAAGCAACCGGGTTGCTCGGCCGCGACGTGACCGAAAACCCAAGCCTTGAGAACATCCGCCGCTATCTGCTCTGGCACATCCGCGACGAGGCTCTCGTGACTGACGAGTTAGTCGAGTACATCCAGCACTACTTTACCGGCCGGCCTGACCTGATCGAGGCAAGGGCCAAGAGCAAGATGGTCCCCTACAACCACCTCAATGACATGATCGCAATCAATGCCCCCACTCTGATGCTTTGGGGACGCTACGACCGAACCTGTAACTTTGAAATTGGCTTCAACTCCCTCAACCACATACGCAACTCACGCCTGGTCGTCATGCACTGTGGCCACTGGGTTCCCTTCGAAAAACCGGATGAGTACGCTTCGCACGTGCTCGATTTTCTACGGGATGACTATCCCGCAGGATAATTTGGCCTAGGATAATTTGGCCTAGAATGAGCAGGCTGCCGCGGCAGCCCGCAGAGTCGTCTGTCGAGCGGGGTAATAAATGACTCTTACAGTCACACCAGAGATAACAGAAGAGAACACCAGCCGGTGGATAGAGGCCGGTGGCATGAAGGTTCACTATCACGAGGTCGGCGAGGGGCCGCCCTTGATCATGCTTCACTCTGTCGGACCCGGTGGCGTTACCGCCTGGATTACGTTCTTTAAGGTTCTGCCAGAGCTCTCCAAGCACTTCCGCTGCATCGCAATGGACATGCCGAACTTTGCCAAGTCAGGACCCATGGTTTACAACGAGCCGGTCCACAACCTCCAGGCTCGTACAGCCCTGGCCCTCATGGATGCCCTCGGAATCGACAAGGCCCATCTCCTCGGCAACTCCCAAGGTGGCCAGACAGCTATGGTCTTCGCCTCCCACTACCCGGAGCGGGTCGATAAGCTGGTCTTCGGAACCTGCCACATAGTCACCGGGGCAGACACGTACCTCTTCGCCAACACGCGCCGAACCAACAGGTTCCCAACCGGAGAGCGGCGCCAGCAACCAGAACCGACTCACGAATCGATCCGCGCCGGCCTCGCTGACTACATCGACAATGACGAAATGATTACTGACGAGGCCGTTGACCATCTCTTTAAGATGGCAACCGATCGCCCCGATCTGGCAGAGGCGCGCAGCAAGTCGGTTAGCACCTACTACGACCATTCGCCAGACCTGCCAAACATAACCGCGCCGGCCCTAATTATCTGGGGGCGCTACGACCGGATCTGCCCTATCGAGGTCGGTGTCAAATGCCTCAACCACCTTCCGACCTCACGATTAGTGGTTTTGAATGACTGTGGCCACTGGGTGCCGTTTGAGAAGCCAGAGGAGTACACTGCTTTCGTCCTCGACTTCCTCAACGACGACTGGGCTTAGCTGTAGAGTGAGAACGCAATGACGGCATATGTAGTCCGCAGGATTGTAGCCCTTTTCGTAAATCTTTTCCTGATCTCATTGTTCCTTTTCGTGGCCCTGAATGTCTTTGTCCCGGGCGACCCTGCCCTGACGATTCTGACCGAAACTGCGACTCAAGAGCAAAGAGACGCCTTCAACAGGTTACACGGGCTTGATAAGTCGGTTCCGGAACAATATGTGCGCTGGGCCGGTCGAGTGTTGACCGGCAACTTCGGGACCTCCTTCGTCAGCGGCCTTCCTGTGACGGACGAATTCTTCACAAGGCTGCCAATAACCATGGAAATCATGGTCATGAGCTTCTTTTTCACCAGCGTTGTTGGCACAGCGGGCGGAGTGATATCCGCTGTTCGCCAGGACACGATCTGGGACTACGGCGTTCGCTTTTTCGCGATTTTCGCGATCTCGATTCCGGGCTTCCTGCTTCTGACTTTGCTTTTGATTGTGCCGGCACGCTGGTTTGGATATGCGCCACCGTTTGGCTCGACCGAATACCTGCCCTGGAAACTCGAATCGCTGGGTCAGCTCTGGGACAACCTACGGCTCATGATCCCGCCCACGCTGATTCTTTCTGTCAGCACTTCAGCGATTCTCATGCGCCTCACCCGTACGGCGATGCTCGACGTACTGCGCCAGGATTATCTCAGAACTGCCCGCTCCAAAGGCCTGACCGAGCGCAAGGTAGTCGTCCAGCATGGTGTCCGCAACGCCTTGACCACGGTCCTGACATTCATGGGTTTGCAGATTGGCTTCCTCTTGGGTGGCTCTGTGATTCTCGAGAACATCATGGCGCTACCGGGACTGGGTCAGTGGGGCCTCCAAGCCCTGCAGTTTGAGGACCTGCCGATCTTCCTGCTATTCGCGCTTTATGCCTCCAGCATGTTGATGCTGGTTAACCTGCTCGTTGACCTGCTCTATGCGGTCTTCGACCCGCGCATTAAGTACTCCTAGGGGGATTGTTTCAAATGGCCAATCTATCTGAAGCAGCGCCGGCGGGTGCTGCCGAACAACTCGGCTTGGCGACGCGATCCAAGCTTTCCCATAATTGGCACCTCTGGAAGAAGAAGCCTTTCGGGATTGTTGGACTGTTTCTGGTCATTTTCTTCCTGGTCGTCGCCGCCGTGGGGGGGATGATCGCGCCTTACGCCGCCAACGAATTTGTCAGCCCTGGCCGCCTCGACGCGCCCAACTTTAGTTGGCTTTTTGGCACCGACAACCTGGGTAGAGACGTGTTCTCTCGAACCATCTACGGAGCCCAGATTTCTATCGCCGCCGGTGTTTCGGCCAGCGCCTTCGCCATCGTCCTCGGCTCAGTCTTTGGCCTCATCGCCTATTTCGGCGGCTGGGTAGACCAGATCAGCCAGCGCGGTCTTGAGATCCTCAACTCATTCCCCACCATTGTTCTGGCCCTTATCTTTATCACGATTCTGGGAAGGACGAGTACGACCAGCACTAATATCTGGGTGGTAGCCTGGGATCTCCGTTCCCTTGAGGCGGCGATTGGGCTTTCGTTTGTCTACGTCACCACGCGAATCATTCGCGCCGCAGTCCTAAAGGAAACCGGCCTCCCCTACATCGAGGCCGCCAAGTCAATGGGCGCCACCAACGTTCGTATTCTCTATCGTCACATTTTGCCAAACGTCATGCCTATCGTAATTGTCACTTTCAGCACGTTGATCGCTACTGTCATCTTGATCGAGGCTTCACTTTCCTTCCTCGGTTACGGTGTGGCACCGGGAGTGCCATCCTGGGGCGGTGACCTGTCGACACGTAACCGTGACTACTTCATGGGCTCGCCTTGGCTGCTGTTCGCTCCGGGAATCTCCCTGAGCCTGCTGGTTATCGGCTACAACTTCCTCGGTGACGCACTGCGAGACATCCTCGACCCGAGGCTACGCGGAAGCCAATGAGAGTCAGTCACTAGCAGACATCGGCGGTGGTCCGCCTACGATATGATTCGCGGGGAATGCACGAATTCACGCGCGGCTAGGGGAGTCGTGATACTCCAACGAGCGTGAGCACAAGCGAGGGGTGAACTAGCAATGACCGTAACGCCGGTAAATGCCGAGCAGCAGCTGCTGTGGAACGAGTTGACGCACTTCTATGTCAACGAGGCCTGGATGCTTGACGAGCGCAAGCTCGAAGAGTGGCTTGAATTGCTCACGGAAGATGTTCTCTACTTCATGCCGCGACGTAAGAATGTGATGCGCCGGGAGCTTGAGCGCGAGTACACCGGGCCTGGCGACATGAACTTCTTCGAAGACAACAAGGAAATGATGCGCGTTCGCGTGGCGAGGCTCAATACAGACATGGCCTGGGCTGAGGATCCGCCTTCACGCACCACTCACCTTATCAGCAACCTTATCGTTAGCCCGGGTGGCACCGATGAGGTTGAGACCAAAACCGCCTTCATAGTTCACAAGTCGCACCTCGAGACGGATTCAGTTCTCTACACCGGATGGCGTGAGGACGTGCTGCGACGCGAGGATGACGGTTGGAAGATTGCCAAGCGGACGATCCTGATGAACGCCAACGTCTTGCTTTCAAAGAACATCAGCATCTTCTTCTAGTGGTCGCATGGCAAAGCCCTTGCGCTTCCTTCAATCCAAGTTTGCAACCACACATGCTTCAGCCAGGGCGCTTGCATTCGAACCGAAGGAGGCAAGTGTTCGGCATTCACTGGGCGATTTCACTTTTTCACCGGCCAAATAATACGCAAGACTCGCAGCTAGCCTTCGCCACTGACTGCGTGGGCAGGGACAAATCAAAGGGGGACTGATGCTTCCGGACCTTTCCAAATACGAGAAGTACACTGACCTGACAGCAGGCCGCATGCGCTATTACGAGATAGGCAGCGGCTCTAACAACACCGTGATGATCCATGGGCAGGGCATCGTCACAACCGCGGACACCTTCCAGTTTGTTCTTGAGGATCTGGCGAAAGACCTCAAGATCTATGCCATCGACCTGCCTGGCTATGGCAAGAGCGTGCGAAAGATGGATTACGGGCCAACCTTCGACATCCTCGTCGACTCTGTCAGGGAGTTTATTGATGTCCTGGGGATCGGCCCGGCCAACATTGTCGGTCATAGCGCCGGCGCCTGGGAGGGACCAATTCTGGCCTATCAGAGTCCCGACCGAATAAAGAAACTGGTCATGGTCGGCGCGGCTGGCATGAACGTCAGCCCTGCTGGTGGCTCACGAGTTGGCAAAGAGGACCAGCTCATGCCGGAGGCGACCAAGGAAGGCCAGATCGTCGGCGTTTCGCGCAGCTTCATCGAGGGTTCGTCCCTGACCGAGGAGCTCGGCGAAGAAATGGTCGACCAGATGGTTGCCTATGGCAACATGCCAGGTGCTCGCGAATCTCTGGTCCCGTTGGTAAACCAAATGGGCATTCCGGAGGCGCGGCGCTACTACCTAACCCAGCGCATGTTCCCGTATATCAAGGCACCGACCCTGGTTATCTGGGGCAAGGGTGGCGGCAAGCCACTCAGCGACAAATGGAAGGAAGCCGGCGTCGGCGACACCATGGACCCCTATCCAACCTGGACAGAGGAGTGGGATAAGATCGGCGGCGATCTGACGAAGTCGTCAAAGCCCTGGGTCATTCCCGGCGCCAAATACCTGCCAATGGCAACCGGACATAACGTCCATTGGGAGCAGCCGGAGGAGTTTGTAAAGGTAGTTACGGACTTCCTCAAGTAGTAGAATCTTCAGCGAAAGAAAGAGCAGCCGCGCCAGTTCGTCGCGGCTGCTCTTTTTTGTTTATCTTTTCTCCCTTTGTGGCTAGCGGTTCCTCTTGTGTGAAACGTCCATGCCCATTTTATTCTCGAAGGATTCCGCTGCCGGCTCGTTAATCCCCGAGGAAAACACCTTGGTCGGTGTCACTTCGAAATGCGGGTCCTTTTCACCCTCGGGATGATTGATCACCGCCGTGCCTCTAACCTCCACACCCTTGATCTTGCGCGGCGGGCCCGGATCCTCCCCGTGCCAGACTAAAGCCACCTTCGGATTTTTCTTCACCTGACGGTATTTATAGGATTGTGCCAGCGAGTTACCGAGTACCAGCACCTTGTCGCCCGCCTCATTGGTCCAGGCTCGGATAGGTACCACGTGCGGCTGTCCATCAAGTGTCGAAGTTGCGATACGGGCGAGCCTGGCCTCACCGTGATTGTTAATGCCGATAAACGCCTTCTCAGCGTCTGTAAACATATTTTCTTACCTCCCGCCGTTCGTTTTCCTCAGCCGTAGCGTTTTCGCAAGTGGCTGACGTCCATTCCCATCTTCTGTTCGAAGGAGTCCGCTGCCTTCTCGTTGATGCCCCAGGAGAACACCTTTGTCGGCATCACCTCGAAGTGCGGGTCCTTGTCGCCTTCAGGATGCTTAATCACCGCCGTGCCTCTAACCTCTACACCAAATATCGGGTGTGGAGGTTCCGGGTTATCTCCGTCCCAAACTATCGCAACCTTGGCGTTCTTCTTAACCTGGCGGTACTTGTAGGACTGCGCCATGGCGTTGCCGAGGACAAGCACCTTGTCGTCGGCATCATTCAAAAGCGCCCGCAACGGCACGACGTGCAGCTGTCCATCCGGCGTCGAGGTTGCGATGCACGCCAGCCTAACCCGGCCCGGCTCATTCACGCTGCCAATAAATGCCTTTTCAGCGTCTGTAAACAACTTCGCTATTCTCCCCCGCTACTCATGAATACTCCGTTACCGGTTGCCTTCACGCGGTAACTGGCGCGACTCCAGCTCTTCCCAGCTGTTAGAAGCCATCCACAGGCTCCAGTTCTCGTAGAACCAGAGCTGTGAATGCTCATTATTGCTTGTGTCGATGTGGGGTGGACCGGTCTCATCGTTGACAACTTCGCCGCGGCCCACGTTCATGGAATAGTTCAACGGATATCGCCGCGCTATCTTCCCCTTGGTGCCCGTTGTGCTTTCGCCCCAGTTCTCGCCATCATCCTGCTCGAACACACCGGCGGGGCCATCGTGGCGCAGCTGACGTTTCACGAGATTGGCTCTTGTTTCGTCGTCGTGGTCCGGATTGTAGAACCCATACCACCAGATCTCCGTGATCGTCGGTCCCTTGGGAATCCGAACTGCCACCTTGCTAA
The DNA here is from genome assembly GCA_965219205.1 of Dehalococcoidia bacterium. Lineage (GTDB taxonomy): Bacteria > Chloroflexota > Dehalococcoidia > DSTF01 > WHTK01 > WHTK01. Next base: position 507,277 of record CBDCMQ010000009.1, read on the forward strand.
AGCCCTGCATAATCCAGAGGTTGGGGAAGATGTGGGGATGGCCGTTTGCCTTCATGCCCACTTCGCCCAGCAGAGATCTGCTCTCCGGCCTCTCGCGCCAGCTGTGGTCCACCATGCCGGCACGCAGCTGGCCGGCCTCGTTGTACGATGGCCCACCGATTGTGTGTCCATAGTAACCGAGAACAGAAGTATATCTCGTTTCCGCTGCATTAAGGTTGGTGCGCGGGAACGGATCGGGCACACCAGGCTTAACTATGTAGCCAGCTCGCCAACCCGCCATGCCCGCCGACGCATGAGTGAGAGCGCCGTGGTAGTAATCCCAGACGTTATCTACGGCAAACTTCCAGTTGCAAGGGATGGTGGACTTCTGAATGCCCTGCACTTGTACGACGTCACCGCGCGCTACCATGAGGTTGATCCCTATCCGGCCAACATCGCCCAGATAATCGTATAAGTCGGGCGCCTCGGAGTCCATGGTCGCGAAGATCCAGCCCTTGTAGGAATCTACTTTACCTGCCTTGATTAGGCCCCAGTTTTCGCGATCGAGCTCTTCGTGATAGACCTCTTTGAAGCCGGGTACACCAACAAGGTCACCCTTCAGGTCATAGGTCCAGCCGTGATAGGTGCACATGAAAGAGGTTGCGTGACCCTCCTCGGCCCGGCAGATAGCGTTACCGCGATGCCGGCAGCTGTTGACCAAGACCTGAGGATTTCCTTCGTTGTCGCGTACACATATGACACGGTCCTCACCAATGAATGTCATGAAAAAGTCGCCCGGGTTGGGTATCTGCGAATCGTGGCACATGAAGTTCCAGGCTCGGGCGAAAATCTGCTCCAGCTCCAGTTGGTAGATGTCAGCATCCGAGTAGATGCGTCGATCCACGGTGCCGGCTTCGGCATTAACCATGTCCAGCATCTCGTTCGGTCCATAGGTCAGCGTCATAACGCCCTCCAATCTAATGCTCGGCCGGCGGCGTGGACGCCCCGGTTGGCGATAATCGAGTGTAGTACTGTTCAACTTCAGTGAACAACATTGAACCGGCGTCGGCAGGCGCACATCGTCAAGTCGGGCGCCTAAGGAAATAATCCTGCTCGCAAACGTCTGCAGGTCTCCCGCGTGCTGTAGAATCGCCGGACAGGTCGCCAGCCGAAAATTTGAGTCGCGCAACAAGAGGGGAAAGAAACATGGCTTATATAGCGTCAAATGGCCTCACCGAAGAGGGCACCGGCACATCCTTCGTAGACGATACTGGCATGACCATTCACTACCACGACATTGGTGAAGGTGAGCCAATTATCTTTCTCCACCCTTGGGGCCCAGGAACCACTGCCTGGCTTTCCTGGCACAAAGTGATCGGTGAGTTCTCCAAGCATTTTCGTTGCCTGCTGATGGACATGGTCAATTACGGCAAGACCGGCCCGGCTGTGACCAACGAGCCTGGACATTCGGTTCAAGCCCGGACCGCCCGCAAATTGATGGACCACCTTCATATCGCCTCAGCCATGTACGTCGGGGCCTCCATGGGTGGCACAACCTGCCTCGTCCAGGCCATCGAAGCGCCGGAGCGAGTTACAAAGATCGTCCTCGGAGGCTCGCACGCCTCCACCGGCGGCGACCCCTACATCATTGCCAACTTTCCGTCTGAGGGCAGCCGTGCCGCTGGAGACGCCTACGCCGACCCTACTCGTGAAAATCTGGTCCGTTACCTCCAGACTCATATTCATGATGACCAGATGGCGACCGACCCTGAGCTCGTCGATTACGTGTACAGCCAATGGCTCGGTCATACCGATCACATGGAAGCCCAACGCCAGTCGAGAAGCGTTGCCCACAGCAACCTGGCTTACCTGCACCAGATTGAGGTGCCGGTCCGCGTTGTGCAGGGCCGCTTCGACCGCATGGTGACGGTTGAGCAGGCCTTGATGTTGATTGGCTACATGCCCCAGGCAGACCTCGTGGTTCTCAACCGGTGCGGCCATTGGGCTCCATACGAGCGGCCCCAGGACTACATCGACAGCGTCTTGCCATTCTTGCTTGAGAAAACCCCGGTGGCAGCACAAACCTAGACACCTCCCAGTGCGCGATCTCGCAATCCACGCCGAAAGCGCTTGGTATCGGTGACCGCGCCAGAGGCACACCAGCGAGCCCAGGGCTTTGGAGGCCTAAGAGGAGCAGCGTCTCTCCGCGCTTGAACTCCTCGCCGTTTACGGCGTTAGCGGTGACAATGGCAGCATGAGCGCCGAAGAGCCGGCCGCCGCGGCATCACCGTCCGAGATGCAACACCGGGCAATCGCTGCGCTTGGTCTGGTCACCATCGCCGCCTACGGCTGGGGTTTCTACGCCTTCGGCGTCCTACTCGGCCCAATTCTTGACGACACCGGCTGGTCTGAAGCGTTTGTCGCCGCCTCCTTCTCAGCATCGATTCTAATTGGCGCGCTCGGCGCCGGCCAAGCCGGCCGTCTAATCGATCGGCACGGTGCCCGCCCGCTGATGCTAGCCGGCGGCCTCGCGGGCTGCGCTCTCTACGCTGCGTCAGCGTTATCGGGCAACCAATTCCTCTTCCTTGGCGCCTACGGTTTGGGCGGCGGCCTGCTTTCCGCTTCTGGGTTTTATCACGTCACCCAGGCAACGGCCGCCAAGATCGCCACGGCGAATCCTGCCCGCGCGATTATGCTGCTGACGCTCTACGGCGCTTTCGCCGGGCCGATCTACTTGCCGGCCACCGGCTTCCTGGTCGAAGCGACGGATTGGCGCACAACCATGGTTATGCTGGCCGCGGTCTCGGCCGCTTGTTTTGTCCTCGCTGCCCTCGCCATCGGCAAATCCGGCCGGGTCACTCCAGCACGCGGACCGGCGCCGTCTGTACGTCAAGCCCTGCGAGACCCTGCTGCCCGAACCCTGTTGATCTCATCCTTCGTCGGCAGCGTCGGACTCGGAACCCTGATGGTGTATCAGGTCCCGCTGATGGTCGCCGCCGGCCTCTCCTTGAGCACAGCCGCGGCCGTTTCCGGTATCCGCGGTTTCGCCCAGTTCGCCGGACGCGCCGGCGTAATCCCCGTGTTGCCGCGTTTCGGTGTGAAACGGGTTCTGGAGCGCCACTTACGCTCTGGCAGGCATTGCCGCCGTCGTGCTTGCCTTCAGCGGCAATGTCGTAATTGCCCTGGTCTACGTCATCGTCGCCGGCATAGCTATCGGCGTTTGGTCGCCAATGGTGGCGATATACGCCCATGGACTGGCGCCTCTGGATCGCGTCGCCACTCTCATGGGCACAGAGCGCATGATCGGCGGCTTGGGCAGCGCTTCCGGTCCCGGTATCGTCGCCGAAGCATCGGGCACTCGGGGTCCCACAATCCTTATTGCCTGCGCCGGCACTTTGGCCGCGGCGTTAATCCTCGCCATCGGTTCAAATCAGCCAGGCGGCGAAGCCTCCCCCGAGCCCAGTTAGAGCCTGCCAGAAGCGGATTCCGCCTCGTACTGCACCATTCCGAAGCGTTTGTTCTGAGCCGTCTTCCTGATGAAATAGTCCAGCCGCTGCTGAAAAATATCGGGGCGTCGACGCGCACCATCAATGAAACCGATGCGAATCCGCTGATAGCTGTCCGGAAAGGCCTGGAAGTTGCGCCAGACTATCTCATTTTGGCGCAGAGCGAAAAGAATGTCCTCTGGTACGGTGAAAGGCTCATCGATGATATCCGCCACGTTTTCAAGGCTCGCCGGCAGCAGCAGCCCGGCTTCATTGAGGCGCCGCAGGCGCACCTTGTTCATCTCGGAAAACGGGCTGCCCGGCCGCCGAGGGCTAAAGCGCTGAGCGCGACTCGCGGGGCCGTGTTTTTTGACGATGCTGTCGATCCAACCGAAGCAGAGAGCTTCCTCGACCGCATCGTTGTAGGGAATCGTCGGCACTCCCGTGGCCTTGGCGTGGTAAATCAGCCAGATGTCGTTCTTGTTCGCGTGATGACGTTCGAGCCAGTCTCGCCACTGGCTCCGTTCGTTCACATAGAGTGTTTCGCCAATTTCCACCGCTCAACCCGCCAATCTAGATCTGCCCGTATCCACTCGTCCAAAATCAAGTCCAGCACGATGCCAAACCGTAGGGCTTGCCAAATGCACTTGTCAACGCGGGTACCGAGGCGTAGCCAAAACAGGAAATTCGAAGAAGCGGAGGTCCTCGTGTCTCGGCCTATAATGATCGAGTGAAGCCCTACGCTTGGGAGAAAGAGACAACGCGGAAATCACTCTCGGAACAGGTCTTCTTTCTTCAGGCCGGCCTCTTGGTCGTCTATCAGCTGGCCGTGTTTTTGGCGCTCTCATTCCTCAACGCTGACACGGGTGTGGCGCTGGCGGCCATCTTCGGTTCAGGCACCTTCTTTCTGCTCGCCGGCCTGCGTGACTTCGGCCCGGCGCCGGTCCGAGGCGGCGTCCTCGTCGCCGGCGGCGTCATTCCCAGCATCCTCTCGTACTGGCTGATCCTCCCCTCGGTCATCGGCGTGGCAGTCGCCACTTACGCCCTTCTTAGCATTAGCAGCCGTACCAAAAAGCTCCAACTCGAAAAAACCACTACACCTTTAGCAGACGGCATTCATCCGCCCCTCTAGGCCCCGATCATAGACGAACCGCGCCGATCAAGTTAGCATCGCCGCGTGACCATACCCTTGCTGCCCTTCGGAAGGACCGGACACCTTAGCAGCCGAATTATCTTCGGTGGCGCCGCCCTTAGCCGGGTCTCACAGGACATCGCCGACCAGACCCTGGACCTGCTACTCGAGTACAGTATCAACCACATCGATGTCGCCGCCGCCTACGGCGACGCTGAACTTCGGCTCGCACCCTGGCTGAAACGCTTTCCAGACCAATTCTTCCTCGCCACCAAGACCAGCGAACGGCATGCCGAGCCGGCCCTGGAAGAGCTCAGGCGTTCCTTGGATCGGCTGGGTGTCGATCATGTCGATCTCTGGCAGTTTCACAACCTGTCCGATCCAATCCAGTGGGACGTCGCCCTCAGTCCCGGTGGCGTAATTGATGCCGCCGTCCAGGCTCGGGAAATGGGCCTTATCAAGGCCATCGGCATCACCGGCCACGGCACTCAAGTCGCCGCTACTCATCGCCGCAGCCTATCTCGCTTTGACTTCGACTCCGTGCTTCTGCCTTATAACTTCCTCACGATGCAAAACCGCTACTTTGCCGAGAACTTCGTCGCGCTCCAGGCAACCTGCGAAGAACGAAACGTGGCGGTCCAGACAATCAAGTCGATCGCCTACCGCCCCTGGATGGCGAGGGAGCACACCGCATCGACTTGGTATCAACCACTCGACAAACCGGCCGATATCAAGCTTGCGCTCTCGTGGGCACTAGGAAGCCCTGACATATTCGTTATCTCGGTGGGTGATGTGGAGCTCCTGCCCTATGTGCTCGACGCCGCCGAGCGCGCCGAAACCATGCCCACGAACGATGACCTGCGTACAATGGTCGAAAGACTTGAGATGGAGCCGCTCTTCGTTGGAAATTCAGGACTGTCCCTGAAGAGGAGCCCACTTACTGAACCAGTCACAAGACCCCGCCGCAACTCCAAAGCGTAAGGGGCCGTTCAGGTCCTTCGCCGCCCTGCAAAACCACGGTTATCGCTGGTACTTCTTCAGCGGCATGGGCATGACTGCCGGCCAGGGAATCCAGCAATTGGCGATGGCCTGGCTGATTCTCGAGCTAACCGATTCTATTGGCCAACTCGGTCTGACGATCTTCCTGCGCGGTGTCCCTATGGCTGGGCTCGGTTTGGTTGGCGGTGTTCTGGCCGACCGCTACAACCGCCGCCACCTGCTGATCTGGAATCAGCTGATAACGGTGGTCAACCTTCTGATCCTCTCCCTGCTGGTTTTTTCCGACCTGGCGGAAGTCTGGCACCTTTATGCCTCTTCTATCCTTTTCGGCATCACGATGGCGCTGACCAATCCCGCCCGACAGGCGATGATCCGCGGCTTGGTCCACGGCGACGACATGATGAACGCCGTCACCCTCAATTCAATGCAGATGAACGCATCCCGGATAATCTGGCCGACCCTGGCCGGTGGCCTAATCGTCATTACCAACTCCGGGGGTGCCCTGCTGCTCTGCTCTGTCCTTTACTTCCTCGGCGCCGCTTTCATGCTGCCGGTGCCCAATACACCCGAACAGCGTGCCAGCCGAAGAACCTCGCCGATAAGCGAAATCATCGAAGGTTTTCGCTTCACTTTTTCCAACTCTCTGCTCGCCATGGTCATGACCTTGGTGGTATCCATGGGCATGTTCGGCCTGGCGTTTACCTTCATGGGGCCAGGCTTTGGCAAGCAGATCATGGACTTTGACGCCGGCGAAACCGGCCTGTTCTTGATGGCCGCCGGCATCGGCGCTGTGATCGGCGGCGGCGCGTTGCTGGTTTTCGAGCCCAAGAACCGCACCCTGATTCTGGTGCTTCTCAGCCTGAGTTTTGCCGTCAGCCTGATTGCGCTGGCGGTCAATTCAAACTACATCGCCGCCTTCCTGCTCATGGGCCTGTTTGGTTTTGCCAACAACACTCTGGCCGTCGTAGCGCAAACCATCTTCCAACTCACCGTGCCCCAGCGATATCTGGGACGCGTGATAAGCATCATGCTGCTGGCGCCCGGGTTCGCCTCAATGCTGACGCTGCCGCTCGGCCTGATCGGCGAAGAATTCGGGCTGCGCTATGCCGTCGCCGGCATCGGCGTCATTCTGCTCGTGATCAGCATCATGCTCGGTGGCATCCGCTTACCCAGCCTCCAGGCTCGCTTCAACGAGTTGGTTTCGGCCGAGCCCCAGGCGCCATCTTCGACCTGAAGCTCGCCTTTTCGTGTCGGCTCAAAGCCCGTCCGGACTCCAAACCGTGGTTTCCGGCTGGAACGCGGCCCAGGCGAACCAGAAATCATTACCGGCGACAATCTGGGTGAGCTGCTTGCCCTCCAGTGGTCCGGAAACCGCGGTGCCCAGGATGTTCCAGCTCGAGCCGGTCTGCTCATCGACAAACAGGTCGCCCGCCACACCAAACGTCAGAGCGACGCCATCTATCTCAGAGATAAACACCGATCCTGTGCCAATGTCTTTCGAATTCCGAATCGTCAGCCCGTCCAGCGCCGAAGCCGTTCCGGCCTTAAAGAACACGACAATCGCCTCACCGCCAACACTGTCGGCGATGATCTTCTCGCTCTCCAGAGCGCCGAACGGATAGGCAACGGTTTCGCCACCGAGCTGGACCGTGACAACTCGCTCCATCGGCGCCAAGCGGCCGTCGGCTTCGCCGGTAAACAGGAACGGGCTGGAGTTGATGTCGTCATAGCCAACGTATGGGTTCTGTCCGTAGGTCCGGACAAAGCCCGTGTCCTGTGACAGGACTTTTCCATCCGGGAAGGATTTCCGGAACTCGTCCCAGGAGATTATCGTGGAGGGAATCGGCGTCAGTTTCGTTCCGGTAAATCCGCCGACGATCGCCTCGCCGGTGATCTGCTGCCACCACAATCCCGTGCTCCGGTCAAACATCACCAGGTCGCTGTTCCGCAGGAAGCCCGATACACCGAACTCAAGGTTTTCACCGTCCACCTCACGGTCAAAGGCTATTGCCGTGTTACACAGCGGACAGAATGTCACCAGAACGGCTCTATCGCCGACCACGTCGTTGACGATTTCGTGCCAAATCAGGATCTGCAAAGGATACGCCCGGGCTTCCCCATCGATCACCAGCGAGGTCACCGGTTCCAATCCACCGAGAAAGAACACGTCGTCAACGGCGAGGAACTTTGGCTCGCTTATCGCCGGTATGCCGTCCTTGGTCTGACCCTGGAGCAACTCCGATGGCGCAACTGACGCCTTCGAGAAATCGGTTCGCCAGACGCGCTGGAGACTGCTGGGGAAGCCGCCAGACTCGGTCTCAACCAGCGGCGAAACGCCGGCCCCACAGGCCACTGCCAGCAGGGCGAAGGCTCCGGCGATCATATATATGCCGCGCTTCATCACACACCTCGTATCTACTATATACCCCTAGGGGGTATATAGTAGATAGCTTTAGTTGCCACTGGCAACCGAGCCGATGTGTGATCGGAACGAAAGCGAAATGTAAAAGAACGTCTTTCCCGGCCTTCCTAGCAGACACGATCTGCCCCGTTTCAGCTTCAGAGCGCGAGAACGGACGGATTCCCAAAAACAATGCAGTTGCGATCAATCTAGTGGCGTCGTCGTCAGATGCACTTCAAGGATCGCTTTACAAAGCAAAGAGGCCAGGCCGCAAACGTCTGGTCATGGCGGCTCCGTATATCAACTCGGCCGCCGACACCGCCTGGGTGCCGTCTAACTTCGGCTCCGTCTCGATTTGCCGAGAATTGCCAGCGCTTCAAACTCCTGCTTAGGTTGATAGCGATATCGGCTGGCCTTACCTCTCGCCGGAGCTGATCTCTTCTACCGGTAGACGGCTCTTGTTGCCATGCTTGTTGCGGTCGTTCCCGGATGGGTAACCAATCGGAATCATGCAGGTCGGGGTCAGGTTCTCCGGGATGCCGAAGTAATCCTTGAACTCCTTTTCCATCGCCCGGAACCCAGTTGCGATGTTTCCTCCCAGGCCCAGACCTCGCGCCGCCAGCAGCAGGTTCTCGATCGCCGGAAAGGTTTGGCCGAAGGGCCCAACCGTCGCTGGCCCTTCAGAGGGGGGCGATGGCGTTAATCAGGACGATGGCGGGCGCCGATCGCACCAGACCGGGGAAGTCCGGCGCCGGAGCCGCAGAGCCCGTTGGAGGCGGGCTCGCTTCGCCGCGCGCCGCCCGCGCGGCTGCCTGACGATCGTGGGAGGCCTGCATGGTGTCGGCAATCCAACCTTTGCCCTCGGGGCTCCGAACCACAATGAACTTCCAAGGCTGGCGGTTGCCACCGCTCGGCGCCTGCCCGGCCGCTCCGAGAATCTGGCGCAAGACCGAATCCGGAATCGGGTCGGACTTGAACTCGCGGATGGCGCGCATTGTGTACATTGCATCGAACAGGCCGAGCTGGTCCGAGGGCAAAGCGTCTGGCGACGTCGTAAACTCCTGTCTGGATGCTAGAAGCCTCTAATGCAAATGATCCTGGTCTTTAAAGCCGATCGACGCTTGCGAAGCCAGAATTGCAGACTCAAGAATTGCAAGCCGGCGCGTGTGCCCAACTTGGCACTAAATATCGAGCGGCGGCAATGGGACGAATTCCTGGGCGCTTAATTCACAACGGCTTTTTGATCAGGTCGTCTTGTATTGATCGTGGCGATGCAGCCACTCCATCGTCCAGGCAAGGCCAGCCTCGTCTCGGCCTCGCGGAGCGAGATCAAGCAGCTGATACGCCGCGTTAAACCGATCAGCCCCGCGAGCGTAAGTGGAGTAGGTGTGATAAATCAGGCCCTCCTCCTTGACGAAAGCGCTGAGGCCATGTTTTTCGTCCCCGGGATCTTTCCCGCCCGCGAAGTTGTAAGTAAAACCGCGCTCCAACTGCTCCGGTGTAAAGGAAACGTTAAAGTCATAGTTAAACGCGCTGTTCTCGGATGAAAACCAGGGAAAGCTCCATTCCATTCGCCGCCGGTAGGCTTCGAGCTTCGGGTACGGAGCACGGGACACAGCAACCAGCGAGACATCGCGATGCGCCATATGAATGCCAACTCCGTCAAAATTGTCAGCCCAGAAAGAGCACGAGGGACAACCCTCGTCCCAGTCCGGGCCGAACATGAAGTGGTAGACCAGAAGCTGGCTGCGGCCCGCGAATAGATCGGCTAGCGACACCTCACCGGATCCGCCCTGAAAATGATAGTCGGCCGTTACTGGCACCCAGGGAAGCTCCCGGCGCTCCCGGCTGATTTCATCGTTCAGCCGCGTGAGTTCTTTCTCACGCTCCAAGAGTTGGACTCGCAACGCAAGCCACTCTTCGCGGCTGCCTACGGCGTGTGATGCTGTCATGTTCCGTCTCCTTGTCGGCAAATCGCGGGTTGATCCGCGGTGGCTGGGTTTGGTCACCGAGTCGGCCTTTTGTAATCCTTATGTTAGCGTAACCTTACAGGACGTCAAGTTATTTAATGGCCGAACTCCCTAGCACAGATGTACGCTTTCCGCTATGCTGCGACCTGTGAGTGCAGCAGTTGCCCGTCCGCCTGCCTCCCGAGTCGACGCCGTGCTCGACACGGTGCGCCACTGCTGGGGTTTCGACAGCCTCCGGCCTCTGCAGGCCGAGGCAATCGACGCCGGCCTCGACCAACGCGACTCCTTAGTCGTCTTGCCAACCGGCGGCGGCAAATCGCTCTGCTATCAGACGCCTCCGGTCCTCGCAAAGCGCACCGACATCGTTATCTCACCGTTGATCTCCCTGATGAAGGACCAGGTCGATTCCCTGACCAGCTGCGGCTACCCGGCGGCGGCCCTGCACGGCGGCCTCGGTGATGAGGAGCGCCGCCAAATCCGCGCCGCGGCGATTGCCGGCAATTATCGAGTTCTCTTCGTCGCACCGGAACGGGTCCTGACACCCTGGTTTCTCGACCTGGCCCAACGCCTAGACGTCCAGGCCTTCGCCATCGACGAGGCGCACTGCATTAGCCAGTGGGGTCACGACTTCCGGCCCGAATATCGCCGTCTGGCTGAACTCAAGGAACATTTCCCTCGGGCCAGCTTCCACGCCTACACGGCGACCGCGACCTTACGCGTCCGCGAGGACATCATCGAACAACTCGGCCTACGCGAACCCAGCGTCCTGGTTGGGCGCTTCGATCGGCCAAACCTAGTATATCGCGTCCTACCACGGGCCAACTTGGAAGCGCAAGTCGTCGAAACGATCAAAGGACACGCCGGCGAAGCAGTCATTGTCTACTGCGTAAGCCGTGCCGATACGGAGCGCCTTGCGGGCTCACTACGCGAGCGTGGCATCAAGGCGGCTGCCTATCACGCCGGCCTCGATTCTGCCAAACGCAGTGAAACTCAGGAGGCCTTCGCCAAAGAACGCATCGACGTCGTGGTCGCCACCGTGGCCTTTGGCATGGGCATCGACCGCAGCAATGTGCGCTGCGTGATCCATACGGCGATGCCCAAATCGATCGAGCACTACCAACAGGAAACCGGCCGCGCCGGCCGTGATGGGCTGGAAGCCGAATGCGTCATGTTCTACGCGCCCGCCGACTATAGGCGCTGGGAAACGATCTTCAGCCGCAGCGGCGAGGAAGCCGGCGCGGCCGAAAATGTTCTCGAGGCCCAACTCGAACTGCTCCAGGAGATCCAGCGCTTCTGCGCCGGAAGCACATGTCGCCACCAGGCACTCTCCGGCTACTTCGGCCAGGATTACGAGGGCGGGGCAGAAGGCAGCTGCCGGGCCTGCGACATCTGCCTTGATGAGCGCGCCGGCCTTGAGGACTCGGCCGAAGTTGGCCGCCTGGCACTCGCCTGTGTCCACGGGCTCGGCATGCCGTTTGGCGTCAGCCACGTTGTCGACGTTCTCAAGGGCTCCAAGGTCGAGAAGATCGAGCGTTTCGGTCATAACTCCTTACCCGAGTATGGCTCTCTGCAGCAGCACGCCAAGCCGGTCCTCCGCGACCTGATTTTCCAGCTGGTCGATCAGGGCTACCTGGCGCGCAGCGACGGCGACCGCCCCGTACTCAGGTTGCTGCCGGCCGCGCAGAGCGTGCTGAGCGGCAGCGAGCAAGTCAGCCTCAAGCAACCTTTGTCCACGCCGCCGGCCCAGTCAACTCCATCGCATGTCGCCGAAAACCTCTGGTCCGGTGTCGACCGCGGCCTCTTTGAGCACCTGCGCGAACTGCGGCGCTCTCTGGCCCAAGAGCGTGGCGTCCCCGCGTTCGTAATCTTCGGCGATGCCACCTTGCGGGATCTGGCCGAGAAGCGGCCCGATACGCTCGATGGCCTGCGCGAGGTCCGCGGCGTCGGCGACAAGAAGCTCGCCGATCTCGGGCAGATCTTCCTTGACGCTATCAGCGAGTACGCTCATTAGTACAGGCCGGCGAGCAAAGCCCGCATCGCCCATGTTCAATCAGGCGAAGGAGGTCCGATGGCCAAGCACACCTTCGTTGCTTTAGCCGCCGCCCCGCTCCTGGCGTTTGGCGCCGCCTGCTCTTCCGGCGGCAACACTCAACCCGCCGTTATGACCGCTACCGCGGACGCTGGAGCAGGTACGACTTCCGACACGGGCTCGTCCGGTCCTAGCTCGGCCGCGAGCTCCAGCTTCACCGCCGAGGTTTGGGCCGACAACTGGTTCGCGCTCTACATAAATGGTGTGCTTGTTGGCCAAGATTCGGTGCCGATTACGACCGGACGCTCGTTCAACGCCGAGACGATCACTTTTGAGGCAATCTATCCGCTGACCATCGCCATTGAGGCCAAGGACTTCAAGGAGACCGATTCCGGCATCGAGTACATCGGCCAGCCCAACCAGCAGATGGGAGATGGCGGACTGATCGCCCAAATCACCGACAACGCCACCGGCGAGGTCATCACTGTCACCAACGCCGGCTGGAAGATCCTGGTGATCCACCGGGCGCCGCTCAACACCGAGTGCGAAAAGGCCTCTGACCCGAACCAGACTTGCGAGTTCGAGGCATCCAACGCACCGGCCGGTTGGACCGCCACCGACTTCGACGACGGTTCCTGGGCCACTGCAACTGAGTGGAGTGTCGCGGCGGTCAGCCCCAAGGATGGCTACAACGAAATCAGCTGGGATTCTTCGGCTGAGCTGATCTGGGGCTCAGACCTCGAGGTCGATAACACAATCTTGCTGCGTTTGACGGTCGATCAGTAGGCGCCACGAAAACTCGGGCGAATTGCCAAAAACAGTCCAGGAGGATACCGATGCACGAAGTCCAGCAATCATGTTTCGGCAAACCGGTGCTGGCTGGATTCGTGCTGCTTCTTGCCGGCCTTGGACTTGTGGCCTTAGCCGGCTGCAGCAGCGATTCGGATGACTCTCCAGCGGCAAATCCGGCAGCCACGACCGCATCGCAGGATTCGCCTCAAGCAACCCCAGACACGGCCGACCCGATGGTCGACAACACCGCCACCGACCTCATCGGCTGTGAGTCCAATGTCGCCGCCGACGTGCCGGTTTTTTACAGCACCTATTTTCGCTGCACCGACATCTCGATCGATGGTGATTTCGTCGTCATCACAGGCACCGGCTGATCTCGTTCAGAAAGATGCCGTACACGACAATGATGAGAAGGCGGGGACGATACGGAGTCCCAATGCAGACGTACGGGTCGATCATCCCAGGCGGTCCAACCCTGGCTCGTCTCCTCCCAGAGGGAGCGCAGGAAGGCAGGGAGGAGCCACGACTATCACGTGAGGCGAAGGCGCGCCTCAGGGCTGTTGAGTGGCACAAGGATCACGGCGAGAAGGTGAGTCTGACGGCAAGACGCTTTGGACGCAGCCGCTCAACCCTTTACCAGTGGCTAGAGTGCTACCGGCTCCAGGGTCCGCGGGGTCTGGAAGACCGCAGCCATAGGCCACACCAGGTCCGCAAGCCGACTTGGAGCCTAGAGTTCGAAGCAGCGGTGCTACGCCTGCGCCAAGACAATCCCGTCTGGGGCAAAGACAAGCTACAGCCGATCCTCAGACGCCAAGGGGTCACTATCTCGGTCTCGATGGTGGGCCGCATCCTCAGCCGGCTCAGACGCCAAGGCAAACTGGGGCCTGCGAGTCTGAAGGACCCTTGCATCGTCTCTCGGCCTCAGGTGCGGCCCTATGCCGTGCGTAAGCCCAAAGACTACGTCGTCAAGGCGCCGGGAGATCTGGTTCAGGTGGACAGCGCCGACGTGCGCTGGACCGGTATTACCCATGCCTACAAGCACTTCTCGGCGCGTGATATTGTCAGCCGCTGGGACGTCTTGGGTGTCTACGGCCGCGCTACCGCCGGCACGGCGCGCGACTTCCTCGATACGGTCATCGAGCGTATGCCGGGTCCGGTGAAGGCGATCCAGGTGGACGGTGGCTCTGAGTTCAGGGCCGAGTTTGAGGCCGCCTGTGAGCAGAAGGGGCTGCGGCTTTTTGTGCTGCCACCACGCTCCCCCAAGCTCAACGGCTGCCTGGAACGAGCCCAGCGCACCCACAAAGAGGAGCTTTACCAGTTGGTTGACCCACCCGACTCGCTCAGCCAACTGAGAACCCAGCTGCTCCAACAGGAGCAGCGTTACAACACTTACCGGCCCCATCAGGCCCTTGGCCATCTAACGCCGCAAGAGTGGCTGCTAGCATTCACCGAGAGGAGGTAAGTGTCCGGCATCTACTGGACGAGTACACCGGCTTGCCACCGCACCTCTCCTACTACTACGGTGAGGGCAGCAGCCAATTCGAGGAGTTCGACTTTTCGCGGGGGGAGCGCTACCGGCCTAATCCCAACATGATAGCCGCCTACCGATACACGTTCCGCATTCCGCTCAATCCGGTGGCATCGGGCGTGACGATCAACGCCACCACGGTCAACCTCACGGTCGGCGATAACACCGACTTTCCCCTTGGTCCCGCCGGTGTCGCTCTGGACGGTGTCGCGTTGTTCAATCCATTGGCCGCACCCGGCGATGACATCGAGGATGAGAAGTACACCTTTGACTCCAACGAAGGCCACCCGCAGCAGCAGGGGGCCTACCATTACCACGCCGTCGCCGTTGGACCGCTTGCCGTGCTTCAAGCCCCGGGCCCCGTGACCAGCCAGTCGCCCGGCACCGCCGAAATTGAACTCTACGGCGTGATGTGTGATGGCACAGTGGTCATGGGCGCCAAGGAACTCGATGGCTCCGAGGCCGCTTCAGACCTCGACCTGCAGGCCGACGGCCAACTGGCGCACTACGTTACCTCGGGCGAAACGGGCCCGGCGATTATCCTGCTGCACGGCGGCATCGAAGGTTCCTCCGGCACCGCCGGCTGGCGCTTCATGGCTCCCTTCCTCGGCGCCAACGGCTTCCGGGTATTCTGCCCGGACCGCCCCGGTTTTGGTCTCAGCGATAAGACCAAGGTAGAATACCTGGAGCGCGGCAAAAAAGCTCAGGTCGACTTCGTCTCCAAGTTCGCCGATGCCCTCGGCCTCAAGCAGTTCCACATCAGCGGCAACTCGGCAGGCTGCACGGTTTCTTGCGATTACGTGATCTCCCACCCGGAGCGCGTGCTAAGCGTCGCCTTTATCGCCGGTGGCCCCGGCGACATCACGGAGCAGCCTCGCATCCCGCCGGCCGGTGGCAAGTTCACTCCGAACCCGGAGTACGTGTCGCCCGGCTTTGACGGCACTGAGGATTCCATGCGCTATCTGATGGAGGGCATCATCTACGAGCCCAAGGCAATTTGGCCCGAGCTGATCACGATGCGGGTAAAGGCCGCTTTGGGCCACCGCGCCGCGCGCGAAGCCGCCGGCCTCCCGCCGGTCGCTGGTGTCGGCGGTCCGCCGCCGCTCGAGCCCAACGTCGCTCAGCTGTTCACGACCATAAACCGTCTGGACAAGCTGACCACCCCGATGATCTGCATGTACGGATTGCAAGACGTCCTGATTCCGGTCGAGAACGGCTTCAACCAGGAGGATTCAGCACCCAACGTCCAGTTCTTCTTCACGGATGAGTGCGGCCACCAGGGCCAGACTGACCAACCGGAAATCTTCGACCAAACCTTCCTGGAGTTCTTCCGTGATGGCAAGGTGAGCTGGAAGACGGCGGTTGACGCCGGGGTCTCGCGACGCCGTGAGATCGATGGCAACCTGGTCGAGCACCCCGCCGGCGGCTTCCCCAAGCCAGTACGCGAGGCCTACACCGAGATTGAGAGCCTACGCGCCGCTCTCGGCGCTGCGGCCCCTCCCTGACAAACCCCGCATCGCGTGGGGCCTGCTGAAACCAAAGTTCAGCAGGCCCCACTTTCAACTTCAAGCTCTTGCGTGACTGAGGACCTCTCATCATGATCGATATGGAGGCTGAGGCCCTAAATGCTTTTGGCTGGCGTCATCATGATCATCCTCGGGGTACTTTCGCGATTCTTCGCGCTGGGCGTCTTGCGACGTCTATCTGCCTCGCCGGTTCGCGAGGTATTGGCCTCCTTCTTTCCGGGCACACCGTGGTTCCGCGTGGAATCCGATCTCAGAGCTCTCAATCTCATCGTTCGGGCAACCTACGGCGACCTGTTGTTGGGCATGGCGCTGGTGCTAATTGCCGTCTTGAGCTGATCGTTCGACCCGAATTGGAATCCGATGGGACCGGACCCCGCGAATAAAGTAGACTCGCCTTAGGCGGGCAATCAGAAAATAGGAGAGAAAATGCTGGCGCAAATTCGTATCTATACGATCAACAACGGCGACATGGACAAGTTCCTCAAGCAATTCGAAGAGGAAGTCATACCTCTGCACGAGACGGCCAGGTGGCCGGTTGTCTCCACCTGGATCAATCGGCCCCAAAACGAGTTCATTTGGATCCGCACTCACAGCGATGCCGCTGACCTCGAGGCAAAGACCAAGGCCTTCCAGGATGCGCGCGCTGCCGCCAATATCCAGCTTGGTGGCACTGTCGCCAAGCTGGAAATCCGCGAAGTGGAGATGGGGCCGGCAATCGCGGCGGCGATGGCATCAAGAGCAAGCACTTCTGCCTAGCCCACCTTAAGCCTCGAGCCGCGACTGGCCAGCCTGAATCAATTCCTTGAGCAGGCGGCGATGGCATTGGCTGTCATCCTTGCAGACGCACATGACGGTGACCGTGGCGGTCGCGGATTGCTCGGCCAGCATTTCTATTTCCTCAATAGCCTTGGGACTTTCAACTTCCAGCAGGTAGCGATTCCTGAACTCATGCCAGTCAATCACCGAAGCCTTGAAAGCATGAAGCAGATCGCGTGAAGGCCCGAGAGATGGAAGATAGCGGTCCACCTTCTCTCGTCTGATACCCCGCGGCCAGTACCGAGTCGTCAGCACACGCAGGCCGTCTTCGGGGACCTGTGGCTCGTAGATGCTCTTGGTTAGGATTGGCATTGAATTTTACTCACTC
The DNA here is from genome assembly GCA_965219205.1 of Dehalococcoidia bacterium. Lineage (GTDB taxonomy): Bacteria > Chloroflexota > Dehalococcoidia > DSTF01 > WHTK01 > WHTK01. The sequence goes on from CBDCMQ010000009.1 coordinate 524,262, forward strand.
TACCGTAGGAGCTGGGACGTTGCGCCCCGCCGTGCCATGAATTGCGGGTCTACCCAGGAAGCTCTGCCTCTCCAGCGCCAGGAAACTCAATACGTATGCAACATTTAGCGCGACGATCAGCCCAAACAGCTCTCCGATTACATAGAGCGACCCGTTGGGGATCGCCACCAGGCCAATCACCGAGATGTTCAGCCCCAGCAGCAAGATCAGAACCATGCAGATCAGCAGAATGGCGCCAAACTGCCGTGGGCGCCCAAAAAGCGCGCTCAACAGCGCCGGCCGTACCCAGGGTGAAGGCAACCGTCATCGGCATCGCCCGCCAGATCAGCGCAATCGGCGGCTCGTTTGCCTCGATCAATGCGGCCATTGTTTCGACCGGCTCAAACACCAGCACAGAGGCGACGCCGAGCAGCGCGAACATCGCCAGGAACACCAGGTTGAACCGCAGAAAGTTTGAGACAGAGCGCACCTCGAACAGCGATCCATAGGTCCAGGCCAGACACAGGCCGCACAGCGCACCCACCGCGGCCATCATCGGCAACAAATACCAAATGTCACTGATCATCACATGATGAACGACTGAGAAAGCAACCGCTGCTGCCGCGCCGGCCAGGGCTCCCGAGCGCAGGTAGTGAACTGACGTTGTCGTCGTCATTATCATCAGCGACTTCCCGCACCCGCCTCCACTAGCAGGGTCCGCCGCACAATCTCCAGTCGAGACTCGATGAACTGCTGCGGCGTCCAGCCGCACTCACCCACCAATTGGTTCCAGGCGGTTACGTGGATCAGCTACCACAGCAGCGCGGTCGCCTGATCGATCGTCCAAATCCGGTTGAGCACACCGTCGGTCTCGAGTCGAAGCAAGAAGTGGCTAATCCCTGGCGCTGAGAACGCCAGCGGTCGCTGAGCGCCGCACGGGCGTCCTCGTCTCCTTGTGCCGCGCTGAGTAGCCCTTCGGCAGCCCTGCTAATTGGCGGAAGGTAGTCAAACCAGACCTGGAGCCATGCCTCCAGTGCCTCACCGCTGGAAGCACGATCCCTGGCGGCTCTGAATCGGGCCGACACAGCCTGTTGCTCATCCTGATGGCGCACGGTAGCGACGAACAGGCCGGCCCGGGAACCGAAATGCAAGTACACCGCCTGCCGCGAAACACCGGCGGCCTTAGCGACGTCTTCGATCGTGAACGAAACCCCACGCTCTTCGAAGAAAGCCCAGGTTATCTCGAGGATGCGATCATGAGTGCTAGGGTTTTCGCTTGACACGTGTAAATAATAGCCCCAACTTTACACGTGGCAAGTTCAATTTCTGGCATGAGAAGTTTTAGCCTGCAGTCCGTCTCCGAAACGAGGCCTAGCACCAGGCTCCGAGTCCTTTGCGTTTACAGCAGCCTCTCCACCGCCTCAGCAACCGCCTGTAGGTCGCCTAGCTTGGCTTGCAGCCGCACGTCGATGCCGCGTTGCTCCCAGGCGTTGAGCTTGCCGGGATGACCGTAATCTGTCTGCTCAAAGGCCGCCCGGCCCTTTGGCGTTTCAATCGTCAACTGGCGCCGCAGCATCGCGTGTGGTGTTCCATGCAGGGCATCGTAAGGCGGATAAACCCGCTGCTCGCAAGCGATTTGCAACTGTGCCAACATTCCGCTTTGGTTCGTCATCTCAATGACCTCCCGCACCAGATCAAAATCCGAGATGCGCCCATCGTAGTCAGTCACGCAGACGCCAATTCGTTCTGGCATCTTTCCCTGAAAACGCCTGATTATCGCATGCAATCCAGGCTCAAAAATCGCCGTCGCACCGGCTCAAGCCATGCCGTAGATAAAGCCGGAGTATGCTGTGACCACGCCGGACCTGGCGTGACCCAGGAACCGGGATCAGCGACGATGATTCGGAGCAAAAGGCGAGCGGCATGAATCTGACCAACATGAGGCCCGCTCTCGCCTTCAGTGTGATCCTACCGGTCTATGACCAACCCGAAACCGCTCGAATGGTGCTTGAGTGCTCGCAAGAGCAGAATGACGCACCAAATTTTGAGGTCATCGTTTGCGACGATGGCTCGTCGCCTGAGACTTTTCTCGCCTGCCAAGAAGTCATCCGCAATGCCACCGTGCCGACCTATTGGGTTTGGCAGCAAGATCACGGCTTCCGGGTGGCCGCGAGCCGCAACAACGGCATTCGAATGGCCAGCGGCCGCTTTCTGTTTTTTCTCGATGGTGACATGGTGCCGGAGCAGGATCTTCTCGCCGGTCATTTTAGGATGCACACCCGGCCCGGTCTGTTGGTTCTAGGCAGTCGCTCCTGGCGCAGCCTCGAGCTTGCGAGCGCCTCTAACCCAGAAGGGGCAGCGGCAATTTGGCAGCTGCTGCGCGGTACCCAGGCCGTGGACCTCGATTTGCTGTCTAGGGAGGAGGACGGGCGCAAGCGCTTTAGGCATATCCTCAAGCGAGGCGGGCACTGGCGCTTGGCTATGGCCAACAACCTCAGCCTCGAACGCACAGAAGCGGTCTACGTGGACGAGGGGTTCGTTGGTTGGGGGCTGGAAGACGCGGAGTTGGGCTTTCGGCTGCTCGAAAAGAGGGGCTTTGAGCTAGTCTACTCTCAAGACTTGGTCTGCTATCACCTGCAGGGCACCCAAGATAACCCATTACGCACCGGCAGCCATGAGGCCATCGTCGGCATGCTCCGCAATCTCATCTACTTCAGTGAGAAATGGCCCGACCTGCGCGTGCTCAAGAACCACACGCTCCTGCACGGCGTCGAGCTCGACCCAGCTACTGACCGGTGGTCCCTGGTTGGCGATGACATTGACCCCAAGCGGCGCCCCGGTGTCTACGATCATGCCTATGACTGGTTGCGCCGCAATGGCCAATTCCCTTCCGCAGCCACCACCGTTTCGGAGAACCAATCAACTGCGGAAGTCAGAGAACCGGCCCCATGAGCCTGACTACAATGCGCCCCGGTATAACCTTCAGCGTCATCGTTCCCGTCTTTCAGCAACCGGCAACCGCGAAGATGGTGCTGCAATGCCTACAAGAACAGCAGGATGCGCCAGACTTTGAGGTAATCGTCTGCGACGATGGCTCCACTCCAGAGACTTTTCATGCCTGCCAGGACCTGATTCGCAACGCGGCCATGCCAATCTATTGGGCCTGGCAGCAAGACCGCGGCTTCCATCTCGCCAAAAGTCGCAACAACGGCATTCGAATGGCCAGCGGCCGCTACCTGCTCTTGCTCGACGGCGACCACGTACCCGAGCAAGACCTCCTGGCGCGCCATTTCCAACTGCATACCCGGCCAGGTTTACTGGTTCACGGCATCCGCCGCTGGCGAAGCCTCGAAGTGGCCGACGCTGCCAAACCAGACGGCGCGGCGGCAATTTGGCAGCTGCTGCGCGGCGATGCAGCCGTCAACCAGGCCGTGCGCGACGAACAGGAAGAGGCCTATAGAAACTCCCGCTTTATTGTCAAGCGCGGCAAGCCCTGGCGTCTGGTCATGGGCACCAACCTCAGCATCGAACGCCGGGAAGATGTCTACTTGGACGAAGAGTTCACTGGCTGGGGCATTGAAGACCTCGAACTCGGCTATCGGCTCGTGGAGAAGCAGGGCTTTGAGATGATCTACGTCAGAGGTCTCGTTTGCTACCAGCTGCAGGCCGCTGTAAACAACCCGGCTGCCAAGGGTAGCCACGAGAGCATCGTGGGAACCATGCGTAACGTGGTCCACTTCATCGAGAAGTGGCCCGAAATGCAGGTCTACAAGAGTCATTCGATGCTGCGCCGCGTGAACCTCAACCAGGCCACCGACCTCTGGTCTCTCAGTAGCTCCGACTCTGGGCCCGAGGAGACGGCTGCCCGGTACGATCAGGCTTGCGATTGGCTGCGCCGCCACGGCCAGTTTCCCCGGGTGCAATCGTAGGAAAACGCTAGCCTAGCGTTGTTCACCCGGTATTTTGGGCGCAACATGACGGCGATACGGTTGTAAGGGCTAAATCGGATTACCCTCGAGCCTAAGCATCAGCTCAGGAAGGAAAACAAATGACTCGTGAAAACCTGCGCATCGGTGTCGTTGGCGTCGGCTTTGGCGCCAGCGTCCACATCCCGGCTTTTCAATCCGAGGAGATCGAGGTAGTCGCAGTCTGCTCTCGACGGCAGGAACGCGCCGAGGAGACCGCCAAAAAGTTCGGCATCAAGAACGTGTTCACTGACTACGAGGAAATGCTGCGCCTCGGAGGGCTCGATGCCGTCAGTATCGCCACCCATCCAGCTTTGCACCTGCCGATGAGTCTCGCCGCGATCCAGGCCGGCAAGCACCTGATCTGTGAGAAGCCCTTCGCCCTCAACACCGCCGAGGCTCAAACCATCCACGACGCGGCCCAGGCCACCAACCTCACGGCGGTAATCGCCCACGAATTCCGTCACTCCTCCGGCCGCGCCTACGCGCGCGAGCTGATCGCCGATGGTTACATCGGCAACCTGCGTCTCTGCCTCATAAGGCTCGTCTTCGGCGGCCCCCGCCCAGACCGCACGCCGCCGTTCTCACCCGACCGCGACTCTGCGGAGCGTGGCGGCGGTTTTCTCTTCGCCCTCGGCTCTCACTACATTGATTGTCTGCGTTTTTGGTTCGGCGAGGTTGAATCGGTTTCTGGCGACGTGAGAACGTTCATGCCTAAACGCAAAGGAAAGGTCGAGGCCGACGCCGACGACACCTTTACCTTCACCCTTAATTTCGTTAATGGCGGCCTTGCCCAGATGACCTGCTCGCGCGCAGCCACGTTTGGCAGCGACAGCGCCGTCGAAATCTACGGCGACGAAGGCACGATTTTCTTGCCGCAGGACTTTGTCAACCCACCCTCCCACGGCACCGTCCTTGGCGGCAAGGTTGGCGATGAAAAGCTTGTGGAAATTCCCGTGCCAGAGCGCCTGCAGCCATTTCAGGACGAACGTGACGACCGTCTCTTCCCCTTCCGCATGCAGGTGCGCGATTTCCTGCGCGGCATCAAGGAGGGCAACTCACCGGCGCCCAACTTCTACGATGGCTTACGCTGCCAGCAGGTCCTCGATGCTGTACGCGAGTCGTCCGCCTCCGGCCGCCAGGTGGTTATCCCGCGGGACTAGGTCTTTGCCTGCCCCAAAGGGAAGTCTTGGCTCAAAAAGCTGAATCAGAAAAATCGCCAAAACGAGCCGATACTCGCCGCCTTAGCGGCAGTATTGAGCGCTTGGCCCCGGGGTGTCAGCGGCCTCTCGAAACTCGAAATCCCAGCAATCCTCGCCGGATTCGGCTGCCCGGAATAGAGTGGCGCTGACTCCAGACGAGGACTGTGAGGCGTACTCCAGATGCCACCATCCTTCGTCGTCAAGGTAAAAACTCGTGATCTGGGTCGCGAGCGGCTCCCCCACGGCGCCGCCCCACGGCGACCGCCCAGCGGCCTCGGTTCGATTCGTAAGGCCGGATCTACTTCAGCGTCGTGACAACCGATGGTATAGGGACGAGCGGCGGTGGTGTAGTAGACAAACGTGCCGTCATCCAAAGACAGGCCATTGCATTGATCAAGAGATCCGTTTGGCAAGTTATCGATGTCACTGTAAAGGCCGCTGCCATAGTAATCGGTCCCACCGGTTCCTAGTAGAGCGGAACCCCATCCAATCCGTAGCCGACCGGCTGACTCAGGTCGTGTTCATCCAGCAAGCAGACCGGCGCGTAGTGGTAGTGGTAGTCGTCCCCCTGTCCCGCGTGACCACCGCATTGGTCCAGCTCGCCCTGCAACACGGCGTCACTACCTGGGTCGTAGTTACTAGGGTCGGTCGAGACATCGGGCCTCGCCTCGTAGTGAAAAATAGGCACTCCGTTGATTGCGAATCCGATTGGCCCACGCGGCGAAGCCTCTTCATAGTCATGCAGCCATGCGGGCTGCATGGGAACCTTCCACTCAAAGCTAAATGGTAGCCGTACTCGTTGAATCCACGCGGTTATGTCTACCATTATTCTGTGCTCTGGAATTGCGGGGTTCGGATCGGGCAAACCTGTCGCTGAGTGCACAAAAAGATAGGTATCGTCACAGCTCACGCTGACTAGGTCTTCGTAACCGGCAAACTGCGCCGACCGGTCGCCGCACTCATCATCAACGCGGTCGCTACTCACGGGCGTGTTCGGCGTGCCGGTCGCACCTTCTGCCAAATCGCCAGCAGGCGCTGCGGTTTCGTTGCCACCATAGGCCACAACCAATATCGCCGCAGTGAGCACCACTGCCACACCCAAGAGCCTCGTGTTCAATCGGCTCTGTCACCTTTCCTCTTAAGCAGTTGGTGCAATTCCGGCTCAGAATGCCACGGGAAGTTTGGAAGTTCAAGAAACTGGGACCAACAATGCCGGTTAGGATCCAAAGCCTGACTTGTTAGCTTAGAAAACCGCGTGCACTTGACAGGTCAGAGTATGCTCGGCTCGTCGATCGGACAGCGCCGGCAAGTAAAGCCTCAAGCCCGATGACTGCATTTGGAGTGAAGTTGGCTCAACCGTATCTGCAAGCGATAAATGAGTTGATGGCTCTGCTCGGGCAAACCGGCAACTCCGAGCTCGAGTGCAAGCACTTCTTCAGCGGTGCTGCCTGCTACGCCTCCGGCAAGATATTTGCCTCGTTGACTCCGGCGGGTTTTGCCCTAAAGCTGCCGGAATCATGCCGGAGCCATCTTATGACAAGAAATGGCCGATCGCTGCGCTACTTTCCCGGCTCCCCCGTGAAGAGGGAGTACGTCGTGCTGCCGCCCGAGATAGTTGGCGATACTCCGGAGCTCGCTCGATTGGTAGGACAAAGCCAGGACTACGTGCTCGCCAGCCGCTAGCTGAAGCGGCCGTACCACGGAGCGCTTACGAATTGGCTTTGGCTTCGGGCCTTAGCTCAAACACCCACTCTTCTCCGTCCATCTCGTCAATCTGGCTGCCAACCTGCTCAAAACCCAGGTCAGCGGCCAAAGCCAGCGACGGTCCGTTACTCGGCGAAATGGTCACTACAAAAGCCTGAATCGGTCGCAGGTTTCGAGCCCAGGCCATCATCGCCCGAATTGCTTCGGTCGCATAGCCCTGGCGACGGAACTCCTCCAAGACAGTGTAGCCCAGTTCGGCTCTGCCGCTCTCGTCCGGCGAACCGTGAAAATTGATGTAGCCGACTAGTTGGTTGTCTGAGCGCCGAACCATGCCGCGCAGCAGCCAATCGGCTGAAATCGGCGCCGAGCGTATCTGCTCCAGCCTTCTGCGAAGCGAATGCCCCATGCGCTCATCTGGCCATCCGCTCGGAATTGAGGCACCGAGAGCTTTCTCAGCGGTCTCGGCATCACCATCAAGCGCCGCCTCGATAAAGGCCGGCGACATCCATCTCAAGCTCAGCCGCTCGGTTTGGATTGGCGGTACGGCTTCTAGCCGCATACTTACCAATTTGCATCATTACCCTTCGTGCATTTTCCGCATTAGATCTTAGCCAGACTCCGGTTTTAGAGGTTAGGTTAAGACTCCAGCAGAGCGAGTTGCTGGCGGGTTGCTCAGATCCAGCGCATCACGCGCCGCGGCGAGCTGCTCCTTTACCGGAGCGAGCATCGGCGCAATTTTTGCTGCATCGTCCTCGGTCAGAAATGTCATCTCCTGCAGACGAGCAACGTCGCTGACCCACGCCGCATCGATCACCGCCGACGCCTTCGGCTCACCGATGATCGGCTTGGATGCACCCGGCTCGTAGTGCGGCGGAATTTTGTCCGGCAACTCTGGTGGTCTTTTCTCAAACCACTTCGCCGCCCGTTCATAGCCGAGGCCAAGTCGAAAAAGAGTCCGCTCTTGCCACGGTCTGCCCATCAGCTGCATCGCCATTGGCGTGTTGTCCGCGGCAAAGCCAATCGGCACACTGAGAGATGGCACACCGGCCAGGCTGGCCGGGCGCGAAACACTGGACATGTCCCCGGACCACTTCAAGCTTGCCGCCGGCAGTGAGCGGGATTCGGCCGATGCTAGCACCCGGCTGGTCGGCGCGATGATTGCGTCTACGCCCTCAAGAGCCTCAATGATCTCTCGCGTGACAACTTGTCTAATTTGTTGCGAGACGATGCGCTCCTCAGCCGTGGTCAGAGCGGCGGCACTGATTTTGTGCAGAAACGCCGGTGTGTAGTCGCGCGAGTGCTTGAAGAACCAGTCCCGATGATAGACATAGGACTCACTGTAGGCAATCACCCAGGACGCCGAGGGCGCGAATTCCGCCGAAGGGATGCTCACCGGCTTTACCTCGACGCCCAGAGACTCGAGCTGCTTTATCGCGGCGCCGATCGCTTGCTCAACCTCGGGGTCGAGATCGGCCATAAAGAAGGAATCCGGCATTCCAAGCCGGAGTCCGGTCAGCTCTTGATTGATTCCCTCGCTGAAATCAGGAACTGTAATCGCGGCGGCCGTCGTGGAATCACGTCTGTCCGCGCCCGCCATGGCGTTCAGCATTAGCGCCAGGTCCTCGACACTGCGAGCCATCGGCCCGACGCTGTCCTGGCTCCAGCTCAGCGGAATCACGCCGGCCCGGCTCACACGCCCAAAAGTCACCCTCAGACCGGCAATCCCACAGAAGCCGGAAGGGCTCCTTACCGAACCGCCGGTGTCGGTACCGGTGGCGACCGTCACCAGCCCAGCCGACACGGCCGTCCCCGAACCGGAACTCGACCCTCCCGGGTTGGCTGCTAGGTTCCACGGATTCCTGGCGAAGCCAAACAGCCCCATGCTGCCTGAAGCAAATTCGATCAGATTGAGCTTGCCAAGACAGATAGCAGACGCAGCCCGAAACCGGCCCGCCACCGTGGCATCTTCAGTGGCCATATTGCTGGGCAGAAGCTTAGAACCACCGGTTGTCGGCATGCCCCTTACGTCTATTATGTCCTTGTGAGCCACGCCGACCCCGTGCAGCGGCCCCTTATAGACGCCCGCAGCGATCTCGTCCGCCGCTATCTGCGCTAGGGACCGCGCTCCGTCCGGATCGACGTGAATATAAGCCCGCAGCACACCGTCCAAGCCTTCAATTCGCCCGAGATGCGCATCAATCAAATCGACCGGACTCACCTGTTTCGACTCGATCAGCGGCGCCAGCTCGCTAACGGTCATAAATGCCAGTTCGTTATCGTCCAACGCGGTTCCCCTTGCTGCCAGCGCCTTAAAGGCGCCAATCCGCCAAAACAATGGAACACAGCATAAGCCACAGCAGCGGCTTTCAGGGCACCAGCGACATGATCCCAGCTCTAACCGTCCTAGGCCAGCGCAACTCCTTCAGTGGCACCCCGCTCTTTTCTCGAACTCACTAAGGCGGCGAGAAGCTATGCTGTACTCACTCTGGGCACGCGGATTCGCCGCCCGATTCTAAGAGAGAGGTACATCGCAATGCTCGTGACTGACTTCAGTCCGGAAATTGTTTACTCCAACGCCGGAGGCGCGATTACCATGGCGGGTCAGACAGCGCTCGACCGGGATATCACGACTATCGCGGTGCGCGATGGCCAGATCATGGCCACGGGGCCCGAGGCAGCGTTGCGGCCGATCGTTGGCCATGCGCCGGTTATTGATCTAGCTGGCCAGATCGTCATGCCCGGGCTTATCGACTGTCACAACCACTTCCTCAGGACCTCGCTATCCTGGGAGCGCCTTCAACTCGACCCGGCCAAGAGCATCGAAGAATTGCTGGATTTGATCGGCGAACGCGTCGCCGTCACAAAACCGGATGACTGGATCCTTTGCTCCAGCCGCTGGCACGAAACCAACCTCGGTGAGGGCCGCCTGCCCACCGCCAAGGAGATCGACCGAGTGGCACCTAACAATCCGGTCTACCTGCCGCGCGGCGGCCACGTCGTAGTGACAAACACCCGCGGCCTCGAGCTCCACGGCATCCAACCTGACAGCACCGACCCGGAAGGCGGCCAGTACGTCCGCGATCACTCCGGGGAGGTCAACGGCATGCTTCTAGAGCGGCCGGCTTTTATCGATCTCACGCGGCTCCTGCCGCAAGCCACGGTTGAAGAGCAGAAGGCCGCCTTGCGGCTGGGGATCAAGGCCCACAATCAGCGCGGCATTACCGCGATTCGCGACCCCGGTCTCACGGCGGAGGAGATGCGGGTCTACCAGGCGGTGATTCCCGAGCAGCACGCGATGCGCACCAGCCTGCTTTGGCGGGTGAACCTCGGCGTGACGGCCGATCAACGCGAGAAATGGATCGCCGGTTTGGCGCCCGTGAGCGGCTTTGGCACCGGCTGGATCGATATCTGGGGCCTGAAAATCACCATGGATGGTGGCGTAGAGGGCGGCCACTTCAACCAGCCCTACGCCAACAACCCGGAATTCCGAGGCATTCCCCTGGCCAGCGGCGATGACCTAAGCCGCATCGCCGGCCAGGCCGACCGTCTCGGTTGGCGGGTCGCGGTTCACGTCGTCGGCGATGCCGCCATGAGCATGGTGCTTGATTCCTTCGACCTAGCCCGCATGAAAAACGGCGGTCACACCCTGGAGCACGCCTTTTCGCCACCGGACGGCGCCATAGAGCGGACGAAGAACTTGGGCTTAGCCGTCACTCTCCAGCATTCGCTGGTTTATGGACTGGGCGGCAACATGGTTACTTATTGGGGGCCCGAGCGCGCCGCCGCCTGCACACCCTCCAAGGAGTGGATCGAATCCGGTGTCCTGGTCGGCGCCGGGACCGACTCCAACGTCACGGAATTTGATCCCTGGCTAAACCTCTACGGCTTCGTCACCAGGGATACCGAGAACGCCGGCATTCTCGGTCCGGAACACCGGATTTCAATTCAGGATGCGCTTGCCGCCTACACCACCGGCTCAGCGGGAATCCTCGGCCAGGAAGCCAGCATTGGTTCGCTGGAACTGGGTAAGAACGCCGACTTCATCTGCCTGCCCGAGGACCCACTATCCTCCTCGGCCGCCCAGATTCGAGCCATGGAGGTGGAGCGAACCGTTGTGGGCGGCAAGACGGTTTACGAGAGATCGGCCTAGCCGGCGGCCTGGAATCAAGCCAGTTCCACCCACCAGCGTTGACGGGCTGAGTCCCGGCTAGGGCCATAGCAGCGGAGCAATCTTGACGCCGCTTCTCACCTGTTTCTCATCCGCAGCCGAGAATCTTTAAAGACATGGCCGCTCAGCCTCACATTCTGGTAGTAGAAGACGACAGCCGCATCGCGGCGGCGGTTCGACGCGCCCTGAGCTACGAGGGCTACGCCGTGGAGGTTGCCGCCGACGGCGAGGCCGCCTTGGAAAAGGCCGCATCGCGCTTGCCGGACCTGGTTGTGCTCGACCTCATGCTCCCTGGCATCGACGGCATTGAGGTTTGCAAGCGCCTGCGGGCCGGCGGCGGTCTGGCGATCCTCATGCTCACGGCCCGGGACGGCGTCAATGACCGGGTTCGCGGCCTCGATAGCGGCGCCGACGACTACCTGGTCAAGCCCTTCGCCCACGAGGAGCTGCTGGCCCGAGTTCGCGCCCTCCTGCGACGCGCCTCGGCCGCGGAAGACGCCGCCCTGAGCTTTGCCGGCCTGACGCTGGACCGCGCCGCTCACGAAGTCCGTCGAGGCGACCGCGTGATTGAGCTCTCGCGGCTTGAGTTTCAGCTCCTGGAGTACTTTCTCCACAATCCCAACCATGTGCTAACCCGCGACCAGCTTACCGAGACCGTCTGGGGATTCGACGCCGAGCCCACCAGCAACCTGATCGATGTCTACGTCGGCTACCTGCGCGCCAAGCTAGAGTCTGCCGGTGAGCCGCGCCTGGTCCAAACAGTGCGCGGCGTCGGCTACGTTTTGCGGGAGGCGTAAGGTGTCCATTCGGGTCCGGCTGCCTCTCTTCGGTCTGCTGGTCGTCACCCTAACCCTGATCCTATTTACCGCGGCGCTCTACGCTCTGTTCGACGCAGCCGGGCAGAGCGTAGAGGATGACCAGCTCGCGGAACGCGCCGGCCAGGCTCTGATCGCCCTCGAAACCGCGGCTCAGGATGAGTTCAGCCCCAGCTCGGTGGCGGCGCCGGTCGATCCGGCGGAATCGAACGACCTCTTCACTGTCCTGCTCGGCGCCGATGGCAAGCCAATCTCTTCAACCGGCGAGGTTGAAGGTGCGATCCCCGGCATCCCTGCCGATGTCTTGGCGGCCGCCAAGACGGACGGCGAAGCAGTTAGCACAATCGAATCAGCACCAGGCGTCTTCTTGCGCGTCCACGTGCGGCCCTGGAGCCGCCCCGATCTCAACCTCAGCGGCTACAGCGCTGTGGCCCAGTCATCCCAAAGGGTCGAGGATGACCTGCGCGTAAGCCGCTTTATCCTCGCGGCGGCGGCGATTTTCGCCTTCATTGTCGCCGCGATAGCAATCTGGTTGGTCATCGGCCGCGCCCTGCGCCCGCTCAAGCAGTTGGCTGGGCTTACCAATGAAGTCGGCCTCACTCAGGATCTCGGACGGCGTCTGCCGGTGCCGCGTGCCAACGACGAGGTCAGGCTCCTGAGCGAAAGCTTCAACGGCATGATGTCACGATTGGAGGAATCCCATCTGCAGCTCTCCGGCGCCCTCGAATCGCAAAAGCGCTTCGTCGCCGATGCCTCGCACGAGCTGCGTACCCCGCTGACAACGATTCGCGCCAACGCCGATTTTCTCCAGGCTCATCCCGAGGCACGTCAGGAGGATCGGCTGGCAGCGATAACCGACATCACCAGTGAAAGCGAGCGCATGAGCCGCCTAGTGCAGGAACTGCTCACTCTGGCTCGCGCCGACGGTGGCTTCCATCTGGAGAAAACTCCCCTAAACCTCGGCCCAATTGTCGAGGACGTCGTGCGCCAGGCTGCCAATATCCACACCACCCGCAATCTGCGCGCCAACGCGGCGCCGATGAGCATCGAGGCCAATGAGGACGCCGTAAAGCAGCTGCTTTGGATCCTGATCGACAACGCCGCCCGCCACACGGCAGAAGGCGGCAATATCCGCCTGGCGCTGGAGCAGCGCGATGGCGCTCTCGAACTGATTGTCGCCGACGACGGCGAGGGCATTCCAGAGGACGACCTGCCGCGCGTCTTCGACCGCTTTTTTCAGGCCGACGCCGCCCGAGCCGCCGGCCGTTCTGGACCCGGCCTTTCAATCGCTAGTTGGATCGTCGAGGAGCATGGCGGCGGCATCGCCGCCCGCAACAACGACCACGGCGGCGCGACCGTCCTTGTCGAGTTCCCCCTGAGCCCGCCTAAGGCCGATGAGACCGGCTAACTAGCAAAGCCGGGCGCGAAAATTTCTCATCTGATTCTTAAGCTTTCCTCACGAAAGCCTCATCCCCAATCCCCATTCTGAGTCTCACACGGAGAGCCGCGGGCGCGTAGTGTCTTTGCGGCATGGCCCTCGTAAGCAGAGGAGGTCAGGATGCAGGAAACGACGCTTCAAAACTCACCGGACGAGAGTCCTCTCGAGGTGCTGCACGTCCTGCTGCTTCTGCAGGCCGCGATGGGCCTTTTGTCCGGTGCCGCAATGATGCTGTTCATGGGCGGCAATCCGCTGGCAATTCCCCTTTCCTTGGGCGTGCCGCTGCTGCTGATCGTCGCCGCCGCCGGCGTCGTCCGCCGCTGGTGCTGGGCCCGGCGAGTCGCCATCGTCGCTCTGTCGTTGATCCTGCTGGCTTTCGTAATAAGCCTGCTCCTCAGCCTGCTGGCACAGCTCAACTTCAGCGTCAGCCTCATGACCCTGATCACCAACATAGTGCTGCCGATCAGCCTGATCAAGCTGCTGCGTCAGTCGAAAGCCAAGGCCGCCGCCTTGCCAGCCAGCGAACCGATCGACGCCAGCGCGGCCAGCGCGGCTTAGGCACCCCATTAATCGAGGACCAGGATTAGACCATGAATATGTCTGAAACCTTTATCACCGGCATTTCGCCCGAGCACGTCCCGGCCTTTATCGCCGCGCTGCTACTTATTCCCGGCCTCTGGCTCGGGTTTAAGCTCCTGCCGCACTTCGCCTCCCGCGGCTCAGGCCGGGCATCCAGCCTGATCAGCCGCTGGCAAGCAGCCTCCTATGCCCGGCGACTCACGGCGCTACTCCTGCTGACAAGCGGCGTGATCCACTTCTTTCTGCCCTTCGGTCACGAAAGCCCGTCCCTCCTCGACCTGACCTTCTGGGCCAGCGGTGATGCCTTCCTCGTGGTTGCTTTCAAATCGCTAGACTCGGCAAGTGGCGTTTCCGCTCCGCCCTGCTCTTGTTCGCCAACATCGTCGCCTACCTGGTGTTCACCGGCTCTGGCTGGCTGGAAGAGGCCGATCAGGTTGGCATCGCCACCAAACTGATCGAACTCTTCGCCTTCGGACTGATCGTAATCCCCCGCTTCCAGCCACATCGCGGGTTCCGCCGTCGCCTGGTTCGTCCCGCCGCCAGTGCCGCTCTCGTGCTTCTGACCATTACGACCGGTCTTGTGATCTGGGTCGGCTCATTCGTCGCCCACGGCGAGGCCGACGAGGAAGTCGCGTCGACTGATGGCTGGCACAGTCATATCTTCGCCGCCCGGACTCAGGCCGGCCTGATCATGCACGACAGTCCGGATGAGGACCCGACACAGCAGCAGGTCGAGGCGGCGGTAAAGCTGGCAGACTCCAGCAAGACCCAAACCGCGCGTTACGAGGATTACAAGGTGGCGATCGCCGACGGCTACGAGCCCGACGGCCCCGCATTAGGGCTCGACATCCACTTCACCAACAAGGCCTACCAGAGTGACGGACGCATTCTCGATCCAGCCAAACCTGAGCTGCTGGTCTACGCCGCGCAAGGCGATCAGTATGTCCTGCTCGGCGTCGCCTACACGATGGAAAAGGCCGGCAATCCGGGTCCCGAGATCGGCGGCTCGCTAACCCGCTGGCACGCCCATAACGTCTGCGTCACCCGGCTGCCACCCGGCTTCGGCCTGGTCTCGCCCTTCGGCACCTGCCCGATTGGCGCCGTCTCCATAACCCCGCCGGAGATGATGCACGTCTGGACCGTCGAAAACCCCGACGGCCCCTTCGCCGAAGGTCTCGATGACGATTTGATCCGTGGTCTACTCGCCGGCGCTGACCACGACGAACACGAGCATGAGCACTAGGGATGGGGGTTTGAGCTGACCCAAGCTCCGACAAGCCTCTTGGGTCGCGCATTGCCATTGCCGGGCTCCGGGACCTCTAAGAAGGCGCTGCACCGCCAGTCGAAGGCTCCTCGGGCCAGCGATCGGCGATGATCGCAGGCAGCAGCAGCGTCAGACCCCAGAGGTAGCCACCCAAGGCATCACTCGGCCAATGCACGCCCAGGTGGACATTAACCGCCCCCTGGATCAGGAGAAAGGCGACAACGGCGAGTAGCGCAGCAACCCAGGCCGCCCTCCGGCGCTCACGGCGTAAGGCAGCGTAGGCAACCAGCCCGTAGACCAGCGTCGGGCTCATAACATGGCCGGCCGGAAAACTCGGGCTGGTCCCGCGGCCGCGCACCTCGACTATCGACTCCGGCGGTCGCGGCCGGTCGACGCTTTGCTTTATCAGCATCTGAGAAGGCTGCAAAGCCAGGACGGCCACGAGGCAGACGATGGCAAACCGCCTGTCGCCTTTGACCCAAATGACTGCCGCTAACAGCACCCCCACCGGCACCAGCAGGCGTACGTCGCCTAGAGTGCGAACGACCCGATTGAGAAGCGACGGCAACGCCCAGCCATGCGCCTCGAGCATCAGCCAGAGGTCACCGGCCAGGCGATCCTCCAGCGCGGCCAAGACCGCCAACGCTAGCGCCACGACCAGCACAAGACCCCAAAGCGCCAAAAGCAGCCAACGGCGCCGCATCTGCAAAATCCTTCCCGAACGGCCGGATGCCCTCGATTGCGATGTCAGAGTACACCGGCACAGGCGAGCGCCTCGCCTCGAAATAGGCGTCCCACTCGTGCTAGAGTCGATTACAAATCACGCGCCCAGGAGGAATACCGTAGCCGTCATAGCCCTTGAAAAGGTCGCCGTCTCCTTCGGCGCCGTTGACGTTTTCGACGACATCAGCGTTGAGGCGCAGCCTGGCGACCGCATTGGCCTGGTTGGGCGGAATGGAGCCGGCAAAACGTCGCTGCTGCGCATCCTTGGCGGTGCTGAGCCGGCCAGCGCCGGGCGCAAACACGTCGACCGCAGCTCCAAGGTGACCTTGGTCGAGCAGATTCCGCCGCGTGGCTCCTCCCACACAACCGTGCGCCACGAGGCGCTGGCGGCGATGAAGCATGTACTCGATCTCACCCAGGAGATGGAAAATGCCGCCGAGGCCGTGGCGCTGGCTCCCGAGGGCGACGAAACCGCGGCCGCCCACTACGCCCAACTGCTCGATCGCCTGGATACCGAAGGCGGCTTCAACTATGAATCGCAGGTCTCCCAGGTCCTGATCGGCCTCGGTCTGCCGGAAATCGAATGGGAAAAGCCGGTGTCGTCGCTCAGCGGCGGCCAACGCAACCGGCTGGCCCTGGCCAAAGCCCTGCTCAGCGCGCCCGACGTGCTGCTCATGGACGAGCCGACCAACAATCTGGATCTGCGCGGCCTGCAGTGGTTGGAGGGCTTCCTCAATCGCTTCGAAGGAGCCGTGATCGTCACCTCGCACGACCGCTACTTTCTCGACGCCATCGCCACGAGCATCTGGCACATCGAATTCGGGCGCCTGAAGACTTACCCCGGCAACTACAGTAAATTCGACGAGCTGCGCGCCGCTGAAATCGTTCGCCAGCAGAAGGAGTTCGAGGCACAACGCGAGGTCATCCTCAAAGAGGAGGAGTTCATCCGCCGCTACGGTGCCGGCCAGCGCGCCCGTGAGGCAAAAGGCCGCGAAAAGCGCCTCTCGCGCGTCGAACGGCTTGAGGCGCCGAAACAGCAGCGAAGCAGCAGCCTCAAGTTCGCCGCCACACGCAGCAGTGACATCGTCCTCGACTCCAAGGGCTTCAGCATCGGCTACGGCAGCCAGGACGTGCTGAAAATCGATAGCCTCGATCTGTTTCGCGGCGAACACGTCGCCCTGGTCGGCTCCAACGGTGCCGGCAAGTCGACCCTGCTCAAGACAATTGCCGGCGAGCTAACGCCGACAAACGGCGGCCTGCGCCTAGGCGCTGCCGTCAGCATCGGCCACTACTGGCAAGAAGCCGAGAACCTGGACCCGAACTCCACGGTCATGGAGGACCTGCTGCGTGACAGCACCCTGGAAAACCAACAAGCCAGAAACTTGCTTGGCAACTTTCTGTTCAGCGGCCATGACGTCGACAAAAAGGTAGCCCAGCTCAGCGGCGGCGAACGCAGCCGCCTGGCGCTGGCCAAATTGGTCGTCAACCGCGCCAATCTTCTGCTGCTCGACGAGCCGACTAACCACCTCGATATTCCCGCCCGCGAAGCGCTGGAAGCCGCCCTTGAAGCGTACGAGGGCACCCTTGTCTTTGCCTCTCACGACCGCCGCCTAATCGCCGCCATCGCCACCCGCCTCTGGGTCATCGAGGACGATCGGCTGGTCTCATTTGAAGGCACACTCGATGAGTACGATGCCTCTACCTCGGCGGCAAACCCAACGTTCGCCGCCACCGCAATCCAACGGGACGGCCCGAACCCTAAACCGGCGCTGAGCCCGAACCGTGAACGCGAGCTCAAGGAACGCCTCGCCGCCTTAGAGCAAGCGGTCGACGATGGCCAGGCCCGTCTCGTCGACCTTGGCGCTCAAATCAACGCCGCTTCCGAACGTGGCGACCTCGATGCCGTCAGTCAACTAGGTGTCGGCTACGAAGCAGCCCAGGCCGAGCTAAACCACCTGATGGAAGAATGGGCCGAGCTCGTTGAATAGTGGCCACAGCGGCGCTCCATCTAGGTGCACTTTAGCCATCGCAAGGCGGCGGCACCGAACTCGGCACTAAGACAATCGCCGTCTAAAAAACGGTTCGCGCATGTATGATGGCGCTCACTACGGTTCATGAGACGAGGAGTAAGCATGGCTCAAAACATTGTTGCGATCGGTGGCGGTTCGTTAGTTGAAGATCGGCAGGCCCAGCTGATCGAAGCCTACATCCTCAAACTCACCGGCAAGCCCGACCCACGTGTTTGCTTTATAGGCACGGCCAGCGGCGACAAGCCCGCCAACATTGTCCGTTTTTACAACGTTTTCTCATCCGACCGCTGCCGCCCCTCGCATCTGGAACTGATCAACCGCCAGGTTTCAGACCTCGGCGCATTCCTGCTGGAGCAGGACATTATCTACGTCGGCGGCGGCAATACCGCGGCCATGCTGGCGGTTTGGCGTCAGCACGGCGTCGACGCCATATTGCAGGAGGCATGGACACAAGGAATTGTGCTCTGCGGCAGCAGCGCCGGCGCCAATTGTTGGCACGAATCGAGCACGACCGATTCGTGGGGCCTGCCCTTGCAGCCACTCGACGATGGCCTCGGCTTCATCAACGGCAGCTTTTGCCCCCACTACGATGCCGAAGCGACCCGCCGCTCGATGTACCAGCTGGCCGTTGCCGAAGGCGCTTTGGCGTCAGGCATCGCCGCCGACAACTGCGTGGCCGTGCGCTACGAGGGAACCGAGGTACAGGAGTTTATTTCCTCAACCAGCACCGCGAGAGCCTATCGAGTTGAACAAACCGACACCGGCTTCAGCGAAACGGAGATTGTGCCACGCTTCCTCGGCGAATAGGGCAAAGTGGCCTCGAATCGGCTTGAAGGACCGTCTCATGTGATTTAGATCACGCTTTTCCCCTGCCGATGGGGCATCATGGCCATATGGAAGTAATTTTGACACCCAAAGCCGAAGCGGAGCTTATCAAGCGCGGCGGTCAAGCCGCGGTCGACTTCATCCCGGCAATTAGCTGAGGCGGTTATCCCGAGGTGTCGGTCGACACCTACCTCAAGGGCAAAAACCTCACCAAGTACCGGACCATCCTGCACCAAGGAATGAAGCTGTTCATAGCCCCGGTGCTCGACTCTCAGACTCAGAATCTCAAGCTGGATGTCAGCGAGTTCCTCATGTGGCGCTCCATCCGCGCCGAGGTTGAACCGATCGGCGATCATTTCCACAGTCCGGCTTGCCGCCACTGACGGCGAAAGGCTGTGCGGAAGGCGTAGAGGCGTAACTAGGCCTCTCGCAAGATGCAAAGAGCCGTGGCGCTCTGCCCGTCAAAAATCCTACTCAGATCTAAGAAAGCGCAGCGCCGTGGCTAGGCGCTCCGCGCTTTAAAATATCCTACTCCGATTTAGCCGAGGGGTGGCAGCCACCCTCCTCGGCGCAACTCCCAGAAATCGCAGCCGGTCCGCTACCAAAGCAGCGGTTTTTTAGCTCCTGATAGCCGTTCTCTGGCTGGCTATGGATCAGGCGGCGGTCCGCGACGATGTCTGGCTCCAGAGCCTGCGCCGCCGCCATGATCTCGTCCGCTACGCTCATACTCGCCCCTCTCACGACCGGCAAAACCATCCGCGCCAAAAATCTTTGAATACATTACTCCGCAATCGAAAGACCGTACATTCGGCGGGTCTTAGCCCGAGGTATCGAGAGGCGGGGTTTCTGCATCGTATCGTCTGGCTTAGAATCACGCGATGCGGTTCTTAGTCACCGGCAGCCGCGGCATCGTCGGCTCAGTGGTTGAAGCGTACCTTTGCAATCTCGGCCACGAGGTGCACGGTTTTGACCTCAAAGACGGCTTCAACCTCCTTGAGCCCGGCCAGGTGGCCGAAGCCATAGACGGCTGCGACGCCGTCGTTCATCTCGCGGCCCAAACTCCCAATCCGGAAACCGAGACCGCCAGCCTGCTCCAGACCAATCTGATCGGCACCGTTAGCCTACTTGCGGCCGCAAACGACGCTGGAGTCAGTCGTTGTGTCTACCTCAGCAGCGTCAACGCCCTCGGCATCTTTAGGGGGCTCGGAGCCCCCTACTATTTGCCAATTGATGATTCCCATCCCGCGCGGCCCAGAGGAGAGTACGGCCTCTCCAAGCGCCTGGCCGAAGAGGCCTGCGCCTTCTACTCGCGCACCACGGACCTCGAAGTCGTCTGTCTGCGCTCGCCGGCGGTCTTCCAGAGCCAAGACTACGCCGAAGTCCTTGAGCGCTGGCGGCGGCAGCCGGAACGAGAATGGAAACCGGTCTGGGAGTACGGCGCTTTTATCGATGTGCGTGATCTGGCCGCCGCGATCGCGGCGGCACTGCTCTGCCAAGCGCCCCCTCCAGCGCCAATGTTGCTTTGCGCCGATGACATCGCTTCCACGATTGAGAGCCGCGAGATCTGCTCGAGACTCCTGCCCAGGGTTGAGTGGCGTGGCAGCGCTGAGTATGAAGCCGACCCGTTTCGTGCATTGATCGACACCACCCCGGCCCGGGCCGCGCTGGATTGGCAGCCGCGTTTCAGCTGGCGCGATTCAACCGCTGGCCTCTAGAGCATTGCTCCAAACAGTCCTCTAGCCTTCTACCGTCACAGTGCCGCTGTCCCCGTCCGCAGAAACCATCGCGCCATCGGCAATCTGCGACATGGCGCCACGGGCGGCAACTACGCATGGTATTCCGTATTCCCTTGCCACAATCGCCGGATGGGACAAGGCACCACCCGTCTCCGTAACGACCGCACCGGCGATTGCGAATAGCGGACTCCAAGGCGGAGAGGTCATCTGGCAAACCAAAACCTCGCCCACGGCCAGCCGCTGCCCATCCAAAGGGCTGCTGACCAGACGAGCCCGCCCTGTGGCTTTGCCGCCGCTCGCAGGCCGCCCGGCGATTTGTAATGCCCCAGCGATGCTGGACTCGCCCGCCGACCACTTCAGGCCGGATACCTCCCGATAACCGCCGCCGATTTCCTGCGGTGGCTGAACTTTCGCCCAGTGGTCGAACTCAAGCCGGCGATCCCCGACCTCTAATCTGAGGTCGCCGCCAGCGTCGGATTCAATCTCCTCGGGCGTCAGAAAAAGCAGGTCCTCAGCGGATTCGATGCGTCCCTCGCGAACCAGACGAGCCCCACGCGCAACAGAGCCAGACGCATCCTGCCGCAGGCGATCAGCTGCCAGTGAGCGCGACCTTCACGAATCGGCGCGTATGAGACCGCGCCCGCTTCAATCAGCGAACGGAACGCCTCCTGCTTCTCCGGCGACCTCGCCAAACGTTGCTCGAGTTCAGAGCGCAGCTTCTCTCTGCGCTCCGACGCCAGCGCCAGCAAAGCCATCGGCGAGGCAGCGTCATTGGCCAGGTGGCTGCCAATTATCGCCAGCGGCACTTCTGGCCGCTCCTGTCAGGTCGCGGAACTCACTTGCCAGCGTTCGGTTCGCTCGCCGTAAGCCTCCATAAACCGGCTGAAGCGCCGCCAAAACTCGGTTTGCGCTTCCAGGTCGCGCATGCGCTCCGGCCAGTGCCGTTTGTCCTTCGACAGCAGCCGGCGCACTTCGGGAAATTCGCCCCCAACCTGCGCAACCTGCCAGAGTTCTTCGTCCGCCTCGAGCGTCGCGTTGCGATAGCCTTGGGTGAGATTCATGACGATGGATAATCCGTCAGGACCAAATTCGCGATAACAGAAATCCTCAAGGCCGCGATAGCCGCCCTCCAGAGAGAATGCCGACACCATCGTTATTCCCCAGGCATACCAGCCAACATCGGCGATCTCTCCGACCGAGGCGTTCTCGCCAGCCTCGGAGAGCCAAGCGCAGCTCTCTTTGATCTTGGGAAGACAGTAATTTTCCCAGAGGGGCATTGTTCCACCGTGTGAGGCCGTCAAGCGTGCCAATCGGCCACCAATTTCCCCCATTACCTCCGGGTTGGACGGCTCCATTAGGAAATACGGCCAGCCGTTGACCACTATCCGGGAAGAGAAAAATGGCGGCGCTGGCATGCCTGCTTCGGTGAACGCTTTTTCAATGCCATGTTGCATCGCTGGAATATGCGTGGCCGCTTCCAGCGGCGGCGAATTCAGAGTGTGCTCCCGTTCGAGCTGCCAGTTCTTAGACGCGTCGCCTTCGTTTTCCCATTCGACCGGAAATTCGGTTCCGTCGTCGCACTTGTAAACGACTTTCATCCGTTTCCCGCCCCATTCTTAAACGTCAATCCAATCCGGCTCATCCAGAAGAGTCTAGCTCACTCCGGCCCGCCGGGTGAGAGGAACAAATACGCCGGACTGCGCGTCCTTAGATGGAGAGACTTCTATATGCCCAAGGAGGCCGCCATGAAAAAATTACTCCCGCTTTTCGCCGGTATGACCCTGGCCGCTTTGCTCGTGATCGCCTGCGGTGGCGACGACATTGACTCGACCGACAACGGCCCCAGCGCCGGCCTTGGACCCGGCATCTCGATCGGTGACGCGATCGCTTCCGATCTCGACGGTCCTCTTCTAATCAACGGCTTCCTGGTGATCCAAGGTGGCGAGCACGACGACCCCGAGGAAGTACGAATCTGCGAGGCGCTCGCGGAATCCTTCCCGCCACAGTGTGGCGGCCGGTTTCTCGTGGTTGAGGGCTTGGACCTCAAGAGCATCGAAGGCCTAATGAGCGAAGGGGCGGTGTCCTGGACCGACGCGTTCGTCCAGGTCCTCGGCAAGATCGAAGGCGAAGTCCTCACGGTTTCCGCCACGTCTCAATAAAACCCGACAGATTCGCTAGTTGCAGCTCGCACCCAGAGGAGTACGATCTCTCCCTTGTCTCCGTCAGTCCTCGCGCCCTAGTGCTGTCTGGAGCGCGGTCACGAAAGCCTCTGGCTCCTCCAGGCTCACCGCTATCCGGTTACATCTCAGATGCACAAAGGGAAGCACAAACTTTATGCGCTGTTTCTCGCGCAGCTTAATCTCGGCCACGCCGCGAAAGCTGCCAACCAGAGCAATGCGGCCGCGAAAGTCAGTGCGCCAACCCAGTCCACCCAAAGGCGGCCAACGGGAGAGGCTGACCGACTCAACTTCGCTGAGCGATAGGGTCCGGTCGAACATGGGGCCAAATCGCAATCTCAGCTTTCCTTCGCGGAGTTCAACAAAGCTGCCCGACGCTGTCCCGCCAAATGGCAAAAGCAGCGGCTTTATCAGCGTGTCGCGCCGGATCGCGAAGCGTTGCCTTATGTTCTCCATGCCACGCACCATCCTCGCGGAACCGTCATATTCCCTAAATCTCCTCAAACATCGGCGGTCCGCCCGCGCGCATACCTGTCAGAGCTTACTCCACCATCGCCTTGACAGAGCCTTGATAATCAAACCAGCCCCGCGCCTACGAAATCGGGATCGAATGATCCTGTTTGGGCGTTTATCATGACCAAACTGCTGCGTGTCCTCTTGATGATCGGCGCGCTTCTCGCCGTCGCTGGGCAACTGCGACCCACTCACGCCGCCGGCGAATATGTTGCCCTGATCCAAATTGATGGCGCGATCGATGAAAGCAGCGACCGCTACCTGTCGCGGGCAATCGATCAGGCTACCCGCGATCAGGCTGCGCTGGCTCTGATCGAGATCGACACGCCTGGCGGCCTGCTTAGCTCAACCCGGTCCATGGTCGAAAGCATCCTCGACGCCGAAATTCCGGTGGCGGTCTACGTCGCACCCCGCGGCGCCCGCGCCGGCTCGGCCGGAACGTTCATAACGGCCGCCGGTAACTTTGCCGTAATGGCACCGGGCACCAACATCGGCGCCGCATCACCGATTTCATCCACCGGTGACGACATCCCTTCAACTCTCGCCAAGAAGGTCAACGAGGACACCCAAGCCTTCATCCGAAGCATCGCTGACGTCCGCGGGCGCAACGCCGATGCCCTGGAAGAGACAGTGACCCTGGCGCGCTCCTACACCGCGGAAGAAGCGTTAGCGCTCAACGTCGTCGACCTGATCGCCTCAGACCGGTTTGACCTGTTGAACTTGGTCGACGGCCTCACGGCCGAGACCGCCGCCGGTCCAGTCGTGGTCCAAACCCGTGATCTGCCGATACGTGAGATCAACAAAAACCTGCTTGAGCAGTTTTTGGCGATCCTCGGCAACCCCAGCGTCGCTGGCATCCTGATCTCCCTAGGCAGCCTCGCCTTACTGATCGAGTTCTACACCGGCGGAAGTATCGGCCCTGGCGTTGCCGGCGTGATCATGTTAGCGCTTGGCTTCCTTGGCGCCGGCCAGTTGCCACTCAATTGGGTCGCTCTTGGCCTGATTATTTTTGCCATGCTGCTTTTTTTCCTTGAGATGCAAGCGCCGGGAATCGGAATTTTCGGGATCGGTGGCGTCTTCAGCCTGGCAATCGGGCTCTTCTTCCTCTTCGGCAACTTTTCCGGCGGTCCGGAGATCCCGGAACCTGGCACCCAGGTCAGTCCCTGGGTTATCGGCTCGTTTTTCGGTGCCGCCGGGGTTCTCCTCGTGGCCCTGATCTTTCTAACCCGATCGACCGGATATGTGTACACTGGGAAGCAGGGGACCGCCACACTGGCTGGCCAGGAGGGGTTGGCGCTGAGCGCGTTAGAGCCCGGCGGTCAGGTCATCGTCGCCGGCCAAGAGTGGACCGCTTCTGCTCCAGCGGGATCAAGAATCAGCCCCGGCGATCGCGTTCGGGTCGTTAGTGTCCTCACCAACCTGCTGAGGGTCACACCGGTTGATATCGCCGCGGAAGTGGCCGAAGAAGACGCCGCCACTCTGGTCGGCCACCACGGCGTCGCGCTCTCAGACCTGGAGCCGTCGGGGCGCGTCCGTATCGCCGATGTCGCCTGGACCGCCACGACCGAGATTAAATCGGGCATCAAGGAGGGTACCCCGATTCAGGTCGAAAGCGCTTCCGCCAACATTCTCAAGGTCGGTCCGCCTACAAGTGAGCCGCCCACAGAAATCGCTTCAAACCAAGTTTCGCAACCAACAGCCACCAGGTCCCTCCTCGGCCAGGTCGCACGTATCGGCAAGATCTTCAAGCTTTCATAGCCCAAAGGAGAAAAGGAATGCCATTGATCCACACTGTCGGACCCAACGAAGCGCTAGTCGTCTCCGGAGGCGGTAAGGAGCCGCGCGTCATCGTCGGTGGACGCGGCTTCGTCTGGCCGATAATCAACCGCTCGCAGCGCCTCACTCTGGAGGTGATGACACTTGACGTTCAGACGACTCGCGTCTACACAAAGGAGGGCGTGCCGGTTACAGTCGATGGCATCGCTCAGGTAAAGGTCGCCAACGACGAGCAGGCAATTCGAACTGCAGCTGGCCAATTTCTCAGCAAGGGCCGCACCGAGCTCGGCAACATCGCCTTGCAGACCATGGAGGGCCACCAGCGCGCCATGCTCGGCACGATGTCGGTCGAGGCAATCTACCAGGACCGGGAAATATTCGCGAAATTGGTCCGAGAAGTCGCTTCGACCGACCTGGCCAACATGGGGCTGGAAATCGTCAGCTTTACGATCCGCAACATCCAGGATGATGAGGGCTATCTCGACGCGCTCGGTGTCAAACGAACCTCCGAGGTCAAGCGTGACGCCGCCATTGGCCAGGCCGAGGCAGAGCGGGACTCCGCCATCCGTTCAGCTCAGGCAAGGCAAGAGTCTGAGGCCGCGCGCTACCTTGCTGAAACTGGTATTGCCCAGTCAGAGCGTGAATACAACGTCAATCGCGCCGGTTACGACCAGCAAGTCAACACCCGCAACGCCGAGGCTGAATTGGCCTATGAACTCCAGGCCACGCGCACGCGCCAGGAAATCCGCACCGAGGAAATCCAGATCGAAGTTGTCGAGCGCGAGCGCCAGATCCAGGTTCAGCAGCAGGAGATCCTGCGGCGCGAAAATGAACTGGAGGCAACCGTCCGCAAGCCATCGGAGGCGGAACGCTACCGGCTGGAAACGATCGCGGCCGGTAACAAGGCCAGCGTCCTGGCCGATGCCCAAGCCGCTTCCGAGTCGATTCGCCTGCGCGGTGACGCTGAAGCTGACGCCGTGCGAGCCAAAGGACTAGCGGAAGCGGCTGCCATGCTTCAAAAGGCCGACGCATGGAAGGAGTACGGTCAGGCCGCCTTAGTCGAACAGCTTCTCCAGTCGATGCCGGAAGTAGCCAGTGCAATCGCCCAGCCTTTGGCCAAGACCGACCGCATCGCCATCGTCAGCACCGGTGGCGCCGATGGCGCCGGGGCCGGTGCCAGCAAGGTTACCCGTGACGTCACCAACATCATCGCCCAGCTTCCCGAGGTTATCGAGGCCCTAACCGGCATTGACGTTATTGGCTCGATCAAAAACCTGCCTGGTGTACGCGACAGCAACGGTGACGCTGGCGGTTCAAATGGCTCGGCGGCGGCGCCCGAATCACCCAGCGAGAGCTGATTTGGGCCGACGCAACAATTGACCAGATGGAGGACATTCGGCTGACCTCAACTAACGGCCTCCACGAACCAGACCGCTTTGGTAGCGTGGCGCCCTCGATCAACGTCGTGGGGCACCAACTGCTGGCGATTGCCGACCCGAAGAGCCGCCTTGAGCAACACCGATGACTCCAGCTTGACGACGGAAGTCCAGGCACAACTTAGGCAGGTCCGATAAGCTTTACGACCGACAGTTGGGCCTTAATGGGTGGGTTCTACACCGGTTTTCGAGGCACGGTTCGGCAATCTTGAATTGACCAAGCGTTAAGGGCGGGAGCCACGCCTCACGCTAGCTCTACTCCTAAGACGACGGCTCCGAGCTGCCAGCTTTGCCGCGGCCGGCTTTTCCCCAAGCCAGCAGCCGCTTGCCCGCCTTGCGTCTCTCCTCGGGTCCTACGTGCGATTCCGGCACACCTGCCGCGTTTTTCTTTCGGTTCTGGCGTACCCGGGCCCCACCGTAGGTCAGGGCAGCGGCGCTACTTGCCAAAAGCACGAATCCAAGCCTGTTCATCAGCGATTCCTCCTCCGTTTCATTCTGTCTACTTTACGCCTACTGCGGCCTCCCCTAGCTTCTCTTAGAGCCAGCGCGGCACGCTTAACCGATAAGCGCCGTAATCCTCAACGAATTTCCTTTGCAAGTACTCCTCCTCACGCGGCACCACCCAGAAGTGAAAGTAAGCCCCAAGCACGAAGAACAATGGCAGCAGCCAAACCGTGTTCACCACGAATGGCAAACCAATTGCCCAGATCAGGAAACCCACGTAAATCGGATTACGCGAGCGTGCGTACGGCCCATGCTTTACAACCGAAGACGTTGATCTGAAGAAAGGGGTAGTTTTGGCCCGTCGTAGCGTGAAGACGCTTGTTAATTGCACGCCGAACGCGAGTACGAGTAGCGGTAGGCCAATGGCCAGCGATTGCCACCACGAATCAAAAATCCCGGCCGGAAAGGCGATTTGGAGACCACGGCCAGAGATTATCAAGACAACAACGACAAGCGGAGGCGGAATTCCGACCGCCGCCCGATCTCGGTTTACGCCCATTCCCGCGCCCAGTTCGCCCACACGCTTCTCCCTAAGGAACAAAGTTGACAGCGCTTCGAAGGCTGCTCCCTGACTATAGCCGACGACAGTGAACCAGTCGCCATCCCTCCCCAAATTCCCTGCGTCAAAAGCCGATCCTTGCGCCCGTCTGCTTCCAGCGCCGAGACGACGCCATCACGAGAGCGCAGCTTGACGCTCAAGGGAATCCTCTTCGATCTAGACGACACGCTGGTGAACGACGCCCGAACCTTTGACGCCGCTGTCGTCTCCTGCTTAAGTGAACTCGCAATTGACCAAAAAGTTTGGGGAGATGACCTTCCCGAGACCGGACACGCCGTCCGAAAAATTGCCCGCAAGCATTGGCAGTCGGTTCCAGAGCCCACTTACCTTCGCAATTTGGGCTTCCATTTCTTCGCGCCATTAGTCAGCGCTTTCCCAGGGGATGCACCGGAGTTAGCAACGATCCGGGCTTGGCTTCCCGATTTCAGAATGAGCGTCTGGCGAAGGGTGCTAAAACGCGCTGGGGCCAAAAACAACGCGATCGCAGCCATAGTTTCCCAGCGCTTTCCCGCCCACATGCTCAACGCCGCTCGGCCTATGGACGGAGTTACCGAGCTGCTGGCAGCTCTGACACCGCGTTTCAAGCTCGGCCTCGTCACAAACGGCCCCGACGACCTGCAAATCGGCAAACTGCGGGCCGCCGGCCTGGCCGATTCCTTCCAAGTAATCTCCATTTCCGGCGCACTCGGTATTGGCAAGCCAGACCCTCGCATTTTCGCCCGAACGTTGCAGGAACTCGATTTAATGCCAAACGAGGTAGTGATGATCGGCGATAATCCAGTCAATGACATCCGGGGTGGCTTGGACGCCGGCCTCAAGACCATCTGGCTCCAAATCGAGAATCAGGCCGAAGCTTCGGTCCCTGATGCCGTTCCGGTCGTTCACGCTGTCGAGGACCTGCTCGATGTCATCAATAGCCTCGATTAGCCATCCGGAGACCAGTGACAAGTGTTAAGCCAAGACGATTCTGATAAGCACCGATGAGTGGTATCGTCGGGATTCACAGCCCGCAAGATCCATCCCTGGCCAGCGCCACAATACTCGAGCGCATGTTGGCTGCGCTTTGCCACCGCGGTGCAGAGGCGGAGCGCAGCTTGGTTGATCCGGCCGCTGGTGCGGCACTCGGGCATGTCTTCAGAGCGGCATTTATTGCCCCGGGAGAGGAGCCGCTCCCGCTCTGGTCCGAAAATGAAACGCAGCACCTGATCGCCACTCTGAACGGCAGCATTTACGAGCCGCCAGGAAATCATGACACGGGCGTGGAGCTGCAATCAGCAGGGGTAGCCCGGGCATATCAGGATGACCCAGAGGACTTCACTTCCCAGCTCAGCGGCTTTTTTAGTCTGGCCGTGTGGGACGGACACCGCCGTCAAATGACCCTCGCTGCCGATTCCTTGGGCAGTGTTCCGCTTTACTATTTCACACGCGGACAGCTCCTCGTTTTTGCCTCCGAACTTGGTGCGCTGACTCAGCACCCCGCCGTGCCATCAACAATCGATGAACTCTCACTGCAAACCTACCTTGCTCGCGGTGCCATCTTCGCGCCTTATTCGATATTCGCAGGGTGCCGCAAGCTGATGGCGCGGGAGGTTATCAGTCTGAGGTCGGGAGAAGAGCCGTCCTCGGCAATCTATCATCGCCAGCACGGCGAGCCGGCGACGGCCGGCTCTATCCAGGACCTAGGTCCCAGCCTGGTAGATCAACTTCAACAGTCAATGACACGCTTGACCCGCTCAACGCCGCGCGTCGGCGTATTCCTCAGCGGCGGGGTCGATTCCGGTATCGCCCTCGCAACCTTGCGAATGGCCACGAGCCAGTGTTTGGCCTACACGCTGCGTTACGCCGGACGACAAAACCTTACGGAGGAGACCGGTGCGGCCGCTGTGGCCGCCAGCACGAACACTTCTCTCAGGACGGTCACAGTCACTGGCGCCGATGTTTCTGATGCCCTGCTCTCTCAAAGCTCTTCCAAAGATTCGATGAGCCCTCTGACATGTCCCGCGGCATAACAGAGTACTTCCTGGCCGCGGCCGCGCACGCCGATGGTATCGATTCCTGCCTGACCGGCGTCATCGGCGAGAACATCTACGGCGGCATGGCCTGGGCTGGCTTCGCCGAAGCTCGCAGCGAAACCGCATCAGACCAGGATGCGGTCGACCGCATGCTCTCCGACCCCAAGATTTTTGACTTCGACGCTCAGCGGCGCTTGCTAGATGGTGTCAGTCCCGACGAGGAGGCTGTACGGGAACGTATCCTCCGCCCTTACGCGGCGCTCCTCGCCATTGATGATCCGTACGAGTACTACTCGGCGGCTCTCATGCTACGAGTACCCACCGGCCGCCACGGCTTCTACTCCCATCTGATCTCGAGCGCTGGCAACGTCAGCACTCGACCGGCGTTTCGCGAGCAGGATTTAGTCGATTTCGGCCGTTCGCTGCCGAGGAATTTGAAGGAGGGTACATCTGGGCCGGAAAACCGGGCCTTGGTTAAGGCTGCCTTCTCCGATCAGTTGCCCCACCTTGGCGGCAGCCCCGGAAAGGCTTCTTTCCCCGGCCTGGCCTGGACCAGGCCGGAGTTTGCCCACGTCGAGCGCCAGGTTTGGCATCTCTGGACCGTCTCAAACAAAACAACCTTTTCGACCCTCGGCAAATTGATCACCACAGGCTGCGCTACCTGGAACGAGGCAAGCGCTCCAATGACGCCACCAGGCTTTGGGTTCTCTTCTGCCTGCAAACATGGCTCGATATCCACGTCAACCGCCGGGACCCATTCACCTAATACCGAGGCTTCACCGACACTGGAAGGATGGAATTTGTGCGGCTTGGGGCGCCGGCTCAAGGCCACTTCGACTAATATTTACGAGCCATGCCAGAAAACCCGATGGCGCCGGACGCCGGCGCGGAGGCAACCGACCCCCTTTGGTACCATGATGCCGTGATCTACGAGGTCAACGTCAAAAGCTTCGCAGACAGCGATGGCGATGGAATCGGTGACTTCAACGGCCTGATTCAGAAGCTTGATTATCTCCAGGAGCTCGGCGTCACCACCATCTGGTTGCTCCCCTTTTATCCTTCGCCGCTCCGCGATGACGGCTACGACATCGCTGACTATACAAACATCCATCCTGACTACGGCTCGCTCAACGAATTCCAAACCTTCCTTATGGAAGCGCATCGCCGAAGTCTTCGCGTAATTATCGAGTTAGTGATCAACCACACCTCCGACCAACACGAATGGTTTGAGCGCTCGCGTAGCGCTGAACCGGACGACCCCTGGCGCAACTTCTACGTTTGGAGCGACACGCCAAAGCGCTACGAGCAGGCGCGGGTGATTTTCAAAGACTTCGAGGCTTTGAACTGGAGCTGGGATCCCGTTGCCAAGGCCTACTTCTGGCACCGCTTCTACTCCCATCAGCCGGACCTCAATTTCGACTCCCCGCTTGTTAGAGAAGCGATCTTTCAAGTCCTCGACTTTTGGTTGGACCTTGGCGTGGACGGCTTCCGCCTTGACGCCGTGCCCTATCTTTTCGAGCGCGAGGGAACCAACTGCGAAAACCTTCCCGAAACCCACGCCTTCCTCAGGGAACTCCGGTCTCACGTCGATGAGCGCTACCGCAACAAGCTGCTCCTGGCCGAGGCAAATCAATGGCCGGAAGAGGCAGCTGCTTATTTCGGAAACGGCGATGAATGTCAGATGGCCTTCCACTTCCCGCTAATGCCCAGGCTGTTTATGGCCGCGCGGATGGAGGAACGACACCCAATCGTCGACATCATCAACCAGACCCCGGAGATTCCGCCTACCAGTCAGTAGGCTCTGTTCCTTCGCAACCACGATGAACTCACTCTCGAAATGGTCACTGACGAGGACCGCGACTACATGTATCGCTCCTACGCCGAGGACACCGAAGCTCGGGTCAATCTCGGCATACGGCGAAGATTAGCCCCCCTGCTCGGTAATCAGCGCCGCAAGATGGAGCTAATGAAGTCACTCCTCTTGTCCCTACCCGGCACACCCGTGATCTACTACGGTGACGAAATTGGCATGGGTGACAACATCGCCCTTGGCGATCGTGACAGCGTTCGCACTCCCATGCAGTGGAATTCTCACTCCAGCGCTGGCTTTTCAGAGAAAGACGCGAAGCAACTCTACTCTCCGGTAATAGCCGATCCCGAATTCAGCCAATAGACCATCAACGTCGATTCTCAAATCAAAGATCCGAACTCTCTGCTCTGGTGGACCCGTCGGATCATTTCCGTGAGAAGGCACCATCCCGGGTTCGCCCGCGGCACAATGAGTTTCCTCTACCCGGAAAACTCCAAGGTGCTGGCATTTGTCCGTCGATATCGTGAGCAAACCAATGTTGTGACGGCAAACCTCTCCAGGTTCGCCCAAACCGCGACACTTGACCTCTCCGAGTTCCAAGGACATGCCCCGGTGGAGATGTTTGGCGATACTCCCTTCCCGGCCATCACCAAGGACCCCTACTTCCTCAGCTTCGGGCCGTACGGATTTTATTGGTTCGTCTTGGAACCGCTTCCAGCAGTTTCGCTAGCGGTCGCCGCCCAGCCGGACTCGCACATGGCCGCCATAACCACCACCGAAAAATGGCAGGACGCCCTGTCAGGCGAGTCCGAAAACGAATTGGAAGAGAGACTACCCAATTACGTTCGGTCGCAGCGTTGGTCCGGCAGTAAGGCAAGAGTAGTCCGTGACGTCCAGATCGTCGATTCGCTGCCGCTGGTTGGCCCGAACGAGGACGGAGCCCACCTTACATTGCTCGACATCGCTTTTGAGGAGGGCGAAAACCAGAACTATGTGCTCGCCATCGGCTTTGCCGAAGCCGAACCCGCCGACGCAATCGTCCGCGACTCGCCCGCGGCGGCGATTGCGCGCCTCAACGTCGGAGACACTCGTTCTGGCCTGCTTTTTGATGCGATCTGGGACGCCGACGGTTGCTCGGCCCTCCTCACCATGATTAGCGGCGAAACGACGGCTCACGGGGCTGCCGGAAGCTTGCAGGCCAGCTCAACCAGCCATTTTCAGGAGCTCTGGCAATCGTTCGGGCAGCGGCCCAGCCACCGCCTCGTTGGCGCCGAGCAGAGCAACACTTCTGTCATCCTCGGCAACAGATTTATCCTCAAGCTCTTCCGCCGCCGGAAGAGGGCACCAATCCTTGTCTGGAAATGGGCCGGTTCCTCACCGAACGGACCAGCTTTGGCCACACACCCGACTTCGCTGGCTCGATCGAGTACCGGCCCTTCAGCGGCGAACCTCGGACCCTGGCGCTTCTCCATTCCCTGGTGCCAAACGCTCAAGACGCCTGGCGCCACACACTTGAAGAACTCGGCCGCTATTTTGAGCGCGCCCTGGCGCTGGCAGCGGCCGGCGTGGCCGTACCAGTCGAGAACCTCGACGTGTCGGACCTGGCCTTACACTATGAAGAACGCCATTTAGCCGCGATCCCCCAGGGACGGCTGTCAGAGTCAGCGGACGCGGTGCTCCCAATTGAGCACCAGTCACTCAGTGAAGCCGCGGTCGGCCCTTACCTCGAATCGGCACGCTTGCTTGCCTGGCGCACCGCCGAACTCCATGGGGCGCTGGCTTCTCAGCCCGATGATCCGGACTTTGCCCCAGAAGCGTTCACTCCGGGCTACCAGCATTCCCTCCGACAAACTATGCACGGCCAGGCAAGCACCGTTTTCCAACTTCTTCGGCGCAAGCTACCTTCGCTTTCGACATCAGTGACGCCGCTAGCTAACCAGGTGCTGGCGCTGGAAGGCGCCGTGAACCAAAGGATTGATTCTCTGCTTTCCGAACAAATTCAGGCCACACGCATCCGTTGCCACGGCGATTTCCACCTCGGCCAAGTGCTCTATACCGGTAGCGATTTTGTCTTTATTGATTTTGAAGGTGAACCCGCTCGGCCAATTGCCGAATGCCGGATCAAGCGCACCCCGCTGAAGGACGTAGCCGGCATGGTCCGGTCGTTTCAATACGCGGCATATGCAGCGCTGCGTGGGCTTGAGGATGAACGCGTTACCGCCAGTCTGGAGCCCTGGGCCCATTTCTGGCAGGGACGCGTCAGCACAGCCTTTGTTGCCGCTTACTACGAGGCCGCCGAACCGGCCGGACTCCTACCGCCAGAATCACAGTCTCGTGCTGGACTTGTTGACCTTCATCTGCTCGATAAGGCCCTCTACGAGATTGCCTACGAGATCAATAATCGGCCTGATTGGTTGGAAGTCGCGCTCCGCGGCATCCTTCAGCTCATGCGCCAGCGGCAGGACACCTAGAATTCAAAGAGGCTAATCTTCCGGCGTTGGCGCGGCGACTATGTCCACGCCGTCCAAACGCCCGCCCTCCTTGAAGTCCTGCGCACTCATGTCTTCGGCGTAAGCTGGAAGCCGCATCCCGTGCGCGACGGTATTGAAAGACAACGCATGCATCGCCATGGCAGTTGTCTCAACAATTCCCCGATCGTCAATACCAAACGACTGCCGCAGAAACTGCGTCTGATAGGCGATCCAGGACCGGCTCTGCCTAAACTGGGCCACCGCCAAAGCTGCGCAGTTCTTGGTAAATTCATCCAAAATCCCAGCGCCAAGGATCAGCCTGTTCTTGCCCCAAACCGCTTCCAAGTGGCGCGCGTGGTTGGCAAACGCTCGCCAAATGTTTGGCGCCCGATCCGCAGCAAGGGCGCCGGCGGACCAGGCCCGGATCTCGCCTAGCGTTTCTGCGGCCTCCGGCTCGCTGTCTTCGTCCAGCAAGCCAACGGTAGGCGGGTAAGCGGGCTCAGGCTCGCCGGGAACGTCGGGCTCCAATTGAAATGCCGCCGCTGCGAGGGTCAGGCTCGCCATGTGCTCGGCAATGGCCGCGATTTCGGACACAGCTCTGTTGTCCCCTGTCAGCCGCAACACGGCGGCTGAGTGAACAGTTAGTCAATATTCGCAATTATTTGTCATGGACAGCGCCGTGTGCATCACTTCTTTCGTGATTTGGGGCAGCTGGCCCTGCAGACGATAAGCCTGCGTGAACTCGACGCGGTTCGCTTCCTGCCAGGGCGGCCAGTGTGCCTGCACGCCAATGATCGTTGTCTGGATCATTCGCTCCGGAGACATACCCTGCCGTTTAGCTGCCTCTATAAAAATTGCCTGCTCTTCCTCGGTGAAGTCTGACCATTTCGGTGGGCGAAGCGTCGGCATCACATCCTCCATCTGGGAAATTTCGGCTCGAATATAGCACGGGGTCGGCTTCTTCACTTTGCTCGATGATGGGCTGACTGCGGAGGAGCGGTGAAATGCGGGCTATTAGTCCAGCCTCTTGCCCTTCGTCCCGATCCTGGGAGTACAGTCTTGTCCGAGCGCCTAAAACACCTCTTTGGTGAAATCTTTGAAGCCTCCTGGCGCGGCCATTCCCACCTGTCGTTTACAATCTTGGCAGCACGATTTTCGCCGGTCTATGTAACGCCGTTGAGTCAGAATCCTTGGAGCCCGTAGCGCTGTCGTTCCTACCTGTCGTTTACAATCTTGGCAGCACAATTTTCGCTGGTCTATGTAACCCCCTTTAGTGAGAATCTTTAGAAGTCAGAACCCCCTTTGGTGAAAATCGTTAGAAGTCACCCCCCTTTAGTAAGAATCTTTCAAAATAAGGAGAATTATCGATGGTAAGCAACAGTCCGAAGGTCGCAATCCTTGGCCTTGGTGTCGGCATCACCGGTCACCTGCCGGCCTTCCGTGCCAGTGGCTTCGATGTCGTGGCTCTCGGCGCCACGGATCGCGAAAAGGTTGACAAACTCGCCAAGGAAAACAACGTCCCAGGATCCTACGTCGAATCTCAATACGATGAGTTGCTAAAAATACCCGGCCTGGACGTGGTTGTTGTCGCCTCACCGCCAATGACCCACGTCGACCTGACGTTGCGCGCGCTCGAGGCCGACAAGCACGTCTTGATCGAGAAGCCCTTTGCGCCTAATGCCGCCGAAGGTGAGAAGATGCGCGCGGCCGCGGCGAAGTCTGACCGAACGACGATGACTGCAGAGGCTTACCGCTTCGCGCCATCGCGTGCCTACGTCAAAGAGCTGGTTGACCAGGGTTACATCGGTGACCTGAAGATGATGGCAATCACTATGCTTCAGGGTCCAAAGGTCCGGCCCGAGCCGGCCCAGCCGCGGACCTACTGGCGGATGAGCAACCAAACGGGTGGCGGCTTCTCGCAGGGCCCGCTTTCGACCCTGTTCGACAGCGTGATCGACTGGTTCGGCAATGTGGCGACTATTCGCGGCAAGGTCTACCCGACTTTCCCGGCCGGCACCAAGCAGCCCGATGGTTCTCCCGCTGATGCTGATGACTCACTGACGGCCAACTTTGAGTTGGCGAACGGCGCCTGGGGCTCCGTCACCACCGCCTACATCCCCTTTGGCCCAGGCGCGATCTTTGACCTCATGGGGTCTGAGGGCACGATTCGTTTGACCCAGGCCGGACTTCTGCCACTTGGCACAGACGCCGTCTCCGGCGGCCGCTTTGACGATGGCGACGAGGTTCGCCAGCTGGAAATCCCGGACCGCCTGAGGGAAACGGTCTCTGACGCCAGCCCAAAGATTGAGGTTTACCACGCCTACCAGGCCGTGGTCCGCAGGTTCGCCGAGGGCATGGTCTCAGGTACGTCGCCAGCGCCAAGCTTTGAGGATGCGCAGCACCTGCAGCGCATTACTGACGCCGTCAAGGAGTCCAGCGTGGCGGGCGGCGCGGTCTCAATCTAGCAGCGAACAGTGACCGGTGGCCTCGTCCATATCGAGGCCACCGGTTCCCGTAAGATTCCGGGCTATCGGCTGTGCCGAGCGGCAATCTCCTCAAGATCCGCGGCAGGCCCTGGACCGTTGCAGGGATCGAGAACAATCGATTTGCCGAACCAACCAGGCCTTCACCTCGCGTCTACGGTCTTGAGAACACAACTTCACCAGCCTCTGTGTCCCCCTCGAATCAGAATCTTCAAGTCTCCGAGTTCGACCATTCCGCACTCCCTCGTTTACAATCGTGGAGCACAATTTTCCCCGAACACCTGTAACCCCCTTTAGTAAAAGTCTTTCAAAGTCAAAGCCCCCTTAGTAGGGAACTTCCAAAGTAAGGATCGAACAAATGGTAAACAGCAATCCCAAAGTCGCAATCGTTGGCCTCAACGTCGGCGTCAACGGTCACCTGCCGGCCTTCCGCACCGAAGGTTGGGATGTGGTTGCCTTCTGCGCCACCACCAGGGACAAGGTCGAAAATATCGCCAAGGAGAACAATGTCCCGGGCGCCTACGTCAACACCAACTACGACGATATGCTCAAGATCGACGGGCTGGACGCGGTCGTGATTGCATCGCCGCCGATGTCCCACGTTGACCTGACCCTGCGCGCTCTCAACGCCGGCAAGCACGTCCTGGTCGAGAAGCCGTTCGCGCCCAACGCTGCGGAATCCGAGAAGATGCGCGCCGCCGCCGCCAAGTCCGACCGTACAACGATGATCGCTGAGGCTTACCGCTTCGCCTCATCGCACGCCTACGCCAAGGAGCTGATCAACCAGGGCTACATCGGCGACTTGAAGATGTTGAACATCACCCTCTTTCAGGGACCGTCCGAGCGGCCCGAACCGCCGCAGCCGCGTCTGCATTGGCGCAGCAACAACGCCACCGGCGGTGGCTTCTCCCAAGGCCCAGCTTCCACGTTTTTCGACAGCGTGATTGACTGATTTGGCCCCGTGAAATCGCTCCGCGGCACCGTCTACGCGCAGTTCCCCGGTGGCAAGCAACCGGACGGGAGCGTGGCCGATTCGGATGACGCGCTCACAGCCCACTTTGTCATGGAAAACGGCGGCTGGGGCACCTTCACTGTCGCCGGTGGTGTGCCCTTCGGCCGCGGCGCAACCTGGGACATCATGGGCACCGAGGGCTCTCTGCGCGTCTCGCAGGTTGGCCTCCTGCCGATTGGCACCGAGACACGGTCTCCGGCGGCCGCTTCGACGATGGGCCGGAGTTCAAACAGCTGGCTATTCCGGACCGCCTGCGCGAGAAAATCACCGACAGCAGCCCCAAGATCGAGCCCTACCACGCCTACCAGTCTGTTGTACGCCAGTTCCGGGAGGGCATTCAGAGCGGCACCTCGCCGGCGCCAAACTTTGAGGACGCCGATCAACTCCAGCGGATCACCGACGCGATCAAGGAGTCGAGCGAAGCCGGCGGCTGGGTCAACGTCTAGCCCCTGATTTTCGAATCGACAGAGAAGGGCCTCCGCACGAGCGGAGGCCCTTCTTAATTCGGATTAGGCAGTCCGGGGTGCCAAAAGTCTGAGCGGCGAGCGGGTTCGCTTCCAGCTACATCAAATAGCCGCCATTTACCGGCAGATCGACGCCATTGACTTTCGACGCCTCGTCCGAAAGCAGGAAGAGTGCAACCGCGGCCAGTTCGTCCGGCCTTCCCACTTTGCCGAGCGGAATTTGCCTCAGATGCTCAGGATTATTTTGGGGCAATCCGCCAGGCTCATTTGAGTAATTACTGCGGACCAAAATCACGCTGAACTGAACGCAAGAAACATTTTCCAGGCCTTCAAGCTAGCGCGCTACTCGCGCCTCGGATCCCGGGGGCACCGGCCGCGTCGCCAGCAGGAAGAAGCTGGAGCCGAGACCGGAGACCAGCGCGAGCAGGGTGAACCCCAGAACATAATCGCCGGTGCGGTCCGCAAGAAAGCCCGCGATCACGGGCCCGGAGACGGTGCCAAAGATGATGATCAGAGATGACGTACCCAGGATCGCGCCATAGGCACTGCGGCCGAAATAGTCTGCACGGATCGCTTGCATCATCGGCCCCCTCAGGCCCCAGGCGGTACCGTGCATCAGAGCGAATACCACGACCATGACAATCGAAGTGGCGTGGGCGAGAAGCAGCATGGCAATGGTGTGAAAAATCATGCGGCCAGCCGCGATCTTGCTCTTGTCGAGCCGATCGCCGACTACTCCAGCAAGCATCGTGCCGGCAATTTGCCCTGCCGTGATTAGGGTGATGAACACCGAGGCGCCGGCAAAAGAGTAGCCGAGGCCCGAGGTAAGATGGAGGATTAGGTGCACGTTCACCGACGAGACGATTAGCAGCGACGAACCGTGGCCCAGCGAGACCAACCAAAAAGCCCGCGTGCGCAACGCCTCTTTGAGGGTGAAGTCGCGCTCCGGATTTAAGCTGGCCTTGCCGGCGGTCGCATCTCGATCCTCGGCGGAAATGCCATCGACCTCCAGACCGTAATCCTCTGGACGACGGCGAATCACTTCATTCAGCGGCAGGCAGACGACCAGCACGAATACTCCGGAGATAAAGGCCGTCGTCCGCCAGCCGAAGGTCTCAAGCATGACCGCAACTATCGGGATCAGCAGGCCGCCGATTGCACCACCGAGCTGCATCAGCGAGAAAGCTCGGGCGCGTTTGCGATCGAACCAGTTGGCGATGACGACGTTTACTGGGAAGAAACCGCCCAGGCTGGAGCCAACCGCGAGCATCAGGTAGGAAAGATAGAACGTGGTCAGGGAGTTGACCTGGCTGAAAGCCATGAACCCGACGCCAAACATCGTTATACCCAGACGCATGCTGGCCTTGGGGCCGAATCGGTCAATCAGCCAACCCTGAATCGGACCGAGAATGCCGTTCTCCGCCTGCTGCAGGGAGTAGGCCGCGGAGAGAGCTGTCTTGCTCCAACCAAAGTGGCTCTCCAGCAGCACGGCGTAGGCGCCAAATGAACGGGCAAGGGTCAGGTTGATTATCGCCTGGTTGATTGAGCCTGCGGCGACGATCCACCAGCCGTGGTAAACGCCTTGGCGGGCGGTGCGAAAAGGAAGAGCTCTAATTACGACCTGCCGCTACTGAAGCAAAGGGCACTCTTTGACCCTGAATTATAGGCCTCGTGGCAGCGACGAACCTGAAACGGTACAGTGCTACCACGCCGACATCGGCTTGCTCGAACCGAATGAGCCCTAGAAACCAAAGAAAAGGCTAAAGGCTATCTTGCACGAGCTCAGCAACCGGGTTTGCAGAAAGCCGACGATCAACAAGCGGTTAACGCCTCCGGTGGCCGCCACCTGCCAAAGACACTCGTCCTCAGCGGCACCCTTACGTGCCTGAGCAGGCCTCGCCGAGGAGCAGCCTGGCCCACGCTTTCCGCTCCTTGGGCTTACGCGATTACCGCAACTACTGGCTGAGCGGCCTTGGCATGACCGGTGCTCAAGGCTTCACCCAGTTCGGCCTCGCCTGGCTGATCCTCGACCTCACCGACCGCGTCGGACAGCTCGGTGTTGTCATCTTCATGCAGGGCCTTGCCTGGACGCTCGTGGCACTGGTCGGCGGCCTGCTGGCGGACCGCTACAGCCGTCGCACCCTCCTGATCGGCAGCCAAAGCCTGACGATTGTTAGCTTGGCTGCGATCGCAATTCTCACGAGGCAAGACCTGGTTCAGATCTGGCAGGTCTACGCAGCGTCCTTCATTCTCGGCACCAACCAGGCCCTATCAATGCCCGCTCGCACCGCCATCCTCCGCAACCTGGTGAGCAACGAGTACATGCTCAACGCTGTCGCTCTCAACTCGATGCAGCAGCACTCGGCTCGCATCCTTTGGCCCACGCTGGCCGGCTTGATAATCAGCGTCTTCAGCGTCGGCGTCGCGTTGTTGACCGGTGCCGTCTGCTCCGCCGTCTCCGTCGGCTTTCTATTGCTGCTGCGAAATCTCAGGGAGGAGGCTCGGCCGCCTCGCACCTCGCCGATCAGAGAAGTAGTCGAGGGTGTGCGCTACTCGCTCTCCACTCCGGTCGTGAAGATGGTAATGCTGCTCAACTTCTCGGTCGCCTTCTTCGGACTTGCCTTTCTTCATATCCAGCCCGGTTTCGCGCGTGAGGTGCTCGACTTCAGCGCCGGCAAGACCGGCCTCTTCCTCATGGCCGGCGGCGTTGGTGCGGTCCTCGGCAGCGTCGGCCTGATTTTCGTCGACGTCCGCGATAAGAACACGGTCGTCGTTTTGGGCATGGGCGGCTTCGGACTGGCGCTGCTCGCCTTGTGCCTCAACCCCTGGGTACCGGCCGCCTTCTTTCTCATGGCGCTCTGGGCCTTCAGCAACGCCATCTTTGCCGTGCTGGCACAAACAATCTTCCCGACCGTTTCGGACCCTCGCTACCTCGGACGCGTACTTGGGCTCTGGAGCCTGGGCGGTGGCATCAGCGCCCTCACAGCCCTGCCGATCGGCCTCGCCGGTGATGAAATCGGCTTGCGCTGGTCCCTTGGCATTGTCTCGGCATTGTTACTAATCTGCACGGTCTATATCATGGCCGTCCATCTGCCGAAGGCTCAACGGGCTACGGCGGCGGCACGAACCTAGAATTTGCTAGCGCTGATCTCGTTCAGAAAGATGCCGTACACGACAATGATGAGAAGGCGGGGACGATACGGAGTCCCAATGCAGACGTACGGGTCGATCATCCCAGGCGGTCCAACCCTGGCTCGTCTCCTCCCAGAGGGAGCGCAGGAAGGCAGGGAGGAGCCACGACTATCACGTGAGGCGAAGGCGCGCCTCAGGGCTGTTGAGTGGCACAAGGATCACGGCGAGAAGGTGAGTCTGACGGCAAGACGCTTTGGACGCAGCCGCTCAACCCTTTACCAGTGGCTAGAGTGCTACCGGCTCCAGGGTCCGCGGGGTCTGCAAGACCGCAGCCATAGGCCACACCAGGTCCGCAAGCCGACTTGGAGCCTAGAGTTCGAAGCAGCGGTGCTACGCCTGCGCCAAGACAATCCCGTCTGGGGCAAAGACAAGCTACAGCCGATCCTCAGACGCCAAGGGGTCACTATCTCGGTCTCGATGGTGGGCCGCATCCTCAGCCGGCTCAGACGCCAAGGCAAACTGGGGCCTGCGAGTCTGAAGGACCCTTGCATCGTCTCTCGGCCTCAGGTGCGGCCCTATGCCGTGCGTAAGCCCAAAGACTACGTCGTCAAGGCGCCGGGAGATCTGGTTCAGGTGGACAGCGCCGACGTGCGCTGGACCGGTATTACCCATGCCTACAAGCACTTCTCGGCGCGTGATATTGTCAGCCGCTGGGGACGTCTTGGGTGTCTACGGCCGCGCTACCGCCGGCACGGCGCGCGACTTCCTCGATACGATCATCGAGCGTATGCCGGGTCCGGTGAAGGCGATCCAGGTGGACGGTGGCTCTGAGTTCAGGGCCGAGTTTGAGGCCGCCTGTGAGCAGAAGGGGCTGCGGCTTTTTGTGCTGCCACCACGCTCCCCCAAGCTCAACGGCTGCCTGGAACGAGCCCAGCGCACCCACAAAGAGGAGCTTTACCAGTTGGTTGACCCACCCGACTCGCTCAGCCAACTGAGAACCCAGCTGCTCCAACAGGAGCAGCGTTACAACACTTACCGGCCCGATCAGGCCCTTGGCCATCTAACGCCGCAAGAGTGGCTGCTAGCATTCACCGAGAGGAGGTAAGTGTCCGGCATCTACTGGACGAGTACAAAGCGCTCGCCGGATAACCTGAAACGGTCTATCATGGCGCTCTGTATGAGTGCGGCGAGGGGACGCAATCCGGCGTTTCACGTCGATGCTCCGTAATGAAAGGAAAAACGGATGATTCCAGACCTGCAGAAATACGAGAAATTCCAGGACCTGACAAACGGCCGGGTTCGCTACTACGAAGCCGGCCAAGGCGACAATCACACCATACTGATCCACGGCATGGGCGCTACGACTTCCGCTGACACCTTCGGATTCATCTTTGAAAAGCTGGCGGAGAAGATGCACGTCTACAACGTCGACATGCTCGGCTTCGGCAAAAGCAGTCGAAGGATGGAGTACGGTCCGACCTTCGAAGTGATTATCGATGGCATCCGCGAGTTCATGGACGTCAAGGGCCTCGACAAGGTAAATATCGTCGGCCATAGCGCCGGCGGTTGGTTTGGCTCCATCTTCGCCTACGAGAGTCCTGACCGGGTCCGAAAGCTGGTGATGTTCGGCAGCGCCGGCATGAATGTGACGCCCGCGGCCGGCATCGGCAACCCGCCTAAGCCCTCGCTTGAGGGCGCTCTGAAAACGACGATGGCGTCGGTGCACGAGGGTTCCAGCTTCAAACCCGATGAGGCGCAATGGCTGGCCGAGAGCATGAACGATATCGGTAACCAGCCCGGCGTCTCCGAGGGTGGCATGGCCCCGCTGATGCACCAAATGCACGAACCAGAAATCCGAGCGCACTGGCTGATCCAGCGACGTCTGCCCTTCATCAAGACGCCAACCATGGTTCTGTGGGGCAAGGGCGACACCATGGAGCCCTACCCAACCTGGATCGAAGAGTGGGACAGCATCAATGGCGACATATCGAAGTCCTCCAAGCCGTGGACCATCCCCGGGGCGAAGTACGTCCTGGTGGAGGGGCCTCACAACTCGCACTGGGAGAACCCGGACGAGATCACTAAGCTCCTAAGTGAGTTCCTCGCCTAAGGAAGGCCTGTGTAAAAATGAAGGGCCCGGCAGTTTTCCGGGCCCTTCATTTGCGAGGCGCATTCCACCGGTCCGCGACCCGCGCCTCGCGATGGTATAGTGCACGCACGTTTCTCTACCTGTTCAGCATTTTCTAAGAGGTGAAATCATGGCTTTGACCGAAGAAGGACTGGCGCCGCATCCTGGGATCCAAAGCAGATATGTAAAACTGCCAAGCGGCGCCAAGGCGCACTATATGACAGCAGGCGACACCGGTCCGGCCGTGGTCATCTGCCATGGCGGCATTCCCGGCTCCTCCGGCCTCGCCGGCGCCCGTTACCAGCTCACTTCTCTTGCAGATGAAGGCTTCCGCGTTTACGCTCCTGATTTCTCCGGCTACGGCCTGGCTGACACGCGGCCGGAGCACTTTAACCACCTCGGCCCTATCGGCCAGACACTGTTCCTCAAGGAATTCGTCGACGCGATCGAACTGGAACAGTTCCACATCACCGGCAACTCGATGGGCTGCAGCAACACTTGGCGGTTCGCCATTTCCTACCCGTGGCGGGTGTTGAGTTGGATCTTGGTCGCAGGCAACATCCCCGGCTACGTCGACGAGTCAAAAGTTAAGCGGACCATCAGCCTCGCGTCGGTCAACCGCGAATTGTTCGATGGT
Organism: Dehalococcoidia bacterium; assembly: GCA_965219205.1. Classification (GTDB taxonomy): domain Bacteria; phylum Chloroflexota; class Dehalococcoidia; order DSTF01; family WHTK01; genus WHTK01. The sequence continues at coordinate 567,804 of CBDCMQ010000009.1, forward strand.
ACCTCCGAGTCAATGCGGAAAATGATTGACCCAATCATCTTTCGCAAGGGCGCCATCACCCAGGACCTGCTCGACATGCGTACTCTCTCCGCCAACCTGCAAAAGGAACCGATGAAGGCATATCACGCCGGCAGCGACGCCATAGCGAAGAACCCGAACCTTGCCCAGGTGCAAGTAGCGAAGGGCCGCATCGAGCAACTGACCCACCCCCGCATCATTCTCTGGGGGGTGGACGACGTTCTCAACCCGGTTGAGAACGCTTACCTGCAGGAGGACGTCACGCCCTTCATGCAGTACTTCTACCCAACTGAGTGCGGCCACCAAGGACAAACCGATCGGCCAGAACTCTTCGGTCAGGTCTTCGCCGAGTTCTTCCGTGACGGCCTGCTCAGCCGCGAAACCGCGGATGCCGCCGGCATCTCCAAGCGCCGGCCCGAGTTGCCGGGCGTTGTGAAGGGCTCACCGGTAGCCGTCTAGGCAAAAGCACACAGGAGTCAAACGGCCGGGTTGGCGACCAGGCCAGGTTTTTGCCAGCCCCGGCCGTTTGACAGTTTCGCGAGATCCAGACCGCACTTCGCAGGAGGTTTCCCTGTGACCGACAGTCAGCTAACCGAAGAGAGCACCAGCAAGACTATAAAGGTCGATGACCTCAAGATTCATTACCATGAAGCCGGTCAAGGTGACCCAGTAATCCTGCTCAACTCAGGGCCTTCAGCCAGCCCAGCCTCAACCGCCTGGATAAACTTTCAGAAAAACCTGCCTTTTTTGTCGCAACACTTCCGCTGCATCGCGATGGACCTGGTGAACTACGGCCGCAGCGGGCCGGTCGTCTTCAACGAACCGGTGCACGATGTTCAGGCCCGCACCGCGCTGAAGCTGATTGACGCCTTGGGCATCGAGAAGGCGCACTTCGTCGGCAACTCGGTGGGCGGCACGACGGCGCTAGATTTCGCCCTCAAGTACCCGGACCGGGTGCGAAACATAGTCGCCGGCGCCTGTCATGCCTCGACCGGCGGCGACCCCTACATGCTCTCTAACCGGCCGCCAGAACTGATCCGCGTTGGACGCAAGGCGTTCAACAACCCAAGTCCCGAGACCTTCCGCGAATACCTAGAGGTCAATTTCTATGACTCTGCCTTGGTGACGGACGAGCTAGTGGACTATCTCTTTCAAAACTTCATGGCCCATCCGGAGCACGCGGAGGCGCGCAAGAACTCAGTTAGTGTCCGTCATTCCAACATGGCGGACTTGCCCCAAATTCGGGCTCCGGTCCTGATCATCCACGGCCGTGACGACCGTATGGTGCCAATGGAGCAGGGATTGATGATGCTTAACTACCTAACCAACGTCCGCTTGGTCGTGCTCAACAAATGCGGCTCCTGGCCGCCTTATGAGCACCCCGACGACTACAATCGCCAGGTCTTGAGTCACCTCTCCAGAGGCCCGACGCCTTAGCGGAGGCTGCGACGCTAGCGGAGCCGCGACGCTAGCGGAGGCCCTCTGGCTTCGGTAGCGTCGCGGTTAGCTCCTGCCAACTATGAGCCGCCATCCACTTGGTCCAAGACTCGTAAAACCAAAGCTGAGGGTGCTCATTGTTGTTGCCAGCGATGTGCGCCGGAGCGCCTTCATCTTTAATTATCTCGCCCATGCCAACGTGCATGGCGTAATGCAGCGGATACCTGCGTGAGATCAGGCCCTTGGTGCCCGTGGTGCTCTCACCCCAGTTCTCGCCGTCATCCTGCTCGAAGACACCGCCAGGCCCATCGTGACGCAAAACCCGTCGTGTGAGGTAGCGTTGACGCTCCTCTGTCGCCTCGGGGTTCTTGAATATGAACCACCAGATCTCGGTTGAGGTCGGACCCTTGGGCAAACGCAGGCTCGCCTTACTCATTGAGTTAAAAATCCAGAGGTTAGGGAAAATATTGGGATGCGCGGCGGCGGAGAGTAGGCCAACGTCACCCAGTAACTCCTCGGTTTCTGGCTTGTCCCGCCAGGTTTGGTCCACCATGCCAAAGTTGAACTTTTCGGCGCCCTCTCTATTGAAAGCCCAGCCGCCGATTGCATGCCCGTATTCCCCCAAGACGGAGATATGGCTAAATGGCGCTAAGAAGCTTGCCTGCTCTTCTTTCTCACCTGGCTCGACAATGTAGCCGCCGCGCCAGCCCGCCATGAACGATGACGAATGGGTGATCGCCGCGTGGTAGAAGTCCCAAGCGTTGTCGACGGCGAACTTCCAGTTGCACGGGATAATCCACTTTAGAATACCCATGACCTGCTGCGTGTCACCGCGCGCGTGCACCTGGTCGATGCCCATGCGGCCAACCTCACCCAGGTAGTCGTACAAATCCGGCGCTTCCAGGTCCAGCGTGGCAAAGATCCAGCCCTTGTACGAATCGGCCTTGCCTTTGATCAAGCCCCAGTTCTCGCGGTCCAGCCCCTCGTGGTAGACCTCTTTGAAGCCGGGCACTCCTACTAGAGAACCTTTCAGATCGTAGGTCCAGCCGTGGTAGGTGCACATGAAGGAGGTGGCGTGGCCCTCCTCCGCGCGGCAGACGGCGTTGCCGCGGTGGCGACAGGTGTTGACCAGCACCTGGGGATTGCCGTCATTGTCGCGCACGCAGATCACGCGGTCTTCACCAACGTAGCTCATAAAGAAATCGCCCGGGTTGGGAATCTGCGAATCGGGGCACATAAAGTTCCAGGCACGCGCGAAGATCTGCTCCAGCTCTAACTGGTAGATGTCCTTGTCAGAGAAGATGCGGCGATCAACGGTGCCCTTTTCAGCGTCGACCATGTTGAGCATCTCGACGGGCTGATAAGCTAGGGTCATCTGATTACCTCCGATTTCAGTTGAAGAGTGGTCCAAGTTTAACCAGGGTTTGCTGCTTAAATCTAGCTCGTTGCCAGGAAGATTACCACGCCTTTAACCATCTCAGAACTGTACACCGCCTTAGACTGTGACAAGGCCGTTGGGAGAGGGCCGTTAGCGGCTCAGCACCGCCCTGCGTACAATTCCCTGAACTAAATCGACTTTGGAGGTGCCATCCTGTCGCTACGAGCCAACCTAACCGATAACTACGTCAAGCTGCCCAACGGCTTCAACATTCGCTACTTGGAAAAGGGCAGTGGGCAGCCGGTTTTGCTCGTGCACGGACTTGGCATAACCATGGCCGCGGACCAATGGACCAACAACTACGATGCGCTGGCAGACCACATGCACGTCTTTAGCCTCGATCTGCACGGCTGGGGCTGGAGCGACTTGCCATCTGACGGATACACGTTCGAAGCCTGGGCCGAAACCCTGGCCCAATTCGTAAATGCTCTGGAAATTAGGCCGCTGGACGTCATCGGCCAGAGCCTCGGCGGTTGGAACGCTATGTTTTTCGCCCATCAGCATCCGGAATTGGTTCGACGCCTGGTGCTCGTCGTGAACGCGGGGCTAAACCCACCGCCCGGCGGCGTCACAGGTGCCTTCAAACTCCCGGACCGCGACGCGGTACGTACATCGCACAACCGGCTGTGGCGCGGCGACGTCGAGGTGACCGATCCCATGCTCGACGAACTGATGAAGCGCTTGGAGCGCAGCGGACGCGACGCCGCCTTCATCAAAATCCGCGACTACGTCGGCAATCTGGATATCCGTGAAAAGTTTAGTCATCGCCACCTGCTGCCGGCGATGAACCTACCAATTCTGCATGTCTGGGGCGACGACGCGGACCCAATACTGCTGCAGTACGGACTGGAGCAGTACAACCTCTCGCTGAATCCACGCTTGTCCGTCATCTACGATGGCGGTGAGAACCCTCAGGGCCATTCTCCCCGGCGGTTTGAGGACGCGGCAATCCGCTTCCTGACTTCGGACGAGATCAAGCCGATCAGGCGCCTGTCCTAGCGAACGCTAATGCTCCGCAGCTCTCGCAATCGTAGTTGGCCGACATCGCAAAAACATCCGGCCGGCCTTCGGGGCCGGTCGGATGTTTCGTCATTTAAGGGCGTGGGTAACGCCCACCGGCGTGCTAACGCCTAGCGGTAGGCCTCCGGCTTCCGCTGCCATGCCGTTAATTCGGGCCAGCTCTGCGCCGCCATCCATTTGCTCCAGGACTCGTAGTACCAAAGCTGCGGAGCCTCGCTGTTGGGGCCGTCGATTCGCGGCGGGCCGGCCTCATCGTCGACTACCTCGCCCTTACCGACGTTCATCGAGTAGTTGAGTGGATACCTGCGGGCAACGACGCTCTTGGTGCCCTTGGTGCTCTCACTCCAGTTCTCCCCGTCGTCCTGCTCGAACATGCCGGAGGGGCCGTCGTGATGCAGCGCTCGGCGCGTCAGATATCGTTGCCGTTCCTCTGTCGCCTCCGGGTTCCCAAAGACGAACCACCAGATCTCAGTCGCCATAGGACCCCTGGGTATACGCAAGCTCGCCTTGCTGAAAGTGTTGAAGATCCAGAGGTTGGGGAAGATGTTGGGATGGGCCGCGGCCGAGCGCAGGCCGACGTCGCCTAGGATCTGCTGACTTTCGGGCCTGTCGCGCCAAGTCTGGTCGACCAGGCCGTAGTTGAAGGCATCGGCGCCCTTTCTGTCGAAGGCCCAACCGCCAATGGCGTGACCGTACTCGCCCAACACGGAAATGACGTCATAGGCATCGTTGCTCATTATGTTCAGCCCCTCCGTCTCCGGCTCACCCGGCGCAACGATGTAGCCGGCGCGCCAGCCGGCCATGCCGGCGGAGGAGTGGGTGAGGAGGGCGTGATACCAGTCCCAGGCATTGTCGACGGCGAACTTCCAGTTGCAGTTGATGATATTTTTCTGGATGCCCATGACCTGCAACGTATCGCCGCGAGCGTACACCTGGTCGATGCCCATGCGACCGACCTCACCGAGGTAGTCGTATAGGTCAGGTGCCTCCAGGTCCAGGGTGGCGAAGATCCAGCCGTGATACGCTTCGGCCTTTCCCTTGATCAGGCCCCAGTTTTCTCGGTCCAGCTCCTCGTGGTAGACCTCTTTGAACCCCGGTACGCCAACCAGATTGCCCTTGAGGTCATAAGTCCAGCCGTGATAGGTGCACATGAAAGACGTCGCGTGTCCCTCGTCAGCCCGGCACACCGCGTTACCACGGTGACGGCAGGTGTTGACCAGCACCTGGGGATTACCGTCGTTGTCTCGCACGCAGATAACCCGGTCTTCACCGATGTAGTTCATGAAAAAATCGCCCGGGTTAGGGATCTGCGAATCATGGCACATAAAGTTCCAGGCCCGTGCGAAAATTTGCTCCATCTCCATCTGGTAGATATCTGGGTCGGAGAAAATGCGGCGCTCGATTAGGCCTTTCTCAGTATCGACCATATTCAGCATTTCGATCGGTTGGTACGCTAGGGTCATCTGACTACCTCCACTGCGGTACATTCGCTCGGGCGAACGCACCCAATACTAATTAGGCTAAATTTAGATCGTCCGCGGCCGGAATACTAGGCCCCCTGCAGTTCTGGACGCCTCGATCACGCCGCTAATCGCGCTCTCAATCCTCGGCGAGCTATCCCGTTAGCTTAGGCGGGCAGGCCAATCTGACGCAGGGCCGCTCTACCCAGAAGGCCAAAGGGTTTCCCGAGAGTCTCGAGAATCTCGAAATGGTTAAAGCCTTCGCCAACGATTAGCTCGACAGACTTGCCAGCTTTCTCCGCAGCTGCCGCGAACTCGCGCGTCTGGCGCTGGAACTCTGGTGTCTCCAACGAACCGTAAGCGAGGGTCAGCGGCGCTGTCAGGCGGTCGAGCCAGCGAACTGGGCTCAGGTCTTCGATTATCGAAGCTGTGAAGTGCACCTATCGGCTGCGCTTGGAGAGGTTGACGGGGTACAGGTCATACGTTCCACTTGTTAGAAAGCCGGTTTTGACAACATCGGCTGGCAGGTCGAATAGTTTTGACCAGTCCGTCACCATAACGCAACCACCTAGATGGGCGCCCGAAGAGTGACCGATTAGATGGATTCGTTCCCGATCGCCACCAATGACAGCAGCGTTTTTGTAAAGCCAGGCCATCGCCCGTCGAACCTGTTCGACCATCGGGTAAAGGCTGCCGCCGGCATCCTCCACCAGGACGAAGTCCAGCGCGACGTAATTGGCTCCGGCGGTAACGAACATCTCAGCAGCATGGGCTGAATTGGCAGCGCTGCCGCCGCGCCAGGCGCCGCCATGTGGGAACACCACGATTGGAGCGTTCGGCTGGTTAGCGGGGTAAACGTCGAGCTGCTCAACCTCAGTCGGTCCGTAAGAAAAGCGTCTTGGCTCACCGAGACGCAACCGCGCCTCGACGCTGCGCACCTGCTGACGGACCGAGACTTCCTGCTGGTTCGGCGCGTAAGCACCCTGGTCATAGGCGCGGTCGAGCTCTTCCTGGTCGTACTCTAGAAATACCTTTGAAACACCCATTCGCGCCCCTCGACATGATCATACTCATCAAAGGCTCGGAGGTTTACGGGTGACAGATTCAAAAAGTGGCGCGCCCGGAGAGATTCGAACCCCCGGAACCTGGCTCCGAAGACCTTAGACAACGTCTCGTGGCACGGCGCAGTGTTTAGATCGCAGCTCGCCCCAGTTTTCCGAAGAGCTGTACGGCGCGGTGGTGGGACGTCCGGCCTAGGACTCCAGCCGATTCTTGATCTGCTCTACGTCTGTTGCTAGTTCCTTGGATCTCTGGGAGCTGATCATTGGCGTCATCAGGCGGCACAGGAATGATGGCTTGACGAAATCCTGGGATTTGGTCAGCCGAGTTTCCTCGCCTTCAGATTCGATGTCGAAGGCGTTGAGCACTGTGCCGAGTCCGCCAGCGCTTTCGAAGGCAAATCGTTGACCAGTGGCGGCCTCCGTTACGGTACGGTTTTCTCGCTGCGGGCCAAATTGCCGAGCCAGACTTTGGACATTGAACCCGACAGCGGCGGGGCCGGCCGGGGCTTCTATTTTCAGGCCGTGGCCGCCCCATTCGCCGTGCCGCGAGAAGTCCGCAACATATTCGTAGACTTTGTCGGCCCGCGCATTAATCGTGACGTCTTTCGCGAAGCGCATATTGACCCTCCTTCTGGTAGGCGGTAATTGTACTTCCCTCAGAATACTTTTGCTAAACGTGGACGTCTTGGCGGGGGCCCCCGCTCACGTTTATCGCCTCGCCGGTAATCGTCACCGCGGCGGGTGAGCAGAGAAAGGCGATGACCTTTGCGACCTCCGCGGCCGTGGGAATGTGCCCTGTGAGGGTTGCCTCTGCTAGGCGAGCAATGATCTGGTCAGTTGTTTTGCCCTCCCGCTCTGCTTGATCTTCGTATTCTGCCAGGTCATCTTCGGTGATCGTCATCCCCGGGTAGACGACATTAACGGTGACGCCGAAAGGACCGAGGTGATCGGCCATCGATTTGGATAGATTCACCACGACGATATTGCGAAGGCCGGCGCTGATCATTCCGCCCGGCGAGCGTCCAGGCAGTCCGGCAACGCTGACAATACGTCCCCAGCCGGCGGTTTTCATATGGCGGGCCGCTGCCTGACTACAGCGTAAGTAACCGAGGGCCTTTTCGTCGAAGTCTTGCAGGATGGCCGTGTCTAGGACTTCTTCAAATCCTCCTGGGGCGCCACCGGCGAGCGCCGCGTTGTTGACAAGGATTTGGATCCCACCCAGCGCCTCGGCTGCCTGATCGACAAAACGGCTGATCGCTTCGCCATCACGCGTGTCACAAACTATGGGAAGCACTCTTCTACCGCTCACCGCGGCGAGCTCGGCGGCAGCCTCCTCTAAGGGTCGCTCGCTGCGAGCGCAAATCGCCAAGTCACATCCTTCTTGGGCTAAAGCCAGCGCCACTGCCTTGCCAATACCACGACTACCACCAGTCACGATGGCCGTTCGGCCCTTCAAATCCAGATCCACATGGTGCTCCTCCCCTCCTTCGAGGCTGGTCTACTGAAGCTTGTTGACAGCCGACGTCGTCAATCGAGTTGAACTCGTGTGTAAGGAGCAACGACGAAGGTGTGCTTGCAGGAAAGGCCGACGGATCACATTAAGGAAGTCCGGAGTGACCTCTCTGTAGCAGCCGGTCACCTCCCCCCAGAGCTCAGCAAAATATTAACCGCCGCACAACTAAGATACTGCTCGACTCGACTAGGCAAGGTGAAGAGCCTCCGACCGTTGCTAGTGTGTCTCAGTCTCTTGGGCCAGTTCACAAAATGCTCGACGACTTCGTAGCAAGCGGCACAGAGGTCTCCAGCGATGGTTAGCAAAACATGGGGCCTAGGTGTAAAAAAGGCTCCATGACAGATTCAAAAAGTGGCGCGCCCGGAGGGATTCGAACCCCCGACACCTGGTTCCGAAGACAAATTCGGCCTTTTCAGCGCCCGTAACACCCTCTGCCAATTAGTCCGAATCGTATCTAGAACACCCCTAAAAAGCGGTGCTCATTTTACGTCTCATGTCAGGCGCTGCTAACTCGATGGTTAGCAAAACGATCAAGGAGGGCTTCCCCGCCTATAAGCACCGTTGAATTCTTCGGCCTAGCTTTCGCCTTTGTGGCGGCCGCGTCATTCCTTTACGCCATAGGTTAGCTGCTGGCCGGAGTTTGGGACTGGCGACCGCGGCGCCGATGTACGAGCCAACGCCGGTGCACTTGATCATCGAGGGTAAGGGTGCTCGACCAACACGGCTTGCAAATAAAGACCGGGTGACCATTCTGCTTCATAACCTAGTGCACATGATGGACGTGAGGATTCTCCATGGACCGCAAATCGAATTTGTCACCAAAGAAGAGAAACCAAAGGACTGGGCGTTACCGGGTACGTCTTGATCCTCGAGAGCCACATTGGCATCCACACCTTCCCGGAGAGAGGCTTGCTTTGGGCGGATGTGTTCAGCTGCAAGGACTTCGACACCGAGAGAGTCATGGCATCGTTTTACGAGGCGTTCAGCAGGGGAGGGGGCGTGATGGCGGTCTTAATAGCTGACGGGCTCAGGCGTCTCCGAGAGCATCGCGGGTGGTCATACCGTGACTTGTCCGCGAGAACAGGAATATCGGTGGCGATGCTAAATCGCGTCGAACGAGGATTGAGTACCCCTACGATTGAGGTGCTTGGCCGCTGGCTAAAGGCTTATGACTTGGGATTCGGTTGGATAGATGGCTGTGAGCATGATTGGGAAATGACGTGTCGGTTGTGCGGAACAGCCCAGGTGGCGCCATGACGGCTGACAGCAGCAGCGCAGAACCGCCATCCGAACTTAGTGAACGCATCGACATGGAGTTAGCGCAGGGACGCTATTACGCCGACAAACTGGAGCGCATGATGGCATCAGATTCCTCGAACCCGGAGCCCGCCAGCACCCCGCCAGAGCAGCGGGAGGAGGCGCCGTCGTCGTGACGCGGGAGATCGTGACCTTTCCGGACGACGCGATCCTTACGGTTGAGGAGGTAGCCGACTACCTGCGCACCGGCAGGACCACGGCTTACGACTTGGTGCGTGACGAATCCTTCCCATCGATGAAGATAAAGGGCCATATCCGGATCGGTTACTGGGCCTTGAAGCCATGGTTGGCAGCCGAGGCTGGTTGGACGTATCCTCAACCGGCAACCGAGCCTGTCAATATTCAGCAGCACTGAGGTTCCCGATGCCGGTTGACCCACGCGAGACGAAGAGCAAAGGCCGCGTGGATCATGTTCGTAAACACGTGGCCGCTGGCCTTGTAGGCCGGTCCGAGTTTCAGGCGCTTGGCGGCCGCATCGACGCCGGCGGGCTAAAGCGCCCCTGGCAGCGCCTCAAGAAGACAACCGGTTTGGCGACGCGATTCCATGACCTCAGGCACGCCCATGCGAGCCTGCGCCAGTGAATCAATCCACAGAATGCTCGACGAATACATAGCTATCGGGACCATTAACGGCAAAGAGGTCGGAGACGATGGTTAGCAAACCATGGGGCCTAGGTGTAAAAAAGGCTCATCCCCGACTGGGAGGACGCCCGGATCTGGGTTTACCTCGCCTTCCTTGCGTCAATGCTGCTCTGCGGGGCCTTTTTGAGCCAACGCTCTGTAATGCATGGGGATGCGAGGCGGTTGACATCCAGCAACGACTAGAGTCGCGCACCGCGTGGCGTTTCGAGGGGTAGCGGCAGATTTCCGAATGTGATGGTAAAATCGCAAACGACAGTTGGCAGATGGTTAGCAAAACATGGGGCCTTTCATGCAATCGGCGTAAAAAAGGCTCCATGACAGAATCAAAAAGTGGCGCGCCCGGAGGGATTCGAACCCCCGACACCTGATTCCGAAGACCAGTGCTCTATCCGCTGAGCTACGAGCGCATCTTCGCTCGCGCCTGGAACTTTATGGACAACGTGCCAGCTATGTCGGCGCTCATTGTGCCGATGGCGACCAGAGCCGCAATGCTGAGATCATAGTTCTCCGGTGCGCCCGCCCACGGGCGCCACTCGCCGCGGACATCGGAGCTTGGCTCATTCACGTACACTCGACCGCCTGCTCGCGCCGCTTTTGGAACCTCGAGCCCAAAAGGTTTCGGTCTAGGTAGATAGGTCGGTGCAAAGCTGAGAACTCGTTCTGGGTGCGAGATTACGCAGGGCGGAAATCATACCACGCGGCCGAATTAACGCTAAACGGTACCTTTCGGCTCTGAGTGATTTGCCTTGAGTTCTGACCAGCTATCGGCCGCCATCCACTCGGACCAGGCCCGGTAATGCCACAACTGCGGGTGCTCGGTGACGCTTGGACTTTCGATTCGCGGTGGGCTCAGCTCATCGTCGATAATCTCGCCGCGTCCCAGGCTCATTGAGTAGTTCAAAGGATGTCGCCGACTCACCGTGCCAAACGCGCCTAGCGTACTCTGGCCCCAGTTCTCGCCGTCATCCTGTTCCGCCATCCCGGCCGGGCCAAAACTGTGCATCGCTTGGTGGAGCTGCGCGCCATGCTTTTGGGGTGTGGTGCTGTCCAGGAAGGTAAACCACCAAATCTCAGTCTTAGTGGGGCCCTTCGGAAGACGCATGCTTACCTGGGCCAGGCCAGGACCGGTTACCCAGAAGTTGGGGAATATTTGAGGGTGGCTGATGGGAATCCTGTCAATCAGAGATCCAAAGGCTTGCTTAGCCTGGGGCCGCTGCCGCCATTCCTGAGATTGGGTCAAGGTCAATGGATTATTTGGGTTGTTCTCGGGCCCGCCATAGACGTGCCCATACTCGCCAAGAAAGGCCATGTTCGGCCGGGCGAAGTTGGTTGTCAAATCGCCTGGGCGGCGCAGATTATTCTGCTGCCAGCCGGACATCAACGCCGACTAGTGAGTGATGCTGTGATAGAAGTCCCAGACGTTATCGGCGGCGAACTTCCAGTTGCAGGGGATCGTGTATTTCTGGACGCCGTTTGCGACTATGATTTCCTCGCCCTTTTCGGCAACCACATCAATGGACATGCGTCCAACATCACCCAGATACTCCGGGAATGAGGGGGCTTCGCTATCCATGGTGGCAAAGATGAAGCCTTTGTAGGTGTCCACCTGGGCCGCTTTGATCAGGCCCCAGTTCTCGCGGTCCAGCTCCTCATGGTAGACCTCCTTGAACCCCGGTACGCCGACCAGAGCGCCCTTGAGGTCGTAAGTCCAGCCGTGGTAGGTGCACATGAAGCTGGTGGCGTGGCCCTCTTCGGCGCGGCAGATGGCGTTGCCGCGGTGGCGGCAGGTGTTAACCAGGACCTGTGGGTTACCGTCGTTGTCGCGCACGACGATTACGCGGTCCTCGCCGATGAAGGTCATGAAGAAATCGCCCGGGTTGGGGATATGCGAGTCATGCGCCATGAAGTTCCAGGCCCGGGCGAAGATGCGCTCCAGCTCCAGCTGGTAGATATCCTGGTCAGAGAAGATTCGCCGGTCCACCACGCCCTTCTCAGTGTCAACCATCTCGAGCATCTCTCTGCGGTTTCCTAGAAGGGTCATAGCCGTTCCTTTTCCAGTCACTTCGGTGACTAATGAGTGGTCGTGACGCAATTAAACCACTAGAAACCAATCCTGTCATTCGGTTAAAGAAGGAACGAGGCGGGGTCCGACGAATGACTGGGGCGTAGTACTTAATGAGGTTTCTGGCAGAGCTCAGGCCGCAGGAATATTCGGTCCCCTGACGATCCGGTCTGATTACGCTGCCCTCATCTCCTCGATCAGCGGCGTGGCGTTACTGCCATCTCGTAGCTTCTTTCGGTGCTGTCGCTTCGTTTAGACCCTCCCCCGCGGTATGGAGTGGTTGGCTTTGAGCTCTGCCCAATTTGTCGCCGCCATCCACTCGGACCATGATCTATGCAGCCACAGCTGGCCATGCTCTGTTACTCCCAGGGTTTCCACTCGGGGAGAGCCAAGCTCATCCTCGATGACATCGCCACGCCCGACGTTCATGGTGTAGTTCAGAGGATAGGTCTTGCTGACCGCGCCGACCATGCCGCGCGTGCTCTGGCCCCAGTTTTCGCCATCTTCCTGTTCCAGCATCCCTGCCGGCCCAAAGGTGTGGATCGTCTGCTGAAGGTCCATCTTGTGCCTTTCCGGCGACGTCTTGTCCAGGAATGAAAACCACCAGATCTCTGTCTTCATCGGTCCCCTCGGTAGACGCAGGCTGACCTGCCCCGAACCTATCCAGGCTACCCAGAAGTTTGGGAAGACGTGCGGATGCCCCGCTGCTTTCAGTCCGACGGGCCCTACCGCTGCCTTCGCTTGCGGTCGCTCACGCCACGAATCGTCGCGGGGTAGAGCTGTTTCGTAATCAGCGGCGTCGACAGCCTGAGGCCCACCAATAACATGGCCGTATTCTCCCAGTTGAGTCATATTCGGCTCTGTGCTGTAGATGAATTTAAACAGCTCGCCGTCCGGAGTCATCGGCATCACCATGAGAGAAGATTGGTGGGTGATGCCGTGGTACCAATCCCAGACGTTGTCGGTGGCGAATTTCCAGTTGCAAGGGATCGTGTACTTTTGCACACCCGGCGCGGCCACGATCTCATCACCACGCTCGGCCAGGAGGTCAATGCACATGCGTCCGACATCGCCCAGATACTCCGGGAATGAGGGGGCTTCGCTATCCATGGTGGCAAAGATGAAGCCTTTGTAGGTGTCCACCTGGGCCGCTTTGATCAGGCCCCAGTTCTCGCGGTCCAGCTCCTCATGGTAGACCTCCTTGAACCCCGGTACGCCGACCAGAGCGCCCTTGAGGTCGTAAGTCCAGCCGTGGTAGGTGCACATGAAGCTGGTGGCGTGGCCCTCTTCGGCGCGGCAGATGGCGTTGCCGCGGTGGCGGCAGGTGTTAACCAGGACCTGTGGGTTACCGTCGTTGTCGCGCACGACGATTACGCGGTCCTCGCCGATGAAGGTCATGAAGAAATCGCCCGGGTTGGGGATATGCGAGTCATGCGCCATGAAGTTCCAGGCCCGGGCGAAGATGCGCTCCAGCTCCAGCTGGTAGATATCCTGGTCGGAGAAGATTCGCCGGTCCACCACGCCCTTCTCAGTGTCAACCATCTCGAGCATCTCTCTGCGGTTTCCTAGAAGGGTCATAGCCGTTCCTTTTCCAGTCACTTCGGTGACTAATGAGTGGTCGTGACGCAATTAAACCACTAGAAACCAATCCTGTCATTCGGTTAAAGAAGGAACGAGGCGGGGTAGACGAATGACTGGTGCTTAGTCAAAAGCGTCCACACTGACGACACGACTTACAGTTGCGAGCCTTTACCTCGCTACTTTGCTAATTAAATGCGCGCTAAACGGTCCCTTGCGGCTTCGAGTGGTTCGCTTTCAGTTCCGACCAACTCTCGGCAGCCATCCATTCAGACCAAGCACGGTAATGCCAAAGTTGCGGGTGCTCGGTGACGTTTGGACTTTCGATCCGCGGCGGGCTCTGTTCATCGTCAATGAACTCGCCGTGTCCTAAGCTCATAGAATAGTTCAACGGATAACCCTGACTAATTGTGCCGAGCGTACCCATGGTGCTCTGTCCCCAGTTTTCGCCATCGTCCTGCTCCAGCATCCCGGCTGGCCCAAAAGTATGAACAGCGCGTTGGAGATGCGAGTGATGCTCCCCAGGCGCGCTCCGGTCCAGAAACGTGTACCACCATACCTCCGTCCTGGTCGGGCCCTTCGGGAGTCGCAGGCTGACCTGAGCTAGGCCAGGAATCGTTACCCAGAAGTTGGGGAATATCTGAGGGTGGCTGACTGGAAGCCGCTCAATCATCTGACCTAGGGCTTCCTTGGCCTGGGGCCGCTTCCGCCATACCTGAGAGTTCATCACGGTGGTCGGATTGTCCGGGTGGTTTTCCGGCCCGCCATAGACATGCCCATACTCTCCCATGAAGGCCATATTAGGGTTACCTAGGCGGTTGCTTATTTCTCCAGGCCGGCGAGGATCGTTTCGCTGCCAGCCTGATAGTACCGAAGATTGGTGTGTAATACCGCCGTGATAAAAGTCCCAAACGTTGTCAGCCGCGAACTTCCAGTTGCAGGGGATGGTGTACTTTTGAATGCCGCCGGCAACTATGATGTCTTCGCCCTTTTCGGCAACCATGTCGATGCTCATTCGGCCAACATCACCCAGGTACTCGGGAAAGGACGGCGCTCCTGGGTCCATGCAGGCGAATATGAAGCCCTTGTACTGGTCCACTTGAGCCGCCTTGATTAAGCCCCAGTTCTCGCGGTCAAGCTCCTCATGGTAGACCTCCTTGAAGCCCGGCACGCCGACGAGCGCACCTTTGAGGTCGTAGGTCCAGCCGTGATAGGTGCACATGAAGGAGGTGGCGTGGCCCTCTTCTGCCCGGCAGACAGCGTTGCCGCGGTGGCGGCAGGTGTTGATTAGGACCTGCGGGTTGCCGTCGTTGTCACGGACGCAGATCACGCGGTCCTCGCCGATGTAGGTCATGAAAAAGTCGCCTGGGTTCGGGATCTGACTGCCGTGGCACATGAAGTTCCAAGCGCGGGCGAAGATGCGTTCTAACTCCAGGTCGTAGATGTCCTGGGCGGAGAAAATGCGTCGGTCGACGGTACCCTTTTCAGGATTCACCATCTGCAGCAACTCTTCGTTTCGGTAAGCGATTGTCATGGTTCAAGCCTCCCTTTCTGGGTCGAGAAACACTAAGCCTATGGATCCTGACCGGCGACGTGTGGCATCTAGAAAGAAACCGCAGTTTTCAGACTGAGACTGGCGATCGGCGTAGGCTGCATGCCGAGGCTCTGCAAGACCATGACCGCGCAACCAAAATCATGCGAGCAAGCTTACAAGGCGTTTGACCGCAACCGAGGATCAAGTATGTCACGCAAGGCGTCACCGAGAAGATTGAATCCCAAAACGGTCATACTAAGGGCCGCACCCGGTGCTAGCAGGAGCCAAGGCGCTTGCAAGAAGTAATCTCGATTCCACGAAGACAGGTCGATTCCCCACGAGGGTGTGCCTGGTGATACGCCAAATCCGAGGAATGAAAGGGACGCTTCAACCAAAATTACTACCGCCAGGATCGCTGTGAAGGTGAAAATAATATACGGTGCTACATTTGGCAGAATGTGTCGCCGCATGATACGAACAGGCGAGGCGCCGACTGACCGCGCAGCTTCAATATAGGCCATATGTCGCACTGTGATTACAGTTGACCGAATCACTCGCATACTGGCAAATACAAGAGCCAAGGCTATGGCAATTTCGAGGCTTCTTAGTTGCCAAGTCAGCAGCAGGAGATTACTGCCTGATTCCTGTGGCCGTCCCACAGCGGATACCATAACCAGAGCTAAAATTAAACCAGGAAACGACGCAAGTACTTCCAAAAGTCTTTGAATTATTAAATCAACCAAACCACCGAAATATCCTGACACGATACCAAAAATAACACCCGTGCCCACCCCTAAAATACTGGCTGACATACTCACGGCAATTGAAATCTGAGCACCGTGAATAGTGCGGGACAGCACATCCTGTCCGAGGTTATTGGTACCAAGTAGAAGCGAGCTGCTCGGTGATTCTAGTCTGCTTCCGACAAATTCTTTCGGATCGTGTGGTGCTAGGAGTGGTGCAAAAATCGCAACGATCAAGACGAAAGCAACAAGCACGGCACCGATGATACCTAGCGGACGTCGTCGCCAGGGTAGCCATGCCCTTTTTAATGAACGCCGGAAGTCGCTCTTTTCTGCTGGGACGGTTACGGTTAGCTCGTCTATATCCTGGGCCACGATTCCACCTCTTGTTTAACTGTATCGCACCCGAGGATCGAGCCAGGCGTAGAGAAGATCGACCATCAGACTGACAGTCATCACGATTACGGCTATGTACAACGAAAACGTCATGATGATGGGGAAATCGTTATTCTTAATGGCATCAAGAGCCCACGTGCCTAATCCCGGAAAGCTCATGACTGACTCAAGGACAACAGAACCACCGAACAGAAAGCCGAGCTGAAGACCCGCCAGCGTGATGATTGGCGCGAGCGCATTGCGAAACGCGTGACGCATTATTACTGTACGTTCTTGAAGCCCTTTTGCTCTCGCGGTCCTTACGTAATCTTCACCCAATACATCGAGTAGCGCTGTGCGCGTCAAGCGCATCGAAAACGCCGCGCTCCCAACTGCCAGTACCAAGGTCGGTGGCAGGAACAGGCGTAAATTGTCAAGGGGCTCTTGAAAAAAGTGTATGGCGCCGAACGGGGGCGCATAACCCCAGCGTGCCGGGACAACTAGCAAGAGTGACAGTAAGAGAAACGCCGGAACAGAAAGGCCGAAGACAGAAATCAATCTCACGATAAAGTCCCACACGCTGTTTTGTTTTACCGCCGACAACACACCAAAGCTGACGCCAATCATGTTGCTGAAGAAAAAGCTGAACAGCACGATCTCCATGGTGACAGGTAACCGCTGCATGAACTCCTCTGTGACTGAAAATTTCGACCTTAATGACTGCCCGAGATCACCCTGTACAAGATTGCTGGCCCAAATCCAATAGCGCTCGATAACAGAGTCATCCAAATGATGCAAAGCGCGGAATTCCGCATACTGCTCCTCCGATGCGTTCAAGCCTAGAACTGCGGAGGCAATGTCACCTGGAATAACTTGGAGCATCGCGAATACAAAGAATGACACCAAAACAAGATTCAGTGTCATTCCGAGAACGCGGTATGCAATGTATTTTTGCACTGAACCTATCTTCTAGACGAAAAACAGCTTTACCGCCAACACTGATTGATGATGCTTAGTGGACTTTTGTTGCACGCTGCAAAATTGAGCACCTGAGTGATGCTCAATTTTCCAGATTTGCCCGGGTGCAGTTTTAATCTTTGAACCAAATATTATAGCGATACTTGGGATACGCTTGAATAACTTCCCAGTTTTGGACTTTAGAGTTTACCAAATCGTTGTAATCTCGAGTCAATATATACCAACTGCTCGAGTATGCCTTAAGGGCTCTTAGCTGTACTTCCTTTACTAATCTAATATTTTCTTCTGCATCAATTGTTTCTTCCGATAGTTCGATCAACGCATCGAGCTCAGGGTCCTGAAGTCCGAAATTAGTGAACACTGTTGACCACCCCTCGGTGTGCTGGAGCCGAAGTGCCTGGAAAGGAGTGTTATCGCCTGGCGAGCCAGTGATCGTCGTATCATAGTCATTTCCTTGCCAGTAGTTGAATATTTCGTTTGAGGTTACGGATACAACTCTTGTGTTGATATCGCCTTTGTTGAGCTGTTGCTGCCAGACTTGAGGTGTCTGCTCGTGAACGTAGCCCAGAATGCGATATTCTTGGCTAAAATCGAAGTCTGCTGCACTCAAAAGCTGTTTTGCTTTCGCAATATCCTTCTTAAAGTATTGTGCAGTTTCGCTTGAGTCGAGCTGATAAGCTGTAAGTCCCGCAGGGAGTAGTCCCGGCGGAAGGACGCCTCGGTTATCGAAAATCAGGTCAAGGACTTCCGCACGATCCGTCAGCCGCCATAAAGCTTCTCGTACACGAACGTCGTCTTGCCACGGCAGGCCGTTTTCCATATTGAGGTGGAAACAGTACGGTTGCACACCAGGCACCGTGTACAGCGTCGCGAAATCAGCGAGTTCTTTTTCAAGCCGATCTAGTTGCCCAACCGGCGGAAATACCCATTCTTGAATCTGTTCACTCCTAAAGGCCGCCTCTATTGGTGCAATATCGGTGAAGCTGAAGATCTCCTTTTCGTCTACAAAAGGCATGCCTTGATCCGCGAGTCGAAACTTTTCGAAACGCTTGTAAAGATACTTATTATTGATCGTCCAGGTGTCAGGCTGCCAAGGCCCACTACCAACCTGAGGCTCAGTACTAAGGTTGTCGAGCGTCTCCCTCGGTATGATTCCTTGACTATTAGCATTTCCTAGCGCCGAGTAACCGAAGGTGTATGCGTTCGGTTTCTTAAGTGTGTATATTGCCGTTCGATCATCTGGCGCCTCAGCCCTTTCCAGTTGATCACGCTGGAAAGTCTTGTCAAAAGCGTCCTCGAGACCGGTCACGTATTCTTGCGTTGCTACAATGTCATCGGCTCTAACAGCTCGACCATTCACAGGCGCAGTGTCCTGGTAAACCATGCCAGGCCGCAGCTTCATAATCACGGTTAACGGATCCGGCACTTCGATGCTCTCCATTGCTTCGAGAACAAACCGGCGCTCATCCTCCCGTGCTGTGATAGGTCGGTCGTAAACGGTTGCGCCACCTAGCTGAGTTCCCTCCCGCCAGGAAGAAACGATATTCAGGTTAGCTATATCCGCTGTGTTGTTGCCAAACCTTCCGCCTCGCTTTGGCGTATCTTCGCTTTGAGCCGCTGCCACAGTGGCTGTTGGCGACGTGCCTCCAGGAGTGGAGGCAGAGTCGTCGTCATCGCCGCCACAAGCAGCGAGTAGCGCTGCTCCACTGAGGCCCGAAGCTGCAAGGCCTAGTGCTCGCCTTCGAGTTATTGTCCTCTTAGTCGTGAGAGCTGCCCAGTAACCACCGCTCGTTGTCATTTCGGTCTCCTTACTTTGGATCTTCGCAATCTAGATGCTTAGGGGCTTCCAACCTCCCAGCCTGCTTTCAATCCGCTCAGCTACCGCAAACGCAACGTCCTCGCGCCAGGGCTTGGCGACCACCTGCACTCCGATCGGGAGGCCGTCTTCAGAGGTTCCCGCACGAACAACGACAGCCGGCCAACCTGTTAGGTTATACGCGAAGGTGTATTCAGTACCGAGGTCCTGTTGTTTTTCCTCGTGGAGCTTCGCGGCCCTCGACATAACTGGGCAAATGATGAAGTCGTAACTTTCGAAGAACTCGGTCATGTCAATCCGGAAGGAGGTCCAGCGATCAACTAGCTCCACGTACTCTTTCATGGAAAGATGCGGCATGGGCATATCCAGCCATAACTTCAATCCCCGCCCTGGCTCTGACGTGCCCGCAGCCCTCAATCCCCGCCAAACCCACTCACCATCATCCGCCCTCATGAAGGCATCGCCCATGGCGCCACCGCCTTCGATTCCTGGCGGGACGCCACGCGTAACATAACTTATTTCCCGTACTGCGTCAACTGCTGCGTCTACTGTCGCAACAGTCGCTTCGTCGATAGGCACGCCATCGAGCTTCGCGTAATAGACACCGCGTAATCCAACAAGCTCCGTCGTTTTATAGTCTTGGACTGGCATGGAAAGAACAAAAGGGTCTTTTCCATCAGGGCCGGCCGTGAGGGGAAAGGCTAACGCCAAGTCCTTGACAAAGCGAGCCATGGGGCCGATGAGGGTCCATGAATCCCACAAGCCGCCTGGCGGAAGAATGTGGCCTGTGCGCGGTACTCGCCCCGCGGTTGGTTTCAAACCAGCGATCCCGTTTAGGTGGCAGGGAGCACGTATGCTACCGCCACTATCGCCGCCGAGGCCGAGCGGCGATCCTCCGGCTGCTATGATCGCTGCCTCTCCACCACTGCTCCCGCCAGGAGAGCGGTTGATATCATATGCATTGTTAGTTCGACCATAGATTTCGTTACTGGTTCCACCTTCTCCATCAAGAGTCAGCTCTGGAGTATTGGTCTTACCAACAACCACTGCCCCCGCTTGCCGCAGTCGTGACACCACAGGTGCGTCCTGCTCAGGAATATAGGCCTTACGTCCTACCGTGCCCCCTGTGCTAATGATGCCTTCCGTATCCAGCGCATCCTTGATCGTGATCGGGAGACCGTGCAGCGGTCCTTGAATCGTTCCGCGAACCTGCAAATCGTCAAGACGCTTCGCTTCGCTTATCGCTCTCTCTTCGACGAGTTGCACGACAGCGTTGAGCTTCTGGTTCACCTTCTCAATTCGGTCTATATGAGCCCTCACCACTTCCTCGGATGAGACTTCCTTAGCGCGAATTGCCTTCGTAATTGAACTGGCGCTGTCAAAGATCAACGTGTCCGTAAGGATGCTCATTTCTTTCTTCGTTCCCGAGAACGAAAAAATCGCCCCCCAAACCAGCCTTGTACCGAGTCAACCAGCCTAAGCATTTCTTACCCAGCGTTATTTTTTAGACCAATGGTTTCGCGAACGCGCCAAACATCCGAAGTTTTTATTCAACCTTTTTGAATTTTCCTAATTAGCTTGCGCGCCGAGTATCTGGCCTAGCGCAATTAGTTGTCAAGGGCAAGAGTTATCGGATAGAGCAATAGGTCACACCAATTGACTTTTACGTGATGGATGTCAGTATCTGAGCTAAGTCTGCCTGTTGTCCAGTAGCGACGGGCAGTGCTCCCATCCGGTGAGATGAGGCCTTTTTCAGGCCTCTTCTCTCGGAATACTTGGAGCGGGCAGGCAATGGCACGCTATGCATTTGTATCGCCACAAAGGACCTGTCTCATGACACTCCTAGGAAACCGCGAAGAGATGATCGAGATGGTTGACATCGAGAAGGGCCTAGTGGACCGGCGCATCTTCTCGGACCAGGACATCTATCAGCTTGAACTGGAGCGTATCTTTGCTCGCGCCTGGAACTTCGTGGCCCACGATTCCCAGATCTCCAACCCCGGCGACTTCTTCATGACCTTCATCGGCGAGGACCGCGTCATCGTCGTGCGCGACAACGACATGATGCCGCAGGTGCTAGTCAACACCTGTCGTCACCGTGGCAACGCCGTCTGCCGTGCTGAGGAAGGTCACGCGACTTCCTCCATGTGCACTTATCACGGCTGGACCTACGACTTGGAAGGGAAACTGGTCGGCATGCCGGGCTTCAAGGAGGTCTACCATGAGGAGCTTGACCGCGAGAACTGGGGCTTAATCAAGGCGGCTCAAGTGGAACACTATAAGGGCTTCATATTCGCCTGCATGGACCCAGAAGCGCCGGGCCTGGATGAATACCTCGGCGAAACTGGACGCATGAGTCTGGATATGCTGGCAGAACGCGGTGGGATCCATGTCATACCGGAAATCCCAAAATACGTAATCCCCTGCAACTGGAAGCTCGCGGTCGATAATGTTTGGGATTGGTATCATGGCGGTATTACCCATTTCTCCTCCATGCTTGCCGGCTGGCCTCGCGAAACTTCCGGAACGGCCGTTGGTAGGTTCGCACAACAACAGGTCGTCGTCCTCGGTGAATATGGACACGCCATTAGTGGCCCTGCCACTGGCCAGAACCCTTCCGGCTCCGCGCCGGGTGCGAACTTCAGAGAGATATGGCGTGAAAGACCGGAAGCCAAGGCCGCACTCGGCCCCGTAGGCATAAAGGCCAGCGGCCACCCCAACATCTTCCCAAACATGTGGATCACCCAAGGTGCGCAGATAAGCTTGCGGCTCCCGAAAGGGTCTTCCCGCACGGAGATTTGGTGGTTCTCGATGCAGCAAGAGGGACTCTCTCCCGAAGCATCCAGGTTCAGCCGAACTTTTTCGCTTCATATGTTCGGTCCCGCGGGGATGTTTGAGCAGGAAGATGGAGAGAACTGGGCTCTGGGCACCCAGGGAGCAGCCGGCACCGTCAGCCAGCGACACCCAATAAATTTTCCCATGGGTCTTGGTCGCGGCGAGTTGCAGGAAAATGAGTCAGGACCGGCCCATATCGAGACTCGCTTTAATGAGCACGCACAACTCTGGCATTATCGCGCTTGGGCAGAGTGGATGGCGGCCGGCGACTGGCAAAATCTAAGAGAAAATCACTCACACGTTCCGGAAGGGAGCGTTTAGCTCCGCGAGATCTAGAAAAAGTGACGGATTCTGTCAGACTAGATGGCCCCGCGTCGCCTCCGCCGATGACGCCTGTCTTCGAGGTCTGTCCGATTTCAGGGCTTCGCTGGTCCATGTCAATCCAACTGAAGAGAACCTGCCACTATGACGGCATCGTGAAAGTAGGTAAAAGTATGACCCGATAGCGTTAGGTCGAGGGCGCCAGCATCGAGCGGAGTCTCGTTCAAAGCGTCACGACAAGTTGTCTAATAGGCTTATGAATTGGCCAGTGACGGCAGTCGAACTAGAGCAGAGGCAACAGGAACTCGGTCTGTCAGGCCGCCGGCCTGGGAGCCGACTCCTGACCCGCTTACAGTAGCGGGTTTCTTCGTTTGTGGGCTCGCACCCTTTACGATTTCCTGGCTGAAAAGGAACGTACGTCCGGTTTCAATGTGGTCAAAGGTTAAGGGTTCATTAATGGAAGTGAATACGCTGGAGTACTTTGTACGAGTTTGTACGAGATGGGATTAAAACTGGCGCGCCCGGAGGGATTCGAACCCCCGACACCTGGTTCCGAAGACCAGTGCTCTATCCGCTGAGCTACGAGCGCCAAGAAGATCTTCCTCTAAGAAAAGTCTAGCACGGGCAGATTCTTGCCTAGTTGCCGCGGCCTCGGGCTGGGCTAACTTGCACCACCAACTCAACCACGGTGTAGGCCGGATCGTCAGCAAAGAAATCGGCGCTCACGGACCCGGACACGTCCTGGGTTTGGCCATCTTGAAAATCGATCGCCAGGCTAAAGTCGCCAGGCTGCGCCCGTGCGGTAACCACGTCCCAGCCTCGATTCTGAAATTCCAGCGTGTAGAAGTTGATCACGTCTATATCCGCATCCTTGGTCAGAAAGACAATGAAATAAGTCACGCTCCCGGCATCACGCCGGAAGAACGCCTCGATCACCACCGACTCAGAGCTGTTGCCGGCGAAAATTGGTATGTCATTGGGAAACCCGGGCGGCAGATCGCGGGTCGGCGGCAGCACAAAGTCTTCCACCGGCCGGTCTGACTGCGAGATATCCGTGAACACCACCGTTATGCCGGTCCGGCCATCCAGTTCTGTGTGGCGAATCGCCAGGTCTCCCTGGACATCAGCGCTATCGGACCGGGTGAATTGCATACCGGTGAAATCAATTCCGGAGACCGCCGCTTGAACCTGCCAAGACCCTTTATCAAGTTCCTCAAGAAAGAAAGCATAAACCTCTTCCTCAGAATCAGAGGTGTCATAGACCACAATAAAGGTCGTTCCTTGCGGTGACCGGATCGCGTAGGAAACAACCTCCCGCACCCCGCTGTAGCTAGGGAAGTCCTCCGGGAAACCAGGCGGCGCCTCGCCCAAGAATGGCGTGGCAATGTCGCCGCCTGGCGCATATCGCAGGATCAACGAGTCTAAGCCGGCGATGCTAGCGTCCTCGTCACTGCCACCATACAGAGCGAAGACCAAGACGCCTACAACCAGCGCCGGCACAACAGCGAAAAGAGCGAACGGCATCAACCTGGACAGCCCGGATTTTTTGGGCGCTTCGGTTAAGGGTTCAGCCGTGGCTGGCTCAGATGTGTCAACGGGAGGTGTGTCTTGAACGGGAACCGACTCGCCGTTCTCAGGGGTCTCCGAAGCCTCGGGGGAAGGCTCCTCGCCAGACGGTTTGGTTTCTTCACTCATCGCAGGTCTCCGGGTTTGGATCGGGGTTTATGGGGTGGACGGAGGGATTTGAACCCTCGATCTCCAGGGCCACAACCTGGCGCCTTAACCACTAGGCCACGCCCACCACGCGACGCCTCTGAACAAAACTCCCGCCAAATGGCGGGAGCACCACGCTCAGGGATATTTTTAACTCTAGCATGCTAACTTCAGGCCGGTAAAGAAGCGGACTAGCTCGGATCCAGCTCGGCTAGCTCACGATAGCTGGAGCGAAAATAAGCTAACGGTGGCTCCTGCTCGCCGACTCCGGCGGCCATGACTTCGCCGACTGCAATTATGTGATCACCGCCCTCATATTGCTCCCTTAATTCGCACTCCAGGTAGCCAATCACTCCCTCCAACAGCGGCTGATCGTACTCACCGAGGTGAAAATCAACTCCGTCAAGGCGGTGGGTCTCGGATTTATCTTTGCTAGAAAACGTCATTGAGAGATGCTGTTGGCGTTCACTGAGTATGTTGACGTTGAAGCGGCCGGACTCCTGCAATGCCGGCAGAGTCAAAGCTTGACGGTCAATGCAAACCAAGACAAGACAAGGATCCAGGGACAGAGAGGTAAATGCGCTGGCGGTCATACCGTGGAAGCGACCTTCGATGCCGGTAGTGATTACTGTTACACCGCAGGCGAACGAGCCAACGACTTGCCGGAACAGGGTCTTGTCCATTTAGCGGCAAACTCCTTCTAATTTTGATTATCTTAACCGAGGGGGCTTACCCAGTAATCACTTCATGAAAGGGAGGACAACGGCTATGGCAAAGGCGCGAAAGCTGCCGCGCCCCTTTGAGATGCATTGGGGATCCGGTGAGATAGTCGAAGAGGCCGCCGCAAGCGGAGAATGGCACGAGCCGGCGATTCAGCTAATGGAGTACACCGAGGGAGAGGCCGCTGGCAACGTCACCTTGCGCTTCTGCTCCTATAATCTCGAGGGTCGCTTTCAGCGCTCACCGTTGATGCTCGACACGGCGGAGCTCGATGGACTCCGCGAGGCGCTCAAGGCCACTCCCCGCGTCCATGAAATTCTGCGCCGGCTGGTCGAGTAATCGAATCCCAACCCGAGCCAAAGTTCACAGCATTTCGAAATAATCATCGTGGGAGTCTGGTGACACAGGATTGGTATACTTCGGCCAAGCCGCCCCGAAACCCACGGGGCAGAGGCCTCCGCGGCCTTCCAACGCAATACCCACCCTCTCTTTGCAGCACGCCCGGACCAAGAGAGGCCAAATTGCCAATGGACTGCAGCGACCTATCGCCAGGCTTAATCAGAAAGGATCCAGCGTGAGCCACTCCGAAGAGAGAATCGAAATGCAGCTGAGCTGCCGCGGACACGAAGAGGCAGATTTGCTGAGCCGCCACGATGGCTTTCCCCTACCGGGTGACAAGGCACGCTATCCGCGCGACCGCAAAGTGGAAATGAAACACGTCCGCCTTGACATCAGGTTGGACCTCGATGAAAAGCGCGTTGGCGGCAGCGTGTCCCACACCTTCAGCCCCGTAAATGACGGCGTTTCCTCGTTAGATTTGGACGCGGTCGAACTCGAAATCGATGGTGTCGAACTCGCGGATGGGATCCCTCTAGACTTTCATCTCTCCGATGGCCGCTTGCACATCGACCTGGATCGGCCTCACAGCCCTGGCGAAGAACTAACCGTCGTAGTTGGTTTTTCCGGAACACCGAGACGCGGGCTGTACTTCATTAGCCCATCGGAGGAATACCCCAACAAGAGGCTTGAGGCCTGGACCCAAGGCCAGGACGAGGATTCACGCCATTGGTTCCCCAGCTATGACTACCCAAACGAGATGGCCACCAGTGAAATTCACGCAACGGTCCGCGAACCGTTCACTGCAATCGCCAACGGAGAGCCCAGGGGAGTAGAGACGGGGCCCGAGCCCGGTACTCGCACCTTCCACTGGTTTCAGGACTTGCCGCATGTGACCTACCTAACTAGCGTTTGCGCCGGCGAATTTGCCGAAATCACCGACGAATGGGACGGCATTCCAATCCAGTACTACGTCCCGCTCGGCCGCGAGGATGACGGCCGCGCCATTTTCAAAAACACTCCGGACATGCTGAGATTTTTCTCGGAAAAGATCGGTATTCGTTACCCTTACGCCAAATATGCCCAGGTGGTCGTGCAGGACTTCATCTTTGGCGGGATGGAAAATGTAAGCGCCACAACCTTGACCGATTCGGCCCTTTATGATCAGCGCGCCCGTCTCGAAATGGACGCCGACTCTTTGATAGCCCACGAGGCGGCTCACCAGTGGTTCGGCGACTTACTAACCTGCCGCGACTGGTCGCACGGCTGGCTCAACGAAGGATTCGCGACATTTTTCGACCTGGCGTATGCCGAGCATAGCAAGGGCACCGATGAGTTCCTTTATGCTCTTCGGACCGAATTCGACTCCTACCTCGCCGAGGCCGGCCGTTACCGTCGGCCGATCGTCACCAATGTTTACAACGAGCCCATTGACCTCTTCGATCGTCATCTTTATGAGAAAGGCGCCATCGTCCTCAACATGCTGCGCTCCGAGCTCGGTGAATCTCTGTTTTGGAAAGCGATCGGTCACTATGCGGCCAGCCGCCAGGGTAAGAACGTGGTGACGACCGACTTGCAGCGATCCGTGGAAGAAGCCACCGGCCGCAACCTGGATTGGTTCTTTGACCAGTGGGTTTACGGAGCCGGCCACCCGGACATCGAAGGCGATTTCAGCTGGGATGAGGAGATAAAAACCGCCAAGCTGACCTTCCGTCAAACCCAAACCGGCAACCAAGTCAGCGAAACATTCCGCCTGCCTTTGCAGATCGACTTCCGGGTCGAAGACGAAACCACTGTCTCCACTCGAATCGAATTGACCGAGCGACAGCAGACCTTCTACTTTGCCCTGGCCTCCAAGCCACGGTTTGTCCGCGTTGAAGGTGAAGTACTGAAGACGATCTCCATCGATCGGCCGGGAGAAATGCTTCGACAGCAGCTCGCTAAGGATGATGACGTTCTGGGCCGAGTTGAGGCGGCGCGCGCGCTTGGCAAGAAATCTGACAGGGACGCGATTACCGCCCTCGGCACGGCGGCTCGTGACGACAGCTTCTGGGGCGTGCAGGTGGAAGCCGCCAAAGCTCTGGGCTCAATTCGGTCCGACGCGGCGATGACGGAGCTTATCGCGGCGGCGGAAGTTAGCCATCCCAAGGCGCGACGAGCCGTGATTCGAGCCCTCGGCGAGTTCCGTGACGAGCGAACCGCCGAAGTCCTAGAGCGAGTAATCAATGAGGGCGATCCTAGCTACTACGTAGAGGCGTCGGCTGCCGCCTCCATCGGCAAGACCCGCTCGCCTCGGGCCTTCGCCGCACTCGAACGCAGCCTGGAAAAGGACTCCCACAACAACGTGATTCGCACCGCGACCTTCGAGGGATTCAGCTCGCTAAAACAGGAGCAAGCCCTTTCAATCGCGACTGAATGGTCGCGCTACGGCCGGCCCGCCAATGTGCGCGGCGCCGCGGTTGCAACCCTCGGTGCACTCGGCGAGATTGCTCCCGACCATCGCAAAGAGGAGACCGTTGATCACCTGATAACCCTCCTGGACGACTCCTGGTTTCGCACCCAGATGAGCGCCATAAATGCCCTCAAGGCCCTAAACGCTTCAAAAGGCGTCCCACACCTGGAGCGCATCGCAAAGACCGCGCTGGACGGTCGGACTATCCGCAGCGCCCGGCTCGCGATTCAGTCGATAAGACAAGGTCTTGACAAGGGTGGCGACGTTAAAGACCTGCGCGCCGAAGTCGACAAGCTGGTTGACGAAAACCGCGGCCTGCGTGACCGCTTGGACAAGCTCGAATCACGGATGAATGGCAGCTAGCAGCTAGCTAGACAAGGAATTCGCGTACGATCGCGATGAAGCGGTCAAATTGATCGTGGTGAACCCAGTGGCCGGCATCATCAATTGTCTCCACTCGCGCCTTTCCAAGGGTCGATTTTACGAAGTCGCGACGGTCCAGGCGGCCAAACCCTTCGCTGCCATTGACGACCAGGGTTGGCGAGCGGATGCCCTGCCAAATTTCTCGCGTATCCTCATCGGACCACTCCGGCACGCCGCGCAGATGGACGCGGTTGTCGAATTTCCAAAGGTAGGCTCCATCTTCACGACGGTGTAGAGCGTGTTTGGTCAGGTGCCGCACCAAGTCAGGCGTCAATCGTTTGTTGACCTCTTGCATGCGCTCCTCCGCCTCAACCAGCGTCGAGTAAGCATGCGGACTTCGCCGCTCAATTTCCAACACCTCATCAACGTACTCGCGTAGCCGTTCTGGAATTGGTTTCTCAGGCGGAATTCGCACAAATCCCTCTATCGCCACCAGCCTAGATACCTTCTCCGGAAACGTCCCGGCAAAATCGAGGACAACGCGGCCGCCTAAGGAGTGACCGATGATCGGAACTGGGCCGCCGCCTGCTACCTCAACAAAATTCGCCAGGTCCACCACATAATCGGCCAAACGGTAGCCACCACCGACCATCCAGTCGCTGTCACCGTGGCCCCTCAAGTCGGCCGCATAAATCGAGAAACGGTCTGTCAGCGCTTCGGCGACAAAGTCCCACATGCGCGCATGGTCACGGCCGCCGTGAATCAAGAGAAGTGGCGGCTTGGACTCGTCTCCCCATACCACATAATGCAGGCGTAGGCCGCTTGACTGAAAAAACCTGGACTCGGGCTCAGTCATTCAGGCGCACGATGATCATGCTCTGCGCACGTGCAGTGACGACGAATTTACTTTGATGGAAGCTAGGTGCCGCGATAGACAATCTCGCCATCATGCCATTCGGGCTCGCCGAGTAGCATCTCAGCCATCTGAGAATAGCGTTCCGCCTGCTCCGGCGCGTCCGAGTTCTTGTCATATTCCGCCTTGGATTCGAATACGACCGCCATGTGTAATTCGTTCGTGGCCGCGTTCGTCAAGTAAATTGTGGTGCCAAGGTACCCCGGAACTTCTAACTCCTCGTAGCCCTTCGCCAATTCTTGAAATCGGTCTAGCATGCCGGGTTTGATGTGCAATCGGGCAACAGTTCCGTACATTTTGACCTCCGTCTGACCAACTAGCCTACGCCGATAAGCTAGCACGGTGTCGCGGCCGAGCAAAGTCATTGACTCGCTAGACCGAACTCCTCCCAGACAGTTAGACCGTAGGCAAGGCCGCCGCTTGTGCCTTTGCCACCTTGCGGTTGCGCTCTTGAGGCTTTTTACGGATCCGGAAGTTCTCTGGCGTGATCTCTAGATACTCGTCGTCACCCAGCCACTCGATCGCCTGCTCCAGCGTAAGCAGTCGAGGAGGCTCCAGTCGCACCGCGTCATCAGAACCGGCGGCTCGGACATTGGTTAACTGCTTGGTCTTGCAGACATTGACCGGCATGTCCTGGTCACGTGCGTTCTCGCCAACAACCATGCCCACGTACACTCTGCTACCCGGCTCGATGAAGAAGGTACAGCGATCTTGAAGCCGGAACATTCCATAGGGAACGGCTTCCCCGGCCTCCATTGCCACTAGAGCTCCGTGGCTCCGGTCCGGCATTTCGCCCTTGAAACGCTCGTAATCGTAGAGGTTGTGATGCAAAATCCCCGTACCGCGGGTCTGAGTCATAAACTCGCCCCGGAAGCCGATCAATCCACGTGATGGGACCAAAAACTCCAGTCGCGTGTTTTCGCCGGAGGAGGACATGTTCTTCATCTCACCCTTGCACCGGCCCAAATTCTCAATCGCGGCGCCAACGTACTCTTCCGGTACATCGATGATCACGTGCTCGATCGGTTCATACAACACGTCGTTGATCCGCTTGTAAATCACCTCGGGACGCGAAACCTGCAACTCGTAGCCTTCACGGCGCATGGTTTCGATCAGCACCGCCAAGTGCAATTCTCCCCGCCCGCTCACCTTAAAAATGTCGGTGGATTCGGTCTTCTCGACCCTCAAGCTGACGTTGGATCTCAATTCGCGCATGAGTCTCTCGCCGAGGTTTCGGGTTGTGACAAAGCGTCCTTCTTGGCCAGCAAATGGTGAGTTATTCACCAGGAAGTTCATTGAAATCGTCGGCTCTTCGATTGCGACGAAGGGCAGTGGTGTGACGTCGGCCTGATCGGCAATTGTCTCGCCGATATCCACATCCTCCATGCCGGCCACTGCTATCACGTCTCCAACCGAGGCTTCCTCTACTTCAATCCGCTTTAGACCTTCGAAACTGAATATCTTTCGCACGCGCGCGTCCTCGACAGCGCCGTCCTTGCGGACAACCTTCATCGGCGCGCCGAGCTTGATCACGCCACGCGTCACCCGGCCGATACCAAGCCGGCCGAGGTAGTCGTTGTAGTCGACGGTGGTGATCAGCATTTGGAACGGTCCCTGCAGCTCACCCGGCGGTGGCGGGACAATGTCGCAGATTGTGTCCAACAGCGGCCCCAGCGTCTCACTGGCGTCGTCGAGCTCGCGCTTGGCAACACCGGTCTTGGCCACGCAATACAGCGTCGGGAAGTCGAGCTGCTCATCGGTCGCTCCCAGCGATAGGAAAAGCTCGAAAACCTCGTCCAAAACCTCGTACGGCCGCGCATCCTGACGGTCAATCTTATTGATTACGACGATCGGCTGGAGGTTCAACTCCAGTGCCTTCTTGAGCACGAACTTGGTTCCCGGCAGGGGACCCTCGGCAGCGTCTACAAGCAGCAGAACGCCGTCCACCATAGTCAGAGTTCGTTCTACCTCACCACCGAAATCGGCGTGGCCCGGAGTGTCAACGATGTTGATCTTCTTTCCCTGGTAGGAGATCGCCGTGTTCTTGGCGAGAATCGTGATCCCCCGCTCCCTTTCCAGGTCGTTGGAGTCCATGACCCGCGGTACAACCTGCTGTCCCTCACGGAAGACGCCCGTCTGACGCAGCATGAAATCGACCAGCGTCGTCTTGCCGTGGTCAACGTGGGCAATAATCGCAATATTTCTTATGTCTTCTCGACGCTGCAAGTTTTGGGCCTTCTCAGCGGCTTTCAGCCGACAAAAAATGAGGGCTCTACGAGCGGCTCGAGGTGCTCGGGAGGCCTCTAATAGATAACTAGAAACGACAGCTGACCTATTATAGCAGTTTTCGATAATTCGCCGCCTGGCCAACGACGAGAGTTACCAAGCGAACTCTTCCCGCGCCCGACAGCAATCTTTAACGTTCTAAGCGGCAAGATGTCCAACTCGCCCCTTCCCGTTCGTCATCTAAGTAACGGCAGGACCGCTCCCAACCTTGGGGGCTAAGAAGAGGGAGAAAGATTAGATGAAGTACATGTTTTTGCTGTTCAATGAGGAGCGAGAAGAAAGCGCGACGCCGGAGGCCTGGGCCGCGTGGATGAATTTCGCGGAAGACGCCAGCAAGCGAGCAAAGATCGTCGATGCGGCGGCGCTACAGCCGGGAGCAACCGCGACCACGGTCAGCATTCGCGGTGGCGAAACGATCCTCACCGATGGCCCGTTTGTTGACACCAAAGAGCAGTTAGGCGGCTACTACGTCTTCGACTGCCCAAACTTGGATGAAGCCATAGCCATTGCCCGAATGACTCCTTGGACGCCGACCGGCCACATCGAGGTTCGCCCACTGATGGAAATGCCCGAATCCAAAGGCTAATCCCTCGGTGAATCCCGCTAGACTTTCATCAATGACAGGAACACGATCTCCAGACCCAGAACCCGCCGCCGAGACGGCGCTAGAGAGCGCTATCCGAGACGATTGGGCCCGGATTCTAGCCGGAGTGTTCCACGTCGCGGCAGGGGATCTGCAACTTGCCGAGGACGCCGTTCAGGACGCGGCGGTCAGCGCCCTCCAGGCCTGGCGCCGGGACGGCGTGCCCGAAAGCCCCTCGGCGTGGCTAATCACTGCAGCAAGACGCAAAGCGATCGACCGGCTACGTCGCGGTCAAACCTTGACTCGTAAGCTGGCCGAGCTACAGCGGGAACCTGTAAACGATGATGACCCTCATATGGTGGAAGCTAGCAACCATGGCCACCCTTGGCCGGACGACCGGCTGCGCTTGATTTTCACCTGCTGCCATCCCTCCCTGGCCCCCGAAGCTCAGATCGGACTTACCCTCAGGGTGATTGGTGGCCTAACGACCGCTGAGATTGCCCGCGGCTTCTTGGTCCCGGAATCGGCTCTGGCAAAACGATTGACCCGTGCCAAGCAAAAGGTTCGTGACGCCGGCATACCCTACAAGGTTCCCGAAGGCACGGATTTACCCAACCGCCTTGGCGGCGTGCTGCGGGTCCTTTATCTGATTTTCAACGAAGGTTATTCCTCTACCAACACTTCTCTGATTCGCCTCGACCTATGCGACGAGGCGATCCGGCTAGCCCGGATGCTCTTGGACCTGCTGCCAGGCGAGCCTGAGGTCAATGGGCTCCTCAGTCTCATGCTCCTCAATCACTCACCCTACCGGGCCCGGACCGACGCCGATGGTGAGCTTCTGGTCCTGGAGGAGCAGGATCGCACCCTCTGGGACCAGAAGCTCATATCCGAGGGGTCAAATCTGCTGCAAAGCCAAATGTCACAAATGCCAGCCGGTTCCTACCAACTGCAGGCAGCCATCGCAGCCCTTCACGCCGAGGCTCGAACCCCTGCCGAGGTCGACTGGGAGCAAATCGCCGCTCTATACACGTTGCTCCTTCAATTCAACCCGACCCGGATCGTCGAACTCAACCGCGCGTCGGCAATCGGCATGGCGTTGGGGCCCGATGTAGGACTAATGGAGATTGAAGCGATTGCCGAGTCAGAGCGGCTCGACCGCTATCACTACTTGCACGCCGCCCGAGCCGATTTCCTCCGTCGAGCCGGTCGCGATCACGAAGCGATCAAGGCCTACGAAACGGCACTGGCGATCTGCACAAACCCCGTCGAGTCACGCTACCTGGAACGGCGCCTTCGTGAAGTCATGGCTAAAGCCGATTCGGAGGGAGAGTCAAATTGAATCAGCACAATTCGCAGGACGGCGAAAATGAAGAACTATTCTGGCGTCTCGCCGCCGATCTACTGCAACATCCAGCCGTCACCCGCGGCACCATCATGGGTTTTGCCTGCCTGCGTTTCGAAGAGCGCTTCTTCGCCTCAATCGACCGGCGCACCACAGCGATGATCGTCAAGCTCCCCGCCGGCCGAGTCATGAAGCTGGTTGGCGAAGGTGCCGCAGAGCCTTTCATGCCCAACGGCCGCGTTTTTAAAGAGTGGGCTTCGCTGCCAAGTCCCGATGAGCAGCACTGGTCCGCGCTGCTGGATGAGGCGATGGAGTTCGCGAAAAATGCCTGAGCCGCCGGCATTCAATGGCTTCTCGGAACCTGCCCTGGCCTTTCTCACGAGGCTCGCTGCCGACAACAGCCGCACATTCTTCGAAGCCTACCGGGACCTCTACAAACAAGGCCTGCAAGAACCGATGCGCACCTTGGTCGCAGACCTTGGGTTGAGCATCAAATCAACGATCTCAGACGGCATCCAGGCTGACCCCAAAGTCGGCCAATCGCTGTTCCGTATCAACCGCGACCTGCGCTTCTCCAAGGACAAAACACCATATAACCCTTGGGTCGACGCCGTCTTCTGGGAAGGTTTGGATCCGCGGCGCTCGCCCAGCCTGATTCTGCGGCTCACCGGCGCCGGCATCATGGGCATGAGCGACCAACGGCTCGAGGCCTATCGCAGCGCGGTCGCCGCGCCCAAGACCGGCGAAGCGCTCGAGAGTCTGTTAGCGCAGATTCGTGCTGAAAATCCCGGGCTGCAGACCAGCGAGCCACGCTGGGCCCGTGTGCCGGCCGGCTACCCTAGCGACCACCCGCGCGCCGCCCTGCTGCGCTGCGATACGCTGCATGCCTCTTTATGAGGAGCCAACGCCGGCGCCAATCGCCAGCTCCGAATTCATCGGCTGGCTTCTAGACCGCTACCAACGGTTGACGCCCCTTCATCGCTGGCTCGTCGAAGCAGTCGGCTAATATCTCATTCCAATGACTGAGGTGACATCAGACGAGATCAAGGGCGAAAAGCGCCCGCAGCAGGGCCGCGGTAAAGACGATGGCCAACGACAGCCGCAAGGCTAGCGAGAGGTTTCGCGCCCCAAACCTTGGCGATCGATCCCCACGAGGATCACCATCTTCCCGGGCTGATGCCTGCCCTCATACATCAACTGATGCGCCTCGCCAACTTCCTCAAACCCGAACACTTGGCCCAAGCAAGGATCAATTTCGCCCTCAACCACCAACTGGTTAAAGGCAGACGCCTGCTCGCCATTGGCGAAGTGAGAACCTTGCAACCTTTTCTGGAAATCCCAGAGATAACGGGCATCCACGTCAAGGTTGTAGCCAGAAGTGCCGGCGCAAATCACAACCATGCCGCCCTCTTGAGCGACAACAATCGAGGTTGGAATCGTGTCTTGTGCCGAATGCTCAAAAACTATTCGCGGCGGCCGGCGTTCGCCAAGGATGCCCTGAATAATTCGCTGCAATTCGCCGTTGAACGCCGCAACGCCACGCACCCATTTGCTGTAGTCGCTGGAATCCCAATCCGGCATGCGGCCCCAGTGCGTAAACTTGCTGCTCTTGCGGTTGATGAACCCCTTAGCGCCCAGTGTCATGCAATATTCGCCACGCTCTTCACTGGAGACGACCGCTATCGGTATGCCGCCCATGTGGGACACGATCTGGATGGCCATTGTCCCAAGTCCTCCGGCGCCTCCCCAGACCAGGACCACATCGCCTTCCTTCACCTCATTCGGAGGCCAATTGGTCAGCATCCGATAGGCTGTCGCGCCAACCAGCGTCGGCGCGGCCGCCGCCTCCCAGGTCAGATGAGGGGCTTTCGGTATGCACTGATGGGCTTGGACCTTGGTGAACTGGGCGAAGCTGCCATAGTTACTGCCAAAGCCCCAGATCGTAAAAGACGGGGCGAACATCGGGTCGCCACCAGGCTTGAAGTCGGGGTCGTTTGGGTCCCACATGCCGCAAGAAATCACCACCTTGTCTCCGATTTTTACGTTGCGAACCTCCTCGCCAACCTTATAGACGATCCCGGAAGCGTCGCTACCACCGATATGGAAACCTGACCGATCACCCCAGCGGCGCTCATGCTCTTTGATTACGTTGAGTGGGATGCCTCTTGCCGCCCAAATATTGTTGTAATTGACGCCGGCGGCCATCACGCTTACCAGGACCTCGCTCGGCCCGATTTCCGGAACCGCAACCGGCTCTGTCATAAAAGCTTCCTTGGGCTGGTCTTGGTTGAAGCGCTCCGGGCGGATCACCGAAGCATACATCTGGGCCGGAACTTCGCCTAACGGTGGTAGTTCACCAATTGGATACAGGTCCAGGCTCACCGGCTCTCCCTTTCCTTCACTCACTCAACCCGTCTCTGCTAGCCGTATTCTCAGGCGTGAGAGCGCTAATGGCGAGATCTGTAGTTGCCAATTTCTAGAACGTTTATGCTATAATCCCTTTGCTCCGACCCCGCCCGGAGCTCAGGGGCAGGCTCTTGCGGATCGCCTTCGTTTCCGTACCTCGTTTCCCTTGTGCCGTGGAGGTGCAGCGTGCTCCTCATCTGGGCGAGGGATCACTGATCGTCGGCGATGCCGAAGCGCCGAAGCGAGTCCTGGATTGCCCCCTCACGGCAGCCGGCCTGGGAGTGCGTCCCGGCATACAAATTCGCAAGGCGCTGGCGCTAAGCCCTGACGCGGCCATCCTACCCCCGGACCCCGTCCTCTATCGCGCCAAATGGGAAGCCATCCTCGATGCTCTGCACTCCATCAGCCCTGAAGTCGAAGACGAAGAACTCGGTAGAGCTTACCTAAACATCAACGGCCTCGGCGGGCATTTCCAGGATGAAAACGACCTGGCCGCCCACCTCGCCGCCGCCGTGCGAGCCTCTTCTGGACTCGAACCTAGCATCGGCCTGGCAAACGGCAGGTTCCCATCTTTCGCCGCCGCCATTGCAGCTGTTAGCCCGATCGGGCTCTCTTTAGCGGGGTCTGGGGTGTCCCCAGCTTTCAAGTGGAAGCCGACAGGCAGCACCCCAGACCCCGCTAAAGGGAACATCCAAATTGTGCCCGCCGGTGATGAGGCCGGCTTTCTGGCGCCACTCGATGTCGGCCTGCTTCCCGTAGACCCCGAGATCGTCTCGCGCTTGCTTCTCTTCGGCCTGCAGACCATGGGCAAGGTGGCAGCACTGACCCTGCCGGAATTGCAGTCTCAGTTCGGCTTTGAGGGCAAACGGCTTTGGCAACTGGTCAACGGTATTGATGAGGCCCCTCTAAGACCGCGTCCAATCGAGGAGAGGATTGAAGCCGCTCTCAGTTTTGAGACTCCGGTCGCTGGCATCGATGTCCTGGTTGCCGCCGCCAAGCAGCTGCTCTCACGGCTGCGGCTGCCGTTGCGGGGCCGGGCGGCGCGTGAGTTGGCGCTGCAAGCAGAGCTAGTTTCTGGGCGAGGTTGGGAGCGCCGCCTCGTCCTGCGCGAAGCAGTGAGCGACAACAAGCGCCTGTCCTTCGTTCTGCGTGAGTCGCTGCAGAACGCGCCGCCGCCCAACGCGGTACGCAATATCTCCTTGCGGTTGGGAGGCCTAACCGGGGAAACCGGCAAGCAGTTGAGTCTAGGTGAAAGGGGGCGTCTTCAGCGTCAATTGGAAGAATCGATCCGGCAACTCAAGGCCCGTTACGGCTATTCGCCGGTCTTTAACTGCGTGGATGTGGAGCCATGGTCAACGATACCCGAGCAGCGTCAGATACTCGTCGAATCCGACGCCTAAAGACACCGCGGACACTCGAAGTAGAAGCGAGCGAAACCGGCGTACCGCTACGCCTGAGGTTTGGCGGCGCCTGGCAGGAAGCCGTCATGGCTCGACAACCCTGGCGCATCGACCAGCAATGGTGGCGCGAGATCGGCATCAGCCGCATCTACTTTCGCGTCACACCCGAAGATCGGCCGCCACTGACCATTTACCACGATCTGCTCAGCGGCGAATGGTTCCGCCAGGAGTATTAGGGCCTGGCCGCTGTCGGCAGACCTTAAAAGCCGGGCCCAGCTGTCGGCAGACCTTGAAAATCAGGCCGTCAGACTTTAAGAGTCGGAAAGGCGCGATCTCTAGATGACAGACTACGTGGAGCTGCACTGCCACTCTTGCTTCTCACTGCGCGAAGGCGCCTCGACACCGCTGGAGCTGGTCCTCGGCGCCAAGGAGCTCGGCTATCCGGCCCTGGCCCTGACCGATCATGACAGTCTGGCCGGGGTAATGCAGTTCGCCCAGGCCGCCAAAGCCTGGGACATCCAGCCGATCACCGGCGCCGAGATCACGCTCAGCGACGAATCCCACTTGACCTTGCTGACAGAGACTCCAGGCGGCTACGCCAACCTATCGCGTCTGCTCAGCCGCGCCAACCTCAACTCACCTCGCGGCGAACCAAGGATCGACTTCGACTGGCTGGCCGAGCACGCGACGGGACTCATTGCCCTGTCCGGCTGCCGCAAGGGCGAGATCGCCGCGCTGGTCGAAGGCGGCGAGCCCCACGCCGCCCGCACAGCGGCCGATCGTTATCGTGCCATCTTCGGCTCGGAAAACTTCTTTATCGAGCTGCAAAACAACCTGGTCTATGAGGACCAATCGCGTAATGAAGGACTGGTTGGCCTGGCTCAGGACCTCGGCCTCGGTTTCGTCGCCACCAACAACGTCCACTACCACGAGCGGCAGCGCAGCCGCCTACATGACCTGATGGTCGCCGTGCGTCACCGCACCACTTTGGAAGAGGTGAGGCCTCATTTACGGGCCAACTCCGAGTTCTACCTCAAACATTCACAAGATATCGATAGTCTTTTCGACGGCCTGCCGGAAGCCATCGCCAACACAACTCAGATCGCCGAACGCTGCCGCGGTTTCGATCTGATTCGTGACTTGAGTTACGAGTTTCCCAACTTCGAGTCCGACGACGGCCGAGACGCCGACCAGGTTCTGCGCGATGTCTGCTACCAGAAGGCGCGGGATTACTACACCTCACCCCTGCCGGAGACGGTCGAGATTCGCCTGCTCAAGGAATTGGAGCTAATCAAAACCAGCCATCGGGCCGGCTTCTTTTTGCGACTCTGGGATCTGCTGCGCTACGCCCACGAGCGCGACCTGCCGGTGCGGGGCCGTGGTTCCTCGGTCGGCTCCCTGGTCTGCTTCTTCCTCGGCCTCTCCGGCATCGACCCGATGAAGTATGACCTGGCGGTCGAGCGCTTTCTCAATGAGGCCCGGCCGGACTCGGACGTGCCCGACATCGACCTCGACTTTGGCCGCGAGGCACGCGCCGAGATGTTCCGCCACATCTTTGAGAAGTACGGCACCGAGCACGCCGCTCAGGTCTGCACCTTTATCGAATATCGCTACGCCAGCGCCATCCGCGATGTCGGCAAGGCGCTGGGCCTGCCCGAAGGCGAAATCGACAAGATCGCCAAACGCATGCACAGCCGCTTCGCCGGCCACCTTGAGGACGAACTGGCGTCGATGTCGGAGTTCGCCAGCCGCCTGGAATTTCCCATCTGGCGCGACTTCCTGAGTCTGGTCAATGAACTGCGCGGCATGCCCCGGCACCTGAGCCAACACTCCGGCGGCGTCGTCATCTCAACCAATCGCATGGATGAGCAGGTGCCGATCGAGGCGGCGGCGATGGACGATCGCTTTATCTGTCAATGGGACAAAGACTCGGTCGCCGGCGCTGGCTTTATCAAGCTCGACCTCCTCGGCTACCCCAGCCTCGACCAGCTGCGGCGCGGTCTTCGTTATGTCGAGGACCGCTACGGGCGCATGATCCGGCCGGCCGACATCGACCTCACCGACCAGCGGGTCTATGAAATGATCCAGACCGGCGACTCGCTGGGCATCGTTCAGATCCAGAGCCGCGCCCAAATTCAGGTGTTGCAGCGCATCAGGGTGCAGCGCATCGAGGATCTGATCATCCAGGTGGCGCTAATCCGTCCCGGGCCGATCCAGGGCGGCGCCGTGCATCCCTACATCGCCCGTTGTCTCGGTCAGGAGCCGGTGATCTACGACCATCCCGCGTTAGAGTCAGCGCTAAAGGAAACCAAGGGCGTCTTTGTCTTCCAGGAGCAAGTGATCCAGGCCTCCATGGTCATCGCCGGCTTCAGCAGCGGCAAGGCGGAGCAGCTGCGCCGCGCCATGAGCCGCAAGCGCTCACGCGAAGCCATGGAAGCGCTGCGTAACGATTTTCTCGCCGGCGCCGCCAACCAGGGCGTCGACCCCAAAACCGCTTCGGTAATCTACGAGAAAATCCTCTCCTTCTCCTCTTTCGGTTTCCCCAAGTCCCACGCCGCCGCCATGGCGGTGACCGCTTTTCACATTGCCTGGCTCAAGCGCTACTATCCGGTTGAGTTCTACTGCGCCTTGCTCAACGAACAACCCATGGGCTTTTACAGCCCGGAAGTCATCGCCAACGACGCCCGCCGTCACGAGATCGAGATTCGCGGTGTCGATGTCAACCAGAGCGGCGTCGAGTGCAGCATCGAAACCGGAGAACTGGGTGACGCAGTCCGCCTCGGCTATCGCTATGTCAAAGGACTGGCCAACGCTGCCTGGGCCCGCCTCGAAGCGGAGCGGCTCAATGGGCCCTTTTGCTCTCTATGGGACTTCTGGCGCCGCACCCACCTGGGCCGTGAGGCGATCGAGAACCTGATCCAGATCGGCGCCTTCGCTTGGACCGGCCTGCACGAGCGCGAGCTGCTCTGGCAGCTGGGTACGTTCTTTCAGCCACTCAGCAGCCAAATGCCGCTGGCCCTGCTCACGCCCGAGCCAGAAACCCCGGAGCTGAGTCAGCCGGCTCACAACGAGCGCATCATCACCGACCTGCGTCTGCTCGGCATCGCGGTGCGCGGCAAATCAATGGACCTGGTCAGAGACCAGCTCCACGAGGGCATGTCACCCAGTCACCTGGTCAATGAAATGCAGACCGGCCAGCAAGTCACGGTAGCCGGTCTGGTCGCGGTGCGCCAGGCGCCGGAAACCGCCAAGGGTTTCGTCTTCCACACCCTTGAGGACTACGACGGTCTGCTAAACGTGATCACGGCGCCGGGCCTGATCCCAAAGTACCGCCATCTAATCGAGAGCGCGCCGGCCTTGATCGTCCACGGCCACATCGAGCATCAAGAACGTTCCATCAACATCATCGCCGAGCACTTCGAGGAACTACCGATCGCCTCGGACACCGGCCGCCGCGTCCACAATTTTGGTTAGAGCCCTCAGCGGGGACTTTAGAAGTCAAGCGATGAGCTTTACCTCTGTACTTTGGAAGTCGAAAGCTCACGCTTTCCTCAACCTACTTTAGAAGTAAAAGCCATTCCCACGTATCTTCAAGCTGATCCGGAAAGCTTCAGCTTCCGGATGTACTTTTGTTGAGAGAAAGCGTTTAGCTTTCTCTCATGTACTTTAAAAGTCCAGCGCTAGCGCCCGGCCTCTAGCTGTTCTTTCTGCCAGCTGTAGTCCACGTCGCCGTCATAAAACATTTCTGGATGCTCAATCGCCCAGAGCTGCTTGCGGATGATGAAATTGTCCGGCTCCAGAGGAAAAGCGCGCTTCAAAAGCCCGATCGCCATTTCCTTTTCGCCGCGTCGCACCGCGGCGCCGGCCTCCCGGAACAGCTTCAGCGCCTCTGCCGACCATTCCAACTCACCGGCGCCCTCCGGCAGGCTCAAATCCGCCGCGGTCAACCAATTTTCGACCAGTTCCCGAGTCGGTGGCTGTCGAATCTCAAATCTTGAGGCTATCAGGGCATCAACCTTGCCATCGGCGCTGACCAAAACGCCATTTGGGATTGCCTTGAAGCCAAAGATGTCGCCCAGCACGTTGTCGGCGTCTACCAACGTCGGGAAGGTCCCAAGCGTAGGTTCCGCGTAGCGGCGCGGCAGATCGGCGCCCTGGTTATCCATGGCAACCGAAACCAGCGCGAAGTCGTCGTCAGCGTGTTCTTCAACAAATTTCTGCCAAACTGGCAGCTGTCCCCTACACGCTCACCACGATGCCCACATAAAAATCAGCAGCTTGCGTCCGGCGTAAGCCGAGAGAGACACCGGCTTGCCATCCAGGTCGGGCAAGACGATCTCCGGAAGTGTGTCCCCCACATTCACCAATTGACCCATCACCGTAACTCCTAAACTAACCTGGCAGAAATGCTAATGAAATGCGAGCCCCGATGCTTTGGCCGAGCAGGGCGTAACCCCGCCGTTACCAAACTGGCCGAGCCCGGCGCTAGCCACGTTGCCGACGCTAGCTTCCGGCCAAAGCAGGCGTGAGCCAGGATGCCGAAGCGCTAGCTTCAGCGCAGGTGGGATGTGTCCATGCCCATCTTCTTTTCAAAGGAATCGGCGGCGTTTTCGTTGATACCCCAGGAGAAAACCTTGGTCGGAGTCACTACAAAGTGTGGATCGACGTCGCCATCGTTCTGCTTGATCTCGGCCGTGCCGCGTATCTCGATCCCCTTGATCGTCGGCAGCGCGCCACCAGTTGAGTCCCAGACAATCGCGACCTTGGGGTTCTTCTTCACCTGCCGGTACTTGTAAGAACGGGCCATCTCAGTGCCTAGCACGATCACCTTGTCTCCCGCTTCATTCATGTGCGCCCTTAGCGGCACCACATGCGGTTGACCATCCAAAGTCGACGTGGCGATACGACCAAGCCCGGCTTCGCCGGGTATGGGCGAAGAGCCAATGTAAGCCCGTTCGGCATCAGTCAGCATATTCGTACCTCCTGCGGTAGATATTCTCCTCCGGGTAATTCTTAGTGTAACGCGCCCGCCTGCAGCCTCGATCCGATCAAAGACGAAGTTCAGCCATTTTTGCGGCCACATTTGTGGCAGTCATGAAAGCCTCGCCAACCAAAATCGCCCTCACTCCGGCGTCATGCAGACGCTGAACATCCTCGCGGCCATACACGCCGCTCTCGCCAACAACCACTGCATCGGCTGGCAGCAGGGGTCGGATTCGCTCTGTAACCCGGAGGTCGACTTCAAACGTTTGGAGGTCGCGATTGTTCACACCGAAAAGCCGGGCCCCGGCCTCAAGCGCGCGCTCGGCCTCCGATTCGTTGTGAACCTCCACGAGCGCATCGAGACCAAGCCGCTCCGCTTCGGCAGTCAGCTCTCGCAACAGGTCGGGTTCCAGCAAAGCAACGATCAGGAGCACATTGTCGGCGCCAAACGCCCGTGCCTGGGTCAGCTCGTAAGGCTCAACCACAAAGTCCTTGCGCAAGATCGAAGGCCGTCCATCAGGCAGCATGTCCGTCAGCAGCAAGCGCACATCCCGCATCCACTCCAGGCTGCCGAGGAAGTAATTCTCTTCGGTCAGGACCGAAATCCCGGCCGCGCCACCCGCCGCGTATGCCTTGGCAACCGCCTCATGGTCCAGGTCCGGCGCCAGCATCCCCTTGCTAGGCGAGGCCTTCTTAATCTCGGCGATCACCTGCACCGCCGCATCCGCCGGCGCCTTGCCGCGCGGCACCGTGATCGCCCGCGTCAGGCCAAATTGCCCATCGAAATCGCCGAACCGCGCCTCAAGCGCTGCCAGCGGCGCCTCCCGCTTTCGCTTGTCAACCCCCTCGCGCTTCTCAGCCACGATCTTGTCGAGGATGCTGCCAGTACCCGTAACCCGACGCAGATTCATGCCATCGATCTTAGCTCAACGCGCGGCCGAAGAAGGTTCGGTGTAGATCTGCCTCGAGCCCACTCCGGGTTGAATTGGGAAGTCCTAGCCCCCGGTTACAGAAGATAGCTCCGTCTTGATCGCCTGCGCGGCCTGTTCGACAGTCGCCAGCGCCTCACGAAACGTACTGGTCGAGTAGGAAACCCGACGCACACCCAGGTCCGCCACGTCTTGTAGGGACAGCGGACCGCAGCGCCGCAGGTTGAGGTTAATCGCCCCGATCGCCTCGACGAAGGCGGCAATTATTTCCCGGTCGTTCAACGTGATCGGGTAGATGCAGTCGGCGCCGGCCTGCTTGTAGAGGCGTGCGCGCCTCAGACCCTCGGCGAGTTGCTCCTCCGGCGTCCCCAGCTTGCGGATGAACACGTCGACCCGCGCGTTGAGAAACAGATCGACGCCGGCGCCACGCGCCGCCGACTTTATTTCAGCGATTTGCGCCGCGAACGGCTCCGCCTCCAGCAGCGACGGCTCGCCGTAATGGTTCGAATCCTCCAAATTCAAGCCCGCCGCACCGATGCTGACCAGCCGCTTGGCGATCTCTTTGGATTCAAGCTGGTAGCCGGACTCGAAATCAACCGTCACTGGGACTTCGACCGAGCGGACGATCCGTTCCGCCGCGGCCTGCATCTCGTCGATCGAACCGCCTTCGCCGTCCTTGACGCCAAGCACAGCGGCTACGCCGCCGCTGGTCGTCGCGATCGCCTCGAAACCCGCCGTTTCGAAAACCCGTGCCGAAGTCGCATCCCAGGCATTGGGCAGCACCAGCGGCTTTGTGCCGGCGTGGAGAGTGCGAAGCTTTGCGGACTTGCCTGAAGCGGTTTGGGAAGAGCCCGAATTTGTCATGGAGGCAGTTTAGTGGAGATTGGCCGGACTAGTCCCCGGCGTTCTCACGTTCACCGTCGTGCGCAAAGCCCCCGCCGCGTCACTGAAATGAAAGAGGGACAGGTTTGAGCCTGTCCCCTCAGCCTGTGTTACGCCTGCAGCAGCTCGTTGTCGCCTCTGCAACTGCTCTGGGTACCATCCATGACACAATACGCTCGATCTAAGTTGAAAACCAAAGTTTCCGCTGGACAGTGCTCATCAAGACGGGGCATAGTTCTTGGGATGACCAGAGACAACGACCCTGAGGACCTGATCGAGATCAAGCGAGAGGACTTGGTCGATGCGGACC
Organism: Dehalococcoidia bacterium; assembly: GCA_965219205.1. Taxonomy (GTDB): domain Bacteria; phylum Chloroflexota; class Dehalococcoidia; order DSTF01; family WHTK01; genus WHTK01. Next base: position 611,570 of record CBDCMQ010000009.1, read on the forward strand.
CATGTGAGGGCGCCTTGCAGCTCTTCACGGACTTGAAGCGGGAGAGCGGACGCATCGCAGGCCGGTCCGAGTTCCGAAGGATGCTGGACGAGGCAGCCTAGGCCGTGAGCAGCCTTGAAGATACTCTTTGATCATGGAATGCCTGCGCCCCTCAGGCAGCATCTCCACGAACACTCCATCGATACCGCAGCAGAGAAGGGGTGGGGCAAGCCTTGTCAACGGAGATCTGATCCCCTGTCTCACCCACCGCCCCCCCCACTAGTTTTGCCAGCAGGTTCCCCCCTCTGGGGCGTGACGCGGCAGCCGTCTCTGGGTCTGGGGGCATGAGGCCACGCGCACGGCGGAGCGCAAGCGGCACACAGGAGGGGCAAACCAAGGGAGGCCTGGCGTAAGCGCCTGCGCCTGTCTCACCCAGCCTGTCCACTTGCCCTTCTTGCGGGGCGCGAGCTTTGAGGGCTAGCTGCCTGATTCGTCGTGGCACCAGCCGGAGGCGAACGTAATTCGATCGTAGGCGACCACGCGGAGGCGTGCGTACGGACTCCGTGGTCACCCAGTTGCGGGGCGTGGTTGCTTCAGCCTTGAGATCGACCGCGATACCTAGGTGTTGCCGTCCGCCGTTGGCGGGCCTTGTCAAGCTGGAAGGCGAGAACGGCGGCGGGCCGACTTGACTGGACCCACCGACCTGAGTGAGTGATGGCCAACCTCAAGAAAGGAGGTGGCCGGTGGCCATCGAAGATCGGAATCTCACAGTCGGCACTCGCCTCGTGGCGAGCTACAGAAAGCAGGCCCACGCCTGCATGGTTGAGAAGGCGGAGGAGGGCGAAGGCATCCTCTTCGTCCTCGAGGGCGGCAGGAAGTTCAAGAGCGCATCGTCGGCAGCGAGTGCGGTCATGGGCGGCAAGGCCGTCAACGGCTGGCGCTTCTGGTCCGTCCAAGGCATCGAGCCGAAGGCAAAGGAAGGAGGCGAGAAGCCTGAAACGCAGGCCTCAAAGTCAAAGAGGCTCGTCTACCGCGTCCCGAACCAGAAGGGGATAGCGGAGGGTCAGAGCCGCTGGTTCTGTCGGGCCTGCATGAAGGGCTTCGTCATAGAAGGTCATGGACAACCAGAGGCTTGCCCTGCATGTAACCGTGGCGACGACCCGGAGCGGACGGCGGCAGTGGGACCAGCGGAGGAAATGAGCGAGTAGGCGCGGACGCTGCCCGGGACGAGGCCCCTCCGGGGGCCTGTCTCGTAGACGGGATGTGATCAGCTCCTGGGCGCGATGAGGAGAAAGCTGGCGTTGAGGACGGCGACGACTGCGAATGAGATGGCCAGGAGCGCCTGGCCGGCGAGGGCAAGAGCCGACAGACCGAACACTGCCATTTCGACCAGAAACCTGCCTGTGTCAGTCAGCCACGACGTTGACTTCGGTGTGACCAGCTTCCACCAGACGAAGATGGCCGCACTAGGAGCCAAGGCACCGATGACGATCCCTTCCGCCATACTGTCGCCGGTGTAGATGCCCTAGTACATGAGGGCCAAGAGCGCGCACATTTCGAGGAGGAACCGCACCGTCGAGTTCAGCGCAATCCAGCCCGTCATCGAAGTCTGCGACAGAGAATACCGCCTCCCTGCGAACTGACACTATGGCCGCCAAATCGTGTTACCTACTGGATGGAATCGACCCCAGGAACTCAGGGGTAGCCTTGCCGCCAGGAGTACGGGCGAGCCGATGTGTCGGCCTCGTCTCTCCTGCCGGTACCAACGAGAGCCGGTCGGCTGCGCTTAAGCTTGCCTATGAGGCAGGGAAACGGTTCGATCTAAATGTCGGAGATGATATCCCGGCGTCGTTCTTCGTACTCCTGCAACCTGATGGTGCCGCGAGAACGTAAAGGCTCGAGTTGTCGGAGTCGCTCGTCCACCGTTTGAGTTGGTTGTGTGGCCTAGACGCCCTTGGGATTCGGCCCGTACTGATTAGCTCCTGGCCGGCTGTCCTCAACATAGAAGATGAGCAGCGCTATCCATCCTAGAATCGGGACCAGTCCAGTCAGGATCCACCAGCCGCTGCGGTTCGTGTCATGAAGACGCCTGACACTAACGGCGAGACCGGCGTTGGCCGTGGGCGGCGTGTTTGAGTAGTTCTTGACCATGAGCTCCACGGTGCGGGTAGCCTTGGCCCCCAGGCCGTCGATGACCGTGGACCGGAGCTTCATCACCGTGTCCGGGTCCACCAAGCTACGCAAAAACAAGGACCTTCACGCTGCGGTTCCGGTTGGCGCTCTGGTCGGTACCTCAGCGGCTACTGATCCTCCACTCCGTTCTTGTACAAGTAGCGCGAGAGATGACCCGTATCGACCCATCTTTACAGAGAGGGTGATTTGCATAATATATGTACATGATCGTGCGTTCCGATGGGCAGCGTACAATGATGGTGTCAGCTTGCACACCCGCCGTGAGGCGAATACTCTGGAAGACCTAGTCCTCTCTGTCCTTCCTGCAGTCCCTTAAAAGAGAGACTTCCCCTTGACTGAGCTGTTGGCCCGTGTCAGTGCGCAAAGGCCATTGGTGGCTATTGCCCTGTGGGTGGTGCTGGTGGCGGTTGCGGTCATACTCAACGCGACCCTGCTTGGCTCGGCCACGACCACCGAGTTCCGCCTGGGTAGCAACTTCGAGTCCCAACGAGCGGACGCCCTACTGGAAGATAGGCTTCGGGGTCCCGAAGCAATAACCGAAATCGTTATCGTTCAATCGGACACCCGTACGGTGGATGATCCTGCATTTCAGGAAATGGCCGGATCAGTCTATGACGCGATCGTCTTGCTGGGGAGCGGCACAGTGACAGGGGGACGGAGCTATTATCAGGAAAACGACCCGTCTCTGGTTTCCGCCGACCGCAAGACCACGATAATGCCCTTTGTCATGATCGGCGACCTCAAGGAGGCCACGAAAAACGTCGAGGACGTCCTTCGCGTTGTCGTGGAAGCGGACGGCAAGGACGGCTTCCGCGTACTCATGGTAGGGGACGCCAGCACCGCCCACGACAACAACGAGCTGGCGGAAAATGACCTAAGGCGGGGAGAACGCTTCGGCATCCCGGTCGCCCTCGTCATCCTCGTGGTCCTCTTCGGCACCATCGCCGCCGCCCTGGTGCCCATAGGGTTGTCCATCATCTGCATCATCACCGCGTTGGGCTTGGCGGCACTCATAGGTCAGGTCTTCGAGCTGATATTCTTCGTCACGCTGATGATCATCATGATCGGGTTGGCCGTGGGAATCGACTACTCCCTCGTCATAATATCCCGCTACCGGAGCGAGCTGGCCCGCGGCCTGGACAAGAACGCGGCTATAGAGCGCGCCGGCGCAACCGCGGGCCGCACAGTGCTCTTCAGCGGCATCACCGTCGTCATCGCCCTCTGCGGCATCCTCATCGTTCCCTTCTCCTTCTTCCAGTCCCTCGCCATTGGCGCGATACTGGTTGTATTGGTTGCCTTGGCGGCCACCCTCACCCTTCTGCCGGCCTCCCTTGCACTCATCGGCCCGAGAATCAACCACCTGCCCATTCCCTTCTTCGGCAAGGCAAGAATCACACCCTCCGACTCCTCAGGGCAGGGGTTCTGGGAGCTTATCACCCGCGTCGTCACCCGGTTCCCGGTCATCAGCATCATCGTCATCGGAGCGCCCATGGTCGCCGCCACCGTCTTCTATTTTCAGATCCAGACCGGCATAAACGGCGTGGACGCCTTCCCCGAAGGCACCCAGACTAGGGAGGCCTTCTTCGTCATGGAAGAGCACTTCTCCTTCGGCCTCGTCAATCCCACCGAGATCGTGATCGACGGCGATATCGACACTCCCCAGGTGCAGCAGGCCATAGAAAAGCTCCAAGCCTCCCTCACGGCACACCAGGGCCTGCAAGTCCTCCCCGTCCTGACCGTCAACGACGCCCGAGACCTCGCCATCGTCACCGTGACCATCCCCGGAGAGCCCCGGAGCCAGGCCGCTGTCGACGTAGTGGAGACCATCCGCGGCCGGTACGTTCCCGCCGCATTCGACGGAGTCGACGCAGAGGCCTTCGTCGGCGGCGTGACCGCAGAAGCTACAGACGTATTCTCCATCGTCCAAAAGTACACGCCCATCGTCTTCGCCTTCGTGCTCGGTTTCAGCTTCCTGGTGCTCATGCTCGTCTTCCGGTCCATAGTCATTCCGATCAAGGCGGTCTTCATGAACCTGCTCTCCGTGGGCACCGCCTACGGGCTGATGGTTCTGGTGTTCCAGAAGGACGTGGCCACGGACCTGTTCGGCTTCCAGCACGCGGAGAGCATAGACGTCTGGATCCCCCTCTTCCTCTTCTCCGTCCTCTTTGGGCTGTCCATGGACTACCACGTCTTCCTCCTGAGCCGCATCCGCGAGCGGTACGATCAGACTGGGAACAACACCGAGGCGGTGGCCTACGGCCTGCGGTCCACCGCAGGCCTGATCACCGGCGCCGCCCTTATAATGGTCGCCGTGTTCGGCGCTTTCGCCACGGGCAAGACCATCATTAACCAGCAGGTCGGGTTTGGGCTGGCCGTGGCTGTGCTTCTGGACGCGACGCTGGTGCGCTCTGTCCTGGTCCCGGCCAGCATGGAGGTGCTTGGCAAACGCAACTGGTACCTGCCGTCATGGTTGAGTTGGCTTCCGGACCTGCGAGTAGAACCGCAAGAACATGAAGGGCATAGTGTCTAGAGCAGAGATGGTACGAGGGTGTAAATGTCAATGAAAATGCCTACTGACTACACCATAGGCTACGAAAAGGCCCGCGCGGTCGCGCCCGACATCGCGGACAAATACATCGCGCACACATTCATTGGAGACCCGCTGTGCGAAGCGATGATGGAAGACCTCGCGGAGTTTACTCCCCAAGAGTCAGAGCGGCTCATCCAAGCAGCTATGAATCAGGAAGGCGAGGAGGCTCTGAGGAACGCGCCGGCCTCGCTGCGAGAATTCTTCAGAGACGCGGAAACTCCGCCGGAGTGGCTCGACTATGCAGGATTCGCTCCGGGCGTCCGCATGTTTCACAGAAACTCGCAGGTTATCCTGGGGGCATTCGTCGCAGGCGTCCTGATAGAAGGCTTTACAACGAACATAGCAAAGTCCTTCTTCATCACCGGGCGGGTGCGTGACCAGGGCGTCAGGCGTTTGGGGCAGAATAACCGTCACATGATGGAGATATTCCTTCCCAACGGCATGTACAGGTACGGAGACGGCTGGAAGCTTTCGGTCCGTATTAGACTCGTTCACGCACGGATGAGACGCCTCTTGAACAACTCGGAGGACTGGGACACCGAAGCCTGGGGTGTGCCGATTAGCGCTGCCCATTTGGGTTATGCCATTTCCGCTTTCTCGGCAAGGCTGCTGAGGCACGCGAAAACCTTGGGTGCCAAGTACACCGACGAAGAGTACGCGAGCTTCATGGCCGTTTGGCGCTACTCCGGTCACCTGATGGGCATTCCTGAGACCATCCTGTTCCGTGATGCCGATGAGGCCCTGAAACTGTATGGCATCGGCCAAATGTGCGAGCCCGATTCCCCAATTGAATCGGTCGTGATGGCGCACTCCCTGGTCAACTCGGCTCCGTTGATCGCCGGGAAGACCGATCCGGCCGCCCGCCGGACTTTGGCGGAGTATATATACCGTGTTTCCCGCGGGCTCATCGGAAGAGATGTTGCCGAGTCACTGTGGTATCCGCCACTTTCCGCATTTGGAGCTATCTGGTGGTTCAAGATGCAGCAGCGTTATGGTCACATCCTGGATAAGCTGCTCCCGGGCCGTCGCCAAAACAGCAACTTCACCAGCTTCACGTCCTTGCTCGATACCTCCTTGTTCGACGAGGAGGGAATCCGCTACACGTTGCCCGACCGCGTTTACGCGGAAGAGTCCACCAAGTGGTGATGCACGCAGGCTCCGGCGCACGAGGCATGAAGCGTGCCTTGTGCGGGCCTCTAGGGCCGCAGTCGGGACTCCGTAAGGAGGTGCTCACATGGTAAACTGTCTCTTGGGCCAGATCGATGCGCCGAGCGACCTGAAGTCCTTGACCCGAGAAGAGCTGGGCCAGGTTGGGCAAGAGGTCCGTAATACCATCATCTCCGTGATAACTGAGCGCGGCGGCCACTTGGCCTCGAACCTGGGCGTCGTTGAGCTTACCCTCGCCCTGCACCGCGTTTTCGACAGTCCCACGGACAGAATAGTCTGGGACACCACCAACCAGACCTACACGCATAAGCTGGTGACGGGGCGGCGCGACGAGTTCAAGGATATCCGCTCGGAGGGTGGACCGTCCGGCTTCGGGGAGCCTAGCGAAAGCCCGCACGACACCCTCTGCGCGGGCCACGCCGGCACAGGACTTTCTATCGCCCTGGGCATAGCGCAAGGAGCGGCGAAGCGTCGCCGGGCAAACTCATGGACTATCGCGGTAGCCGGGGACGGGGCAATGACCTCCGGATCGAACTTCGAAGCGCTCAACAACATCGTGCACCTCAACCCGGAAAAGCTAGTCGTCGTTCTCAACGACAACGGGATGTCCATCTCTGAGAACATCGGCTTCCTCACCAACTGGCGCAAGCGAGTGCTCACCCATCCGGAATACCAGGCGATGATTGGGCGCATGAAGGCGCTTTCGAAGAGAGCGCCCACCGGCGACATGGTCTACCGGCTCGTCAAGAGGTTCGGTGGCGGGCTCGATAGCATTATCGTGCCCACCACGTTCTGGACCGAGGTGGGATTCCAATACCTCGGCCCCGTGGACGGCCACGACTTCAAGCAGCTCGAAGAGGCCCTCTGGCAAGCCAGAATACCCACCGGCGCAGTCCCTCTGGTCCACGTGGTGACGCACAAGGGGCACGGCTACGAGCCTGCCGAGGACGACCCGGTCAAGTTCCATCAGCCAAGCTCGCCTCTTGGGGCCTCATCAGGAGCGCCCACCTACTCGAAGGTATTTGCCCAGACCCTCAAACGCCTCATGCACCAGGACGAGTTCGTCATCGGTATTTCCGCGGCGATGCTCGAAGGTACCGGGCTGGAGGAGGTGCGGAGCGAGTTCCCCGACAGAGTCTTCGACGGCGGCATCGCGGAGCAGCACGCTGTCAGCATGGGGGCGGGCATGGCCTCCGCCGGCCTCAATCCTTTCGTCTCCATCTACTCTACCTTCCTCCAGCGGGCCTTCGATCAGGTGGTCTATGACGTCTGTCTGCAGAACCTGCCCGTAACGCTGATTGCTGATCGTGCGGGCATCGTGGGTGAGGACGGCGAGACCCACCACGGCGCGTTCGACATCTCATACCTGCGGTGTATCCCCAACGTCGTCGTTGCGGCGCCAATGGACGAAAACGACCTGCAGCATCTCGTCTACACCGCCTACAAACATCCGGGCCCCTTCGCTATCCGCATCCCCAGGGGCGCCGCCGCACTGCTCGCCGAGTATGGCATTGAATGCGGCGGCGTGAACCCGCGCTTCGTGAAGCCACTCGATACTGCTCTGCTCATATACGTAGCGCGCAACACCCACCGTATCGTCACCGTCGAAGAAAACGTGCTGGCCGGAGGGTTCGGCTCTGCCGTACTCGAAGCCATCGTCGAGGCCGGACTGGAGGACGTTTCGGTCCACCGCATCGGCTTCCCGGACTCTTTCATCGAGCACAGCACCGCAGACGCCCAGAGGCGCCGGCTGGAGCTGGACGCAGAGGGCATCGCCCAGCGGGTTTTGAACGCCTTCTTCCCCGAAGCGTCTCCGCAGGGGAATCGGACCCAGGCCAGCCGGGAGGCTGCGGCCGGATAGGCGACGCGACGCACAGCATCCCACAAACTCTTCTGTCTTTCCACCTTCTACGACCTCCCCAGGAAGCACTGGCGCCACCTCCGCACGGCGGACCGGTAGGGTCGCCCTTCGCTGTCCTTGGACCTCGGTCCGAGGTGCCAAGCGCTGCAAGCGGGTCGACCAGACCGTAGCAGGCGTCTGGAAGACGTGTTGATGGTTGACGAACAGCGTTTGAGGCGTCTGAAGGCCCCTGAGCTGACGGGGGGCGTTTATCTCGGCGCACAGTGTGTGGATGGAAGCGTCATTGAGTCAACGGCTGAGGAGGTCGCCGCCTGACCCTGCTTGCACTCCTGTGATCTCGTTCAGAAAGATGCCGTACACGACAATGATGAGAAGGCGGGGACGATGCGGAGTCCCAATGCAGACGTACGGGTCGATCATCCCAGGCGGTCCAACCCTGGCTCGTCTCCTCCCAGAGAGAGCGCAGGAAGGCAGGGAGGAGCCACGACTATCACGTGAGGCGAAGGCGCGCCTCAGGGCTGTTGAGTGGCACAAGGATCACGGCGAGAAGGTGAGTCTGACGGCAAGACGCTTTGGACGCAGCCGCTCAACCCTTTACCAGTGGCTAGAGTGCTACCGGCTCCAGGGTCCGCGGGGTCTGCAAGACCGCAGCCATAGGCCACACCAGGTCCGCAAGCCGACTTGGAGCCTAGAGTTCGAAGCAGCGGCGCTACGCCTGCGCCAAGACAATCCCGTCTGGGGCAAAGACAAGCTACAGCCGATCCTCAGACGCCAAGGGGTCACTATCTCGGTCTCGATGGTGGGCCGCATCCTCAGCCGGCTCAGACGCCAAGGCAAACTGGGGCCTGCGAGTCTGAAGGACCCTTGCATCGTCTCTCGGCCTCAGGTGCGGCCCTATGCCGTGCGTAAGCCCAAAGACTACGTCGTCAAGGCGCCGGGAGATCTGGTTCAGGTGGACAGCGCCGACGTGCGCTGGACCGGTATTACCCATGCCTACAAGCACTTCTCGGCGCGTGATATTGTCAGCCGCTGGGGACGTCTTGGGTGTCTACGGCCGCGCTACCGCCGGCACGGCGCGCGACTTCCTCGATACGGTCATCGAGCGTATGCCGGGTCCGGTGAAGGCGATCCAGGTGGACGGTGGCTCTGAGTTCAGGGCCGAGTTTGAGGCCGCCTGTGAGCAGAAGGGGCTGCGGCTTTTTGTGCTGCCACCACGCTCCCCCAAGCTCAACGGCTGCCTGGAACGAGCCCAGCGCACCCACAAAGAGGAGCTTTACCAGTTGGTTGACCCACCCGACTCGCTCAGCCAACTGAGAACCCAGCTGCTCCAACAGGAGCAGCGTTACAACACTTACCGGCCCCATCAGGCCCTTGGCCATCTAACGCCGCAAGAGTGGCTGCTAGCATTCATCGAGAGGAGGTAAGTGTCCGGCATCTACTGGACGAGTACAGCCTGTTGCGTAACCTCCAGGGACTGTGATAGCTTTTTGCTCGACGTCGGTCAAAGGGGAGGAAGGCATGAAGGTTTACCTCGCTGCGCCGCGCGGCTTCTGTGCCGGCGTAGATAGAGCGGTTGAGATGGTAGAGGGCGCCCTTGAGCGTTTCGGGCCCCCAGTGTACGTGAAACACCAGATCGTGCACAGCCAATACGTGGTCGACTCTTTGGAGGCGCGTGGGGCAGTGACCGTCGAAGACGTCCGGGACATCCCGGAAGGGGCCACCGTCGTCTTCTCGGCCCACGGCTCGCCGCCAGACGACTTCAAGGCGGCGCGAGGCAGGAAGCTCAACGTGATCGACGCGACATGCCCGCTCGTCACCAAGGTGCACAGTGAGGCCCGGAAATATAGCCTGGAGGGCCGCAAGATTATTCTCGTGGGACACCGCGGCCACCAGGAGGTCAAGGGTACCACGGGTCAGGTGTCCATGGCTCTCGTGGACGACCGGGAACCTCTGGACCTGCCCGACTGGGGCGAGTCCACCGAGGTGGCCATTCTCACTCAGACCACCCTTTCGGTCGATGACGCGCGCCGGTCGGTCGAGTCTATCCAGGAACGCTTCTCCAAAGTCATCCTCCGTAATGATCTCTGCTATGCCACCACAAACCGTCAGGCCGCGGTGAAAGAGCTCTGCGAGTTGGCTGAGATCGTGCTCGTGGTCGGCGCCCCGAACAGCTCGAATTGCGCGGCACTCCGCGAAGTTGCCAAGACCCAGGGTAGATCCGCCTACCTGATAGGCGGCCCGGAGGAGCTGGACCCCAGTTGGCTGGCAGGCGTCGAGTCGGTGGGAATAACCTCGGGTGCGTCGACCCCCGAGATTCTTGTTGACAGGCTCCTCGAACTGCTCCGGCCGGACGAGGTCACGCACGTCCAGAGCATCCAAGAGGATGTGGAATTCGCCCTCCCGCGCGAGCTGTGCTAGGCCCGTCCGGCTCACATAGAATTGGACATGCCCCGGCCCAGGGACGTTCTGGTCTAGGTCATCGGCGAATGATGGGAGGGCGACATGGACTCTTTTTCAGCGCCGCCAGCGGCCGGTGGAGCATCGAGGAATCGTACGAGTACTGTCGAAATCTTGCCAAGTCTCACTACGAGAACTTCACCGTCGGCTCATGGTTCCTTCCCAAGGAGAAACAACGTCACGTCTACGCCGTCTACGCCTTCTGCCGCTTTGTGGATGACCTGGGAGACGAGACCCCGGGAGACCGCCTGAGCCTCTTGGACTCGTGGGAGGAGGAGCTGCTTAGCTCCTACGACTCCCGCCCGGACCATCCCATCACCGTGGCCCTTGGGGAAACGATTCGCCGTTTCCATATCCCCCGGGAGCCGTTCCTGAAGCTCATAGAGGCTAACCGCATCGACCAGAGGGCCCATCGCCACCGGACCTATGGGGACCTGTTGCACTACTGCGACCACTCCGCCAATCCGGTCGGGCGCCTGTTCCTCTATCTGTTTGGATACAGGGATGAGGAGAGACAGCGCTTGGCCGATGCCACCTGCACTGCGCTCCAGCTCACCAACTTCTGGCAGGATGTGCGTCGAGACCTGGAAATGGGTCGCGTCTACATCCCCCAAGAGGACATGGAGCGCTTCGGATACCCGGAGGAGCGGCTGCAGGCCGGGGTGGCGGACGAGGCCTTCCGGGACCTGATGCGATTCCAGGTGGACCGCGCCAGGGCTCTCTTCGACCAAGGCGCAAGGCTGGTGGATATGGTGGATGGGGCTGCCCGGTTGGACATCGCCCTCTTTACCCTGGGGGGGCTGCACATCCTGAAGGCTATCGAGCGCCAGGGATACGACGTTCTCCGCAGCCGCCCAACCCTTTCTAAGGCTGTCAAGGCGCGGCTCCTCGTGAGCACAGCGGCCAGGCTGAAGCTGAAGAGAAGAATCTGAACGTCCCACCATTGGGATAGACTTGCGTCGGGAGACCTTCATGGCCAGGGAGTTGGACCAGGCGTACGAGTACTGTCGTAGACTCACCAAGGAGCGAGCCAAGAACTTCTACTACGCCTTCGTGACCCTGCCCACCAGACAGCGCAGGGCCATATACGCCGCCTACGCCTTCTGCCGTCTGTGCGACGACGCTACGGACGACTTCACGGACGCCGAGGAGAAGCTGCGGCTGGTCGCCGAGCAGCGTGAAGGACTTGCCAAGACCTACGCCGGCGCGCCTGAGGGACAGGTGTTCCTTGCCATGGAGGACGCCATCAACACCTATCACATTCCCCTGGAGTACCTGGAGGAGGTGATCAACGGTGTTGAGATGGACATCTCCAAGACGCGGTACTCTACCTTTGAGGAGCTGAGGGAGTACTGCTATCGGGTGGCCTCCTCGGTAGGCCTCATCTGCATCGAGATATTCGGGTACGAGGACCCCAGCGCCAGGGACTACGCAGTGGACTTGGGTCTGGCTATGCAGTTGACCAATATCCTCCGGGATGTGGATGAGGACATCGGGCGAGACAGGGTGTACATACCGCAGGAAGACCTGGACCGATTCGGCTGCTCTGAGGAGGACATCTTCCTGAAAAGGATCAACGACAGCTTCAGAGGCCTCATGAGGTTTCAGGTCGAGCGCGCCCGGGACTATTTCACTAGGGGCGAGAGGCTGCTGCCCCTGCTGCCGGCTCGTTCCAGGGCCTGCCCGGCGGTGCTCCACGGGACATACAGCCGCCTTCTGGACCGCATAGAGGCTTCGGGTTACAATGTGTTCGGCCGAAGGATAAGTCTTAGCACCAGGGAAAAGCTTGTGCTGATGGCAAGGCTATGGGTGAACGGAATGGCGGCAAGGGCCGCGGGAAAGTAGTCGTTGTCGGCGGCGGGCTGGCTGGGGTGACGGCCGCCTGCCAACTGGCCGACCGCGGCCATCCGGTGCTCCTGATGGAGAAGCGGCCCTTCCTGGGCGGGCGGGCGTTCTCCTTTCCGGAACCCGACACGGGCCAGGAGATAGATAACGGCCAGCATGTCTTCCTGCGCTGCTGTACGGCCTACGTCGGCTTCCTGGAGAAGCTGGGAGCCCTCCACAACATCCATATCCCCCTAGAGCTGGATGTCCCCATACTCGGCTATTCCGGAAAGAAAGGGGTACTTCGCAGCGCCAATCTGCCCGCACCCTTTCACCTGGTGCCCTCTCTACTGAGCTACCCGTACCTGTCATGGGGGGAGAAGCTTCGGGTCCTCTACGGAGGCCTTTGTACCTATTTGACGAGGCGCCAGAGAGACTCGGGAAGGCTGAACGAAGAGACCTTCTCCGTCTGGCTGAAACGCCATCATCAGACCGGTCCAGCCATAGCCAGGTTCTGGAATCTCATCATCCTGCCCACCCTCAACGACGACATATCCGAAGTGAGCGCGGATATGGGGCTTATGGTATTTCAGGAGGGGGTGTTGAGGTCCAAGGAGAGCGCCGGCATTGGCTACGCCAAGGTGGGCCTCTCTGAGCTGGTCTCCGAGGCCGCCATCTCCTACATCTCTTCCAGGGGAGGAGAGGTGCTGCTGGGTACTGGGGCCAGGGAGATCACGTTGGACGGCGACAGGGTATCCGGTGTCCAGACGCCGAATGGGACCGTAAAGGGCGACTGGTACGTCTCCGCCCTGCCCTCCTACGACTTCCTTGCCACGCTGCCGCCGCCCCTGGCAGACGGAGATTTCTTCTCCCGGGCCAAGGGATTGTCCTACTCACCTATCGTAGACGTGCACATCTGGTACGACCGCCCGGTGATGGATGAGGCCTTCTCCGGCTTTGTGGATAGCCCCGTACAGTGGGTGTTCAACAAGACCCGGATGCAGGGTGAGGAGGGGGCCTCCGGTCAGTACGTGTGCATCTCGCTTAGCGGTGCCTGGGAGTACGTGGATACGCCCAAACAGGAGATACGAGAACTGTTCCTGGACGAGATGAGACGCCTCTTCCCCCAGGCTCGAGACGCCCAGGTGGTGCGCCTGCTGATAGTGAAGCAGCCTCGCGCCACCTTTCGCTCCCTTCCCGGCGTTGGTTCCCACCGGTTGCCCAGCGCGACGCCCATCTCCAACCTCTTCTTGGCCGGTGAGTGGGTCGACACCGGCTGGCCCGGTACAATGGAAGGGGCAGTCCGAAGCGGCCGGATGGCGGCCGAGACTCTGGCTTCCAGGGAGCGGGGAGGGTGAAAGCCCGATGCCTGCTTCCCATCGATTGTGTCCATGGGCGGGCTATGGCCCTTGTGATGAGACGTGCTGGTCCACCAGGACTGGATTGCCGTCCGGGTTCAAAGCCACAAAGCTGGCCAGCTGTGTGCTGTTCTCATCTGCTTCACTAACCAGGCCTACGCCTTTCGCCTTCAGTTCTCGTCGCAGTTCACGCACGTCTGTAAAGGTATCAAGCGTCTCACCTTTGCCATCCCAACCTGGATTGAAGGTCAGTATGTTCTTTTCAAACATCCCCTGGAAGATGCCTATGGTGCAAACGCCGTTCCTGAGAATCTGCCAGTTCTCCAAAGGATCACCTCCGATAACCTCAACCCCGAGCTTCTCGTAGAAAACCTTCGAAGCTTCAAGGTCCTCTACGGCCAGGCTAATCGAAAAGCGTCAAGTTCCATGTCCCGTTCCTCCCATACGATACCGGCCACGCTTGTCCGGTTTCAGGTGGATCTAGCGTGCCAGGTCTACTCAACAACATATCCAGCCATCCCGGATTCGTCACCTTGGAGAGAAAGTACTGGAGGTGCTTCGAGGTCACCAAAAGCTGAACCACCGCTTCAACGTCGTTGGGTGACGGTGAGCCGACCCGCGCTAGCGCCTCGAGCTCCGCGTGTCTCATTTCTGGTGGCAGGAAGAGCTTTCGGAGGATGTCGAGACACCGCGGCCACAGCTCGTACGCATCTGCGACAGAGAGGTTTCCATGGAGCCCATTGTTGAGTTCATGGAGGAGGAGCTGGTATTCTCGAACCGGTGCCGTCCCTGCCGAGAGTTGTAGACCTGTCCTATTGAGGATAACGGCAATCAGGCGCTGCTCGTGGATGCGCCCGTCCTGGCTGTGAGAACGCTCGAGGTCATCGACCCTCCCAAGCAGATCATCAAGTGCCCCTTTGCCATTATTGCCTGGGAAGCTGTCCGCCAGCTTATATTGAGTCGCTGAATCAACGACCTCACGAGATATTTTCCGCCACCTGCCCCGTCATCGCCTCGGCCATCTGTGAAAGTTAGGATCGCCTGCATCGCCTCACGGAGGCAGTAGGCGACCGCTTCGCCAAGGCGAGGAGCTGGTTGCAGCTCGGGACAAAGCAATTCCTGGGCGGTCAACAGGAAGCCAATTGCTCGGCCACCGTGAACGCCGAACTCGGCATGCAGGTGGGCAAGCAGTGCAGGCTCAGGCCGCCGCAACTCCATATATCATTCTAGCAACTGGATACGAGGCCGACTGCGACCGGCCGGAGAGTCGACACACAGCCCACGCCCGCGCCGCGCCGGCGTCCGTCTGGGTGGGCCGGAGCAGCGAAGATGTCACCGCGAGGAAGACGCGGTTACGTGACCCTGCTTTGCGATAGAACTACGTGTCCTGCTGGAAGGCTGGGAGGACCCGACACAGGATGCCAGTCTCCGGTGAGAGGGTGGATGATCGCCCTGGCGCCCACAAACGTTGAGGCACAACGTTGCGATGGGCAGTCGGGATTCGAAGTTCAACGTTCAATACACGGAGGTCATCAACGAGGGATCGAGGCGGCGAACCCAGGCGATGAAGAAACCGCTAGGGCCGTACCCGGCACGTCAGCGCAAGGCCCTGACGGCGGGAAACACCAGGGTCATCCTGTCCTGGCCGAGTTCCTGCACCGCTTAGAGGGGCCGATCCACAGATGCAAGGAAGAGTATGCGTGACCTCCCCGGCCGTCGGTTGCCCGAACTAACTGTTATCCCGGTCTGGCGCCCCGTATATCGCGGCGGTTGAAGAGGTAGAAGGACAGTCCCCCAAGGATCAGGACGTAGGCCACAAGCACAAGGAAGGAGTGGAAGTCCCCGGAGGATGCCGGAAGCTGAACCGTGATGAGCTCCTTGAGGAATTTGGCAGTGACGATGTACGCGCCGCCGCCAAACGCCTGCCCGACGCGGCTGAGGCGTCTGGTGGGGCACCTGTGCTGGGGGACCACGAGCGTCTCGATTCGGGTAATCTCCGCTAGCTGGAAGAAGCCCGTCACTGTGGCCTGGATGTATGTGCCTTCAGGGACCACAAGCTGGAACGGTCAGAGCGAGCTTACTTTCGGAGCAACCCTCTGGAATGAAGACATGCTGGCTTCTTTCATGCACAGCTCAAAGCCGGGGGGAGTGGAAGAGTCTCTGGGAGCTGGTGCTCGCGTGCTCGCTGCTTCGCCCTAAGAGCATCTCGGTCAACAGGCTCTGCAAGCAAGTCCTCGATGTTCGATACGGGATCGAAGCCACCCCTAGTCCCAATTGCCGAAGCCCAAGTCTCGAGAGCAAGGACCTGTCCGTATGACTCGTAAATCTCACACTAGCTTTGAAAGTCCGGCGACTCGGTGTCGAGAATGAGGCCATCGAAGTCGAAGATCACAGCCATGAGCATTCTGCTGTGGATGGTAGCAGGGTTCGACACGCTCGTCATAAGCGTTGCCGGAGTCGATCACGCCTCCCGCAGCCGCGCTGACTCCTTCAGCTATGTTGAGAGTGGTGGTAAGCAACCACATCCTCAGCCATTTGGGAGAGGTCTCCACTTTGCGCGGTATGAAGGGCTGCCGATCTAGCTTGCCGTGACCCTAAAAGCCGTTGCGCTCGATGCGATGGGCGTGATCTTTCCTGTCGCCGACGACCTACGCGACCTGCTGCTCCCGTTCTTGCGCAGCCATGGTCCCAACGTGAGCGACGAAGCGATTTCTGAGGCCTACAGGTCGTGCTATCGCCACGGCATAGCTGCCGCAGAGCTTCGGCGAAAGCCGGACGGATTTGCGACTCTATGCTGAGGCGGTCGAGGTAAGGTTCGGAGCCAACGTGGACTATGCGACAATCGTAAAGTCGTATAAGCCGGGCCAATTGGTGAGGGTAGGTATAGCCCACCGAAGGTTGTCTCAGCGGATAAGAAGCGGATCGTCGGCAAGGCCCAACCCGCGACTGATTTCAACCAGCTATGTCGAGCGCCAGAACCTCACGATGCGTATGCAGATGCGTCGGTTCACACGGCTCACCAACGCTCTCAGTAAGAAGCTAGAAAACCTAAGCTCAGCCATGGTACTTCACTTCGTTTGGTATAATTTCGTGCGCCGCCACCAAACCTTGAAGATGACACCAGCGATGGCGGCTGGCCTAACACGCTACCCCTGGACAGTGCGCGAACTCATTGAGCGCGTCTCATGAATTATCCCTTTTCAAATTAGGACACTACTCTATTGTGGAAGGGGCCTTGATCGTAGAACCTTCATCCAGTACCGTCGTGCTACCTAATACATTTTTTAGAGTGGGCTGCTATCAATACCCACATCCTCGGCAAGATGACGACCTGACTCGGGTGTTAGCGGTGTCGGATGGTTGAGTAAACAGAGGACGACGGGCATTATGCTGAGATTTGCTGAGGAAATCATCCTCCTCCTGCTGAACGACGACAATGGAGGATTCGTGCATGTGCCCAACTACTCACTGGAGTATGCCCTAGCCGGCGGCGTGCTGATGGACCTAGCGATGGAAGACCGCATCGACACCGATCTGGAAAGGCTGATTTTGGTCGACGCCACGCCGGTCGGCGACAGCCTGCTCGACCCGACGCTGGACGAAATCAAGACGGGCGGCGAACATAACGCTCGCTTCTGGCTAGAACGTACATCACGGCACGCCGAGGCGATCCGTGATGAAGCGCTGTCCCGGTTGATTGCGCTCAGTATCCTGGAACGTAAGGAGAATCGCTTCCTTTGGGTGTTTCAGTCCAGACGCTACCCGACTATAGACGGTGAGGCCGAGCGCGAAGTGAAGCTGCGTATCATGGGAGTGCTGTTCAGCGATGATATCCCGCACCCGCGCGATGTGGTTATCATCTGTCTTGCCGACGCATGCGGCATCTTCAAAGAAATGTTTTCCGGTCGAGAACTGGCTAAGGCATCCGCCCGCATAGAGGAGGTGCGCAAGCTAGACCTCATCGGTCAAACCATGTCCAAAGCGATCCAAGACATCCAAATTTCGATCGCGGCCGCGTTAGTATCCCACGGCTACTAATTCGTCGCTAGCCGTCATCCCGTACAAGTTAATACATCTGTTCCCGGAACCTCTAGAGGTTCCGGGAACACTGGCAGAGGTGAGCCCCGCCTCGATTTCGTGTGGTTTGGCGGTCTTTTAGGCCCGCCACTACTCTTGAACTCGTGGTCGCCTTGTGAGCGCTGAAGATTACAAACGTCGGCCTGCTCGACCGAAGGTACCGTCAGCATCACCAAACCTCGCGTTCTGTCAGTTAAAGTGATTGACATAGACCTAGCGCGCAGAGGTCTCCAGTCGTGGCCCCGGATTGACTTGCCAAAATCCGGCTCATTCCCCACTTGTGGGTGCTCCAGGCAGGTCGGGTAACTCTAAGACCATCTCGGTGAATTGGCCGAGCTCTGAGTCCACTTGGATGGTGCCACCGTGCTGACGCACGATGTCGTTGCTTATAGCTAGACCCAACCCGGTGCCCTTGTCAGTGGGCTTGGTGGTAAAGAATGGGTTGAATATCTTGTCGACGACATCGGGCGGTATGCCGTCCCCGTTGTCCCTGATACTAATCTTGGCACGGCCATCTTTGCGCCGCGTGGCCAACCACAGGGTCGGTGTATAGCCATTGGACTGGCCTGCGTCGGCGAGGGTACGCCGCTTTTCCTCAGTGGCGTAACAGGCGTTGCTCACCAGGTTAAGGAATACCCGGCCCAGTTCCTGTGGAATCACATCGAGTTCGCCCATCTCCGGGTCCAAGTCCAATTGAATATCGAGTTGGAATTCTGAATCTGTCGCGCGGGCACTGTGGTAAGCCAAACGCGTGTATTCATCCAGGAGCCTATTGATGTTGGTGGGTTCAGGCGCTCCTGCCCCACGGTTCATAGAAAGCATGTCGTGCACGATCCGGTTGGCGCGGTCGCCGTGAGACCTGATGCGATCCAGATTACCAGTCAGTTCTTTGGAGATCTCCTGAACTAGGCTCCGCTGCTCCTGGGTCAATTCCCCATCGCTTTCCTCAAGTGTCTCCTGCAACTCCGTGAGGAGTTCTTCAGAGGCCTCCGAAAAATTCTTGACGAAGTTCAGCGGGTTCCGGATCTCATGGGCCACGCCCGCGGTTAACTCGCCCAGCGCTGCTAATTTCCCCTGCATAACAATCTGGTCTTGGGCTGTGCGCAGCTCAGCCAATACACTTTCAAGCTCGTTGTTCTTACCCTGCAACTCTTCGGCCATCTTCTCCACCAAGTTCAGGCGCTGGACCTCTAGGGCATGGCGGCGAAACACTTCGAGAGCGGCTGCCATGTCGGCTACCTCGTCCCGCCCACTGATCTTTACCTGGGCTTCCAAGTCTCCTCCGGCCATGCGGCGCATCCAGCTGGACAACATTTCCAGACGGCGCAACACTACACGACCAACGAACAGCCAGGCGATGAGCAACGCGCCGACGATGCTGATGGCGCTGATCGTCAACAACAGGGTGCGGCCCGTACGGACCGCTTGGTCGGAGGCGTATGTAGCTTCCTGCGCGCTCATTTGGGCCTCAGCCACGAGCTCATCGACTAGGCCAACGAGATCGACGGCGATGCGGCGGTTGTTAGAGAGCAGCTCCAGCTGAAGCTCGGCGAGCGTCAACTCAAGGAAAATCAGGTCGAAGCCGTTTTGCTCACGAGAACCCAACTCCAACAGCCGTCCAAAGACCGGGGCCAGTTCTGCGTGTAGCGAGGATTCCTCCAGGAACGCCAAGTTCCTTTCGATATGAGCGGCAGCGGACTCGAACCGTTCCTGCAAAGGTTCGATAAGGGAGACTTCGGACAGGCTGAACAGGCTGGCCAGCAACTGTATCGCGAGGTTGGCGGTGGCTTGGAGCTCGGCTAGGTAACGAAAGCGGGCCACCTCCGTTTCTGAGAAATGGACATCACGAGGCACCGAAGGCGCTCCGAGTTCGTGATAGCCGGTAATCGTGTAGAAAAGCTGATCATCAATGGCCGGGATCACAATGGCGTCCAGTTGAAGGCGTAGATCAGCAAGTTCCATACGAAGGGCGTCAGAACGCTCTGCTAGCTCGAAACGCTCCAGCATCCCTTGCTCGATGGACTCGATGTTCCAAATCAACGTATCAGCCCCAGAACGGATGCGCTCGAACCGTTCGTCTTCTCGGTTCCCTTCCAGAAGCGCCAGTTGGTTCTTAAACTCGCGGTAAGAATCGGCAATGCTGGCTGAGACACTGGCGAATTCATCGAACGTCTTAGCCGCGGTCAAGCCCGGCGCAGCAGCCACCAAGTTCCCACCATAGCGCGCCACGCCGAACGCGGCCGCGATCTCGGGCACGCTGCGCTCGTTCACCCGGCTCTGAGCGTCGTCCACCCTGTTGAAGGAGAACCACCCGACCAGGCTGGCCGCTATGGTTAGGACTACCGCTCCACCGATCCCGATGTAAAGTTGGGTGGAGATACGGAACCGATATTCGAGAAGGCGCTTCAGGCGGTCAGTCATGGCGCCAGGTCTTGGAGAGCGTCGACGGGGTAATAACTGCCATCTCGGCCGATCACAGTGAGAAAAATGGCATTGGAACCTTGATTGTCCTGCTCTCCGTACTGAAGTTGAAACCCATCAAGGTCAATTGATTCCGACTGGAGTAAACTGTCGAGAAAGCATGTCCGGTCTACTTGTCGACCACAGCTTTCAAGACCGGCGATGGCCAGTCGCCCGGCCAGATAGCCCTCAAGCGACACGAAGCCGGGTACCGCATCAGAAGTATAGGCAGAGATGGCATCCAGGTAATCAGCAACGATGGGTAGTGAGTCGTCGGTGGGGAAGGGAACCACTTGTGTTACGTAGACCCCCTCTCCCGCAGGCCCAAGTTCGGCGGCCAGGGCGTTGCTGCCCACGAAAGAAGTGGTCATGAACACCGGGTCCATACCCAAGTGTCGAGCCCAGGAGACTGAGGCTGACACCGGCTGATATGTCCCGATCAGGATCACTGCTTCGGGAGAGCTTTGCCAAAGATCGAGCAGCCCTCTCTTAACTGACGTAGTATTCCGCGGGTACACTCCGACCGAAACCGCTCGCATGCCGCGGCGGTCCAAGGCCTCCCGCACGCCCTGGTAACCAGCCCGGCCAAAGGAATCGTCCTGATACATTACCGCGATGCGGTTTAGCTTTAGGTCTCCGGTCAAACGGGAGACCATCTCTTCGGTCTCCTGATTATAGGAAGCCCGAAGGTTGACCACGTTATCCCACTCTGCCTCCCGCAGGAAGGCCGCTCCCGTGAATGGAGCAATGTAGGGCACGCCCGCAGCAGCAGCGAGGGGGGTCACCGAGCGCGACGTTGGCGTGCCCACCGCACCGATCAAGGCAAAAACCGCGTGCTGGTCGATCAAAGCGGCGGTGTTAGCGATGGCCGCCTCCGGCTCATAAGCATCGTCCAATGACAAGAGGTCGAGCTGTCGGCCGTGGACGCCGCCGCGCTGGTTTACTTCGTAAAAGGCAGCCTCTATGCCCAGCCTCATTTCGGAGCCTAGTTGCTGAGCCGGGCCGCTGAAAGCGGCGGACTGCCCGAAGAGGATCCGATCATCGAAAATACCGGGCTCCACTTCGGATGAAGATGTAGGCGTCGTGGCGGGTATTGCCGGGGGAACGGCGGGTTGATCGTCCTGATCACAACCAGCTAGGCCAGCGATCGCGCTCCCGATCACCAACAGCACCACTGCCAGCAAGCGGTGTCTTTGTTTCATCCATCCCTTCTTTTGGTCAGGGACAAATAATTCTTGCCCTGCTCCCGCCGATAGTGCAGCTCGTCCATCATGGTACGCACAAGGTACAGGCCAAGCCCGCCGACTTGGCGTTTCTCTAGTGGAGAAACAAGATCCGGATCGGGAGCATCATTGATCGGATCGAAGGGACCACCGTCGTCGGATACTTCGATCGTGATGGACTCCACTTCTGAAGACAGCGAAACCTCTATCTCAGTGACCATGCCCCCGTGGTTAACAATGTTTATCCCTAGCTCTTCGAGAACGAGATTGATCTGAAACATCAGATCCGAGGGCCAGGCTTCTTGGCGACCCATCTCCTCGACGGCGTCGGTGACTTGCTCCAACTCGTCGACGTTGGATCCAATTCTCAGGAATACCCGGGCGCTCAAGGAATCACCTCGTTGTGATGAAGCGTGAGACAGGTCATGTCGTCGAACTGAGGAGCGTCGCCGGCGAAGGCCTTCACCGCTTCGAAAATCGCTCGATCCATCGTCTCGGGATCTGTTGGCGACGCCGAGAAGACCTGCCGCAGGCGCTCAAGCCCGAACGCTTCACCACGTGTGTTCACCGCATCAGTTATGCCGTCCGTATAACAGACAAAGGAATCCCCAGGCGCGCATATCACGCTATTCTCTTGATAATTGGCATCCTGCATCACTCCGAGGGCAATCCCGCCAGTCGACGGAAGGACTGTTGAGCTCCCGTCCGGGTGAACGATTAACGGCGGGTCGTGCCCGCCATTGGCATAGGTTAATTGTCCCGTCGCCGGTTCGTATACGGCGTACAGGACGGTTACGAACATTAGGGTTTCATTATCTTCGTAAAGCAGGTCGTTTACCTCATGCAACACTGCGCCGGGGTTTGACCGGCCAATGGCCGAGCCCTTGAGTAGGGTACGGCAGGACATCATGAAAAGGGCTGCGGGCACGCCCTTGTCCGACACGTCAGCGATAGCCAGACCGATGTTTCCGTTGTCCAGGGACATGGCATCGAAGAAATCGCCGCCTACGGTGCGTGCAGGTTCCATGCTGCCATGAAGCTGATAGCCAGGAGCCGCGGGGAAATGAGTAGGGAGGATGGATTGTTGTATTTTGTTGGCAATACTGAGTTCATTTTGCAACGCCACTAGTTGGTCGCGGGAGGCAAGAGCCTCGCGCCACTCCGCTAGGTGACTCAGGGTTCGCTCTATGGTGACCTCCAGATCCTCGAAGTCGACAGGTTTGGTGACGAAGTCGAAGGCGCCTCGGTTCATTGCAGTGCGAATGTTTTTCATGTCTCCGTAGGCAGAAATGATCACGCACCGAAGGTTGGGGTCGACCTTCGGAATCTGCTGTAACAGGGCCAGCCCGTCCATCTTTGGCATGTTGATGTCTGATAAGATCATATCAATGTCTTCATCCTGACTGAGGCGTTCAAGAGCCTCCTCCCCGTTTTGGGCAAATACAAACCGATAACGGCCGGCCCGTATAGACCGTCGCATGCGTTGCAAAATCAGGGATTCCATGTCTGGCTCGTCGTCGACTACCAATATCTTAAATCGCCCATTAGTCACGCTTGCTCCTCCATTCGACCGGTGAAGACGGCGATCACCTCGTCCCGAGAAATGTGGCTTGGACCGGTCTGGCAGAAACCACCGATTTCGAGTATTCTCGGAGGAGTTCGGCGGGCGATCAGACTTCGCAGACGTGTTTTGTCCAGATTGGTCTAGATATGGGACAAGAATAACATGGAGCCTCGCGCTGCTATGCAAGGAGGTCCTCCAAAACCCAAGGTCACAGAGTGACTGTGTGTCTTGATTCCCAATGGTCAAACGAACTCGGTGTGATCGCGGATGCCGTCTTGAGCCGAACGATGTACCGGCGGCTTGCGCGCGGTCCCCAGTGAATATCGCCACGCATCATCTAAGGGCATTAGATCCAGTAGACTGCTGCGTTGTAAAGCAAGGAGACGGAACATATGGAGATTGAGGCTGAGCGCAGAGAGGGCGATGTGCTGATCGTAACAACGGGGGACCGAGTCGACGGCCTCAACGCCCGCGACTTCCAAGAAGCCCTGCAGGCTGAGATCAGCGCATCCGATCGTGCACTGGTCCTCGATCTAAGCCGACTCACCTACATCAGCAGTGCAGGACTCCGTGTCGTGTTGTTGATCGGTAAAACCTTACAAGAGCAAAAGGCGACCCTAGCAGTGTGCTCACTCTCTGGTCCGGTCCGCGAGGTCTTCGAGGTCAGTGGCTTCGATAAGATTATCCAGGTTCACGATTCCCAGGCAGAGGCCATCGCTGCACTAACAGGCTAATCCGCCGGTTATTTTGCTAGAAGCCAAGTAGCGGGGGCCGTCCGAGCGGACCGACGAGATAGCAGCCCTCATTCGCCTGCGCGGGCGCTCCTTGTCCGCACTACGGCGCTGCGTAAAGAGGGTCTTTCGGGCGGTACAGGGCACGGGTGAGTAAGCAGCTAGCTCTGGGCCTTACTAGTAATTCTCTGGGCCTGGCAGACCTTGCTGTACAGGGTGACTGTCGATCTTCGGAGTCTGACTTCCTCCAAGACTGTCGATCTTTGCTTAGTAGTGTTTCCACGAGATACGAGTCCCCTGGACCAGATTGCTCCGACGCGTATCTCCACGCCCGTTGACTCTGAAGTTGACGCGCTACAACTATGGGATGACAACGGCAACGGGCGAATTACATGCGCAGAGGCACAGGCGCACGGTATCGCCCCTGTACGACAAGGTCACCCGGCCTATACTTACATGGACGACCGTGACGGCGACGGCATTGTCTGTGAGTAATTCGTGCGGACAGTGACCATCGACGGACAAACGCAAGTTGGGCTTGTGTGCCCCAGCAGGTACTGCACCAGTTCGTAGACACGTTTATCATCTGCACTGATCCGAGCCGTGCTCTCTCTCCAGACATTCCATTCAGTCCGGGGGCGATAGACCGAAGCCGCTTCCTGCAGGCGAGTTTTCGCCGCAAGCGCAACTGTCGTCAGGACAGCCGGCATGTCCGGCATGTAAAGGATCTATCCACACCCCCCAATGCTCGGCGACCGGCGACTTCCATATGTCATTCCGCCAGCACATGGTGCGCGGATTGAGCCTCCCGGCCGCGAACAAGGCGCCGGGAAGCGCCAGCCTAAGCGTCGCATCCGTGGCAACGTTCGTCTCCTCAACGCCTCGTTGGAGCTGACCGTCGCGGACCCTGCGCAATAGGAGCTTTCGGACCGTGCCACCCTTCATGGCAAACCCACTGGACAAGCTGCCTGTCGATCTTCGGAGTCTGACTTCCTGTGAGACCGTCGATCTTTGCTTAGTGGACACCCCGGGAGAGACGAACGCAGACAACTTCTGCCGCGTGTCGGGCTACCTCGATAAGCACCGTGACCAGCTTTAGGCTGAGGCGAAGGAGCGTATGGAGCGCGGCGAGTCTAACATTCTGCCAGTCTAACATTCTGGCATCTGGAGGTGGTCAGAGAGACGATGAATCGCACTTATCGCATGCAGTCCGAAGCGAACTACAAGGAAAAGGCCGAAGAGTTATCAAGCCGTCACGTCAACGGCGAGATGGTCCCCCTTGAGCAACTGCTCGCAGAAGTGGGCTTAGAGAACACACGGGGTAATCCGATGAGGTTGGCTCGGCTACTCCTTGCCGAGCCATTGAAATGGCGCAAACAGACACAGGTCTTTATGCCGGCCGACGGTAAGCGGCGGACGCTGTGGCAGCCGCCGGTTGATGCCGACGAGGACGACGCCCGACCGCGCCTAGTTCAGTCCGCCATCGACTTGGGCGCGACCGAAACCTCTAGGGACGGCTCAGCATTGAAAGATTTCTTTCTGGGCTACCTGCCCGAAGACTGCCCAATCTGCGGCCCACAGATGCACCTCGACCTAAAGGAAGACTAAGCAAAGATCGACGGTCTCACAGGAAGTCGGATTCGGAAGATCGAGAGTCAGCCCGTAGAAGGTGGTCTGCTTAGGTCTAGGCGAAGATATGGCGTTACCCATCGAAAGCCACCGCGGTGACCAGGGCCGAGCCTACCGTTCCAGTCACTCGACCGCGAGCTAACGCGGCAAAGCAACGGTCAGCCTAAAGGGATAGCCTCTACTCACCATTGAACAAACATCGGCATGATCACATGGATGTAGTCGTCGTTGCCCATTGGCTTGAAGACGCCTTGGCTAGATGGACCCGAGGTTTCCAGCGCTAGCTGGCCCTCCAGAACCTGTAAGACGTCCTGCAGGTACTTGCCGTTGAAGGCAATCTTGACCCCTTCGCCCTCAACCGCGGCATCGACCTCGCCTTCGTTATCACCGATCTCTTCGGCTCTGGCCGATATCTGAACCTTGCCCGGCGTTTCCCCTTCGCCGGGTGTAACAACCAGGCGAACGATTCCGGAGCCGTCTCGGGCGAACACAGAAGCAATTCGCGTCTCACGCAGAAACTCACTTACCTCAACCACGGCCCGAGAGCTGGAGCTGGCCGGTATAAGCTGGCTGAAGTTGGGGAAAGTGCCCTGAATCAACTGGGCAATCAGTTCAACGTTCTCTAACCGAAACAGCAGTTGAGTTTTCGCCGCGTTGGTCCGCAGCGTAACCGCCTGCGTCTCATCAGCCAGGAGCCGGTTCAACTCTGCCAGGGCCTTGGAAGGGACAACAATTTCCGTCGTCTCCGATATCGAAACATCGAGCGGCAGTTTGAACACCGAAAGCCGGAATCCGTCCGAGGCCGCCAGGGTCAGCAGGTTGTCCTCGAGCTTGGTGTCAACACCGGTGAGCACCGGACGTGAGTCATCCGCGGCCGCCGCGAACACTGTCTGCGTGACCGCCTGCCGCAGTCCTTTCGGGTCAATCTCGACCGTGACACCGTCCGAAACAACCGGCGCCGGCGGGAAGTCCTCTGCGTCTAGGCCGCCAATGCTCGCCTCGTTTCGGGCACAGATCAGCTTTACTTGGCGGGAACGCGCCGCCACGGTCAAAGAAATACGGTCGTTGGGCAGGGAGTTGACGAAATCGCCCAACAATCGGGCCGGGACAGTAATCGCGCCTTCTTCCTCTATTTCGGCTTCGATCCAGCAACTCATCGTGATTTCCAGGTTTGTCGCCGCCAGTTTCAAACGTCCCTCATCGCAGGTGATCAGAACGTTTGAGGTAATCGGCATTGGGCTGCGAGTAGCGACGGCTCGTCCAACGATGCCGAGACCGCGAGCCAGAGCTTCCTGAGTGCAGGAGACTTTCATAATATGCTCACCTACTTAAGCCGATTATTAGTGAAGCTGTATTGGTGGCAAGTATAAGCGAGCCGGCGGAGCCGGGACAAGCAACCAGACCCCGTGCAAGAGGCGCCTAAAGACAATCTAGGCCGGCGCTGCAACGGCCGCAAAAGCGTCGGCGGCAGCGGCAATTGTGTCTTTCAGGTCCTGCTCGGAATGAGCTGCGGAAACGATCACCGCTTCAAATTGCGAGGGCGGAAAATAGACCCCCGCATTCAAGAGAGCGTGGAAAAATTTCGCATGACGGACGGTATCGGCTTGCCGGGCACTGGCGTAATCGGTCACGGGAGCATCGCGAAAGAAAACCGTGAACGCAGATCCAACTCGGTTGATTTGCACCGCTACTCCAGCGGCCGCCGCTACTCGAAGTAGCCCGTCGGTAAGGTGCTGCGTCTTGGCATCCAACTCTTCGTAAAAGCCAGGGGCAGAGATCGCTCTCAGGGTGGCGATGCCGGCAGCAGTCGCCAGCGGATTACCGGAAAGAGTGCCTGCCTGGTAAACCGGTCCCAGAGGAGCTATCAACTCCATCACTTCGCGACGCCCACCATAAGCGCCTACCGGCATACCGCCGCCGATGATCTTGCCCAGACAGGTCAGGTCTGGCTTGACGCCGGCAACCGCCTGATAACCACCCAGCCCCACCCGGAAACCGGTGATCACTTCGTCGAAGATCAGCAGAGCGCCCCCATCGCTGCAGGTCTCGCGCAGACCTTGGAGAAAGCCCGGCGCCGGCGGCACCACACCCATGTTCGCGGCCACCGGCTCGACTATAACAGCGGCGATGTCATCGCCGTGGCGTTCAAACAGGAGTCGCAGAGATCCCAGATCGTTATACGGACACACCAAGGTTTCCGCCGCATATCCGGCCGGCACTCCACCGCTGTCCGGCAGAGCCAGCGTCGCGACGCCCGATCCGGCTTGCACTAGCAGACCATCGGCATGGCCGTGATAGCAGCCTTCAAACTTGACGATTTTCGACCGGCCGGTGAAGGCTCGCGCGACCCGCAGCGCCGACATCGTCGCTTCCGTACCGGAGTTGACGAAACGTACCATCTCAATCGAGGGCAGATTCCTGGTGACCAGGCGCGCTACTTCAACCTCAGCCTCAGTGGCGAGGCCAAACGAAAGTCCGGACTGTGCCGCCCGCGTCACCGCTTCAACGACTTCCGGGTGAGCGTGGCCGAGGATAATCGGGCCCCAGGAGCCGCAGTAATCGATATAGACGTTGCCATCGACATCCGTAAGCTTCGAGCCGGAGCCCGCTGCGGCGAAGATTGGATCGCCGCCGACGCCGCGAAAGGACCGTACCGGGCTATTGACGCCACCTGGGAGTAGCTGCTCAGCCTCTGCAAATGCGGCGCGGGACCGATCCGCCTTATGCGGCTCTTGTGATTTGTTACGAACCATCGATGATCCCTACAAGTTCATCCAGACTGCTGATCTCGAAGTCCGGGCTGAAGGCCCTTTCCGTCTCGTCATCGTTAAAGGCGGTTCCATGACGGTTGATCCAGGCGGAGTACATGCCGGCATGCTTGGAACCAATTACATCCGCCGTGCGGCTATCGCCCACGTAAACGATTTCGCTCAGTGGCACACCTAGAGCATCGCTGACGGCGCTAAAGATCGAGACATGCGGTTTGTAGACGGCAACGTCCTCGGACGAGACCACAACCGGAAACGTCAGCCCGTTGCGCATCAGACACGGGTGCAGAAAGTCGTTATCGGCGTTGGAGAGCACCGCTATCGGCACCCGGCTCGCCAGAGTATTAACCACGCGGCGCGATTCTGGAAACGCCTCTGCCTGGGCCAGCATTTGCCGTAGGCGCTCGGACGCGACATTGGCGTCACCGGCAAGCGATAACTCCTCGAAACAGATTGCAAAGTGCTCCGGCCACTCATCGCGGTAGAGGCGGAACGGCGGTGGATCACCATCAAGACTGCGGTTCCAGCCGCTAGAAAACCCCGCGGGGCGCTTCTTGAGCAACGCCTCCGCCTCACTCAGCGGTCCCGGCTGGTTACGAGCCGATTGCGCCACTGCCTTTGAGGGCTCAGCCCGGCGCCACACCTCCATCCATTTTTCGAAGAAAACGCTTCCCTCAACATCTAAGCCCTGCTCGAAGCAGATCTTGGCGTAGGAATCGGCGAAGTCATTGTCTTGAACGTTTACGAGGGTGCCGTAGCAATCGAAGACCACGGCTTTGATGCGGTCACTCACCCGCTTAGCTTACCGCGAGCAGCGCTGAGGGAATAGCAATCCGAGGGTTGTCAACCGGCGGAAACTTCTCGGTCCGAATTTCCGCTCTCTCCGCCATCGAACTCCGCGGTTTCGTCCAGCTCAAACAGGTTGTGAATAGCCTCCAAGTCCTGTTCACTGCCAGATTCACGCAGATAAGCAACCGGATCATGCAGGACCCGGTTAACCAGCGCTTTACTCATCGCTTCGACCCGCTGTCGGTCAGTGTCGCTCAGGTGGGGGAGACGAGACAGCGTCCGCTCGAGCTCCGCGGCGCGAATCTGCTCGGTTCGCTGCCTTAGGGTTGCAATCGTTGGTTCTACACTTCGGCTGCCCAGCCAGGTTAGAAAGCGACTCTTTTCATCATCTACGATCTCGACCACCGCCGCGACTTCCCGCCGGCGGGCCTCCATGTTCGCCTCCGCAGCCGCCTCCAGGTCATCAATATCGAATAGATGGACCCCAGGGATTTTGCGGGCCGAAGCCTCAACATCACGGGGCACGGCGATATCTACAATCACCAGCGGCCGCTTTGGCCGTGATTCCATGGCGCCATCAACCTGCTCGGCGCTAATAATCGCCGTCGAAGCCGCCGTCGCTGAAATCACTACGTCCGCCTCGGATAGCGCGCTGGGCATATCTTCGAACGGCAAGGCCACTCCGTTTAGCTGCCTGGCGATTTCCTCTGCCAAGCCTGAGCGGCGGGTTGTGACCATCAGCCGCCCTACGCCGCTCTGGGCCAGCGCGGCGGCCGAGTGTTGGCCTGCCTCGCCGGCGCCCACGACTAGCACCGACTTGCGCTGTAAGTCACCAAGCACTTTGCGACTTAGCGAAACGGCAAGTCCGCTCACTGACAAGCCATGTGTGCCGATCTCCGTCTCGCTACGGGCGCGGCGCCCGACCCGCAAGGCAGAGTGGAACAATCGCGCCAAAATCGGATTGCCACTGCCGGCCGCGGTCGCGGCCGTGAATGCCTGGCGTACCTGGCCCAATATCTCCGACTCACCGATAACCAAAGAATCGATGCCGGCGGCTACTCGAAACAAATGCTGAACCGCCGGCTCGCCCTCCAGATGAAAGAAACCTAGCCCTTCCGGCACCACGACGCCTCGCGCCTGGATTAGCCTCTCGACCGCATCCTCACGTGAATAGGGCTCGTGTGACGCCAGATAAAGCTCCGTGCGGTTACAGGTTGAAACCAACACGGCTCCCTCGCTACCCAAGGCCATCGCCTTCAGCGCCGGCGCGAGCTCTTCCACGCTGAAGGCGAAAAACTCACGTAATTCAACCGGCGTTTCATGATGGCTGACACCCGTAACCGAGAGGTTCATTTTGGCTAACGCACTCCGAGGCTGGGCAGCAGGCCGTCGCCATCTGCCTTGACGCAAGTAAAAATCGGCGTGTCACGCAGCGTGTACTGGCTGGTCTCGCTTTCGCGCAATTCCATAACCAAATCAAGGAAATCGGAAGCGTGGTCGCACTCAAACGCCAAGACAAACTCCTGATCGTCGAGTCCAAATGAATAGGTCGTATTAAGCCGCACCCGTGGGTACTTATGACCGACCCGGATGTGCTCCTTCATCATCTCTTGGCGGCGTTCCGCCGGAAGCAGGTACCAAGCTCGAGTCTTCACAAACGGGTAGACGAAGAGGTACTTGGCGCCGACCGGCGCGATGCGCAATCGATTGCCTTCTTGACCTTCGTGGACATGATCAGCCACGTAAATTGATCGTTTGGTCAGCGAAAGGTAGGCATAAGCGGTCTCAAGATGGCCACCGATTGGAGACGCGGCGATCTCAAGCCCCAGCTCGTGGACGTCCTCGATGCTTTCAGCCGCCTTCCAGAGCAGAATGTCACAATCCGCTCGTATGCCAACCAGGCTATAGGGCACCAATAGCATCCGCTGCTTCCACCGATCCAGCAGCTCAACGAACGCACGAGCATTTTGCTCCCGCTCCGACTTGTTCAGCTGCCACCAAGTGGGCCGCAATTTGTAAAAGCTGAAGTGGACGGCCTGCTGGGCGATCGGTTCGGTGCTTTCCGAGGCTGGTTTGGCCTCCGTCTGGGTCATGAATTCTCCTCATCTGCCTCTCGTTGGCGCTCCCGCGCCTCCCAGCCATCGAGATCGTCCTCGAAGTAACGCAGTCGGATCTTCCGAAATTCGGTGCTGCTATAGAGCATCGCGCGTTCGTTCACCCCCGTAGCCTCTTGGATCGCGTCGGCAGTGGCTTCGCATTCCGCCTTGTTGCGCGCGTGGATCATGGTGAAGATGTTGTAGGGCCAATCCGGATAAATTGGCCTCAGGTAACAGTGGCTGACCGACCGGAAAGAAGCCATCTGGGGCCCCACACTTTCGGCAAGCTCCGGAGGCACAGCCCAAACAGCCATCCCGTTTGAAGTGAAGCCCGCCTTGCGGTGACGCAGAATTGCCGCGAAACGCCGCAAATGGCCCTGCTGCTTCAGCCTCTCCGCCTCCGCCAACAGGTGCTCTTGCTCAATTCCCAGTGAACGGGCTGGACCCTCAAAAGGCTCCAGCGTCAGCTCCAAATCCTCTTGCAGCGCCCGTATCAACTCCCGATCAAAATCGCTTAGCGCGATCTTGGCAGCTCCTTTGCGCCGCTCATCGGTGTACTCGGGCTTTCCTCGCGCATCCAGAGCGCGCTCTCCGGTCATGTCGAGCGAAACACCGATCTTGAACAGCTTCAGGGTGGGCAGGAGTCGAACCGACTCAGCTCCGGCAAGCTTGGCCAAACGCTGAACTGTCCACTCCAGGTCCCCGCCGGCCGGAACCGCCACGGTCAGCCAGAGGTTGAATTCATGGTTGCGTTTGTAGTTGTGACTTACGCCGGGGTGTGAATTTATGACTTCAGCGCCGGATGCCAGATGGTCCGGCGCCAGACGCATTGCCACTAGGCTGCTCAGATAGCCCAGAGCCGCGGTGTCAAAAATCGCGCTGACCTGGCGCAGAATGCCGCCTTCACGTAAAGCCTGCAGCCGGTCGATGACCGTCAGCTCATCGGCGCCTGTGTCCTGCGCCAGCGATTCGAACGGGCGCCTGCACATGGGAAAATCATCCTGAATTCGGTTGAGCAGTGCTGCGTCGAGGCTTTCTGTAACCGCAGCCGTCACGAAGCCACCTCAGCCGGGTTGAGACCAAAACGGGCCTCGTACAGGTCATTGACCGCGTTGAGCTCATCTTGCGAGAGGGGCGGTGATTCGCTCGCCGCGGCGAACTCGCGAAGCTGATCCTCACCGTAGATGTTGGGAAGAATGCTGGTGATCGAAGGCTCGGCTAGCAGCCATTGAATCGCCGCTTGACCAAGAGTCCGAGCATCCTTCTCCAAGAACCGCAACTGATCGACCTTCTGCAGGCCTTCAATCAGCCACTCCCGCGGCCGGTGGTTGCGATGGTCCCCTTCCGGGAAGGTAGTGTCTTCTGTGAATCGGCCTTCCAAGAGGCCCGATGAATGCGGCACCCGAATCACCAGGCCACTGCCGCTGCTCCGGGCCGCTTTGGTAAAGTCGCGTCCCGGCTCCTGCTCCAAAAGATTGTGGATAACTTGAAGGTCGAGCCCGCGCTCACCAGCAGCGTAAACACCCTCGTTCAACCAGCCGATAGCCGGGCCCAGGGCAGCCCCCCAGGCGCGAATCTTTCCATCTTGCTGAATCTTGTCCAGCGTGTCATAGAGCTCGTCCTGCTCGAGGGTGACCAAGCGGGGATTGTGCAACTGCAACCAGTCGATTCGATCCGTGTTCAAGCGTCGCAAGCTGCCATCGATTGCCTCGCGGATGAATTCAGGTGAGAAATCCTGGGGATGCTCGCGCTGCCCGCTCTCACGCTTGTTTTTGACCCAGTCGTAGCCAATCTTCGTGGCATAGATGCACTCGTCGCGGACCGGTGCCAGCGCTCTGGCCATCATGGCCTCGGCCTCACCATCACCGTAAACATCGGCATTGTCGAAGAACGTGATGCCGAGGTCGTGGGCCAGCCGCAGCAGCCGCACTACATCCGCCTCGTCGTGTTTTCCCCACCAGCCGGTTGTCAGGGTCCAAACTCCAAAGCCAACCTCGGAAAATTTTAAGTCCGTCTTGCCCAACTGCCTGTACTTCATTTACAGATCCTTTGTGTACTGGCTTCTGGTCCGTCCGCGTTAGCAGAACCGACCATTTGCCGGTTCCAGAGCTTTGCCCAGGCAGTCAAGGACTGGCCGATCGCGGGTGACGGTGCTCTTTTACTCGGATAGCAACGTTCAAAGTGGCCGGCTTCAAACGGTGTAACCACTCTCCTACCTTTTACGAAGATCGCGACGATTGCCGAACCTCGAAAATTCTATACATAGCGCCGCGTTATGCATAGATTTTAGAAGTGGCGGTGGTACCAAACCAGAGGCTTTTTCGAGGTTTAGTGAGATTTACAGAGATTTTTGAGAGCTTCCCTGATCTAGAGCATGCCTTCGCGGCGCATGCGCTCTCGAGCGACCGCCGATCGGCGTTCACCCTCTGAAAGTTCCGAGTCCTCCAGCTCTTCGTCAGGCTCAGGGATCACCGGGTACTGATCTTCCTTGGGCGCCCGCGAGCCGAGAAGCCCGCCTCGGAAAAAACTAAACCGCGCCATTCGTTCGACCCGGTCCCAAGCCTCTGAGCTTGACTTGATTCTTTTTCGCGGTAGTGACTTCCGGCGACTTGTCATTTCTGAGAGGCCTCTGTTCTTAACGGTCGACTCGCGCGGAAGCGTCGGTCGGGACCTGAGCATGGTAAGCCGCAGAAATGCCCATCAGCACCTGATCGCCAAGCGCGTGTACCTGCCCGCAGGCATCCAGGGCTTGCTCCGTGGGAAGCGATTCACGTTCAGCTGTCTGGCGAGTCGTTTCGTCGATTGTCTTGCGAAAACCAATATAGGCACCAACAGCGCTAGGCAACGGCAAGCCAGCCTCAATCAATATCCGTCCGTAAGCACTGCCGACATCGAGCGCCTCCTCTAGGAGATCGGCTCGGCGAGAGCGCTTATCAAGGTACTGGCCCACCATGTCGATTAGCCCACGGCCCAGTTCACGCAGCTGGCGCCGATTGGTGTCTGAAAGGCTGGCATACCAGCCATCCTCTTGTTCGCGAGCCGATTGCAACTGGCGGCGGATGCGAACGACCGCCAGCCGTTCAATATTGCCGCTGCTCGGGTGCCCGCCCTCACCAAATACCATCTCTTCAAGGTCACCCAGCGAAAAGCGCCGGTGGCCACCCGGCGTCCGGTAAGCGCGCAGCCGGCCGGAATCCGCCCACCGTCTAATCGTTGAATCGTCGGCGCCCAGTATCTCGCACGCTCGGCGCAAACTAACCCAGCGTGGGGCGCCGCCTGTCACTTGTGAAGTCTGAGCTTGCTGAGTCACACCACACTCACGATCGAGCCCGAGCCTAGCCTATTCTAGCTCAAACCCGTCACCGGCGTGCCCATATTCGATCTGAGACGATAATCCTGTCCTTGGCTCGGCCAGACTTTCTCCGTCGTCAGCAGGACCCTGGAACGCCGTCCGGCCGGTTTGCAAACTTCGTCGCCCGTACTTGTTGCGCATCTTATCAATGGCAGCGCTGATCGATTCCTGCCGCTCATCGACACCATGGACCAGGCTAAGTTGGCGGCTGTCACCGACCAGGTTCGTCGCGCCAACGCCAATCAATCGCACTGGGCGCCCGTCTGCCACCCTTGCCTTGGTGAGCAGGGCAGCCGCCGCGTCGTAAATTGCATCATCGGAGTTTGCTGGCCGGCTTAGTGTGACACTCCTTGAAATCGTGGTGAAGTCAACAAGCCGGAGCTTGAGGCTAACGGTCCTCGTCCGCCAATTTCGTTCACGCAACTGCGAGCCAACGCTCTCGCTAAAGGCTCGCAGCACCGAGCTAAGCTTTGTGTTACTGGAGATATCCTCGTTGAATGTGCCCTCGCGGCTCACAGATTTCCGCCCGCCGCCACCGCCAACAGGTGAAGAATCAATGCCCCTCGCCCTCTGGCCGATGCTGCCGCCCTGGCGGCCAAGCAACCGGTCCAAAGCCGGCGAAGTCAGCGCGGCCAACTGACCAATCGTACTGAGCCCGATTTGCTGAAGCCGCCTTTCCATGCTCGGTCCGAGCATCGGCAAAGCTCGCAGCGGCAGGGGCGCCAGAAACGCGGCCTCTTTTCCCTCGCCTACTTCCAGAACCCCACCCGGTTTGGCACGGTCCGAGGCCACTTTCGCCACGAGCTTGCTACCGGCGATTCCCACCGATGCCGCCAGACCGGTTTCCTCACGAACCCGCCGGCGGATAGTTTCGGCGGCCGCCAAAGGCTCTCCGATTATCAGCTCACATCCCGTTATGTCCAGGTAGGCTTCGTCCAGACCACCCGACTCAACCAGGGGTGTGAAGTCCTCCAAGATCGCGTGGAATTCTTTGGAAAGAGATGAATATTTCTTGAAATCTCCGCGCAGAAAGATCGCCTGAGGCGCCAGGCGTTTGGCGGTCCGCAGCGCCATGCCGGAACTTACACCGAAAACACGCGCTTCATATGAGGCCGTGGATACGACACCGCGGCCGTCTGGATCGCCGCCGACGATGACCGCCTTGCCGCGCAATTCGGGCCGGCTAAGCAACTCCACCGCCACGAAAAAAGGCGTCGAGGTCGATATGAAGAATCCGCCGTGCCATGTTAGATAACTAGCACGAATGTGCTGGTTTTGCAAGGTTCCGAATTATTTAATGCTGTAGCCGCGAACGCTTCTTTTCTTTTTTCGGTGGCGCGGGCTTGTCTCGGCCAGCGTTCTCAATCTCGTCCGGGGTGATTTCTTCAAGGATCTTGTCCGGTGACTCACCGTGGTTGAGACGCTTGGAAACCGCGATGCTGGACAAAACGATCAGCGCCGAGGAGACTACCGCAGCGGTGCCGATGAACTTCTGATAGCGTTTTGTTAGTTCTGGGAACTTTGCGATCGCCCGGTGGGCGAGATGCAACGCTGCGAGCGCACCGGTATCCGGCGATTCGCCCTGGCCGTTATGCCAATCGTGTTCTTCTCCGTCGCCGTCTGCCTCCGGCGACTGATTATTCTCGGACAAGAGCCCCTCCAAAGAATCGACCAATTCTAGCACAGGCCAAAATTCGGTCCGCGGCGACGACCCGCGGCGCCGATGAACGCGCCTCCAATTAGGTTAAGAGCCAGCCATATGTCGCCGCAGGTTGGCCATGGTGACACCGGCAAGGACGGCCTCGTAGCCCTTATTGGTCGTGCCGTCCTCAGACCGCGCCAGCGCCTGCTCCAGATTGTTTGGCGTGATGACTCCAAATATTGTCGGTATTCCGGTCGAAACCGCCACTTCCGCAATGCCACGAGATGTCTGCTGGTTGATGTATTCGTTGTGTTCGGTTTCGCCTTTGATCACACACCCGAGGCAGACAACAGCATCGAGGCGGCCACCCTCCGCCAGACGTCTGGCAGCGTACGGGAGCTCGAAGGCTCCCGGAACCCAGGCGATTACAACGCGATCGGGCAGTAAGTTCACTTCTGGCAGAGCCCGCATCGCGCCGGCCAACAGTCTCTCGGTAATTTTCGAATTGAAGCGGGACACCGCAATCCCTATAGCAAGGTTGCTCCCGTCCAGGTCCTCAGTAATTATTCGCGGCGAAGGCGTTTCGGCCAAGTTAAGACGTGCCGCTCTCAAACGATCCGTTGTCGAATCGGTGACCGAGCTTGTCGCGCTTGGTTGCTAGATAGCGTTCGTTGAATTTGTTCGGCTCTACCACGATTGGCACGCGTTCCACCGCCTGTAAACCGTAACCTTCTAAGCCGGCGCGCTTCTCAGGGTTATTAGTCAGAATTCGGATATTGCTGAGGCCGAGGTCAACAAGGATCTGCATGCCGATACCGTAACCGCGGCTATCAGCCTCAAACCCAAGCGCCTCGTTAGCCTCGACCGTGTCCAGCCCGCCATCTTGGAGAGCGTATGCACGCAGTTTGTTATGGAATCCAATGCCGCGACCTTCTTGTCGCATATAAACCACAACCCCGCGGCCTTCTTCTGCGATCATTCGCATGGCATTCTCCAGCTGCTCCCCGCAATCGCAGCGCATGCTATGAAAGACATCTCCGGTCACGCACTGGCTATGCATTCGGACCAACACTGGAGCTTTGCCGCTGATGTCACCCAGCGCCAGGGCCACATGCTCATCGGGGTCAACCAGGCTACGGTAGGCGATAGCCTTCCAATTGCCGTAGGCCGTCGGCAGGACGGTCTCGGTCACCCGTTCCACCAGTTTTTCATTCTTCTGCCGGTGCGCGATGATCTGCTCGACGCTGATGATTCGAATGCTATGGCGTTGGCCAAAGCGTTTGAGGTCCGGCAGCCGTGCCATCGTGCCATCGGCGCGCATGATCTCGCACAGCACGCCAGCCGGAAACAGCCCCGACATCCTGCTCAAGTCGACCACCGCCTCAGTCTGGCCGGCACGCACTAAGACGCCACCCTCACGGG
Source organism: Dehalococcoidia bacterium (assembly GCA_965219205.1). GTDB lineage: Bacteria > Chloroflexota > Dehalococcoidia > DSTF01 > WHTK01 > WHTK01. The sequence continues at coordinate 648,752 of CBDCMQ010000009.1, forward strand.
CGCGCAATGGGAACAGGTGACCGGGCATCACCAGATCATCGAGTGTGGTGCTCGGGTCAATCAGCACCTCAACTGTTCGGGCCCGGTCCGCTGCGGATATTCCGGTCGTGACACCCGCCCTCGCCTCAACCGGCACCGTAAAGGGCGTTCCGAATTGCGAGTTGTTGGAACTAACCATCATAGGCAAGCCAATTTTGTCGACCCTATCAGGCGCCATTGGCATGCAAACCAGGCCGCGGCCGTAGCGCGCCATGAAGTTGATCTTCTCAGGGGTGACGAATTCGGCCGCGATCGTCAAATCGCCCTCATTTTCGCGATCTTCGTCATCGACAATGATCACGAATTTGCCGGCCTTGTAGTCCTCGATAGCTTCCTCGACCGTCGCCAAGCCACTCTGGCGGCGTCTTCTTTTGGCCGATGAGGCTTGGTTCACCACCTCGGTGTGCTCTGAGGAAGTAGCTCGCGTCACAACCTATCCTTGCTTTGTCAACTCGAATCCGCCGAGGTAACGCTCATCCAAAAGTTGCTCTACATATCGAGCGATGATATCCGATTCCAAGTTTACTCGATCGCCTGGACTCAATCCTGTCAAGTTGGTCTGCTCCTGGGTATAGGGGATCAGGCCGACCGAAAAGCTCTCGCCATCGCGCTCTATCACTGTCAAGGACACTCCGTTTACCGCGACCGGCCCCTTCACGATCATGTAATTCAGGATCTCAGGCGGTGCAAGAAATCTGGCGATTGTCGAATGCTCCTGCGGTGTCAAGGAAGCCAGCGACCCGGTCTGCTCAATCACCCCTCGCAAAAGGTGGCCGCCCAAACGGCCGGAAAGCGTCAGGGCGCGCTCCAGGTTCACCGAATCTCCCGGCTTGAGGTCGCCAAGGTTGGTGAGGCGATAGGTTTCTTCCATGATGCTGGCACTGAAACCATCCTCATCAAAATAGACCGCCGTTAAGTCACATCCGTTCACCGCAATTGAGTCACCAAGATTCGTGCCCCACGTGACCTTCTTCGCGTCGATTGTTAGACGGCCAGGCGAAAGCGACCGCACGCTGCCTACTTCTTCAACGATTCCTGTAAACAAGCCCCACCCCGGTTGCCCATCGTCATCAGTGGAAAAAATGAGTTAGTGTCAGTGCGACACTAACTCATCCCGATGCTAGCAGCCAGCCGATCCACGTGTCAAACCGAACCGGTTCAGTATGACCTTAGAATGATTGCCTGCTAACGTCCTTGGAGCAGCGCGGATTTCCCTTCAAGAGTGATCGTGCGGCCAAATTGGATAGCCGGTCACCAGAATGTCGTCACCAAGCCGGGTAACCTGCAGATTTCGCAGCTGAACCGCGCCGGTCATTCGCTGGGCTCCTACTCCGGCGACCGGCGACGGAGCCGAGGCAGCGCCCACGATTATCGGCGCTAGTACTAAGAACACCCTATCGACCAGCCGTTGGTCGAAGAACGAGCCAATCACCACTCCGCCTCCCTCGACCAGAAGCGTCACGATCTCGCGTTCGCCTAGAGCTTGAAGCAAGGCCTGCAGGCTCACGCGGCCAGCTGGGTCCACGGGCAGGAGCAGCATTTCAGCACCGGCCGATTCAACCTGCCGCCGCCAGGTGCCGTCCGACCGTTCGGTTGTTACAACCAGCGCGCTCCCGGCACCGGCTAGCACCCGCGCCTCCGAGGAAATTCGGCCGCTGCTATCAAGCACCACGCGCAGCGGCTGCCGAGGATTCGATATACCCTCGGGGCGGGCAGTCAGCTGGGGATCGTCAACCAGAACCGTGGATGACCCCACCAGGATCGCGTCCATGGCGGGCCGGTTTGCCTGCGCCCACGCTGAGGTCTCTGGCCCGCTTACCCAGCGTGAGTCGCCGGAGGCCGAGGCGATCCGGCCGTCCAGGCTGGCCGCGTATTTGACAATGACAAACGGCAGACCGGTGCGCCGGTGTTTAATGTGAGCTTCAAGCAGCTCGGATGCCTCGTCCGCGCCATCGCCCTGCTCGACCTCCACCCCAGCCGCCATCAGCCTTGCCTTGCCTTGCCTGTCGACTTTAGCGTCCGGGTCCTCGATCGCGAATACCACCCTTTGGACTCCTGCGGTGACCAGAGCGTCGACACATGGCGGAGTGCGCCCATAGTGGCTGCAAGGCTCGAGCGTCACGTACATCGTCGCGCCCCGGGCCGCGTTGCCCGCGGACTCCAAAGCAACGATCTCAGCATGCGCGCCACCTGGTGGCTGAGTAAAACCATCCCCGACCACCTCACCGTCGCTGACCAAAACAGCACCGACGGCCGGGTTTGGACTGACCCTTCCCGCGGCCTCCCGGGAGAGCGCCAATGCGCGCTGCATGAAGGAGGAGGTCACCCCGCTCTTCTCACTCGGCGAGAAACCACAAAAACCCACAGCGATGCGCCAACGGCCAGCGCGGCGCCAATTTCCAGGAGCCTAAGCCAGTTAGTTCCATCCCCACCCTCATCACTCGCCGGCTCAGACGCCAAAGGATTAGCTTCAGCTTCCCCAATTGACTCTCCCGCTGCTGCCGGCGCCGGCGCCGCCCGACCAGCTTCAGTATCGGCAGTGGTTGGAGCTTCGGGTGCCAGCTCGGATGTCGCCGCAGAATCACCATCTTCGCCTGCTTCGGCGACGGTGGCCGCGTCGGTTCCATCGTCGGCATCCGCCGCCATCGTTTGAGAGCCAACGGCCGGGCCGCGGCTGGATTGATCGCTAGACTCGTTATCCGACAAGCCGCCAAGATCTACGGCCAGCAATGCCACTAGAATGGTAAGCGCTACGGCGGGCGCGAGGGCCATGCTCATCCGGCGGGCCTGCTTCTGACCGGCTGACACACCGGCCATCTCCGCCGTTAGGGCGAAAGAGCGCGGAGCATCGGCAATCGGGAGCCGCGCCACAAGCGACTCAACCGAACGAAAATCTTCTAAAGTTGCGCGGCAGCTTGCACAGGTCCCGAAATGCGCCGACAGCTCAACTGAGCGCGAGTTCCCCAGCTCTCCGTCCAGAAAAGCCGAGATTTCGTCTTCTATTGGATGAGCGCGTCGTCTAAACCAAAGCATGCTGGCCTCTACACTCCATGACGCCGCTGAGTCGACAAAAGTTCCGGATCTTTGAGCAGCTCGGCGCGCAGACGGGTTCTGCCTCGAGAAATTCGCGATTTCACGGTCCCGAGTGAAGTTTTCGTTATCTCTGCCACCTCGGCATAATCAAAGCCGTGCAAATCGCTCAAGACCACCGCCATGCGCTGCTCCGCCGGCAATTGCTGTAGCGCCTCCTCCACCTGATGGCGCAGCTCATCTTGAAGAAGCATCGATTCAGGCAATGGTTCGCTGCCAGCGGGCTCCGGAACCCCCTCTTCGAGGGCCGAGTCCAGCGATGACGACGGTCTGCGCCCCCGACGCCTCAGCTCATCGGTGCAGGCGTTGGCAGCAATTCTCATCAGCCAGGGCCGAAAAGCATCACCACGCAGGGTTTTCAAATTGCGCCACGCCGCGATAAAGGCCTCCTGTGTCGCGTCCTCGGCCGCTTGCTTTTGGCCGATCATTCTTAGGCAAAGACTGAACACCAATCCTTGGTGATCGAGGACAAGGTCGTTGAAAGCGGCAACGTCGCCCGCTCGTGCGCGCTCAAGGCGCCCCGCATTTTGCTCCAGACACGGCTTCATCTCAGGAAATCACCAGTGGCTCCGCCACGGCCACACCCTACTTCGCAGCATTCACCGATGCCGGTTTGCAAGCCTCCATTACGGCTCGGGTTGAATCGACTCCAGGACGAGCGGCCACAACTCGGACGATTGCGGTGTCCAGTCCCTTTGAAAAACTCTTAAAAGCTTCGGCCGCTCCAGCTGCCGGGCCGTAGTAGCCAACGTGACGCAGGAGCGCCTCTGGGAAAGCGTCCACTATCGCTTCGCTTGGAGCATTCCTCGAGCGAAGTTCGTCAATACGCGCCAGATCGCTGGCGAAACCCATCCGCTCAAAGTGGGCACGGTAGCTCCTTGGCTTTGCGCCCAGCGGTCCCAGCGCATATCCCATAATTGAGCGCGTATAGGCATGGCGAGCTGCCTCGAGGTCGTCATCAACGCAAATCCGGATATACTCCGCAATCTTCACTTGAGAGGGATCGCGGCCCGCGCGAGTGGCCCCTTGGTCCACCATCTCCCGGCTCCAGGCAATCTGGTCTGCGGAGCACCAGTTGAGCGAGATTCCATCCGCTACCTCACCGCCCAAACGAAGCATCTCTGGACCAAGCGCCGCAAGATAAACCGGGGTCCGTGGCGGCGGTTTGATGCCCAGGCTTGCCCCGTGAAGCTTGAACGAGTTTCCTTCGTAGTCGACCGTTTCTCCGCCGACCAGAGAGCGAATTGTTGTCACGTAGTCGCGCATGAGCTGAAGAGCCGAAGTTTCCCCAAGACCCCAAACCCGGCGGTATTCGCCCATGTGGGCGCCACCGCTGCCGACGCCAAGAATGAACCGGCCCCCGGTCATCATGCTCAGTGTGCCGGCGCTCATCGCAAAGCCAATTGGTGTCCGCAATGCAACCGGCGAGACGCCGATACCAGTGCCAAGGCCGCCCGATACCACATCCCTGGTTGCCGCCCATCGCAGAGCGCAAAGCTGGAAGGAGTCTTCACCGTTGCTTTCCGGCGTCCAAATGCTCGTATACCCCAGCCGAGCAGCCTCCGCGGACATCTGGGCTTGTTCCTCATAGCTCAGGCCCAGGCTGGAATCCAGACCAATGCCAATTTCCACTGCTTGCTCCTTGCTCTGATGGACACACGGCTCTTGAGCGAATTGTACGTTAAGCTTCCAGCTCAGCGGCGCGCCTCTGGCATTACTCTTGCCCGGTTTGGATCCGCACCTTTAGCCGAATGGCTCTTCAGGCAGTTCGAGCGCCGGCTCATATTCAAATTGCTGACCGCTAGCCGGGCTCAGAATGCGCACCAAAAGCAGCAGGACCCCGGCGGCAAGCGCCACGGCGGCACCGTTGCGAACGCCGATCCAAAATCCATCGCGCAGGATAAGAAAGGTCTCCTGATTCAAGGCGCTGCCGGCCGAAGAGTTTCCAAGTTCCATCAAGAGCCAACCAAGGAGAGAGATGCCGGCCGCGGCCGTCGCTCCGACAGCAATCGAAGGCAGCGGTGCGCCACCCGAAGTCAGAACAGCAGCCAGGATTGCCGCGAGCAGGAGTGCCGTTAAAGGCAGGACGATTTGCCAGAATCCGTGCGTGCTGGAACCAAGCAAAGACACAACCCAACGGATTGGCTCACTCAAGCCCAGGCTTGCTCCCTCCCCTTCACCAGTCACGAATCCACCTGTCCCATTTCGGTACAGGGTTGATCCCATAGCATCACTGATCAATGACCGCAGAAAAACCTCATCGGCGTCTAAAACCAGGGCGGACGGAATGGCAACCTGGATTGGCAAATCGCTCATTTCCAATTCACGCTCCGGTTTGTCCCTCGCCAACAACTGCAATTCTTCCTGATGAACCGGTAGCCAGAGGTCGATTTCAATCAATGCAACGCCAAGCCGCCCAAGGAGGCGCGTGCCGGCCGTCTCGCTCGTAACCTGAAACCCGGTAAGGGCAATCAAGGTAATAGTGGTCATCAGCAAAAGCAAGAAGCCGGTGAGGCCGCTTCTTTCAGTCATCGGTCATTCGAACCAAAACCAGACCAGCAAGCCGGTCGTGCACCCCCCGGCTCCGCCCGTCCAAGGCCGCGAAAAACAGGTTGGCCAGAGGGCCGAAGATGCAGAGCAAAGCCAGCACCAAAGAGGCGATAAAGAGCACGGTGCTGGTAGCCAACACAACGCTCTCCCAGGCGACCAAGGCCCAAAGAAGCGCGAATATAGGGTGAAATCCCAAAGGATGCAGCGCTGCGAAGTAGAAGCAAAGCTGACGAACCGCGGTCGGGCCGCCATCTTCGCGGATCACGCTGAGCCCGAGCACGTACTGACCCAAGGTTTGCGAACGAAATCGCAGCAACAGCAAATTGAGCGTTATCCAGCTCGGCATCGCTGCCAACAGAATTACGACCAGAGCCAGAAAAGCACCGTCACTAGGATTTTCGTTGCCAAAGTTGCTGCTGACAAACACCGTCAGCCCGGCGATAGTCGCAAAAACCGCCGTGAAGCCGAACAGGAATATGCTGTCGATTAAGTAAGCAATCAGGCGAACGCCGAGACCAGCGCGCGAACTCTCTGCGGCGTTCTCAGCATCGTCCCCTCCCCCCAGGGCGGACCTCGCAGCCGCCAACCGTTCCGCCATACTCCGGCGATTATAGCATCGGCTCTCCGCCCTCTCGCTCGCTCACTTGCCGACCGTGATGCCCTGCTTGTACGGTGATTTCATGGCACACCGCCCGCGAATCCCATCCAGCTGGCCTCTGGCCCGGCGTCTCGCCCTCCTCGTCCTCATCATGCTGTTTGGATTCGCAACCCTCGTCGCCATCCGGATCGATACGACGTTCGACATTCGAGCCGGCAAGAACGAATACAACATCGCCGCCTGGGAAGCACGCAACCTACCCAGCAAATGGCTCTATGAGCTGGGCAGCATCTTCCGATCTAGCCGCGATCTGGACCAGCAGAACGCCGACATCAATCGATTCCTCGAACTGACCCGACAGATCGATGACCTGGACCGCGGGCCGACGCTCTCAACCCAGGGGGCTGAAGGGCTGCGAGACCTGCGTCGCGAACGCGACCGCCTGGAAAACCGGGTTGAAGCAACCATAGAAAGCCGGATCAGCAGGGTGCTCAAGGACCAAGGTCTAACCCGCTCGCTGCTCATCCTGCCGGAAATCATTTGGCCACCGGTAGATTTCGAGTTCACGGACTCACCCCGGTCGCTGGCGATCTCACCCAGAGACCGCATCATCCTCCAAGAAGCAAAGCTTCTGCGTGAGGACCTAAGCGCTGAGGAGGTTGAGAAGATTGAGGTGGATCTGCATGCGGTCGATAATCTTTCGGCCAGGGCGTTTCCCACCGGCGGCATCGGCGCCTATCCGACAATCCTCAACTACAGCTCGAATTATCGCCGGATAGTTGAGGTCGCCACTCATGAATGGGTCCACAATTACCTCTTCTTCCGGCCCCTGGGCTTTAACTACAACGACAACAATGACCTTCGAACGATGAACGAGACTGTCGCTGACCTCGTGGCCCACGAAATTGCTGCAAATGTCGTGGAACGCTGGCCTCTACTACCCGCCATCAGCGAACCTGCAACGCCATCCGCTCCAGCGCCAGATATCGACGTCGGCGCCGAGCTACGCCGCTTGCGTGGCGAAGTTGAAATCCTTCTCGCGGAGGGGTTGATCGACGAGGCCGAAGCCTTGATGGAAGAACGACGGCAGGAACTAGCCGCACGAGGCGTCAACATTCGAAAAATCAACCAAGCCTACTTTGCCTTTACCAACCTATATGCTGGTCAGGCTGGAAATCCGGCCGCCGTCAATCCAATCGGACCCAAGATCGACGAACTACGCCGCCTAAGTGATTCGCTCGGTCACTTCGTTGCTATCGTCGGCAGCCTGACCAGTGTCGAGCAGCTCGATCAAGCCTTGTCCGAGCTCGGAGAGTAGGACCTAATCAGTTGCGACCGCGGCACAAGCTGCCGCCAGTGCCTCGGAGAAAGTTGGGAAGGCATGGATCGCGGACGCAACGTCGCGGCTTGAGGCGCCAAGCGCCACCGCCAAAGCCAATTCGTGCATGAAATCGCCGGCCCGCGGCGCCACCGCGACACCACCCACCAAACGCCCGTCATCGTCCGTCAGAACCTTGACGAAACCCGATCTTTGACCCGAGGTGAGGCCGCGGTCGTTGTCGAAAATGTTCGCCATTCCGACCCTCACGCCGCCAAGCTGATCGCGGGCTTCTTCCTGTGTGAGACCCACCGCTGCCACTTCTGGGGTCGTAAAAACGCAGCGCGGCATGGCGCGGTAGTCAACGCTGCGGTTCCCGCCGCCAAACATGTTGCTAAATGCAACTTGGCCCTGGTAGGAAGCCGCGTGAGTCAGGCGATACGGACCAACCACGTCGCCCGCGGCGAAGATGTTGGGATTCGAGGTCCGCATCCCTTCATCAACCCCAATTCCAAGGGCGTCATGGTTAACAGCCGCGGCATCCAAGCCAATATCCATATTCGGCCTTTTTCCGCTTGCCACCAGCACTTGATCGACCAGAAGCGAATGCTCCCGGCCATCAACATTAAGGGTGACTCGTCGTTTGCCGTCTTCGAGGCCCACCGAGGTAACCGCGGCGCTCAGCATGACCTTCACGCCTCGTTGCTCGAACGTCTCAGCGATCAAGGTTCCCGCCTCGGCATCCTCACGAGGAAGCAGGCGATCCACTAGATCGGCGAGGTCGACTTCGGCTGCGAAACTGGAAAAGAGCTGGCTGAATTCGCAGCCAACCGCGCCGCCCCCAAGGATGAAGACTGATCCTGGCAGCGACTCGATCTCAATGGCTCCATGGAAATCAAGATAGCCTGCTTCCGCCAGCCCAGGAATCGGCGGTACGGATGGGCCGGCTCCGGTGGCGATTAGGAATTTTTCAGCCGTGAATCGCTTGCCGCCAGCCTCAATCTCCCCGCTCGACACAAACCGTGCCCGATCGCGAAAAAGTGCAACGCCGGCCTCCTCGTAGGGGCCCTCGCCTAGGGCCGCCCCGGTTTCGGAGAGAACGGCGGTTTTCCAGGCGTTGACCCTCTTGTAATCGAATGAAACCGGTCCTACCTCAATGCCAAAGCGCGCTGCATCATTGATCGTGTCCAGTACTTCGGCGGCGTGGAGCAGCGCCTTGGTCGGGACGCAAGCGAAGTTGGCGCACTCGCCGCCCAACGCATCCTCCTCAAAAACCGCCACACTTTTGCCAGCTGCCCGCGCCGCAAACCAGCAGGAGCTGCCGGCAGCTCCCGAACCGATGACAATGAGGTCGAAGTGCTCGCTGGCAGAGGTCATTCGAAACTGTCTCCTCGCTTAAACGCCGCGACTGCGCGTGGGCGCACTAGCCGCGGCGGCCTAACTCTTCCTTCAGATTGGTGATTTCAAGCCTTGGAACGCCACCACAAGAGTAGAGCCTCTAGTCCGAGCTAGACTCCTCGTTGACTAGAACAATTACGCTGAAACTGATATCGCCACGCCGGCTGTCCTCGACGACCAGGCGGAGCGTGTAGAACCCAGAGGGCAGGTTTGTCACGTTCCATATCGCCAAAGTGCCGGACTCTACCTCATCTTCACGATCGATCAGCCTGGTCCACGAGTTCGGAGATGTCCCTCGACCGAATTCGACGCGATATCGCTCAAATCCGCTAGACGACGCCCGCCCGCTTATGGGCACCACGCCCGAGAGTCTGGCACCGGTCGATGGCGAGAAGATCATCGCCGCCAAATCCACCGATGCGCTCAGGTTGCTGGTTTCGGTCGGTGCCAGCGGCAGCTCCAGCGCCTCGGCCCACTCCTCAGCCGTCTTTCGGTCTTCTTCTGTTTCGAGCAGTTCATCTGGAAGGACCAGCATGATCTCCTGCCGGACAAACTGGCTGGGTGTTGCTGGTCGTGCCAACAGTCCATTGCGGGCATCGATTCGGACCCGCTGCCACCAGGTGTCTTCCTCCTCCGGCAAACTGTCGGCTACAAAAAGATCCTCAGAGGTGCGGCCGCAGAGCGGGGTAGGCTTCATCCCTGACGGTACACATACCGTCCCCTCCACCAAGCCCGCTGGCCGGTCAAATGCTGTTGCCGGGCCGCCGTCGTAGGCAGCAAGAAGAACATCCTTCATCGTGCGGAAGGAGATCGTTGTGCTGAAAATGTTGACGATCGGTGAGTTGTCCGCGTTGCCGGCCCACATGCCCACCACAATGTCCGGAGTGTAGCCGAAGGCCCAAGTCTCACCGATTTTGCCTGCGTTGGGACCTTCCGGATCGAACGGCTCGCTGGTTCCGGTTTTGACGCCAGCCTTCATGCCTGGGATCGTGATACCGCCGCAGCCAAACGTCTGGCACTGGGCTTGAGCGTCACTCAGGATGTCGGTAATGAGATAGGTGTGAGCCGCTGGTACTACCAGTTCCTCGGCTCGCAAAGTTTCCACATCCAGCAAAACGACTCCCTGGGCGTCCACCACGGACAAGATCGAAATCGGGTCAATAGAGCGCTCGTTGGGGCGGCGGGCCTGACCGGCAGGAACTTGTTGTCCTCGCAGGACACCTTCGTTAGCGAACACGCTAAAGCCAAACACCATTTCCTCTAGAGTGACTCCAACACCGCCGGTTGCAATTGCCGGGCCGTAGCCGGCGCCGACGGAGCAGCCGCCTTCAGCCGTGACCCGAAACGTATCCAGGAAGCCCAGGGCGCGGGCTTGTTCAACAATTGCTGAAGGTCCAACCGCCAAGGCCGCCTTGTTAGCCGGAATATTGAGCGAACTCCCCAGCGCATTGCGGATGGTGACTGGACCGGAGAAATCATGCGACGGATTGGAAGGTTCGAATATCGTTCCGTCGATCTCTTCGTACTCAAACGGCGTATCCAAAATCACGGTTCCCGGACCCCAACCCAGTTCCAAGAACGTGGTCAAATAGGCGAACGGTTTGAAGGACGACCCCGGCGAATTGCACGCCGTTACATTGTTGTTCTTGCCCTCGATGTCCTCACGAAAGTAGTCACGGCTGCCAATCATCGTCAGAATTTCACCGGTGGTTGGATCAATGATCATCATGGCGCCGTTACGGCTGTTTGATGTCTCCTCAAATTCGCTAATCCACGACTCCATGATCGCCGTCGCCTCTAGTTGAAATTCGAGGTCGAGTGTCGTTACAACCACCAGACCATCGCTGAGCAGAGCTTCGAAACCGAATAGTGCCTCGAGCTGCGGCTGTATGTATTCGAGAACAAAGTGGGGCGCCTCAATCGGAAAACGCCTGATTACGATCTCTATGGGCTCGGCGCGAGCGGCCGCTAGGTCCTCGGCTGTAACTTCGTAAAATTCGCCCTCGCCGATCTGAATCGTCCCGTTTCTCTCCATCAGGTCGAGAATCTCGTCGCGGCGGGCTTTCGCGGCATCCGGGTTATTGATCGGGTTGTACGTCGCCGGCGATTGCGGGATCCCGGCCAGTAACGCAGCCTCTGCTAGGGTGAGTTCCGCCGCACTCTTACCAAAATATCCCTGCGCCGCGGCCTCGACACCGTTGTAAACGCCGCCATAGCTAATCTGGTTGACGTACCACTCTAGAATTCGGTCCTTGTCATAGCGCTGCGTCAGCTCAATCGCAAACACCGTTTCTTTGATCTTGCGGCTGATCGAGCGCTTTTGGCGCTCCTCTTCCTCGATGTAGACGTTCTTGACTAGCTGCTGAGTGATCGAGCTCCCACCGGACCCACTAAAAATCTCGGTTCCCGAAAACGGGCTGTTTTCCCAGGCGGCACGAGCCAATCCACGTACGTTCACGCCTGGATTCGTAAAGAAATTGTCGTCTTCAGTGGCGATTGTTGCGGCCAGAAACGCGTCTGATACATCTTCGAGACCAACAAGGCGCCGGAGGCCGGCGCGGTCATCGACGTATTCGTAGAGCAGGATGCCATTGCGGTCGAGGATTCTGGCCCCTTGGGACGGTTCGTTGATCGCCAGCTCGTCGGGGGCAACCAGATCATCGGCGTAATTGCGGTAAACAACCACGGTGGCAATAGCCACGACAAACAGTGCAACGAAACCAAATGCCCCGATAACCAGAACGGCCTTGAGCCAGGTGGGCGCTCCGCCACCTTTCCCGCCATTACCGCGGCTACCTTTTTTGAGCTTCGCGTTCCGCCTTGCGTACTGTCGCCGTGTCTCCCAGGGATCGTTCTTACTCTGTTTGGCCATGTTCAGAGGGACCGGTAGATCAGGTCCTTTCCAGGATCAGAAGGTGGGACAAGCCCGTTCGCTTGAACCACGTCTTCTCTAGGGCATAGGCGATTCTCTGCAGGGCTCGCCCCAAAACCTCTTTACGAGCCACCACGTTATCAAACCCAGGGTAGACGACTCTCCAATCGATCCATTTGGCCGGCAAACCATCAGTTATTCGCAGAAGGCCCGATCGCGTATAGGCACGAGCGTGCGGCACCAGACGAGCGCGCAAAGGATTGGGCAGGTAGTTCACGAGGGGAATGTTGCCAAAAACGTACCGTTTACCGATGTAGATTCCATGCGTCTCGAAGGGATAAAAGCGGTTGGGCGCAAAAATCACCACCCTGCCGCCGGGTTTCGTCACCCGTAGCGCCTCGAGAATCGTTGCGCGATCATCGTTGACATGCTCAATGACTTCGTTGAGCAAGATTGCATCGAAGGATCCATCGGCGAACGGCAATGACTCGCTAACAGCCGCACAAAGTCCACCAACTCCCGCGCTAGCGGCCTGGGCAACCCGCCCTATATCAATGTCACAGCCAAAAGTGTGGTCCGAGAAATCACTGATGCGCTTCACGTACGCACCGAGGCCACAGCCGATGTCGAGGAAGGTAGCCCCTTCCAGCGCGGCGTAACGACGGATCATTTCCAGCCGGCGCTCTTGCCCGGACCGCCAGACAAAACTCGGGTTTCCCAGGGCGACCTGGTCGAGGCCCTTCGCCTCACTGGCTATTGCATTCGTCAAACCGTCTCTCTACCCCCACACCACCGTATTCCATCGTAGCAGCCGAGGTAAGCCGGGTGCTATACTCCGGGCAGCATCCAGTCCTGTTATCTACGCAAAATAAAGAAGGCATGGCTCTTTCCCGAGAAGAAGTGCTGCATGTGGCGAGACTTGCCCGCGTCGGCGTCTCTGAAGAGGACGTCAGCAAGTTTCAGCAGCAGCTTTCCCAAATCCTTGACCACTTCGATACCCTGAGCCACATTGACACTGCTGAGCTACCTCCAACAACCCATACGCTCGCTCTAGAGAGCGTAATTTCACCCGATCAACCGAGAACGTCCTTGCGACAGGAAGACGTGCTTCAAAATGCACCAAGCTCGCAGGATGGCTATCTGCGGGTTCGTGCCGTACTCGAAGAATGACGCTTGGCAGAGCTCTTTAACCTTACAATCACCGAGGCACATCGACTTCTCCAGCGCCGTGAAATCAGCTCTGCGCAGCTTACGCAATCCGTCATTGATCGGATCGAAGCCGTGGACCCGCGGGTTCGTTCCTACGTCACGCTGACTCCCGATTCAGCGATCGCCGCGGCCAATCAGGCCGACAAGAGAATCGCCGGAGGAAACGGCGGTCCTCTCACTGGTATCCCCGTTTGCCTAAAGGACATCCTCTGCACGCAAGGAGTACGGACCACCTGTTCGTCGCGGATGCTGGAAAACTTCGTGCCGCCCTACGATGCACACGTCGTTGAAAAACTCGCTGCCGCGGGCAGCATCATGGTCGGGAAGTCCAACATGGACGAGTTCGCCATGGGCTCTTCAACCGAGAATTCGGCTTTCTTTCCCTCGCACAACCCCTGGGACCTGGATCGCGTACCCGGCGGCTCGTCAGGCGGCTCCGCCGCTGCCACCGCGGCTGGCGAATGTCTTTTCGCGCTCGGCTCTGATACCGGAGGCTCGATTCGTCAACCAGCGGCACTGTGCGGCGTGGTCGGCCTCAAACCGACTTATGGGCGCGTAAGCCGATTTGGGCTCATCGCCTTCGCCAGTTCCCTGGACCAGGTCGGACCGCTAACCCGCAGTGTCGAAGATGCCGCGCTCGTGCTGCAGGAAATTTCAGGCCACGATAGCCGTGATGCGTCCTCCGCCCCTCTGCAAGTGCCAGACTTCAGAGCCGGCCTGAACGGTGACTTAAAAGGCTTACGAATTGGCGTTCCCCGAGAATATCTCCCCGACCAACTTGACCCCGGCGTGCGGTCGGCAATCCTCAAAGCAATAGACGAAGTCGCAGGCCTCGGGGCTGAGATCGATTTCGACCTGTCCCTACCAAGTACAGAGGCGGCGCTGGCCGTGTATTACGTCATCGCACCCTCAGAAGCTTCAGCAAACCTGGCGCGCTATGACGGCGTCAAGTACGGCTACTCCTATCAAGAGGGCGCTTCGATGTGGGAGAACATGGAACGGACCCGCCAAGAGGGATTCGGTGAAGAGGTCAAGCGCCGGATTATGCTCGGCACATATGCCCTATCCACCGGCTATTACGATGCCTACTATCTCAAGGCCCAGCAGGTTCGCACCTTGATTCGGCGCGAGTTTGATGCCGCGTTCGAACGATACGACGCGATTCTTACGCCGGTGACACCAACACCCGCTTTCAAGCTGGGCCAGAAAACCGACGACCCTTATGAGATGTATCTCAATGACATTTTCACGCTTCCGGTGAACATCGCCGGACTGCCGGGCATATCAGTACCTTGCGGTTTTGCCGCCGATGATGGGAAGCAATTGCCGGTCGGCCTCCAGATCGTCTCCAAGCCCTTCGACGAGATGACGATTCTGCGTGTCGCCCATGCCTATGAGCAGGCCACCTCCTGGCACGAGCAGCGACCAGACCTTTAACCTTCCCTTTATCCCGAGTAGCAGCCTCGCTGATCTCGTTCAGAAAGATGCCGTACACGACAATGATGAGAAGGCGGGGACGATACGGAGTCCCAATGCAGACGTACGGGTCGATCATCCCAGGCGGTCCAACCCTGGCTCGTCTCCTCCCAGAGGGAGCGCAGGAAGGCAGGGAGGAGCCACGACTATCACGTGAGGCGAAGGCGCGCCTCAGGGCTGTTGAGTGGCACAAGGATCACGGCGAGAAGGTGAGTCTGACGGCAAGACGCTTTGGACGCAGCCGCTCAACCCTTTACCAGTGGCTAGAGTGCTACCGGCTCCAGGGTCCGCGGGGTCTGCAAGACCGCAGCCATAGGCCACACCAGGTCCGCAAGCCGACTTGGAGCCTAGAGTTCGAAGCAGCGGTGCTACGCCTGCGCCAAGACAATCCCGTCTGGGGCAAAGACAAGCTACAGCCGATCCTCAGACGCCAAGGGGTCCACTATCTCGGTCTCGATGGTGGGCCGCATCCTCAGCCGGCTCAGACGCCAAGGCAAACTGGGGCCTGCGAGTCTGAAGGACCCTTGCATCGTCTCTCGGCCTCAGGTGCGGCCCTATGCCGTGCGTAAGCCCAAAGACTACGTCGTCAAGGCGCCGGGAGATCTGGTTCAGGTGGACAGCGCCGACGTGCGCTGGACCGGTAT
This sequence comes from Dehalococcoidia bacterium, assembly GCA_965219205.1. Classification (GTDB taxonomy): domain Bacteria; phylum Chloroflexota; class Dehalococcoidia; order DSTF01; family WHTK01; genus WHTK01. The sequence goes on from CBDCMQ010000009.1 coordinate 663,946, forward strand.
TACCCATGCCTACAAGCACTTCTCGGCGCGTGATATTGTCAGCCGCTGGGACGTCTTGGGTGTCTACGGCCGCGCTACCGCCGGCACGGCGCGCGACTTCCTCGATACGGTCATCGAGCGTATGCCGGGTCCGGTGAAGGCGATCCAGGTGGACGGTGGCTCTGAGTTCAGGGCCGAGTTTGAGGCCGCCTGTGAGCAGAAGGGGCTGCGGCTTTTTGTGCTGCCACCACGCTCCCCCAAGCTCAACGGCTGCCTGGAACGAGCCCAGCGCACCCACAAAGAGGAGCTTTACCAGTTGGTTGACCCACCCGACTCGCTCAGCCAACTGAGAACCCAGCTGCTCCAACAGGAGCAGCGTTACAACACTTACCGGCCCGATCAGGCCCTTGGCCATCTAACGCCGCAAGAGTGGCTGCTAGCATTCACCGAGAGGAGGTAAGTGTCCGGCATCTACTGGACGAGTACATGAGCTAGCCTCGAAAAGCTGATTACTCGTATACTCGGTTAATGCCCTCAGACTCTTCAACCCGCCGAGGCTCGATCTCACAGCGCCTGGACAGTGTGTCTTCCTCAGGCATACGCCGTTTTTTCGAGCTGATTGCCTCAACCGAGGGCGTGATCTCGCTCGGCGTTGGCGAGCCGGATTTCAGCACTCCAAGCCTCGTCCGCGAAGCAGCTATCCGTTCAATCGATGAGGGCTTAACCGCCTACACCTCCAACCACGGCCTACCTGAGCTGCGTCAAGCAACCTCAGAGCATCTAGCGCGACTGTATGGGGTGACATTTGACCCGGACAACGAAATCATCCTGACGACCGGTGTGAGCGAGGGGCTCAACCTGGCAACTCAGGCGCTTCTCGATCAAGGGGACGAGGTAATTTCTACTGATCCCGCCTATGTCGCCTACATGCCAACCGTCGTCTTTGCCGGGGGCGTGTTCGTTTCAGTGCCCACTCCCGCGGCAAATGGCTTCCGCCTCGACGCCGACGACCTGGAGGCCAAAATCACCAACAGAACCAAAGTGCTTCTGCTCGGCTACCCTGCCAATCCAACCGGAGCCGTGATGGACCGCACCAGTCTCGAGGCAATCGCCAAGGTGGTCGAGAGACACGACTTGTTCGTCATCTCGGATGAAATTTATGACCGATTGATCTATGGGGTCGAGCACGTTTGCTTCTCATCTCTACGAGGCATGAAAGAGCGCACGATCTTATTGGGCGGCTTCTCGAAAACTTATGCGATGACCGGCTGGCGGTTGGGCTGGGTGTGCGCCACGCCAGCAGTGATCGATGCAATGATGAAGGTCCACCAGTACATCATGATGTCTGCCCCGACGGCCGCTCAATACGCCGGCCTCGAGGCCTTGAGAAACGGCGAGGAAGACGCCCAGGGCATGATCGGCGAGTACGCTCGGCGCCGGCAACTGGTCATCCAAGCCTGCACGGACATGGACCTCGAACTGGTTGAGCCCCAGGGCGCCTTCTACGCCTTTCCAAAGGTCACCAGCAGCGGCCTAGACGATGAGCAATTTGCTGAGAAGTTGTTGCTGGAAGAAAAGGTCGCGGTGGTACCGGGTTCCGCCTTCGGCGAGGGCGGCCAAGGACACGTCCGGATTTGCTACGCCCAAGATTACGACCTGCTGAAAGAGGCCATGCACCGCCTGGAGAGCTTCGTCAAACGGTACCGCGCCGTCGCGAAGTAGGTTCATCTCCCTTCCCGACCTTCCGGTTTTAGCCGCTGCATAATTCGTCTCCAAAATGAGGAAAGTTGCGAAGCGGCCAAGGTTGCGGATCGAACCGGCAAGGCTCACAGCGAACCAGCGAAGCCGCATTGGCGGCATTTCCAAGTGATCAAAGCCCATCCGTGGCGCATCGTGGCCACCGTTGCGGTTGTCATCCTCGCTCTGCTGTCCGCCGGACTCTGGCTTTACTCAGACCGATTGCATGCTGGCGCCTTCGCCAGAGAAGAAGCGGCGGACCCGCCCAACGTCCTCGTTGTCGATGTCTCGGACACCACCATTACCCACAGGCCGACCCGGGATGCTGAAACTGGAGACCTTGGCCGCGAGGGACTCTTTGGCCTGCAGTGGCCCGGTGGCTACGCGCGATTCGGCGCCATTCTCGAAGTTCAGGGCGATACGGTTCGGCGCGAGCTCTTTGTTATCGGCCAAAGGCCGACAGCTGGCCAGACAGCAAGGACCGACAGCTTTGTCTTTCGCGGTAACCCCCTCAGCACCCATGAGATCGCCTATCAGGAGGTTCAAATTCCGGGACCGCTCGGCGACTTTCCGGCTTGGTTTTTGCCAGGCAGCGGGAGGGTTTGGGCCATCTTTGTTCATGGCAAAGGCTCAACCCGGGAGGAAGCTCTCAGAATGATCCCGGTGGTCCACGAACTGGACCTACCCATTCTCAACATTACCTACCGCAATGACCCGGAGTACCCCCCGGCGGGCAACAGTCGCTATGCCTACGGCGAGTCAGAGTGGCAGGACGTGGCCGCGGCAATCGACTACGCGCAACGTCAGGGCGCACAGCGCTTTGTTCTCATCGGCTTTAGCATGGGCGGCGGCATTGTCTCATGGCCACTCTCGAACGACCCCAATACGCGAGCCTGGTTCAAGCGGCGATTCTTGACGCACCAATGCTAGACCTTGCCAGCACCGTGGATTTTCGCGCCGATCAAAGCGGCGTTCCGGGGATCGTCACTGACGCCGTCCTTCAGCTGGCAACTCTGCGGTTCGGCATCGACTGGAGCCGGGTAGATTACCTCAGCCGGACTCAGAACCTCAATCTTCCGATCTTGCTGTTCCACGGCGATGACGATCCAACGGTTCCGGTCGCGACGAGTGATGCCCTCGCCGAGGAGCGTCCCGATTTAGTGACCTACCACCGCGTCTCTGGCGCCGGCCACGTGCGCTCCTGGAATGCCGACCCGAACTTTTACGAGGAAGCCGTCAGAGCTTTTCTCGTCAGAGTTATTCAGGAGTAGCCGTGGACTCGGGAGCTAGTTCCGCGGGGTCCAACGAATCCGGATAGCGCAGAAAATCAGCAACCACCCATCCTGCCCTGCCCGCCAGCTGCCACCACTCGAAATCATCGGCCATGATCGGACCGAGGCTGAGCTGGACTATTGTCCCGTCACTAAGGCAGTCGACGGCTGTTTGATCGAGGCCCGGGCCCTCCCGGACGTTAACACAAGGATCCGCACCCACCACGACAACATCGGTGCCAGAAGTCAGCGGCCAAGGAATGCCAGGCACTCCAGCAGTGTCGAACCTGATGGCAGGTGTGTGAATCACCCGCCAATCCGTTCCCTGCTTTTCGAGGATCGCCCATTGAAACGGCTCAGAAAAAGTCCGTCCCAGGATGTAGGCTCGGAGGTCGCCTCTTTCACCACGGAAGATCGAACAAATCTTCCCCGCGTCCTCCTCGACTACCGCCCGTGAACAATCCTCCAGGAACGTCTCGCCGAGGGTCTCCTCAATATAATTGCCGAGGCTAGCCTCAGGGCTGGCCGTGTTAGGCGTCGGAGAAGCCGCGGGAACCGTGGCTGTCGGCTCCGGCGGCGGTTCGCTGTCACCACCACAGGCCAACACGAACAAGGCCACAAATAGCGCCGGCAGCAGGATCAGACTTCGCATGATGTCTCCCCCAGGTTAACGGAAGACAATCGCCTTAGAATCCGTCCCACAACCTAGCGTGGTTCCGCGTCGACGGTCGCAGGATCGCCTCTAACCGCCACCTTGATCAGCGCTCGTTGTCGAAGCTGAGGCAATGTTACGAGCGAACCCATGGACGAACGAGGTCAACTCCATGGGGAGAACCCACTTTGTCGAATCGCTACTGGCCATGGATTTCATCATATCCAGGTACTGCAAGGCCATCGTCTTGTTGTCGATGCCGCTCGCTGTCTCAAAGATACGCTGCAGCGCCAGGGCAAAACCTTCGGCATTGAGGATCTCCGCTTGCCGGTTACCTTCGGCGTTGAGGATCGCTGCTTGCTTCTCACCCTCAGCTGTGAGAATTGCCGCCTCTCGGTTACCATCGGCAATCTTGACCGCCGCTTCGCGCGTTCCTTCAGACTCGGTGACCACGGCCCGGCGATTACGCTCGGCCGACATCTGACGACTCATCGCTTCCTGGATGTCACGCGGCGGCAGAATTTCGCGAATCTCAACCGCGTTGACTTTCACGCCCCATCGATCAGTAACCTCGTCCATGCGGCCCTGCATCAAGGCGTTAATCTGCTCTCGATTGGCCAGAACCTGGTCCAAGTTCATGTCACCGACCACCGCACGCAAAGTAGTGATCGCCATACCTCGCGCGGCAAGGCGGTAGCTTTGCACTTCCAGCACGGCCATCTCGGGGTAGAGCACACGCATGTAGACCAGCATGTCGACCGTCAGAGGAGCGTTGTCCTTGGTGATACAAGTCTGCGGCTCAACATCAAAGACTTCTTCTCGGACGTCCACCGTGTTGGTCGTGTGGATGAAGGGGAAGGTCCAAAGCCAGCCTGGACCTCTTACACCGCCCTCAAACTTTCCGAATGTAAGTCGGATGACTCTTTGATATTGGGGAATGATCTTGAACAGAAAGGCCATGTCTACCTCCGGCTAATTCATCACATCTACTAGTCGAGATTGTCAGCAGCGAAGCAGGGCCCTGTCAATGGTCGGCCCGGACATGCAATCCTTCTACATGCGTTCCGGCGCGGCCATGCCCATTAGGTCAAGAGTGCGGGCCAGCGCTATTTTTGCCGCCGCGGCGAGTCGCAGCCTGGCTTTTGTGGTTGGCAGGTCGTCGTCATTAAGAACCCGGCAGCGCTCGTAGAAGTCATGAAAAGCCGTGGCCAGCTCCAATGCATAGTGTGGCAAGTGGTGTGGCTCGTGATTTTCAGCAATCGACTCGACCAACTCTGGCAGGAGCAGCATCTTGCGAATCAGCGCTAATTCCGCCTCGTGGCCCAAAAGTTCGACATCGGCGTCCGAATAATCGATACCGCGCTCGACAGCCTGGGCCAGTATCCCGGCGATGCGGGCGTGGCCGTACTGCACGTAGTAAACCGGGTTTTCGTTGCCCTGGCGCTTGGCCAAATCGAGGTCGAATTCCATCTGAGCATCGGCCGAACGTTGCAGGAAAAAGAACCGGCACGCGTCAGGGCCGACTTCATCTACAACGTCCCTAAGGGTGATTATTTCGCCGGCGCGTTTGGAAAGACGGACTGCCTCGCCGGCTCTCTTAAGGCTGACTAGTTGGCCAATGATGATTTCCAGCCTCTCCTTCTCAATGCCAAGGGCACCCACCGCCGTCTTGACCCGGGAGACGTGTCCCTGATGATCGGCCCCCCAGATGTCAATTACCTGGTCGTATCTCCTGCCGAAGAACTTGTTGTAGTGGTATGCGATATCGGAAGCAAAATAGGTCGGAACGCCGGTCGAGCGCACTAGTACGTTGTCTTTTTCTTCACCCAACGCGCTGCTGGCCAGCCAGGTAGCTCCTTCCTTCTCAACCACGGCGCCGCGGCGCCGCAACTCCTTCATGGCATCCCCGTAAGCACCGCCCTCTCCGTAAAGAGTCGACTCAAAGAACCAGTTGTCATAACGAACGCCCAATGCTTCGAGGTCGGCCCGGATCTTCGCCACCATGCGGTCGACTCCAAGACGTCGCAGTTCGGCCGATGGGCTTTCGTCACCAAGGAAGCGCTCGCCAAACTCATTCTTGAGCTCCCCTGCCAGGTCACTAACGTACTGCCCCGGGTAGCCGTCCTCGGGAATCTCCACGTCGAGGCCGAACAGCTGCTTGTAGCGCGCCAGCAAGGTCAGCGCGAATGTATCAACCTGGGTGAACTGGTCGTTGACCAGGTATTCCTTCTCAACTTCGTAACCGGCCGCGGCCAGAACCCGCGCCAATGAGTCACCGATCGATGCCCAGCGCCCGTTGCCGACATGCACCGGGCCGGTCGGGTTGGCGCTGACAAACTCCACTTGAACTTTCTGGCCGTTGCTTTGCTCGGCGTCGGCAAAGCTCAGACCAGCGGCGAAAATCGTGTCGACCTGTTGGGTGAGCCAGGCGTCGGCAAGACGAATATTGATGAAACCGGGCTGCGCCACGGTTACCTCACCCACCCGGCCGCCGAGGGTCATCTGCTTGCCTATCGCCTCGGCAATGGCTAGTGGATTGGTACGCGCCGCTCGGCTGAGTCGCATCGGTAGGCTGGAGGCGTAGTCGCCGTGCTCGGGCCGGGCCGGTCGCTCGACCGTAGGCTCCGGCAGAACGATCGCCGGTATATCACCTGCCGCCTGGGCCGCGCGAGCGGCGATGTCCACCAGGTCTGCGATCTCTTGCCTGACACTCATGCCAAGGGCTCTCCGGAATAGAAAATACCGCCCTCGGGCGGTCACCGTGAGAGTTTAGGTCTTAGTTAACGCCTGGGTCAACGCGATCCCCATAAGCGGTGCCGACCCGGTCACGGCTGGTCAAAAGGAAAGTCGCGTGCTTCAACCATACCAACAATTTGCTCAACCGCGGCGTGGCAGCGTTGGACCAGTTCAGAAGGATAATCAAAATGCAGGCGCGCACTCTCGAACTCGTCCTCATCCAACAACAACCAGCTCAGCGCTCCAGCGGTCGCACGGACCCGGACATCGAGCTGCAGGTCAACATAGCTCAGGGTTTTCCCGTCAAACCTCAACGGCGAGGCGACATTGCAATAGAAGCCATCCAGGCCCTTCCCGGGCACATCCAGCCGGATAACGTTAAACCAGCGGTCGGACCAGTAATGACCCCGCGTGTCAAAGGCCGAGGTAAATGCTCCGTCTTCTCGAGCGACCTGCTGTCCGAACCTAGTCCTCGTGACAACCATGCCGTCATTGGAGCCAGCCAACAGAGCCGGGTGCTGCCAGTGCGGCGAATCGTCCTGATTGCTCGCCCGTACCCATATTCCCGGGTCGGCTAACGAGTGCTCCACATTCATCGGGAGATCGAAGCCACCCTCGGGCGCGGGCGGAAATGTAACTGCCTGCCGAACTGCCTCGAGATTGATTGGACCGTAGATATGAGGGAAGTTTCCTCCGCCGCCGGCCGAGAACTCATAACGCAATTCGGCATCGAGTCGCTGAGAGTCAATGCAGAGCAGAACCAGATCGGTAGAACCCTTGTAATGGCGCTCCGCAGTGTCAATGATCTGAGCCAAAGTCGAACAGTGTAAGAAGCCTTCTGATTCCAGCGTCTCTCCCCCGTACTCTCCCGACCGGACTGCGTTGAACCATGCTTCGCTATTCGTTATGTGTAGTATCAATTCGTATGACACCCGCCTGACCGCCTAGCTCATCTCGCCACTGACAACTCTCGTCATGCGCTTGGTGGCAGCGGCCATCAGCTCATGGTCACCAGCCTTTAAGCCTGGGTCATCTTTGAGGATGTTCATCGCCTCCCGCCGCGCTACCTCAATTAGCTTGACATCGGAAAGGTCGGCAGCCTGAAGCTCGGGCAGGCCGCTCTGGCGCGTGCCCAGATAATCTCCCGGGCCCCGCAGACGCAGGTCCGCTTCGGCGAGAGCGAAGCCATCATTGAGCTCTTCCAACAACTGCAGGCGTCCCCGCGCCGCCTGTGACGGGTCATCGGAGAGTAGCAGGCAGAAGCTTTGCTCGGCACCGCGGCCAACCCGGCCGCGCAATTGATGCAATTGAGCCAAACCGAACCGATCAGCTCCCTCGATAACCATGACCGAGGCGTTGGGAATGTCGATGCCAACCTCGATCACAGTGGTGGCGACCAGAATATCGAGACCACCGTCACGAAATCCAGCCAGGATGGCATCCTTCTCCGTTGTCGGCATACGGCCGTGCAGGAGGCCGAGGCGCAATTCGGGGAAAACCTCTTTCGACAGGCGCTCATATTCCTGAACCGCCGATCGCGTCTGAAGAGCCTGTGACTCCTCAATCAGCGGGCAAACCACAAAGGTTTGACGACCTTTCCGAATCTGGTCGCGGACAAAACTGTATGACTGTTCTCGTTGGTCAGGCGCGGCCCAAACCGTCTTTACCGGCATCCTTCCGGGAGGCATCTGGTCAAGCACCGAAACGTCAAGATCACCGAAGAAGGTCAGCGCGAGCGTGCGAGGAATTGGCGTTGCCGACATCGCCAAAAGGTGGGGAGTCTCGCCCTCGCCGGTGAGGGAGCGTTCCCGAAGTGCAGCTCGCTGCATCACCCCGAATCGGTGCTGCTCATCCACCACAGCAATGCCCAGCCGGCTAAAGGAAACGCCCTCCTGGACCAAAGCGTGCGTCCCAACCAGGACATCGATTTCGCCGTTGCCGACCGCTGACAAAATCTCTCGCCTCCGGGCTGCTTTTGACGACCCCGTGAGGAGTTCAACCCTCAGGCGCCTGCCATTCAGCTCCAGGCCACCAAGCAGACTGCTGATTGTCCGGAAATGCTGCTCCGCCAAAATCTCAGTTGGAGCCATCAGGGCCCCTTGATAACCATGGGCTACCGCTAGCACCAGTGACCCGGCTGCCACAGCCGTCTTTCCGCTGCCGACGTCACCTTGAAGAAGGCGGCCCATCGGCCTGGTAGTTGCTAGATCGGCCGTGACCTCCGCCAGCACTCTCTCTTGAGCCCCAGTCAGACTAAATGGCAGCGAGCCAATATAGCGATCGAGCAATGGATCGCCCGGGAATTCCGGTGCCATGCCCTCCTCCCAGGCGGCACGACGGTTGAGAACGACAAGCTGCACGTAAAGAAGCTCCTCGAAGGCTAATCGATGACGCGCTTTCTCTTGGGCCTCCTGGTCGTCCGGAAAATGCGCCTGGCGGACCGCCGGTATGAGGGCCGTCAAATCGTGCCGGCGCAGAAGGTCATCTGGAAGCGGATCCTGAAGCAGCGAGACAAAGCGCTCTACGGCCTCCTTGACGATGCGGCGAAGTTGACGCTGGCTTAGCCCTTGAGTCGCCCGGTATACAGGAATTAGCCGGCCGGTATGAGTTAGTTCCTCCCCTGTAACCCGCTCCCACTCCGGCGATTCGATGGTCTTTTGCCCGTTGTAGACCCCCACCTTTCCCGACAGCGCGATCGTGTCATTTGTTTTGAATTGGGTCGCGAGGTACGGCTGATTAAACCAGACAATACGCATCGTCCCGGTTTCATCGCCGACGACGGCCTGGGTTCGCCCGCGGCGTCCAAAACGAGTCGCGGTGGCACTCCAAATGCTGACAATCGTCGTCTGCTCTTCGCCAAACTCAAGCTCAGCGATCGTTCGTACATCACCGAAATCGTTATGACGATGGGGAAGGAAATAGAGAAGGTCGCGAACGGTATGAAGACCCAGCTTCGCTAGTTTTGTCTTCAGTGCGGCCTTGACACCCTTAATGACCGTTACTGGCGAATCCAGCAGGTCTGTCGGTGGCTCCACTTTTTCATCGCCCGTGGCTAAGGCACGCTTGCGGGCTTTTTGCGGCGCGGCCTTGCTCGCTTTTGGCCTAACGCCTTTCGCTTCCAGCAGCGCCGTCAGCCATTTGCGCCGCGCTGCGATTCCAAGCGCGGCGTAGCTTTTGGCCAACCTAGCTCCGGCATCCAGCATTGCCGCGACGTTGGAGTCTTGGGCCGAAATGCGCAGAAACTGGTCCAGGCCGCCAATGACAGCGCTGTCGTCGCAACCGCGGCGCAATTCCAGCTCTAAAACCTTGCGGAAACGTTGGACAGCTTCACCCGAAAGCGGACGCGAGGCAGTCGCATTTCGCCGGACGGGGGCCTTCGATTTAGCGACGCGATTCAATCACACCTCGCAACCGTAGCATAGCGCTTTGGCGCATTTAGTAACCACGCGAAAGCGCCAATTGTTTCACTAAGCCCGAATCTGCTAACCTTCTCAGGCTATGGCGACAAGATGTGAAGTCTGCGGCAAGGGTACGGCTTTTGGCCGCAATATCCGGCACCAACACACCGGCCGGTGGCAGCGCAAGGCGCCGCGCACCAACCGCACGTTCAAGGCCAACGTACAGGAAAAAAAGCTGACGATTGGCAGCGTCACTCGCAGATTCCATATCTGCACTCGTTGCCTGCGCACTCTGGTCAAAAACGCTTAGACTCCGAAGGCCCTGACCATCTGGTTTCGAGGCCACAAGCCGGCCTCTCAACAGGGCGCCAGACTGGCGCTAGTCTCTTGCAGTCCTTAGGTTGCAGCGTTAATCGCCTCACGCAGAGCGCGGACATTGTCGGCGACAGGCTTATCGTTAAACACGAAAGACCCCGCAACCAGCACATCGGCGCCGGCCGCGGCGCAGCGTGGCCCTGTCGTCAGATTTATCCCACCGTCAACTTCGATCGCAACATTTAGATCGCGTGCCTTAATCTGACTGCGCAGCTGACTTACCTTATGGACGCTAGCCTCGACGAACCTCTGGCCGCCCCAGCCGGGATTTACGGACATCAGCATTACTTGATCCAGCTCGGGCAACAGCGACTCGATCGCGCTCAGCGGCGTTCCCGGGTTGACGCTGGCGCCGGCTTGCGCCCCTAGCTTCCGCACCTCGCCGGCCAGCCGATGCGGGTGCTGCGTAGCTTCCACGTGAAAACTTATGATGTCGCCACCGGCGTCGCGGAAGGCCTCTACTTGATCCTCGGGGCGCTCGACCATGAGATGAACGTCCAGCGTTATGTCCACAGCCCTGCGGACTGCTTCGACCAATATCGGGCCGAAAGAAATCACCGGTACGAAGTGTCCGTCCATCACATCGAGATGAATGTACTCGACGCCCGCCGTCGCCGCTGCCTGGACCTGCTCCACCAAATGACCGATGTCGGCCGTGAGGATCGACGGCGCGATTTTTACCGCCACGTTAGCTCTGCGCCTGACGCTGGCGGAGTATAGTCCGAGCCCGCCGAATTGCTTGCGCAATTCGCCGCGGGGCCGTTCCGCCGGGGACGTCCCGAGCCCGCACCGACGACCATACGTCAATTTTCAGGGCATCTTCGTCGAATTGCTCGGAAAATCCTCGCAATTCAACCAGCGAGACACGGCCGATGTCGCGCTGGTTGGCCTCACAGTAGACAATCAGCCGGCCGACAATGCCGTGAGCCTCACGGAACGGAACACCTTTGCTCGCAAGGTAGTCCGCATAGTCCGTGGCCAGCGGTGAGCCACTGCTGGCCCTTCTGCCTCGCGGGCCGTCGAACCTAAGTTGCGGCAGCATCTCAGCAAGGATCGCGATCGAAGCCGTCAAAGTATCGTGAGCCATGAAGAATGGCTGCTTATCCTCTTGCAAGTCTCGGTTGTAGGTCAGCGGTAAGCCCTTCAGCGTCGTTAGCACGGAAGTCAGGGCCCCGTAGATCTTGCCGGTGCGGCCGCGTGCCAACTCCATGACATCCGGATTCTTTTTCTGCGGCATCATGCTTGAACCGGTAGCAAACGCGTCCGGCAACTCCACTATGCCGAACTCCGCCGTCGCCCAAAGAACAATATCCTCCGCCAAGCGAGACAAATGCATGGCCGCAATCGATGCCGCGCTGAGATACTCAACGACGAAATCCCGATCGGACACAGCATCGAGGCTATTTGCCGATATTTCGGCAAAATCAAGCTCTAGCGCCACCATTTCCCGATCGATTGGATAGGGAACCCCGGCCAGGGCGCCGCTGCCAAGAGGCATAACATCAGTGCGACCGTAGGTATCCATGAATCGGCCGACATCACGCTCCAGCATTTCGAAATAGGCCAGGAGGTGATGCGCCAACAATATCGGTTGAGCGCGCTGCAGATGAGTGTAACCAGGAATAATTTGGCGGCGGTTGGCCGCCGCCAGATCGACAAGCGCCAGCTGCAAATCGTGCAACCCGGCGATCACTTCAGCTATGGCGTCCTTCGCCCAGAGTCGCAAGTCGGTTGCTACCTGATCGTTGCGAGAGCGAGCAGTGTGCAAGCCCCCGGCTGCTCCGCCAATTATCTGACCGAGCCGAGCCTCAACGTTCATGTGAACGTCCTCAAGCGCCTGGTCCATTTTGAAGCTGCCTTGCTCGATCTCCTCACGGATTTGCAGCAGACCGATCAAAATTTGCTCCGCGTCGGCTGCCGGGATTATGCCCTGATGCCCGAGCATGCGCGCATGCGCTATCGATCCACGCACATCCTCAGCGGCGATACGCATATCGACATCGAGAGACGAGGTGAATTCATCCACCAGCGGGCTCGTATCACCGCTGAACCGGCCAGCCCAAGGTTTACGTTCTTCGGTCACGAAGTCATGGTAGCAACTAGGCGGCGGGGAGCAAGAATTCTAGGTAACAGGACACGGCCGCGCAAGGTTGCCGCGAGGTTCCGTCTGCTTGAAGTCTGAATTGTTACTGAGCGTCGACCTCAGCCCTGACTCGCCGGCCGCGTACCGCTGCCGCTAGTTCCGCCAGGATATCGAGGCTGTCTGGCCAACCGATGCAGGCATCTGTGATACTCATGCCGTAGATCAGCTCCTTCTCCGGAACCAAGTCCTGGCGGCCAGCCTCGATGTGACTCTCTACCATGCAGCCAAATATGCGGGACTCACCGTTCCCAACCCGCTGGGCGACGTCCTCACATACGTTCAATTGCTTTTCGTATTGCTTGCTACTGTTGCTGTGGCTGAAGTCAATCATCAGCCGGGGCTGCAGGCCGGCATCGGCCAAATCCTGCGCACCAGCCTCCACACCGGTGGCATCGAAGTTCGGTTGGGTCCCACCACGCAAGATGATGTGACAATCCTCGTTTCCGGCCGTTGAGACAATCGCGGAATGCCCGCCTTTAGTCACGGACAGAAAATGATGCGGTGATTGCGCCGCGCGAAGAGCATCCACGGCGATCTTCACGTTACCATCCGTGCCATTCTTGAAACCCACCGGGCAGGACAGTCCTGAGGCCAGTTCACGATGAATTTGGCTCTCCGTGGTCCGGGCGCCAATCGCCCCCCAGGACACTAGATCGGCGATGTACTGGGGCGTGATCATGTCCAGGAATTCGCAACCTACCGGCATGCCAATCTCGTTTAAGTCAAGCAACAGATTTCGGGCGATCCGCAGCCCGTCATTGATCTGAAAACTTCCGTCCAGATACGGGTCGTTGAGCAGACCCTTCCAACCTACCGTTGTGCGGGGCTTCTCAAAATAGACACGCATTACGATCAGCAGGTCGTCGCTCAGCCGGTTGCGGGCTTCGTTGAGCAGACCAGCGTATTCTCGCGCCGCCTCGACGTCGTGGATAGAACAGGGACCAATAATCACAACCAGGCGGTCATCAGCGCCGTGCAGCACGCGGTGAACCGCTTGGCGAGTCTCGAATACGTTCTCTGCCGCCTTGTCCGAGATCGGAATTTCGTCCATCACTTCGACAGGAGCTGCAAGCTCCATGATCTCGTTGATCCGGACATCATCCGTCTTGTACTGCTGTGCCTCTCCTACGCTGTCTATCCTGCGAGCCATTTCTTTGTTCCAGTGAGCAATCTTTTTCTTCGGGGATTATGACAATAAGACCCCGTGGCGTTTAGGTCAATGGCATGCGGTTCTTTTGAGGTCCGCCGCACCGACGGAGCTAGGCGCTCCGCCTTCTCCAACTCTTTTCAATATAAGGGATCGCGGCCAGTGTCTTGCAGCCAGTGTCACCATGATCAACTTCAACTTTGCCGATCCGCCGCGCCGCCGCCTCGGCAGCCCCACGTAGTTTCTCATTGCGCAGACCGATAGCAATAAGCGCCCTGTTCATCGCATAGCGAGTGCGGTTTCGAGCGTGATGGATCTCGCCCTCGATGGTCCGGATTTGGGACTCGAGAAAGTCATCTGCTAAAGACCGGTCGTGCATCGCCAGAAGCGCCAACAGCTCCGAACCGGCCTGACCGGCAAAATCATTCGATGACTCCAACCAAATCACAGTCATTTCGGTCGCCAGCGGACTATGACTGACGAGATGACGCACAAAGGCATCCACTACTACGTAATATTCAACGTCCTCAAGCCATGTCTTGAAATCTGCCGCGATCATCTGCTTTGGGTCCGCGACTAGAGCGGCAAGAATCGGCGCATCGGCGTTGCCAGTCCACCAGGGCTCCTCCGCAAGCGATTGGTCGGTCTTGATCCGCTTGCTGAGCTTCTTCAGCTCGGTGTACTTACGCCGAATTGCCTTTCGCCCGCGCCATGCCGGCGGTTGATTCGGCGGTTCTGCTCAGTGCCTCGTGCCTCGAGCTCGGCCATCGCCTCACCAAGGTTCATTGGTCCAGCTTGCGCCTTTGCCGCATCTGGGCCTGCATTTCCACCACCTGGATGTCGATGAAACCGCGCGCCTTCTGCGGGTCGTACTCCGCCGCCGCGGTGTCAAACGACACCAGCTCCTCGCTATAGAGAGAATGCGGACTCGACCGAGCCACCGGCATGATGCTGCCCTTGAAAAGCCGTAGCTCTGACCATCCGCTCACCCTAGCTTGCTCAGCAGAATTCGCCGCTAACCAGGATTCCATCTCTTGCGTAAACCACTTGCCTTGGTAAACCGCCTCGGCAACGTCCAGGGCCCGCTTCGCTTTGTCGTGGATCAGACGGTGGTCGTGGACCAATGACTCCAGGTCTTCGTGCGCCGCCAGCAGTATCGAATGCGCCGGCGCTTCGTAGACTCCTCGTGATTTCAGCCCGACGTAACGCGATTCGACCATGTCTAGGAGGCCAACTCCATGCCGGCCGCCGAATCGGTTAAGAAACTCCACCACCGGTAGAATTGACTCACCAAACTTGACTTCGACGCTCTCACCCAGGCTGCCACGATCCTCGTCTAGCAGCTCAGCTGCCACAGGCTGGCCTCTCTCGAAGCGAACCCGCACCCGCTCCGGCCGGTCCGGTGTTTTATCCCACCGCTCGAGGTAAGTGAACAACACAGCCCGATGGTCATCCTCCGGCTTCTCCAGCGCCCGTCCTTCGGAGCTGATGTGCAGCACGTTGGCATCCTGTGAGTACGGCGGACCTTCGTCCGTCCCGCCGGATGGCAGTGGTATTCCATGTTCGTGAGAGTAGGCCATCATGACCTTGCGCCCACCATCGCCAAACTGGGCCAGGAAGTCGGGTTCTTTCCAGGGTGCATAGATGCCGAAATTCTTCAGCGAAAATTTCGGATCCTCTTGCAGCACCCGGTATATTGTCTCAAACCGGACTTGGTCATTGCCTTTGCCGGTTGACCCGTGGACCAGAACGTTGCCACCGATACGCTTGGCGTAACGCATCTGGCCTCGCGCGGTCGGGATGCGAGCTATCGATGTCCCTAGGAGGTAGCGTCCTTCATACCTGGCCTGCATCTGCAGGATCGGCAGAAAAAACTCGTCAACCAACTCATCGCGCAGATCCTCGATAAATGTGTCGACAGCGCCCAGAGATTTGGCCTTGGCCGCAGCCGACTCCAGATCGGCATCCGGCTGACCTAGGTTGGCCGTGTAGGTCGCCACATCCCAGCCCTGCTTTCGCAGCCAGTGCAGGATTACCGTCGTATCAAGACCGCCGCTAAAGGCGATCACGGCCAAAGGTTGCGCCACTTTTTCTCCAACCGGTTGTTAACTGAGGCCGCACGCCGGCTCCCATTCCAAAAATAATAACGCCGCATGCGGTTGGCGCGCGACTAATCCTGACTGCCGCCCTTGCGGCGATTCCGTTTCACCAGCACATAAAGCTGGTGAAGCTTGACATCCCAACCGACTCCAAAAACCCGCGGCAGCAGCAGTCTATCGTCATCCGGCTTCCACCAGTTGGCTGCGATTCGCTGTGGGCTCGGCGGCCGTAAGTCGTACGGCAAACCGACTATGTGTCCCTGCCAGGTCCTCCGCTCGCGCGGACGACGCAGCTGCTCTGACACCGCAGCTACGGTAAGCAGAACTCCCAAAGCCAGCAGGATCTGCTCTGACTTTTTTGGCATAGCCTTCCACGCAATGTTCTTGTCAGTACTGCCGGTCCGAATAACCACACGTTTTTGGGTCCCGGGCAGAACCCAACGGCGCACCGGCTCTAACGTCGGCTCTTATTATCCGTGACGGGTCACTAACTGGCGCCGGCGATCACCTTGGCCAGGATAGCCACCGCCTCGTCGATTTCCGCCTCGCTCACCGTCAAAGGCGGCGACAATCGAATTGCGTTCGGCCGTACGTTGTTGACGATCAGGCCGGCCGACAGAGACTCCTGCATTACGCGTTCGCCCACATCGTGGTCAAAGCCGATCGCCAGCAACAGGCCTTTGCCTCGGATTTCCTTGATCACCGGCAAACGTGAAGCCAAATCCTCAAGCCTACTCCTGAGGTAAGCGCTTCGCTTTTCGACTTGAGCCGGCATATCTGTTTCCATCATGAACTCAGTTACGGCGAAGGCGACTTGGGTCGCAAATGGGTTGCCCCCGAAGGTTGAGCCATGGTCGCCAGGCGTGAAAACGGCACACTCCTCCTTGGCCAAGATGGCGGCAACCGGCACACCGGAAGCGAGTCCCTTTGCCAGGGTCATCACGTCGGGTTCGAAACCCATGCCCTGATAGGCGAAAAGCGGCCCGGTGCGGCACATGCCGGTTTGCACTTCGTCGGCAATCAGCAGGATGTTCTGTTCGTCACACCAGGCTCGAACCGCCGGAAGGTAGGACGGCTTGGGCACGTTGACCCCTGCCTCGCCCTGGATCGGCTCGAGGATAATCGCGCACGTCTTGGGCGTCGTCGCGGCCTGCAACGCCTCGATATCGTCAAAAGTCACGTGATTGAACCCGCCCGGCAGCGGACCAAAGGGCTCACTATAACGCGGTGTGCCGCTGGCAGTGATGGCGGCCAGGGTTCGGCCGTGAAAACTGTCGACGGCGGAAATAATCTCGTTGGCGCCGCTTTTGTGCTCCGCCCCCCACTTGTGAGCCAGCTTGATCGCGGCTTCATTGGCCTCGGCACCGCTATTGGGGAAATAAACCCGATCGAAACAGGAATTCTCAATCAAAATCTGGCGCCAGTTTTAGCTGCGGCACCGAATAGACCGCGTTCGAGACGTGAATCAAGGTCCGGGCCTGATCCTCGATCGCTTTGACGACAACGGGGTGGCAGTGCCCAAGGCTGTGCACCGCCGGCCCACCAAAGAAATCAAGATAAGCCTTGTCGGCATCGTCCCAGGCGCGGGTGCCTTCACCGCGAACCAGAACCACGGGCATTCGCCGGCCCGTCGTCATAAACACGAGGCTTTCCACCTCACGCCAGTCAGTCACTTGAGAACCCTCCGTAAGAAAATTAGGCGCTGATTATAGCCTAAGGACCGCGCCCGCTCGACCCAGCCGCAATTGCGCTGCCTCAGGCTTGCCGGTCTCTTGCTGGGAATGAATTTCGACTACGGCTGCTCGGAAAGCTCGACGATTTGCTGGATTAGCTCTTCCACCTGAGCGATTTCGTCACCGTAAGTGGCAAAGTCACCAGCCCGAAGCGCCTCCTGTGCGCGCTCAAAAGCGGCGCTCGCCTCCGCTGCCAGCTCAGATAGCGTCGAAGGCGAACCTGAAGCCGAAGGCGTTGGCGTAGGCCCAGATGGAGATGGAGTAGCGGTTGGCTGCGTCGTTGTCGGCTGCGGCGAGCCGGTCGCCTCTGGAGTCGCCAAGGTCGGCGCTTTAGTGCCGAAAATCACCTCGAGGCTGCCCTGAAGCGTTTCCTCCATGGCGATTTCGTTGCCATTGACGACAATTACCCGCTTTAACTCAGGCAACTGGCTGGTTTCTGCCTGCAAGTAAATCGGCTCAACAAAGATGATGCCGTTGCCGATCGGGATCATCAAAAGGTTGCCACGAATTACTCGAGACCCGGATTGGTTCCAAAGGCTGAACTGACCCGAAATTGCAGTGTCCTGATCGATTCTCGATTCGATCTGTCTCGGTCCGAAGACCAGTGAGTCGGTCGGGAACCGGAACGAGAGCAGCGTGCCTAAGTTAGGTTCGTCGGAACGGGCCGCTACCCAGGCGATCGTGTTTTCACGGCGGGCCGGAGTCAGCGGCAATATGAGAATAAATTCCGCTTGGTCTTCGCCCGGCAACCTCATTATCACGTAATACGGTTCAACCAGAACCTCGGTATCCTCGAACAGCTCTCGGGGAATGCTCCAAATGTCTTCCTTGTTATAGAGCACACCCGGGTCCTGAATGTGGTAGGTCCGGTACTGGTTTACCTGAGCCAGGAACAGGTCCTCCGGATAGCGCAAATGCTCGCGCAGCGCCAGCGGCATCTCATCCAACGGCGTAAACAACTTCGGGAAAATCCGCGCGTAACTGCGGATAATTGGGTCGCTGTCATCGTTGAGGTAGAAGGTCGTGGTCCCGTCATAGGCATTCACGACCACCTTGACGCTGTTGCGAATGTAGTTGTAGCCCGCCGGCGCCGGCTGCGAGTACGGGAATCGATCCGTGGTCGTATAGGCGTCCTGAATCCAGAAGAACTGACCGTCAACGATTACCAGGTAGGGATCCTCATCCAGCGTCAAAAAAGGCGCCAGAGTGTCAATCCGCTCCTGAATGTTGCGCCGCCAGAGGATACGGCTATCGCCGCCCAAGCTGCTGCTAATCAGAATGTTGAAGTCCTGGAACTCCCAGGCGAACACCAACTTGCGGAGGATGTTGCCGATCCCTACGCCACTGTCGCCCTCGAAGACCGTCTGGACGTTTCCGTCACCGACGGGATAGTCGAACTCCTGGGCGCTGGTCTTGACGATGACGTAGTGATCGGGTTGCTCGCCGTAGTAGATCTCGGGACGAGTCACATTAAAGTCACCCCTCTCGGTCTCATTACCGGTTTTATCGTCTACCGGTATGTCGCCAAATAAGATGTCCGGCAGTCCCTCTTGTACGACTTCATTCACCGGTGAAACCACGGCACCGTATCCATGGGTGAATTGCAGCCTCTGGTTGACCCAACTCTGAGCGTCGACCGGCAACAGAGCCGGAGAAAGTTCGCGGGCCGAAACCATCACCTGGCGCCTCACGCCCTCGATCACGTAGCGGTCGATGTCGACATCGAGAAATCGATAAAGCGGCCGGATAGTCTGAATCTGATTGTAGGTCTGCAGCAACGGCCGCACGTCTAGCAGGCGGATGTTTCCCAGCGTCTCGGCATTTTCATCGGCGTTGATCTCTTCGTCGGTTACGTTCTCCTCCGCCGGATAGGGCCTCTCCTCGACCAAGTTCAGCCCAAAAGCAATGCGAGTCATCTCAATATTTCGTTCGATGTATTGCCGCTCTTTTTCGAGCTCGTTGGGCAGAACCGTCAGGCGCTGCACCGACGCCGGGTAGATCGCCCCGCCGAGGATTGCAATCAGAGCCCAACCAATCATGGCGCCAATCGGCAGCATGATCGACCCGTTGACCATGGAAATGAGCAGCACCAGGGCCGTTATTACTCCCAGCGCCATGCCAACGTAGAGGAAGATCAATCGGGCGTGGATGTCGGTGAAGCCGGCACCAAAGACAACACTGGTCTCGGAGAAGTTGATTTCGAAAGTATTCAACCAGTAACGCCAGATGAACAGGGCGATTACAGCCACTAACAGCCACGATAAATGGAATTTGGTCTGCCGAACCGCGCCGTCATCGGCCCCGGCGGTAATGTAGCGGAAAAGATAGAGACCGGCCACAATCACGGTCGTCGTCACCGCGGCACCCATCAACCAGCCGTAAGCTGAGCGCAATCCCGGCAAGGTGAAGACGTAAAAGCCCACGTCCCTGCCGAACTGAGGGTCCTCAATGCCAAACGATTCCCTGTGGAAGAAGCGCAGGACAATATCCCACTTGCCGGCGGCGATCACACCAAAAATCACCGTTAGGAAGACCGTGCCGGCGATCAAAGCCAACAAGATCAGGCGCCGGACCGCCGCGGCTTCCTCGTCGGAGAGACCCGGTACGGGATTCTTCAGCACCAGCCGGCCGGCCAAGAAAACGTTGAGGCCGAAGTAAACCAGGAAAATCGCTGCGGCACCAAAGAAAAGGTAAATCTGGGTCGTGAGACGGGTGGAATACACAGAACGGAATCCCGCACCATCGAACCAAAGCCAATCTACGTAGAGGCCCTTGGCCACGTTGAGTACGATGAAAAGTACAATGAGGAAGACGGCGATGCCTATCCAGCGATTCACGTTGCCAAACGACCTTAGTTCAGGGCGCCGCCGATCAATTCGAAACGGCGGCGGTGGCGGGCCAAGGTCATCGTCTTCAGCACCAGGAAATCGATTCGACACGGTTAGGCGCTTACCATCGTGCCAATGTCGGCGCCTTCCAGGGCGCGGCTCAGGGCATGCTCTTCACGCCCATCGACGATCAGGCAGCGGACACCTTTGGTGGCGGCGTGTGCGCCGGCTTTGAGTTTTGGAATCATCCCTCCGGACGCTACACCCTCGGCGATTAGTGAGTCAACGGCATCCGGGTGCAGCTCGGCTATGGCAGTACCACTGGCGTCTCGGACGTAAGCAACATCAGTGAGAAAAATCAAGTCACTCGCTTCGAGGCCCGCTGCGACCTCGCCAGCCACTGTGTCCGCGTTGAGGTTCATCAGGCTTTCCGGCTGTTGCTGCCAGATACCGACCGGCGCCACCACCGGCAAATAGCCGGCATCGAGCAAAAGATCAAGCGGTTCCCTCTGAACTTCAATTACTTCGCCGACGAAACCGAGACGAGCGTCCAATTGCCGCGTCGGCAGCACGCCACCATCAACGCCACAAAGACCGAAGGCCGGGGCACCAAGCGCCTGCAAGCTGGCCACGAGCTGCTTGTTAACCAAACCGGCAAACACGGCAACAACCACATCTATTGAGTCAGGACCCGTAACCCGCAAACCGTCAACAAACTCACTGGCCACGCCGTGCGTCTTGAGCCACTCAGTCGCCGTACTTCCACCACCGTGAGCCAGAACGATTCGTTCGCCAGCTGCGTGCAAGGCGGCGACGTCCGCTAAGGCGGTATCGTGACTCCCCAGCGTGCTGCCGCCGATTTTGACAACGATAGTTCGCTCTGCCCGCGTCATTTGTTCATTTTGAGGCATATCGATTGGTCGCTACCACCAGACTAGCTCAGATGCTCGGCATCTTAGGTTCGGTAGTCAGCATTGATGTGCACGTAATCGGTGGTGAGGTCACACCCCCATGCTGTAGCGGCCCCATCACCAAGGTGAAGATTGACCTCGATCTTTACTTCTTCAAGCTTCATCTTCTCGTGAAGCTCAACCTCATCAAAGCCAATTATCTCGCCCTGATCGAAAAGCGTCTCACCCTGGAGCGTGAGTGTCGCCTTCTCGACCTCGATCCGCGACCCGCTGCGACCGGCGGCTACCAGGACTCGGCCCCAGTTGGGATCACTACCAGCGACCGCTGTTTTCACCAAAGAGGACAAGGCCACCGTCCGCGCCAGCTGGCGAGCTTCAATATCGGAATCGGCCCCGGCCACTTCAACCGTGATCAGGTGCTGCGCCCCTTCGCCGTCGCGAGCGAGCAGTCTTGAAAGATGGGTCGCGACGACACGCAGTGCCTGGACGAATTCGTCTGCCTCCGGCGTGCCGGTGGTGATCATTGCTCCGTCGGCGGCGCCGTTGGCGAACACCAGCAACGTGTCGCTGCAGCTTGTATCGCCATCAACGCTAACAACGTTAAAGGTTTCGTCGGCCACCCCGCGTATCGCCTGGCGCAGGAATACCGGATCGACGGCCGCGTCGGTGCTGACGTAGGCAAGCATCGTCGCCATGTTCGGGTGGATCATCCCAGATCCCTTGGCACACCCACCCACCGTATAGAGCACTCCGTCGTGGTCCTTGACCACCACGGCAACTTCTTTGGCGTACGTGTCCGTGGTCATGATTGCGCGGGCGAAAGCCGGGCCTCCGTCGGCACTGAGGTCGATGTGGGGGATGCCGTTGCGAACCTTGTCCATTGGCATCAGCACTCCAGTGACGCCGGTTGACGCCACGGCCATAAGCTCGGCCTCAACACCAACCTTGGCCGCGGCTAGGGCCGCCATCTCCTCAGCATCGGTGATTCCTTGGTCGGCGAAGGGCGCGTTCGCACAGCCGGAATTGGCGACAACACCCCGCAGTAAACCCGAGTCCAAACGCTCCTCGGTAACACTAACCGGTGCCGAGCGCACCAGGTTGGTTGTAAACACGCCGGCCGCTGCACAGTCTCGTTCGGAAAACAACAACCCTAAGTCAAGTGCCCCTACCGTGCTCTTGATCCCGGCACTGACGGCTCCGGCCAAGAATCCCCGGGGCGTGGTTAGGTGACCATCTGGGACAGTTTCGATTGTCATGAAGTTGATTCCAATCGTTGCCGACTTGGCCCACTGAGGGCTCTAAGTAAAAATTATCCCGCTTAGCTTGGTCGGGGAAGCGTCCTCCACCCCAGTCCAAGTCTCGGCCCTGCCAAGCTAGTCCCCAAATGGCCCGGCCGCGTTGCTAGCCAAACGAGCGCCTAGTATAGCAGCCGGAAAGGACTAGTTTTCCTCACCTAAAAACACATTAACGGTTGCCGGCTAGGCTGGTTCTGGAGCTTCTTCCGCCAGCGTTTTCGCTGTTACCCGCCGATGATCCCAGCGAATCCGCAGAAGGTTGCCAACTTCCATGGCACTTTTCAGATTGAGTCGCAGGTGTGAACCCGGCATGGCCTGCCATCTCACAGGAGCCTTGGCCACCTTGAGTCCGAGACGTTGAGCGAGATAGAGCAATTCCGCATCGAACGACCACGTATCGATTCGTTGCAGACGGAAAAGGCGCTGGGCCGCCCCGCGCCTGAATGCCTTGAGCGGGCACTGGCTGTCAGTGACGCTCAGTGCCAAGAGCCGGCGTGTCAGCAGCGAAAACAAGCGGCCGGCCAGCCTCCGCGCCAGCCGGCGGTTGTCTCGCATGTCCTCACCGCCGCCGTGGTCGCGGACACCAACCGCCATATCCGCGCCGGCATCAAGCGCGGAGAACAATAGAGACATATCAGCCGGAGGCGAAGCCAAATCGGCATCGATGAAGGCAACATACTCACCTTGGGCAGCAATGCATCCGGTTCTAACCGCCGCGCCTTTGCCAAGATTCGCCTCGTGCACAATCAGCTGGCCGGCGATCTGCGCCGGCAAGGATTCAACCGCGGCCTCCGCCGCTCGACGCCCAGCAGGTTCACTGCCATCATCAACGACGATGATTTCAACCGGACCCTCAATACTCGTCAGCCACTCGGTAATGTGCTCCAGACATCGGCCTATCCGGTGTTCCTCATTAAAGGCTGGTACAACCAATGAGACTCGTCGTGGCGCCTTAGTCATCGTCTCCATCGTCGGCGGATTGGGCAACGTCAGGCTTTTTGTCGGCTGTCACAAACTCTAGGTCAGCGCCGACAAGCTCGGCAACAGCCGTTGCCACCTCGTTTGCCCGTTCCAGGCCGCTCGCCGCATCTGCCCGAACAACGGTCACCATGCCGACTGAGACCCGTGTGCCACTTAACTTGAGAATAGAAATCTCATACTGAGCGAAGTCCTCTTGGTGGCGGCGATAGTCATGCGGGGTCAACTCTTCGACCTCAACCCGGTCTATCTTCCAGAACGGGACCAAATCCTGAGTGCCAACCCCCATGCCCAAGTAGCCCTGCTGCAAAACCACGGATTGCTTTGCGCGATCAATGACAATGTGGGCTCCGGCGATGCTGTAGACCAGGCCCATGCCCGACATCGGCACCACGATTACCGCGCCGATCGTGAGCAGCAACCTCAGCTCAACCGATAACGACCCACCCCAGAAAAAAATCACCGGAAAGGCCATGAGTCCCAAGAGAAGCGTAAAGACCGGCAGAAAAATTATGCTTCGGGCCGGTCGGATGGCGATGCGGTCTGGCGCGATGCTACAGACGCGACGGTCTAAGTAGAGTTCTCGCGGGCCTCCAGAGGCCGGCGTCGTACTGGCCGTCATTTTTCTGCTCCTGAGTCCGGCTCCATAGTACGACCAAGTATAAATCGCCGGCCGCATGAGCCAAGCATAGACGGCCAAGGCCGGCTAGGGCCTGACTTACATTTATTCGGTCGCTTCTGATAGACTCAGACTCTAAAGTCGGAGGCGGGGCCGGCGATGAGTGGGAGTGTCTACGACTGATCCACGAAGTCGAAACCCTGCTGCTGAACTTCATCAGCAGTACCTACGATCTAATCGAGTGGCCCGGCGTCATCCTCCTGATGGCGATCGAGAGCGCCGCCATCCCATTGCCGAGCGAGCTGATCATGCCTCTGGCTGGCTGGATCCTGATCAAAGATCAGGGCCTTGGATTCGAATGGGTCCTGTTCGCCGGTCTTTGCGGGGCCATCGGCAACACACTGGGTTCACTCGTCGCCTACTACGCCGGCGCGGTCGGCGGTCGCCCGCTTGTGCTCAAATACGGGCGCTACGTCCTAATCTCACGTCACGACCTCGATCTTGCCGATCGCTTTTTCGATCGCTGGGGCGCCTGGGCCGTCTTCTTCGCGCGGCTCATGCCCATTGTGCGTACCTTTATCAGCGTGCCGGCGGGCATCTCCAAAATGCCCATCCGCCAGTTCACAATCTATACTTTCGCTGGAGCATTCCCCTGGTCCCTTGGCCTTGCCGCCGGAGGTTTCTTTCTCGGCGAGAACTGGGAAGATCTGCGCTCTTGGATGCGTCCCGCCGACATCCCCGTGGCGATCATCCTGGTCATCTTGTTCGTCTGGTATATAAAACGACATATAAATCGAGCCTGGAAGGAGCCGCAAACGCCGGAACCTGAAGCCTGAGCGCCCACCCAGGAAAACAATGGCACAGCTAGTAGCACCCCGCCGCCAGAACATCGCCCTGTGGGTGATCACTCTGCTCGGCCTCGCACTCTTCAGCGCTGGGACCTTCGCCATGGTGGCCCCGGGACTGTGGTCAGGTTCGCTCGTCGGCGGTGTTTCAGAATCCGCCCCTGCTCGGGTTGCTTATTTTGAGTTCGGATTCAATGCCGACGCCCTCTGGACACTCGACCCTAACGACCCAACCAGCCGCCGAACCTGGTTCACGGTGCCGCACGCACTGGGCTTCGGCCTGGTTCCCAGCCTCTCCCCAAACCGCGATAGCGCTGTTTATACCGTTCTCTCGCCGGCCACCTTGGCGCCCGCACCGGATGCTCCAGCCCAACTTTGGCTCGTCAGCCTGGAAGAACGCGGCCGACCGCGGTTGATTGGCGGCAATTTCGACCTTCTTGTTCCTGCTGTCTGGTCACCGGATGGCGAGAGCGTAGTTTTGCGGCGCAGCGCATCGAAAAGCACCGCCGGTGACTTCGAGCTCCTAATGGTTTCGCTCACCGACTCCAGCGAGCAACTGGTTGTAAGCTCGCCCGACGCCCTGTTTCCTGTGGCCTTCGCCCCCGATGGCGGCAGCCTCTATTACGTGGTCTTGCGTGCCTCCGGCTCCTTTCTCTTCGCCGCCGAAGTCCCTTCGGGCGAATCGACTCTTATCACCCGGCTTTCCAGTGGCCTGACCCGCGACTGGTCTCTTTCGCCGTCCGCCGGACACCTGGCCTTCCTGGCTCTTAGTAGTAATGGCGCACAAATCACGTCACGCGCATACGTCGTGGAACTTGCCACGGGCGCGCGTCAATTGGCCGGAGCCTCAAACGCCGACGCCTTCAACCCAACCTGGGATCCGAGCGGAAACCTACTGCTTGGTCAATTGGCGAAGGCAGAAACAGCTTCCGGCCTGATTTCACTGTTCATTGATGACAAACAAGGCAGCATAATCGGGCTCTCACCGCCCCTGGCTGGTTTTGACGTGCCGCTAGCGCAATCGCCGCAAGGCGGCTGGATAGCGTTGCGCAGCTTCGAGGGCCGGTCAGCAGCCAATCCAGGCCGTTCCGTTTTGGCGGTCCTCGATGCTTCGGGCAACCGCCAGTTAATCGCCATAGGGGAGGTAACCTTTCTTGGTTGGATCGCGCCTTAGACTGCCCGCCGGCCTGCTTTTGGGCCTGACTCTGCTGTGTTTCGCCATCATGCTGGGTGCTCTTGACGCCCTCAGGCCGGCCCAAACAGCACACGCTGAGTGCGCCTTTCCCTTCACTCCAACCGCCTATGAGGACCTCCGGGACCGACAACTCTTCCTCGACACGATCGAGCTGGCAGCCTTCGATATGTTGTTTCCTGGCGACCCTTACTTTGGTCTACCTGAGATCGAAATAGGTACCCGCGATGACCGCAGCGCAAAGCCGGCGACCGTCCCTCCGGTCCTCCTCAAAGCAATCGCTTGGATTGAAACCAGCGTGACTCAAGCCGACGTCGACGTTCCCTTTGGCTCGATAGGGCCGGCCTTGGTGTCGTTCGATTGTGGCTACGGCGCCACTCAGGTCACCAGCGGCATGACGATTCCCACCGGAGAGAACGGCCGCGGCTCACCCGAGCAGGCGCTGGTCGCGACCCATTTCGCCTACAACATCGCCCGCGGCGCCGCAGTTCTTGTCGATAAATGGAACCAAGCGCCCGAGGACAAGCCGATTGCCGGCACCGACACCTTCGGTCACCCGGCAATTCTGGAGAATTGGTATTTTGCACTCTGGAGTTACAACGGCTTTACGGGCCCCGGCGCCAACCGCAGCAACCACCCGCTGGACCCGATCTTTGGTAGCTGGCCTCGGGCGCCGTATAGCTGCGGACCAAACACCGACGGCAAAGGTCATAACCGCGGTAACTACCCCTACCAGGAACTGATCTATGGCTGCGTGGCCGACCCGCCCACCGTGGATGACCAACCGCTATGGGCGGCCCAGGAAGTTACGCTGCCGGACCTCGATCAAGGCCGCGGGGGAGAGCCTTTTCAGCTCAGCAACTTTGTCTTTCCTTATTCGCAGATGGACATCCCTTCGCCCCAGCCGTTCCACAGCGACTTGACCTCGATCCCTGACGCCGCGCTGCGCGACCAAATCCTCGGCTCACCGCGGTTGAAGATAATGGAACCAGAGGTCAGGGTGGCCTATGAGCCCTCCGGGACTTCCGTCTTCGGCTTGGTCAACATCGAAAACGCGGGAACTGGAATATTGGCCTGGTATGCGACCTCGAACCAACCCTGGCTGACCCTTCTACCCTACACTGGGATCGCCGTCGGCGAGGATCTGCTTTGTGAGTTCGAGGTGCCCTGTGACCGGGTCGGCCGCCTGGTTTTCAGCGTCGACTCGAGCTTGACGCCAGAGGGCGCACGCACCGCGACGATCGTGGTGCAGGCCCTGGGGACAGACCAAAGTCAGGTCATCACAATCATCGTCGCCCGGACTATCCGGCTCGGTATCCCCGGGGTCGCGCGCAACTAGGCTGCCAAGGGAGGCTGATATAATTTCAAGATGCTAAACGAGTTAATTACCAACGTACGACGCAATCATGCCCTCGAACACGCCACGGTTTCCCTGTTGATTTCGCGCCTTGGCCCTAACCTGCGGTTGGTAGGCCGGGCGTCAAGCGATGGCTTCTTCATCTACGGCGACATTCCGGCAAAAGACCTGTCCGAGTGTGCCCAAGAGGGCCTCAGCCGCCTTCAGAACGGCGAGGGCCACTGGGCCGTCACTCCGCTTTGCGGCACCAACCTGGCGACCGCTGGGATTCTGGCCAGCCTTTCGACCATGGCGGTGATTGGCAGCGGCCGGCGCCGGGAAAAGATCTCCGGCGCGATGTTGGCTGGAATCGTCGCCGTAACCATCGCCCAACCGTTAGGCCGCTTGATTCAGCGGCACATCACCACCAGCCAAGACCTCGCCGGCACTGAAATCGTTTCGATCGAAACTCGGCGCGATGGACGCTATCACCGCATCAGGACTCAGCGGTTGGCCCTGGCAATCGCGTAAACTAAGTCATTAGCGTCCCTGTAGCTCAGTCGGATAGAGCAGCCGCCTTCTAAGCGGCCGGTCGGGGGTTCGAATCCCTCCAGGGACGCCAGACTTCGTGCGACGTGAGAAAGGCCTCAAGATGGACGCCCAGACTTACGAAGACGCCGCCCTGCCCTACGTCCTGATGAAGCCAGAGGGCTTTGAGCCGGGGGAGGGCTGGCCTCTGGTGATCCTGATGCACGGCCGCGGCGCCAGCATGCATGACCTGGCCGGATTCTCTTCGGCGCTCGATGGCAAAGGCTATGTTTACGCCTTCCCCAACGCACCCTACCGTATGAACTTTGGTCCGGGGATGAGCGGCTTCAGCTGGGTAGCCGGGCAACAGGGCGTCGAAGACCCGCTGGCGGGCGCACCGCCGGTCAACGAATTGCTGCACTCCTTTGTCGGCCAAGCTATCGCGGAGGTCGGTGCCGAACCCGGCCAGGTGGTTATCGGTGGCTTCTCCCAGGGCGGCGGCATGACACTTCGCTACGGATTGCAGCACCCGGAAACCTTCGCCGGCCTAGTCGTGCTTAGTGGCGCCTTCCGCAATCGCGATGAGACCGAAGCGGCGTTACCGGCCAACCGCGATCAAAAAATCTTCATCGCGCACGGCACCAACGACCAGGTTCTGCCAATCGAACAGGGGCGTGACACGCGCGATTTCCTGGTCGGCGCCGGTTTCTCACCCGCCTATTTCGAATACGAAATGGCCCACGAGATTTCCCACGGCGTGGTGCGTGACCTAGTGCCCTGGGTCCACCAGACCTTGCCGCCCAAAACCTAAAGCCCCAAGCCAAATGAAGGAGCAAGGGCGCTCGGGCTCCCTTGCTCCTCAAAGGCAATGCTGCCCGGAACCGTTCGGTCCAGGCAAATCCGTGGGCTAATCCAGCACTACTCCCTCGTGGTCCAGGTTGACCAAGGGAAGCTCCAGCTCACGCAAACCGGGCTCAATCGTGGCCCTGTCACCGACCACAACAATCGTCAGCGCATCCGGATCGATGTGCGCATCAGCAACACGATGGACATCTTCAAGCTTGACACCTTCCAGACTCTGCGCGTAGTCGCGGAAGTAGGTGTTGGGCAAATCAAAATGAGTCTGGTCCAGCAGTCGGCGCAGCACCTGGCTCGGCGTTTCGAACCCAGGCGGGAAGCCGCGAATCAGCCCGAGCTGGGCCTTTTCAAACTCGTCCGCTCCGACCGGCCGGCCGGCGTTCAGATCGTGAAACTCCTTCAGGGTTTCAACTAGAGCTTCCTTCGTGACCGCGGTCTGCACCGCGCCGCCCGCCGAAAAGCCGGAAAGCGTTCGGCGCCAATCGAAATGAGAACGGTAACCGTAGGTGTAGCCCTTGTCCTCGCGCAGGTTCATGTTGAGACGGGCGGTGAACTGTCCACCGAAAACCATGTTCAGCACGACCATGGGAACGTAATCCGGCTGGCCGCGCGAACCTATAAGCTGACTCGCGGTTATCATCGACTGCGCTGCGCCCGGCTTATCGACCAAATAAATCGTCGATTTCTGGCGGCCCGCGTCCGACTGACTGGCTTCCGGAACCGTCTCTTCAAATCGCCAACCGCCAAAGGCAGTTTCGATCTGACTCGCCACCGCATTCGCGTCGACATCACCCACCACCAAGAAAGTGGGCCGCCCTTGCAAAACCAGCCGGTCATGCTGCTGCACCAAGTCCTCACGAGTGAGGGATGAAATTGAAGCCCCACGGCCGCTTATCGGATGGCCGTGTGGCGTGTCACGGCCGTAGAGCAAGCCATTCTCCACCCGGTTGGCGATCGCGTTGGCATCATCGCGCAACCGCGTGAGATCGGTCAGCCGTTCCTTGCGGACTCGCTCAACCTCGACCTCGGGAAACACCGGGTTGGTCACGATGTCGGCCAGGAGGTCCAGAGCCTGGGGCCAGTGCCGCACCAAAGCCTCGGTCGTAATCATCAAGTTCTCGCGGTCGACGCCGACCGAAGGACGGGCGGCGATGAAATCGCCCTCATCAGCGATCTGAACACTGGAACGGGACCGGGTGCCTTCAGTAAGCAGGCGTCCGGCAAAGGAAGTAAGGCCGGCATCGTCTGTCGGATCGTTAATCGCTCCGCCAGGAAAGTAGACGCCGGCGGCAACGACGGGCACGTTACGCTTTTCCACCACGACGACATCGAGTCCGCCGGCGATCTGGAGCCGCTGAGGAACCGGCGGCTCGAACACGCTGGTTTGGCCGGGGCCCGGCTGCACGGTCCGGTCAACCTCGCTCGTGCTGGTCTGAACCCGGTCTCTCGGTGAAACGACAAGCCGCACTCGACCGGGCACGATGTACTCTTTGGCGACACGCTGGACATCGCCTGGCGTCACGGTCAGGTAGCGGTCGAGGTCCGTGTTTAGCCGCCCCGGGTCGCCGGTGAACACGTTGAAGTAATTGAGCAAATCCGCCCGGCCGCCGAAGCCGCCAACGCTCTCGAGCTGACGGACGTAATGTGCCTCGATGCGGTTGATCGCGCGCTGCACTTCTTCCTCCTCCGGAGGCTGGGCTTGGATGCGCTCCACTTCCTGGAACAGCGCCCGCTCAACCTCGGCGATGTCCCCGCCGGGAACCAGCGTGGCATCGACGCGCAATTCGCCGGCGATGTCCATCGCCGCGTAGTAAGCGCCGGCGTCCCGCGCTATTTGCTTTTCGTAGACCAGCGACCTGTGCAGCCGAGAGCTACGCCCCTCACCCAAAATCGACATCAGAACATCCAACGGCGCCTCGTCCGGGCTAAAGCGGGCCGGCCCGACCCAGGCGAAGTAGATCCGCTGCAGTTGCACCTGGTCTTCGAGGCTGATCCGGATCTCTCCATCCAATTGCGGCTGCCAGCGCTGAAGACGCGAAACCGGGGTAACGGGCTTCAGGTCGCCAAAATACCTCTCAACCAAACTCTTGGCGGCTGTCGGATCTATATCTCCGGCTATCGAGAGGCTTGCGTTATTCGGCGCGTAAAAGCGTTGGAAAAATTCGTGCACGTCATCCAGCGAGGCCGCGTCCAGATGCTCCTGTGAGCCAATCGTTTGCCAGTTGTAGGGGTGGTTCGGCGGGAACAGCGCTTTGCGAATTTCCTGGCCCGCCAGCCCGTAAGGCCGGTTCTCATAGCTCTGCCGCCGCTCATTCTTAACCACGTCCCGTTGGTTATCAAGGCGTTTTTGGTCCATGGCGTCCAGCAGGTAGCCCATGCGATCTGACTCCAGCCAGAGGGCTAGCTCCAGATACTCAGAAGGCACGTTTTCGTAGTAATTTGTGCGATCGGTGCTGGTTGAGCCGTTGATGTTGGCGCCCACCTCCTGCAGCGGCAAGAAGTACTCGCGATCGTGGTGTTTCGAACCTTCAAACATTAGGTGTTCGAAGAGGTGAGCAAACCCGGTTCGCTCCGGTTCCTCATTTTGCGAACCCACGTGGTACCAGAGATTAACAGCGGTCATCGGGATCGAGTGGTCCTCGTGCAGGATTAGGTCCAGGCCGTTGCTGAGTGTGTATTTCTCAAAGGTAATGTTATTGGGCATTCACGGCTCCGTTTCTAATCGCCAAACTGTGACAGCCAATTATCCAACGCGGCAGCAGTACGCCGCTAGTTTTCCCCACCCCAGGAAGTTACCCTCAGCCGCAGCAGGAATGAGTACGGAGAATCATCAAAATGGCCCTTCAACAGTAGTTCATGCTATGACACACTTAGGCCTAACGATTCTTGGCTTTTTTCTGAGAAAGCTTGTCGAGGATAAGGAGATTGAAATGGCAGCAGCCGACGTACTGGTTTCGACCGAATGGGTCGCCGAACATCTCAACGACAGTAGCGTCAAGCTGGTCGAGGTCGATGTCGACACAAACGCCTATGCAGATGGACATGTCCCCGGTGCGATTGGCTGGTCCTGGACAAGCCAACTCCAAGACCAGGTCCGCCGCGACATCATCGCCAAAGCAGACCTTGAGAAACTCCTGGGTGATTCCGGCATCAGCAAGAGCGACAACATCGTCCTCTTCGGCGACAACAACAACTGGTTCGCCGCCTACGCCTTCTGGATCCTGGAGATGTATGGCCACGCCAACCTGAAGCTCATGGACGGTGGCCGCAAGAAGTGGCTGGATGAGTCGCGTCCCACCAGCCAGGATGTCCCAAGTCCTAAGGCGTCCAAATACAGCGCTGGCGAGCCGAACCAGGAATTTCGCGCCAAGCGAGACTTAGTGCTCTCCAGCCTTGGCAAGTCAAATTCGGCCATGGTCGACGTCAGGTCTCCCGCGGAGTTTACCGGTGAGATACTCGCGCCTCCGGGCCTCTCAGAGACGGCCCAGCGGGGCGGCCACATCCCCGGTGCAGCCAACATCCCCTGGGGACAGGCAGTGAGTGAGGACGGCACCTTCAAGTCAGCCGATGAGCTCGGCAAGCTTTACGGCGACAAGGGTGTCTCCAAAGACAAAGATGTCATCGCCTACTGCCGAATCGGTGAGCGCTCCTCACACACATGGTTCGCCCTGAGGCATCTTTTGGACTTCAAGAATGTCCGCAACTACGACGGCTCCTGGACGGAATACGGCAGCATGATCGACAACCCCGTCGAAAAGCCGTAGGGCCTTGGAGGAGTACGAAAGCATCTATCGGGTCGTCGCTCGCCGTGCACTGGCTGGCGAGGACCCGACCCATCTTCAGGCTCATTTCGCCGTGGAGGTTCTTGATCGCTACCGTGACGCCGATGGCGTGACGGTGGTACGGACCGACACTGTCGGCAGGGTCAGCCAAAAGGGCGGCTGGAGCCTTGACTTCGGCATTGCCCCGGCGGAGGACCTCCTCCATGTCAGCACCGGGGAGCTTATCCACCTGCCCGGCGCCGAACGAGAACATTGGGCGGCACATGTTGTTACTCTGCCTTCTAGCAAGATGTTCCTTCAAATGCGGCTCTCGCCCGCTTCTTGCTTCGACGACGGTGAACTCCGCTCCTGGTTATAACTGAAGCAGACCACGACAATTAGTTCTGTTTAGCGTCCAGGTCGAAACCCATTGGTCTGAACCGA
Organism: Dehalococcoidia bacterium; assembly: GCA_965219205.1. Taxonomy (GTDB): domain Bacteria; phylum Chloroflexota; class Dehalococcoidia; order DSTF01; family WHTK01; genus WHTK01. Next base: position 696,811 of record CBDCMQ010000009.1, read on the forward strand.
CTTGCGAACTCAGCCAAACAGCCCTCGCTGATCCCGGATTGGAAACACACTTATGACCTTGATGCTGCCTCAATCGATGATCGATGAAATGGTCGAACACGCCGAAATGGACCTGCCAAACGAGTGCTGCGGGATCATCGCTGGTAATCGGGACGGTGAGGCCACCAAGCTTTTTCGGACCCGCAACGCGGAAGCGAGCCCCTTTCGCTACAACATCGACGGGCGAGAGCTCTTAAAGATTTCCAACGAAATCAGCGACCAGGACTGGAAGGAATTGGTCATCTACCACTCACACGTCGCCAGCCCGGCATATCCCTCTCCCACTGACATTCGCCTGGCCCAGTGGCCTGGATCGGAGCCGCCGCGAGACCTCTACCCCGGCGCCTATTACGTCCTGGTTTCATTGCAGGATGAAACCGCTCCGGTCGTTCGAGCTTTCCAAATTTCTGCCGGGGAAGTGACCGAAGAACCGATAGAGGCCGTGTAGCTAGGCGGCGGCCTGGTCTATTGGCGGGGATGCAGACAGCCCCTCGTCCGTCGTTAGTTTGGCCAAAGCAATGACAAAAGAATCTACACAGGACGGGTCGAATTGGGACCCGGCGCTCCTTTTCAACTCCTCAATGGCGTCCGTATCGCTTACGGCTTCCTGATAAACCCGACCCGATGTCATAGCGTCAAACGCGTCCGCCACAGAGACGATTCGAGCATGCAGGGGTATCTCTTCACCTTTCAGGCCGTCGGGGTAACCAGAGCCGTCCACTCGTTCATGATGGTAGCGAATCGCTTCGGTCGCCGGACCCAAAGCCGCAACTCTTGAGGCGATCTCGTAGCCCAATTCCGAATGCTCCTTTGATCTTGGCGAACTCTTCCTGTGTCAGGCGGCTTGGCTTGGTCAAGATCCGGTTGGGCACGCCAATCTTGCCCACGTCGTGCATCTGGGCGCCTAACGCCAAGGTCCGCAGTTCAATGGTTGACAATCCGAACTCCTGACCGATCATGACAGCGAAGCTCGCCACACGGCGGACGTGCCCCAGCGTGTACAAATCCTTCGACTCAATCGCGTCGACCAGCTCGTCGATCTGCTTCGGGTGCCCGTGACCAAGCTGCGCCATCGCATCGCGCATGGACAAAGCCTCGGACAACACGCGAACGTTGCCGGCCCGCCTCGCTTCAACCAGCCACCCACCAAAAAGAACCAGGAAAGCGGCGCCATAGGTACCGTGATACAGCCGCCAACTCAGATGCCAATACTGGCCCCAGGCTAGCGAAACCTGAACTTGCATCAGTAACACCAGAGCTCCAACCATGGCCCACTGGGAAATCAGGCGAGCGAACAAGAATGCGTGGAAGTAGCGCCAGGCGCTAAACGCTAGCAGGCTCAGCATCGCGGCAGTCATGGCCAACTGCAGCCAGCGCTCGTCCGCCGGGCAACCAGGCAAGCCAATCGGGTGCCGCAAAGGAAAGTCCGATGTAAACGCCGAGCGTAAGCGCGACTCCAAAGAAGAGCGCCTGGCCAAACCGTTTCAGCCAGTTTTCCGCCGCAGGCGGCAATGAAACGACTCTAGCGGCGATGAACAGGGCGCCGACGAAAACGCTCAGCCAGGAACTCACTAGAAGTTCGGCGTGTACGTCAGCGTGAATGTGACCCGGTGTTCCTAGGCCATGAACAGCGAATATCGAGGCAATGCTCAGGAACGCCAGACCGAGAAACACGGCGCGCGTTTCAAAAATTGATTTGCTTACACCAACAATCACCAGGCAGGCGACTGCCGCCGCGAGTGTCGTACCAGAAACCACGTAGAAGTGAAAACTCTGGGTTCCAAACAAGCTATCCAAGCCCGGCACGGCCAACAACAGGCCAAATGCCAGCAGCGGCAGGCCAAGTATGAGCGTCCAGACTGTCCACCAGCGCGGGCCTAGAGTCACGAAGAGATCCCGCCTAATTTAGTATTCAAGTTATTGTCGGCAAACAGAGCCGGATGAGCAGGGTTGAGACTTTATCCGCCTAGTTCATTCGTCGAGGAACGGCAAACTTGACCGACCTAAGCACCAAGGGCTTCAGCGACAAGGCGGTTTACTAGGGTGCCGTCACGCGTCATTAGACCCCGGGCCAAAGCTGGGTTACCGGCAACGGCTTTGGTGGTGCCCAGTTCAGCAATCTCCAGCACATATGGTGTTGTGGCCGCCGCCAGAGCCGCGGTTGCTGTGCGCGGCACGGCCCCGGGCATATTGGCAACGCAGTAGTGAACCACGTCCTCTTCGACGAACACCGGGTCGGCATGGGTCGTGGGCCGTGAAGTCTCGAAGCTGCCACCCTGGTCGATGGCGATATCAACGATTACCGCACCAGGGCCAATCAGCTTGAGGTCCTGTCGTGAGGCCAACCGCGGTGCAACACGGCCGCCCTGGAGGTAAACGCCGCTGATAATTAGATCGGCTCCTTCAATCGCGGCGCCCGTGTTGACCGGAGTCGGCGTCGCCGTGTTCACCCTGTGGGGCCAGCGCTCCTCGACGCGCCGCAATTCCGCCAAATTGGGGGACAAAACCGTGACCTGAGCGCCGAGCGCAACGGCCACTTCACAGGCGCTTAGTCCAACCGTGCCGGCGCCAAATATCACTACGCGGGCCGGCGGTGAGCCAGGTAGCCCGGACAGCAGCTTGCCCCGCCCGTAACCCGGTCGCATAAGCCAGCGTGCACCAACCTGAGGACCCATCGTCCCGGCAATCTGGCTCATCGGGATTAGCAGCGGCAGGCTGTGATCGTCAAGCTCCACGGTTTCAAAGGCAATCGAGGTTGTCCCGGCGTCGAGCAGCGCTTGGGTCACCTCAGGCAGCGCGGCCAAGTGAAGATAGGTGAAAAGCGTCAAACCCCGTCGCAAGAGGCTTAACTCCTCCGGCTGCGGCTCCTTGACTTTGACCATCAGGTCCGCATCGGCCCAAATCGCCGCCGCCTCAGGCGTGATCGTGGCACCGGCTTTAATGTAGGCGTCGTTCGAGTAGCCGCTGCCGGCGCCGGCGCCGGACTCGATCATGACCTTGTGTCCGGCCAGCACCAGGTCGCGCGCACCATCCGGCGTCAAGCCAACCCGGTGCTCCTCAGTCTTGACCTCGCGCACGCTGCCGACAATCATGTCGCCGTCAACTCGTCGTCATCAGGCGCCGCCTGATCGCTTTGCCTGGAATCGCCTGATTTTCGCAGTTGCTGGGCGATTTCGGCCAGGCGAGCCACCACACGATAATTCAATGAGCCCGGCGGGTAGCCCCTATCACTTGCCGGGTCCCCAGCAGCAACGCCGGTCAGCAATTCCAGCGCTTCATCGATGTTTGAAATCGAGTGGATTGTGAACTTGCGATCACGAACCGCCTGAACAACATCCTCGCGCAACATTAGATGTTGCACGTTGCTGGAAGGAATTATCACACCCTGCTCGCCCGTCAATCCCTTGACTCGGCAGACGTCATAGAAGCCCTCGATTTTTTGGTTGACTCCTCCAATCGCCTGCACCTCACCACGTTGGTCCATCGAGCCAGTTATCGCTAGAGACTGTCGCAACGGCGCTTCGGCGAGACGCGAGAGAAAAGCGCAGGTTTCAGCACAGGTAGCGCTACCGCCCTCCACCATGCCGTAGCTCTGCTCGAAGGATAATCGCGCCGCCAGAGTAAGCGGCGAGCTGCGAGCGTAACGATCGACGAGGAAGCCTTGCAGGGTCGAAACGGCTTTCGAGTGGATCAGCCCGGCTAACTTCGCTTGCCGCTGCAGGTCGACTACACCTTCGCGGCCTACGCCAATCGTCGCCGTGATCCGCGACGGCTGTCCGAAGGCAGTGTCCCCGAGGTCAACAACCGACAACCCGTTCACCTGACCGCTGGACTCACCCTGTGTCTCGACCCGGATAATGCCCTTGTCTACCGACTCCCGCACGTGGGCCTCAATCAAATTAAGCCGCTGGACACGCTCGTGCACCGTTCGGGACACGTGCTCTTGTCCGACAACCGTGGCGCCCGCTTGGCTAGCCCAATGCGCCGCCTCCCTGACAATGTCAGTGAGTGCGCCGAACCGGACCGACAGCTTATTATGGTCCTCGGCCAGGCGTATGCCCTCATCGACAACCCGCGCCACGGCCCTCTTATCAAGTGGCAGCAGATCCTCTCGCTGGGTCATCGCCGCGATTAGCCCCGCGTATGCCTGCTCGTGCTCGTCGGTTCGATCGATGTGCATGTCGAAGTCAGCCTTGACCTTGAATAGCTCGCGGAAATCAGCGTCCGGCGCGTAAAAGGCACGGTAAATTGACTCGCGGGCGACGGCGATGACTTTTCCAGTCCAAGGTATCGGCTGAGCGCGAACCGTCCTGGTCTCCACCAAGCCCATCCGTTCGCCCAGTTCTTCAATCGCCAGCATCCCGGTTTTTATCGTGCGCTTGAGTTCGTTCCAGGACAGCGGGTACTGGATCATGTCGTCGAAATCCAGCACAAGGTAGCCACCGTTGGCCCTGTGGATCGAGCCCGGCCGGATCATCGTGAAATCGGTGGTGACCGCCCCGAAGACAGCCTCCTTCTCAACCCGGCCGAAGAGGCTCTGAGGGGTCGGATTGGACTCATAGACCACCGATGCACACTCATCTTCCGAACAATCCACCAACAAGTTCACCGCGTATTTCCGCATCGGATCTACACCCCCGCGACCGGTGGCCAAGACCAGCGGGTTGGGCGGCTCCGGAGCCGGGCGGAAGTCGTCTATGTGGTCGATCATCGAGCGGCGAACTTCGGCCAGGTAGCGAGTCACCGCCGAAAACGCTTCGTAATCACCCGACAACTTGTCCAGCAGCGAATCGACAACCGTCGTCGCGATCGTATGTTGCAACTCGGTCAGGCTTTCGGTGGCGGCGGTCTCAACCGCCTGCGCCTCCTTTGTCGCCGCCCTCAGTTCCCCATGAGCACATCACGTTGGGCCATGATCTGCTCGCGCCGTTCGGCCGGCAGCGCCGCCAAGGCCTGATCATCGATCGGTTGGTCACCGGCGAGCGGGACTAGGAAATAGCCGGCGGGATTCCCTTGCAGCAAGAAGCCCGACTTTCGCGTGCGCTCGGCGAGCTCGGTAAACACTTCCTCTCTGTGGCGCTGCACCGAGGCAACAATTGCGTCACGCCGGTTGACAAAGTCATCTGAGCTAAACGTTTGGGGGATGCGCTGCCGGGCCTCGCCGATCATCAACTCCATGGCATAGGCAAACGCGCGTCCTTTGCCCGGCGGCAGTTCGATGGCGTGCGGTTCGTGTGTCTCATTGAAGTTGTTGACGTAACAAAACTCATTCGACGGCGGCTTGCCACGCGCAAACGTCTCCAGGTACTCGCGTATCGCTGTAGTGCGGCCGGTGCCGGGCTCACCGGAAACACAGACGTTGAAGCCGCGGCTTTCAATCGAGAGGCCAAACTTTATCGCCTCAATCGCTCTATCTTGGCCAATGAGGCCGATATAAGGCTCAATATCGGCGGTTGTGTTAAACGAGAACTTATCCGGATCGCAGACAGGTCGCAGCTCGGAGATCGGAACCTCGCTCACGTTTCCCTCGCATTTCTAATCCGGATCCTTTGACCCGCTCAGTATCGCACCACAAAGCAGACATCGGTTGGGCGTGTTGGATGCTCCGTGATGCGGAAACAAAGAAGCCGCCCTCGAGGGCGGCTTCTGGACGAACTGCGTTTTAGTTATGTCGGCTAGCCCGACCCAGACCTTGCCTTCTCCTCCGTGTACAGAAGATAACCACCATAAGCGATCGCTGCTGTGGCGATGACGCCAAGGAAAAAGCCAATTGAGAGCCCTGCATCAGACAAAGCCAGGATTCGCCAGGCTTTGAGAAGCATCAACACTACGACTGCTACAGCACCACCACCGTAAACCTGACCCCAACTCAGGCTACTGGGAAGTGCTGGCATTTCGACATTTCCGAACTTGATGGCGACTATCGAGCCGGCCAGAGAGACGCTAACGAGGATCGCCAGGATTGACCAGATCTCACCTGGTGCACCCCAGCCGTTGCGCCCAAAGCTAAATGGGCCCTCACTGAAACTCCACCAGTCAAAAAACGAGGCGATTAACATCAACAGGCCACCACCGGCCATAGCCTTTTCACCGTTGTTCAGCAAGTTGATCCTATCCAAGAAACTCTCCTTCGAGCATTAAGGCGCTTAATCGACTTACTCATACCATGCCACCGACACCTTTACAACCCACAATGGCTAAAATGTGCAATCTTTTTAGCTGAAACAGCTCCTCTCGAAGAGAATACAATTGACCCATGCCGAAATCACCAGCCAACCGAGGTTCAGGCCAGCACGCTCAGGCTTCCCTGCTCGGCTCGGATGACGAGCCTGGGCAAGTCCAGGCTGATTCGCCTCTGGCCGCTCGCATGCGGCCTCAAACTCTGGATACCTACGCCGGCCAGGAGCATTTGGTCGGACCAGGCAAGATTCTGCGCCGCCTGCTGGAGGCCAAACAGCTGCCTTCGCTGATTCTCTGGGGCCCTCCAGGCAGCGGCAAAACAACTTTGGCGCGAATCATCGCCTCGCTCACCGACGCCAACTTTGTCGCCATTTCCGCCGTCTCCGCCGGCGTCGCCGACCTGCGTCGTGTTGTCGCCGCGGCGCGCTCGCGGCGTCCACGAGCGACTATTCTGTTCATTGACGAAATCCACCGCTTCAACAAGGCGCAGCAGGATTCGATCCTGCCCTATGTCGAGGACGGCACCGTCACCCTGATCGGCGCCACCACCGAGAATCCGTCTTTCGAAGTAATCGGCCCGCTGCTCTCACGCTGTCGCGTTTTTACGCTCAAGGCACTCGATGAGGATCAAATCGAGACCCTAGTGCGCCGCGCCGCCGGCGACCTCGAGCTTGGCCTCGGCAGTCTCGGGCTCGCGCTCGATGACGAAGCCGCGGCGGCGCTGGCAGCATCGGTCGGTGGCGATGCACGCACAGCGCTAAACGCGCTCGAGGCGGCAACGATGTCGGTGCAAGCCGATGAAAACGGGCGGCGCTTGGTCACCCGTGAAGTGATCGAGGAAGCGCTGCAACACCGCACCTACTTATACGACCGTCAGGGCGATGCACACTACGACACGATCAGCGCCTTCATCAAGAGCCTTCGCGGCTCCGACCCGGATGCCTCCCTCTATTGGTTGGCCCGCATGATCGAGTCGGGCGAAGACCCGTTGTTCATCGTGCGGCGCATGGTGATCTTGGCGTCGGAAGACGTTGGCCTTGCGGACCCTCAAGCATTAGTAGTGGCAACCGCCTGCCAGCAAGCCGTCCACTTCATCGGCATGCCGGAGGGCTTCTACGCATTAGCAGAAACCGCCCTCTACCTGGCGCTGGCGCCCAAGAGCAACAGCGTTGGCACTTCCTACAGCCGCGCCCTGGCCGACGTTGAATCGACCCGCAACGATCCCGTGCCGCTTCATCTTCGTAACGCGGTTACTGGTCTCATGCAGAAACTCGGTTACGGCAAAGGCTATAAATATGCCCACAACTTCGAGGGCGGTATCGCCCCGGACCAGACCTATCTGCCGGAGCGATTGACCGGCCGCAAATATTATCAGGAAAAGAATCAGGACAGTGAGCAGGGCAATTTCTAAGGAAGTGTCTGGCGCGGTCACACACGCTTGAGTGGCTCAGGATCAAGAAAGCCCTTTCGGCATGCAGCCGAGGCACTTAAAATCACAATGTGAATGAGAAACCGTTAACTGGCAAGACAGCCCTTGTTACCGGTGGGACCCGTGGCATCGGCCGGGCGGCCGCCCTAAAGCTTGCAGCGTTGGGCGCCGACGTAGCCGTCAACTATGCCCGCCGCGAGGAGGATGCGCTAAAAGTTGTTGATGAGCTGAAAGCCCTTGATGTCAAAGCCACCGCGCTCCGCGCCGACATGTCGGATCTTCCTGAAATTCACGACCTCTTTACCCAGCTCAATCACCATTTCGGCGGGCTCGACATTCTGATCAACAGTGCTGCCAGAGGGCTCGAACGGCCGCGCAACGCCATGGATTCGCTGCCAAACCACCTGCGTCATACATTTGAAATCAACGTGCTCGGACCCTGGTTCGCCACCAAAGAAGCAGCACCTTTAATGGAAGCTCGCGGCGGCGGCTCAGTCGTAAACCTGACCAGCATTGGTGCTAAACGCTATATGCCTCGTTACGCCGCCGTTGGCGTCACCAAGGGCGCGCTCGACACGCTCACCATGTATATGGCCGTGGAGTTGGCGCCAAAGAAAATCCGCGTCAACGGTGTCTGTCCTAGCTGGGTCGAGGAAACCGGCGGCACCACCGCCCTTTCGCAAGGACTCGGCGAGGCACTGCTCAACATGATTCCCTTTGGCCGGCATGTCACATCCGAAGACGTGGCCAACCTCGTTGCATTTCTGTGTCTGCCGGAATCCGAGATGATAGTCGGTCAGTCAATTATCCTCGATGGCGGTGCGACCCTCGTCGGCACCGCTGACACCGGCTGAACCTGCGCAAATGAGCGCATCCGGTTCCCGGCCGGAACAAAATCCAAGTCACCGTTGGTTTGCCGCCGTTTATGACTTGTTGGCAAAAGTCGAAGGCAAGCAGATTGAGGAGCTCCGGCGCTACGTGGCCTCAGCAGCGCACGGCCACGTCCTCGAAATCGGCTGTGGCACCGGGCTCAACCTTGATTTCTACGATTGGTCGAAAGTCGAGCGCCTTGAAGCGATCGAGCCTGACCCGTTCATGCTCAAAAGAACCCGGAAGAGGCTCGCCGGATTTCCCGACGATATACGTGGGCGCGTGACTACTCACGAAGCCATGGCCGAATCGCTACCCTTCTCTGACGCAACCTTCGACAGCGTCGTCAGCATGCTCGTGCTTTGCTCGGTGACCGAGCCGCACCGCGCCATCGCCGAGATTCGCAGGGTCCTCAAGTCGGACGGAGAGCTGCGGCTCGCGGAGCACGTCCGGGCCGATGGAGCACTCGCTAGCTTTCAAAGCGCCATCCAGCCGATCTACGGTTGGTTCAGCGGCGCCTGCCAGCTTGGCCGAGACACGGAGGCATCGCTCCGTGGCGCCAGACTCCGGCTAGAGGTCGACTCCCGCTTCAAACTCCATCCCTTGGCCCCGGCCTTTCGCGGCGTTGCATCGAACCAAGAGCAGTCGGTCAGATCTGAAGAGCGATCATAAATCAGCGCGTAACGGCTCCCTCAGACGCGGACGAAACAAGCTTCGCGTACTTCGCGAACGCACCGGTCTTGTAGTGCGGCTCCGGCGGTGTCCACTTCGCCAGCCTACTGCGCAGCTCATCCTCGCTAATCTCAATGTCCAGGCGGCGGTTCTCGACATCGAAGGAAATCGTGTCACCTTCGCGCACGGCGGCGATCGGCCCGCCAACCGCAGCCTCCGGCGCCACATGACCGGCCATCAGGCCGTGGGTCGCACCGGAAAAGCGGCCATCGGTTAGCAAGGCAACGCTGTCTCCCAGTCCTGCACCGACAATCGCTGCGGTCACGCCAAGCATCTCTCTCATTCCGGGACCGCCTTTTGGACCCTCGTAGCGGATGATGACAACGTCACCTTCTGAGATCTGTCTGGCCTGGACAGCGGCAAAAGCGTCTTCCTCGCGCTCGAAGACTCGGGCCGGGCCTTTGTGCAACATGCGCTCGTGCCCAGCAACCTTCAGAACGCATCCTTCGGGCGCCAGGTTGCCCTTAAGAATAACCAGACCGCCCGTCGGTTCGATTGGCTGGTCCACTGGCTTGACCACTTGCTGGCCGTCCGTCTCCCGCGCCGAGCGTGCTTCCTCGCCGATTGTCCGCCCACTCACGGTCAGTTCGTTCTCATTCAACAAACCTGCATCTCGCAGGCGCTGAGTTATGAGCCTCACTCCGCCGGCTTCGTAAAGATCGTTAGCCACATATGGCCCGGCCGGTTTGAGATCAGCCACCAGAGGCGTGCGGGAGCTGATTCGATCAAAATCATCGATGTTGAGTTCGATCCCCGCCTCGTGGGCGATCGCCAGCAGATGAAGCACTCCATTAGTAGACCCGCCGCTGGCCGCGATCGATGCGATGGCGTTCTCGAGCGAATTCTTCGTAATCACGTCGCGCGGCCGGATGTTCTCGCGCAACACCGTGAGCGCTTGGCGTCCCACTTCGAAAGCGACGTCGTCTTTCTTCGGGTCCATCGCCGGCACAGAAGCGCTGTCCATCACCGACATGCCAAGAACCTCGATCGACATTCCCATAGTGTTAGCGGTGTACTGGCCGCCGCAGGCGCCGGCGCCCGGACAAGCCACCGCCTCCAATTCGCTGAGCTGAGAGTCAGAGATTTTCCCGGCAGCATGGCCGCCAATCGCCTCGAAGACATCCAGGATCGTCACATCGCGGCCCTCAAAGCTGCCCGGCCCGATCGAGCCGCCATAAAGCAGGATCGATGGTAGATTTAGGCGGGCCAGAGCCATGAGTGAGCCGGGATTGGTCTTGTCACAGGCGGCGATAGCCACGATGCCATCGAGCAGGTGGCCGCGGGCAACCAGTTCAATCGAGTCGGCGATCACCTCGCGACTAATCAAGGACGCCTTCATGCCTTCGGTTCCCATGCTGATGCCGTCGGAGATTGCAATCGTATTGAACTCAAGCGGTGTACCGCCTGCGGCACGAATGCCGTCCTTGACCTTCTCGGCCAGCCGGCGCAGGTGGAAGTTGCACGGCCCAATTTCGATCCAGGTGTTGGCGACACCGATCAGAGGCCGGGAAAGCTCCTCGTCCGAAAGGCCGGTTGCCCTCAACATGGCGCGGGCCGCTGAGCGATCCGGACCATCCAGGAGAATACGGCTTTGGCTGCGAAGGTCGATGTCCGTGGCGGTCATGAAAGACTCCTAATTCTCGGGGCGAACTGCGCGGGTTGTGCAAGAATCCTACGACAGTCACGAATTCGCCGACAAGGAACAGGCCGTGCAAACCGACGACGCTACGGTCGCCCCCGGCGAGGCTCCTGAGCCTCAAATGGCTCAGGCCCACGGCCATTGCCGGCTTTTTAAACGAACAGGCCCAGGGCCTGAAAATCCCTTTTTGCTCTCTTACATTAGCCCAGAGGAGGCAAAGAAAGTTCCTCCCACATTAGACGCGCCTTCAGCACCGCGGCAACCGTCATAACATCGGCAATCCGGCCGTCCAGCACCATGGCGTAGAGCTCTGGAAATGCCAATTTTCTCAAGGTCAGCAACTCGGTCTCCTCGGGCGTGGCTTCGCCAAATCTGAGCCCGGTCGCCACGAAGACCACGGCGTGCTCATCGGTGGTGGAATTGGAGAGATCCATTTCTAGGAGCTTCTGCCAGTTCCTAGCCTGAATGCCGGTTTCCTCCATCAACTCACGTTGAGCACTGATCAGCGGCTCGACGTCGCGTGGACCGCCACCCTCAGGAATTTCCCATGTATAGACATCGCCCGCATAGCGGTATTGGCCGACGAGCCACGTCTCACCCTCCTCGCCAATTACCAGAACGCCAACAGCGAGGTTCTTGAAATGGACAGTGCCATAGATTCCCGGGCTTCCGGCAGGCGCGATCACCTGGTGCTCCGTTACCTCAATCCAAGGATTGTCATACTTGATCTCGGACGAAAGCGTCCGCCATGGGTTCTCTTCGGACATTCGCACTGCCTTCCACTTGAACTCAGCTTTGGGCCTATCTTAAGAGACGACACGGGACGACTCCCGGCCAAGCCGCTAGGATAATGGCATGACCATGAAAATAATCGCTCATCGAACCTGCCCGCTCGACGCGCCGGAGAACAGTCTCAACGGAATGCAGGTCGCGGCTCAAAAGGGCGCAGACGGTGTGGAGATTGACCTGCGTCTGAGCCTGGATCAGCAGCCCTTTCTGATGCATGACTGGTCGATGCGGCGCACCGCCGGCTTTCTCCTACCGGTTGAGTTGACCCCCAGCCCACTTATTCGCCGCCTTCGGCTTCGCGGCAGTTCAGAGTCTGTTCCGACACTTTCTGCTGCCTTCGACGGCCTCGAAACCGGGCTAACCCTGGCCGTTGACGTTAAGACTCCCTGGGCCGTCCGCCGGCTGGTCCGGGATGTACGGCAGCGCGGATTGGAGTCTCGAACCCTGGCCTGGTGCACCAGCGCACGGGCGGTCCATTACGTCGTCAGCACGGCGCCTGAGATTGAGACAGCCTACCTAAACGATGTCAGTACATCGGCGGGGAAGCAGGCCTTCATCGAAAAAGCGGCCGCTCTGGGCGCCCGGGCAGTATCGGCCCACTGGGATGCCATTAGTGCCGGATTCGTGGCCACTGCCCATGCCGCTGGCCTAAGCGTCTACTCGTATCACAAGCAATACGAACTGACCGAGGAAAAACTTGCGGCGGGACTAGACGGTTTGATTACTGACTATCCAGAGAAGGCACGCAAGGCCATCGATGCGTTTTCCTGAACCTGCACGCATCACCCGGACATCGACCCAGCAGCCTCCAACAATTCGGCCGGGCTCCGTCAACCCCCGCCCCGCCGTTGACACATCGCCACGTGGACCCATATTCTTGACTTAACTGATTAACTTTGTCGACTAGCGGGGGTTTGAGCCGTTGACAGGTGAGACCAAGACTTACGATGAGCCTGCAATTCAGGCCTTCAACGCAAAGATAGGCGATGCGGAACCTCAGGAAATCCTGGAATGGGCCGCCGCTGAATTTCAACCGGGACTGACCCTGGCCTGCAGTTTTGGTGGTCCCTCTGGAATGGTCCTTCTCGACATGGTCATGAAGGTGGACCCATCGGTTGAGGTCTTCTACCTCGACACAGATTTCCTCTTCCCTGAGTCTTATCGCCTGCGCGATGTCTGCGAGGCCCGTTACAACCTCAAGACCATCGGTTTCAAGTCACTTCTCACACCCGATGCGCAAGCTGCGGCCCATGGCGAAGAGCTCTGGCTACGAAATCCGGACCAGTGCTGCGAAATACGCAAGGTTGAGCCAAACGCTCGCGCCTTAGCCGGCAAGACGGCCTGGATTTCCGGCATGCGCCGAGACCAGTCCGCCACCCGGAAAGACATCGGCGGCGTCGAGTGGGATTCGAAGTTCAATCTGATTAAGCTGAATCCTTTGGCGGCATGGGATGAGCGACAGGTCTGGAGCTACATCAGCAGCAATGATGTGCCCTATAACGAGTTGCATAACCGGAACTACCCCAGCATCGGCTGCACCTACTGCACGAAACCAGTCAAGGACGGCCAGGATCTGCGTTCTGGCCGCTGGCAAGGCTTCGAAAAAGACGAGTGCGGCATTCAAGAAGGCACACTAGAGGTTCATTCGACTTAACAGAGGAGGCAACTGAGTGGCGGGACAAGGATTCACTGTCTGGTTCACGGGACTTTCCGGCGCCGGCAAATCGACCATAGCCGAGGCGCTGGAGCCGGCTCTGCGGGCGCGTGGAGTTAGCGTGGAGATTCTGGACGGCGACATAGTCCGCACCAACCTCAGCAAAGGCCTCGGCTTCAGCAAAGAAGACCGGGACACCAACATCCTCCGCATTGGTTTTGTCGCTCACCTCTTAAGCCGCAATGGCGTGGGTGTCATCACGTCCGCTATTTCTCCTTACCGCGAAATACGCGACCAGGTCCGTGAACAGAACGGCGACTTTATCGAGGTGTTCGTCAAATGTCCTCTGGAAGAGTTGATTCGCCGCGACGTCAAAGGCCTGTATGAAAAGGCAATCAAGGGCGAAATCAAGAATTTCACCGGCGTCTCCGATCCGTACGAAGAACCGCTAAAACCCGAAGTCACCGTAGAAACCGACAAAGAGACGGTCGAAGAAAGCACTGCCAAGGTACTCGCGGCCATCGAGCAGCGCGGCTATATCTAGCCGCCGGCATTCAAAATCAGCGCCCGTCAAGAAAAAGGAGAAATCAAATGAGTGATGGCGTGATCGCGCCTCATGGCGGCGCCCTGATTGACCGCCTCGCCGGCGGGGCGGAAGCAGAGAGCTTGGCTGAGTTGGCCAAAGGATTGCCGAAGCTCGCGTTATCTGTCCGTTCGCTGTCAGACGTGGAGATGCTGGCAGTGGGTGCTTTTAGCCCGCTTACCGGCTTCATGAACCACGTGGATTACCAATCTGTGGTCAAGGATATGCATCTAGCCGGCGGACTGCCGTGGTCTTTGCCTGTCACCGTCACCGCCTCCAAAGCCGAGGCGGCCGGGCTCAAAGACAAGCAGATTGCCCTCACCGACGAATCCGGGATGGCGATAGCTGTTATGGACGTTGGGGATACCTTCGAGTACGACAAGGAAGAAGAAGCCCGCCTGGTCTACCTCACGACAGAACAAGCCCACCCCGGCGTCGCTGCGGTCCACGAGCAGGGCGAAATTTCGCTCGGCGGGCCGATTCGCTTGTTCAAGCGCCAACAGCATGGCGAATTTCTCGAGCACCGCTGCGATCCAAAGCAAACCCGTGCTGCGTTTGAAGAGCGCGGCTGGCGTACGATCGTCGGCTTCCAAACCCGCAACCCGGTGCATCGCGCCCATGAATACATCCAGAAAACAGCGCTGGAAATGGTCGATGGCTTGCTTTTGCACCCGCTTGTCGGCGCCACCAAGGGTGACGACATTCCAGCCGATGTGCGCATGGCCTGCTATGAGGCGTTGCTCGCCGACTACTATCCCCCCAAGCGCGTCCTGCTTTCGGTGTTCCCGGCAGCAATGCGCTACGCGGGGCCTCGTGAGGCAATCTTCCATGCCATGGTTCGCAAGAACTACGGCTGTTCGCACTTCATCGTCGGACGTGACCACGCCGGCGTTGGTAGCTATTACGGCACCTACGACGCCCAGCAGATCTTTAGCCAGTTCACGCCGGCCGAGCTCGACATCACACCGCTTTTCTTTGAGAACAGCTTCTTTTGCCGCACCTGTGGCTCGATGGGTACCGCCAAAACCTGCCCGCATGGCGACGATGACCACGTTAGCCTTTCAGGCACTCGGGTGCGTGAGATGCTGGCACAGGGAGAGGTTCCACCGGTGGAATTCAGCCGGCCTGAGGTCGCCCGCATCCTAATCGAAGCTGCTCGCCGCTAGGCCTCACGGATGCCGGCCTCCGCCAGCCTCGATCAGGCCGTCGAGGCCATACCTAAGACCCTGCTGGGAGCTCACGACCAAAGTCCACCAGGCGCCCCGGCAACAGCACCGACCAAGATGTTCGGCATCATCGCCCGAGCGATACTGGTCCTCGGCGCCCTCTGGCTTTTCATCCTAGCTCTGCAGCTGATCCGGTCCGGCGCCGATGGCCTGCGCCCGGTGCTCGACGCGGCATCCGTTGACGGCGTCGCGGGCCACCTCGGCTTTGGCTGGCTAGGCTCCTACGCCGTTCTGAGCGGGTCGCCGGTTGCCGCGGTTGCTATGAGCCTCTTTGCCGGCGACGCGATCAGCGAAGCCGAAACCTTCGCCATGATTAACGGATCGAGGCTTGGCGCATCTCTAATCGTCCTGGTTGTCGGATTCGTGTCTTACGTCAGCGGACGCCGCAACCCGGACGGACTGTACATCGGCGTCGTCGCGCTACTCACAGCGTTCACTCTTTGGGCCCCAGTAGTTCCAATAGGACTAATCGCGCTCGATCAAGGTTGGTTGGATGGCGCCGAACTAAGCAATCCCGGCGCCGTAACTTCTATCGTCGGCCAAATCTCCAATCCATTGGTCAATCCCATCGCTGACGCGCTGCCGCTGCTTCTTTTGTTTGGCTGCGGCATTTGCGCGCTGGTCCTCAGCTTCGGCTTGTTCGACCGGGCGCTGCCCAGCCGCGAACGACCTGGGTCACGAATTGAAGCAGTCTCCAGGGTTCTACAGCAGCGCTACCCAATGTTCGGGTTCGGTGTACTCATGACCCTGGTGACCCTATCGGTATCGCTGTCCGTGACAATTCTTGTACCACTTGCGCTGAAGGGCTACCTCCGCCGTGACCACGTTATCCCCTACGTAATGGGTGCCAACGTTGCCACCTGGATCGACACGCTCTTCGCTGCTCTCCTGCTGGATGCCCCGGGCGGTTTCACGATTGTGCTCACCGAAATCCTGACCGGCGCGGCGGTCTCAGTTTTCCTGCTCGTCTTCCTCTGCAAACCGTACTCGAGCTTCATCCTCTGGGCCGCCCATACCGCCTCAAGCCGGCGACGTAATCTGGTTTTGCTCGGCACAGCTTTTCTGGCGATGCCAGGCGGACTGCTCCTGATCTAGGATGAATGGTACAATTGTTGATGAACTTAGTTAACTTTGGGAGCTCGCACACATAACAATGGCAAGAACACTCCCACCACACCCGGCAAGCAGCTGCCAAGGCACACGAATTGATGGATTTCCAATCATGAAGTCTCGAAACGAGGCTGGCGTTCCCGAGAAGGCTCCTGAGGCCCTGAAAGGCTCAGGCCCACGGCGAAACAGCAAAGCAGTATTGGCGGTACTTAGATCATGAAAGTCTCAAGACGCGGCCGACGCTCCCGCCAGGGCCCATGGCCACTGGCGGTATTTCAATCATGAAAGTCTCAATGAAAGGCGACTATGGGGTCAGGGCTTTGGTTGAGCTGGCCCACCACTATGGCGAGGCACCAATCCAGAGTTCAGTGATCGCCAGCCGGCAGTCGATTCCCGAGCCCTACCTCGACCAACTGCTGACTGCCCTCCGCCGCGCCGGCTTCATCCGGAGCGTTAGGGGACCTCAGGGTGGCCACGCGCTGATTCGTGACCCAAGAGAACTGCGTATGAGCGATGCGATCGGGGCACTTGAAGGTTCTCTGGCACCTATCGCCTGTCTCGACGATCCTAACGGCTGCCGCGGTACAAGCTCTTGCAGCCTACGCCCGGTTTGGCAGGAAATTGAGGCCGAGACCCTAAGGATCCTTCAAGGCATTTCCATCGCTGACCTTGCCGAGCGTGAACGTGCCGCCAACGTTGAGCGTTACGCGATCTAGGAGTTAGCGATGCAGACACGCGCTGAAGCGGGCATTGCCGCCAGCATCACCGACCTGATTGGCCACACGCCGATGGTTCGGCTGGACCGTATCCGGCCCGCCGGCAGCGCGGAGATTGTTGCCAAGCTTGAGTCCTTCAATCCCGGCGGCAGTGTCAAGGATCGCATTGCTCTTTCGATGGTTGAGGACGCCGAGCGCAGCGGAGTCCTCAAGCCCGGAGCCACCATTGTCGAACCCACCAGCGGCAACACAGGAATCGGCCTCGCCCTGGTCGCGGCAGTAAAAGGCTACGGCCTGATCCTGACAATGCCGGACGATATGAGCCCAGAAAGGCGCAAACTGCTGCAGCGTTACGGCGCACAGATCGTTCTAACCCCGGCAATTGAGGGCATGACCGGTGCGGTATTTGCCGCCGAGGAGTTCGTGGCCAAGAATCCAAGTTACTTCATGCCGCAGCAGTTCAACAATCCAGCCAACCCTGACGCTCACCGCCGCACCACCGTCAACGAAATTCTCAGCGACACGGACGGACAGTTGGACGCGTTCGTTGCCGGCGTCGGCACCGGCGGCACAATTACCGGCGTTGGCGAAGTGCTCAAGGAGAAACTACCAGGCGTTCTCATCGTGGCGGTGGAGCCCGCTCGCTCCCCGGTCCTGGCAGGAGGCAAGCCCGGACTGCATGCGATTCAAGGCATTGGTGCAAGTTTTGTTCCCAGCGTCCTGAACCGCGAGGTTTACAATGAACTCATTGCTGTTAAGGATGCCGAGGCAATGGAGGCAACCAAACAGCTCTCACGCACCGAGGGAATCTTGGCGGGCATCTCCTCCGGTGCCAACGTTTTTGCCGCCCTACAAGTAGCCCAGCGCCTCGGTGAAGGTAAGCGGGTTGTAACGATTCTGCCGGATACTGGTGAACGCTACCTGAGCGTCAACTATTAGTTCTGATAAGCCTGATAACATTGTTCGGGCACGGAGCACCGTTCCTGGAGGTTTCTAAGAAATGATCAACGTACACATTCCAACCCCCTTTCGCAGCTTTGTCGGCAACCGCGCCAGTGTGGAGGCTGATGGCCGCGATGTGGCCGAGCTCCTGATCAGGCTGGATGAGAAATTTCCCGGATTTCGCGACCTCTGCTGCGATTCAGAAGGTGACATCCCTGCCCACATCAACATCTATGTCAACAACCAGGAAATCAGCACCCTGAATGGCTCGGCAACCGAATTGACCGACGGTGATATGGTGGCTGTAATTCCAGCCTTGGCCGGCGGCGCAGGCGAACCAGGCGGAGCCAGTACGTCCAACGGCGATGACCCTTCGCGACACGCGCTCACGCCCGAGCGTGTCACCCGCTACTCTCGCCACATCATCATGAATCAGGTCGGCAGCGTCGGTCAGCGCAAGATCTTCGATGCCAAAGTCCTGATCGTGGGAGCCGGTGGCCTCGGCTCACCGATAGCCCTCTACCTAGCGCTGGCCGGAGTGGGCACAATCGGACTAGTTGATTTTGATGTTGTCGACCTCTCGAACCTCCAGCGGCAAATCCTCCATCAGACCGCCGACATTGGTAAGCCTAAGGTCGTCTCGGCTCAGGAAACCCTCAATGCTCACAACCCGGACGTTAAGGTCGTCGCCCACGAGTATCCTTTGCATTCCGAAAACGCCCTTGATGTCATCGGCCAGTACGACATCATCGTCAACGGCGCCGACAACTTCGCGGCCCGCTACCTGGTAAACGATGCCTGTGTTTTCCTCAAGAAGCCCTTAGTAGACGGGTCAATCCTGCTGTTTGACGGCCAGGCAACGGTCTATTTGCCGGGCAAGGGATGCTACCGCTGCCTCTACGCAACGCCACCACCGCCCGGAATGGTGCCATCCTGCGCCGAGGCTGGCGTTTTGGGAGCGCTTTGCGGCACTATCGGTTCGATCCAAGCAACAGAAGTCTTAAAAATCATTCTCGGCATCGGCGAGAGCCTTAACGGGCGCCTCCTGCTTTACGATGCCCTTTCGCTGGAAACCCGACAGGTACGGGTGCGACGCGACCCTAACTGTGTCGTCTGCGGCGATAACCCAACCGTTACTGAGCTCATCGACTATGACGAATTCTGCGGTACGGCGCCGGTGCAACTCGAGGAGGCAAACGCTTGAGCGTTGAAGTAAAAGTGACATCGGTTTTGCAAAGCGTTGTTGGCGCCAAATCCGTCCAAACGGAAGGCGGAAACATTGGCGAGGTTTTGGAGCAAATTAACGCCGAACACCCTGGCTTTAAAGAACAGGTCACGATGGAAGACGGGACTCTCCATCGCTTCGTAAATATATATGTCAATGACGAGGATATTCGCTTCCTCCAGTCACTCGAGACGCCGGTCCAGGAAGGCGATGTTGTCTCGATCCTACCAGCCCTAGCAGGCGGTATTTGATGGTCACGGCACACCGCGTGATGCTCTACCGGAGCATCTTGGACACCATCGGCAACACGCCGTTGGTTGAGTTGCCTAACCTTAGCCCCTCGGAAAGCGTGCGGTTTTTCGCCAAGCTGGAAGGACAGAACCCAACCGGCAGCGTCAAGGACCGCATCGCCAAAGCCATGGTCGAGGCGGCCGAGAACGACGGCAAGCTGACCCCTGGTTGCACCATCCTAGAGCCGACCAGCGGCAACACCGGCGTCTCCCTGGCCTTCGTGGCCAAGATGAAGGGCTACAACGTCAAAGTGGTGATGCCCGACAACGTCAGCGACGAACGCACAGCGCTTCTGCAGGCCTTCGGCGCCGAAATCGTCTTTTCCGAAGGACTGAAGGGCACTAACGGCTCTATCGAGGTGGCCCAAGAGTTGGCGGCGGCCGATCCGAGCTTGGTGATGCTTTACCAGTATGGCAACGAGGCCAACCCCGGCGCCCACTATGACACCACCGGCCCGGAGATCCTGCGTGACCTACCCGAAGTCGACATCTTCATCGCCGGCCTCGGCACTGGCGGCACGCTAACCGGTGCTGGACGCTATTTAAAGGAACGCAAGGCCAGCGTGAAAGTCGTAGCATCAGCACCACATCCCGGTGACCTCGTGCAGGGACTTCGCAGCCTTGAGGACGGCTTCATTCCGCCGGTTCTAGACCAGTCGATTCTTGACGGCCGCATCGTCGTTGATTCGGCCAACTCGTTTGCCGCGACCAAGGAATTGCTCGACAAGGAAGGCATTTTTGCCGGTATCTCCTCCGGCGCGGTCCTGCGCACGGCTCAAAAAACGGCCGAGAAGGTCGAGCACGGCAACATTGTCCTGCTGCTGGCTGATGGCGGCTGGAAATACCTCTCAACAAATCTTTGGACTGCCGATTACGATGATCTGCCAGACGACATCGACGCCAAGGTTTGGTGGTAGAACTCCTCAGTTAGAAGCGGTTTCGTGACTTTTGTTGGTCAGTCAGCGGGGACGAGTTTGAATATCGCTCCGGCCTGGTCATATGTGAGTACGTAAATTTCGCCGTCAGAGTCGACGGCGAATGAACTCACGCTGCCGTCGACCGTTGCGATCAGCTTGTTCTCTGTAACAGCGCCGCCGTCAAATCGCAAAGCCCAAACCCGCCCGCTGCAAAAATCGCCGTACACATAGGCGCCGTTCAAGCTGGGAATCATCTCGCCGCGATAAACGAATCCACCAGTTACCGAGCAGTTGCCTCCCGCCCGCTCGTAGTCGAGTACGGGTGGAGTCAGACCGCTCCGATCGCAGCCGGGCGTGGACAAGCACAGGCTGCCTTCCAGAATGTTCCAGCCAAGATTGGCGCCAGGCAGAACAAGGTCAATCTCCTCACGCCTGCGGTGCCCCACATCTCCCACCCACAGCTCGCCTGTTTCCCGGTCAAACGAAAACCGCCACGGGTTGCGCAGCCCATAGGCCCAGATTTCCTCTCGAATGTCATTGGCGCCCTGGCCGGCGAAAGGGTTGTCCGCCGGAATTGAATACGTTTCGTTTTGGCCGGCGGCCTCAACGTCGATCCGCAAGATCTTACCCAAGAGGGTGTTGAGATTTTGCCCATTGCCCCTCGGGTCCGTACCATCGCCTCCATCACCCAAAGCGATGTACAGGAAGCCATCCGCCCCAAAAACGATTTGGCCGCCGTTGTGATTGGCAAAGGGTTGCTCAACCTCGAGAATCACTACTTCGCTGGCAGCGTCGGCGAAGTTCGCTGCTGGGCCCACGGAAAAGCGTGAGACGACGCTGCGTCTCGGATCGGATGCGCTGTAATAGACGTAAAAGTGGCCCGATTGGGCGAAATCGGGAGCCAGTGCGAAACCCAGCAGGCCCTCCTCGAAACCCACAGCTCTGACCCGGTCCCGGATGTCTAGAAACACTTCGGGTGTTGAACCGTCAAGATTTGCGAGGACCAAGATTCTGCCGGGCTGCTCGGTGATAAAAAACGGCCCCGGGGCCCTTGATACATCCCAGTCGCCTGTTGGGGCGTGAGGTTAGCGAAAGCCCGGGCTAGCCCGACAGTTCCAAGCGGCCCATCAGAGATCGGTGCGCTTGTTGCACTTTCAGTTGGTTGAGGGGCAGGCGGGATGCTCGTCGAGGTCGCGACCAGAGTGGTGACCGGAGCCACCGTGGGCACCGTGGGCACCGTGTCCGGTTCGCTCTCACAAGCCGCCGCCAGAAGCACGACTAGAACCATTACAGCCGCAAGTCGCAACATGGTTTCTAGCTTAGCTTGCCCCTGGCGACAAGAAGCGCTGGCGCAAGCACGACTAAGTTGAAACGCTCGATAACCCGGGGGCTCTCCAAAGCGCCACATGGCTTAGGATTCGGACATGCCGTCTCGTACTTATGACCTGGCAATTCTTGCTCTGGGCGTGGCAGCAGTCAGCACAGCAGCGGTTCTGATTCGTGAGGCCAACGCGCCGGCATTGGTCATCGCCGCGTACCGTCTCGGCTTTGCCTCGCTTCCATCGTTGCTTCTTTCTTCGGCACGCCGCTGGCCCATCCTTGGGCAGCGCAACATAGTGCTCCTCAGCATGCTCGCAGGCAGCTTTTTGGCATTTCACTTTGGCTTCTGGATTGCATCGGTTCAGCAAACCTCGATTGTGACATCCGTAGCCCTCGTAACCTCACAGCCCTTGTTTGTCGCCCTGGCCAGCGGACCGCTTCTCAAGGAATGGCCGTCCAAAACCGTCTGGCTCAGCATCGCCGTAGGGGCGGCCGGCGCCGCGGTGATGGTCTCGGACGATCTCGGCAAGGCCGGCGGCGTGCTACAAGGCGATCTTTTCGCCTTGCTGGGAGCAATGTTCGCCGCGGCTTATATTCTTACCGGCAGAGCCGTTAGAACCAGCGGCACCGGTTGGCCAGCCCACATCACCGTCACCTACACGGTCAGTGCGATCCTGCTTTTCCTCGCTGTTTTCGTTTCGGGCGACTCGTTGTCCGGCTTTTCCTTGAGGACTTACGTCTTCTTCGGTCTACTAGCGTTGGTGCCGCAGTTGATTGGCCATACTGCATTGAACCGGTCGCTCGGCTATCTCTCAGCCGCGACTGTTGCGATCGCTATCCTAGGCGAGCCAGTCGGCGCAACCATCCTCGCGGCGATATTTCTCGGAGAACAGCCGACTCTGTTGGAAGCTGTTGGTGGACTCCTCCTACTCGCTGGAGTCTATGGCGGCGTCAGGGCGTCGCTAAAGTCCGGCACAGCGGCCGAGAATTTGGCCGGCTAGAATCAGACGCCCTCTTCGAGACGGCGCGACCAGGCTTCGTAGGCGCTAGGCGCCGAACCATTCCCTGACCGGGATGCAGAGATCGTGTAGCCCGCCACTTCTTCCCATTTGAACTGGCCAACTTCCTGGTCACCCGACAAACACCGCAGCATCACGGAATCAGTTTCTCCAGCCTCGTCAAGCCGAACAAACCTGGCGTCCGGCATCGGCGCCTTCTCCCCATTTTTGAAATAAACCACGACCATAGATCACTCCTGCGAATCAACGAGACGGCAATCGCCAGACACAATTTCAGCCTGCCGTCTCTGTAATAGTCGGCAGGCCGAACCAAGAATTGCCGTCGCAGTTACCCTCTAGTTCGTTGAAGCGGGTCCCTGAAGGATTTCGTCAATCATGCCGTATTCCTTCGCCTGTTGAGCGTTCAGGTAAAAGTTTCGGTCAAAGTCTCGCTGGATTCGCTCCGGCTCCTGGCCCGTATTCTTCGCCAAGATTTCCTTCAGCTTATCGTTTAGCCGGATCGTTTCGCGCGCTTCGATTTCGATGTCAGATGCTTGGCCCTGCGCTCCACCCATTGCCTGGTGCATGTGGATGGTGGAGTTCGGCATGGCAGAGCGCTTGCCGGGCGTCCCTGAACTGAGCAGGACCGTGGCCATGCTGGCGCAGACGCCAACACAATAAGTTGAGATCTCACAGCGGTTGAGTTGCATGGCGTCCAGAATCGCTAGGCCGCCATGCACTTCGCCACCGGGCGAGTTGATGTAGATCGAGATGTCGCGTTCTGGATCTTCGCGCTCGAGGTGCAGAAGCTGGGCAATGATGCTATTAGCTACCTGGTCAAATATCGGCGTGCCCAGAAAGATGATGCGTTCCTTCAACAGCATCGAGTAAATGTCGTACATGCGCTCGCCGCGTGGTGTCGTTTCTACAACACTGGGGACGATATTTCGTAAGATTTGTTCGTTCATGCTTTTCCTTCCTCATTCTGGCTCACTATTCAATCTTGCATCATCGCGAGCCCTACCGCCAACTGGAAAACCTCGATGCCGCCGCACAAAGGCATCGGACTCAAAAATCACGCCGCGTTCCGGCAATCCTTGGCCCCGTTACAATTCGGAGTGCATCGATGCAAGAAAGCGTGAACGAACCTGCCAAAGGCGGCGAGGCTACCGACACTCGCGGCGATGGTTGGCGCCTCACTCGCGGCCGCCAGGGTTTCCCAATTGAGTACGCTCTCATCGCCTTGCTGGCCGGTGTCTTCGCCTCCTACATCCTTGGCATCTTCATTTTCGGCCTTGACTTCGAATCGCTTAAGGACTGGGGCTACCTTGGCGTGTTTTTCATCGCCATGGCGGGCTCGGCGACGATTATCCTGCCAACCCCAGCACGGTCGCGATCTTTGGCGGTGCCGTCGTCCTCGATCCGGTTTTGGGTTTGCCAGCGCCATTGGTTGTGGGCCTGGTCGCCGGCCTAGGAGACGCTCTCGGCGAGTTCTCTGGCTACGGGCTGGGTTACGCTGGCAAGGACTTTCTGCGTCGGAAGACTCTATTCGAAACCTTCCAGCGCTGGATGCACCGGCGAGGCATGCTTACAATCTTTTTACTAAGCACATTTCCCAACCCCCTGTTCGATCTGGCAGGTGCAGCGGCTGGCGCCACACGGATGCCGGCGCACCGCTTCTTCAGCGCCACCTTGGGCGGCAAGATCATCAAGGACTTGTTTCTCGCCTACGGTGGGTCCTTCTCAATCGGCCTCGTTGGTGATCTAGTTTGAAATGGACGCTTGAATGACCGCCGGAGCAGTGATCGTCGCCGCCGGCAAAAGCGAACGAATGGGAGGTCAGGACAAGCTCCTGCAGCCCTTGGCCGGGCATCCTCTTATCTCCTACTCCATCGCCGTCTTTGCTGCATTTCCGGACCTGGGAGGTCTGGTCATCGTCGCCTCCGAGGCCAACTACGACCAGATCTCATCGATCACGGCTCAACTTGCTCCGGAGGCCCGCGTCACACTCGGCGGGCCAAAGCGCCAAGATTCGGTCCGTGCCGGCATCGACGCGCTGCCAGCTTTCGAGTACATCGTCGTCCACGACGCCGCCAGGCCGATGGTGACTCGCGAGCTCGTCCAGACGGCCCTGGATGGAGCAGCGGAGAACGGCGCGGCCCTCTGCGCCGTTCCCGCCACTGATACGCTGAAACGCGCTGACGCCTCGGGTCTGGTTCGAGGCACGGTGTCAAGGCAGGATTTATGGCTGGCCCAAACCCCACAAGCTTTCCGGCGTTCGCTCTTGCTGCGCGCCCACGAGGAGGTAGCTCAAGACGCGACCGACGATGCGGCCATGGTCGAGCTCTTGGGTGAGCCGATTCGGCTCGTGTCAGGATCTAGTCGGAACCTTAAGGTAACCACCGACGATGATTTGGCCCTGGTTGAAGCATTGCTGCAAGGAGAGCGTCGTGAGTGAGCGCCAGACTGGCCAACCGACCCGCTCACCCACATTGGTGCTCATGGCCGGACAGGCTGGAGCCGGAAAGACCACCTTGGCTCTGGCGTTGGGAAGCCGTCTCGGCTGGCCAGTAATCCACAAAGACACCGTGAAGTCGGGCTTGTTAGAACTCGGCGCCAGCGAGGACCTGGCCGGTCAAGCAAGCTACACGTTGCTTTACGATCTAGCGCGCGATCTCCTGGTCACCCAAGCGCGGTCGCTAATAATCGATTCTGCGACGCTTTACCGGAGAGCCATCGAAGTCAATAGCGAGATTGTCGCGGAAGCAGGCGGCCGATTGCGAGTCCTGCTGTGCAAGGCCGACATCGAAACGCGGCAGCAACGGGTGGGGGTTCGTCAGTCGCGTCTTTCCGGAGCCTTGGAACTCGACTCAGCCAGAGAAGCGATGTCATTTGCCCACCTTCCCGCCACTACACTAACGCTTAATACAGACAGCGCCCCAGAGGGTCTAATAGGGCAAGCCTTGGCCTATGTCACTGGAGAGGAACTACCTTGATTCGCGTTGGTCAAGGCTTTGATACTCACCCGTTTGAGGCAGGTCGGCGTCTTATTCTGGGTGGAGTTTTTTTCGACGACGAAGCCGGTCTCGCCGGTCACTCTGATGGAGACGCCCTGACCCACGCGATTATTGACGCCCTGCTGGGAGCGGCAGCGTTGGGCGATATCGGCACTCACTTTCCTAGCAGCGACGAGACTTTGCGAGACTCCGATAGCATCGCCCTGCTCAAGCAGGTAACAAAGCTCCTGACCGCTGCCGGCCACAGTGTGATAAACGTCGACGCCACAATTATTGCGCAGCGGCCCCGTGTCGCTCCCCACGTCGCCGAGATGCGGCACAAGCTGGCGCTGGCCATGGGTATCGACATTGGGCGAGTGAGCATTAAGGCAACGACAACAGATGGCCTCGGCGCCGTCGGCAGGGGCGAAGGTATTGCTGCCCAGGCTTCAGCTCTCATCGAAGCGGTATAGCCATCGGGCGGAGAGCTGCTTGGCTTATGTTATATTGGTTTTTATTCTGAATCAGAGAGATTTCATCCACCTGCTTAGCTGCGCCTGTCGCTAGGGTGTTCGCCCTAACTGGACGATCACCCCGCCAAGCACTCTCCAAAAATTTGGCGCACAAACGAGGGCAGGAATGTCATTCATACAGAGCATTCAACGAGATATTAAAGCGGCGTTAGAGCGGGATCCGGCTTCCCACAGCGCACTAGAGGTCGTCCTCACCTACCCCGGCTTTCACGCCCGCGAACTGCACCGCATCTCCAATTCCCTACACCGGGCTGCTGTACCGATCTTCCCGCGTTTGATTTCCTTTTTCAGCCGCTTTCTAACCGGGGTCGAAATCCATCCTGGAGCCCAGATCGGCGAGAGCTTCTTTATCGACCATGGCATGGGTGTCGTCATCGGCGAGACCGCCATAATCGGCGACAACTGCCACTTAACTCAGGGCGTAACTCTGGGCGG
Organism: Dehalococcoidia bacterium; assembly: GCA_965219205.1. Lineage (GTDB taxonomy): Bacteria > Chloroflexota > Dehalococcoidia > DSTF01 > WHTK01 > WHTK01. The sequence goes on from CBDCMQ010000009.1 coordinate 723,434, forward strand.
CACCAGCAACCGGCACGAAAAGAGGCACCCGACGCTGGGCAATAACGTCGTAATCGGCGCCGGTGCCAAGCTGCTCGGTTCAATTACGATCGGCGATAACTCCCGTATCGGCGCCGGCTCCGTGGTCGTTACAAACGTGCCAGCTTACGCCACTGTTGTGGGCGTGCCCGGCAAGGTCGTCGCCTACTATGATCCCGGTAACGAAACCACGGTTCGCCTGCCGGATCCGGAGTGGGACCGCATCGAAGAGCTAAGCCAAAAGCTGGAGGAGCTCAGAAAGCAAATGGCGACTATCGAAGCAGAGATCAACGATCATAGCCGCGCGGTAGCCGGCGTACACGACATCTCCGCGCCCTAACCCGCTTTCGCAGACGTTTTTTCAGAGCCTGGAGGGATAGATTGCGTCTTCACAACACGCTGGGCGGCCAGGTTGAGGAATTCGTTCCTCGGCGCGATGAAGTTCTGCTGTACGTGTGCGGCATCACGCCTTACTCGGAGAGCCACCTGGGCCACGGCATGAGCGTGATCATTTTTGATACCTTGCGCCGCTACCTTGAGTTCACCGGGCTCAAGGTCAAACATGTCCAGAACTACACCGACATCGACGATAAACTGATCGCTCGCTCCGAGCGTGAAGGGGTCCCGATTGGCAAAATCGCCGAGCGTTTCGTCAAAGAGTACGAACGAGACCTCGCCGACCTCAACGTGGCGCCGGCCCACGCCTACCCCAGAGCGACGGAAGAAGTCCCGGCAATCGTCAAGATGATCTCCGAGCTGACGGACAAAGGTTACGCTTACGTCGGCCCGCCTCGCGACGGCTCCCGTGATGTTTACTACCGCATTGAAATGAAACCTGACTACGGCAAGCTTTCCAAACGCAGTCTCGATTCAATGCTCGCCGGTGCTCGAATCGAGCCGCTCGAAGGCAAAGAAAACCCAATGGACTTCACGCTATGGAAGGGAGCCAAGCCCGGCGAGCAGCCCGCCTGGGACAGCCCGTGGGGCCCCGGACGGCCTGGCTGGCATATAGAGTGCTCCGCCATGTCCTTTCGCCACCTTGGCGCCCAAATTGACATCCATGGCGGCGGGCTAGACCTGGTGTTCCCGCATCATGAGAATGAAATCGCCCAGACTGAAGCCTTCACCGGCGAAGAGCCTTTCTCCCGCTTTTGGGTCCACAACGGCCTGCTTCAGATGAGCGATGAGAAGATGAGCAAGTCCATCGGCAATCTCATCACCATCCGGGAGGCGCTGAACAAATACGGCGGCGACGGCGTCCGGCTTTTCGTGCTGGGCAGCACTTACCGCAGCCCTCTCACCTACAGCGAGGAGGCCTTGGCGGCCGCCAAGAATGCCGCGGAGCGTCTGCGCACCGCAGTATCGATCGAAGATTCCGGTCAAGACACGCCCATTGATCCGGCCGCGTTTCGAGAGCGCTTCATCGCCGCAATGGAAGATGACCTCAACACGGCCCAGGCTCTCGCCGCGCTGTTTGACCTCGCGAGAGAGATAAACCGCGGCCGTGACGGCGGCCACTCAGTCGCTGGTGCCCAAGCAACCTTGCGCGAACTGTCTGAAGTCCTCGGCCTCCGATTGGATGCATCGAATGAAGGCGCCATTGGCGCGGTGCCATTCATTGAACTTTTGATCGAACTGCGGCAAGAGGCCCGCGCGACAAAGCAGTTCCAACTGGCGGATCGGGTGCGCGATGGGCTAGCCGCCCTCGACATTGTCCTCGAGGATGGCGCCGGTGGCACGACCTGGAAGGGCGCCTGAGCCGAAATTTCGCTCACAACCCTGCAGGGAAGGCAGCCATCGAACTCCAACTCCAAGCTTAAGTCTCAGGAGAGCGGGTTTGACAGCTACCATCTCGCCTGCAATGCTGAATTGACTATGCAAGAGGAAGTTCTCAACGAAATCGAGCAGGCGCTGAAGGAAGAACGGCTTTTGGTCGTGGCCACCGTCGCCGCCACGCGCGGCTCCACCCCCCGTAAGCCCGGCGCCAAAATGGTCGTGAGACCAGACGGCAGCTTTAGCGGGACAATTGGTGGCGGTTGCGGTGAGGCTGAGGTCTGGCAAGAGGCGATGAACGTGCTCGAAAACGGCGCACCCTCTCTAATGCTCGTGGATCTGACCGAATCTCCGGAAGGAGAGGACAAGATCTGCGGCGGCATAATGGAGGTCTTTATTGAGCGGGTTGTCTAAACCAACTCTCCCGGCCCATAGCTGGGCCTCTTAGAAGAACCGCCCTCGGCTATTCGATAATCACCTCCATCGCGGCAAGCAAATTGAGGGCTTCAGGTGCGGAAAATCGCGCCGCCTTAACCTTGTTGGTTCGAGGATCGAGTGCATAGCCCCGCGCATCGCGAAAATCGGCCTTCGTGAGCTCAGTTTCACTAAATACACTCTCGGAAAAATCTGAACCCCGGCAATCCGCTCCGAGCATGCTCGTGCGCTCAAAGTTGACCCCTTTGACCGAGCAGCGGACCAGTTTAAGCTTCGGGAGCTTGAGCCGGCTAAAGTCGCCATAGTCCAGCAAACATTCCTCAAAATTGAAGGCGGTCAGCGGATCGCGGTTGGTCTTCGTCCAGTCGATCCCCACGAGCTTTGAGCCCTCAAATAGCACGCCGACAAAACGCAGGCCAGTAACGTCCCAGTTGCTGCAGTCGCAGCCCTGGAAGGCGCAGTTTAGAAACGCGGCGCCGCGCAACGCCGGACCGCTGAACTGGCAATCGACAAACCGACAGTCTTCAAACCGCCGGCCGGCAGGATCTGGGCTGCTGAGGGTTAGTTTGGCGAAACTTTGCTCGCTAAACCTGTCGGCTGAGGAAAATGCGTCCGGTTCGGTCATGATTCGTGCTCCACGATGTTTGCCCGGGCGGTTGATCAGCATCAACCAAGCATAAGAAGAGACTCCGCGTGATCACACGGAGTCTCTTCTTATCGACTCGGCTTGGGACGTCTTAGCGGAAGGAAGCCGAACCAGCCTGGTCGGGGCGCAAACCGCTCGGAGGGCGGTGGCCCCAAACATTGGCCTGGTCGTAGATGTTTACCTGCCAGGTCTCATCGTCAACCACCCGGCCGTTCCAGCCGTACTCAAGACCAAAACCCGAAGGCGTCTTCATGTAGAAGGAGATCATGTGGTCGTTGGTGTGCTTTCCAAGCCGGGACGTGATTTCAACACCACTGTCCTCAACTCGATCAAGACAGGAGCCAACATCGTCTATCGAGTTGAGCTCGAGCATGAAGTGGCCGATACGCTTGCCGGTGCCCGTCCCCGGCCGGCCCACGACGAAGGTGTGCTCGCGGCCATTGCAGTGGAAGAAGCGCTCGCCGCCACCCAACGCATCGCTGATCTTGAAGCCTAGACCGTCCTGGAGCACACGAATCATCTCGTCGGTGTCATCCGGCGCCACGCCCAGGTGACCCATGCCTAGTTCGCCGGTTCTGAAGCCGCTAATCCGAGCCCCTGGCAGGAAAGGCTTCTCGAACAGAACCTTGGGGCCATAGTAGACCTCAAGTGGCACACCGCTAGCGTTGAATCTCACCATGTCGCGCACCATGCGGTTTTCAATTTCACTCGGGCTAGCCTGAACAAACTCCACACCAGCGGTGAACAGACTTTCTTTGGTCTTCTCAAACTCCTCGCGATTGGCCGTCTGCAGACCGACGTAGGTGAGATCGCCGTCACCACCTGGGTGTAAAGCGACTCGGTGGTGATTATCGTCGATCCGTAGGTAAATGGTTCCGTCCTCAGCCGTCTCGGTCACTTCCATGCCAACAACATCGTTGGCAAACTTTATCCAATCCTCGACGTTGTCAACTCCGAAACCCAAATAACCTAATTGAGAGATCGCCATGGGATGCCCCTTTCAATAAACATTTGCAAGCGTGACCCTCGATACGCTGGATTGTACACTTCTCGCGCTAGTTTCATAGGCTGTCGGGCTTCTGTCTGCTTAGCCTTGACTGGGTTCGCGCTTCGGCGCTACCACCGCACCGTGACCATGCGGCGGTCGGTCTCCTCTGGCTGCCAAACCCCGTCAACCAACGTGAAATAGCTGTGAGCGTACCACTCTGCACCCGGGCGACTGTACCGCCTGTCCGCTTGCGGACGCTGTCCCGCCGGTCCACCTGCGCGCGCCTCCTGCTGAACCAACCGGTTCAACCAGTGAATATCGTAGATCTCCGGACTGGACCACAGCTCTATTAGGCAGGTGTTCTCGGGAAACTCGATGCCCCGATAATTTTCAAACTGGATGCATCCTGGCTCCAACCGGGTTTCTTGGGCATTGTCGAGCTGAGTGGACGCATCCCAGTCCGGCGGCACCGTTCCCTGGATCAGTATTCTCACCAAACTCCAGGCGGGGAACCGAATTGATTGAGACCTTTCCTTTTCATCAGCCAGAACCCAGACGTTCTCTGCACGTCCAAAATATTCATGCCGGTAGAACTCGATTCCCGTCTGGCCATGCCGGCGTGGTGCACCTGGCAGTCCATAGTGGTGCGGTGTCTGCCACGTCCGCGCGTCATTCAGAATGCCGCGGTCGCCCTGCTTTTTCCAGAAGGCGTCAAAAGACGCTGAATCCTCCCAAAGCTGCAAATGCATGACATTGTTGGGAAACTCGCTGCTGCGGAAATCCTCCGCCTGGATACATCCCGCCTCTTCACGAACCCGCTGAGAATAATCCAGCAGTCCGGGAATGCGATCGTCGGCGTCGGCGAAGGTGCTCTGTACAGCGACACGAATTGCGGTCAAACCTAACTCCTTGTGTTTCTAGCGTCTTACATCAGCGGCTCAACAGCCGTCAGGCCCAAGAACCTAAAACCGTTCTGTTTCCGACGCAACGCGGCTCTGCGAACTGTCCGGCGCTTCGGCTAACCAACGGCCGTCGATATTGAGTGTGCCTCAAACTGCGTACTTCGTGCTCGATCGTGAATAGATTCTCGCCAGTGTCCGGGTGAACGATCTCCTTGAACCGCAGTTGGTGATTCGCCGGCTCCTCCGTCACCAGCCCGCGCTCCGCCAGGAAACCATGTGGACCCGCGAAATCGGCGATGTAGATTGCCACGTGATGCCCGTCATAGGCCGGCACCGTATCCACTTCTCGGAAAACGAAGCTTTGGTAGTTTCCGACTTGAACCATCGCCCTCAGCCCTCGATCGCCATCCTCTACCGTCGCTGGGGCTAATAGCGCTCGCTCGTAGAACAGCGCGATCCCTTCGGCGGTTCCCCTGGGTACCGTGAATTCAACGTACGGTATCCCACTGGCGATTCCGCCATGTTCCTCCGATGGCTCGAAGCAGCGCAGCACATTTCCCCAGGGACTGGTGACATCCAAATAGTCGGGCTCAACCGTCCAGCCGAAACGCGTTCCAGTCAGCTTATCAGCGACCTTTTCCAGCCGCTCAACCAACTCCGATAGGCCCACTACCACCACCCCAGTGTGACCTCGTAAGACCTGAGCCGGTGCAGTCGGCAAGTGAAATTGCTGCTCGCCGAGGTTCACCCACATGTTCTCCAGGCCCACCATCATGTGAGGGTCGCGGGTGAATCCCATGCCAACCAAATAAAAAAGCGTCGCCAGTGCCTGGTCAGGCACCTGGACGTTAACATGCTCCATCAGCATGATGTTGCCGACATTCTCCTCGAAAAAGGGTTTCGTCTTCTGCGCTGCCAAGGACTCAGTTTGCATAACAAGCTCCTTTGTCCAACGGGGAATGAGGCGATCTTGCGCTTGCTTATGCGGACCGTCAACAGCAACTGCTGATCTCGTTCAGAAAGATGCCGTACACGACAATGATGAGAAGGCGGGGACGATACGGAGTCCCAATGCAGACGTACGGGTCGATCATCCCAGGCGGTCCAACCCTGGCTCGTCTCCTCCCAGAGGGAGCGCAGGAAGGCAGGGAGGAGCCACGACTATCACGTGAGGCGAAGGCGCGCCTCAGGGCTGTTGAGTGGCACAAGGATCACGGCGAGAAGGTGAGTCTGACGGCAAGACGCTTTGGACGCAGCCGCTCAACCCTTTACCAGTGGCTAGAGTGCTACCGGCTCCAGGGTCCGCGGGGTCTGCAAGACCGCAGCCATAGGCCACACCAGGTCCGCAAGCCGACTTGGAGCCTAGAGTTCGAAGCAGCGGTGCTACGCCTGCGCCAAGACAATCCCGTCTGGGGCAAAGACAAGCTACAGCCGATCCTCAGACGCCAAGGGGTCACTATCTCGGTCTCGATGGTGGGCCGCATCCTCAGCCGGCTCAGACGCCAAGGCAAACTGGGGCCTGCGAGTCTGAAGGACCCTTGCATCGTCTCTCGGCCTCAGGTGCGGCCCTATGCCGTGCGTAAGCCCAAAGACTACGTCGTCAAGGCGCCGGGAGATCTGGTTCAGGTGGACAGCGCCGACGTGCGCTGGACCGGTATTACCCATGCCTACAAGCACTTCTCGGCGCGTGATATTGTCAGCCGCTGGGACGTCTTGGGTGTCTACGGCCGCGCTACCGCCGGCACGGCGCGCGACTTCCTCGATACGGTCATCGAGCGTATGCCGGGTCCGGTGAAGGCGATCCAGGTGGACGGTGGCTCTGAGTTCAGGGCCGAGTTTGAGGCCGCCTGTGAGCAGAAGGGGCTGCGGCTTTTTGTGCTGCCACCACGCTCCCCCAAGCTCAACGGCTGCCTGGAACGAGCCCAGCGCACCCACAAAGAGGAGCTTTACCAGTTGGTTGACCCACCCGACTCGCTCAGCCAACTGAGAACCCAGCTGCTCCAACAGGAGCAGCGTTACAACACTTACCGGCCCCATCAGGCCCTTGGCCATCTAACGCCGCAAGAGTGGCTGCTAGCATTCACCGAGAGGAGGTAAGTGTCCGGCATCTACTGGACGAGTACAACTGCTTGCTCTCCGGCCGCCTTTCAGGGAAGCTGGCGCCATGGGACGATACCCTGATGCCTAAAGAAGATCTGCTCACCTTTCGATGGGTCGGCGGAACCAATGCCTATCTTGATGAGCCCAACCTCGACCATTGCGGCGACATTGTAATCGGTGCCTACGGTGGCAGTATTCAAGCCGGTGCCGTCCGTAACGAGGACGCTGTATTTATTCTGAACTCTCCCGGAGATGGTTGGAAATTCGCCGCTCTCCTTGACGCTCATTACTCAACTGAAAGCGATGCTCTGATCTTCGCTACCTTGGAGCAGCGACAGCCGGCGATTATCACGGCCCTTTCCAACCCAGTGGGCTCTGCCTTCGATGAGCTGCGCTCTGTCCTCACAGATGCCTTCGGCTCTGATTCCTTCCGCCGGGCCTGCCAGGGCGTCGTGGGTGAAGCGTCATGCATCTTTGTTGCCCAGAAGGCGCGTTTTGTTTTTTGGCTATCAATCGGCGATTGCCTTGGGTTCGCCCTTCACCCAGAGTTGGCAGGCCTGGGCCAGTTTGCTATGAACCAGCGCCATTTCTTTGAGTGGGTCGGCAAATCCAACGTCTTTGACCTTGATGTGCCGGTCTTCTCTACTGGAGTCCAGGAGTTACGTCAGGGACGGAATTCGGTAGTACTGGTGACAGACGGCCTCTACGAGTACCCGTACAGTCCTTTCGCCGATCCGGCAGCAATCTACGCCACCCTGGGGCCGGAAAACCGTGGTCCTGACATTTCCACCGGCGTGCTGCAGGCACTAGGTACCGTGCATGAAAGCGGCGGCCGCGACAGTGCGACCGTAGTGGCCTGGCAGTCCGAAATTCGCGAGCAGCCGACTCGCTCATCTCCAGTGCCACGTTAACAAGGATCCTTGGACCCAGGGCAGGGCGCCGCGCCGCCCAATCGCTCTCGGCAGCCAACCCGAAATGGCCTCATCTGCCCGCCGGCCGCGAACACTCATGTAAGCTGGATGCCAATGTCACAGCCGGAACCCAATCAGAAGCGCGGCCTGCGCCAGTCGGTTGCCGCGTTGCGCAACCATAACTACCGCTGGTACTGGTTCTCCGGTCTCGGCCAAACCGGCGCTCAGGGCGTACAGCAGCTGACCATGGGCTGGCTGGTTCTCGAACTGACCGGCTCCACAGGCCAGCTTGCTCTGGTGATTTTCATGCAGGGTATGCCCATGGCGGCAGTTTCCTTGTTTGGCGGCATCCTGGCGGACCGCTACGACCGCAAAAAACTCCTGTCCATGAGTCAGTTCTTCACTTTTGCCAACCTCATGACCCTGGCTACTTTAACGACTACCGGGTTGATTGAAGTTTGGCATCTATATGTCTACGCCGTAGGACTCGGCGTTATGCAGGCCGTTACTATGCCGGCCCGTAACGCTCTAATCCGCAGCCTGATTGGCCCTGACGACATGCAAAACGCGGTCGCCTTAAACGCAATGCAGATGCAGGCGTCACGAATCGTCTGGCCCGCAACCGCCGGAGTACTAATCGCCGTCTTTGGTATCGGCACGACTCTGACCGTGAGCGCGACCTTATCGATGATCGGAATCGTCTGCTTGCTGCCAGTCCGCCCGGCGCCAACCAGAGAATCAGCCCGAAAGCCGGCATCCGCGCTCAGCGAGATCAAGGAGGGCATGCGTTACACCTTCTCCCACCCGCTAGTTGGCCAGGTAATGACCCTGGGCCTGCTACTTGCGATTTTTGGGTTGGCTTTCATGCAGCTCGGTGTGGGCTTCGCCCGTGAGGAGCTCGATTTTAGCTCCAGCCAGGCCGGGCTATTTCTCATGGCGGGGGGCATCGGCTCGATCGTCGGCAGTGTTTCATTGATCGTAGTGCGACCGAACAGCACCCTGGCCCTCGTTGTTGCGATCTGCCTCTTCTTTGCCTTGAGTGTTCTGGCTCTTTCGCTAAATCCGCTGACCGCGCTGGCATTCGTTTTCATTGGCTGTTTCGGATTTTCAACCTCAGCAATGTCGACAGTTTCCCAGACTATCTTTCAAATTCACGTGCCTCAGCGCCTTCTCGGCCGGGTGGTTAGTTTTTGGAGCCTCGGTGGCGGGCTCGCCTCGGTGACAGCCTTGCCGATCGGTTTTGCGGGAGACGAGTTCGGACTGCGCTGGCCGCTAGGCAGCGTTGCGCTGATGATGGCCGCGTTTGCGATTTTGGTTGGCACTGGCTTCCGGCCACTCGCCTGGTTAGGTGGAAAGCAATTGGAGCCTGAGATCGAATTGGGCGCCGTCGCTGCCCAGAGTCCCGAAGGCGATTCTCCAGTTGCGCCAACGCCTCGCTAGCCAATTAGCCGGCCTGAGACAACCGCATCAATTTACGAAGCCGGCGCCGCCGCTTCTTGGCCACTGCTGGTTCGTGGACCACGTCTCCGGGTTCTCCGCCGCTTGTTGCCCTGCTGATTTTGCGGCGCTGCTGGGGCAGCCTCCGGCGCCTGTCTGGGAGCCGGCGGCGCTGCAACCGGCGGTGGCGCCGCCGCCGCGAGGTCGGCGACGGAAACGCGCGGCAATTTGCGTCCCAGACCCCGCTCAATTTCATGCATCTTCTGCAACTCTGTTGCGGCCAACAAGGTTATCGCCACACCCGTGCGCCCCATCCGGCCGGTTCGGCCTACTCTGTGCACAAAAAGGTCGCTGGATTCAGCAATGTCATAGTTGATGACCCGGCTGATGTTCAACATGTCCAGCCCACGAGCGGCAACGTTGGTTGCCAATAGAATCGGTACGCTGCCTTCGCGGAAGCGCTGGACAATCCGGTCGCGTATTGGCTGACTCAGGTCCCCCTGCAAGGCTTCAACCTCAAAACCAAGTTTCTGCAGCCTTCGTGCCAGATTCATGACGCCGTGGCGAGTCCGGCCAAAGACCAGCGTTGCACCCTCGGCCGGCTGCTGCAGCAGGTTGGCCAAGACGGAGAACTTATCCCCGGACCAAACTTCTACGATGCTGTGGTCGATTTCTGGTGGTGCTTCCTCGATTTCAGTGACCTTAATGATTTTCGGCTCAATCAGATAGCGCTTCGATACGTCACGCACCCAGTCAGGCGTCGTCGCGGAAAACAGAGCCGTCTGCCGGGAGGCCGGTGTCATCGCAATAATCCGCTCAACGTCCGGCCCGAAGCCTTTATCCAGCATTTGGTCGGCCTCGTCCAGGACAAGGTAATGGACGGCAGCCAGCTTAAGTGTGCCGCGCCGTAAGTGATCTAGAATGCGACCCGGTGTACCAACAACGATCTGTGGACCGCAGCCGAGAGCATTGTCTTGAGGGGCATAACCGACGCCACCAAACAGCACTACCGCTGAGAGACCCGCTGGCACGGCAAGCTCCCCAAGCACCTTGCCAACCTGCTGAGCCAGCTCGCGCGTTGGCGCCAGTACCAGAGCCTGAGCCTTCTTCTCTGAGGCATCGCAGGCTTCAACTAGCGGCAAACCGAAGGCGAGAGTTTTTCCCGACCCGGTCTTGGCCTGGGCAATAATATCCTTGCCCGCAAGCAAGGTCGGAATGGTTTCTTCCTGAATTAGTGTAGGTTCGGTAATTTCCTGCGAATCCAGAATTTTAAGGCTGGACGAGCGCAGGTTGAAAGATTGAAACGACAAAATTGGTCCTTTCAGGAGCTTGTATCTCTCCGAAGGACACAAGATCTGGATTGTAAATGGTTCTCGAGGACGAGGGCGGTGCTATGCCGCCTTCGGAGATTCATCATCGGAAACTACTGATATGTGAAGTTTAGCACAGGTTGTCTTTATTAGGGCCGACCAGCATCTGATCAGCTACTGTCGGTAAATCCTTTCTCCACTAACTGAACCGGCTTAACCCGGAGTCTCGCCAGCGCCTAGCCCCGGTTGTCTCCCATCGTGAACTGCACTTCCAAGACCCTATCGGTCGCCAATTCCGTTCTTAGCGAAACCAGGGAGTCGATTGGCTTACCGTCCAACTTGGCGGAAATAAGCTGACTGCCATCCGGCAGCTTGATGCTCAATGTCAGCGGCACGGCAGCCATCCCAGCTTCTTTTTGAATATAGAGTTGGTAAGTGAAACTCTTTTCGCCAACTATGAGAACCACAGGTGTCCGATAGGTAACGGCGAGGGTTTTCGTCTCTCCAGGCAATGTTGGGAAAAACCGGCCAAACGTCTGCTTTCCCAACTCGTCATCAATCTGCTCAGCGCCAACCGGTCGACCGTTGAGACTGACATCCAATAACCGAGACCCCAGAGGCGTGTAAACCCGCGAGTAACTGCCGTAAACGCCCTCCAGCATGAGTTTTCCAACCAGGACTGGGTCACGTCCCTGCCGCCACTCATCAAATGGATTATGAATCTCATACTTTAGCGTTGTTGTAGCGGTGCCATCGGGATTGAGCTGGACCTCAAGAAATGTCTGCGTTTCCAGCACTATGTTGAGCTTCGTGCTGTTGACGCTGGCGTCCGCAAGCATCACGTAGTCGCCATCGGTCTCGACAATCGCGCCATCGAAGCCGTACTCGACCATCAACGCCTGCAACCCAGGATCCTCAAAGTTAAGCTGCAAGTGCCGCTGCTTCGCCATATCGTCGAACAGAGTCAGCAAGGCAATCCAATCTTCCTTAGGAACCGCGAATACCCGATCTAGTAACGCCTGGGAAAGGTGGGAAAGGAAGGCCTTTTTCGGCGTGCCGGCTTCATACTGGTCGTCTCGTGTCAGCTCTAAGGTCGTTTCGACCAGATTCCCTGGAGTGATTATCACTCCGTAAGCCGGAACTTCGACCGGTCCTAGCAACTCAAGCAGCCCCTGTACGAACTGCTGGTCGAGCGCAATCACGCCGTCCGTGGATGGTGCTCCGCCTTTTTCGACGAGCATTCTCGCCAGGCCTGCCGTGGTCGGAAAATCGGGGACCCAGCCTGCCTCGCCCAACCCCCAGGAAAAATCCTTCTTGAGGTAGTTTTTCAGCGGCGCCGGTGGTTCGATGTACTCGCCGTTAGACTCTTCCTGCCAGCGGTCGAAAAGAGTGCCGAAGTACTCAAGCTCGATGCTTTCGAGACGCGCGTCGTTGAAAGTCGCAATAGCGTAGCTGGAGATCAGGCCGCCAGAAGCTAACAACTCTGCGTCGTTCTGGGGTAGGACTAGGAAGGTCCGCGGCCCATCCCGGCCCAGCAGACCCGGCAACGTACTGTACGCCTCGTTGTAACCGTCGACCAACTGCTTAAGCTTCGCCGCCGCCTTGTCAAAGGACGCGGCCGCCGAATCAAGCGGGCCGACAAGACCGCCCGGGAGATCGGATTGGCGCGTGAGTAGCGCCTGCAAACCGCGGTCAACGTTCTCGATTGCCGCAGACTGGCTTTCCAAGAACGCTAGCCCTGACCGCAAGGCGGTCTCCTCTGGATCTCCTTCAAACCTCGAGAACTCCAGCAAGACGCCGGTCGCTGCATGACCAACCTCTGACGAATCCTTGCCGAGGTCGACCAATACTCTCAGGCCATCTACCTGACGTCCCGCGAAGGGCACAATTCCTACAACATTGAGGAGTGGGTCTCGCGACAGGTGAGATTGGGCCGACTCGAATCGCCGCTCCGCAAGCTTGAAGTCAGCTCGGGTCGCGAGCGCTTCTGACTCGGACATGTTGAGTTCTTGGAGGTCGATTCGGTCCGCGAGCTGTCGCAGGATATCCCTGCCTTCTCGCAGGTTCTGGTAGAACCGGAAGTTTGCATAGACTTCGAAGGCTGCCACAACTCCAAACAGAGCTAGCAGGCCAAGGCCGAGCGTCCAGATATTTCCTCGATGCATATGAATAGTGCGGGCGGCTTCCGACTCCTTTGTTACTGTCGAGTAAACAAGGCCTGCGGCTGGTTGCCTACTAGGATCAACGCTTAGAAACTGCCCTAATCACCCTGACGGGCCGGGCCTAGATTGCCAGACTTGGGCCAGAACCGCTCGGACCTCAGAATGGAAGCTATCGTTTGAAATTTTGCTGAGATGCCTGTCTTTATGTATCAACGCCAGCCGTCGCTCGCCGCACCCCTCTTGATCGTCATCGTCGCCGTCATTCTGGCGACCGGCGTTGGGCTCCAACTGACGCGCAGTCTGCCGCCGATTGAAGCATCTACCACCTTCCCTGCCACCACTGTCCTGGGCCAAGAGCCTCCTGCGCCTCTGCCGGCCGTCGGCGCCTCCGCGGTGGCCGTCGAAGGGCTCGGAACAATAGGCACTCGTGGAGACCAGACGCCAAGGCCGATCGCCAGTGTCACGAAAATGATGACCGCCTATGTAATCCTCACGGGTCACGCCTTGGAACCAGGCGAGACGGGTCCCCTGATTACGATCACTGAGGCAGACGAATCGAGATATTTCGAAATGTTGGGCCAGGACCAGTCTGCTTTACCGGTCAGCGGCGGCTTGCAGTTTAGTCAAGTAGACCTGCTTCGGGGGCTGCTGATTCCCTCCGCCAACAACTTCGCCGAGATCCTAGCCCAATGGGACTCAGGCTCGGTGGCTGCGTTTGTGGCCAAAATGAATGCGACGGCACAAGATCTGGGGATGATCGACACGTTCTATGTGGACGTCAGTGGCTTCCTATCTGGCTCCGTTAGCACACCGGAGGATCAGCTGCTTTTGGCCCGCGCGGCGATGGCAGATCCAATTTTTGCCTCCATAGTTGGTTCTTACGCCGTGTCCCTGCCCCATATCGGCGCGGTGACTAGTACTAACCTGCTTTGGGGGACCGGCGGGATTATCGGCATCAAGACTGGATATACGGAAGAAGCAGGCGGCAACCTCGCTTTCGCCGCTCGCACCCCGCTCGGGACCGGGCAGATTGAGATAATTGGGGCCGTATTTGGTCAAGTCGACAAACCCGCCGAATTCGACGCGACCACGAAGATCGTCTCGCCGATTACTGAAAATCTACAGGTTCTGCAGGTCTTGAGTCGCGGAGAACCAGTTTCAACTCTTGACCTGCCCTGGGACGGTACGATTCAGCTAGTTTCGGCCGAGGACGCACTCTTAATGGTTTGGCCCGGCATGAGCTTGCATATGAAAATTGAGTATGGCGAGATCAGTGCCCCTCAAAGGCAGGAGACCAGGTTGGCTGGATTTTCTTAGAGCTCGGCGAGCAGAAACTCCAGGTTCCGCTTATTCTGGCGGAGGATCTCAACAAACCGGGAACTCTTTGGCGGCTGAGCCGCTTCTAGAGCATGAAATGCTTCGTTTGCCTTGACAGCCCATTGTTGCCGCTGTTAGGCTCCCGCGGCGATTCAGAATTCACCACTCTGCACCCGAGTGCCAGAAGGTATGCAGTTGCCCGAAACTAGCTCTGGAGTTGGTCGTTTCATCGCCGTCGAAGGGCTGGATGGTGCTGGGACATCGACCCAGACTGGGCTTCTCGCCGAATGGCTGCGCTCGCAAAGCCTCGATGTCACCGTCACCAAAGAACCAACAAACGGGCCGATCGGAAATCTGATTCGGCAGGTGCTGGCGGGCGAAGCCGGGTTGGACTCAACGTCATTGGCGCTGGCCTTCGCCGCGGACCGTATCGATCACATTGAAAGTGCGGATGGAATTCGAGCCCAGCTCGAAGCCGGCCGCTGGGTGATATCTGATCGCTATGTCCTGTCATCACTGGCATATCAAGGCAGCGACGGCCTGCCCTCCGACTGGCTCAGAGAAATCAACCGCTATGCCTTGACACCTGACCTCACGGTCTTCATCGACACCTCGCCGGAAACCTGCATGGAGAGAATTGAGCAGCGCGGCGCCGGGCTCGAACGCTTCGAGGGTCTCGAGCGCTCCCGCAAGACTCTGCTGGCCTATCATGAGAGTCTGAAGCAGGGACACTTCATCGATTCGATGATCGGTATCAGCGGCGAAGGCACTCAGGGTGAGGTTTTGGCCAAGCTGACCCGGGAGTTCGAGCAGTGGTTGCCTAGCGTCAACCGTTCTCAGCCAGACTCCTAACCAGCATTTCGTACTTCATAACGGGAGGGGCAATTGGATCTCAACCTGCTGATCCGTGATGTGTCAGATTTTCCCCAGCCAGGCGTGGTTTTTAAAGACATCACACCTTTGCTAAAGGACCCAAGCGCTTTTCAACAAGCTGTCGACGCGATCGCAGATTACATATCTAGCCGCGGGGCCGATGCCATCGTCGCGATCGAGTCTCGCGGGTTCCTCTTTGGAGCGCCGGTTGCGAACCGGCTGGATTTGCCTCTCGTGCCTGTACGAAAGCCGGGTAAGCTGCCAGCGTCACACATGCGTGTTGAATACTCACTCGAGTACGGCGAAGGCGAGCTTGATATACATACGGATGCGCTCCAGCCCGGTCAAAACGCCGTGATCGTTGACGACATCTTGGCCACGGGCGGCACGCTGGCCGCCACAACCAAGCTCATTGAGTTGCTGGAAGCGCAGGTGTCCGGCATCGCGGTGTTGCTGGAGCTTCAATCTCTGTCCGGACGCGAAAAGCTCACCGGCTACGATGTCTACTCCGTGCTTTCTAGCTGATGGTAGCCAATTGACACCGACGACCGGGCCCAACAAACCAATGCAACGCATCGGCATCATCGGCGCCATGGCCTCTGAGGTCCAAGCACTGGTTGAAAGCATGGTGGTCGAGAACAGTGGCGAGGATGCCGGCTTTAGCTTCTGGTCAGGTCAGCTCGCCGGAAAACAATGCTTGTTGGCGACGTCCGGCATGGGCAAGGTCACGGCCGCGGCCTGCGCTCAGCGCCTGATCGATCGGTGGGACGTATCCTGCATCGTTGTCTGCGGCCTGGCTGGAGGCCTGGCTGACGGATTGAGCCTTGGTGACGTGGTAATTGGCGATGGCCACCTGCAGCACGATGTTGACGCGTCGCCGATCTTCCCCAGATTTGAGCTACCAGGAACCGGACTCACAACCATCCGTCCAGATACCGAAATCGCGGCTGCTGCTTTCGCGGCCAGTCAGTCATTCTTGGAACGAGAATTCGGTGAGGCCAAGACCCATTCAGGCCTGATCGTTACCGGCGACCAGTTTGTTGGCAGCGACAGGCGCCAGGATATTCGCCAGGCAGTCCCCGAAGCAAAATGTGTCGAGATGGAGGGCGGTGCAATCGCACAGGTTTGCTACCTGAACCAAACCAGGTTCATCGTCATACGGATCATTTCCGACAGCGCCGATCAAGACGCCGCCACGGACTTCAGCCGCTTCGTCGCGGAGGTCGCGCCCCGCTACGTCCAGGGCATTGTCAGCGAGCTGCTGCCACGCCTCTAGGTTTGCCTGAATCCCTACGGGTCGGTGTTTTCCAGCTTCCACGTATCGAAGTCGAGCCGCCGATAGTAGCAATTCCTCGGTTGGCCGGCTTGATTTTTCGTATGGCAAATCCCACCGCCACGTGGACGGACGCGGTAGAGGAGCGAATTCTGCTCACAGTTAACACTCACCTCGAGCAGTTCAAAGGTTTCGCCAGAGATCTTGCCTTTTTCCCATAGCTCATCGCGAGACGTGCTCCAAAAAACCGCTGATCGCGTTTGTAGCGCCGTTTTAAGAGCGAGTTCGTTGACGTAAGCAACCAGGATTACCTCCCCGGTATCGGCATGCTGCACGGCGCAGGGAATCACACCCGCAAGATTGTCGAGTTTGGCGAAATCGAGAAGAAGGTTATCTCCCTCCTCGAGCTGGCTGATTTGGCTCATCCTGGTTCTCCCGTAGCGCTTGGGCTGCCTTGTCTAGGACGAATAGCATCGTAGCTTCGCGGCGGGAAACCGTCGAGGCAGACATCCAGGCCGATGAAGCGGTGCCGCCATGATTTTCGCCTAAACCCTGCCAAGATCCGGTTCGAGGCGTAGAATGGCCAGACGGCTCTACACATTATGGAGAGTAGAAACCGATAATCATAGAAAGTAGTGCCCGGGAGAAAAACCAATTTCAGCCGGTCAGGGCCGCCGTTGGCCCCATTCCCCAACCCGCCAAAGGAATGCCGCGAGCCGAAGCAGATCGCAAACGGCGACGAGGCCGCTCGCGCATCTCGCTTTTTTACTGATTGCAATCGGCGTATCAATCTACGCGGGCTTCATCGCCGGCGCACCGGCCAGCAGCCCTGAAACCCCTGATTCGCTTCAGAGCCAACTTTCGACGGCGCCCGCTCCTGCGCCTCCAGCTTCGACATTGCAAGGCGTTGCTTCCGCGGATTTCCCCATCACCCTGAACCCAGCCCCAGTCAACGGCGCTTTACTAGGCGATTTTGAGACTGATCTACAGGCCCTGGGCGTTGCAATCCCGCCACCAGAAACCGGCGCGACCTCGTCGTTAGCCGGATCCACGGCCGCCTCCGGCGACGCCTCGGAGCGAATCTGCGAGCCGACAACGAGCAGCCTCTACTGCGTCTACACCGTCCAGCCCGGCGACTCGCTTTCAGCCGTCGCCGAAGAATTTGGCCTGCGGGGTACCGAAAGTCTGCCCGCGGCAGAAATCCTGGCTCAGAGCAATAAGCCGGCCGTAGTTCAATCAGACAGCATCGTCCCCGGTCTCAAGCTTCGAATTCCGGTCGCCAACGGGATCATTCACACCGTCCTAACATCCGAGACGCTTCCCGAAGTCGCCGAGCGCTACGGTGTCTCGGCCTCCGCGATCCAAACTTTAGCGATCAACAACATCACCAACCCCGACCTCCTGCTCATCGGCCAGGAAATACTGGTGCCGGACCCGATCGGTGTCTTTTCCCGGCAGTCCGAACCTCCATCTGGGCTCCCGGCCGCGGCCGATGACACCACAGACGACCCGCCAACCCCACAACCAACCCCGACTGCAGAGCCCGAGCAGACCCTGACTCCCGTGCCGCTGGATAGCACACCTACGTCCGAGCCAACCGCGACACCAACACCCGACTCCGAGCCAACGCCCGACGCCCGCGCCGCCCACCGAGACGGCCACGGCTACACCGGAACAACCCACCGAGACGGCCACGGCTACACCGGAACAACCGCCGAGACGGCCACGGCTACACCGAGACGGCCACGGCTACACCGGAACAACCGGCCGAAACAGCCACGCCGACCCCACCGGACGATCAACCATCTCTCGGCTCATGCAGCGAGTACGTAACCGTAGCCCCTGGGCCTAACCCGGCCAATCCATCTGCCGCGGGCTTTATTTGGCCGGCCGCCGGGCCGATTTCTAGCTGCTTTGGTCCCGGCCACCCCTTGGGAATCGACATCGACTTCTTCGCCGAGCCGAACCAGGCCGCCGCCGCCGCCGCCACGGGAATAGTTACCTTCGCTGGCGGCAATCCCTGCTGCTCTTACGGCCTCTACGTGGTCATAGACCACGGCAACGGCTTTACCACGCTTTATGCTCATCTTTCCCTTATTGGCGTCAGCGTCGGCCAGGTGATCGAGCAAGGACAGACACTTGGTCTGGGTGGACGCACCGGCTTCGCGACCGGCAACCATCTGCACTTCGAGATTCTGTTCGATGGAGATCCCATCAACCCGATGCCGTACCTGCCCTAAATTTCGGGTTGCCCTGCCTTCTCAGCCGCTTTACGATCTGGCGGCAATGGGACAGTACTAGGAGCGACTGGAGGCGGCGGTGGCTGACTATCGTGTAATCGGCAAGGCGACCCCGCGGGCTGATGGTATCGGCAAGGTCACCGGTAGAGCCGTCTATACCGCCGACGTGGACCCGCCAGGAACCCTTTGCGGAAAGGTCCTCCATAGCCCCCACGCCCACGCCCGCATTCTGCAAATCGATACCTCTGAGGCGAAAAAACTCTCCGGCGTTCATGCCGTGGTCATTGGCGCCGACATCAACCCGGGCCTTTACGGGCAGGTAGCAGTGAGAGACGTGCCGCCGATTGCCCGCGACCGCGTCCGCTTCTTTGGCGAGCGCATAGCTGCCGTTGCGGCCGAGGACGAAGACATCGCCCAGTGCGCCATCGATCTGATCGATGTCGAGTACGAGGAGCTGACGCCGGTTTTCACTCCCGAAGAAGCCCTCGCCGATGGTGCTCCAGTTCTTCATCCGGACTACGCCAGCTACCGCGGCGCCGAGCCGGCGGAAAAAGCTAATTCTTTCAGCTACGACCCGCGAGAAAAAGGCGACCTAGCCGCCGGATTTGCCCAGGCCGATTTCGTTGTTGGACGGACTTATCTCACCCAGCGTGTGCACCAAGCCTATCTAGAGACTCAGGCTGTCCTGGTCGCCGCCGAAGAGCAACGCGTTCAGGTTTGGGCCTGCAGCAAGGTTCCCTACGCCCTGCGCGACTCGCTGGCCACCGCCGTGGGAATTTCAATCGAGGATATAGTCGTAAATCCCACCTACATTGGCGGCGACTTCGGCGGGAAGGGAACGCCTCCCGACCTGCCCATTGCCTACTACTTGTCCAAGGCTTCGGGTCGCCCGGTTCGCATCGTGCCGGGATATATCCAGGAATTCCAGGCTGGTAATCCTCGCCACTCGGTTGAGATTCGGCTGAAAACCGGCGTCCAGAAAGACGGAACGCTCACGGCCCACCAGGTTTACTTTCTGGTCAACTGCGGAGCCTACGCTGGGTTTAAACCCCGCGGCGCTATCCGCGGCATGACCCAGGCCGCTGGACCCTACCGTATACCTAACACTCTCGGTGAGTCTCTCCACGTCTACACCAACACAATACCCGGCGGTCATATGCGCTCCCCAGGGGAGCCGCAGGCGATGTTTGCCATCGAGTCGCACATCGATGAAGTGGCCAACGTAATCGGCATGGATCCGGTCGCACTGCGCCTCAAAAATCTAGTCGAGGACGGTGACGAAACTGCTTTCGGACAGAAACTGGTCGATATCGACGCCAAAGAAACTCTGCAGGCAGCGATCGATGCGGCCGGCTACACCAGTCCCAAACAACTACTCATCGGCCGCGGAGTGGCAATCGGCGAAAGGGCTCCCGGTGGCGGACATGGAACGACCGCCATTACTCTGAAGCCGGATGGCACGATCCTCCTAAAGACTCCCATCTTCGATCAGGGAACCGGCACCCACACAACCTTAAGCCAGGTTGCAGCCGAAGAGCTGGGCATAGATCCAGGCGACCTCCGGGTCGAAGTCTGGAACACGGACGGCGTCAACTCCGATTCCGGCCTCGGTGGCAGCCGCGGAACTCGTGTGAACACGGCCGCTGCCTACCAGGCATCCCAACTGGTCAAGCAAGGCCTCTGCAGGCTCGCTTTAGAGCTGCTTGAATGGCCCGAAGAGAAGACCACCTTTGGCGAGGGAACCGTACAACGTACAGACAGTGGTGAGACCGTGGGCTGGCAGGATCTGGTAGCACGCTCCGGCAGCGACTTGACTGGCCAGGCCGAGATTGACGACTCCGAGCGGCTTCAATTCAGCGCCTTTGCCGCCCAAATTGCTGAGGTTGAGGTCGATCCTGAGACCGGCCAGGTCAAATTGCTGAAATTCACCACGGCTCACGATGTCGGTCAGATCCTCAATCCAGTGGGCCATCAGGGCCAGATCAATGGTGGCTTCGTGCAGGGATTCGGTTACGCACTGATGAAGGAGCTAGAGGTTGAGGACGGCCGTGTCTCCACCCTCAGCTTCGGTGATTACAAGATTCCCACGACCAGGGATATCCCGGCTCTCCAAACGGTGCTAGTCCAGCACGAACATGGCGTTGGGCCTTACAAGGTCAAGGGAATTGGCGAGAACTCAATCGGACCAGTTGCCCCGGCAATCGCCAACGCAATCGCCGACGCGACCGGTGTCCGGATCAGAGACCTGCCATTCACCGCCGAGAAGCTCTTTCAGAGGCTTCAAGAGCGTTAGTCGATCTGGCGGTTACACTTGAAACATGGCGAGGGTCTTCGAGACGACTTTCCGTACCGCAATCGCCACTGACAAGCAGCGGTTGGTAGAGCTGATCGAGTCGGCAGGCTTGCCGGCCGAGCATATCGATGAGTTTATTGACGGCTTCCTGGTCGCCGAAGTTGACGAGCGCATCCAGGCCTGCGGTGGCCTCGAGGTTTACGATGACACGGGAATCCTCAGGAGCTTCGTTGTCGAACCAAACCTCCAGCGGTCCGGCCTCGGACGTGAAATCGCCAATCGCCAGCTGGTTGCGGCAAAGCAAGCAGGCCTCGTGGAACTGTATCTATTTACCGTCGATTCCTGGCCTTTCTGGGAGAAACTCGGCTTCAAGGGTATTTCCTTTTCCGAATGGCCCCCGCCGGCTCGCCGCAGCTGGCAGTACCAGCTAGTTGGCTCGCATCGCGCGGCTCTCGAGCGCATGGGAATTCGCTCCATGTGGCGTACACTTTCCAGCCTCGCGGAACCTCCAAGCCGCCCAGGGCCTTCAACAAGCGAAACGCGGTAGCGGAGGAGCCATATGGCATTCGACGAGGCTTTGGCAGATCGCATAAGAGGGCTGGTCGCGGTCCGAGGAGATGTCAGCGAACG
The DNA here is from genome assembly GCA_965219205.1 of Dehalococcoidia bacterium. GTDB lineage: Bacteria > Chloroflexota > Dehalococcoidia > DSTF01 > WHTK01 > WHTK01. The sequence goes on from CBDCMQ010000009.1 coordinate 744,742, forward strand.
CAAAATGTTTGGTGGCCTGGCGTTCATGGCCGCCGGCCATATGTTCTGCGGCGTCGTTGGCGACGAGCTCATGGTGAGAGTTGGTTCCCAAAACTACGAGGCTTGCTTATCTAAACCCGGCGCACGGCCAATGGATTTCACCGGGCGTCCGATGACTGGGATGCTTTATGTAAATCAGAACGGCATTGCAACATCGCTCGAGGAATGGGTGGAATTGGCGGTTGATTTCGCCAGTGCCCTACCGCCGAAGTCCGCCACGAAGAAAAAACGCGCACCACGCACCAGACCGACCTAGCCGCGAGCCGCAAAGTGCTCGGCCAGAAGCTTTCCGTCGGCGCGATCTCGGAAAATGAGGAACAGAAATGAAGCTAAATCTGTTTGAGTACACCAATGGAGTGGAGACACGCCCTGGGCTGCGGGTGGCTTACGACCTGGCGAACGATCGCGCCTTCTATGGTGAGGCCAAGATCGAGGGCCACGCCTTAGTCTGGGAACTCGGCGGCGACGGAGCTGGCGCCAGATTATCAGCTGAGTTGGCAATTGACCGTGACGAAAGTTGGCTTATGCGGTGCGACCGCGTCGATTTTCCGTCCGGCGCCATTGCTTATACGCACTGCCACCCCGGTCCGGGTATTCGCTTTGTCCTTTTCGGGGCAATCACGATTGAAACCCAAGGCCGCATCGACACTCACGGCCCCTTCGACCCTTGGTTCGAAACCGGCCCCGACCCTGTCTACGCACCGGCGTCGGAAACCGAACCAACCGCTTTCGTTCGGGCAATGCTGCTACCGCGGCAGTGGGAAGGAAAACGTACGATCCGCTATTTGATCCCGGAAGACTCCGACAAACCCAGGCTGCAGACCGCTCAGATCTACTTCGATCAGCCGATTGAGTTGCCATCCGAAGACTAGGACTTGAGGAGCTCCTCGTCCTCTTCTTCCTTTTCTTGGTTCTTAAGAAACGTGGAAGCCTGGGAAAAGTAGCGCAGCATCTCTGTACGCTCTGGTTCGGCTATGCCGGTTGAATCAACCGCCGCGCTCATGTGCTCGAACCAGGAATCTCGCTCACGCTGACCGATTGCGAAGGGAAGGTGACGCATTCGCAATCGGGGATGGCCTCTGCTATCGGAGTAAGTCGTTGGTCCACCAAAGAACTGAATCAGAAACAGGGCAAGCCGCTCTTTGGACTTGTCGAGAGATTCCGGGTAAAGCGGTCTCAGCACCGGGTCGGCTTCGACGCGGGCATAGAAAGCCTCAACCAATCGGAAGAACGTATCGCTCCCACCAACTTTTTCGTACGGTGTCGTGGTCGATTCAGTCATCTCTAAGTCATCCTAAGTGGCTTCCAAACCGAGCGGAAGGGCTCTTCGGCTCTGCCCCCGCCGCCTCTCAATAATCACGCCTTTCGCAGTTTGCAGACAAAGAATGGCTCGAAAAACTCACCCGGTCGCACCCGAATCGCGTCGCTTAGGCTCGGATGAAAGGACTTGTCTTGCCAGGAAGTAAGGCCGGGCATCCTCACATCGGCGCCTAGATCCAGGTCGGCCGGGAGCACGCTTGCATCAGGGAATCGCGTAAGCAGATTATCCACAGGTTGCTCATTTTCCTCCGGCGAAATCGTGCAGGTCGCATAAACCAGAACGCCCCCCGGCTTTAAGAGCTTGAATGCGGCCGTGAGCATGCGCTGCTGCAGGAACCCGTATTCCTGCACGCGCTCTAGCGACCAATGCTTGAGAGCATTGGATCCGTTGAGGTCTACTCGGCCTTCGCCAGTGCACTGAGCATCCAGCAGAATCCGGTCAAAGCGGTTCGTAATAAATTTGTCGGCGTACTGGGCCGGGAAGGAGGTGATCTCCCCGAATTCAATGCTCATAAGACTGGCAACGCTTCGCAACTTGGCGAGCCTGGCGCGCAAACCGTCGTTCAACCACAGTTTCGCCCTATTGCCGGTCAGAGAGGCGATGTGGCTGGCCTTACCGCCCGGAGCGGCGGCGAGATCGAGAATATCTTCACCCTGCTGCGGCTCGAGGCATAGGACCGGAATCAGGCTGGACGCGTTCTGAATGTACACGCTTCCGTCAAGAAATAGCGGTGACCTGACGATGTCACCTTTGCGTCCAGTAATGAAGGAAGCATTGGCACACCAGGGTATCGGCTTAACGTCACCCGTGGTTTCCAACTCCGTCTGTATGGCCTCGGCCGTTTTCGGAGCCAGAGTGTGGACTCTCACGCTCTGCTTCCGCTTCCCGTTCAGCAGAACCCGCACTTCCTCCGGTTTGACCCGATAAACCTGAGCAACACGCTCGGAGAATTCGCGACGCTTGGCTGACTCGCTTTTCGCGGGGGTATCTTGTTTTGGACTCATCGCTAAACTCGAAGCGAGTCTAGCATCCGAGGCCTTCACCGAAGCCGAATCACCCGAGGTTAGGCCCGCGCCGAAACTGATCTGGCCAATACTGGAACGGTTAGCTGGCCGTACGGCAGGACAAGCACCGAGCCCGGCTGTCCCTCCACTTGAGCAGTTTCCACCAGCTCTTTCACCAGCTTGCTAACATCCGGGCAATAATCGAAATGGGCCGACTCGGCTTCGATCTGCGACAGTCTGGAATGGAGATAAACACGTGCTCGCGCTTGAACCTCTGCTTGACATTGAACCTGCCATTGGTCGAGACGTGCTTCGCTGTCTTCGGCGATCTCTGCTAAGACAGCTGCAGGCGATTCACCGCCCGTAAGCAAGCTAACGTACTCGCTACCGCCGAGGCCTTCGTCACAACCGGCCACCAGAATGATCGATCCTCCCTCGCGGACGGCCTCAGCCGCGACTGACACGCCCTTGATGCACTGGTACAGCGTTGTGTCGGCCGGGTATCCCATGTTGGTGGCTACAACAACATCGAAGGGGTCTGGGATTTCAAAAAGGTACTGCCTCTCAGCCTGAGAAATCGCCTCTTTGTAAGCCGCATCTGGCTCACCGGCGAACACACCCGTCAGCTGACGTTTGGCATCGAGAGTCACATTTAGCAAGAATTCCGGTGGGCTTAAACTCGCAACCTCGGCAATCTGCTCGAATATCGGATTACCTTCGGTTACGCACCAGCGCGCGCGGGGATTAGACAGATGCCGAAAACCATGGTTGTGCATGATCAATTCTGCACCCGCGACTCCAGGCATGACGCCCTTGGGCCCGCCCGAGTAACCGGCGAAGAGGTGAGGCTCTACAAACCCGGTCACTATATGAAAGTCCGCCTCCACGTATGCCCGGCAGAGTGTCGCAGGAACTCCCGTACTCGTGCGGCCAACCTCAACCAACGTCTCCGGATCTCGTGCCTCGTGCTGGACAATGCGGTAGCGTTCCACTGTTTCCGAGCCCAGCATCCATTCGAGCTCCTCAAGCGTGTCCGGCCGGTGCAGGCCGGTGCCAACCACTATCGTGATGTCATGGTCTTTGATTCCGGCGGCATTGAGCTCCGCGATGATCGGGGGCAGGATGATCTGGTTCGGCACCGGACGAGTGATGTCGCTAACCACGATTGCTATTTGCTGACCTGGTTGAACTCGCTCCCTTAGCGCGATGTCACCAACCGGAGTCTGAACCGCCTGGAGAACCGCCGCTTCCGGGCTGGCGAGCACCTGAGTTGGCTTGGGTGTAATAACTACTGCGGAATCGGGCAGGTCCACTTCGACCAAATCCCGGTCGGAGGGCAGGAAAACTCGCTTCATCGGGTCTCTGCTCCGCTCAAATTCCGAGGACCAAAGCGCCGACCTGAGGTTGGCCCTACCCCGCTCCTGCACCTGCCGCCGGGAAAACTAGAGCATCGCCCTTTAGGCGCACACCAATCTTCTGGCCTTCGACAATGCCCGGCGTCGCCAGCAGCCGCACCTTGAGCAGATTACCACTCTTCAACCTCACGGTTACCATTTCGTCGTGGCCGTAGTAGTCAATGCTGACGACTTCGGCCGGTTCGCCGTCGCTTTCGTCAATTGCCAGGTTCTCGGCTCGCACCATGAGCTCTGCTCTACCAGTGAACCCGGGATTGAGAAGCAATCGACCCAGTTCACATTCAACGAAGCCATCGCCGGCCACGCCATGGAGAAAGTTCGCCCCGCCGACGAACTCGCCCACGAGCCTATTTGTCGGCCGTGTATAGACTGTCTCCGGCGTACCAACCTGCTGGATTTGTCCGTCGATCATGACCGCGATTTGCTCGGCCAGACTGAGCGCCTCTTCTTGGTCGTGAGTAACGAAGATCGCAGTAATTCCAATCGATTGAATGAGCTGTTTGACCTCGCTCCGAACCCTGGCCCGGATCGACGGATCTAAATTGGAGAATGGTTCGTCCAGGAGAATTAGCTCAGGCTCGGATGCCAGTGCACGGGCGAGCGCTACTCGCTGTTGCTGGCCACCCGAAAGCTGATGCGGCATGCGCTGCTCCAGCCCTTGAAGGCCAACCATGTCAAGCAGCGCCTCTACCTTCTGCCGCTTGTCTGAACCCTTCGGCAAACCAAACGCAACGTTCGAACCCACGTTCAGATGGGGAAACAACGCGAAGTCTTGGAAGACCAGCGCTACTCGTCGCTTTTCCGGGGGTATCGATCGGCGAGGCGAAGTAAGGAGTCGATCACCCAGGTGTATCTCACCCTGATCTGGCGTTTCGAATCCAGCGATTAGCCGCAACAGAGTGGTCTTCCCGCAGCCGCTTGGCCCCAATAAGGCCAATAGTTCACCCCTGGTCACGGCCAGGTCGACTGAGTCAACCGCCAGTGCACTGCCAAAGCTCTTGCTAAGGCCGGCGCAGGTAAGAAATTCCTCCGTCACGGCTCTGAATGCTCTCCTCTCAACATGAAAACGACGGCTATCGAGGAAAGTGCAATCAAGACCAGCGACGGTACCGCCGCGCGGGTGAAAAATGCCTCAGATGTTGCCGACCAAATTTGGATCGCTAGTGTATCAAACCCAATTGGACTGAGCAGCAACGTAACCGGTAGTTCCTTCATCGCCGTCAAGAACACCAAAAGAGCGCCAGCCGAAAGGCCCGGGAAGATCTGTGGCGCCGTTACGGAGAAGAAGACTCGAGGCGGCCCCGCCCCCAAGCCACGCGCCGCCTCTTCAGTATTTGGGTTTACCTGCATCAGAGCGCTTCGTGCAGCACCCACCGCCTGCGGCAAAAAACGAATCACGTAGGCGAAGATGAGCAACCCCAGGGTCTGATAGACCAGCGAAGCATAGTTAGCGCCGAAGAAGACAAGCGCCAACGCTATCGCTATCCCGGGAAGGGCAAAGCCTGAGTAGGTCGCCTTTTCGATCAAACCTGTCAATGTTCCGCGGTGCCTCACGGCCAGAAAGGCAACCGGGATTGCCGCCGCTAGCGTGAAGATTGCGGCCAGGGTTGAGGCTGAAAGCGAATTTAACGCTGCCGAGAGTTCGAATCCGGAATCCTCGCCACGGCTCAGACCTCGGACCGCCCAGTAGGTGATTACCGATGCCGGCAGGATTGTGCCAACAAAGCCAACAAAGCCGCATAGCCCCAGAGCCGGCCATCGCCAGGCTCCCAACCGGGTGGTTGCGGGGCCACGATTGTTTCTCGTGTGATAAGCAGCGCGACCCCGGGTGGAGCTCTCCAACCAGACCAGCGTTATGGCCAAGGCCACCAATAGAAGCCCGAGCGCCGCCGCACCGCTGCGGTCGAAAGATGACTTGTACTGGACAAAGATCACTCGGGTCAAGGAATCGAAACGCAAGATCGAGACTGCCCCGAAATCGCTCAGGGCGTAGAGCGCGGACAAAATCGCGCCGGCGGCGAGCGCCGGCCGCAGACTTGGTAGCGTCACCCGCAAGAATACAAACAGGCGTCCCTTACCCAAGCCACGGGCCGCCTCCTCCAAGGATCTATCGAGCCCAAGAAAGCCAGCCCTCAATGGCAAGAAGACGTATGGGTAGCTGATCAGCGTTAACACCAACCAGGCACCGGAGAACCCAAAGAGCTCCGGCAAACTGTCAACTCCAAGAGGAGCAAGCAGATCTTGAAGCATGCCGCGCGGACCAAGGGCACTTACCAGTGCAAAGGCCGCCACATAGGAGGGAAATGCCAGCGGGAGGGCCAAAAGTACCGTCCAGATACCTCGAAACGGCAGGTCAGTACGAGTGGTCAACCAGGCCAACGGCAGAGAAAGCACGACACTGGCCCCGGCCACTGCGACAGCCAGTCCACCCGTGTGAAAAACCAATTCCAAGGTCCGTGAACGCAGGAGAATGTCCAGAGAGTCGTTGCCGCCCTGTACCGTACGGAAGACGAGGTAGGCCGGAGCCAGCAAGACCCCGGCGGCCACGATGGACGCCAGGGTCGTTGCAACTGCGGCGGAAGTTCCGCCTCGTTGGCCGCCTAGCCGCAGCCGGCTAAGGAAGGACGCCGGCTTCCCGTAGGAGCTCGAGTGTGCCTTTGAGGTCATGCAGTTGACTCAGGTCTATCGCCGGAAGCTGAAGAGTTGAAAGCCGCGGAAGGTCACCAAATGGATCGACTCCATCGACCAAGCGGTACTCGAACGTCTCCTCTGCACAGTACCTCTGAGCGGTTTGTGAGAGAAGGTACTCGATGAAGCGTTCCGCATCTTCCGTCTTCTCCGAGCTATCAAGGATCGCGGCACCGGCAATGTTGATCAGAGCTCCAACATCCCCGCCAGTGAGAAAGTAGTTTCTCGCATGGAAATCGCTGCCTTCTTCGGCCAGGAAGCGGTAAAGGTAATAGTGGTTGACCACTCTGGCGTCAATTTCGCCGTCAGCTACGGCCTGGACGATGGACGTGTTGTTCGCGTAGTCGCGAACGCCGTTTGCTTTCATTTCCTTTAGCCAGTTGAGAGTGAATTCATCGCCTTTGATTACTCGCATGCCCGTCACGAAAGCCTGAAACGAGCCGTTGGTCGGCGCCCAACCAATCTTGCCCTCCCACTCGGGCATCGTGAAGTCAGCTACAGAGGCAGGCAACTCATCCGCGCTAGTTCTCTCCGTGTTGTAGGAGACGACACGCACACGACCGGAAACGCCAATCCAGAGACCGTCAGGCGATCGGAACTCGACGGGCACTAGTTCAAGCAGTCCGGCCGAGAGAACCTGAAGCCGACCCTCATCAGCCAGGGCGCCAACCGCCCCCGCGTCCTGCGCAAAGAAGACGTCAGCCGGACTGTTGTTGCCTTCCTCAAGAATCGTCGCAGCCAGCTCAGCCGAATCGCCATACCGTACTTTGATCTTTATTCCTGTATCCTCGGAAAATTGCTCGAGCAGCGGCTCCACCAGAGAGCTCGACCGGCCAGAGTAGATGATCAATGTTTCGTCATCTCCACCACAGGCAGCAGCAATCGTTGCGGCTACGATGCCAACAAGCATCGGCAGCAGAGCTAATCGGTATTTATTTCGGCCCTCTCGCATAGCTCTAAAGTAATTTCCTTTCCACTTTGATTTCGGGGACCGCGGGACGTGAATTCGTATTAGCCTATACTAACTCCAAATCGCAGGCAATACTAAAGGGCCATTCGGCCCAGCCTCGGGGAATCACTTGGATTAGTCTCCGCGGGTGCCAGACGGCGATGCCTCTCGAGATCTTGTACCTGTGCCTTGGTTGCGACTTCCTAAGCCGCTGTCTGCCAATTGGCCTCTGGGACCGCATACGGGACTTTTCTTATATGCGGCTCGCTGGGGTATACCGAGAAGTACAGGGCGGATATGCTCGTCAGAGTCATTACCATCCGGCAAGGCGATCCAGCCGGAATTTAGCTGGCAGCCTCAGACTGTAGTGCTAAGGCGCTCAACTAACCTCACCTCGGGTCTGGGATGTCAGTTCACGGTAGGTGAAGTCCCAGGTATCCTGCCGAAAAGCCGCCGCGTCGAAGACTCCAAGGAGCGAAAATGTCGAGTACATTCCAACGCAGCCCGAAGTACCTTTGGACCAGCGAAAGCGTGACCGAAGGCCACCCGGATAAAGTCTGTGATCAGCTTTCAGACGCAATCCTTGACTGGTGTCTGACCCAAACCCCGTCGGCAAGGGTCGCCTGTGAAGCCAGCGTAAAGTCAGACGATAGCGATGACTGGGTCTGGATCTACGGCGAAGTTACTCCGCTGCCCCCTCCAGAGGTTGTCGATGGTCTCGTGCGGCGCACCCTCAGCGACATCGGCTACACGGATCGCACCTTCGGAACATCAGCTGAAACGGCCCAAGTGGAGGTTCATCTAATTGGTCAGTCTGCTGACATAGCCCTCGGTGTCGACCGGTCCTTGGAAGCCAAGAAGGGCGACCAAACCGACGAATTCGACACGGGTGCCGGGGACCAGGGCATGATGATCGGCTTTGCTTGCAACGAGACGCCAGAGTACATGCCGATGGCGTTGGCCTTGTCACACCGATTGACTCGCCGTCTGGCTGAAGTGCGCAAGAACGGACTTCTGCCTTGGCTACGCCCGGATGGCAAGAGTCAAGTGACGGTCGAGTACAGCTACGGAGAGCCCGTACGCGTCGACACGATCGTCATTTCCACTCAGCACGACGACGACGTGGCTCAGGAGGAAATCGAGTCAGAAGTTCGCAAGCATGTGATCGAGCCGGTCGTCGATGCCAAACTGATGGATACTGAAACCCGCTTTCTGATAAACCCGACCGGTCGATTCGTCATCGGCGGTCCTTACGGCGACTCGGGGCTCACCGGCCGAAAGATTATTGTCGATACCTATGGTGGTATGGCCCGCCATGGTGGCGGTGCTTTCAGTGGCAAAGACCCAACCAAGGTGGACCGCTCCGGTGCATACGGTGCCCGCTGGGTTGCAAAAAATGTGGTTGCAGCCGGCCTCGCGACCCGCTGCGAGGTCCAGCTAGCCTATGCGATTGGCGTCGCGACTCCCGTTAGCATCACGATTGAAACCTTCGGCACCGAGACGGTGCCCGTGGACCAAATTGAGGGTGCCATCCAGCAGACTTTCGATCTGCGTCCAGCCGCGATTATCAGTGCTTTGGACCTCAAACGTCCGATCTACCAACAGACAGCATCATACGGTCACTTCGGCCGCACCGACATAGATCTGCCTTGGGAGCACACGGACAAAGCCGATCAACTCGCCGCCGCAGCCGGCCTCTGATCGATTTTTCAAACAAAAAGCACGACTACCAATCCAGCGTCGTTTACCCCCGGCAAGCTGTTGCCACAGGCACACCCATTGCCGGCGTTTCTATCAATACGTGAGCTTCCAAAAAATTCCCCAAACGCCTATTACCCCCGGGAAGTTCGTGCCAAAGGCACACGCATTCCCGGTACTCAAAATAAAGTAAAATGAAATCTGCTGAGGAGCGTTGCGGCCCCTAATGGGTCAGGCTCAGCGAAACTAACGGCGCTCACATCGAAATCGGTGTGGGCGCCTCAATTTTTCTGGGGCCCACCGCTAGTGAAAGGATGGTTCCTCGATGACCACAGCAGCAAACGAGAACGATTTCCAGATATCTGACTTGAGTCAGGCCGAATGGGGCCGCAAGGAAATCGCAACCGCCGAATCAGAAATGCCGGCTTTGATCGGCTTACGTGAAGAGTACGCCTCTCAACAGCCGCTCAAAGGAGCGCGCATCGCCGGGTCGCTCCACATGACGATCCAAACCGCTGTCCTGATCGAGACACTCAAAGCCCTCGGCGCCGAGGTCCGTTGGGCTTCCTGCAACGTATTTTCCACTCAAGATCACGCCGCCGCCGCGATCGCCACGGGCGGCACACCAGTTTTCGCATTTAAGGGCGAGTCCCTCGACGAATACTGGGAATTCACTCACCGCATCTTCGAATTTCCCAACGGTGAAGGTCCCAACATGATCCTGGATGATGGCGGCGACGCTACATTGCTCGTGCATCTCGGCGCCACGGCTGAGCAAGACCCGTCTGTGCTGGAAAACCCCGGTAGCGAAGAAGAGAAATCCCTCTTTGCGGCAATCAAAAAACGGCTGGCGGAGCAGCCTGGCTGGTACTCCAACATCGGCAAGGACATCAAGGGAGTCACAGAAGAAACCACCACTGGCGTTCTCCGTCTCTACCAGATGGCCGCGGAGGAGCGCTTGCGCTTTGGGGCGATTAACGTCAACGACTCGGTCACCAAATCCAAGTTCGACAACATTTACGGTGTCCGTGAGTCGCTCGTAGATGGGATCAAACGCGCCACTGACGTTATGGTAGCGGGGAAAATCGCCCTGGTCGCTGGCTTTGGCGAGGTTGGCAAAGGTTCAGCCGCTGCGTTACGCGGTCTGCAGGCGCAGGTCTGGGTGACCGAAATAGACCCGATCTGTGCCCTGCAAGCGGCGATGGAGGGCTACCGCGTGGTCACAATGGACTACGCGGCCGACAAAGCCGATATCTTCGTCACTGCAACCGGCAATTTTCACGTCATCACCGACGACCACATGAAACGCATGAAAAATAATGCCATCGTCTGCAACATCGGCCACTTCGACAACGAAATCGATGTCGCGAGTCTAAAAAATTACGACTGGGAAAACATCAAGCCACAGGTCGATCACATTATTTTCCCGGATGGCAAGCGCATCATTTTGCTGGCCGAGGGTAGGCTGGTCAACCTTGGCTGTGCAACCGGACACCCGTCATTTGTTATGAGTTCTTCGTTCGCAAATCAGGTGTTGGCCCAGATCGAACTCTTCACCAAGACATCAGACTATGCGACCGGTGTCCACATGCTGTCCAAGGCGTTGGATGAAAAGGTGGCCCGGATGCAGCTGTCCAACCTTAACGCCGAACTCAGCGAGTTGACCGATGCGCAAGCGGAGTACTTAGGTCTCAACAAAGCTGGGCCCTACAAGTCGGACCACTACCGTTACTAAGGCAAAGCGGTCCGGTCACCAATCAAACCGAAGATAAGGGGGGAGGCTTCACAGCCTCCCCCCTTATCTCTCTAGAGCCGCTGTCCCCCCTGCCAATTTCGTGCTTTGCTAGCTCGTAATTTCCTTAGTCGCCATTGGCTTTGACGAAGCGCTGAACCCGCTTGCCGGTGTTCACCTCGCTCGTAAAGATGTTGCCCCTCGAATCAGCGGCAAGGTTGTGCACCCACTCAAACTGTCCTGCTTGCCGCCCACCCCTGCCAAAAGATCCGACAACCTTTAAGTTTTCCCGGGCCAGGATCCATACCTTCATGTTGGTCCCGTCCGGTATAAAGATGAAGTCCTGCTCCTTGTCGGGTGAAAAATCGATATCCCAGACCGAGCCCATACCAAGTGTCCTCGGAGCTAGAAACGCCTCTTTGACAAACTCTCCGCTTTTGCGGAATACTTGGAGGCGATTGTTGCGCCGGTCCGCCGTTTAGACCAATCCGTCATTTCCGATCTTCACAGCGTGCATCGGGCTGCGGAAGTGTCGGCTCGGTGCGGAAGCGCCGGTCTCAGGATCGTAGTCCGGTAGCTCCTCGTCAATGGGCTTTTCACCGTATGTGCCCCAGTGCCGCTTGTATGACCCGGTCTGCGAATCGAAAACGATCACCCGTCGGTTGCGATAGCCATCCGAGATATAGACCTCGTCCGCATCCGGGTCTACACAGATATCCGTGGATGAACCCATCTGACTCGTATTGTTGCTGCCACCGGGCTCACCCCACTCGCCGATAGTGAGTTGAGTTACGCCGTCCACGGTGAGCTTGAGAACGACGTGGTCCTCCCGGCCGTTGCTCGCCACCCAGACATTCTGATCCGCGTCGATGTAGATACCGTGCTCATTCCCCGGCCAGCGGTCCGGATGGTCCGGCCCGCCCCAGGCGCGCAGGACATTGCCTTTTGGATCGAACTGAATCACCGAAGGTGCAGGAAAGCAGCACTCCGCAATCGGCGGAACTTGGGCAGCGCCAGCTTCGCGTTCGGTGAGAGTTCGCGGCCGGTTAATGATCCAGACGTTATCGTGTTCGTCTACGGCCACCCCGGAAACCTGACCCAAAATCCAATCGTTGGGCAGCGGCTTCGGCCAGAACGGGTCCACCTGGTAAACCGGCACGGAAGAATTCACGAGGCGCTCCTTATCTTCATCGAACTCTGATCTGGAAACAGGCCATCGTCCATGGCCACAACACGATTTCGCAACACGCCAATCGGTGGGATTTCTACCTCCACCTCGTCACCGTCCTTCATAACCCGGGACTGATCAGGCAAGAGCACCGGAGTGCCGGTATAGATCACGTCACCGGGCAGCAGGGTGACGAACTGACTGAAATAAGCGATCAGCCAATCCGGCCGGTTTATCATTTGGCTAGTGCGGCCTTCAGAAGCAGCCACACCGTTCACCCGAATCTTGATCGGCAAGTCACTGTAATCCAGTCCAGTAACGATAGTCGTGTAAAGACAAGCCCACGTGTCTAGCGACTTTGCTATCTGGCGCGAAGGTTGATCGACCCCCGCCTCTTCGTAGTACCAAGTGTTTTCGCTCCAGTCGTTGCCGATGGTCACCCCAAAGACGTAGTCAGGCGCATCCTCAATCGAAATGTGACGACCCTCCTTGCCGATCACGATCACCAATTCACCTTCGAAATTGAAGTTTTTGGCGAACGGCGGCAGATCGACCGTTGTCTCGTGCGGGTTGAGTGAAGTCGGGAGTTTGGCGAACCAACGCGGATGTGGCGCGTCGTTTCGATCACCCGGCGGCGGGAAGTTCCCGGCCACGCCGATCACTTTAGAGACCCGGCTCGGATCGAGCGGCAGAAGCAGGTTTACCTCGGAGAGCTTTCGTGCGGTGCCGGTCAGTTGCTGCCCATCGAAGAGATCGCCCGTAAGTTGATGAACTTCCTCCCCTTCGACCAGACCATACGAGGTCTCACCAGCGACTTCATAACGAACATAACGGCGCTGATTCTTAAGATCGTTCGTGATTCCCCTCCCTTATTCCTCCGGTGTTCAAGAATATAGCCCGCCTATGATTCATCGCCGCTCAGACCATGTCAACGCCATGCCGTATTAAACCCACTCCTTGAATGATTGCTGGACCACATGTTCACGATGACCTCCGCTGCGCTTGACAGAGGGCCTGCGCCCGCCTAGCTTGGGCGCCAAGACTCCCGGGCCAATCGGAGTCGCGCCTTGGGCAGACGTATATTTCGTCCCGGTAAGGCTGCCGGACTTTCGACTACTGATAGGTCTTTCAAACAACATGACCCTCACCCTGCGCGCTGCCTTTGGTGAACACCCGCAACTCGAACCCCTGCGAGACGGCTCGGTCAAGGTCGACGACGCCGAGTTTGATCATGTCAAGGTCACTCCCATAACAGCGATCTTCCGCCGCATGTGCCGCAATCTAGAGTTCGATGTCTGCGAAATGTCACTTTGCACTTACTTCCTCGCCAGGGCGCACGGCAAACCTTTTACTGCGCTGCCGATCTTTCCCCTAGCGCGATTCCAGCACGGCGGCGCCCTCTATAACGCCGAGACCGGCATCAAAAATCCAAAGGATTTAGAGGGACACAAGGTGGGCGTGCGAGCCTACTCCGTGACTCCCGGGATCTGGATGCGTGGCATTCTCGCAAGGGAACACGGGCTGGACCTGGAACAGGTGACCTGGATCCTCAACGACGAGGAGCACGTGGCTGAGTACAACGACGGTACCCCGCCGAATGTAGTGCGCGAGGTTGGAGCCGATCTAGCCGAGCGTCTAAACCAGGCTGAAATCGCCGCCGCCATCGGCATACGCGCCGAAGGGCCGAACCTTAGACCGCTGATAGCCGATCCTGAGGCTGCAGCCCGTGATTTCTACCGGAGCACCGGCATCCTGCCACTCGATCACCTGGTCGTGGTCAAAGACTCGCTGCTCGCCGAATATCCCCACCTCGGGCCGGCGCTGTATCAAGCGTTCAAGGAAGCCAAAGCGCTGACGCTGAAAAAGACGCCCGATGTCAAGATTGGCGGTGCCGGCATCATTGACGGCGACCCGCTTCCGTACGGCATTGAGCCCCACCGCAAGGGCATGGAGATGCTCATGGATCTGACGGTCGAGCAGAAGGTGCTGTCCGAGCCCCTCGACATCGACGGCCTCTTTTATCCTGGTCTGGAATAGCCCGAGCAGCATTCGGCCGTGCCAAGCAAGAAAGGCATAATTAGTGCGCGCGGACATCTATTACACCCGCGGTATTTCAAACAAGAGAGGCAACCTTTAATGCTTCAACGTCTATTCCCCCCCGGCAAGGCTCACAGCCATTGCCGGTATTTCAAAAAACAATGACGCGCTACGTCAGGTACACGGCGGCAGGCGAAACGTCCTACGGCATCCTCGATGGCGAAACTATCCGCCAGCTCGATGGAGACCTGTTCGTCAACCCGAAGCCCACCGGAGCCACCCACCGCCTCGGCGAGGTAGCACTCGAACTGCCAGTCGACCCATCCAAGGTCTCGAAAGTCGTTGGAGTTACCGGGCAGTGGCCCCGGCGAGGAACTCCTCGGCGTTTCATCCCTCACCCGCGCATCTTTGCCAAATTGCCAACCTCTTTGATCCTTGATGGCGAAGAAGTCGAACTGCCACCTGAGTGCCATCACATCCATCACGAAGGTGAAATGGTCGTTGTGATCGGTAAAAAGGGCCGCCACATTTCAGAGGCGGACGCACCTGACTACGTTTTCGGCATCACCGTCGGCAACGACGTTGCCGATGCCACATGGTATGGCGAACAGGAAGGCATCGAGGCTCCATCGCGGCTGATCGGCAAAGGCATAGATACCTGGGGGCCAATCCATCCCCAAATTGTTACAGGGCTTGATTACAACAACCTCCAGCTCACAACGCGGGTAAACGGTAAGGAAGCAGCCAGCGGCCATACCAGCGAAATGAACAGCAGCGTGGCCCGGATCGTCAGCTACCTGAGCCGCTACTCGACGATCTTGCCCGGTGACCTTATTTTTATGGGCAACACCGTGTTCGACCCCGATCTGCGGGAGTTGAAAGCCGGCGACGTAATGGAGGTTGAACTCGAGGGAGTAGGCACAATCAGCAACAAAATCGTTGAAATGAGGGGTGTCTTGCCTTTGGCGACCGGTAACTAGCCCGAAGAGAGGCTGGCTGCCAAAACGCGAGCCTCTCTTACCGTGCCGCCTCGTAAGCCCTCCTTAGTATTTTCTGGTCCTGCTCAGGCAGGCGCTTGACCGCTTCGCGGAAGGTCAAGCTCGCAAAGCGATCAATGCGTGCGCCGACGTAGTCGCGAACCATTTCCGGGCGTTTCTTTGCGGTCTCCCGCAACACCCAGCCAATAGCCTTGCGAATAAAGAACTCCTTGTCGTCGAGCATCCCGTCCGCGTATCGCGTGAACCGATCCCAGTCCCCCTCTCCGTTTCTCAGCGGTAGTAGCAGTGCCGGCATGGCGGCTCGCCGAACCCAGAAGTTCTTGTCATTCGCCCAGTGATCCAATTGCGCGGTCAATTCCGGATGCCGCTCAACAAGCGGCCCGGCCACATTCGCCGCAAGACCGTCGACGTAAGCCCAAGTGAACGACCCCCGGATCATGTTCTCCAACATGGGCAGATCACCGGGTTCCAGCGAATTCTTGTACTCCTCGAGCAGCACAACGCCTGCCATCCGTTGGTCGTGGACTGGGCCAGCCCAGAGGCACGAGACTAGATCTAGCAACTCCGCATGAGTCAGACCCTCAGTCGAACCCCTTACTGTCTTCACCGCTCTCCGGATCACCGGCATGCTCGCACCGTAGTGCCGGAGCGGGCTTTTCAGATACGCCTTCTCCGTAACGGCTCTTTTGGGGTCGCTAGCACCGCTCATGAACTCGTCCAGAGTCTCAAACAGCCCTAGCGTCATGGGCAGGTCTCCCGGGCCAATCCAGCCGACATTAAACGCCTACCAGCAGGCAAATTCGCTTGTGATCAGAACGATTTCAAGTTGAAAATTCAGACCTCTGTGCCCTATCAGGCATCCAGCTACCGTCACGAGCAGCCCGGCCCGCGCTCGTGTCCGATGGTGAGCTTCACTTCCGAGACCTTGAACGTCTTGTCCGTAGGGTGAGATTTGGCCAAAAGATCGCCGATAATTCTTGACACGCTCGCCGGCTCAACCGGTGCTCTCGGATGGTTTCACCTTCCAGGATCCCATACGCCGTTTTGCCTCCACTCTGGAAGCGGACGTAGCGGGTCGCGTTGCTACTATTCGCTTTTCTGGCCTCCTCGAAAGCTGACCATTCACTCTTAGTTCGCTGTCCAGTGGTCCCTGGATCTAATCAACCACCGGATAGGGCTTTCTCGAGATTTTTCACGAACTCCATAACCATCGAATCAGCTTTTCGCCTGATCAGCGGCTGACCGAGCTCCGCCAGACGCCCGGAAAACTTCATCTCGGCGTTGATCATCACTTCTGTGACATCGGGCTCTACTTCCGAAAGTCGGGCGTCGACAGCCGCCGTTACTCCGGAGCCGATGCGGCGGTCGCGCCCCTCACCTTGCATACGCCAGACGCCCGCTCCAGTCATCTCGGTGCGAGCACGCCCCGAAAAGTTCATGCTCAAAGGCCCGACTTCGATGTGCACGCTGCCTTCGTACCAGCCGTCATCAAAAATCTTCACTTCCTTAACCCCAGGAACGCAAAGCGCGGCCCGTTGCGTGTCAGCGAGCAACTCGTCGACCCTCTGTCTCGGCGCCTCGATGATTATCCTGTGCTCGAATTTCACCCAGCCACTCCCGTAGTTTTGTTACTCCAGTTCCACGGCCGTGCCGTAGGCGAGGACCTCCGCGGCGCCGCTCATGATAGCCGAGGTCGCCAGGCGGGTCGCTACCACCGCGTTTGCGCCCAATCCGCGGGCCTCCTCCAGCATTTTGTCGAGAGCATCCGTGCGGCTTTCTTCAAGAAGTTCTGCATATACACACCCACCCGGCCGCAGACAATGGTCCTGCCAAGCGCTTGAATGTCCCGGCCCGGGCTTCTCGCCCGCACTGAGTTCCCCCGAACCAGTCCGAAAACCTTTACCACGGCTCGGCCAGGCACCTCGTCGGATGTCGTCATCAATACCTCTCTGCGTTCGTCCATGGGTTTCTTCCTCCTACGTCCTGATGCTGTCACTTCCTCCCAAGAGAAACCAGCCAGCACCGTCGGATTGTCTATCAGCAGGGCAAAGGCCCAACCACCTTTGTAGATGGGCAGCAGGCTGACCAAACCCTTTTCTTTGCCTGCGCCAAGCAGGCCATCCAGCAAATGGTCAACGCCAAACCGTCGTGTATTATTTCCTCACAGGAGGAGCGTAATGGACCGCGATTGGCTACGGAGCAAAGCAATCGACACTGGGGCTAGCCTCATCCGCACGGTGGACGGTTTTTTCGGTCGCAGCTCTAAGGTGGGAGACCCGGCCATCTTTGACACAGCTTTGTTCCCTTGGACACGGGTTCTCGAAGTCAACTGGGAAAAGATGAGGCATGAATTAGACGAGGTCTTGGAGGATCCGGATTCCGTTCCGCCATTCCAAGAAATATCCAAGGATCAAGAGCACCTGACCACTGATAACAACTGGAAGACCTTCTTCTTCTATGCTTACGGATTCCGGGCCGAGAAGAACTGCCAGCGCTGCCCCGAAACCGCAAAGCTTTTGGACAGCATTCCAGGCATGACCACAGCCTTTTTCTCTATTCTTTTGCCGGGCAAACACCTGCCTGACCACCGCGGCACCTTCAAGGGCGTCCTGCGGTACCACATCGGCCTGCTGGTCCCGGAGCAGAAGGAAAACTGCCGGATCCGTGTCGATACTGAATTCCGGCACTGGGAAGAAGGCCAGAGCCTGATTTTTGACGACACCTACCGGCACGAAGTCTGGAATGACACCGATTCCACACGTGCCGTGTTGTTCGTGGATTTCGTAAGACCCCTGCGGTTTCCCGCGAATGTGCTCAACAGCCTGATTATCAGTGCCATCAAGCATTCGCCCTTTGTCGGCGACGCCGTTTCGAACTACGAGTCTTGGGAAAAGAAGTTCGAACGTAGCGCCGAATAGGGCTGCGGCCGCACCACCAGCATCTACGCGAGCAGAGCCTCCGCCCGCCGGAGTTCCCCGTTGTCGTTGATGTTCAGGAACGACCGCCCTCCGGGGTCGAACTGACGCCACTCATTCTCACGCAGGTAACGAGTCCGCACATCGTCGAGAAAATCGGTCATACGGAGTTCATCTCGATCCAGCCGCTCAGCGACCGATGCCAAACAGGCCTCGGTGTAGGCGGCACATAGGCACTGCATTGAGCCATAGCAGCCGGTACAACCGCCTCAAATGTTTCGGCCAAGTCCAGAAGCTCTCTGAGCAGGACGAGCTCCAGGAGAGGTGCATCACAACTCAAAGCCAAGGCGGGCCAAGCCCTGACCTCGGTAAGACCGGCGTGAAGACCGCCAAGGGGCCCTTTGTCCGGGTAGATATCGCCAGTGAACCGGACTTTGGGAAGGCTAAGCGCTGGCAACAGTTGACCGGAGCAGTGCACAACTATGACGTCTTCAACTTCCATCGAGACCTTGTCAATCACTCGCTGCAGAAGCGCGACTCCAGCCAACTCAACAGCTGCCTTATCGCGGCCCATGCGCCGCGAATGCCCCCCGGCCAGGATAATTGCCGTCCCCTTCATCTCAGACCTGCCGTCTCACCCTAAGAAGCGATCCGTTCGGCGCCGCAGTAGACGTTGAAGCCCTGTCCACGCACAAAGCCGGCGAGCGTCGTCCCGAACCTCTCGGCGACTTCGATGGCAAGACTGGATGGGGCTCCCACCGAGGCAATCACTGGAATCCTTGCACGTAAGGCTTTCTGAACCAGCTCAAAGCTACAGCGTCCGCTGAGCATGAGGATCCGTTGATCGAGCGGCAGTTCGGGCGTTATGCCGGCCAACATCTTCCGCAATTCCAACCAGACTGCCCTGGGTATCAACCAGTCCCGCTGCATGCAGCCCACCGGTGCTGTCGAATAGGTCTTGGCCGGCGCGGAGCCCGGCGGGCAGCTCAGGAATCAAGTCGGCCCGAACCACGGGGCCCTTGGGTAACACAGAGCATCCCTGGACTTCCAGAGCCTCCAGAGTGGCCTTGCCGCAAACACCGCAGCTTGAGTTGGTGTAGAAGTTGCGCTCGACTCGTGCCAAGTCAAAGGTCAAACCTGGGCGGAGCGTGACGCCAACAACGTTCTGAAACTGTTCGTCATCTGCCTCCAAGCCATAGCTTATATCCGCCACCTCAGCCAAATCGTCGATAATGCCTTCTCCGAAGAGGAAGCCGGCTGCTAAGTCAAAATCATTTCCGGGCGTGCGCATCGTTACGGCCACACTCCTGCTGTTCACCAAGCCGTCTTCTTGCCAGCGAATGCGAAGTTCGAGCGGTTCTTCAGCAGCCACGTAATCGTCACCAACGACAAAATCTGTCTGCTCAAATCGACGAATTACCCGCGTGACCTGACTAGCGTGGAGGTTCGCCATCGCCTGTCTCCCTCTAAATCCTGTTTGGAGTCCCTACCCATCGTGATTCTGAGACAAGGATAGCGGGGCCTCGCTCACAGCGCTAAACGCATCCCTAGTCGATTGTCTGCGATCAAAACACCCTCCTGTTAAGCTTGATAGCAACAGGTCGGGATCGGTTCGGGGGTAATTAGCGTGGCAGAGAAAATTCACGTTTATGGCGCCGCTTGGTGTCCAGATTGTCGACGTTCGAAACAGTTCCTCACTGAAATGCGCATACCTTTCGATTGGTTCGATATCGATGAAAACCCCGCCGGTGCCGAGTTTGTCCGCGAGAAGAATCAAGGAAAGCAGATTATTCCTACCATTGTTTTCGAAGATGGGTCGTTTCTCACCGAGCCGACTACCGCGGAGCTCGCCGCCAAGTTGGGGCTGGACCTGAAGGCGGAGCGGACCTTCTACGACGTGATTATCGTCGGCGGTGGTCCCGCCGCGTTGACCGCCGCCATCTACGCTGCACGAGAAGGAATCGATACTCTAATCGTTGAAAAAAGCGCTCTCGGAGGGCAAGCGGGCGTCACCGAGCGCATCGACAACTATCCCGGGTTCCCGGACGGTATCGGTGGCAGCGAATTGGCCGATCGGTTTATCGAGCAAGCCCGGCGATACGGCGTTGAGCTGCTCTCTGCCGGTTCGGTTAAATCGATCGAAAGCAGAGACAGGCTGATCTTCGTCAATACCGAGAGCGGCGATGAGTATTGCTCCAGCGCCGTGATCGTGGCCACAGGTTCGACCTACCGACAACTCGGCGTTTCCGGAGAGGATGATTTCCTCGGCGCGGGAATCCACTTCTGCGCCACCTGCGACGGGCCATTTTACCGCGGCTCCAAAGAGCTGATCGTCGTCGGCGGCGGCAATTCCGGCGTCGAAGAAGGCCTGTTTCTTACTCAGTTCACGGATCAGGTCACTCTTTTGGAGTTCGAGTCGGAGCTGCGCGCCAGCGCCTTGCTGCAAGAGAAAGCACGCGATCATCCAGGCTTCCGGATCTTCACAGACACAGAAGTCACCGGATTTACCGGCACCGACCGGATAAAAACCGTGAGCACCCGTAACCGGGTCACCGGTGAGACCCGCGATTTCTCGCCACAAGGCATTTTTGTCTTCATTGGCCTTACGCCAAACACCGACTTCCTGGGTGGCTCAGTTGAACTCGACAAATTTGGCTTTATCACCACCAACCAGGGCTTTCAGACCTCTGTCCCCGGTGTCTTTGCCGCCGGCGACGTGCGAGCCAGCAGCACCAAGCAGTTGGGTAGCGCGGTCGGAGAAGGCGTCACGGCGCTCCTAGTGGCGCGGCAGTATCTCCGTAGCCTCGGTGAGGTCGCCCCGCACGATGTGGTGATGGCCTAGCCGGGCGGCTAACCCATGCTGCATCGTCCATGATCATCCAGTTCCGGTTCCGTGTTTTGAACATCCCGCATCAGGCCGGTTGACACTTGGAAACACTGGCTGTCACACCGCCCGAATACACACCGAAAGTGTTACTATCCAGAGCCGCGCCAGCTTGGGTTTAAACCGAAGGCTCTAACGGTGCAATGGCCTAAACTACCTTCGTGCTAAGCCCCAAGCAGGCATGGACACTGCTGCTGCAAACCGTCAAGGAGTTTGGCGATGACAACTGCAGCCAGATGGCGGCCGCAATCTCTTACTACGTCCTGTTTTCCCTCTTTCCTCTGCTGATCTTCTCCGTCGGTATCCTTGGTGTCTTCTTGCAAGACTCGGCCGTTGAAGAGGAACTTATCGACCTCGTCCTGGAAAACCTGCCTCTAAATGAAGAAGAAGGCGAAGGGGACGTTCGTGAAGCGATTCAAGGCATTGCCGGCGTTGGCAGCGGGGCGCTCGGTCTTGTCGGGCTACTCGGAATGGCTTGGTCTGGCAGCAATATGTTTGGCATCATAAGACGTTCTCTCAACATCGCCTATGACCTCAACCTAAATCGGCCCTTGGTGAGGCAAAAGCTCCTGGACCTGGGGCTGGTCTTCATGTTCACGCCATTCTTCCTCAGCTCGATCGCCGCAACAGCACTCTTTCGCGCCGCTCGACAGCGCAGCGCTGATATCCCAACCGTCGGTGGCTGGATCGATGGTCTGGGCTTCGGATGGGACATCTTGGGCGCGCTCGTACCGGTGGCGATGTCGTTCATGGCGTTCCTGGTCCTCTACTGGATCGTTCCCGCCACCAAAGTCAAGGTCAGCGAGGCTTGGCTGGGAGCTCTGGTTGCCGCCATTCTGTTCGAACTTTCCAAGGTCGGCTTTAGCCTCTACTTGGAGCAATTCGGTAACTACGATGTTGTTTTTGGCTCCCTGGGAGCCGTCGTCGTACTCCTGTTTTGGATCTTCGTCAGCGCCAACGTCCTCCTGCTCGGTGCTGAGGTGGCATCCGAATACCCGCGGGTGATACGCGGAGACTACGATAAGCCGCCTGCAGAACCGAAACCTTCCATACCTCTGCGAGACAAGGCTTATCACATGTTGCGAGGCCTCGTGATTCACCCACCAAAGGACGAGCCGCCCGAAGAATGATAAGCAGCTAGGCAATTACGTCCGAGGGCTAGTCGGTGGACCTAGCCGGTTGAACCAGCCAGGTCCACGATTCGCTTGATTGCCGCTTCATCCAGAGGCCCGCGGTCGGTCCAGCGCAAAGCATCGTCCAATTGCTTTAGGTCAGAAAAACCAACCACGACAGTAGACACGCCATCAAGTGCCATCGCGAAACGTAACCCCAGCTCAACGCTGCTCTCCAGCTCGAGTTCCTTGGCAAGCAGTACCAGGCCCTGCGAACGCCAAACGTCGGTTTCAAACTCTCCCCCAGAGACCATTGCCCCACCCCCGGTGGGACTTGCCAGGGTGGCCCGCTCGCTGCTTCCAGTGATCGCGCCCGCTGCTAGGACCCGAATCGCCATAACACCGGCACCACGCTCACTGGCCGCTCCGATCATTCCTTGCAAATCCTGAGCACCGCCAGAAGCGCCTGCAAAGGCAGCGCTAGGATTAAGCGCATTCACATACATCTGGACCGTGTCAAACCCGCCAGACTCGACGACCTTTTTGACCGCGTCTGTATCACCGAGCCCGGTGAAACCAATATGACGGACCAAGCCCTCCTTGACGACAACTCTCATCGCATCCGCCACGCCCTCAACCGTTTCAGTCGGCGGTAGGCCATCCTCTTCCGAAGGCGAGGTACGTATGCGGCTATGCAACTGAAGCAGGTCAACGGATTCACGTCCCAGGCGGCGCAGGCTATTCTTTAGCGAATCACGGATCGCGCCGACGGGTGAGGCCAAGTCACGCAGGCTCAGCCGCAGTTTCGTTCCAACAACCACCTTGTCCCAAGCGTCGAGGTCACTCAGCGTCCGGCCCAGATTCTCCTCTGATAAGCCATCGCCATACGCCTGAGCCGTATCGAAGTAGGTCACGCCGGCTTCCAGCGCCCTGGCAATTGCTTCGCGCGGCTGATCAGGCTCGCCGCGGATCATCAATCCGCCCACGGCGCCGCAGCCAAAGCCCAGCTCTGACACGGCGACGCCGGTCTTGCCCAAAGCGCGGTAGCGCATCATCTTGCATTTCTCCTTCGCGTCAATTAATGCCGCCCGGTGCGACATTATCGCCGATGAGGCCCGTGCACAGGAAGATGGAACATTTGGGCGTCCAAGCTGGTCTGGCTGGCTAGATCGTTTGCCGGTTCTGGACCTGCGGCGTACACCTCGCAGCTCGGCCTTAAAGCGATGCCTCTCTATCCTTCGGGACCGTTACCGATACCACAACGTTGTAATCCGGAATACCACTTTCCGGATCGACTCCCTTGAGGCCAATTAGCTGCATGCCTTCCGGCCAGTGAATCTGAAGATTACCCGGCAAAATCGGCGATTCCTTGACCACACCGCGGAACGAACCGATCTCTGATTCGAGAACCAGCGGTGCGCCGTCCTCTACATCCAGGCTGGTCGCATCCTCCGGGTTCATTAGAATGTCGTTCTGGTTGGCTCCGGTCAGGGGGTCCTTCCAATCCCAAACCATGCTGTTGAATTGCTTTCCACGCCGAGTGCTTACTTTAAAGCGGCCCGGTGGCAAGTTCGTAGCGGCGGGAGACACCTCAGTGAAGTGTCCGAGCTTGTCTGGCGTGCCGAACACACCACCTTCGTAAAGGCGCGGACCACCCCACTGAACCGCGTCACCAGCCTTGCCAAAATCTTCGATTCCGCCATATGAGGGAACCACTTGGGCAATTTCGGCACGGATCTGGTCTCCGTTCTCGAAGTGCATCGAAGCACGGCGCTCCGGATGGACCTGCTCTGCCAGATCCATAAAGATTTGCCATTCTGACCGTGCCTCACCGATTCGGCGCCCCGGAATCTCTGGGCTGAAGTAGATGTATCGCTCGTTTGAGGTTTCCGTTGCGCCGCCTGACTGTTCATAGCGAGTCGCGGCCGGCAGCAGGATCACCATGTCAGCCGGGTCCACCAGCATTTGGTGAGTCACGACCAAATCTTGGTGGATCCGCAGGGGCACCCTCTCCAGAGCCTCCCGCACGTAATCTGGCTCCGGAAGGGTCTCAAGAAAGTTGCCGCAAACAACATGGAAGACATCAAGCTCGCCATCGTGAGCGGCATCGATCATCTCAACCGCGGACAATCCCGGAGTTTGAGGCACAGGAAACCCCCACAACGGCTCTATTTCGGCGGCCGACCCGGCATTCATCGCCCTGCTCCCTGGCAGAGAATCCGGCAAGCAGCCAAGTTCACCGCCACCTTGGACACCGCTATGCCCCCGGATTGGCATCACACCGCACTTTTCGCGGCCCAGCATTCCCCGTGAAAGGGCCAGATTGACAATCCCTTTGACGTTCTGCGTGCCAAAACTATGCTGAGTAATCCCCATGCTCCAGACGAAAACCGCGCTGTGGGCTTCTGAATACATGCGGGCGAAGCGCATCATTTCAGCCGAAGAAGCACCGGATTCGTGCTCCAAAAACTCCCAGGACTGCTCACTCAGCACCACCTGAAGCTCCTCGAATCCGGCCGTGTGATCGTCAATAAACTGCTTTTCCAGCCAGTCATTTTCGAGAAGATGCTTGAGCACTCCGTTTATAAACGCCATGTCGCCGCCGGTGTGAACCTGGAAAAACTCATCGGCCAGCTTCGTACCAAAAACCGCGCTCTCCATTACGGAAGGCACCCAGTAGCGCTCCAGTCCAGGCTCCTTGTAAGGATTGATCACCAGGATCTTGGTGCCCTCCTGCTTGGCGCGGTACATGTACTTGGTCGTGACCGGCTGGTTGCCAGGAACATCACTGCCGAACAAGATCAGCAGATCCGTCCCGACCCAATCCTTATAAGAACAACTTGCTGCCCCGGCTCCCAATACCTCCTTGAGTGCCCGCGTGCAGGGCGCGTGACAAAGCCGCGACGCATTGTCCACGTTGTTGGTGCCAAGGAATCTCGCGGCTTTCTGGGCTACGTAGTAAACCTCATTGCTGAGGCCACGAGAAGTCAGGTAAAACGCCAGGCGCTCTGGCAAGCTGGTGCGAATACGGGACGCGATCGCATCGAGGGCCTCATCCCAGCTGATCCGCCGAAACCCTGCGTCGCCGCGGCGCCTCAGCATCGGGTACGGGATACGCCCTAACTCTCGAAGTTCGTGGCTACTCTTGTCGCGAAGATCCGCAACCCGCGCGAGCACATGATGATCCATCGCCTGAATCGTATTTAGCCGCAACAGGTTGAGACGGACGGTGCAAAGATGCACGCCGCTCATTGTGAAATCCCGCATGCCGGTCGTGCCCAGGGCACAACCGTCGCAAACTCCCTTACGCAGGATTCGCAGCGCGTAGGGCAGCTGACGGCGGTTGCGCCAAGCCACTTTCAGGATATCTAAATAATGATTTGGCTGGACCTGGCCGATTCCATTCGGGATCAATCCTGCCCACAGTGAGGGTTTCAAGAGAGCAGCCTCAAGACATTCAATGAAATCCTCCGGCAGAACCGAGTTTCGCCAACACGGCGGATTTAGCTGATGGTCGGCGGCAGATCCTCAAAGTGCGTAAGCAGCTTGAAGTCACGATAGCGCCTTAGGATCTCATCGTTGGTCAATTCTTGCAGACGGCGCGTGCCAAAGGCCTCGACACAGAACGAACCTAGCGTGCTGCCAAAGATGATCGCTTGCCGCAATGCTGTATCGTCAAAATTCGCACGCTGAGCCAGATACCCCAAGAATCCGCCCGCGAAAGTGTCTCCCGCACCAGTCGGGTCAAACACGGATTCAAGCGGATACCCTGGCGCCGCAAAAAACTCCTTGTCATTGTGCAAAAGGACGCCGTATTCGCCGCGCTTGATGACGACTGTTTGGGGGCCCATCTCATTGATCACGTTGGCTGCCCGGACCAAACTAAACTCTCCAGAAATCTGACGGGCTTCCGCATCATTGATCAGCAATATGTCGACGCGACGCAATACCTCACGTAGCTCATTCGGCGTTCCTTCGATCCAAAAATTCATCGTGTCTAGAGCGACTAGCCGCTTCGAATCTACCTGGTCTAGGACATTCATCTGCAAGCTGGGATGAATGTTGGCAAGAAAAACGATGTCTGGGTGCCGGAAGTCAGGCGGCAGAGTCGGGGAAAAGCTCTCAAAAACATTCAGGTCAGTAAATAAAGTCTGACGGTCATTTAGGTCAAAACTATATTCTCCGCCCCAGCGGAAAGTTTTGCCCTCCGAGGTTTGCAGGCCGCTCAGATCGATACGCCTGCCACTAAAAATACTGCGATGTTCCTCGGTAAAGTCTTCGCCGACGACACCAACCAGGTTGACGTCGGTGAACTGCGAAGCCGCAATCGAAAAATAAGTCGCCGCGCCTCCGACAACGTCGTCGGCCTGACCAAAAGGCGTCTTGATGCTATCGAAAGCTACTGAACCTACTACCAAGATTGCCATGCCAAACTCCCAGGAACTGATTGATGCCAACGAGTGACCTGCGCTGTGGCATGGTTACCCGCCACACAATCAGTTACGTACCGTTGCCAGCGGAACCCGCCGAGCCGCAAAGCCATCATACTTGCCGGTGACTTCGCGTCCACCAGAGAGCCTCAAAGAACGGTCTCGGGGAACTGCCGGACCCCACTTTCAGCGCACATCGAAACTCGGCGGTTCAACCGCTTGGTTGAACCGCCAAATCAGCAGTAAGTAATACTGAAAATCCGCTAGAAGCAGCGTCCCATCGAATTCCAGATGGGGCTAGACGCGCTTAAACCCCTTGCTTTGCGCGGGCCGGACCGACGCTTTTGCCATCCATCCTGAGACTTGGGAAGATTTGGGTACGCTGCCCATCAGAAAAGGTCAGCAACTGACCCGATGGGCCGTAAAGCCGATAGGAAATTGCATCCTCAGAATCCGCCGGGATATTGAGCAGCAGTTCGTCAGCCGCAGACTTCACGCACACACCCTCCGGAAAAATGCGCGCCTCACCCGATTCCTCTACGAGGTTGCCCTCGGTATCGAAGAGCTTATAAGCGACGAGGGATCGGCCAGATTCGTCCACCTGAATCCTGAGTACTGTCTCACTCGAGGTTGTGTCTATAAAAAGGGTCACGTGACCGGCTCTGCGACCGCCAAGTTTCATTTTCTACCCCCGTCCAAGTAGTCAAGGCCGGCGCCCCAATCGGCCGGCCTCGGTATCTACGCGATAACTCGAATCACTGCACAACAGCTGTAGAATGCGGGTCTGCCACAGCCGTCCCTCAGCGGCTTGCCCTCATTTCGGCACGACATACTAGGATGTCCCCACCGGACAAATAATCACTCGATGGATATATGTTCCGGGTAAAGTGCTCGAAGATGCTTCAACCTGCTCTCCATGCACTCACGCTCAAGAAAGAGCGAACCAGAACGACCGCGGGGGGAAAGAGGTGAGCCGTAATCGTGAAAGCCGGCAACGGGGAAACGGCCACGAATCAACGACTGTATCCTAGTGCAGCCCCCTCGGACTGCCCCGCCATCATAGCAGAGCGTGGCCTCCTGGAACAGATTGTGTACTCGTCCAGTAGATGCCGGACACTTACCTCCTCTCGGTGAATGCTAGCAGCCACTCTTGCGGCGTTAGATGGCCAAGGGCCTGATCGGGCCGGTAAGTGTTGTAACGCTGCTCCTGTTGGAGCAGCTGGGTTCTCAGTTGGCTGAGCGAGTCGGGTGGGTCAACCAACTGGTAAAGCTCCTCTTTGTGGGTGCGCTGGGCTCGTTCCACGCAGCCGTTGAGCTTGGGGGAGCGTGGTGGCAGCACAAAAAGCCGCAGCCCCTTCTGCTCACAGGCGGCCTCAAACTCGGCCCTGAACTCAGAGCCACCGTCCAGCTGGATCGCCTTCACCGGACCCGGCATACGCTCGATGACCGTATCGAGGAAGTCGCGCGCCGTGCCGGCGGTAGCGCGGCCGTAGACACCCAAGACGTCCCAGCGGCTGACAATATCACGCGCCGAGAAGTGCTTGTAGGCATGGGTAATACCGGTCCAGCGCACGTCGGCGCTGTCCACCTGAACCAGATCTCCCGGCGCCTTGACGACGTAGTCTTTGGGCTTACGCACGGCATAGGGCCGCACCTGAGGCCGAGAGACGATGCAAGGGTCCTTCAGACTCGCAGGCCCCAGTTTGCCTTGGCGTCTGAGCCGGCTGAGGATGCGGCCCACCATCGAGACCGAGATAGTGACCCCTTGGCGTCTGAGGATCGGCTGTAGCTTGTCTTTGCCCCAGACGGGATTGTCTTGGCGCAGGCGTAGCACCGCTGCTTCGAACTCTAGGCTCCAAGTCGGCTTGCGGACCTGGTGTGGCCTATGGCTGCGGTCTTCCAGACCCCGCGGACCCTGGAGCCGGTAGCACTCTAGCCACTGGTAAAGGGTTGAGCGGCTGCGTCCAAAGCGTCTTGCCGTCAGACTCACCTTCTCGCCGTGATCCTTGTGCCACTCAACAGCCCTGAGGCGCGCCTTCGCCTCACGTGATAGTCGTGGCTCCTCCCTGCCTTCCTGCGCTCCCTCTGGGAGGAGACGAGCCAGGGTTGGACCGCCCTGGGATGATCGACCCGTACGTCTGCATTGGGACTCCGTATCGTCCCCGCCTTCTCATCATTGTCGTGTACGGCATCTTTCTGAACGAGATCAGATTGCGGTTTTCTCGCTCGTCATCTTCTTGATGGAATGTCATTCAGTGCTTTCCGTACAACAGCTTAGCCATCGTGATTAGGCCGTCGGATTGAAGACCTCGTATAATTGGCCCGCCAGGCACAGATAGGACACTTCTCCGTGTCAACTGGCGTTGAGGCCATTCCTCAGGAGGACGCCGGATGGATCTGGAGCTGAGCGAAGAGCAAGAGATGCTCCGCGAATTTTCTCGCGATTTCCTGGAAAAGGAATGCCCAGAAGCCCTCGTCCGAGAGATGGAAGAGGACGAAAAAGGCTATTCAACAGAACTCTGGCAACAGATGGCCGACCAAGGCTGGGCCGGGCTTATCGTGCCCAATAATTATGGCGGCGTCGGCATGACTTTCATGGAATTGGCTGTCTTGACCGAAGAGATCGGCCGCGCCCTGGTGCCAGGCCCGTTCCTCAACAACTGCGTCGCGGCGATATCTCTGCTGGAAGCGGCGACCGAAGACCAAAAGCAGGCCCACCTCCCGGCCTTGGCGTCCGGAGCAAAGATCTGGACCCTGGCACTCACGGAGGCTTCGGCCCGGTTCGACCCTGGCGGTGTTGAACTCACCGCAGCCAAGGAAAAAGATGCCTACATCCTCGATGGCAAGAAGCTCTTCATCAGCGACAGCCAGATCGCCGACATGCTAATCGTCATTGCACGCACGGACGGGGCCGGTGAGGAAGGCATTTCCATGTTCATCGTCGACGCGAACGCGCCCGGCGTGCGAAGCACACCGAGCGCCTCCTTCGCCTCGGATAGGCTAAATACCGTCTTCTTCGAGAATGTGCGCGTTTCCAGGGACTCCCTCCTTGCTGAGGAGGGAACGGCGTGGCCGGTCTTCACGAAAATTGCCAACCAGGCCGCACTTCTCCAGTGCGCATACCTCGTTGGGCTGTGTAACATGGCGTTCGAGATCACACTGAACTACACAAAAGAGCGAGTTCAATTTGGCCAGCCAATCGCTAGCTTTCAGGCAATGCAGCACAGAGCCGCGGACTCCGCAACCGATATTGAAACCTCGCGTCTCGTCACCTACAAGGCCGCCTGGGCCGCTTCGGAACATGAGCCGGACGTGGAGCAGCAGGCCCACATTGCCAAGGTCTGGGTAAGCGACGCCAGCCGTCGGATCCTTGCCAACTGCCAGCAGATGCACGGCGGCATTGGTTTCACCAAGGACTACAAGATTCAACTCTTTTTCCGCCGCCAAAAAGCCGCCGAAATGGCTTGGGGTGACGCGGACTTCCATCGAGATTAGCTCGGCCAAGCCCTGAGAGCCTGAATATGGCCTTATGGTGGCCTCGCCAGCCGCAGCCTTCGACCAACTCAGAATTGATTCATGCCGATATTCCAGAGCGCACGATTTCCGCCGGAACCGCCGAAATTCAGCGCGACATCATCGCCGAGCGCGGACTCGCCCGCAAATCTTGACCCACTTCAGCGGGCCAACCTAGCATTGCGCCAGGGTTCACCAGTCGGGGCAGGTCAATGAGCACACCTCCATCCGCGGCGCGCATCACCGGCTCAATACGCATCGCGTTCACGGTCGCAACCTGGGGTGCCCTCGCAGCTATCATTCTCATTGGCAGCATTTTTTCAATTCTCCTCGCCGTTCCGAATGCCGGCGACGCAACCCGCGAGGTGCTCTTCAACGTTGGACACTGGGTCCGTTGGTTGCTCTACGCCAGCACCCTTGGCGTATTTGTTTTTCTAGCGCTTGGGCCTGCGCGGCGCTCTGCCATGTGGCGGTTGGGCCGACCAGAAAAACGCGGGAACCGCCTCCTTGAACGCTCCAAGGTCTTCCTCAAGTACGGGATCGGCCAGGGCCGAATGGCCAACGACCTTTACGCCGGAACCATGCACCTCTTTATTTTTTGGGGTTGGCTGGTGCTTTTTGCCGGCACTCTGGTTATTGCTGTTCATGCCGACCTGGTTTACTTCCTCGAAGGGCGCGTCTACCTCGCCTACTCGGCAATCCTGGACCTCTTCGGTGTGGTTGCCTTAATTGGCTTGGTGATGGCGATCCTGCGGCGCGTCTGGCTGCGGCCTGGAAAACTGCGACTAGGCAGCCTTCGGGACGATGCTTTCCTCCTCTGGCTGATGGTAGCCATCGTCCTCACCGGTTTTTTAATTGAAGCGATGCGGATCGGCGCAACGGAGCTAACCGCGGCAACTATCGAGGTTCGCGGTGCGGCTTTCCCCGATGACTTTGGCATCGCTCACAACCAGAAATCGATCGTCGCCAACCCAGACTGGGCACCGTGGTCCCCGGTCGGCTATGGGCTGGCCAAGGCATCGGCCAGCCTCGGAATGAGCACCGCGACGATGCTGGATGTCCATAAGATAATCTGGTGGGCGCACCTACCGATGGCGCTCGCCTGGACTGCCTGGATCGGCTGCGGCAAAATCTCCCACATCGTTCAGGGCTCGGCGAACATCTTAATGCGCAGCCTCAGCTCACCAAAAGGGAAAATTGCTGGCTCTTCGCTCGCTCCAATTGTTGACTTCGAGGCTTCAGAATCATTCGGAGCCGGTCACCTGGCGGATTTCAGCTGGAAGCAACTAATGGACGCGGACGTTTGCGTCCGCTGCGGTCGCTGCGAGGTGAACTGCCCGGCTCACATAACCGGCAAAGAACTCAGTCCAATGGTCTTTCTCCAAGGCATCAAGGACTTCATGACGGAAGCCGGGCCAGGACTGATCCAAGCGCGCAAGCGCGGCGAAGGGGCTTCAGCCGAAGACGAACCGCTAATAGCCGGCGATATTATCTCGGACAACACCATCTGGGACTGTGTCACCTGCGGCGCCTGTGAAACCCAATGCCCGCTGTCAATCGAACATATTGGCACCCTCCAGGATATGCGCCGCTACAAGGTGCTCACCGAAGGAGCGATGTTGGCCACGGCCCAGGCAACCCTCACCCAAATAGAACAGCGCGGTCACCCATGGCGAGGTACCAGCCTGACCCGGACTAGCTGGATGGAAGATTTGGATGTGCCAGCCTTCGATGGCAGCCAGGAATACCTGTTCTGGGTAGGCTGCTCCGGCGCGCTCGTCGAACGCAATTTGCCAATCACGCGCGCGGTCGCCCGTCTGCTCAACCAGGCCGAAGTCAACTGGGGCTGCCTCGGAGAGGCGGAGACTTGTTCCGGGGATCCAGCCCGGCGCCTAGGCAATGAGTACCTGGCTCAGATGCAGATCCAGGCCACGATTGCCAATCTTTCCGAGAAGAAGGTTCAAAAAGTCATCACAAACTGCCCCCATTGCCTCAACGCGTTTCGAAACGAATATCCCGCGTTTGGCGGCGAGTTCGAAACCCACCACCACAGCGAGATCCTGGAAACCCTGCTGGCATTAGGAAGGCTTCAGCCTCAGACAAGCCTTGATCAGCAGATCACGTACCATGATTTCTGCTACCTGGGCCGCTACAACGGCGAGTACCAGGCTCCAAGGAGGATCATCAAAGCGTTGCCGGGAGCCAATCTAAAAGAGATGCCGCGGAACACGGAGCAGAGCTTCTGTTGTGGTGCCGGCGGCGGCCACATGTTCGTCGATGAAACTCAAGGCGCCCGTATCAACCAGGTGCGATCTGAGGAGGCTCAATCGACCGGAGCTTCCATCGTCGCGACGAACTGCCCATTTTGTGTCCAGATGTTCGAGGACGGATTGGCATCCGTTGAACCGGACGAGGCTTCGCGGGCCAAGCCCATGGACATCGCCGAGCTTCTCGAACTCACCGTCCTCGGCGCTCCCACGCCTAACGATGCAAAATAGCCTGTCACGATTCGCCGCACCCACAGGGCCGATGCATGGCGCCTAAAATCGTCTGCTGCGTAAAAC
The DNA here is from genome assembly GCA_965219205.1 of Dehalococcoidia bacterium. Lineage (GTDB taxonomy): Bacteria > Chloroflexota > Dehalococcoidia > DSTF01 > WHTK01 > WHTK01. Next base: position 777,209 of record CBDCMQ010000009.1, read on the forward strand.
AAGTTCCAGACCCGGAAACGCCCGCCAGCGCCTTCAAGGTTAGCCCAGGCGCAAAACCGATGGTTGCCACGGCTGGGGTCAACGCGGTCATCAGTCAGTTCGACCAGATAGCTGTCGAGGCTGCACTAAGGATTCGCGACGCAGCCGGTGAGGGCACGATATGGATCATCAGTCTGGGCCCGGATTCTGCCCGCGATGTGATCAAAACCGGGTTGGCAATGGGCGCCGACGAGGGCATTCACCTCAACGATCCAGCATTTTTTGATGGCGATAGCTTTAGCACGGCGATGGCTCTGTCCGCCGCGATTGAGAAAATCGGTGGTGTCGATCTCGTACTCTGCGGACGCCAGGCTGTCGATTGGGACTTCGGTGTCACCGGTCTCGCCATCGCCGAACTGATGGATATCTCCTCGATCTCAATCACCAAGATGGTTAGCCTCGCGGAGGGCTCGGTCCGAGCTGAGCGCATTCTTGATGACGCGTTCGAAACCGTAGAGGCTCCAACTCCTTGCGTCGTAACGGTCAGCAACGAATTGGGTGAACCGCGCTACCCAAAGCTTCCCCAGATCATGGCGGCCGCACGCAAAGAGGTATCAGTCTGGACCGCGTCCGATCTGGGCCTAAACCCAAATCAAGTCGGCGCCGCTGGCGCGCGGCTTAAACTCCAACGCCTCGAAACCCCGGCAATCAGCACGGATTGCAATTTCATCGAAGGCGAAAACCCCGAACAGATGGCGGCCAATCTGGCTAAGACTCTTAGAGATGCGAAGCTGATCTAGGTGGACGTTCTATCTCATCCCAAACAATCCGGAGGCAGCCAGGATGGCAGGTGAGTCTGGCGTCCTGGTTCTCATCGAATTTGGCGAGGGCTCAATCAGTAGTCTAGCCAGAGAGATGCTCGGAGCTGCCCGGCACCTGGCCGATGCTGTTAACCAACAGGTAACAGCGGTAAGCTTTGGCAGTGATGCCGGCGAGGCAGCCGAGCAGGCGATGGCATTCGGCGCGGACAAGGCCATCGTCGTCGAAAGCTCTCACCTCGATCAGTACAGCAATGAGGCTTGGACCGCCGCTCTTACCGCCGCAGCTCGGGCCAGCAATCCGGCCATTGTCTTGATCGGCCAGACGGCGGCCGGCCGCGATCTGGCGCCGCGCTTCGCGATCCGGGCTGGGACCAGTCCCGCAATGGATTGCGTTGGCCTGGCTATCGAGGGAGACAGGTTGATGATGACCAGGCCCTGCTACGGGGGCCGCGCTCATGCCACTTTCGTAAGCGATGCAAACCCGCAGGTCGCGACCGTCCGGCCGAAGTCGCAAGAAGCGCTCAAACCGGACCAATCGCGCTCTGGGGAGATTACGACCTTGGACCTCGATCCGGTGCATCAGACGGCCAAGATTCTCTCGCGTGAAAACGCCCAAGCCGAGGGCCTGCGACTTGAAGACGCTGCTGTTGTCGTCAGCGGCGGACGCGGGGTTGGTGGAGCAGACGGGTTCGAGCAACTCGAAGAACTCGCTCATGTCCTGGATGGAGCCGTGGGCGCTACTCGAGCTGCCGTCGATCTGGGCTGGGTACCGCTCAGCCAACAAGTAGGCCTCACGGGCAAGGTGGTTTCGCCAAGCCTCTACTTTGCCGTAAGCATCTCCGGAGCCAGCCAGCACATAGCCGGCATCACCGGCGCCAAAACTGTTGTCGCCATCAACAAGGATAAGGACGCGGAGATTTTCAAGCTGGCCAGTTATGGGGTTGTCAGCGACTGGAAGCCGTTTATAGCTGCACTAATCGCGGAATGCCGGCGAGTCAAAAACTAGTGTCGTGGGCCGCTTCGGAGCTGTTGCGCACGCTCGATGACGATGTCGTCGGCGATGCCCTCGACGATACGCAGCAGCATTCGAAACAGGTCACTGCCCGAGCTGAAGTCAGCGGTATAAGGCCCAACTGTCAGACGCTGACCAGTAGCCAACTCGTACGGTTTGCGTAGGTCAGAATCGTCGGGCGGGATTACGCCGATCGCGTGGCCGTTCTGCCTTTTGACCATCGAAAAGCAAGGTATATCGCTAGGTCCGTCGCCGAGGTACACCATGCGCGTGAACGGAACACGCCTCTCAGAATCGTCAATGGCGTCATTTACCCGATAAGGGGTTCGGTAAATCTCCTCACTCGATATCCCTTTGTTGACAGCAAATATGAATTTGGTCTTCTCCGTGAAGGTGACCGATGCCTTCACGGCCACGGCCTGGCCTGATTCGTCGTAATCCAACCTGCTGCCGAAAATTGCATTCGTGTGCTCCGCGGCCGGCGTAGCCCTCAGCAATTCCTCGATGCCGCTGCTGATGATGTACCACTCAACAGTCACACCGGCATCGCGAAAGTCAGCCCTTTCGTCGAGACGCTCACGAATTCGAGCCAAGAAATCTGCCACGCCGGGAAACAACTCCACTTTCTCGCCGACCCGGCGCATCAGATCGCTGGTTAGCGGAGCTATCACTCCCGATCGGCTTTGATCGATCAGGCGGTTGAGCCACGCCAGCGGCGGATCCCAACCGTTCTCGACATCCGCTGCAACCTCCGCCCAGAAATCTGCTGGTGACAGGCCAAGTTCACTAACCAAACGGCTCGCGGTGTCCGGGCAAATTGTGCCGTCACAGTCACTGATCAGCGCAATTACGTTCTGGGCCATTCCTGTTTAGTCCTAATCTTGACTGGTCCCTGCGAGAAACGAGACCTAACCGGCATCCGTCAACGATTCAGCTCGTACCTCGGTGGCTCATCCCACTCGAGACGTGGTCCAGATTCCTGCAGACCGACAAGGCGGCGTTTGTCCTGCTCACGAATTTCGTCAGCCTTGCGAAGAATTTCTACCCGCGCGTGCTCTTCTTCCTGGGCTTGCACCAGGTCGACAGCTGGCGTCTGCTTTCTTTTACCATCGTAGATTTTGATCCGGCCTTCTTTCTCCAGCTTCTCCAAGTGGCTGCATACAACCCGATCAGCGGCCCGCCAGAGACGCCGATCGACTTCTGTGTAGAGGCGCTCGACCAGCGACCAACTGGTAAATTCTGCGCCTTCGGCCAAAAGGTCAAGGATTTCGGACTCTCGTCTGACCCTCCTGCGCACGTAATCATCGATTACCTCGACCGGGTCATCGATTATCGGGCCATGGCCGGGACAAATGCGGTGCAGGTTAGGTATGGCGCGCAGACGTTCCAGCGTTTCCATATAGGCGCTCAGATCGCTGATCGTCGTTGTCGAGGCTCCCAGGATCGTATCGCCGGTGAACAAAATGCCTTCCGACTCCAGATAGAAGCAGACAGAGTCTGGGCTGTGCCCTGGCGTGTGCAGCACCTGGACTCGCACATCTCCGGAAACCTCGATTTCGGAGCCATCCTCGAAGTGGTTGACGCCGGTGTCCGGCAAACGCTCGCCGAGCAGATCAACACCATCCCGAAAAACGTGGATTGCTGCTCCAAACTCGTCCTGGAGCCAGCGCAGGTTGGCGCTGTGGTCCGCGTGATAGTGCGACACTCCACTGAGCGAAATCTCAGCCTTCTCTGTCGCGGCAAGATAACCGCGCAGCATCCAGCGATATCTTTCGAAGTCCTCGCCGGAATCAATGGTTAGTACCTGCCCGCCTCCGACGAGATAGATCGTCGTGAACTGAGGGTGCATCGGATTATCGTCCGGCACCTGAACTGCCCGAACATTAGGGCTCACTTGCATGAAGTTTCCCGATTCATCGTGCCTTTAGCGGGGTCTGGGGTACCCTCAGGTTCAAAACCACTTACCTGCATTTAATAGCCATATCCATCGTCCCTCCAGCGGGATCTGGGGTGCCCTCAGGTTCAAAACCAAGATTACTTCATCGCGCCTCAGGTTGCCGAAGATCTTTAGCCTTACAAAACGTAAAGCCTCGCGCCGCGCTGCCGCTGGTGAAAGCCGGCTCCTTCGGCTAACCTGTCTGCTGTGATCGCTCGATTAGCTGTTTTGCCTTTTGAGGGGGAAAGAGATGCTCGACAGAATTCTGGTCGATGAGCTTTACCACACGGTCGTTGTGGTGAGCGATGCCAAGGCTATGGCGAAAAACTATGCACTCTTTTTCGGAATCGACAAATGGAAGGTCGTAAACCATACTCGCGACCGGATGTCGCACGTCACCGCATACGGGCGCGGAACCTCCCGGCCGGATATCTTTCAGATCGGCCCGGACGATCGCGCCGCCGGCGAGTACGAATTCATCACCGCTGAAGGACAAAATCCCACCAACGGCATGAGCTTTCAGCTGGTTCAGCCAACTGGAGGCCTCAGCCTGTTCGAGGAGCACCTGGTAGCCCGGGGAAACGGCATTCACAGCCTGTTTCTAACCGTTGCCGACCAGAACAAGTTCTCAGAACTTCACCAATTCCTGGCCGGTGAGGGAGTCCGGGTTCGTCAGTCCTACACAATCGATGACGCGGCAGATGTCTACTTCTTCGACACGCGCAAGGCCGGAGGATACTACGTCAAAGTTGTCGTTCCCCGGGTAGAAAACTGGCGCGACGCAATCAAGGTGGACGAAGAATGGGACTTCTCCAAGGAAGTCGCACGCCCAGAGCATGCCCACGCGATGACTCAAATTCCTGGATTGGGACATTTTGGTGTGGTGGTCCACAACCTAATGGATTCGATGGAACACGCCTCGCGGCTTTTTGGCCAGCCAGTTTGGCGTGGAATGCACTGGTCATCTTTCACAGGGACGTTGATGGACTGCACCAACAATGGCGAGCAAGTCGACCACGCCTACTTCACATCCATGGGCACAATTGGCAAAAACCTCAATCTTGGGCCTGATTTCGGCTTTGAGATGATCCAGCCAACCTTCGGCCCCAGCAATTACAAAGAGGATTTCCTTCTTGCTGTTGGCGAAGGAATCCACCACGTGGACTTGCGGATTCCGTTCGAGACCTTCGAAGACTTTGTTGGCACCGATTTCTGGTGGCGGGAGATTGGTGCACCAGTCTGCATGAGTGGCTGGCTAAACAAGAAGAACGTGCCCTACCCGCAATTCCAGTACCAGGACACTCGAAACTTGCTTGGCTTCGTCTCCGAAACCCACGCCGCCCACCAGACTCCAATCGATGGTCCGCCGCCAGCACCCGGATCAATCCGCATGGCTCCACGCTACATGCATGACTACTCGGCAAAAGTAGAGCTCTAGTTCCTTCGAGCCGATCAGCCGCCCAATGAGGCGGGCAACCCCTGCGACGGCAGGAGCTGCCCGCCTCTTGCATCGGAGGTCGAAAACGCCAGACCTGTTACACCACTATGTCGTCATTTCAACCATTTCAGCGCCGGAAATCTCAGTTTACGCCAACAAGTTGGTGTTCTTTCTCCTGGAAAAGTGTTTTAGACGCTGCAACCCGGGACATTGCACGCTAAGACTATCCGTTGGCCTCTAAACTCAACTGCCGCTCAGAAGCTCACTCTAAGAGTGATAGTCATCAAGGTGGCACTTGAAACAAAGCCGCGAGGGAACGACACTTCTTAAGACTTGAATGTGACTTCATCTAGCCCAGACCGCACAACTTACCTCCCAGGGGTCGACGGCCTCCGTGCCCTCGCGGTCATGGCCGTACTTCTGTTCCATGGCAACGCCACCTGGATGCCAGGTGGGTTTCTTGGCGTAGAAGTCTTTTTTGTGATTAGCGGCTTTCTGATCACTCGTGGCCTCGTCAAAGAGTGGCGCCGGTTCGGTCGTATCGATCTGAAGTCATTCTGGCGACGGCGAGCCTTGCGACTCCTCCCGGCACTATTCCTCCTCTTGGCAACCATTCTGACGTTGACTGCCCTCTTGGAGCCCGGCAATCTGTCGAAGCTCCAGGGCGACACGCTGGCCGCATTGTCCTACGTAACCAATTGGTTCCTGATTTTTGACAACCAGTCGTACTTTGAAGCCTGGGATCGCCCGTCAATGCTCGGCCACCTGTGGTCGCTGGCGATTGAGGAGCAATTCTACCTTCTCTGGCCTCTGGTACTCGCTTTCGCGATCAAGATCATCCGCATACGGCTGTTAGTCGTCCTCGTGTTGCTCGGCGCCCTGGCCTCCTATGCCGGCATGGCCTGGCTGTTTAACCCCTCAGAGGCCGCCGATACATCGCGAATCTACTACGGTACGGACACCAGACTAGGGGCTCTGCTCCTTGGATCGGTGCTGGCGTTTTTGTTTGGCTCTGGGCGAAAGGTCAGCGGACTCCTTTCCGCGTCATTGGTCAACCTGGTGGGAGTTGCCGCGATCGCTTTCCTTGCGGTCCTTGCGCTCGCACTCGATCAAGATCACCCTCTGCTCTACCGTGGTGGATTTCTCGCCGCTAGCCTGACAAGCTGTGTTTTGATTGCTTCTCTGGGCCATCCCGAATCGATGATCTCTCGCTTGATGGGCGTTGGCCCGCTGCGCTGGCTCGGGGTTCGTTCTTACGGCATTTATCTTTGGCACTGGCCGATATTCCTGCTGGCGTGGCCGCAAACTTCCGATCTCAAGCTTTTTGCCGCCCAGGTTGCGGCCACAGTTTTCGTAGCCTCCATCTCCTATCGCTTCTTAGAGGTGCCGGCTCGCAGCGGTGGGCTCGGCCGAACTTGGGCCGGCCTGAGTTCACCGCGTGGCCGCAGCATCAAAGGTCTTGCCAGCGGCTTTGCCCTTGTCGCCGTCGCCGCCTTCGTGGCAGCTCTCGTGGCCATCGGAGTCCAGCGAACCTCACCAGAAACCCCTCCGTTTCTATCGCAATCTGAAATCAGGCTGGCCAGCCCATCCCAGTCGCTTCTAGTTTCCGAGCTTGCCAGCGTTTCTAGCTCCGGTTCCACACTTGCCCCAGCGCCGTCTTCCATACCCGTCCTCCCCCTGTCAAATTGTTCGGTTGCCGAGGACTCAGGCTCCAGCCATGGCGATGAAGACGCATGGCAACTAAGCACCTGCACCACAACTGACAATCTGGGCAATAACAACCTGGACACCCTGGAAGATTTCCCACGTGGCTCAATCGCGGCCTCATACCAGCCACCGGCTTCCTTGCCTGCCACCACAGAGCCCATCGAAGGTCCGGTGACAGCCATTGGTGACTCGGTGATGCTCGGTGCTGCTTACGCGCTCGCCGCGCAAATTCCTGACATCATGGTTGACGCCAAGGTCAGCCGCGCGCCGGTCGCAGCAATTTCCCTTCTTCGAGAGATCGAACGCGCCGGAGAACTCCAATCCACCATCGTTATCCACATCGGCAACAACGAGCCGTTCAGCCGGACTCAGTTCGAAGAAATCATGACCATCGCCGGGCCAGATCGACGTGTCTTCTTTTTTAGTCTCAAAGTGCCGCGGTCATGGGAGAAGCCCAACAACGAAATGCTGGCAAATGGCGTTGCCGATCACTCGAATGCGTTCCTCATCGACTGGAAGGCGGAGACAATCGATAAGCCCGAGTTGTTCTGGATCGACGAATTTCATCTCGTCGGAGCCGGTACGAAATTCTATGCCGAACTGGTTGCTGCCTCGCTTTCTGGGTGATAGCCGGCGGAGCACCTAACCAACCCTTAACCTCCACAACCGCGACTGGCCAAAATGACTAGACACGGAGGAATGCGCTCCCCTCAAAGCTATTCATTGGCCAACCTTGTAGGCTGAATAGAGTTGGACTTCTGATATATGCCAATTGAGAAAGCGTTTGCGATTGAGGCCGAGCCTGCGGATATCTGGCAGGCCCTCTGGTCAGATCTGGCCGAAGGCGAGCCAGATAGCTACATCATCGAGCATTCCAACTGGCCTCACGCTTTGACCCTTCAAATAGATTTGGCTGGCATGCCCTCGCGAGTTGCCTACAAAATCACACCCACGGCCCACTATAGCGAGGTTTCCGTAACCCTTGAGCCACTGAGTGTTCGCTACCCCTTGCTGCAAATCCTTACTCTTGGCAGGATGCGTACGAGCATCGAATTGGTGCTGGTCCAAGGGTTGGCAAATCTCAAAGAAAGCTTGGAAGACCCGTCCGACGATCAAGAACCAGCCGAATGAGTTCCCGCTTCCCAGCCCCAGATCCAAGATCTTTCTCCATTGAACCTGATATTAGCCCTGCCCTCGCCGACCTCCAGGCGCTAACCTGTCCCCATGGCTAAAACTGAATCTTTCGACATCAGCACCCGTGTAGACCTCCAAGAGGTCGACAACGCAGTCAATCAAGCCCGCAAGGAGCTCAGCAATCGCTTTGATTTCAAAGGAGAGCTAGCTGAAATTAACTTCGACCGAGCTGCACCTAACCTAACCATCCACACGCAGGATGAGTTCAAGCTTGAAGCACTCTGGGAAGTGCTCCGGCAGCGCTTCATCAGCCGAAAGGTTGCTCTAGATAACCTGCGACGCGGCAACGTGGAGAAGGCAGCCGGCAGCACGGTTCGCCAGACGGTCAACATCACACAGTCGATCGATGCTGACACGGCTCGCAAAATTGTCAAATTCATCAAGGACCAGAAGTACAGGAAGGTTCAATCGGCGATTCAGGGCGATGAAGTTCGTGTGTCCGCACCGAGTCGCGACGAACTCCAGACGGCGATCCAGGACATCAAGGACCAGGACTGGGGCATGGAGCTCAAGTTCGGCAACTACCGTTAAGCAAACCCACCTCTAAGCAAACCCACCTCCAACTTGTGTAGAGCCTGACCGAAAACGCTCTCAGCTGAAGGGATTCGGCCGGCACGGGCGCCCAAAAAACCGCAGTGGGTGGCCGGCCCCGCCTATCATCTTCCCCCTGGTTCACAGAGTTCTGCAGCGCTGACTGATCCATAGCAGTTGCCACGGAGACCTCGAAGAAAGTCATCTCAAAATCGAGAAATGAACTGCTTTGTGCCGCGTTTAGGCATGTAAGAGCGCCATAGGGGCGTCGCCAAGGAAGGCGAATATGATGGCAGGAAGCCAAGCAAATCGTAGTTTCATCCCCTTTGCCGCGATGCGGGTCGCCAGTCTCACTTTCTTGACCGTTGTTGGCCTGTACGCGATCGGGGCGGCCACCCCCACAGGGCCGAAGCGCATCATCTGATGTGCGGTATCGCTGTCGAGCAGCGAACCCAAACCGTCTCAATTGACCCGCATCTGGCCGGAAGTGGTGTTACACGAGCGGATATCCTTGCTGCCTTTGCACAGTGGAATGATCTCTTCATCAAGTACCACGGCTTCCCGATTTTCTCTGAGCATGGCGACAACTGGTGGGAAGCCGATATCTTAATCACAGCTCATGGCAGCAGCCGCACCTGGGTAGTTAACGATTGCATGCCCGATTTCGAGCAACGCGGTAACAATCACTCCATCGTTTTCCTTGGACGAGCCGACTTCTGGCGCAACCGAGCAATGCTGCCTCACGAAATCGGCCACGCTCTGGGGCTCGGCGACCACGGCGCTCCCTCCCAGTTTTCAGCCGGCCATGTCCGAATCCAGCCCTGCAGCCTGGCCTACATGGGCGCAATGTCATACTGCACCAGCCCTCAGGCATGGTTCCTCGACCTTGAAGTGGACGGCATAGCCTTCGACGGCCAGCTCGTAGAGGGCTACTGGTAAGGATCCAAGTCTCCGCTAACATCGCCCATCCTGAAACCACTTTCACCCTAAAGCCGTCTGCTGTACCTTTAGTCGCGCGCCGACAATCATCTGAGGTACCCGCACCGTGCGAACATCTATTGCGATTAATCAAGTCGGCAAGATCACGCGCCGAGGCGCGAAAGCGGTTCGTCTGCTTGGTCCAAACCGATGGCGAGAAGGTCTGCGTCAAGGCGTCGCCGCAACGATTGAGCACGACCGCCTACCGCTGAGGCCGGACTACCGGACCGTCATCGATGTTGGCGCCAACAAAGGTCAGTTCACTCTCTACGCTCGTCATCGCTTTCCCCGCGCCAAGGTTTACTCCATCGAACCCTTGGGCGGCCCCCGTAGCAAGGTTCAGAGACTTTTCGCCAATGACTCCCAAGTCGAAATCCTCAGTTTTGCCGCGGGCTCTGAAGCAGGCTCGGCAACTATCGATGTCGCTAGCTCAGACGATTCGTCGTCTCTGCTGCATCAGACCAGCCTTCAAGCGGAGCGCTTTCCTGGCACCGGAGTCAGGGGTACCGAGGAGGTCGAAGTGCGGGCTCTTGACGATGTTCTCTCATCTGAACAGCTTCCGGGCCCTGTCCTTCTGAAAATCGATGTCCAGGGTTTTGAGATCGAAGTGCTCAAAGGCAGCGAGGCAACCCTCGGTCAGATCGACACGATTCTAGTCGAAGCGTCTTTTGTCGAGTTTTACGCCGGACAGCCCCTTTTCGAACAGGTCTACGGCTTTCTCACCGAGCACAACTTCCGTCTCACCGGCGGCGCTGTTTCGTCATCAGCGGACAAACTTTGGGAGCAGGGAGATTTCTCCTTCCAACGCCGCGACTCATAATTTTTCGCCAACTGAGCCGGCATTTCGGCTAACCCCAGACTCGGCAACCGTTAGGGCTGCCCAAGCGGTGTCCCTACCAAGAAATCTCAGCCGAAGTAGGGCCGTTAACTGGTCACGATAGTTGGTTTTCCCTTATTGGTTTGAGGGCTAGGTTCCACGATACTCGGAGCCAGGAGGGGCCTGCATGCCCACTTACGACCAACAGACGATCAATACTCCTAATCCGATCGCGCGCTTTGCCCATCGGGGTCGCTACAATTTGTCTCTTTCCATGACAGATGAGCACTTGCCGCATGCGGGGTCGCTGCTTGATTTTGGCTCCGGTGATGGCACCTTCCTCGACCTTATGCATCAACGGCGGCCAGACGCGCGACAATACGGCCTTGAGCCCTATCAGAAGCATTAGGCCATAAGGTATCAGGAAGTTGAGACCTTGGATGAGGTCGAGGATGCATCCATCGATGTTCTCACCTGCTTTGAAGTACTCGAACATCTCGAGGACCATTTACTCGATCAGTTCGCGCGAGACGTCGTAAGGGTTCTGTCTCCCGATGGTGTCCTCTTGGTTTCGGTGCCGATCATCGGCGGACCAAGCTTGCTCCTCAAGGAAATGAACAATAGTATCCTCCACCGGCGACTCCCAGATTACTGGCCCTGGGAACTGCTGAGGGCCTCAGTCTTCTTCCGCCCGGCTCGCCGTTCCGAGGAAGTCAGGTGGTCGCACAGGGGTTTCGATTTCCGGAAACTAGAGCGCTTTCTCTCGAGAGACTTCTCAATCGATGAGAAGAGATACAGCCCATTCAAGAACGCGACCAAGTGGCTAAACTCGCAGGTCTTTTACGTCTTTGCCATTAGTGAGAGAGCTGTTAAGGCTGGCATGGGCAGACCACTCCATGAATGAGCTCCAGTCGGCGGTCGCCTCGGCGGGGACGCGAGGAGCACCACACCTTCGTCACAAGCCTCTCTTTCAAATGACCGTGGAAGAGCTCCAAGCCTTGACGTGTGATGGCTCGTGGCTCGACATTGGCGCTGGTCACGGCGCATTTGCGGCAATTCCAGCAGAGGCTGGAATGAAGGTCGTAGTCACCGAGATGTCTGAAAGCGCCCTCTCCATGCTCAGGGACCGCTATATTGACTCTCCAAACGTGGATGTGAGAAGAGCTACCGACTCTGACCCAGGCTTGGCTCAAGGCGAGCGATTTGATGTCATCTCAATGATCTCGGTCATCCATCACATTCCCGACTTTGAAAAAGTGATTGAGGACTTAATTGAGAATCATCTTCAGGCCGGTGGGGCCATAGTTACCTTTCAGGACCCGCCCTACTACCCTCGGCTGTCAGCTTTCGGCGCCGGATTCGCTTCGGTGACCCGAGCAACCGGCTGCGTCTGGCAGCTTGTGCGGTGGCGCTCACAACGCTCCTGGTTCATGGCCTCTTCGATTCTCCAAACGGGTGGGGCGCTGTTTTATTGACTCTCGCCCTCGTCCTTGCCATGACCGTGCGCCTGCTTCACTCATCGCCACCAGTGCCCAGCGCAGCAAGCATAGCGCCACGGTTGATCGTCTTTGGTCTTATACCTACCGTCTTGGCCGCATGGCTGATAATCGATCCCAGCCACGCCAAATTTGACGACAGTCTGGACTTGCAGGCGAAAGCCAAATATGCCGAGGCCGCGGAAAGGGCCAGCGCGGCGGCGGCGGCCGTACCGTCATCAGCTGCTTACCAAATCCACGCCGGCGTGAGCCAAGCACTACCCTTTCTTAATCAGGACGAAACCGGCGCTGAAGAAACAACGGAACGGCTAAACGAATCAATTGCTCATTTCAAGCGGGGCATTATTGCAGACCCACGCAGCGCATTGGCATACGCCAACCTGGCTCAGGCTCTGAGGCTCGCCGGCGACGCGCCGGCAAGCGGTTCAGGCTGCCCGTATGGCCCTGATTCTCGCTCCCCAGGACGGGACCATAGCCGCGCTCGCTGGCACGATCCTTGAGTGGGCCGGCGAGAACCAGGAGGCAACAGAGGCGTACGCAAACGCCGTCCGTCTTGACGCGACACTAAGCCAGTCTGCTTTCTGGGCCTCGACGCCGGAGCGTCGCAAGATGCGCGGCGCCGTCGTGGAAGCCTCCGGTCTTTCCGCTTGCGGGGTCGGCAGAGTGGCGGTTATCTACGGCACCTTCGAAGACGACTTGGCAGACCTGACCCACAACTGCCAAAGCTTGGTGACTGCCAACCCTGGCAGTACTACGGACCGCGCTGCCCTTGCTTTGCTGCTCAATTCCCTTGGCCGTGTGTCAGACGCGATGGAGGAAGCGGAGAGAGCAGTGCATGGGGCTCCGGACAACGCCGCAGCACGGACAGCACTGGGCATCATCTTGTCGAGCCAGGTTGAGATCGCCCCGGTGCGTCGCGAGCTCCTCATCGGCTCCTATCTTGAGGGCGCTGACGCAAGATTGCTTCTCGCCCTCACCTACGAGCCCCTGGGACCTAGTCATCCACTTTCGGCGAATCTTGGCTTGCTCACGAGGTCGGAACTTCTACCGATGCCGGTCCAAGAAAGAATAATGATGGCTACTTTGCTGGAGAATGAAACCGCACCCGGCCAGTGGATCTTCCGTCACGAGCTTGGAGAAAAATACTATCTCGTTGAACTCCTGCGAGAAGCTCCTACAATCCTATTAATCCCCGGCGAATGGCTGGAGTTCAGCTCGCCGCGAACGTCACTTGCCCTGGAGCTGCTCAGGCTCGAATAACCCGCGAAGGGTTGTGAGATCGGCCCATGGTCAACGGCAGCGTTAAGCCAACGCGACACTCCTTCCTTCGAAGTCAGGTGAAGGATCAAAAAAGGAGGCCGCTTCCGACGGCCTCCTTCTATATCTCTATCTTCGTCGGACTCAGTTCAGTTACGCTCCGGCCGCCGCTCTAGCGCCGACTGCCTGACCCTCATCATCACCCTCGCGTGGTGCCAGTTTGTCCACCTGGGCCTTTTCCTCTCCGCTCAACTGCCATTCAGCCGCCTTGGAATTCATCATTACCTGTTCCGGATTGCTGACTCCGGTTATGACACTACCAACATTGGGATTTGCCGTTAGCCAGGCGATTGCCAGCTCGGCTACGGTATGGCCGCGCTCCTCGGCAAAAGCCTCAAGCGCCGGCAGGATCTCGAAGTTGCGGTCGTTCGTGTTGCGCTTGATGATGCCGCTTCCTTCGGCGCCGCGGGTTCCTTCTGGGGCCGGCCGGTCCTTTTTGTACTTTCCCGTGAGGAATCCACCGGCCAGCGGGAAGTAAGGTACCAGGCTTACGCCGGATTCCGAGCAATACGGATCCAGTTCCGCTTCGATCTGGCGGCGTAGGAGATTGTAATGGTTTTGGGCGCTGACAAATGGCTTTACACCCATTGCCCGCGCGGTGTAACTGTTCCTTGCCATCTGCCATGACTGGTAATTGCACGAGCCAACTTCACGCACCTTCCCCGACTTTACTAGGTCGTCCAAGGCACGCAAGACTTCATCTTCGGGCACCTCGCTGTTGGGCTGATGAAGCTGGTACAGGTCGATGTAATCAGTGCCAAGTTTGCCGAGGCTGGTTTCACAATGCTCGTGGATGCGCTCCCAGGCTCGCGCATCTTCCAGCTTGCGCAGCGTAAACTTCGTCGCCACAACCCACTTGTCGCGGCGGCCGGCCAAGGCGGAGCCAAGGTACTTCTCGGACTCTCCCTCGCCATAGCCGATAGCGGTGTCGACAAAGTTGATTCCGAGATCTTGAGCTGAATGAATTACTTTCGCGGTTGACTCTTCATCTATTCTGGGCGGGCCGAAGGTATTACCACCAAGCCCCAGTACCGACACGTTAAGATCAGAACCGCCGAGTTTCCGATATTCCATGAAAGTCAATCCCCTCTGCTTAAAAGAACCCAGGTCTCGCCCGCAGAAATGTATCGCCCTGATAATACCTGATGTCAGCGTATTCCCGCTGACAGCGGGGACCGGGGCCTGCGACGTTTTCATCAGCGCCCTGAACTCTTGTAAGCTCTGGATCGGCCGTTTTACCGGATTCAACGCTGGAGGAATTTCGAATTGACTAAGCCGGAGACCGGCGACGAGCGTAGCTCTCGCGAAGCCAGCATCAGCTACGATGTCGTCCGCCGCTACTGGAATGAGGCTGCGCTTCGTTCGGCGTTCTCGGCTTCCTACATGGCGCACGAACAAGGCTTGCCTGACGACTGCGTCCGTTACCGTTTTGAAAAAGAGTCCGCGGTCGTCGACAACTGGTTCAAGGACCTACCTAGCTCAGCCTCGATTCTCGATGTAGGCTGTGGTGCCGGCACCTGGCTCATGCATTTTGCTGGCAGTTACGACCGCATTACCGGTGTCGAGCAGAGTGAAAACATGGTTGAGTCGGCGCGCAAGAATCTCGCTGAAGTGCCGAATATTCAACTCTTCTGCGCCGACGCTTTGTCTTTTGAGCCAACAGAGAAATTTGATGGCATCTTTCTTGGCGGTCTGCTGATGTACCTCAATCGGGAAGACGTGGTGACCCTCTTGCGAAGGCTCGACACTCTTCTCAAGGCGGGCGGCCGAATCGCTATTAGGGAGTCAGCCGTCCGCAAAGGTGTTGAGGCGAAGACGGGAGACTACCAAGTGATCTACCGCTCGCCGGGTGAGATGACAACCCTCATTCAGGAAAGCGGGCTAGACCTGCGACATGCAGAACTCAACGCTGGCTATGCCGCGATGGAAGTGGCTGTAAACCTGGTCGACAGGCTACGCGCCTTACCGGGGCTACGGTCGATGAACGTTGCCACTCTGGGTAAGGCTGTCTGGTCTACATTGAGATTTACGGAGCCGCTGACCTTGAAATTAACGCCAATGATTCTCAGGAAGATCGGTGTCTCATGGCCGCACCTTCAGAACCATTTTTACCTCGTGATGTCCAAATCTTAATCCAGTAATCTGGCCGCGTGGCCAAGGCCGACGAGCGTAGCGATTACGGGCAGAGCGTAATACCAAGCTCCGTCCAGCTTCCGAATCTTCAACGGACTCACCATCAGCCCGGACAGGACAACTGCGCCTGCGTAGAGTGCAACGCGGAACGCTTCAAGGGAAAGTACTTCCTCTAAGAGCATAAGAACCGTGAAGGCGAGAATGACCTGGTCCGTTGGCAGGCCGGTATAGTGGGTCTGCTTGGCACCAAAGCCATGCACATTGAAAAAGCTCAGGCGCATTGTGGCAGCACCGACCAGCAGGAAAGCCCCCGGAACATACCAACCTTGGAAAGAACCCACGCTGATCAGGATGGCTCCCGGCAGGACACCAGCGCCGATCACATCGATTAGCGAATCCAGGTTGGCACCAAAGGCCTTATCGATATCTGTTCGGCCCTTCAGCCGCCTCGCGACCCAGCCGTCATAAACGTCAGCCAGAAACGCCAGCATAAGGCAAACGCCAGCCAGCTCGAACCGCCCGTTGACAGCAAAACCCAAGGCCACCGTGCTACTGAGAAGACCTGCAAGGGAGAGCAGGTTTGCCGCATCCCAGAGATGACCGAGAATGGGCTTAACTAAGCCCTTGTCATCTGCTAGTCGAGTCGTCGAAACGCCTCCACAAGTCTCTGATTCTCGGTCGGTGTTCGCGAGGCGATGCGCACAAAGCGGTCGGCATCTTTCATGGATTTGCCCGCGCAATCCTTGACGAGAATGTTCTGCTCAACGAATAAACGCTTCACCAAATCCGGCCCCGTGAGAGCTGCATGATTTATCTTGGCAAAGACGAAGTTTGCGTCAGGTTTGTATGGCTGGATCCCTGGAGTCGACATGAGCAATTCATAAAGTTCGTCTCGATCAGCTTTCACACGCTCGCAGCTATCCAAGAACTCCTGTTTGAAATCGCCTATTGATCGCAAGAAAGCTTCCGCCAGTCCATTGATGTTCCAGATCGGAACCTCACGCCTGAACTGCTCCGTCACACGTGGATTACAAGACAAGGCGTATCCCAGCCGCAGACCGGCAATGCCGAACACCTTGCTCATGCTCTTCATCAGGACCAGATTTTCGTGTTCGCCTAGATAGGACTGGACACTCTCTTTGAGGCCGGAATTCGAGAACTCGACAAATGATTCGTCAACAACAAGGAGGCAATCATTCTTGCCGAGCTTCTCCGCCAGAAAGAGCAGATCTTCCTTTGCCACCGAAAGCGACGTCGGATTGTTTGGCGTCACGACTATTGCCATTTTGGAACGCGACCGGATAGCAGAGGTAGCAAGTGCCTCGACGTCAAGATCAAACGTGGACTGGTCAAGATAAAAGCGGTTCAACAATTGGGGTTGAAGTGCGTTTTCATATTCATTGAATGATGGCACCGGAATGGTCATCGGTCCGTCCAGTTCGCGCCCCAAGATCTTGATTATCTCAGAAGCACCGTTTGCGACCGTAATTTGGTGCGCGGGCGCGCCGGTCCACGCACTCAGGAGACCACACAGCTCATCTTGGCCTACGGGATAGTTGGTAATTATGTCCCTTAAATCCTGCTGGAATAGCTGAAGCATTCCCTCGGGCGGGAAATAGAGGTTGTAGAGATAGGAGTGGTCAGTAAACCCGTAACGCCAGTAGCTGCCATGAAGCTTTAGTACCTCGTCCAGGCGCTGTTCCGGTGGAGCGAACATTTTTTCGGCCGCCTTGAGGTCCCTTTGATCGTCGACCTCGTACCAGAGGCGGTCGCCAACATCTACGCCCTTAAACTCTACCTGCCCGGCGGCCATGAGGTCTTTGAGAACAGACTCGTAATAGGAATCCACGTTGCCCTGGGCCACCTGAGCGGAGACCGCGGGCATGTAGCAGTCCGCCAAGAATTTCTTTTCAAGCCGGTATAGGTTGGCTGTCTTGTACGTGTCGTCATAGCGAAACGCGTCATCCTGGTCGGAACCGAGGAACATGGAGGTTACGTCACTGTCCTCCGACATGCGCACCACCGTGCCGGAAAGCCAACTCCGATGAGGCGCAACTGCCATTGCGTTGCCATCCTCTTCAAGCAGGCGACGCAAAACCTCACCTTCAAACACGACATCACTTTCGATTAGCAGGAGATCTTCGTCGCAGTGATCGCGAGCCTCCCAAAGGGAGCAAATATTGTTTGTTGTCTCGTAGCGATTCGCCCAGACAAAAGTGAACTGGAGCTGCGGGAAGACGTCACGGGTGGCCTCGATGATCTTCTGACCCTCATGGCCGATGACGATCACAGCTTCTCGAATTCCATATTGAGCCAGAGTCGAGAGAGTGCGGAACAAGATAGACTCGCCGCCAACCTGAACTAAGCATTTGGGCTGATTGTCCGTCAGCGGCCGAAGCCTTTGACCGGAGCCAGCGGCCAGAATGACGGCCTTCCGAGGAGTAGACTTCGATACCGAAGGCATTTCAGCCTCCAGACGGCGTTGATACACGGCTTACCCTCCAGTGGTTTTTAAATCCACTGATAGAAAAGAGTTGGGGCCTACAATCGATATTCCCGCCTCAGCGAGACCCGCCCCACGGAATAGTTTCTCTCCATCGGCTTGATAGTTTCCGACTTTACTGCCACCGAGAAACTCCGGCAACTTTACGCCAAACTAGAGGGCTCGTGTCAACTAGTCGATCACAATTTTTGCGAAAAGGTTTTAGCGGAGAAGCCTGATCGATGGATGACGGCACAGTCGGCCTCATCATGTCCTGCAAACCTCCTCGGCGGTGGCGCTGCACCAGGATCCGACAGATTTAGTGCACAGAATAGGCCGATTTGTCACGTAAGGCAACGTAAATCATCGAGAAGCCAATAAGAAATAAGGCTGGATACTGTCCATTTACGTCCCCGTAGTAGGTCGCGCCTACCGCGGCAACAAGAAGGAGCATTACCAAAAATAGTGGCGAATTGCGGACGCCAAGAAACCACAAGATCGCTGCAAGAAGCCACACTGGGGCGATAAGTGCCCAGGAAATCGTCGTGTATTCGGTGCCGTCAGCTACAGCGTGATATCCCATGATTCCGAACCCGAGGAGCATCCCTGAGAACGAGGCAATCAACCCGGCGGCCAGGATGAACCTGCTGTTTGCGAAAGCTTGAAGAGAAGTCATGAAACCTACCAAGCCCGAACGCGACCTGTGTACGCGGCCTGGAGAAGAACCCATTCCCGCGTGTATCGCCCCCCCCGACCGTTACTTCAGGATAAACGAAAAGCAGCAAAGAGAGCCGGCGGCTCTCGCCATCTCGGTGGTACAGGCGACGGAGTTAGGGATTCAGGCGATAAAAGCGAAACAAGAAGTTTTCAATTGGCAAAACTTCGGTGCTGCGGAAACCGGCCTCTTCTGCATAGCGCACCATTGTCTCCTGCCGCATTACGGTGCCCGTTTCAACCGAAGGCTGATCCGCCATACCAACCGGAAGGCAGTGGAGGAAGCTCCAGCCGTACATCATCCAATCAACGTCCCCATCTTCGGACATGAATGATGTGCCGGTTCGCTCATCGGCAATAACGACACAGCCATCATCCTTTAGCAAACCTCGCATGGCTTGCAGTACCGATATCGGATCCGCAAGATCGTGAATACACTCGAAGGCCGTAACCAGATCGTATTTGCCACGAAGCCCAGACTCGCCGGCGTCACGAACGTAGAAGTTTACTCTGTCGGAAACGCCTGCTTCCGCAGCATTTTTGAGAGCATCCTTATTTGAGAGCATCCTTAATTGAAGGCTGATCTAGATCAAGACCGTCAACTTCGACGTTCTCGTAGGCCTTGGCAATTCCGATGCTCGACCAGCCAGCGCCACAACCGATGTCAGCCACCTTCGTCGCTGCTTGGGAGCCAAGCTTTTGGTGTACGTCTACGATAGAAGGAAGCTACTCGCTGCCCAATTGAAAAAGAAAAGCAGGCCGGTTGATCGCGCCCTGCCCCTCTCGCAAATCGACGCCATAGTCACCGTAAGGCACGCCGCCACCAGTACGATACGCATTGAGGAGGGCCGGAATCGGAAGGAGGACACCAACAAACATCTGGGCCAACGGTGCCAGATAATCCAAGCTATCAGGGTCTGCCAAAACTTCGGCGTGGGGTGCGGGTAGGCTGAACTTGCGGAGCGCAGGCACTGTGGCTGGACCGTCCACCGTAAGAACACCGGTCACGCTCTGTTGTTCCAACCATTCCCGCGTGTACCGTTGGTTCGTCGCCGCTTTGGAAGCCAATTCAGCGGCGGTTAGGCCACCACTCCCGGCGAGGATCCCGTAAAACCCCAGCTTGCCACCCAAATGGATGGCGGCAAGGTTGAAAGCGCCCGACAGCGAGTCGAGAATCTTGCCAGCGAACTCGTCTTTGGGGGCATCGTAATCTTGCTTTTGCTGGTCTGCCTGGTTAGTCACTGAGAACTCCGTTTCCAAGCGAAGAGCCCCTGCTTATACTGTCAGCTCGGCACGGGAGCGGGAGCCAACTTCGACCAGTCTAATGTGCAGATGTTTCCGGCCAACCCGGAAGAAGGCCGCCAAAAGGCCCTTATCCAAGAAAACGCCACCGCTGCTCCCGGCAAGGCCCATGGCCATTGCCAGCCTTTCAAACAATCTGTTGTTGTGAACCTTAGGCGCCCCGAATTCTTGGCTGCCAGACACTGACCAACAAGACTATGGATAAGCAGGCAGCGCCAAGGGCACCCATCGCAAAAGCAGGGCTGATTAACTCTGCAAGTGCACCAGCGAATAGAGCGGCAAGGGCGTTCACAGCTTGAGTTGGTACGGTCAGTCCCATGACTCGACCACGCATATCGGCCGGCGAGTGCGCCAGGAGGCGGCTGTTATTGGTCGCCCGGAAAATTGACTGGCTGGCGCCGATCACCATGATGAAAGGCGCAGCAAACCAAAATAGCGGCCAGGCAGTCGACAAAAACCCGACGAGACCCATTCCGATGAGCATCAAACCGTAGACGATGCCCGACGCGAGCATCACCGTTCCCTGTCGGGCGCTTGTGCCGCTGGACGCGATCATTACGCCACCGATCAATGCCCCTATGCCCCCGGCTGTGAACAGCGCGCCGAAGGATGTCACTCCCAATCCGAGAGTTTCCGTTGCGTAAACCACAAGGATCCATTGAAAGCTCAGTCCAAAAGCGAGCGGACCCATGGCGATGAGCATGTGAGCAAGGACAAGTCGGTTTCGGCCAACAAATGACAGACCCTCCCACATTGAGCGCAGCATCGATCTGGCTGCCGCCCCCGGGTCAACCTCAATTTCTCGCAGCAACAGCGTGAACCACAGCATGAGGACATAGAGCAGGGCGCAGATCGCATAACCCCAGCCACCGTTGCCAGTTAGAGCTATGAGGGCGGCCACCGCGATAGGCGTACCAAGCCGGGACGCGTTGATCGCAATAGAGTTCAGCGATAGCGCGTTGAGAATATGACTTTCCGGCACAAGCGACGGAACTATTGAGGTGCGAACAGGCTGGTTTATTGCGCCACCGAGAGACAGGCCGACAGCACTCACGTATAGATGCCAAAGCTCCAGATTGTTGCTAAGAGTGACGGCGGTCAGCAAGGCGTAGATCGCCAGCGTCCAGGTCTGCGTCGCCATCAGCAAGGCCTTCTTACTGAAGCGGTCCGCCAGCACACCACCCCACATTCCCAGCAGAAGACTTGAGACACCACGTACGACTTGTAGCGATCCGAGTTGGAGTGCAGAGCCGGTTAGCTCGAATGCCAGCCAACTGCGCGTTACCTGCTCCGCCCACAGCGTGCCGGCTTGTGCAAGCTGCCCGTACCAGAGCAGGCGAAACTCACGATAAGACAGCGACGCGAACGCGCTTGAGATTCGGCGCCCGACCCGTTGGGCCGTCGATGGCGTCTTATCCGCTAGCACGAGATTTTTGAAAAGCCGTGAATGGCCGTGGGCCTTCACTATAGGGGCAGCAGCGTTGGTTTTCGAAATGTCTGAAATGGCCGTGGCGCTTCAGGCGAGCGGCGACGCTAGTTCCCATCTTTGGCTGGTCCGGCACTAGGCAGATGCTGCTTGCGGGCGCTGCTCACCAGTGACCGCAACATGGCAGCGATGGCAGAGGACTTCAAGATTGCTTAGGTGGTTAAAACAAGTCATCAAGCGGTAGCGGCCTGAGAGCGGTTGAATGTGATTGACTTGCAGCCGCAGTTCGTGCCGGGCGTAGGCGCTTTTCGCGACCGGATCCTTCTTGATTTCAGACGGTTTGAAATCGCAGCGCTCACATGCCCATTTCGCACGGCGGCGAGCCGCGCGTCGCGCGGCCAACCACAAGTGATCGCGTTCAAACTCTCGTGCGTGTTGGTCAGAGCAGTACGCCGAACGGCGCGAGGGCAGGGGCTGGCGACAACTCGCCAGCCGGCAAACCTCCTCTGTGAGGTCAACGCAGGTCACATGAGAACGCCAATCGGCAGCCTGGTTCCTCATCGAGACCAATTCTAGACGGTAAACGACAGCGGGTGCCCTAAGGGAAATTGCTTATTAAAGGCCGCGAATGGGGCTTCGCTCTTCGCCGTGGACCTTCACCGGAGCTTCGGCAGCACCTTCTCCGCATGTTGGGACCATCAGCCGGGCCGTTTGAGAGTGGCCTTCATCTGGGTCAGGTGTTGTTGCATGAATCTGCCGAGGACACGCCGCACGTAGAGCTTGCAAATCAGCCAGCCGAATAGTGATCCCTTGAGACCAACTGTGCTTTCGTATCGCACTCTGGTTCCGGTTCCCTCGGCCACAAGCGAGATACGGTCGCGCAGGAGGTCCAGGGGGCCTTCGACACCTTCGAACAGAACCTCATCTGGCTCGCGCAGGGTCACGCGCTCCACCGTGTGCTGGGTTTTCCGCCTGCCGAGAAATCCCCTGACTGCTGTGCGGAATTCGACGAGTAAAGTACCGCCTTCCTCACGGGCGAGAACCTTTGGCCCAATGCTCCCAGTAGCGGCCGCGAAGGAAGTCAAATTGCGAGAAACAGCGTACATTTCGGCATCAACCTGGATCTCGGCGGCTTCCATCTGGACAGGAATGATCCAAAAACTCAAGGCTGCCTAGACCTCCTCTTAACCGGCGACCAATGGCAGGGAATTGGGATATCGGCCGGCTCTATCGGCTCGCAGCCAAGGTTCCGAGGGCCTCTCGGGCAAACTGGTCAATTTGATCCGCGGTAGCCAGCCCGGCGTGAATCCGAACGATTACGCCGTTCTCATCGATAAAAATGCTAGTCGGCATTGCAACGATGCGAAAGCGACCGATGATTTCCTGACTTGGGTCAAGCCCGACAATAGTAAAGTCCACCTGCAGATCATCGATAAACCGTTTCGCGGGAGCGAACCGCTCACCATTGTTCACGGCAAGCACGATCAGCCCGTCATCCTTGTATTCCTGCAACACGCGATCAATGTCTGGCATTTCGGCTCGGCAGGGCCCACACCAGGATGCCCAGAAATTGAGAAAGACGGCCTGCCCCCGAAAATCGGCCAGTTGGACGCGTTCACCTTCCAAGGTAGATAGCTCAAAGTTTCGTGCGAGGTCACCTTCTTTTACAGAAACCTTGAGCGAGGTTTCATTCGGCGTTTCGATTGACGCGTCCGCCGCCCTGATATCCAGGACCACCGTTTCGCCCACGGTGTTAGTAACCTCCACCTGCTCGTCCGGGTCACGCAAAAGTACACCAGCCTGCCACAAGAAGAAACTGAAAAAAGCTACAAGGCTCAAAGCTGCGATGCCACGCACAGCGCGATTTTGAAAATCGATTTTGCTTGAGAGGGCTCGGGGGTTCAGACACGGAACACCTTTTTTTCGTTATTTGAAATGCTGTGAATGGCCTGGTACCTAAATGGGATCCAGGGTTGGTTGTTCGAATTGGAGAAAATGGACGACGCCCTCATTGGTCGGCAGGCTTTTTCCGGAAATGGGGCGGATGGCCGTGGCCCCTAACGAGAGCTCCGGAGGCGTTGCTCCTCTATCGCCCACACGCAGGGCGCTTACGCAGCCACGTGCCGGTCACCGCTCGGTTGTGCTTCGTGGCTTTCGTTGGTGACAGGACGGCCACATTGGAGACAAGCCCAGCCGCCTTCCTCCTACGAATTTGCGAACCCATCCCCGCCACAGCGCTGACAAGCCCGAATGCGAATCTTTCTTCTACTGCGGGAACCCATGTCCACCTCCCATCCTTCACCCATACCCCCACGGGGTACTTGATGAAATAGTAAGGGGTACCTGCCCACCGGTTTTGTGATCTTGCGCACACTTTTTGAAAGAATATTAATGGAGCTTTGCTCTTGGCCATGGGCCTTCACGGGGGCGTCGGCAGCGTGGGGTTGGTTGTCGCCTTTAGGCCTTAGGCCTCGCGAACCACAATCCGAGCCCAGCACCTACAAGGCCAAGCACGGCCACCTCCCCGACCACACCGCCCGGCTGATCGTGGATAAAGGTTGCTGTCGGCGTTTCATCCAGAAGCTCGAGGGTGCCCCAGACGAGAGCGACGATTGCAAGACCGACCGGCACAAGTCTGATTGGTCCTGGCCACCAGGCTCGAGATTTGGCTTCGAACAAACGATAGGCCACAAGGGACGGCAAAACGCCGATTGCTAGCGGAAACAAGTGGTATGTCACACCCGTGCGCAGGGTTAAGCCGATCCACAAGGCCGCAAAGCCCAGTGCAACCACCACACCTCCGGCTTGAGCCGCAAATTGCGATGGTGCTTCATCTGTGCCGCCTTGTTGACTCGAAGCCATGGCTTCATTCTCCCGATTCTCTTGCCTAGGCTTGGTGATTTCGATCACGAAATGCCAGCAACAATGACCCTAATGTAAGAGATGAAGCCCATGGAGGACAGCGCAGACGGCCCGAAGTGCAGTGAAGGCAGATGGGATCGGCAGCGTAGGATGAAGGACCTGAGACTCTGGGAAAGGCCGGTGGATCGGTGGATGCGATCGTAAATTTGCCCGAATTCATCTGGGAGTTCCTATCTCGGCAAGACTTCATCGGTGCATATCTTTTTCTTGTAGCTCTGCCTTTGACTTGGTCCGGTGTCCGTGGAGTTTTCGGGCAACAAACCAGGGGCTTTGGCTCGGCTTCGGTTGATGTCATCGGTCAAGAAGCGGCTCAAACCGGTGCAGTGTGGCTGCTGGCCGGCGCAGCGTTGCTGCTCTTGGGCGCCTACTTGTGGAAAAGCTCGTAGCGCCTCTTTGATCTTTTGAAAAAACACGGATGGTGAGAGCACGCTAAGTATTACTCTCGGAACACTCTGGCGGTTGCTACCACTGATGGTCATTATCGGTATTGGCTTGCTGTTGATTTTCATGCTGGGGCAGAGATTTGGCATTCTCGGTCAGCGCTTGACCCTGGCAGAGGGCTCGCTGGTCAGCCTTGAATCGGGAGAGGCGCGGGAGGTGTCCATCTACTCCTTGTTGCCGAAAGACGGCATCCGCTCGATTGATGCTCCAACCTTTCTCAGCGCCGACGAAGCCGAGGATCAAATGGCGGGTAGTGAGCTGGTGTTGGGTCTTGAGTTGGACGGCGAGGTTCGTGCCTATCCCATAAACATCCCAGCCGGCATGAAATCATCAATGACGTCGTCGCCGGCGTGCCGATAGCGATAACCTATTGCCCTTTGTGTTTCACCGGCATCGTCTATGACCGCCGTGTCGACGGACGGGTCTTGGAATTTGGCGTTTCGGGCAAACTGATCATGAACGACCTTGTGATGTATGACCGCCAGACCGATAGTCACTGGCAACAAATCCTTGGCGAAGGCATTAAGGGACAGTTCAAAGGCGTCAAGTTGACCCCGATCGCCGCGACTCACACGACTTGGACTCAGTGGCGCACCACCCACCCAGATACATTGGTTCTCGACAAGGGCGGCTCCTGTGGTAGCGACAACTACTCCAGCTACTACAACCGCTCTGACAGCGGTGTCCTCGGCGGTTCGCTTTCAGACGACCGGCTACCGGCCAAGGAATTAGTTCTCGGTCTTGTCATTCAGAGAAAGACGAAGGCCTACCCATTTACGCGTCTGTTTACCGATCCTGTAATCAACGATTCTCTTGGAGACTCCGCCCTCTTGATCGTTTTCGATGCCAGGAGCACCACAGCCATCGCGTTCGACCGCAGCCTGGAAGGACGAACTCTGACCTTTGTCAGAGTTGCCTCGGAAACCGGCGAACCACTGGTCGAAGACACTGAAACAGGCAGCGTGTGGTCCGGTTTGACCGGGAGGGCAATCAGTGGACCGATTGAAGGAACAGAGCTCAGACAGATCGCTGCCACATATTCCTTCTGGTTCGCTTGGAGTGACTTCTACACTCAGACGGAAATCTACGAGATTGATTGAAAGGCCGTGAATCGGATTATTTGAAAGACCGGCAATGATGGCGACTCGCCGCCTACTTGCCAGGAGCGCAGACGGCGCTTGCTGATCTGTCGCAAATAGAAAAACAACTGCGAACAGACGCGCCGCCGGCGAGAGGCGGCACGCAATGCGCCCCGTAGTTTCGCTCGCATATACTTGATTAATCACCAGAGGATTAGGTTTTAAACTAGGCATTGAAAGAGCTTCTCAGTTCGCAAATTCGTGACAGCTCGCCATTCCAGGTCTCGTTCGAGTTTTTTCCGCCCAAGACCCCGGAGATGGAAGAGAGCTTGTGGGTCGCAATCAAGCGTCTAGAACCCCTTGCGCCGCATTTCGTGTCTGTCACATATGGCGCCGGTGGGAGTACCCGTGAAAACACTCACCGAACCGTTCGCCGAATTCTAAGCGAAACGAATTTGACTCCGGCCGCCCACCTTACCTGCGTCGATGCGACTCAGGAGGAAGTTGACACGGTCGCGGATGAATACTGGGAAGCTAATGTGCGCCACATCGTCGCCCTACGCGGAGACCCACCCGGCGGCGAGGAGCACTACAAGCCCCATCCGGGCGGCTACAACCGGGCATCCGATCTGGTTCGTGGCCTGCTCAAACGCCAAGATTTTGAGATTTCGGTAGCAGCCTACCCGGAAGGGCACCCCGAATCGCCATCTCCGGACGAGGATATTGATAACCTGAAGCGCAAGATCGATGCGGGGGCAACACGGGCGATTACTCAATTCTTTTTCGATAACGACGACTTCTTCCGGTTTCGAGAAGAAGTCATCGCCGCCGGAATCACGTTACCGATGGTCCCAGGCATCATGCCGATTACGAACCTCAAGCAGACGGCTCGGTTTGCCGAAAAAGCGGGAGCCTCGGTCCCTGAATTTCTCTGGAAAGCCTTCGAGGGGTTGGACAAGGACGCGTCCACTCGCCAATCCGTGGCCCTGACTATTGCGGCAGAACAGGTTCGTGAGCTAGCTCACGAGGGGGTTTCCGAGTTCCATTTCTACACACTCAATCGAGCCGACCTCACCTTCGCTATCTGTCACATTTTGGGTATTCGGCCCAAAACGACATCCATCGACTCGAAGGAAGCTGTGCGATGACTACATCAACCATCTTCACTAGAGAGGAACGACTGGCCGGCCTCGAAACGCTGCTGGAAAAGCGCATCCTGGTTCTGGATGGGCCGATGGGCACCGAAATTCAGAAGCTTCAGCTGGATGAGGCAGGTTTCCGTGGCGAGCGGTTTTCGGATTGGCCGCAAGACTTGCGCGGCAACAACGACCTGCTTCAATTGAGCAATCCTGAGGTGATTCGGGCTATCCACGTCGCCTACCTCGAGGCCGGCGCCGACATCGTCAAGACCAACACGTTTACGTCCACGCGGATTTCGATGGCGGACTACGGGACCGAAGCGCTGGCGTTCGAGCAAAACAAGGCCGGTGCACTTCTCGCCAGATCCGTAGCAGACGAATTCGAGGCCACGGACGGTCGGCCGCGCTTCGTGGCTGGTGTCTTAGGCCCAACAAACCGAACCGCCACAATTTCGCCTCGCGTGGACGATCCGGGATATCGCAGTGTCTCCTTTGATGAACTGGTCACGGCGTACCGGGAGGAAGCCGAAGCATTACTGACAAATGGCGCCGATCTGTTGCTGATGGAAACAATCTTCGACACGTTGAACGCCAAGGCTGCCATCTTCGCGATTGAGCAGGCCTTCGACGCGACCGGTGTCCGGCTGCCGTTAATGATCTCTGGCACGATCACGGACCTGAGCGGCCGGACCCTTTCCGGTCAGACGGCCGAGGCATTTTTCAACGCGATTGCTCACGCTCGCCCGCTTTCGATTGGGCTGAATTGTGCGCTGGGAGCGAAGGATCTCCGTCCCTACGTTCAAGAGCTCGCCAGGATCGCGCCCTGCCGGATAAGCGTGCATCCAAACGCAGGACTTCCGAACGAAATGGGCGGCTATGACGAGACGGCAGAATACACGTCTAGCATGCTTCGCGAAATTGCCGAATCCGGCCTTCTGAACATCGTTGGAGGTTGCTGCGGGACCACGCCCGAGCACATTGGCGCGATCACCGCGGCCGTCCGCGAGTTGGAGCCACGCAAGCTACCGCCTCGAACCAGCAAGTTCCAGCTATCTGGCCTTGAACCGCTAACGATTGGACCAGATTCGAATTTTGTCAACATCGGCGAACGCACCAACGTCACTGGTTCGTCGCGTTTCAAGAAGCTTGTGCTTGCCGGCGATTATCAGGCGGCACTCAATGTGGCGCTTCAGCAGATCGAAGCGGGTGCCGTGATCATCGACGTTAATTTCGATGAAGGCATGCTGGATTCTGCCGAAGCGATGGAGACATTTCTGAAGTTGGCCGCGTCAGAGCCGGACATTGCCCGTGTACCTGTGACGGTCGACTCTTCAAAATGGTCGGTAATCGAAGCCGGCCTCAAGTGCCTGCAGGGAAAGAGCATTGTCAACTCAATCTCTCTCAAGGAAGGTGAGGAAGAGTTCCTGCGCCAGGCGAGGCTTGTTAGACGCTACGGAGCGGCCGCGATTGTGATGGCTTTCGATGAGGAGGGCCAGGCCGACACTGTTGAGCGCAAGGTGAGCATCTGCACACGCGCCTATCATCTTCTCACCGAGCAGGCAGACTTCCCGGCCGAGGACATAATCTTTGACCCGAACATCTTTGCTATCGGGACTGGCATTGAAGAGCACAACGACTACGCGCTGAACTTCTTCGAGGCAACACGCCTGATCAAGCAGAACCTACCCCACGTGAAGGTTTCGGGAGGCGTGAGCAACGTCAGTTTCGCCTTTCGCGGCAGCAACAACCTCCGGGAAGCAATTCACGCCGTGTTTCTGTTTCACGCAATCACAGCCGGTATGGACATGGGAATCGTCAACGCCGGTTCTTTGGTGCTCTACGACGATATCCCGGCGGACCTTCTCGAGAGAGTTGAAGACCTGGTTCTCAACCGGCGCCCCGACGCGACCGAGAGGCTGCTGGCAATAGCCGATACTTTTCAAGGCAGCGGCCCGAAGGAGGAAGCGAATCAAGAGTGGCGGAACTTGCCGGTTCGCGAGCGCCTAAGCCACGCTTTGGTGCACGGCATAGATGAGTTCGTGGTCGCCGATGCCGAAGAGGCACGCCAGCAGGTCGAAGAACCAATCGAGGTCATCGAAGGTCCCCTTATGGACGGGATGAACGTGGTTGGTGACCTTTTTGGCAGCGGCAAGATGTTTCTGCCCCAGGTGGTAAAGAGCGCCCGGGTAATGAAGAAAGCGGTTGCTCATCTGGTGCCTTACATCGAGGAGCGTAAGTCTGTCGGCTCTGGATCGAAGGGCAAGATCTTGATGGCAACGGTAAAGGGCGATGTGCACGATATCGGCAAGAATATTGTCGGCGTTGTCCTACAGTGCAACAACTACGATGTAATCGACATGGGCGTAATGACGCCTTGGTCAAAGATCAAAGAGACTGCCGACGCGGAGCATGTCGATGCGATTGGTCTCTCCGGCCTGATCACGCCTTCGCTCGAAGAGATGGCGTACGTCGCCGGTGAGATGGAAGCCGAGCGAATGTCGATTCCGTTGCTGATCGGTGGTGCGACAACGTCTAAAGCTCACACGGCGGTCAAAATAGCGCCGAACTACTCGGGGCCGGTGGTCTATGTTCCAGACGCTTCCCGGGCCGTGAGCGTCGCAAGTTCATTGTTTTCAGATAACCGACGCAACGAGTATATCCAAAGTGTTCAAGAAGAGTACGAGGAGCTGCGCGAACGGCGCGCCTCTCAGCGACAGGACCAACGCCGTCAGACGTTGGAGCGGGCTCGCACCAACAAGTTAACGCTCGGCACGATTGGCCCGGCGCCCGTACCGAGCTTTACCGGAGTACGGTCGTTCGCGGAGTTCCCATTGCCCGAACTAGTGGACCGTATTGATTGGACTCCATTCTTCCAGACGTGGGAGCTGGCGGGACACTATCCGGAGATTTTGGATGACGCCACCGTGGGTGAGAGCGCCCGTTCACTATTCGTCGACGCGAAAGCAATGCTCAACCTGATCGTGGCGGAGAAGTGGCTCGAGGCTCGCGCGGTGGTGGGATTTTTCCCAGCCAACTCCGACGGCGCTGAGGACATCTTGTTGTGGAACACAAAGGAAGAGCAGGAGGCCAAAAACGCCCCTCGGACGGTTATTCACACCCTCCGTCAGCAGATGGTGAAAGCCAACAGCAGTCCAAACCTGGCTCTAGCAGACTTCGTCGCACCGATAGAGTCAGCCGCCACAGACTGGCTGGGAATGTTCGCCGTCACCGCGGGAATAGGGCTCGATGAAAAAGTAGCTGAGTTCGAGGCGGAGCATGATGATTACAGCGCGATCCTTGCCAAGGCACTGGCCGACCGCCTGGCGGAAGCTCTGGCAGAAAGGATGCACGAGTTCGCCCGGCGCGAATTTTGGGGCTATGAAACAGGCGACACGTTGAGCAACGACCAAATGATCCGCGAACAATATCAGGGAATTCGGCCTGCCCCCGGCTACCCCGCCTGTCCTGACCACACCGAGAAGGGGACGATATTCGAGTTGCTGGAGGTTCCCGATCGGATTGGACTGACGCTTACCGACAATTACGCCATGACACCAGGCGCCGCCGTTAGCGGTTACTACTTCTGGCGTCCGGAGGCGCAGTACTTTGGTCTGGGCCGAATCGAGCAGGATCAGGCGGCGGACTACGCCCAACGTAAAGGGATGGAGTTGCCGGTGATGGAGCGCTGGCTGGCGCCCAACCTAAACTACGACCGCTAGAAGGCCACGAACGCAAGACCCTGGAAGACACGATCTGACTCAGGGAAGTGTCAGAATCTGCCCAATCTCAATTTGGTCCGGCGATGGTAGGTTGTTCAGATCCAGCAGAATTTCGACAGTGGTCTCGTACTGCGCCGCGATGGCAGTCAACGTATCGCCCGCCTGGACCACGTGGGTTGCGGGAGTGGGCGATGGTGGTGGCACTTTGGGCAATGGCGTGGGAACAATCACTGCCGTGGGCTGAATCGTTGGAACGCTAGTAGGTGGGGTCAGGGTCTCTGTCACCGCTACCGGAGCCGCATCATCGCTGCCATTGAGCAAGAGACCGGCGGCAAGACCAATAGCAAACCCGGCCAATGGCGCAAGGATAAATCGGTAAAGAGGGATGCCTCGTCCGCCGTCAGCGAAGTTCATCAGATAATTATCTCCTTGCGCGGACCCCTAATACAAATCTTGACGATTTGCCGCCTCGGCCACACATGCCATATGAGCCAGAACCTCATATACTTGTGCTCGGATAACCAAAAACACTTTTAGCGACCACGCTCCGGCGCCCGTCTTTCGCGACCCAATTCGACGCAACCTGTTTGCCGGAGTCTGCTGCCAAGGAAGATCCTGTGATCGAGAAAATCCTAATAGCAAATCGTGGCGAAATCGCCGTTCGAATCATTCGCGCCTGCGCCGAAATGGGTATTCGGTCGGTCGCCATTTACTCAGACGCAGACCCTAACGCGCTGCATGTAAAACGGGCTGATGAAGCCCATAGCATTGGAGCAGACCCCTTGCTCGGCTACCTAAACGCTCACACGCTGGTGAACCTAGCCGTTGAAACCGGTTGTGATGCTCTGCATCCTGGCTACGGATTCCTTTCCGAGAGCGCTCTGTTGGCAGAAGTCTGCGCCGAACGGGGCATCAGGTTCATTGGTCCCAACGCCGAGGTAATTCGCCGGATGGGTGACAAGACAGAGGCTAGGCGATCCATGATCGCCGCTGGCATTCCGTGCATTCCGGGGACCGACGGCAACGTTAACAGCCTAGAAGGGGCCCTCCAGGGAGCTGCCGAAATCGGCTACCCGGTAATGCTGAAAGCTACCTCCGGCGGTGGCGGCCGCGGGATACGTCGCTGCGACGACCGCGAGGCGCTCACAAACGCCTACCCCAGGGTGATCTCAGAGGCTACCGCCGCCTTTGGTTCAGCCGAGGTATTTCTGGAAAAATGCATTCTCAATCCCAAGCACATTGAGGTCCAAGTGCTGGCGGATGCCTCCGGGAACACGGTGCATTTGTTCGAACGAGATTGTTCGATCCAACGGCGCAACCAGAAGCTAGTTGAAATTGCGCCGAGCCCTCAGATAACGCCGAGCCTGCGCGCCCGGCTCGGTGATCTGGCGGTGCGCGCCGCCATGGCGGTGAAGTACGAAAACACTGGCACGGTTGAATTCCTGCTGGACAATGACGATGTCTACTTTTTGGAGATGAACACTCGGATTCAGGTCGAGCACACGATAACCGAGCAAATCACCGGCATCGACATCGTCAGAGAGCAGATCCGCATTGCCTCCGGCCTGGACCTTTCTATGGGCCAAGAGGATGTCCAATTCCGCGGCTTTGCCATGCAGTTCCGAATCAACGCCGAGGATCCGAAAAACGACTTCCTACCAAGCTTCGGCAAGATAACTCGCTACTACGCGCCTGGCGGGCCCGGGGTTCGTACCGATACAGCAATCTATACGGGCTACACTATTCCGCACTATTACGACTCGCTCTGTCTCAAGTTGATTGTCTGGGCTCTCACCTGGGAGGAGACCCTCAACCGAGGCAGCCGCGCGCTGGACGACATGCGTGTGCAGGGCGTTAAAACGACGGTGCCTTACTACCAGGAAATTCTTAGAAGCCCTGACTTCAGAAGCGGCCACTTTGACACCGGCTTCGTCGACAGCCAGCCCGAACTGGTCAACTACTCGGTCAAGCGCAGGCCGGAGGATCTGGCACTCACCGTGGCCGCGGCCATAGCCGCCCACGCCGGGCTTTAGGCGCGGGAGAGTTTTGGTGGGCAAACCGATCGAGATTACTGACACCGTCCTGCGTGACGCGCACCAGTCACTGATCGCCACTCGTATGCGCACGGACGATATGCTGCCCGCCTGCGGAATGCTTGACCGCGCCGGCTACTGGTCGCTGGAAGTTTGGGGCGGAGCAACCTTCGATAGTTGTGTGCGCTTCCTCAAAGAAGACCCTTGGGATCGCCTGAGGCAGCTGAGGACCGCACTGCCCAACACGCGCCTACAAATGCTGGTACGCGGCCAAAACCTGGTTGGCTACCGCCACTACAGCGATGATGTTGTTAAAGCCTTCGTAACCAAGGCCGCCGACAACGGCATCGATGTCTTCCGAGTGTTCGACGCGATGAACGACATCAGGAACCTTCGGGTGGCTATTGACGCCGTAAAGGCTGCCAACAAATATGCCCAAGGCACCCTTTGCTATACAACAAGCCCGGTCCACAACACGCCTCTATTCGTCGAGCAAGCGAAGGAAATCGAAGCTATGGGCTGCGATTCCTTGGCCATCAAGGACATGGCTGGACTTCTAACCCCGGCAGCAACTAGCGAACTTGTACGCGCCCTAAAGGCCGAACTGAGTCTGCCGGTGTTTATCCACTCCCACGACTCCGCAGGGTTGGGGAGCATGTGCCAAATCGAAGCGATTGCCGCCGGCGCCGAACACATCGACACGGCGATCTCTAGTTTTGCTTGGGGAACCAGCCATCCGGGAACCGAGTCAATGGTCGCCGCTCTTAGCGGCACCGAGCACGAGACCGATCTAGATCTGGGGCTTCTTCAAGAAATCGGCCTTTATTTCTACGAGGTGCGCAAGAAGTATCACCAATTCGAAAGCGAGCTAACCGGTGTCGATACCCGAGTACAAGTAAACCAGGTGCCTGGCGGCATGATGTCCAACCTTGCTCTGCAGTTGAAGGAGCAGGGAGCGCTGCATCACATTGGCGATGTCTTTGCCGAAATTCCGAAAGTGCGCGAAGACCTGGGTTATCCGCCTCTAGTCACACCGACATCCCAGATTGTCGGCACCCAGGCCGTCCTAAATGTCCTCGCAGACGAGCGGTACAAGGTCATCACTAACGAAGTGAAGCTCTACTTGCAGGGGCGCTATGGCAAAGCTCCAGGCGCGGTGAATGAACCCCTGCGGCAGCGAGCCATCGGTAACGAGGAGGTTATTGACGTCCGCCCTGCGGACCTAATTCCGCCCGAATTTAGCCGGCTGCGCGAGGAAATCGGCAGTTTGGCCGAGTCCGAAGAAGACATCCTAACCTACGCCATGTTCCCGGACATTGGCCGTGACTTCCTGGAACAGCGTTCTGACGGTACCCTCCAGCCCGAGACCCTCCTGCCGGTGTCCGCGGATCCCGAGCGGCCAGTAACGACCGAAGGAGTTCCCACCGAGTTCGTAATCGATGTGCACGGTGAGAACTACCGAGTTGACATCACCGGGGTGGGCGTGAAGGGCGATGGCAAGCGCCACTTTTATCTCAGCCTGGACGGCATGCCGGAAGAAGTTGTGGTTGAGCCACTCAATGAGTTCGTCCCCGAAGCAACCACTCAGCGCAAGCAGGCTACATCGGAAGGACATGTGACCACATCAATGCCCGGCGTAATCGTTGACATCTTGGTCAAGGAAGGCGATGTCGTGCGCGCCGGCCAGCCGGTCCTGATCACCGAAGCGATGAAGATGCAAAGCGAGGTTCAGGCCGCTATAGCTGGCCGGGTCGCCCACATCTACGCCACCAAAGGCGATCGCGTAAATCCCGGCGAGGTTCTGGTTGAGATCGCCAGCTCGGGAACTCGTTTCGAATCACAAGTGAATTAGCCGGACAAAGTTAGTTTCGCCGGCAGGTCCGCCGGGTGCGGCGCCAACTATCACCACTTGGCTCCCTTTTGGCAAGGCACCACTTTCACTTAACTCGCGGGCAATCTGTTCCGACGCTTCTTCGTCGGAGCGGGATTGACCAATAACGATCGGCCAAATGCCTCGCCGCAGACAGAGCCGGCGTGCCAGTTGTTGGTTCTCACAGAGGGCAAAAACCGGCCGGCGCGATCTGAGGCCGGAGAGAATTGAGGCGGTCTTGCCGGACCGGCTCAAGGCTGCCAAAGCGACGGCGCCAACTTCTGACGCCAGGAAAACGGCGGCAGCACAGAAGGCCCGGTTTGAAGACTCTTGCAGAGTAACCGGCTGCCTGGCTAAGTCAACCAGCTGCTCTGCCTCTCGGATGATTCGGTCCATGGTGCGAACGACTTCCGCTGGATGGTGACCGATCGCTGTTTCGCCGCTGAGCATCACTGAATCCGTGCCATCGAGAACAGCGTTGGCGACATCTGACGCCTCAGCCCGTGTGGCATGGCGATTAAAGGTCATTGATTCCAACATCTGAGTGGCGGTAATAATGGGAAGGCCCAGATTCACGGCGCTCTTAATGATATGCTTTTGGGCCCCAGGGACTCTCTCGGGCCCAAGTTCGACCCCGAGGTCGCCGCGGGCCACCATGACACCATCGAAAGCGCCGAGAATGCTATCAAGATTGTCGATTGCTTCGCGCTTCTCAATCTTGGCGAGCAAGGGGAGCTGAGTACCAGTCTCCTCCATCAGTTTCCGAGCCTCAAGAGCGTCTTCGGCCCGCCGCACGAAGCTCATTGCGATGAGATCGACGCCGGCCTGCAGGCCAAACTTTAGGTCGATGAGGTCCTTTTTGGTTAGAGCGGGGATGCTAATCGGCACGCCGGGTAAGTTGACTCCTTTGTGCGCTTCGAGTTGGCCGCCCGTAACCACTTCACAACTTATGTCGTCACCTGAAACTGAAGAAACGCGCAGTTCCATTGCCCCGTCATCAAGGAAAATAGGATCTCCTGGTTGAACTTCGCCGGCTAACTGGGGGTAGTTGGTAGAAATCTTGCTGTCGCCACGCTGTTTGCCGTCGGGCACAATATCGAGCCGTTGACCAGCGGTCAGGGCAAGCGGTTGGTCGAGATCGCCTACTCGGATCTTGGGGCCCTGGAGATCCTGCAAGATGGCGAGGTGCCGGCCAATTTCGGTCTCGATGGCGCGCACGTTTTCAATCTGGCGACTCTTCTCATCGAGGTCGCCGTGAGAAAAATTGAGCCGGACTACCTCAACTCCAGCCTGGATGAGCTCCCGCATAGCGGTAGGGTCATCGGTGGATGGACCCAAGGTGGCAACAATTCTGGTGCGTCTCATCGAAGTCACGAAAGTCACGGCCTAGACTGACGGTAGCGCCAAGATTTCTTGCGCCGACCGATGCTGAACCAGTTTACTAATATTCAGAGCCCGCCCGGTGTGACAGGCGCTGATCTGAACTAGATGCGGATTCTCTGCTTAGGTTGCCGTCCGGGATAGATAGACGATAAGCCCGTCCAACGGTGAGGCTCGAGTGACTTCGTAAAACGCTAGGTGAGCGATACCATCGGCGCTTACTTTCAAAGAGACAAGCTGGCCCAGGGCTCGGTCACCAGCAGTGACGATTTGGTCAACCTGCCAGCCTGAATCCGTGCGAATGGCGTAGTTAATCGTGCCTACATCGGAGAAGGCGACGTGCGGGACGCACTGGGCGCCCAACGCCACCGAGGTGATTCGTCGCGCTCCGGTCATCCCCTGGCGGCCCGCACGCATCTCGTCAGAGTTGAAGCGTCTGCCGCTACGCTAAACTGCCATGCAATCTTCGAAAACCAGGACGTATGCTGACTCGAGTACAAAAAACCGGAGCTAGAATCGAAAAGCCATGCTCAATTTGTTTCTGTCCGGCGCCTTGTTGACAGCCGCCTATAGCTTGGGTTCGGTTTCGCCCGCTTATCTCGTATCCAAATGGATGAACGGTGTAGATATACGCAAAGTCGGCAGTCTCAACGCCGGCGCCCTCAACGTTTTCCGCGAGTCTGGCGTCAGAGCAGGGGCATTTGTCTTAGCCGCGGACACCGTAAAGGGAGCAACCATTGTCGGCGTCGCCCACTTTTCCGGCCTGGAGGATTGGGCCATATATGGGGCGCCGATTGCGCTGGTAATCGGCCACAATTGGCCAATCCAACTTCAGTTTCGTGGCGGCAGGGGCTTGGCCCCGGCTCTCGGGATTTCTATGGCGATGCTACCGCTTTTAACCTTGCCTGCTTTGATCCTGGGTGTGGCCGCCATCATCTTGTCGCGCAGCGTGGTCGTCAGCGCCGTTGTCGGCTTCATCACGCTCAATGTCCTGACATTACTTACGGACCAATCCCTCGGCTTCGTGATTAATTGTGCGGTTATTACCATTCTCGTCGGTGGCACTCATCTCGTTCGCACCCGGCGGCATTACATGGCTGCGGCGCGTTGTCGAAACTGGCCGAGTCTCCTTCAGGTCGAGTGACAAATCTTGGGCCGGCAGTCAGCAACGGCCTGCTGTTAGCACTTACCATGGAAAGAGCAACCCCACAAGTCGAAAGGACCATACGTGGTATCTCTGAGCAAGACCGACGAACTCTGCATCAATACCATTCGAGCCCTGGCGATGGATGCGGTCCAAAAAGCGGGTAATGGCCACCCCGGGACACCTATGGGCGCCGCGACAATGGCCTATGCCCTATGGGACCGTGTTCTGCGCCACAATCCAACAAACCCAGACTGGGCCAATCGCGACCGCTTCATCCTTTCGGCGGGGCATGCATCACTCCTGCTCTATTCACTTCTCCATCTCACCGGCTACGACTTGTCACTTGACCAAATCAAAGCGTTTCGCCAGTGGGACAGTAAAACGCCGGGCCATCCGGAGTATCACCTCACTCCGGGAGTTGAGGCCACAACTGGTCCTCTGGGGCAGGGGTTTGCGATGGGCGTGGGGATGGCGCTGGCCGAGCGCTTCCTGGCCGAGCGCTTCAATCGTCCCGGTCACGAAATCGTCGATCACTACGTATACGGCATCGTCAGCGACGGCGATTTGATGGAGGGCGTCGCCCACGAATCCGCTTCCCTTGCCGGTACCCTCGGCCTGGGGAAGCTCATTTATCTATACGATGACAACGGCATCACCATCGAAGGCAGCACCGATCTCGCCTTCACCGAGAACGTTGGCGACCGCTTCCAGGCGCTCGGCTGGCACGTCCAGCGAGTCGACGGCAACGATCTCGACGCTGTCATAGCCGCCCTGGAGCAAGCCAAGGCTGAGACAGCTCAGCCGTCTTTGATCGCCGCCAAGACCACGATTGCTTTTGGCAGCCCCAACAAGGCCGGTACCGCCGAGGCGCATGGCGCCGCGCTTGGCGAAGCCGAGGTAAGCCTGACAAAGGAAGCCCTCGGTTGGCCGGCAGAACCATCGTTCTTCGTGCCAGAAGAAGCTTCGGCGGAAATGCGTCGGGCAGTGGAGCGTGGTAAGACGTGGGAACGCGACTGGCAACAAAGCCTGGCTGCCCACGCGAAAGCTTATCCGGAGGACGCTCGGCTCTTTCAAGCCGCGGTTCGTGGCGAGCTTCCCGAAGGATGGGATGCAGACCTCCCGTCCTTCAATCAGAACGATGGTCCCATGGCAACCCGCGTCGCATCAGGCAGAGTCCTGAACTCCGCTGCCCAAGGCCTGCCGACTCTGCTCGGCGGCTCCGCCGACCTCATGCCGTCCAACAGCACGGACCTTAAGGGCCTCGGCGAATTCAATTCGGCCAACTGGAGCGGCCGCAACATTCACTTTGGCGTTCGTGAGCACGCCATGGGCGCAATTGTCAACGGCATGAGCCTGCACGGTGGCGTCCTTCCCTTCGGGGCAACGTTTTTCATATTCACCGACTACATGCGGCCGGCCATCAGACTGGCGGCGCTTATGAACATACACTCAATGTTTGTCCTCACGCACGACAGCGTCGGGCTTGGGGAGGACGGACCGACCCACCAGCCGGTTGAGCACCTGGCGTCGCTCAGGGCGATGCCCAACCTGACTGTTTTCCGCCCCGCCGATGCCAACGAGACTAGCGCCGCTTGGCGATTGATGATTGAGCGCAGAGGCCCATCCCTTCTCGTCCTTACCCGCCAGAACCTGCCAATCATCGACGACACCTCAAGAGTATTGGTTGGCGTCGAACGCGGGGCCTACATCGTTGAGGAGGCCGCGTCGGGAAAGCCCGACGTCATTCTCATTGCAACCGGATCTGAAGTGGCTCTCGCTCTGCGGTCCCGAGAACTCATGACCAACCTGGGGCTCGATGCACGCGTGGTCAGCATGCCAAGTTGGCAAGTGTTTGAAGAACAGCCTCAGGAATACAAGAATCAGGTCCTGCCATCGGCGATTGCGGCGAGAGTATCGATTGAGGCTGGCTCAACCCTGGGATGGGAACGGTACGTGGGAGAAGGCGGAGGTATGATCGGCATCGACCACTTCGGGGCATCGGCGCCGGGCGGAGTTCTCTTTGAACGCTTCGGGTTTACGCCTGAAAGGGTCGTGGAGCGCGCTCAAGCGGTGACGAAACAAGCTCAAGAACGCGGCTAGCGGTCATGATCCGGGAAGATTCGTTGAGCCAGGCGCTCGGAGGTGTTAAGTGACCAACTCGATCGAGGAACTGAACCAACTGGGCCAAAGCGTCTGGTTTGACTACATTCGCCGCCGCATGATTGAGTCCGGTGAACTAGAGCAGATGATCCGTCAAGGGATCATCTATGGCGTGACGTCCAATCCGACCATTTTTCGCGCGGCAATCGCCGGCTCGAACGACTACGACGCTGCCATCGACGCGATCGCAGCGCGCGGCGGCGCGTCCGCCTACGAGGCATTCCTAGAAGTCGGCGGCGATGACATCCGAGCCGTAGCCGATCTGCTCCGGCCAGTCTACGAGCGGACCGGCGCTGCGGACGGATATGTCTCCTTTGAAGCGCAAGAAGGCCCGACGCCTGAAATCATCGCCGAAGCAAAGCGGATGTTCACGCTTGTCGATCGGCCAAATCTCATGATCAAAGTTCCGGGGACGACGGAAGGCATCGCGGCAGTCGCGCCGTTAATCTCCGACGGGATCAACATAAATATCACCCTGCTTTTTGACGTTGATGTCTACGCTCAGGTCAGCGAAGCCTACATTCAAGGGTTGGAGCAGCGCCTTGGCGGTGGCCGGCCGCTCGAAACTATCGCCAGCGTCGCGTCCTTCTTCGTCTCGCGTGTCGATACCAAGGTGGACGCGCTGCTACCTGAGGACTCACCCCTGCGTGGCGAGGTCGCAATCGCCAACGCCTGGCTGGCTTACTCACACTTCCAGGAGACTCTTGCCAGTAGCAAATGGAAGAAGCTAGCGGCGGCCGGAGCCCATCCCCAGCGACCTCTATGGGGCTCGACCGGTACCAAAAACGCCGCTTACTCCGACATCCTCTACGTCGAAGGATTAATTGCGCCAAACACGGTCAACACCCTGCCGGAAGCAACCCTTAACGCCTTCCTTGACCACGGGAAGCCACGCTCAGTAGCGAGCGAAGGCATGAGCCAGGCGGAAGCCACTTTAAGCCAGGCGGCAGATGCCGGCGTCGATTTGCAGGCTGTGACCGATGGGCTACTCATCGAAGGACTGGCCTCTTTTGGCAAGGACTTCTCGATGCTCCTGGAAGAGATCGGCGAGAGGCTCGAAAGCTCAGGGACAAAGGGCATCGGGTCAAAATGAACATCCGTGGACTTTCACCCGCCGTGAATCAGGCGCTCGACGCGATGACGCAGCACGAGATTGTCCCGAGAATTTGGCGGCACGATCACACCGTCTGGAAGACAGACCCGACGGAAATTACCGAGCCCAACCGCCTGGGCTGGCTCTCAGTGGTCGACGCGATGCTAGAAAAGGCCCCAGATCTGAGTCAGTTCGCCGCCGGTGTCGCGGCTGAGGGATACGACACCGCCGTCGTTCTCGGCATGGGCGGCTCAAGCCTGGCACCGGAGGTTTTCCAAAGGACCTTTGGCGCCACGCCAGACATGCTGGCCCTGGAAGTGCTGGATACGACTGACCCAAGCACGATTATCGATCTCCGACAGCGACTAAACCTGCAGAAAACTCTGTTCATCGTCTCGAGTAAATCTGGCACCACTCAAGAGACTCTCGCCCAGTTCAGCTACTTCTGGGAGCAGATACCAAACGGGCAGCATTTCGTTGCCGTGACCGATAGCGACACGCCACTAGAGAAGCTGGGACATGACCGGGAATTTCGCCGCGTATTCGTCAACCCGGCTGACATTGGCGGCCGCTACTCCGCCCTGTCCTACTTCGGTCTGGTCCCGGCCAGCCTGGTTGGCGTGGACTTGCAACTCCTGCTGGGGAACGCGATGACGGTCGTCGAAGCGTGTCGGGGTATCTCCCCCTTGAGCGAAAACCCGGGGGCTTTGCTGGGCGCTTTTCTTGGCCAAACCGCCGGGTCAGGCCGGGACAAATTGACGCTTCTCCTACCGGAGGAATTGAGCTCTCTGGGTGACTGGATCGAACAACTGATCGCCGAGTCGACCGGCAAAGAGGGAAAGGGCGTAGTGCCAATTGCCGGTGAAGCTCTCGGTCCGCCAGAAGTTTACGGACCAGATCGAGCCTTCGTGGCGCTTGGTGGACACCCTGGTCTGGATGCAATCGAAAAGGTCGGCCATCCTGTGCTGCGCTTGCCCTTCGAAGACCGCATGCAGCTTGGAGGCGAGTTCTTCCGCTGGGAATTCGCCACGGCAGTCGCAGGCCACTTCCTCGAGATCAATCCGTTCGACCAACCTGATGTTCAGGCCGCGAAGGATGCAACCGCCCGGATTCTTTCAGAGGGACCG
Organism: Dehalococcoidia bacterium; assembly: GCA_965219205.1. Lineage (GTDB taxonomy): Bacteria > Chloroflexota > Dehalococcoidia > DSTF01 > WHTK01 > WHTK01. The sequence continues at coordinate 818,602 of CBDCMQ010000009.1, forward strand.
CAAGCTGCTGACGGTGAACCGGCCTCGATTGACGAGGTTCTTGCGACGCTTCAACCGGGTGACTACCTTGGCTTGCTCGCCTACCTGCCGCGCAGGTTGGAGATTGAAGCACGGTTGGAATTGTTTCGGCTGAAAATTCGCCTGCGCTACGGGGTCGCCGCTAGTCTTGGTTTCGGACCCCGGTACCTCCACTCCACCGGACAACTACATAAGGGCGGACCGGCGACCGGGGCCTTCATTCAGGTCACCGAAGACGTGGCTGAAGACCTGCCGATTCCCGGTCAGCCGCACAGCTTCGATCAACTAAGGCAGGCGCAGGCCCTCGGCGATTTCCAATCGCTGACGGCGCGTGGACGCAGGGTAGCGCGGGTCAACCTTGGCGGCGACCGCATCGCCGGGATCAAGCGGCTGCTTGAATCAATTAGTTAAGCATGATCAACGCGGTGCTTTTCGACCTCGATGGAACCTTGGTCCAAACCGAGCGTCTCAAGGCGGAGGCTTATGGCTTGGCGATCCAGCGTATTCGCAACCTGCCTGAGCCAGAAACCCGAACCGCCGATTACTATCGAGAAGTTGTCGGGTCGACGCGAGAGCAAGTCTCTCGATTCTTGATGGAGCGGTTCGATTTGGAAGCTGAGCTGCATGCGTTGAGGCCCGAGCATGACGTATCAGAACCGTGGGAAGTTCTCACCAACATGCGGCCTTCGATATACAACGAAATGGTCGCCGATCCGCAGGTGCTTCGCGACAATCAGTGGCCACACACGGTTGGATTGCTAAAGGCGGTAAAGGATCAGCCCTGTCTCACCGGACTTGCCACTAGCTCCCGCCGGACCGAAGCGATGCACGTACTCAGATCGCTGGAAATTGAAAGCCTAATCGATGTGGTACTAACCGCCGACGACGTCGAGAAACACAAACCGGACCCAGAAGTCTACCTGCTCGCCGCGTCCCGGCTGGCAGTTGAACCACAAGATTGCCTGGTTATTGAAGACTCACCGGCCGGGGTCCGCGCCGCCTCGGCTGCCGGAATGAACGTTGTCGCGGTGGCAACTCCGTTCACTCTCGCCGGCCTTCACGTTAAGGAGGTCGTTGACCACGCCTGGATCGTCCATGAGCCCACAGAGCTCGTCGAAGTCGTCCAACAACGAATCGCGGCTCATAACCGCGAACACAACTAGCTGACCATCAAGGAGGCTGCTGATGAAGATGGGCATCGTAGGTTTAGGCCGCATGGGTGCGGGAATCGCCGAAAGGCTGCGCCGAGACGGACACGAAGTTCAGGGCTACGACCGCAATCCGGCTGTATCAGACTTCGATTCGGTCGAAGAATTGATCGCCTCTTTGGCATCACCACGTGTGGTCTGGCTCATGGTACCGGCTGGCGATATCACCGAGGCCACGATTAATGAGGTTGCGGCGCTCCTGGCTGGCGGTGACATCCTGATTGACGGCGGCAACTCCAACTACAAGGACAGCATGCGGCGCGGCGCCTCCCTACAGGAGAAAGGAATTCATTTCTTAGACGTTGGCACCAGCGGCGGAATCTGGGGTCTCGAAGAAGGCTTCAGTCTGATGATTGGCGGCGATAAGAGTGCCTACGAAACCGTAGAGCCGATTTTTCAGTCCCTGGCCCCTTCAGCAACAACCGGCTTCGGCTGGGTCGGAGCATCCGGAGCCGGCCACTTCGTCAAAATGATCCACAACGGGATTGAGTACGGCTTGATGCAGGCCTACGCTGAGGGCTTTGAAATCCTCGAGGCGAAGCAAGAGTTCGGCCTGGATTTGGCCCACGTCGCCGAAATTTGGCGCAGCGGGAGCGTCGTCCGGTCCTGGCTTCTGGACCTGGCAGCCGTGGCGCTGGCAGACGACCCAGGTCTGGAAAAGCTCGATGCCTACGTTGAGGACTCCGGGGAAGGGCGCTGGACCGTCAAAGAATCAATTGATCTCGGCGTCCCGGCGCCGGTTATCTCGTCCTCGCTGCAGGCTCGCTTTCGGTCACGACAAGAGCAACCATTTGGCGCCAGGTTGCTTGCGGCGCTGCGCAATCAGTTTGGCGGGCATGCGGTTAAGCCGTCTTGAAATAGCTGGTTGACCGGCGAACCTAGTCGCGTAGAAGAGGAAGCTGGCATGGTTGAAGTGAGTGACAACACGGGGATTTTGGCGATCGATTTGGGAGGCACTCGCTTGAGAGTGGCGGTTTTCGATGCCAACGCCGGCGTGGTTTCGAAGGTCGTCGTTGGTACGGACGGGGACGATCCTGGGCAACTCAGCCGAGTGATTCTGGAAGCGAAGGACTCAAGTCCGGTTCCCTTGGCCGGCGCTGTGATCGGCGTGCCCGGCGTGGTTTCCTATCGGGACGGACGAATCCTAAAGATGCCCAACCTGCCCCGTTGGCAAGACGAGGTTTCCGGAGTAGAGCTTGGCCATGCGCTTGGCTTACCGGTGATGCTGGCGAATGACGCCGACCTTGGTGCGCTCGGCGAGCATCGCTTTGGTGCCGGACAAGGGGCCGCTGACATCGTCTATGTCACATCAAGCACCGGGGTTGGCGCTGGAGTCGTAATTGGCGGCCAGTTGCTGCGCGGTCACTGGTCGCAGGCTGAGGCCGGCCACATGGTTATCGATCGAAATAGCGGCGAGACGGTGGAGCAACTCGGCTCCGGCACCGCATTGGAAAACTTGACGGGCCAACCCGGAAAAACCACAACCACCGCCGCCAAGGCCGGCGACGCTGCTGCCCTAGCAGCCGTCCAGACAATCTCGGAGGCGTTGGCGATCGGAGTGCACAACCTGGTTCACTGTTTCATGCCAGAACGGGTCGTTCTCGGCGGCGGTTTTGCTCTCGGCGCCGGCGATCTAGCGCTAACGCCGTTACGAGATCGAGTTCGGGGCTGCGACAAGGGCTGTCAGGTACGGGGAGACGACATCGTGCTGGCCGCGGGTGGTGACGACGTCGGACTTCTCGGCGCGTTCGCGCTCGGGAAGGATTCATTCTGGGCGGGCCCCGAGATTTAGCGCCGCCGGCGCCTCCGTTTGGGCCGGCCACCTGAATCCAGCTTTGCTGGTGTGGCCGGCGGCTCCGGCGCAGCACGCGCCGGCGACAGACGCCGAATAGCGAATCGAACCACCAGCATCAAAATGGCTACGAATGTCCAGCTAAGAAAGAACACGGCAAGGCCAGCGCCAAGACCCGAGCTAACACCGACAAAAATCGCGATCGCCCCGGCGACCGCCAGGCCCACTGCTCCCGCGATCAGCTGGGCTTTGCGCTCGGCCGGGCTGATTTCTTCCATCGGCACCTCCTCAAAGTCGCTAATTGCAGCGCCAACGTTTTCAAGCACCTTTGGTTCGAATCGTGTGGCGGGAATGGCTTGGGCGCAAGCGGCCGGCACAGTGAGGCCGAAAAAGCGGTGTGACATCGATCACTCTGCCAACCGATGCGGGCACGGAAAATAGTTACAAGACCTGAGGATTTTGGGGCAAGCAACGGTTTCTTGGCCACAGCTTGCACCCTAGGTGGGAATCACATGCTGCTATCACCGGATTTCTCATTTCTTCAATGAAGCCTCCTGCAATGCGCCCCTGGATTATCTGGGCCAGCCTGTTGATCGGCGCTGTCGTTCTGGTCGCCTGCAGCTCCGGCGATGGTGGCCGTGGCCTTCTGGGGGGCACTGATACGGATGACCATAGCATCGATCTCGCAGACATCCACTTCGACCTTTTCAACGGTAATTCAATTCCTCTCTCCGAGATTACCGAAGAGGACCTACTCGATCTTCGAGATCGGATTCCACCATTAGATAATCCAATATACGAATCAGCCCTAGACGCCACATGGTTGGGTCCGAATGACTTGGTTCTGGGATTCATTGCCCGAGACGGTCAGGCTTATGCTTATCCAGCTGGCATTCTCAATTTTCACGAGATCGTCAATACGACGATTGCCGGTACGCCAATCGTCATTACCTTCTGCCCGCTGTGCCGCAGCGGCGTGGTTTACGACCGCCAACTCGGTGAGCGTATCTTGAGCTTTGGCAACACCAGCGCTCTCTATCAGTCTGACCTCGTGATGTACGACCGTGAAACTCTCTCGTACTGGTTCCAGGCGGGTGGACAGGCAATCGTTGGCGAGCTGACCGGCCTTAGCCTCAAGCCAAAGCCATCCACCCTGACATCTTGGGCCCAGCGGCTGGCGATGAACCCGCAAACCTTGGTTCTCTCGCGCGACACCTTTGGCAACCCCAGCTACTTGGAAGTGTACGAACGCGACCCCTTCCTCGGTCTCGAGACAAGGCTAAACGGCGGTGGATTTCCCTTCCCGGTGACTGATGCCGCGATCGACGATCGGCTGAAGCCGGCCGACCTCGTGCTCGGCATTGAGATTGGTTCGACCTCGCGGACATACGCGATAGCGGCGCTTGGCAGTTCGGCGACGAACGAAACATTAAATGGAACACCAGTTGTGATTTTTTCGCTTGCCGAAGCGCCCGTTGCCATCGCCTATAGTCCAGAGCTAGCCGGCCAGGAATTAACCTTCCGCGAGGAGAACGGCAGATTCATCGACGCCGAGACCGGAAGCGTTTGGCTGATTAATGGCCTCGCCGTCTTCGGGCCCTTGGAGGGTGTGCAGCTTGAACTCCTGCCGAGCAGGACGACCTTCTGGTTCGCCCACGTGGCCGCTTTTCCGGACACCACGATCTTCGGCCAGTAGCGCCCCAGCAAATCGCTGGATCCATCGACCCCCTAGCTGAGCTGAGTGAGCCACGATCCGGAGCGTATCGCTTCTTTGGATCACTGCATTCGGCGGGGAACCGGAGAAGCATCCGGGACGTCTTATGGATAATGAAAGACAAAGTCATGAGCAGACCCGGACGGCTGATTCTGCTGGTTTTACCGCTCGCACTCGCGGTTGCACTTGCCTGCTCGGATGATTCACCGAGCCTGCCGAACGACGGCACAGAAGTTCCCGGAAGTGGATCGGTCCAGTTTGGTGAAAATTTCGACCTTAGAATTGGCGAGACGGTCATCGCCGCAAACAACGCGTGGTCCCTGACTCTGGCCGGCGTTCCGAGCGATTCCAGATGCCCGGTCGACGTGACTTGCGTTCGGGCCGGAGAGGTGACCGTTTCAGTGGTCGCCGACCAGCAGGACGGAGACGACGCTGGGCTCAAGCTGACGCTCGGTTCAACTGGCTCGACATCTGCAACGTTCAATAACGAGTTCCGGGTAACCCTCCAGGCAATGAGCCAAGCGCCCAAGTCTGAACAGACGATCCCTCTAGGTGAGTACGTCGTCACGCTTGTCGTTCAGCGCGAAACGGATTCAGCGTCAACATCCGATATCCGCGGCACAGTCACGCTGGGACCGCGTGTCCCGTGATCCGCGAGGGCACACCCTGCCCGGATAAGCCCACCAGGCCATACTTTCGATTCTCTACGCGTCTGGAACCCAGGTAGCCACGAGGCGGGACCAGGCGGAAACTACACGCTCTCCTTAGCCCCGGGAAGCTTTAGAATCGTACCCCAGAGCCCGCCCGACAAACCTTTTCCAAGGGCCGAGGAGATTGAGGTTGTTCTAGAAGCGGACGCCTGGAAGGTCGTGAATATTAGCTACGACTCGGGAATTCGCTAAATCCCGGCGCTCGGCTGACTGGCACAACGCTGAGATTAGTCCAAACGAAGCCCAAAGATGCTGGAACCCAGTTCATAGGCGACACCCCTAGAATTCGCATCGTCCGACTCTGCCAGGCGGACCAGCTCTTGAAGCGCTAGAGGCGTATTCATGTCATCTTTCAGCGCACCGAGTACGCCCTGACCCAGGCTGTTAAATTCACCAGCTGAGACGTCAAGCTGGCTGCCGGCAAGAACCGATAGCCGTTCCTCAACCGACTCAGCCTGATCCAGCAGGGAAGGCTCAAATGTCCAGTGGCTTCGATAGTGGTTTGCAAGCAAGCAGAGACGCACGGCATTGCCGGAATGCCGCGAAAGCAGGTCCGCTACGAAAACCATGTTTCCGAGCGACTTGCTCATTTTTTCTCCCTCATAGTGGACCATGCCGGTGTGCATCCAGTACTTAGCCGGCAATTCGCCGTGGCTAAACTCGCCCTGGGCAATCTCGCACTCATGATGAGGGAAGAGCAAATCGGAGCCACCACCGTGAATCGCAAAGCTGTTTCCCAAGTAGCGCTGACTCATGGCTGAGCATTCGATATGCCAACCGGGCCGGCCGAATCCCCAGGGTGATTCCCAAGACGGCTCACCAGCTTTACCTCTCTGCCAGAGCACAAAATCCAGCGGATCTCTCTTGGCCGGATCGTCGGGGAAATTGCCGTGCTTGTTGGCTGTTGAGAGTTGTTCGTCGTACGCCCGGCGAAACAGGCGGGTTCCAAAGGAGTCGGCGCGCTTTACCTCAAAGTAGACACTGCCTTCAGATTCATAGGCGACGTTGTTCGCAAGGAGCTGTCCGACGAAATCGGTGATTTCGCGTATGTGCTCGGTAGCCCGAGGCGTCACGTCCGGCGGCAGGTTGTTGAGACCACCCGCATCAAGCCGAAATTTCTCAACTTCTCGATCGCCGAGGTCCTTCCAGTCAACTCCCAGAGATGCGGCACGGGCGAGGACGTCATCGTCGATGTCGGTGATGTTCTGGACGTAGATGACTTCGTAGCTGAGGAAGCGCAAGAGCCGAACCAGGACATCATAGGTTGTGTAAGTGAAGGCGTGGCCAAGATGAGTTGTGTCGTATGGCGTGATACCGCAGACGTAAATACCGACAGGCGACGCCAGGTCAAGAGTTTCGAGAGAATCGCTTAGTGGATTAAAGAGTTTCGGCGAAGTTGAAGTCATTTGCCAAGTCTATCATCGCAACCGGCGCGAACTGACATCACGGCTCTACCGAGCCTCCAGCCGCCAAATCTGGCCAGAGTAACTCGCTACGTAGACATTGCCTTCAGCGTCAATGCCAAACGAGGACACGGGTCCTGCCCCTTCGGCCACTCGAATCGGCGCGCCCGAGTTGCTAACGTCAAGAGCGAACAACTCACCGGTGCAGAAATCTCCGTACAGGTAAAAACCGTCAAGGTCCGCTATCGAACCGGCCCGATGGACAATGCCACCAATTACCGCGCAGCGGCCTTCCTCCTGAGCGTATGCAGCCGCTGGCGGAGAGAAGGCGTCTTTTGCGCAGTCGATCCGCCCACCAAGACACTCAAAGCCTTCCAGAATATTCCAGCCGTAGTTGCCGCCACGCTCGATGAGGTTTAACTCCTCAAAATCACTGGCCCCAACATCGCCGCCCCAAAGAGCGCCGGTCAGCGAATCAAATGCGATTCGCCAGGGATTACGAAAGCCGTAAGCCCAAATCTCGGGCCGAGCGCCTGCAACATCAACAAACGGGTTGTCGCTTGGCACGAGATAGGGCTGCGTGGCTGTGGAGCTTCTTACGTCGATGCGGATGACAGACCCGAGGAGCGTTCCCAGGTCCTGGCCATTTTCAAACGGATCCAAAGAAGCGCTGCCATCGCCAAGACTGAGATAAAGCATTGCGTCCTTGCCAAACCGGATGGCGCCACCATTTTGGTTGAAGCCAGGCTGGTCAAATCTGAGGATGACCAGTTCGCCGGCTGGATCAGCACTGCCATCGACCACCTCGAAACGGGCGAGGACCGATTGGCTGACACCGGCGGCGAAGTAGTAGGCCCAAACCTGACCGTTATCCTCAAACTTTGGGTCCAGGGCAAAGGACAACAGCCCTTCGCCTTTCTCTAGGTCGACGCGGTCGCGTACGTCGAGCAAGATTGTGGCGTTGGACCCATCCGGTCGCAGCACCGTAACCAGTCCAATCTGCTCGGCGACAAACAATCGGCCACCCGGATAAGCGCCAACTTCGATCGGCCGGTCAAACTGGCGACCGTCAAACGCGGGCACGAGAACCAATTCGCCTGGCTCGCGCTCGCCGTCACCGCAGGCGGCTAGGAGCAGCAGGATTGTTCCCAGAGCCAGCTTGAAACGGCGCCTAGCCCAAGCATGGCGGTTGAAGTTACCGATCGGCGTCGATTTCAATGACTTGTGTATTGGAGGCGGCAGCGGTGAAAAGATCGCGAATTGACGGATGGCAGGTGAACACTAGTATCTGATTGGTCTGAGAGAGCTCGGCAAAACCCTCCGCGGCACGTTGAGCCCGCTCTGGATCAAAATTCACCAGGATTTCGTCGACGATCACCGGCAGGCTGCAAGCCTGCTCGCCAAATTGACGGATCAGTCCAAAACGAAGCGCCAGATATAAAGCCTCCTGGGTCCCGGTTGAGAGTTGCTCAGGCTCCTTGCGAGTACCGTCACTGTCCGCGACCGTCAGTTTATGGGTTCCGAGCGGTGAAATGAGGTCGCGATAGCGGCCGGCGGTTACCGTTTGGAAAAAGGTGTCCGCGTGACGGATAACCTCCGGCTGACGCTCTTGTTCGTATTTTCTCTGGGCATCGGCCATCAAGCCGCGGGCCACGGTCAGAACAGACCACTGGCGGGCTAAGGCATTCAGATTTGCTTTATGCGTCTCGCGGTGGGCCCGGAGCTCCGAAGTTTCCTCTTCGCTGGTGAGCTCACTGATCTCCATCTCGAGATTCGCCTGCTCTCGGATCGCTCCGGTGCGCTTCTCGTCCACCTCCTTGATCTCGACTTCGAGATTGACCAGATCTGCATCAAGCATTTCCAAGTCTGTCGCTTCCAGGTCGGCCGAGAGCCTCTCTAGCGCGCCTCCTGGCCCAGCGAGACGCCGGAGGCGCTCCTCACAGCCACGGATGCCTCGTTCCGTCTCCATCCGTTCCGCTTGAACCGCGGCGTGTTCGCGAAACTCTTCAGCGCTGGCGGCGCTGCCAAGGACCAGCAACTCTTCGAGCTGCTTCCTCGCATCGAGAACGTCGCGCTCACGGGCTTCAAACCGCGTCCTGGCCTGCTCGAGTTTCGCGACCGCGGCAATCTGGTCCGCCTCGGTCTTGCGGGTCGCTTCGAGCAGGCCAATCAACTGGGAGGCTGCCGCCATCACGCTCTCTGGATTTTTCGCTTCGACTTGCAGGTCTAGCTCCCTGGCAAGGCGGACAACGGGAGCTGAATACTCATCAATATCGTGCTCGATTCCCTCAAGGCGAAGGCGCATCGCCGTTACAGCCCGAGCACGCTGCCGCGCGTTATCAACCTGCCCGAAGACAACTCCTACCGTGTGGGGCAAGAGATTTTCGGCGAGATGTCGGGCGCCTAGCCAGTCGCCCCATTTGCCTCGCTTCGCGTCCAGCTGCTCGCGCGCCCGGCCTGCAGCTTCAGCCGCCGCAGCCGCTCGATCTTCCAGGCGCCCTTCAGCTTTGCGGTCGTCAGCAAGCCCGCGTTCGACCGAACCATGCTCGATCAATTTGGCCGCGGCCTGTGCCAAATCAGCCTCTACCTGGTTCAAAAGATCAGCCAGAGTTTCAAAATCAATTGGTCCGTCATGCAGCATTGAGGCAGTCTCAACCAGCTCGGTCTCAAGCTTTTGAGCGACCGCCGCGGCATATTCAATTTGAGCGACGACCGTTTTCAAACCCGGACTCGCTGCCACTGCCGCGGGCTTGGTTGCCTTTTGCCTGATGCTCCACAGCACGCCCGCGATCGACAGCAGCACGGCACCAAACAGCAGGCCTAGCAACGCGGCCGCGCCACCGAGCCCGAGGCCAATCGCCGCGATGATGATCCCACAAATCGCCAGCACTGCTAGAGGTGACCACGGCCGCTCAAAACTTTCGGCCGGGGAACCTGGCTGTGCATCCACTTGAGCCTGCAAGTCCACCCGGCGAGTCTGGCTGCGCAGCCAGTCCTCGCGAATCGTCCGGCAGCGGCGCAGATGGCCCCGACACTCTTCTAGTTGCTCGGATGAGAAAGGTGGCGCGCCGCGCGATTCCAGGGCAGCTTCCTGCTCCGTCAGCTTTTCTGCCATGTCCTTCCGGGCATCGGCCGCGCGAGCGGCCTCGTCGTCACGCGAGCGCGAGATTCTTGCCGCCTCCTCCAGAACAGTTGCCCATTCGTCAATTGCCGCACGCTGTGAACTCGACATGTCGAATTGGTCCAGGCGCTCTTGATTCCAGCCCGGTCCAAGGTTTCGCAATCCGTCTTCAAATTCTCGGCGAAGTTCGGCGAGCTCGACTTCGCGTTTAGGTGCATCATCGACGGAGGCGGCGAACCGGTCGCGCGAGCTCAAAAGATGGCCGATTTCATCGGCATGTTGCAGCACTCTCTTATGGACCGTGGTGGCCTGCGCCGCATCTGTCGCCGCTTCCAGCTGGCCTTGGCTCTCGATCATCTCACCGCTTGCGGTCGCGACCCGCTCTTCGAGTTTCTCCAAGCGGCCGATTGCCTCGAATGGGAAATCGGCGAACTCCGGCAACTCCTGATTCCTACGGATCAACGTGTCGCGCAAGACCCAGTCTTCCCAAGCTTGGCGCAGATTGGAAAACTTTTGGCTGCGGCCCTTTTGGCTGCGGCCATTGATGTCACGAAGCATCGTCTGACTCGCTTCAAGCTCAGCCTGTACGGCGCCTTGACGCATGATAAGCTCGGCGTAGCGAGCCGACGCATCGCCGGCGATTTGCAACTTGACGTCGATTTTTTCCAGCTCAGTCAGAATCTCAGCGACAGCCTGTTTGGAACCGCTCGGCAGGAACAAGGCTTCTTGGCGGGTCCTCAAGCTTGCCATGGCCATCGGCAAGGCGGCGGCTCCCATGCCGGCGCTGTAGATCTGAGCGCTGGCATCGCCTTTACCAAGCGACTCGAGTTGTTGCAGTTCGCTAAGACTGAAGGCAAACACTGACTCGAACATCTCCTTGGAAGCGTGACCCAAAACGCCGGCAAGAATGGCTTCATCAGCGGAATCCCGACCGTCATTAGTAACCACCTCGAGCAAGGCGCCTCTGGCGGTTTCAGTCCGGCCAACGGTGTAACGCAGGCCATCCTCATCGATCAAAAAGAGATGTCCGCCATGATTGCCGCCTCTGAGCGGAGGGTAGTGCTGGGCGCGCAGCCGGGAGGGGAAACCAAAGAGAATCGCTCTCACAAAGGCTAGAAGCGTCGTCTTGCCGGGTTCGTTTGGACCGAAAAAGACCGTAATGGGGGCATCCAGAGGCCCTACCTGGCTATCGGCGAAGTGACCAAATCCGTCGATATGGATATTCTCGATCCTCAAGACATGGCCTCGATGCAGGCCGCTTCAGCGTCATCCAATAAGGAGGCAATGTCATCCGGGTTGTTGCCCTCACCCGTGAGAAAACGGCCGGCTCTGGCGTGGCCGTAAAGAGGCCGAAGATCGCTGGCAAGTTGGCTGAGGAGCGCCGGATCCTTGCGCGCCGAGTCGATCAGTTGCAGAAGTTCACCTATAAAGTCGCTCGCCTCGCGTCGCGCCTCTCGGTCGAATGGACCCTGAGTTAACACGTCTATGCGATCGCACCAGGCGAAAGTGGCGGCCCCAGCCCAATTCTCATTGAGCCTATTTTGGAGATCAGACGCGAAATCGGAGCGGCGAGCTGCCTCGTGTAGAGAGCCTCGACCGGTCAACGCCAGGCGATATATCAGGTCTCGGCCAGCCGACTGTGAAACTAAGGCGCCAACTTCGTGCTCTATGGCATCCAGCAGAGACTGCTCTGTTTCCAGCCCCTCAATGCTTACCGATGACGTTTCCCACCTTAGGACGCTTGTCTCGTGGAAGTCGGCCTTGACCCGTCCGGCCGAATTGACCTCAACCAAGTAGACGCCACGCGCGCCTGACTCATTTATGTGCCGTCCCTGGGTATTGCCGGGGTAAACAACGGTGGGATTCTGGGAGTTGAGGATTTGGTGATTATGGACATGACCCAAAGCCCAGTAGTCGATCCCGGTCTGGGCAAGCTCAGAAACCGTGCGGGGAGCATAAGAAGCGTGCTCAGAATTGCCCCCGGCGTTGCAATGCAAAAGGCCGATCGAAAATCCCTGCCGCGCGGTGGTTCCAAACCCACCCGTGAGATTCTCTTTGACCTCGCGTTTCGGGTAACTCACACCGAGAACGGTGGCCCTCGAAGGATCGCTTGGATCGAAAGGGACCGCCGCGACCAACTCACCGAATTGGTGACAACCGGGAGGGAGATCGAGCCTGGCTTGCCAGCCATTTAACGGGTCGTGGTTGCCATGACAAATGAACGATCTGATACCGGCCGCATCCAAACGCTTCAGACCATCGACAAACCGAAGCTGGGCCCTCAGGCTCCGATCGGCTCCGTCGTAGATATCGCCCGCGATGAGGAGCGCCTCAACCTTCTCGGTCAGACAAAAATCGATTATCCTGTCATAAGCCTCAAAGGTTGCGTTGAGCAGACGGGCGGTGATGTGGGCTGGAGTCGCTGTCTTGAGACCGGTAAAGGGGCTGTCGAGATGGAGGTCTGCGGCGTGGACGAATCGTAAATCAGACACAATCATCCCTTCCGGAAACCTGAATACCAGCCCTTCAGACAGTAGTTTGAACAGGCCTGAGGGGTCAACGTCCATTAGAGCGGCACTGGCAAGATCTGCGGCCTTTACACTCGATCTTACAAAGGCCAACTGCGGGCGTAAATTTCATTTCGTCGCTAGACTTTGACTCGCCTCGGGGGCTCCGCCCGATAGAATGGAAGGCGGAAAGGCTAGCCAATGTCATTTGAAATGGTGCCCTACGGCGAGCCCGCGTTTAGCGCCCTTGTGGCGATGATCGACGAGGCAAAAAAGACCGACCCTTTGGCACCAGTCACGGTTATCGTCCCATCGAATTACACCGGCCTTTCGCTGCGGCGCCGTCTCGGCAGCGCCAGTAGCGTGGTGAATATCCGCTTTCTGGTTCTGCCTCGCGTGGCTGAGCTGCTCGGCTCACCGAGACTGGCTAAAAACAAGCTTCCATTGACGGCCTGGCATAGAGCCGAGGCGGTTCGGGCCGTTCTGATCGGGCACAGAGGAATTCTTGAAAGCGTAAGCGACCACCCTGCGACCGAGAGTGCTCTCACCGCCACGTTCCGAGACCTACGGCTTGCTTCCGAAGTCACGCTGAACCAGATTGCCAGGAGCTCTGACAAAAATGCTCAGCTCGTAACACTCTTTCGACGTTTTCGAGAACTCACAAAAAACGCTTTCGACCTGGAGGACCTGGCCGAAGCCGTGACCGAAGCCGTGCGAGACGGCTCGGCCGCACTCGGAGACCTCGGCCGACTGCTACTTTATCTGCCGCGCTCTCTCAGCCCTGCCGAGACAGCCTTCATAGAGCAGTTCATGAGGCGCGAGCCGATCGACATCATTCTAGGTCAAACGTTTGACGCAGGTGCGACCGGGCTTCTGCCGAGCTGGCCGAGCGCTTAAAAATCGGGCCACAGCCCGTGGCGAACGCCGGTAAACCCCCGACGGCCACCGCTGTCCTACGCACGATCGATGCCGAAGAAGAGGTGCGCAGCGTAGTCCGCCTGAGCCTTGATGCCGCCTCAAACGGCACACCACTTTATCGAATCGGTGTGCGGTTTGGGTCCAGCGAGCTATACGCCCCGCTGCTCCAGGAGCAGTTGACGGCCGCGGAGATACCCTTCAACGGTCCGCCGTTTCGACCGTTGGCATCTTCAGTAGCCGGACGCCTGCTCATCGGAATGTTGAAGCTCCCAGACTCTAATTTTAGGCGTGAAGCTGTTATGGACTGGCTGACCTCGGGCCCAATTATTCAAACCAATAGTGGCCCAAACCAGGGCCGCTGGATCCCGGGACATAGGTGGGACCAGATATCACGTGACTCGGGGATTGTTGGCGGCGTCCGACAATTCAGCCGTCGGCTGCAAGCCTGGGCCGAGCGAGAAGGGCGTCAACCGTCTGATGCGACCGCTGCAACCGGGCTTGGTGCGTTCCTTGAAGAGCTGGAGCGCCGGCTGCAGACACCCGCGAGCGCCTCGATGAGCGACCTTGTCCGTTGGGCCTTAGGTTTGCTGGACCGGTTCCTCGGCAGTGAAAGCGCCGCTACTGGATGGGAAAAACGATTCCGAGCTGGAGGCATACCAGGAAATCCGCCGGCGTTTGGAATCAGCCGCCAGTGCGGAGTCGCTTTGGGATAACCAGAGTGGGTCAGACTCGTCAGCAAAGAACCTCAGCCGGGACGAATCACGGCAGTTGCTCGCGCGTTTAATCGAAGACGCGCTCCAGGATGCCAGTGGTCGCCTTGGACGCTACGGTGACGGCATTTTAATCGGCTCTCTCAAGAGCGCTCGCGGAATGGACTTTGATCACATATTCGTTTTGGGCATGGTCGAGGGCGCTATGCCGGCCCCGACGCGTGAGGATCCGCTGATACCAGACCGCCAGCGCGAAGTGTTGCGGCTGCCGGAGCGAGCTGCCAGGCGGTTTGAGCTCCGCTGCGATTATCTCGCCGCCCTCGCGTCCAGCAAAGAACGGACGTTGTGTTTTCCTCAGTCCAGTCTGCGCTCGCAGAGCACAAACACACCATCGCGATGGCTCCTGGAATCTGCAGCTTTGCTGCAGGGTGACCAAATGTCGAGCGATGACTTTGCGCAACTGCGAATAGCGCCGTGGCTGACGACCCTCGCCTCTTTCCAGCAGGCCCTCGCGACCCCAAGCCTTTCGGTTGCCTCAAGCCAAGAATGGGAACTGCGCAGCCTATTGAGTTTTCCGGACGTTAAAGCTCACTTCCTTGGAAATGAGCCATCTTTCGTCGCGGCCTTTGATACGGCAACGTCAAGGCTAGCCCCATGGTCGCGCCGCGCAAAAATAGGCCCGGTGGAGCTTGGACTGCGCTCCGGAGCCGTGGGCAGCGGAGTATTACTCGACTCGACTCGAAACTACTCTCCAACCTCTTTCGAGCTGTTGGCATCTTGTCCGTTTCACTACTTTCTTGATCAGGTTGTCCGGGTGCGGGAAACCGTTCGGCCGGAGGAAATCGTGCGCATCTCCGGCGCGGACCGAGGCAATATCATCCACGATTCGTTGGAACTCTTCTTTAACGAGACCAAAGGGCAAGGACGTAGCCTGGAGCCCGACGAACCCTGGCAACAGCGCGACGCTGATCGTCTAGCTGCCATCGCCGATGAAGAGTGCGATCGGGCGCACGAGCGCGGAATCACCGGCGGCGAACTCATATGGAAAGTTGACCGTACGCGCATACGGCGCGACCTAGTGGCTTTCTTGGACGCTGATACCAAGGTGAGGGCGGGTTCACAGGCTAGGTTCCTTGAGGCAGAGCATTCCTTCGGAGATCTCGATCGAGAGGGAAAGTTAGATGCGGATTCCTGGGAATCCGTTGCTATCGAGCTTGGCCAGAACCGCAGTCTGGCGTTCCGCGGGCGCATCGACCGGGTCGACAAGTCTGATGACGGCACTCTTATCGTATACGACTACAAGAGCGGGTCAGGTAGGAGCCTTAGAGAGACGTCCGAGAGCGTCGACCGTCTAGCGGGCGGACGGCTCCTTCAATTGCCGATATACGCTCTGGCTGCCCGCCGCGCGCTTGGCGCTGGCAAAACACCGGTGCGCGCTTACTACTGGTTGACCAGTGAACGCGAGCAATTCGATCGAGTGGGCTATGAGCTTGAGCGAAAGGACGAGGCCGCGCTCGGCGAAACCCTCGAAGTGCTGGCCGGTATCGTCGACGCCGGCGAGTTCCCGCCGGTTCCGGGCAAAACGCAATTCGATGCCCGACGCCACCGCACGAGCTACGAAAACTGTCAGTTCTGTCCCTACGACCCTATTTGTCCCGCTGGCGACCGCGCGCGGGCCTGGCAAGAGCGCCAAACAGTTCCGGGGCTAGCATCCTTTGTCGGGCTCTCCGAGAAAGGCAGCCAGGCGGCCACTGAAGAGCAAGAAGCCGATGCCTGATCGGCTTCCGGAAGACGAGGCGGAGCGAGTTGCCATTCGGTCCCAGACCAAACAAACGCTCTTTGTCGAGGCGGGAGCGGGAACCGGCAAAACAAGAGAGCTCGTGCAGCGTATCATCCGGTTGGTCGCTGATGGTGTTGCCTTGCCGAGCATCGCCGCGATCACTTTTACAAACGCCGCGGCATCGGAGCTGCGGGAGCGAGTAAGGCTAGAGTTGGTGCGCGCCGCTCGCGGTGAAGGCAGCGATTATCAGGATTTCGACGAGGTACAGCGAACTCTTTGCGACCGCGCGGCGGACGCGATCGACCTAAGCTCAATCCAGACTCTGCACAGCTTTGCTCAACGCATTCTTGCTCTTTTTCCGATCGAAGCCGGTCTCCCGCCCGAGCTTACCTTGCACGATGAGGTCAGCGCTTCGATTGCTTTTGAGGAGCGTTGGCAGCGCTTCCTAGAAGATTTACTTGAAGACGGCAACGGTGACCCTGAAATCGCCAGAGCTCTGGTCAGGGGGCTCATATCGGGGCTCACTGTGAATCACCTTCGGATGATTGCCCGAAGTTTTCATGAAAACTGGGATCGAGTCCTCAGCGCGCGCTTTGAACGCCCAGAGATGCCACCAATCTCCGCTGCCGCAATCATACCCGGATTGGAAAAGGCAATGAGTTTGCGAAGCGAGCTAAAGCCGGGACAGGAATCCGACCGCGCCTTCCAAGCGCTGGTGTCGCAAGAAGCCTTTATTGAAGACCTGCGCCGCTCGCAAGCGAGCTTGGAAGCTGCCGCGACATCGGATGAGGTCGCCGCGGCCGAGGAGCATTTGATCTGGCTACTAGCACTGCAACAGAAACTTGCAGTCGGCAACGGAAAAGGGTCCAAGTCCAACTGGCAGGGCGCGGCCTTGGCATCGATACGAGCGGCCGGCCGGTCAGCAGAGAAAGCCCGCGACGATCTTCTCTCTCGACTGAGATCAGCCTTCCTCGGCCCTTTGCTAACTGCGATCCAGACCTTCGTCATCGAATATGGCAACCAGCGCGTAGCCCAGGGTTCGCTCGAGTATCATGACCGGCTGATCTTGGCGCGAAACCTGCTGGCTGGAGATCCGGCCGTGCGTCGTGAGCTCACTCAGCGCTACCACACTCTTTTAATCGACGAATTTCAGGATACGGACCCAATTCAAATCGAAATTGCCGTCCTGATCGCCAGCGATGATCCGGAAGCTGGCCAGAAGCCTTGGCATGAAGTGAGAGTGCCGCAGGGCCGGCTGTTTTTTGTCGGCGACCCTAAGCAATCGATTTATCGATTTCGCCGCGCAGACATTGAACTTTATCACTCCGCCGCGCGGCGCTTTGGCGGTTCTCCGACAGGAACCACCGCACACTTGGTACAAAACTTTCGCTCTGTTCCATCTGTTCTTGACTGGGTAAACCACACGTTGGGTAGTCTCCTCCGGCTCGACCGAACCAGTTCAGGCGAAGAGGCCGTAGGCCAGGTTGAATTCGAATCGCTCAAAGCCTGGCGAGGCGGTGACGAACGCTCGCCTGTCTCCGTCCACCTTTTGGGCGAACCCTTGCCGTCACCCGAATTCAAGGCCGATACAATGCGCGCTATAGAGGCGAGCAGGATTGCGGGCCTTGTGGCTCAGGTCAAGGACGAAGGTGAAAATCTTGGTCTCTGGCGCGTTCGCGCTGACGCTGAAACTGATTGGCGCCAACCCCGTTTTTCCGACATCGCAATCCTAATGCCAACGCGGTCGGTTTTGCCCGACCTGGAGAAGGCCCTCCAGGAAATCGGGATTCCATCTCAAATCGAAAGTCGATCGTTGCTGTTCGAAACCCAGGAGGTTCGCGACCTACTGAATATTCTTGCTGCCATCGATGACCCGACGGATCAAGTAGCGGTTGTGGCCGCGCTAAGGTCATCAGGTTTCGGTTGCAGCGATCGCGACCTTTTCCGGTTTAGTGCCGCGGGTGGATCGTGGGATTTCCGACGCGAGCCCCCGAGCGGCCATCCCGAGGACGACATCGTTGGGCAATCGATGACCGCCTTGAAGAAATTGAATGCAGAGAGATGGTGGCTAAACCCAGCCGAGATGGTGGACAGGGTAATCCGAGGGCGCAGACTTTATCAAGTCGCCTTCGCGAATCGTCGACCACGTGAATCGTGGCAGCGTTTGCGATTTCTGCATGAGCAGGCGCGCGCCTTCGCAAGGGCCGGCGGCCGCAGCCTGAGGCAATTTGTCCAATTCATGGACCGGCAGGCCGAAGAGCAGGCCCAAGTGAGCGAAAGCAACGTCACTGAGGACGACACCGACGCGGTGCGAATTATGACCATTCACGCCTCCAAGGGATTGGAATTTCCGATTGTGTTCTTGGCAGGTTTGAGTGCCAGGCCCAACAATGAAAGCCCAGCGGTTCTTTGGCAGGATAAGGACAGCGCGGAGGTACGGGTAGGCTCCGGATCTAGGTATTTTGAAACGGCTGGTTATACGCGGGCGAAGTCGCGCGAAGATGCGATGCAGCGCCTAGAGACCGACCGGCTTTTGTATGTTGCCGCAACACGGGCCCGGGACCACCTCATAACCAGCGTCTTTCACATAAAGGACCGAAAGGATCGGTCGCACGCCGAGCGCCACGAAAAGAACCAGTGCGTCGCCGCGGAGTGCCTATACGCCGTCAGCAACGAGGAGCCCGGTCTCTGGAGGCTGGCACTGGTCTCGGAAAAACAACCAAGTCATCCGGTTGTCGTTGCCACGGCTCGCGCCGATTCCGCCGCTGACCGCGATGCATGGCAGGAGGAGAGGCATCGGCTAATCGCCACTAGAGCACGAATGCCGCTGCTCGCCGCGACAGGTATCTCCAGGCCCTCGCCTGCCGAGCCCGAGATTCTGATCCACGACAAGGACGAGCAAAGCGAGGAAGCAGCCCCGTGGCGCAAGGGGCGGGCCGGCACCTCGGTTGGGCGTGCGGTTCACGCTGTGTTGCAATCGATCGACCTCGCGACCGGCGACGGAATTCTAGACACGGCGCGGGCCCAGGCGACAGCAGAGGGAATCGATGATCGTCGGGGAGAAGTTGCTAAATTCGCCGAAGCTGCACGTCAGTCAAAGGCCGTGCAGGAGGCCATTGCCTCGCGCCGATTCTGGCGTGAAGTCTATGTCTCAGCCCCGATCAATGGAACCTTAGTTGAAGGCTTTATCGACCTGCTCTACGAGTCGGATGACGGCCTGGTAGTGGTCGACTACAAGACTGACTCCCTGGAGAGCCACGCGGCTATCGATGCGGCAATGACCCGTTACCGGCTACAAGGGGCGACGTATGCGCTTCTGTTACAAGAATCCCTTGGCCGCCAGGTTGCGCGCTGCGTTTTCGCGTTTGTACAGCCACAGCAGGAACGCACCGTTGAAGATCTACAAGCGGCCATCGACGAGGTGCGACGAACCATCCCGCGCATCGATTAACTTTCGCTACAGGCGGTTCGGCGCCCAGGCAGCGGCTCGTTAGCGCATTTCAGCAAGCAAGCGCTGGTAGTCCGCGACATTTGATCCGACGGAAATGTCAGCCAACACTGGCGCGGTTGCCGCCGAAACGCCGAGGTTCTCGGCCATGGTCGGCTGGCTTGAATCCTCGAGCAGCAGACCGGTGACTTCGCGTCCCATCTTTGCTGCTTCCGAGATCAGACGAAGTCCGGCCAGGGCGGCATCGGGGCTAGCCGGATCGTACTCGGCCGGCAGCTGCGCCACTTCGTCCGCGGTGAAAACCTGGTCTCTCATGCCTTCCCAAGCTTCCTTGATATCCAGGACATAGTTCTGGCGGTACCAGTCAAAAATTGGCCCGCTGCCTCGGAATCCAGGTTCGCGATGGTAAGTGACACAGGGAGAGAAAACATCGACGAGCGAAAAGCCCTCCGTGTTAATCGCCTTGGTCAGCAACTCCACGAGTTCTTTGCGCTGCCAAGAAACACCGCGACCGACGAATGCCGCTCCGGCGCTGATCGCGAGGCGCAGGGGATTAACCGAACGTCCCTTCTTGCCGTCCGGCGTCGAGCCGGTCTTGAGACCGGTGTGCGCGGTCGGCGATGCTTGACCCTTAGTCAGGCCATACACCTGATTATTCATGACGATGAGCGTGACGTTCACGTTGCGAATCATCGCGTGCATGAAATGTTCCATGCCAATCGCGTAACTATCGCCGTCTCCGCCAAAATCAAGCACTTTCAGGCCAGGGTTGGCGATCGCGAGTCCGATAGCGACCGGCAAAGAGCGGCCGTGCTGGCCCTGATAGGCGTTAACCTTGAGCATCTCCGGTTCTTTGCTGGAACAGCCGATGCCGGAGAAGGCGAAAATATCCTCGAGCGGCATGCCCGACTCGTTCACCAGGCTCATGATTACCTGCTGAACCGCCGAGTTCACGCCAAAGTCACCACAGCCCAAGCACCACCAAGCGCCTGAGCCGGTAATGTCGGCCTTTGCTAACGGCAGCTCGGTATCAATTGCCATACTAAGTCTCCTTCATTGCATTTAGGATGAAGCCCGGTGTTATGAACCTGCCGTCGTAACGGAGGATGGAATGCAATTTGCGCGGCATCGGGCCGGTCGCCTCACGTTGAATTAGGCCTCGCAGCTGGGCGCCTGCCGAGTACTCAGGTATGTAGACCGCTGTGCAACTGTCAATAAACTTTTTAACTTCGGCCCCTGGAAACGGCCAGAGAGTTCTAATTTCTAGGAATTTGGCCTTTTGCCCTTGTGCGTCCAAGCGTTCCATGGCTTCAAGGATCTGGCCGTAGACGCCGCCGTAACCTATAAAGCCGATGCTGGCTTCAGGATCGCCAAACAAATGCGATTTTGGCAACTGCTCATCTTGAGCGATGAGCTCCATGCGCTGTTTGAAGCGTTTGTCCATCATGAGCTGGCGGACCGTCTCTTCTTCGGTGATGTATCCGTCCTCGGTGTGCTCGTTGGTGTTGACGTAGTAGTTAGCAACGCCACGCGTGCCTGGCACGACGCGGGGCGAGATGCCGTCGTCGGTTAACTCATAGCGGAGGTACGACTTGCCGTTACTTCCGTAACGCGCGGCAATCTCGTCGGCGTCAAGCATTTTTCCCCGGTCAATGACAAACTTTGACGGATCAAGAGCTGGAATCGTGTAACTCGACTGCGCCTGCATCTGATCAACCATCAGGAACACCGGGCACTGGTAACGTTCAGCAAGATTGAAGACGTGCTCCATCATGTAGAAGCTGTCTTCCGGCTCGCTGGTGGACAGCACGATTCGAGCGATATCGCCGTGGGCGCCAAAGATAGCTTCATTTAGTTCTTCTTGACCGATGCGTGTCGGTAGTCCTGTACCGGGGCCACCTCGCGTACAAAGGACAATAACCATGGGGGTCTCGGTAATACCGCCGGCGGAAATTGCTTCTTGCATCAGAGAAAAGCCCGGGCCAGAGGTGGCGGTCATGCTGCGAGCCCCGGCCACCGCAGCGCCAATGACGTGGTGGGCCGCGGCCATTTCGCTGTCAGCCTGGATGACGGCCCCACCAAAGGCTTGGATCTTTTCGGCCATGTACTCCAGGACCTCAGTGGCCGGAGTAATAGGGTAGCCGGCATAAACTCGGCAGCCGGCCACGATGGAGCCCGCTGCTACAGCTTCGTCGCCGATAATTATCTGCCTGGCATCACCGGGTTGCGGCGTGAAGGGAACTTTTAGATCGGGAAGCTCCCATCCTTCTGCACGCGCGTAGTCCTGACCGATACGCAGGGCCTTTTCGTTGAGCTGATAGATCTCGCTTCCATCACCAAAACTGCGGGCAAAACGGCTCAGTATGGCTTCCTCTGGAATGTCCATCATTTGGGACAAAACGCCAATCGCTATAGTTGCGCGCACAATGTAGCGCTCACATTTTTCTTTCGCTAACTGCCCCATCGGCAAACTGAACACGCGAAAGTTACGTTGATCCGCGATGTCCTGGAAGGCTTCTGCTTTAACTTCGTGACCGGCATTCGGGTAATCGAGCCTTTTCGAGGAGTCAAAGAGTAGGACGCCATTCTGGCGTAACCGGGTGATTGGTGGTATGCGACCTTCGTCGGCGATATCGACAAAGGCACCCTGGTCGAAAGCCTGAAGAATATCGTACTCGTCGTCCGGCCCGAATATGGGACTATCCGATGCGCGCATGCAAAAACCAGTGTCACGAGTCTGAATGTTGGAATAAACTTCCTCGCGCCACACGAAGATCCAAGCTCCCGTGTCTTTGAGAACCTGGCCTAACGTAAGAATGTTGGTGCTAGTTCCATCCCCAGCTCTGCCTGCTCCATATATCTGGAATCCCGACATCGAACCTCCCCGGCAAGACCAGAGCCGTTGCCCATCAGGCACGAGGCTCAGAAAATTTGGTTTCGCATACTATTATAGACGTATATAGAGTTCGCTTGGTGTGATTAAAAGCAGCCCACCGGAATCCATTTAAAATTGTCGCCCTGAGAGCCACCAAGCGCGGCGCTCACGAAGAAAAGTCTGCCGGTATCAGTCCCGGCTCGTCCCTCGAAATCCAACTGGTCAAGAATGGCCAGTCTATTAATCAAGCAACCATCGTTTATCTAGGGCCCATCCCCTGGCAAAGGATTCCGGATTCAACTCTTCGATTGAACGAAGCCGATAAGAGCTTCGAGAGAGCGGAAGTTGTCGGGCACAATATCACTGTCGCCAACAGTCAGGCCCAGTTTCCCCTCCAAAAAGGTAGTGATTTGCATGACGCCCATGGAATCAATCACACCCTCTCCGAGCAGGTCGAGGTCGGCGCTAAAGTCGGGACTCTCCAGCTTGTGGCCAAATTCCGCAATGATAAAACTTCGGAGTAGTTCTTCTGCGTTGGTTGTAGTCATTAACTCTCCCCGGTGCTGACGGAGTACGAACAACTCAAGTTTAGACATCTCGCGCTTCCTTGATTCAAATCAGTCGCTGGCACTAGCGAGCGCTGATCTCGTTCAGAAAGATGCCGTACACGACAATGATGAGAAGGCGGGGACGATACGGAGTCCCAATGCAGACGTACGGGTCGATCATCCCAGGCGGTCCAACCCTGGCTCGTCTCCTCCCAGAGGGAGCGCAGGAAGGCAGGGAGGAGCCACGACTATCACGTGAGGCGAAGGCGCGCCTCAGGGCTGTTGAGTGGCACAAGGATCACGGCGAGAAGGTGAGTCTGACGGCAAGACGCTTTGGACGCAGCCGCTCAACCCTTTACCAGTGGCTAGAGTGCTACCGGCTCCAGGGTCCGCGGGGTCTGCAAGACCGCAGCCATAGGCCACACCAGGTCCGCAAGCCGACTTGGAGCCTAGAGTTCGAAGCAGCGGTGCTACGCCTGCGCCAAGACAATCCCGTCTGGGGCAAAGACAAGCTACAGCCGATCCTCAGACGCCAAGGGGTCACTATCTCGGTCTCGATGGTGGGCCGCATCCTCAGCCGGCTCAGACGCCAAGGCAAACTGGGGCCTGCGAGTCTGAAGGACCCTTGCATCGTCTCTCGGCCTCAGGTGCGGCCCTATGCCGTGCGTAAGCCCAAAGACTACGTCGTCAAGGCGCCGGGAGATCTGGTTCAGGTGGACAGCGCCGACGTGCGCTGGACCGGTATTACCCATGCCTACAAGCACTTCTCGGCGCGTGATATTGTCAGCCGCTGGGACGTCTTGGGTGTCTACGGCCGCGCTACCGCCGGCACGGCGCGCGACTTCCTCGATACGGTCATCGAGCGTATGCCGGGTCCGGTGAAGGCGATCCAGGTGGACGGTGGCTCTGAGTTCAGGGCCGAGTTTGAGGCCGCCTGTGAGCAGAAGGGGCTGCGGCTTTTTGTGCTGCCACCACGCTCCCCCAAGCTCAACGGCTGCCTGGAACGAGCCCAGCGCACCCACAAAGAGGAGCTTTACCAGTTGGTTGACCCACCCGACTCGCTCAGCCAACTGAGAACCCAGCTGCTCCAACAGGAGCAGCGTTACAACACTTACCGGCCCCATCAGGCCCTTGGCCATCTAACGCCGCAAGAGTGGCTGCTAGCATTCACCGAGAGGAGGTAAGTGTCCGGCATCTACTGGACGAGTACAAGCGCTACCCTGGACCCTGCTATTCCATGTACGATGAAGGCAGTGATGTGTATTCCCAACCGCTCTGATGTCGTCGTCATTGGCGGTGGCCCGGCCGGCAGCACGGCGGCGACGTTGCTCGCCCAGAGGGGCTATGACGTCGTCCTGATTGAAAAGGAGAAGCATCCCCGATTTGTCGTTGGCGAGAGCCTAATCCCCCACTTTTGGAAGTACGCTGACCTCTCCGGTGTCACCGAGAAGATTGATGCCGAGGGCTTTATCCAAAAGGCCGGCGGGACTGTGATCTGGAACGACACCATACGCCAGATGCGTTTCAGTGACTTTGGCTACCAACGCCCAGCATTACACGCTGAACGCGAACGCTTCGACCAAATCCTTCTCGACCACGCCCGCGACTCGGCCGTCCAAGTCTTCGAAGAGACCGCCGTTACCGCCACGACCCTTGGCGGCGATGCGGGCTCCCGAGTGAACTTCCGTTCGACAATAGACGACAGCCAAACTGGTGAAATTGCTTGCCGATTCGTTGTTGACGCCAGTGGCCAAGGCGCTGTCCTGGCTCGCCAGCTGGGCATCCGGGAAATGGATGAGGGCTTCCAATTCATGAGCCTTGGGGGTTACTTCCGCGATTCGAAGTACATTGCCGCTGACGGACGTGCTTACGCCTTTGACCAGCTTCGCTCGACTCCACCCACGACGTTTGTTTCCAGTGTCGACCAATGGGGTTGGTCATGGCATATCCCGATGCGCGAAAGCACAAGCGTCGGCTTTGTCCTGCCGAGGGACGACGTTCGAAACTACCGCGGCATGACGGAGCTGAAGTCGTTGTTCTTGGAGCGTTGCGCCGGCGTACCAGTCCTCAATCAGCTGCTCGAAGAGGCCGAATACATCGATGACAGCTTTCACGTCATCCGTGATTATTCTTACAAACCGGCCAAACTCGCCGGGCCCGGTTACTTCCTGGTCGGTGACGCCGCCGCATTTGTTGACCCGGTCTTCTCAATCGGCATCGTCCTCGCCATGTATTCCGCCTTCCTTGCAGCCTGGGCCATCGACCGCTCACTTGCCAACCCCGCCCGCGCCGACACCAGCCATGGCATATATGCGAAGCAGCTAGGCACCAGACTCGAGGCCAGCCGGGCCCTCGCCCTGCCCCGCTATGGCCCCGGTAATGAAAACTCGGACATGGTGGCCTACTCGCTGGAGTTTGAAACGTCACTTGAGCAGGAGCTAATGTACGTCGTCTCGACCCTGACCACGCGGTCGGAGAATTTCAGCGAGATGTCGCGTGACCAGAAACAACCGGTCTTTTCCAACAAGTACCGCATTCTGGAATCTATCGAATTTAATTAGCCACGCTTTCTCAATTCCACGCGGTCGGTCTTGCCGGTTGAGGTTTTTGGCAGGCTTTCTGGCATATCGATCGTTGCAGGAATCATGTAGGCCGGCAGGATAGCTGAGCAATGGCGCTTAATATCTTCTGTCGCGAGCGTACGGCCGGTCCTCACCACAACGAACGCCTTGAGATAGGCTCCAAGCCGGCTGTCGTCAAGGGCTAGGACTGCTGCTTCTTCAACATCGGCATGACTCATGATCGCGGCTTCCACTTCGCCCAGTTCAATCCGATAACCTTGAACCTTCACC
Source organism: Dehalococcoidia bacterium (assembly GCA_965219205.1). Lineage (GTDB taxonomy): Bacteria > Chloroflexota > Dehalococcoidia > DSTF01 > WHTK01 > WHTK01. Next base: position 844,206 of record CBDCMQ010000009.1, read on the forward strand.
TGCTGGTCTACACGGCCAAGGAAAAGAATGTTGCCATCCGAATCAAGCGAAGCAAGGTCGCCGGTCTTATAAACCGGGGCCGGATCTGAGGGATCAAGGGGGTTTGGCAGAAAGACCTTAGCCGTTTGACCCGGATCGCCACAGTAGCCGCGCGCGACGGTCGGGCTACGAGCATAAAGTTCTCCTTGCTCGGCTGGCTCCGTAACCCGCTCACCGGCTTCATTAAGCAGAAACACCTCCATGTTGGCGCAGGCTTTGCCGATCGGTATCGGCTCATCTCCGGCCGGCGGCTCGGTAAGGCGAAACCAAGTCACTACATTGGTTTCCGTTGGGCCGTAAAGATTAATGTACGTAGCCGAGGAGATCTGCTGCATCAGCGACCGCAAATGCTTACTTGGAAAAACCTCGCCAGCAAACATGATGGCGCGCAGGCTGGAAAGATCCAGGCCCTCCAGTTGCCCACGCTGTAAGAGCAGGACAAGCGCCGACGGCACGGAGTACCAGACTGTAATCCGTTGTGTAGCGATCCAACGGCCCAGCTCCGTGGGGAATCTGGCAGTGTCCTGGGGAATAAGACAGAGGGTCGCACCAGCCTCGATCGTAGCAAAAATGTCGAAAATAGACAGGTCAAAATGAAACGGGGCATGACTCGATACCCGGCCCCTGTCGCTCAGGTCCAATGCCTGGAATGCCCAATCGACGAAGGTTAGTGCATCGCGGTGAGAAATCATCACACCCTTCGGGTCTCCGGTCGAACCGGACGCATAGAGGATGTACGCAAGATCGTCCTCGGTATTTCGTTGTTCCAGATCATCGCTCGACTCACCAAGCACATCCGCCCAGGAAATGACCTCGCAGTCCGTCACTTGAAAATCGGTCGAGCCATCTACCAGGACCAAAGACTCCATTGACTGGTCCTCTGCAAAGATTTGCTCTATACGCTGCTGCTTCGACGGCGAGCTGATCAGGACGCGAGCCTCGCTGTTGTGCGTGATGTAGGTCAGCCGCGGGACCGGCGCAGCCGAGTCGAGTGGCACGTAGGTTGCATCAGCCTTCAAAACGGCGAAGATGCTGACCACCGCCTCAATGGACTTGTCTAAATAAATCGCTACTCTGTCTCCTCGCTCCACGCCGCGATGTCGTAGCGACCTTGCCATCCGGTTGCTCAACTGGTCCAACTCGCCGTAGGTCATGCTCCGTTGGTTCCCGTCAAGCGCTTCCTTGGATCAGTTCTTGGCGGCACTCTTGGTGAGCAGTTGGGATAAAAGAAAAGCCAAACCCTAGCTCCGTGACAAACCGAGCAGCCTGGCGATAATGTTGCGCTGGATTTCGGAGGTACCGGAGTAGATTAGCCCTCCCATTGAGTCTCGGAGGTCTCTTTCGAGGCCACTCTCTGTCAAAAGGCCAACGTTTCCGTGGATATCAATCGCGTCAAGGCTGGATTGGTTCCAAGCCTCACTAACGTAGAGTTTCGTCATCGCGGCCTCAGCGGGACATCTACCCAGCGTCTGCTTCAGCCAGGCGACGCGATAGATCATCAGTCTGGCCATCTCCAGGCGCAGCTTCATTTCGGCCAATCGGTGGTCTACCGAGGCCATCGTGGCGTATGGGGTGTCAAGCCGCCGCTGCTCAGCTGCGAAATCGAAACAGCGCTCCAATTGGAATGCCATGCTGCCAACGTTGCAGCCAAGAATTGCCGCCCGCTCCCATTCCAGCGAAGCATTGAAAATTGACGACCCCGCACCTTCTGGGCCAGCCTCTGCTCGCTTGATACCACGCAGTCATCAAGGAACACCTACCCATCTCAGCGGTCCGAAGCCCAAGCTTGCTGACCTTCGTAACTTCGATTCCAGGCGTGCTCCGCTCCACGACAAATGCAGACAGACCCATGAAACCAGCGCTGGGATCGACGGTTGCAAAGACCAAGAAAATATCAGCGCTGGGGCCGTTGGTCACGAAGGTCTTGGTGCCATTCAAAACGTAGTCTTCACCGCGCTTCTCCGCGGTCGTCCGCAAGCTAAAGGCATCCGAGCCCGAATCGGGTTCACTCATGCCGTGCCCGCCGAGCAGCGAACCGTCGATTAGTCCCGGCAGATAGCGCCGCCTCAGATCGTCACCGCCATGGGTCAAAATAGGCATTTGAACGCTCCACATTTGAGCGTTGATCGCGAAGAGTAGCCCACTATCGCGGCCGCCGTAGCCGAGCCCTTCCATCGCGGCCACGGTTGCGATAACGTCCGCATCGCCACCGCCGTACTCCGTCGGAAAAGGCAGTCCCTGAACTCCAAAACTCGCGTAGGCGCTCCAGAGATCCGGAGAGAAGGACTCGTCCCGATCTCGGCCCACCAGATCATCCTCCAGGCCACCTGACTCACGGTCAGTGGCATCCGCGGCAAAGCGCGCGGCATCCTGTTTCAGGTTGAGTTGCTCAGGGGTCAGTTTAAAATCCAGAACCGCTCCTTAATCTCCAGCCGCGAGAGAAGAACTTGAAGCAAATCCCACGCGTCGCGTCGGTACAGTGCCTGCATTTCAACAGCGCGGGCAATTCAATATATCGTAGTCCTTGGCGGCGTCGCAGGGCTGGATTCAGAGTGGATCGAGAGATAGTGATGACAATTGCAATCACAAATCTTTGTAGAATGCCAGCATCTATACCGATCTCTTGGCGGCAACCGCGGCCTGGGCTTTAGCCGCACACAGGAGGCCACCTGATGTTCACTTGGCAGCGAATCGTCCTGCTTGACCAGAATTTTCCTGCGCCAAAAGCACCGTTATTCAGCTCAGGCTGTTCTGGCAGCTTTGACCCTGAGCGTGGTCCTAGCGATTGTCGGGACTCTCGCCAATGTGGCAATCATCACGGCCATTGCCTCCAGCGCCGTTATCGTCTTCATGACACCACATTCAACCATGGCACGCCCACGACGCGTCGTGGGCGGCCACTTCGTTGGCGCCACGTTTGGGCTAATTGTGGCCGGAATTCTCGATGTTGCTGGGGCTTCCTTCGCGACGGTAATCGTAACGGATTTCTTTGCCGCCGCCGCGGTTGGAACCACCATGCTAGTGATGGCAGCGATTGAGACGGAGCATCCCCCTGCCGCAGGAACGGTTCTTGGCCTGGTTATCGGCACCAACGTAATTGCAAACTCAGTGCTGGTCCTCATCGCAGCGACCTGCATCAGTCTGGCTCGGATCCTGTTCGGTCGTTGGCTAATCAACCTCGCCGATGACCAAGAGGATAGTCCAGGCCGGGCAGAAGCGTGACTTTGACTGCTTAAACCCGGTGCCGCCCTTCGTCCCTCAAATTCGCTCGATGACTACAACTGGAATGTCTCGGCTGGTTCGTGTCTGATATTCGACATAGCTTGGCCAAATGGCCGCCATAATCTGCCACAGTCGCGGCTTCTCGTCCTGCGTAGCCGTATGGGTTTGAGCCGTAAACCGGTCACCGAGGACCTGAACCTGAACCTCAGGCTGTGCCACCAGGTTCTTGTACCACTGCGGATGGTCGGGGGCGCCACCGCGCGAGGCAACCACCAGGTAACGGACACCATCGATTCCGTAGATAAGCGGCGTCGTAAATGCGTCTCCCGAGCGCCGCCCAACCGTCGAAAGCAATAAGGTAGGGACACCGTTCCAGATGTGACCATCGACGCCGTCCGTCGCCACGTAGCGCTGAGCGTGTGCAGCTTGCCAACCGGGCTCTGTCATCGGATCTGTCATGGCCTTTTCCGTGGCGGTCACTCTCCCTAGAAACTAACCTTAAAATACCTGACCATCAGTCTACATGGGTTATGTGGGCCAAATGCTCGTAACCGTAACCTCAAAGCTTCGCTGCGGATCGGAAATGCCGAGCCTGACCGTTCTATTACTCTGAGAGCGTGAATACTTTCAGGGCCTTTCTCCCAAGCGAAAGACCCTGAAGTTAGTCGAGCCGCCTGACTAGGCTCGACCTTACTTGCCAGTCCGGTTACGCGGCCGCGGGCTCCTCGTCCTCCGGCTCATCGTCAACCGGTGCTGTAGACCGATCAGAACTGAAAGCGGCTGCTGAGGCGCAGATCCCACTGAGGCCCAGCAACAGAAAGTGACGCACAATCAGGTCTCCTTTTTCGGTAGCCGGCTATGGCCATTTGAAAAAGATGCCGGCTTGAAGCGGAATTGCTGTCGCAGCCTAGCGTCACCAGTAAAGGCGCCTAAGCTAGTGCTTGAGTCAAATATCTGGGCCTCACTTTCCATTTCTCAAGCGTTTAAGCACCTGTGTTTGACATACGTGGTTCGAGGAATTAGAGTGTCGACGCTCGACACGGAATCCCAGTCGGCTTTTTGTGCTTCGCAGATCCGAGATCCCGAGCGGACCTAAGGGACAAGTCTCATGAGCAATTACATTTTTCGCAGAGTCATGTTGATCCTTCTCAATCTGGTCCTGGTCTCTTTTTTCTTGTTTTTCGCCCTCCGTCTGATTCCCGGCGATCTAACCCTGACAATTCTCACCGAGTCCTCAACCGAAGAGCAGCGGGCGCAGTTCAGGGCCGAAAATAACCTCAATGACCACTGGTTCGTCCAGTACTACAAGTGGGCGGGCAGGGCGATTACCGGTGACTTTGGCAAGTCATTTCGCTCCAATCTTGGGGTTGCCTCAGAATTTAAGAGCCGGCTGCCTGTCACGCTTGAAATTGTCGTGCTCAGCTTTACATTTACCAGCTTGATCGGGGTGACCGGAGGAATATTAGCGGCGACAAAACAGGACTCAGCCTGGGATTGGGGAGTCCGCATGGTCGCCATTTTCGGGATCTCCGTCCCCAGCTTCTTACTCCTCACATTGTTGCTTATCCTGCCATCGCGCTGGTTCGGCTACGCCCCGCCCTTTGGAGCAACCAAGATTCTTGAGGCGCCGTGGGACAACATTCGGCTGTTCGTACCGCCGACTCTGATGCTGGCGATCGGCGGATCAGCTACGCTGCTTCGTCTAACCCGTACGGCAATGCTGGACGTTCTTCGCCAGGACTATCTGCGGACAGCCCGATCGAAGGGTCTCACCGAGAGTGCGGTCGTTATCAAACACGCCGTTCGCAACGCCATGCCACCGGTCTTGACATTCATGGGCCTCCAAGTTGGATTTCTCTTGGGAGGTTCAATCATTCTCGAATCGGTTATGGGTCTGCCCGGACTAGGCACCTGGGCTCTGCAAGCGATCCAGAGCAAGGACTTCCCGATCGTAATGATCTTTGCTCTCTACGCGGCAACCATGATCATGGCCATCAGTCTAATTATTGACTTGCTTTACGCAGTCCTCGACCCGCGCATTCGCTATTCCTAAGGAGAGGGCAAGAAAGTGGCGCAATCAACTGAGGGGACACTGGATTCGAGTTTTTCTATCCAGGCTGAAAAGAGAACTTTCAAGGACAACCTTTCACGTGCCTGGGCGGTCTGGCGCCGGAAGCCGTTTGGGATAATTGGTGGGCTACTTGTCGTCACCGTATTCCTGATCGCGGTCTTCGCTAACTTACTTGCTCCCAACCCGCCGGGCGAGTTCGTGGGTAGCCGACTTGAAAATCCAAGCTGGACGTTCCCGCTCGGCACGGACAGCCTTGGCAGAGATGTGCTGTCTCGCACGATCTTCGGCGCTCGCATCTCGATTGCGGCCGGCCTCGTTGCTGCAACCGGCGCCGTCTTCCTCGGCACCTTTTTTGGCATCGTGTCCGGTTACATGGGCGGCTGGGTCGATCTAGTAATCCAGCGATTGCTCGAGGTGCTAGCTTCCTTCCCGGCGATTGTCCTCGCGCTAATAATGGTTTCGGTCCTTGGACGTGCCAACGCCTCCGGGGACAGTTTATTTGTCACTATGTGGGACCTTAGATCCTTGGAAGCGGCCATCATGGTGGTGTTCCTCTTCGGGATCATGCGCGTTATCCGTGCTGCCGTGATCAGAGAACGTGGTCTGCCATATGTGGAAGCAGCCCAATCAATCGGTGCCTCTACGCCACGCATTCTCACACGCCACATCTTGCCCAACGTCCTACCTTACGTAATCGTCGCCTTCAGCACGATTATTGGTACAGTAATTCTGGTAGAGGCAGCCCTGTCTTTCCTGGGGTTCGGCGTTTCATCCGGAACACCTTCATGGGGAATCGACCTCTCGACCAGAAACCGCGAGTACTTCAACGTCGCACCCTGGCTTATCATCGGGCCCGGCCTTGGCCTTAGCCTTACGGTGATGGGCTACAACTTCCTGGGTGACGCGTTGAGAGATATTCTCGACCCGAGATTGCGGGGCAGTCGGTAACCGAGTCGAACATCGAGTTCATCTGACTCCGTGCCAGTAGAGAAAGCCCGCCGTCGCAGCCATACGTGCGCCAGCGGGCTTTTTGGGTTCGGAAAGCAGTGCTAGACGCGGTCCTCTGGCACCTGCGTGTGGTTGGTCCTTAATTCTTCCCAGCTAGAGGCGACCATCCAGTCGGCCCAAGATCGATAGTGCCAGAGCTGAGCGTGTTCATTTACCCGGGTCTCGATCCGCGGCGGCCCAGCTTCGTCATTGATCATTTCGCCGTGTCCGAGACCAATTGAATAGTTGATTGGATACCTCTGACTGACCACGCCGCTCATGGCCCGCGTGCTTTGGCCCCAATTCTCGCCATCGTCTTGCTCGAACATGCCCGCGGGACCGAAATGCCGGATTGCTCGCGTTACTTGATCGGCCTGGGTCTCTTCCGGCAGGTCCTTATTCATGAAGGTAAACCACCAAATTTCCGTTGTTCCCGGGCCCTTGGGGAGCCGGAGGACTGATCTGCCCGTCACCGGGAGTGGTTAGCCACATGTTGGGGAAAATATTCGGATGATTCTGAACCTTCATGCCAACCGGTCCAACCTTCGCCTGGGCGTCCGGTTCGTCTCTCCAGGTTTGGATGTCGACGCCGGAAATAGCGGATGCTTGCTTCCGCGTCTCCTCGGTCACAGTCGGACCGCTGAGGGCGTGTCCGTAATCACCCAGCAGTACGATGTGCTCACTTGTCAGGTTGGCGTTGCGGTTAACACGGCTGGGGCGTCCGGCCCGCCAGCCACCCATGATCGATGACGCGTGGGTCAGCGCGGCGTGATAGAAATCCCAAACGTTATCCGTGGCAAGCTTCCAGTTGCAAGGAATGGTGTATTTCTGAATACCAGGGGCCATCTGCAAGTTGCCGCGAGCAACCGTGACATCGAGGCTCAGGCGGCCGACCTCGCCAAGGAACTCGAAAAGCGATGAAGCCTCGCCATCCATGGTTGCGAAGACAAACCCTTTGTAAACATCGACCTGCGCGGCTTTGATCAGCCCCCAGATCTCACGATCTAGCTCCTCGTGATAAACCTCCTTGAAGCCGGGGACACCGACCAACGCACCCTTAAGGTCATAAGTCCAACCGTGATAGGTGCACATAAACGAAGTTGCATGGCCCTCCTCAGCCCGGCAAATCGCGTTACCGCGGTGCCGGCAGCTATTCAGTAGGACTTGAGCATTTCCTTCAATATCACGCACCACGATCACGCGGTCTTCTCCCATAAAGGTCATGAAGAAATCACCAGCATTGGGTATCTGGCTTTCGTGACACATGAACAGCCAGGCGCGAGCAAAGATCTGCTCCAACTCCAGTTCGTAAATCGATTGGTCAGAGAAAATCCGCCGGTCTACCAGGCCCGTTTCGGCATCTACCATGCCGAGCAGCTCTTGCGGCTGAGTCAAATCAAGCATCATCGAGCGGCCCTCCGCCTAGTCAAGAGGTTGCGGTCGCAACATTGAAGCATACGGCCGCGGCTATTTCAATTGCTCCAAGTGACTGCCACGGCCGCAACGCAAGTTCACAGACCAGTGTGAGGAGGGCGCACCCGCTAGGAGATTTCAGCGCCGGAAGCGCTGCCAGCCGCCTTATCTTGACGAGGGCCGGTGGAAGTTGTAGTTTCAGCCACAGTTCGGCAATTAGTTCAGAAGTAAACTAGTACACTCTGAAACTGCTTTTAGGGACTCGGCGGCAAGGTCGAAATGAGGTTCCATGATGGTCATTAAGGGTCTGAATTGGGTCGATGTCGAGAACGGATTGATCGATCGCAATATCTTCTACGACCAGGAGCTCTACGAGCGCGAATTGGAGCAAGTCTTCGCCCGCTCCTGGTTGTTCGTCGGACACGAATCGCAGATTCCCAATGAGGGAGACTTTATAACCACAACGATGGGCGAGGAGCCCGTGATCGTCACACGTGCACCAGGCCAGAGCATCCACGTCCTGCTCAACTCCTGCCGCCATCGCGGCAACGCGGTGACGCGCGCCAACTTGGGTAATTGCAATTCTTTTATGTGCTCCTACCACGGCTGGACTTATGACCTGGAGGGCGGTTTGATTGCCATTCCCGGCTTCAAGGAGCTCTACCACGAGGACGTGGACATGCAAAGCTGGGGCCTGATCAGCTGCCCTATGGTTGAGTCGTTCCACGGCCTGATATTTGCCAACTGGGACGCTACCGCGCCAGGGTTGGTGGAGTACATGGGCAAATACGCCTCGTTCCTGGAGACGCGCGTCAACCCGCAAGGCAAGGAGTCCGAGGTCAATGGTGGCATTTACAAGTGGACCATGGACCACAACTGGAAGTTTGCCGCCGACAACTTCGTCGGTGATGGTTACCACGGTACGATAAGCCACCAGTCGGCGATTCTCGCTGGCCACACCACTACGAATATCCAAACCTCTAACCAACCCCGCGACACCAAGGCCGACATGTTCGCCAGCTTCAAGAGGCAATCCAACCCCGATAGCTTCCGAATGGCAACAAAGTACGGTCACGGTGCCGGGCTGTCGCTTAGGTCCGCGGACGCTCCCGCTTCGCCACCCGAGATGCCCGCCGTTATGGCCGAATACTGGCAACAGCGTTTCGAGTCGATGGGCAACCTGCAAGGTGACAATCGGGCCCGGCTCGGTGGATTCAACTGCATGTTTCCCAACTTCTCAATTAATTCCAGTGCCGACCAGATTCACATTTGGCATCCTCGCGGACCGCTATGGACCGAAAGCTGGATCTACGTACTGGTGGACAAAGCAGCGCCCCAGCAGATCAAGAACGACCTAGTCAAAGACGCCTCCCGGCGCTTTGGGCCATCCGGTATGTTCGAACAAGACGATTCCGACAATTGGCGCCTCAGCACGACCGGGGCCAAGAGCGTCATCGGCCGTCGCCATCCGCTCAACTACTCCATGGGGTTGAAAAACAACGACTGGATGGAGCCCAAGGAAGACCTGCCTCTGCGGCGCATGGGATCGAACGGGGACACAAACCAGCTCAACTTCTACCGCCACTGGCAAGAATTGATGACGGCAAGGGCTGGGACGAACTCACCACCATGCCGTTTGAGCGGATCTGAGCGGAAGGGGCTGGCAATGACGGCAATTCCAGTTCACAGCGCCGAAACGCTGAGGGAGATCGAACGGTTTCTCTACGATGAAGCGGCGGCTCTTGATGAGCGCCGCTGCCATGATTGGCTCGACCTTTTGACCGAGGACATCCACTACTGGGCACCGTTAAAGCGCACCGTCCTGGCGAAGGACGTCGCTCAGTATGAGGTGGGATTGCCGGGTGAGCAGGCTTACTACGATGACGACCTGGACATGCTACGTCAACACGTCGCGAAGCTTGATACGGGTTATTCCTGGTCCGAGGATCCACCAAGCCGAACTCGCCATATGATCAACAACGTCAGGATCATGGAGACACGCGAAACGGCGGAAGGCCAGGAGGTGGATCTTGACGTCTATTTCTTCTGTTACCGCAGCCGTTTGGACAACGACATCGACATCTGGGTCGGCAACCACCGTGACACGCTGCGGCGCCATGAAAACTCCTGGAAGATCGCCAAGCGTCACATTTTCCTCGACCAGGTCGTGCTGAACTCGAAGAATCTGTCCAACTTCCTCTAGGAGTGTCACTCGCCAAATAGGGCTTGACTAGCTGAGCCGGCGGAAGGAATGGGCGCGGGTCAGGGCCAGGAACGCCAGAACAAAAGCCGTTACGCCCCCATAAAGCCCGGCAATTCTCGGGTCAAGCAGACTCGCAACGAAGCCGGCCTGCAAGGCGCCTAAAGGAATGAATCCTGAGATGCTGAGAGTGATGATCGATAGGACTCGGCCAAGAAGAATTTGCGGCGTGTGAAGTTGCAGAAGGCTCTGGCTGAAATTGGTGTAGAACGCTGTGGCACAGCCAAAGCTAAAGAAGAACACCAGCGCCACCTCAAACGTGGGCGCCATGCTGTAGGCGGCCAGTGAACTGCTGCCCAGTAGCATGCCGCAAGCAAAAAGCCCCCCCTTGTTTGGCAGACCGCCCATCGTCGTGATCCACAGCGAGGTAATGATCGCGCCGACCGCTTGAACAGTGAAAGCCAAACCGAGGACCGAAGCGTCCGCATTGTATTCGTCGCGAACTAGAACCGGCAGCAGCGTCTGGATCGACCCGCCTACCCAGATACCGGTCGCCAGATAGAGACCGGTTAACATCAGCAACGGCCGGCTGCTCCAGAGGAACGTAAACCCGGCGAACAGCTCATTAGGCTGGAACCGCCGTGGCGCAGCCTCCTCGGATGGGTCTTTGGGCGGCAACCGCAGAAACATGAGCACGATCACGCCGACCGATAGCAGCACCGCCAGAGCGTAAAACGCGGCGCTTATCGCGATCGTCGCAATCAGAAACGTCGCTATCGCGGGCCCGGTCAACTGCGACAGGTTCTGCGATAGAGAACCCAAAACTATCCCGTTGAGCCGCAGTTCCGCCGGCAGGAGGAGCGGAATCATCGATTGTCGAGCCGGCTGGCTGACGGCGACAGTGCTGCCGGACACGGCGGCGAACAATAGTGTGAGCTCGGGTGAAATCAAGTCAGTGCTGACGACAATCGCCAAGACCAAGACGTTTGACAAGGCGACGAGTTGAGCGGCCAGCAAAAGCTTCCGTCGATCCCATCGGTCCGCCAGTAAACCTGCCGGTAGGAGCAAAAGAAAGGCAGGCAACCCGAAGGCAAATACCGAAAAACTTACCCAGCGGACGGAGTCGGTCAACTCCAAAACCAGCCAAGAAATGGCTACTATGGTCGTGAACTGGTTGAGCATAACCGTGGCGGAGCTAATCCACCACAATCGGTAGGCTGGGTATCGCATTGCCGTGAAATCGGGCAGCGGTATCCGCCGGTTCCGCTCAGAGGTCGACATAGGTTAAATGCCCTTGCCCTGTGCTTGTCTCATTCAGAGCATCCGTCTCAAGAGCGTTGCTCTCGATACTAGCTGTCAGCGCCAACCGACTCGGTTGGTGGGGATGCTAACGGAGCCAAAATCCGGGTCAGCTCACTTCGATCACTGCCCGGGATGTAGGAGGCAAAGTGGCTCTCGAATGCATCGGCAAAAATTGGCGAAGCTCGCTCAAACTCGGCTCGGCCGGTGGCAGTCAAGACCGCGAAGGTGACCCGTTTGTCGTCAGTAGCTTTTTCCCGCCGCACGTAGCCTTTGTCGACCATGTCATTCATCAGCCGCGTCACGCGACTCTTGCTGACCAGCACACCCGTAGAAAGGTCTACCTGCCGCAGCTTGTTCTCGTCGGCGCGGATCAGCCAGAACAAGACGGAGTATTCGACCAAAGTAGGAACCTTGGCCTCTGCCATATCCAACGCGATACGTTCGATAGTGGTTCTGTAAGAGCGCAAAAAAGTTCGCCAAGCGAGCCAAACAGGGCTGTCAGTGGCCGGCAAGTTTGCACTCATTAGAAACCATTTTGGCTTGCACTCCGATAATAGACAACCACAGCGGCGAGCTGCGGATGCCCGTGCGGAGGATTTGGGAATCCCAGAGTTAGCCGTTCTTCAGCAGATTAGAATCAAATTTGACTGATAAAGCTGTGTACACAGCTAAATTGAAGGGACAAACAGCGAAGTCATGGAGAGCGGCGTGCTCGTTGACCTCCCGGCCCGCGCCTACAAGACTGATTTAGTCGACCGGCAAACACGCGGCGAGGGGAAGTGCTGCGCGTCCCCTCTCAGCATAGGCCCGCCCAACAGGCCTTGCGACGTGGCGCAACGCCCTCAAATGGGGAGTTCTGGCTCAAGCGCCGGCCCGCAAGGGCGAGCCTGTTTCCAAGAGAGTTTTGAGACCGCTGAGGATTAGCGGCATCCCGCCGTCCGCCTGCTTTAGCATTTGCGCATCTTCTGTGGCCGCCTCAAAAACAACCGTGAGCTTGCATTCGTCACCCGCCGGTTCGATTTCCCAGGCAATCTGAACCGCCGGTTCGTCCGCGAGGCTGGGTTCCCATAGGGCCTGAAAAGTCATCACTAAACGCTGCGGTAGTTCCACCTCGAGCAACTCCCCTTCGGCGACGAGACTGCCGTCAGTGTAGGTATAGCGGTGGTTCGCGCCGGCCTGCCAATCCTCGACCTCAATACGCGTTCCGTAGTAGTAGTCCTGGGTCAGATCCGGGTCCGTTAGCGACTGCCACAGTCGCTCAGGAGTCGTCTCGATGTAAATCTGAAAAACACGTGTAGGCTTCGGCATAGCGATCTCCTTCTCGAATCGTTGTACCTCTTCCATCAGTACCTGCGGATGATATGTGACTATTTGGTCACTTTTCAAGTTTAGCCTGACGGCGGGAAGCAGCAACAGAAAAGGGACTATGGATCACTAGCCAAGCATCGCGGCCGCGCCTACTGGCTGGGCTACACCAATACGGAGGAGGGAACCACGCTTGGTGAAGACTGGCTTTTGTGCAAGCGGAAAAGGTCAAGCGCACGTTCACAGGCATCGTGGTCGCCCTCGACCCTGGCCTGCCCCATCTCCTCGACTTCATCGAGAGTAATGCTGGTGAGGCACAACTCCATCATGACGCAAGCATCCAGAGTCAGCTTAGCTTTGGCCTCGGACGATGCGCCCGCTTCAACTTCAAACACCCCGGCCCCAGCCCGGATGCTGACTGTATTTCCGTCAATGACAAACTCGTACTTCTCTTCTGTTGGCGGGAGGTGTGCCATAGCGAACGACGCTCGGGACCTAAGTGCATCCGCGAAGGAAAGGTCCTCGGGCGCGTGAAGTGAAAGGAAGCGCATTCCCCACTTGCCCATCTCCAAAATAACCGGTTGGAGTTCGCGGCCGATCTCGGTCAGCTCGTAGACGGCTGAAGCCGCCGGCGGCGGTAAATGCTTCTTGTCAATGATTCCGGAGGCTTGGAGTTGCTTTAGACGCGAGGCCAAGAGGTTCGTGCCGATTCCCGGCAGGCTGGCCTGAAGATCAGAATAGCGCAGCGGGCCGAAAAGCAGATCACGAATGATGATCAGCGTCCACCGATCGCCAACCTGGGCAAATCCCGCCGCCACTGGACAGTACTGCTCGTAAGCCTTTGTCATGCCACCATTCTAACATCCTAAACACTTTTTGTCAGCAAGTACTTGACAATCGCAAGTTGGACCTCTAATCTTTATCTACTTTCGTTTTTCAAGTAACTACTAGGATGAGCACAGTGATACCTAATGGATGGAAAGTGGATGTCTTCGGGTAATACAGAAGACTGCCTGTCCAATCCTGGCCAACCCAATCGTCTATTGGATGGCCGAAGTAAGAAATCTCTCCCGAAAGGAATACGACGATGAACCGAGAAGCCACTACCGCCGAGCAACAGAGAGCCAGCACCAAACCCGAGACGCGCAAGGGTTTGGTGCTGGCTTTCATGTCGCTCTCAACCTTCCTGATCTTTCTTGACGGCACCGTAGTCAACACGGCACTGCCGGCGATCGCTCGTGACTTCTCCGCCTCAAACTCGGTGCTGCAATGGGTGGTCAACATGTACTCACTGATCCTCGCCGGCTTGTTGCTGGTAGCCGGCTCGGCCGGCGATCGGTTCGGCCGCCGCAAGGCTCTGGCTCTTGGCATGCTGATCTTCGGCGCTGGAGCCGTCGGAGCCGCCCTCGCTCAAAGCTCAACCGCTTTGATTGCCATGCGCGGTGTTCAGGGACTAGGTGCGGCCTTTGCCCTACCTGCCACACTTTCGATCATCACAAACGTTTTCCCGCGCGGGGAACGGGCGAAAGCGATCTCGATCTGGACCGCGGTAGGCTCCATGGGCATCGCAATCGGCCCGGCCCTGGGTGGGTTCCTTGTTGACGAAGTTGGCTGGAGCGCTGTCTTCTGGCTCCACATCCCTGTAGTTGCACTTGCCATCTTCGGTCTAAGCGTGGTTCCTGAGTCACGCGATAGCCGCGGCCTGCCCTTGGACCTGCCGGGAGCAGCCCTCGCCACAGGCGGCATTCTCGCCGTCGTGTACGGCGTAATCCATGGTGGCGAGACTGGCTGGACGTCGCTTGAAATCGTCGCATCATTGGTCGGTGGCACGGCTCTGCTGGTCGGCTTCGTCCTGGTCAAGCTCGGCAGCCGCTACCCGATGCTGCCGCTGCACTACTTCAAGCGTATGGACTTCACAGGATCCTTCTTGGTTCCGATGCTGTTGTTCGTCGGAATGATCGGCGTCTTCTTCTTCCTCACCCAGTACCTGCAACTGGTTCAGGGTCGTAGCGCCCTGGTCGCCGGACTGGCGATAACTCCGGTGGCGGCAGCTATGATGATCGGCTCCGGTATCGCAATCAAAGCGGTTCCGGCATTCGGCCCTCGCGCTACAATCGTCGTCTCTACTCTGATCATCATGTCTGGCATGGCCGTATTCAGCCAGATTGAAGTTGGCACGGCCTACTGGGTGCCGGTCCTGGGCATCCTGCTTTTCGGCTTCGGCGCCGGCATCGCCATGCCAACTGTGACCGACACGATAATGGCCTCCGTGCCGGTGAACGACGCGGGCATCGGCTCGGCCATGAATGACCTGTCGCGGGAGCTGGGCATCGTTGTTGGTGTGGCAGCGCTCGGCAGCCTGGTTTCAGGCCTCTACCGCTCTGACGTCAAGACCGCCTTGGATGGCACACTGCCACCGGCAACGGTAGACCAAGTTGGCGATAGTCTGGGTGGCATCGGCGCTGTTACCGCTGAACTCCCCTCGGAGATTGCCTCCTTTGTCCTCCAGACTGCGAATCAGGCGTTTGTCGATGCGCTAAACCTCGGCTTCCTGGCCGCCGCCGGATTTGTCGCCCTGGCGTTGGTGGTTGCAGCAACGCTGGTGCCGAAGAGGTCCAGAACGGTCCAGGCCGAGCTTGGCGAAGAGGAGGCCTTTGCCCTGGGCGCCACTGCCAGTGCTGGGGCTTCTATTGCCAAGGTAACGTAGCCGGTAGTCTGGCGCGCAACCTGGCAATTCGGACTCACTTCAGCGGGGTCTGGGGCGCGCCAAGCTTTAAAAAGGAGTCCTCGGGGAAGCCGATCTGGCAACCCGGGGACTCCTTGTTATATCGACGCCATTCATTCCGCTAGCGCTATTTGACACGCGCCCGCCTCAGATCGATGATCGCGACATCCTTTAGGCTCAAAAGGATTCGCCTTCAAAAGAACTTTCGTCGAAATATGCCTGATTTGGAAGTCAGATAATGCCACGCATCATGCTCTTGATCCCCAGCGCCAGCTATCGCTCGCCTGACTTCATGCAGGCAGCTACTGAACTCGGCATCGAGGTCGTGGTCGGATCGGACAAAAGCAGCCCTCTGGAAAGCCTGCACCCCGACAAACAAATCGGCCTCGACTTTGCCGACCCTGATGAAGGAGCGAGGCAAATCGAGCGATACTCACGGGCCAAGCCCCTCACCGCGATAGTTGCCGTCGACGACGCGGGCACCCGCCTGGCGGCCCGCGCCTCATGGCGCCTCGAGCTGCCATATAACCCGGTTGAGGCTGTTGATGCAACTCGGAACAAGGCTCTGCTTCGTGAGCGACTGGCCAAAGCCGGCCTGCCGTCACCGCGTTACCAAGTTGTTTCAGTTGAGGCATCGGCAGCGCAGATAGCCTCCACGTTAGCTTTTCCGGTAGTCGCCAAACCACTGGCTCTTTCAGCCAGCCGGGGCGTGATCCGGGCTGACACACCCGAGCAGTTCGTCGCCGCCTTCGAGCGAATCAGCCGCATCCTTGATCAGCCGGAATGCATCGCCGAAGCGGGCAGCCTGGCAGATCAAATACTGATCGAAGGCTACATCCCTGGCGCGGAGGTATCCGTCGAAGGGCTTCTCAACGACGGGCAATTGCAGGTCCTGGCGACTTTTGACAAACCTGACCCACTCGAAGGCCCCTTCTTCGAGGAGACAATCTACGTCACACCATCCCGTCTTGAAGCCAGCGCTCTGCGCCGGGTGATCGCCGCGACGGAGCAAGCGACTGCGGCGATTGGCCTCCGCGATGGACCGGTTCATGCCGAGATGAGGATCAACGACCAAGGCGTATTTCCAATCGACATCGCCGCGCGGTCGATAGGTGGTCTCTGCTCGCGCACCCTGAGCTTCGGAACCGGCATGTCACTGGAAGAGCTGATCCTGCGACACGCGACCGGCAACGCTGCGGCCTCGGCTGCCCGCGAGTCTCAGGCGGCCGGCGTGATGATGATCCCAATACCAATCTCAGGAAGACTCAAAGCAGTCAATGGCGTTGCTGAGGCTGAGGCAGTGCCGTTGATCGAATCGGTGACCATGACAACCCACCTCGAAGCCGAGGTTGTGCCTTTGCCAGAGGGCAGCGACTACCTTGGCTTCATCTTCGCCCGGGGCGACAGGCCGGAGGCTGTGGAGTTGGCTTTGCGGCAGGCACACGATCGGCTCGATTTCAGAATCGAATGATTGATGTCTCTAATGGGTTAGATTGCCAGCGCTCTTTCCAGCGGAGCTAACTGCTCCGTCGTAGGCTCTGCTCAGCAGAACCAGGCCTCGGTTAGGCCTGGAACGTCCTTCAATGGTTGAGGCGCCACCGTCACCGGCTCTGAGGAGCCTGATAGGGCTTTCTTGGCGGCCTGCTTAACCCTGGCGAAGGTCAATTCGTTTGGGACGGTTTCACCATTGGAGTCCGGCGTCGCATCCTTCTCAACAATCTGGGCGATCTCCCGTCGAAGTGGTTCGAGCCGTGGATCTGGATTTTTCCAGCCAAAGGTCAGACCCTTTTCGTCAAACGGCTCTAGCAAGCCCGGGCGGTCGATTACTTCGATCAACGGTGAGCCCGGCGGCAGAAGCAGCTTCAAAGCATACTGAACCGGCTGTACGTTTTTCACCAGGCCGTTGTCCTCGATGAAGGACAGCAAATCCAAAAACGTTTCGGCGGTCGTCCAGGGAGTGAACGCCATCCAGGTTGGCCTGAGAGCGATGCCGGCCGCGGCTGGTGCCGTAATTGTGGCGACGAGGTCCTGCCGCGTGTGGCCCTTTTCAAGCAGGCGCAGCACCGCATCATCGGTGGACTCAAATGCAGAAGTGATGAAAAGGCAACCCAAATCAGCTAGGCGTGGCAGCAAATCTGCCTGGGACAGCAGGTGCTCTACCTTGATCGTTGCGTCAAAGGTCAGCCCGGGGTGGCGCCGATGCAACTCCTCGGCGATGGCGACTGAGTGCGGTGCGGCATTGAGCCAATCGGGGTCGCCAAAGGTTATGTGGCGGGCTCCGAGCTCGACCAATTGGTCAATATCAGCTAGCACTGTTTCCGGTTGAACCAACCGCAAGCGGCCACCGTAAACCGGTGTCAGCGGACAATGGGTGCAGGTGTGGGCACAACCGCGTGACGCCTCGACGTAGCCGGCCAGCCGTAACTCACCATCGACCCTGACGTGGGAGTAATTTTCCAAACTCGGCAGGCACGACCGGTCTGGCAGCAAGTACGATTGACGATCGAAAACCGGCAATGGCCCCACGCCTTTCGGCTGGGTGGTCGTATTGACTGCGCCGGGTGCGAGCTGACTTGCGAGTGAGCGTAGACCGATTTCATACTCGCCGCCGATAACCGAGTCAGCCAATCCTGACTCCGTTAAGTGATCGAAAAGCGGTGTCGCATAAAGACCATAAAAGGCGATGTGGGCGCCGGGGTTAATCCGCCTGACCCCTGAAGCCAGTTCTATGCCAAGGCGAGCTGCGGTGTGCATCGGTACAGATATTCCAACCAGGTCCGCCATTTGGAGATTTTCGGCCTCGGGCGGATCGATTGCGGCATCCAAGCATTCAACATCGTGGCCATCGGCTCGCAAGCACGCGGCCGCGGCCGCCAGACCGAGGGGTTGATGGCCCATCTCGTAAGTCGAGACCAGCAGAATTCTCATAGGCCTATCAACTGCCGATTGTTCTTCAAGTTCGGCCAGAGTGCCAACAGGTGAATCATGCGGTCAACAAATTGTGAGTCGTGACCTCACCAGGCTTCTGCCGCCAGAAGCGGCGCTTTTCGAAGGTTATTTCTTGGACGGCGCGTAATAGGGGTTCGTGCCAGAAGCGTGATCGGTTTGGTCCACTACTCGAGTTATTTCGGGGACGCCGCCGATAATCGATGTCTCTACACCCTGCTTTAAGGTCACATCTGCCATTCCGCAGCCAACGCAGCCGCCACCCATCTCTATGTAGGCCGTATCGCTCTCAACCGCGAGCAGGCTGATGAACCCACCGTGAGCGGCGATCGCTGGGTTGAGTTCCGTGTCGATGATTTTTTGGATCGTTATCTCGATTTCACCGCGCCAGAGTGGGTTTGGGTTGGTGAACTCCAGCCCGCTGCGTTCGACGCCTTTGTATTCGAAATGAATCTTCACCCCATCCAGATAGCTGGCGTTGCGGCCCTCTAAGAAGACCGGGACCGGCAAGCCGGATACCTTGACCTTGATATCGTCCGCCACCTCTTTACCGGGCTCGAGGATACTGAGGACGTGCTCAAACTCGCCATGCATCCGGCCGGTGATTTGCAGACGGAGACCAACCGCGTTGGGATACTCGCCTACAACCTCGGATAGCTTCTTTTGTGCCTGCTTTGTGACCTTGATTGCCGTCACAGCTGCCTCACGTGTGGTATTTCCGATTCAGGAGGACGAAGTTGGTCCTCGCTCTGAGTTTACACTACGAATGCTTTCTAAACATCTCTGGTGCTTGAGAACCGTCACGCCGAAGACGGCGGCGGTGATTGGCCGCACCCACTTCTCTTCAAGATATCAGGGTTTTCTAGCCACCGATCCAGGGCTGGACGGGATCTCAGAGGAACTCCTGATCGAAATCGTATGAGTTCTGAAGTTTGCTGGTTGTCTCTGGTCAACGCCGAAGACATACTCAAAAGAGAAAGATGATTTTCCATAGAAACTGAACAAGGGGCGAAAGATGGCAGAAGAACAGCCGCAACTGGAATGGCGCGCGCCTGATGAGAAACTTTTCTGGTTTCAGGACGCGATGCATCTGCCGCACGCGCTGACGCCGCTGGATGCGACTATGGTGCAGCCGGCCTTCACCGAAGGCGCGTCTCGGGCGATCGCTCGGCTCTCAATGCCGATCGAGGGTCTAAGAGCCGAGGTTGTCAACGGCTACACTTATCTTTGCCCGGTGGTCGTCCAGGGCTCGCCAGACGAACTCGAAGCACGCTTCGGCGAGATGCAGCGCCTCACCGGGGAGCTCAGTCTGACAGTCCTCAAGGACTGGCGCCAGACCTTTGAGCCCGAAGTGCTGGCTCACTCCGATGCGATTCTCAGCTTTGACTATGACGCGGCCTCGACCCCGGAGATAGCGAGTTTTGTGGCTGGCTGTCACGGCCGAATGATCGAGTTTTGGGATATTCACATGCAGGTCAACATTCCGCCGATGAACGCGGTATTTGGCATGGAGGAGATGCTCGGCTCGATCCTCGGTGAAGACGCTGCCTCGCAATCTCGGCTGCTGCAGGGCTTTGACAATAAATCGGTTGCGTTTGGGCGAGCATTGTGGCGTCTAAGCCGCTGGATTCGCGAGGATGCCGCGCTCGCCGAAGCGATTCTAGAGGCAACGGCGCGAGACAGCACAATTGTGGTCGCTGAACAATCCTTGGCCGGAGAGTTCCGCCAGCGCTGGCAAGAATTCCTCGACATCTATGGCTGGCGCGGGAATCGCTTCATGGAGATAGCTTCCCCATCATGGCTGGAAGACCAGTCCACGGTACTGACCCAGCTCAAGGGGTTTCTCTCCAAGCCAGACAACCAAGACCCCTATGAGACCCATCGCCGCCAGGCGGAGGAAAGGGACAGGCTGGTGGCGGAGATGGAGTCAAGCTTACCGCCGGAAGCTCTTCCTCCGTTTCGCGGCCTGCTCGAGATTGCCCAACAGTACATCCCAATAGCCGAGGACCATAACTTCACTATCGACCAAAAGTCCTTCATGGTCGTCCGGTCGGCGGTCAGGAACCTCGGAGCGCGGCTTGCATCCGAGGGCATCCTGCAAGCCGCGGACGATGTCTTCTACCTAACGCTGGAAGAGATCCGGAGCCTGGCAGAAAATGGCTCAAAGGCGGGCTTCAAGGACGCTGTCACGGAAAGACGGTTGGCTCAGGAGAGGCAGGAGCGCGCCACGCCTCCTCCCACCTTGGGGACAGCGCCGCCGGCTGATCTGCCGCCAGATCCACTGGTCACAAAGTTCTTCGGGCTCGGACGCTCGCCGGAACGCGCAGGCCGGATAATAAAGGGCATGGCCTGTTCGACTGGGGTCATGACCGGCACAGCGAAGGTCCTGCACAGCTTGGACGAAGCTGACAAGCTGCAACAGGGCAAAATCCTGGTATGCAAGACGACAATGCCGCCTTGGACACCGCTGTTCGGCGTCGCTGGGGCCGTGGTAACGGATGCTGGGGGGCCTTTATCCCATTGCGCAATTGTGGCGCGGGAATATGGCATTCCTTGCGTGGCCGGCACCCAGATAGCAACCCATGACATTCAGGATGGCATGCGCCTGAAAGTTGACGGCGGAGCTGGGACGGTCGAGATTTTGGCCTGAGTCCGGTAGTCCCGAGCCTAGTCCGATGCCAAGGTAGCGGCGACAACCAGCGCAATGGCCTCGTCGTCTGGCAACGGAGCACCGCCCGCACCGGCCGCACCGACAAGCTGGCTGCCGCGCCTGATCGGCACCCCTCCCTTTAGGTAATTCAAGCGGCGACCGTAATGGTCGTTGAGCCAGGTCATCATCGGGCTGTTGGAGTTCTCCTGCATGTCGCCCGATAGCCGCCCACCAAATAGAACCGTAGACATCGCCTTGCCGCGAGAATCGTCCGCCAGCCAGGGCTCAACAGCATTTGCCATTACGATCGAACCAACCAAATTCCCGCCTTCGTCGACCACGCTTATCCCCACCACGACACCGCGTTTCTCGGCCTCAGCCAGTCCGGCTGATAGAGCGTTCATTACCTCTTCCTGCGTAAAGAAATTCAAGGCTTCCTCCTTCCAGAGCTGACCGCCGGCTCGTCGCCATCGAGCAAATCCAAAGAACCGCTGCCTCTCGGTTCCCTCAGATAGCACCCCAGAATCTTTCCTCAAAGACCCGACTCGGGCCAGTCTAAAGCGTTTCCCGTCCTCTATCTAGCAGCCAACTCCGATCGGCCGAAAACCGATCCGGCGGGGCTCCCCAGCCGCGACTGCTTGGGCGTCGAAGGACACCGCCGAAAACGTTATAGTTTGGTCAACCAGAAACCAAGAGCCAGCCCCGATTAGGAGATAAGACTTGCCCGATACCGATTCACACGACGAGCTGATTCGCCAAGTCCTGACCTCATCTCGCAAAATCGCCATCGGCGGCGCCAGCACCAAGCCGGATCGGGCCAGCAACCGCGTGATGCGTTTCCTCATTGACCGTGGCTACGATGTCTACCCGGTCAACCCACAGACCGACCACGAAGAGATCTGGGGACGCAAAGTCTATCCCAGTCTGGCTGCCATTCCCGAGCCGATCGAAATCGTCGACGTGTTCCGCCGTTCGGAGGCCGCCGGCGGCGTTTGTGACGAAGCCATCGCCAAGGGCGCTCGAACCGTATGGATGCAGCTTGGCGTAATCAACGAAGCCGGCGCCGTGCGAGCCCGCGCCGCCGGCTTAAACGTGATCATGGACCGCTGTCCACGAATCGAGATACCGCGCCTCAACATCGCCGGCCCGGCATCCGCCATCTTCTGAAACCAGCACCTTGTGAGCCGCGCATAGGATCAACTCGCGGCCCATGGGTCGCTCGTGCGCTCGCTCCGCCGCGGTGCCCCCCGCCCCCGCTGCTCCGCCTGATCGTAATCGCCTTCGACCGTCGCTGGCACATCAAGAGGGCTGAACGGGTCGTTGGACCGGCCCATCTCGGTCGCGGGCAAAGGTCTTGGAAGCCTACAAGAAGATGCTGATGTTCTTCACCAGCAACACCGTCTGGTCCAGATAAACCAGGCGTCGTACGAGCTCGAAGGAATCGCCGACCGGCCGCAACAGGTCACGCCGCTCGCCGATGTATAGATCTTCAGATTTTTCCAACCGGCTCTTGTAGATATAGAAGTTGGAATGAACTTCAATACCATCAGCGCTCGATTGCTTTACTTGCACGTTGGTCACGAGCCGGCGGGTTCTCGAAGGCGGGTATTCCGCCCAAGCCGTGTTTGTTTCCAGCTTTGCGACCCTTGCGGTCAGTGTCTCTTTGGTCTCGTCCATGTAATACATGCCGAGGTCTGTGCGCGAAAACTCCTCTTCCAAAGTGGCGTTATACAGTGTCTCGCGCGCCGGAACCTTGTATTGAATGTCATCCGCGATCAGCGCCAGCCATTCGCGGTTTTGGCGATGATCTAATAACTCTGCTTCGCGGAATAAGAAGTTTTGGACCCGAAGCTGAAGCAGCAGATCCTCATCGATAGCAACCATGAAATCCCTCCTAGCCTTGCTGGCTTCTCAGGTCCGTCCAGTTGGCCATGGTCATGAACTCGGCCCACCAGCGATACATGTTCATTTGGTTATGGTCGCCGGGTCCATGCGCAAGCTGACCGGGCAAGACGTCATGCTCGGTGTCGTGGCCTTGACCCATCTGGTAGTTCATCGGTATGCGACGGGCCACAGTGCCGCGCGCGGCCTGGGTCACAAGCTGCCAGTTATCGGAATCGTCTTGTTCCCAAGTCCCGGCTGGTCCCTGGCGATACATGCACTGGAAATTGAGCCGCGCCTTGACCTCGTCTGGAGCGTTTTTTTCGACCACAGCGTAGTCACGCACCTCGATGCGACCGGGACCGCGCGGGTGCCAGACATGCATCGAGGCGAAGTTGGGCTGAATCGAGAGGTTGGGGAATACCGTACCGTGCACGGGAACGTAAATGTCAGCCTTTTCGCCCAGTCTTTCTCGTGTCTCGGGTACAGAACTCTCGGTGTACTGGTCCAGGACAGGATCGAGCCCAGGCAGGCGGGTGAACGCGGCGGCACTGAGAACCGGGTCGTTGGGCGCTGAGCCTCCGAGACCGTGGCCGTAACGAGTTCTCGCCGTGTAGTTGATGGACCCTTCAGGCCGGGTTGAGCCATTCGTGATGCCCTGGCTGATCGCAGATTGATGGGTAGGCTGACCGTGGTAGCCATCACCGACGAAATTTTCCGCCGCAACCTTCCAGTTGCAGTCCAGCACCCAGCGGCGGATGCCGCGGATCACCTCGACACCACCCTCGGTGCGATCCAGCCAGGAATCCAAATACCAGGCGAAATCGCCCAGGTATTCAGTCAGTGGCGGAGCCTCGGCATCGAACGTGGCGAAAATCAGCCCGTGAAAGGTCTCGAGCTGCGCCACCGGATACAGGCCCCACTGGCTGGTGTCCAGCTCATCGTAGTATTGGTCGTGCAGACGGGGTACGCCCTCGAGACGGCCGTCAGAGTTATAGGCCCAGGCGTGGTAGTTGCACATGAAGGAGGGGGCGTTGCCGGAATCCGCCAGACAGACGCGCGAGCCGCGGTGGCGGCAGACGTTTAAGAAGGCGTGCAGCTCGCCGCTGCCGTCGCGTGTAACCAGGACCGGATCCTCGCCCATATAGGTGGTGATGAAATCGTTAGGATTGGGAACTTCCGATTCGTGGGCTAGGAACAGCCAGCAGCGAGCGAAGATCCTCTCCAGCTCCATCTGATAGATAGCTTCATCAGCAAACAGCCGCCGGTCGATTAGTCCTCGCCGTACATCGACCATGTTCCAGACTTCTTCGTTGGAGTAGGTCATCACTACCCTCCTCGCTCATGGCGTCCAGTTGGTTAGCTTTCGGAGATATTACTCCACGGTGGCGACATTGACCTGTCCGAATCTAGAGCCACTCGGCATAAGTTTGAGCCTGAGCTCCTATAGTATGGGGTGGAATTGACAAACCCTTGGCGGGTTAGGCGTTAGAACTCTGAGAGGGAGCAATCGATGAAGGCTGTTCAGGTTCGTGAGTTTGGCGATGAAAGTGTCCTCCTTTATGAGGACGTGCCAGAACCCGAGATTGGCCCCGATGAAATTCTCATTTCCGTTCGATCCGCTGCACTAAACCGAGGGGATCTTGGCCGCCGGAGCGGCGCTTTCAGGGGCCCGGCCGCCGCTCCCCTGCCATTGATCATTGGTTGGGACGTAGCCGGCGATGTTCTCTCGCTAGGCGCCAATGTCACTGGCTTTAGCCCCGGCCAAAGGGTTGTTTCTCTGCTACCCTCTGGTGGTTACGCCGAGCAAGCGGCGGCACCGGCCACCTTACGGCGCCAATTCCGGATGGCGTTAGTTACGACCAGGCGGCGAGCTTGCCGGTTGTCTATCTCAGCGCCTGGATTGCCCTTTTTGATACAGGTCAACTAAAGCCGGGGGAAACCTGCCTGGTGCAATCAGCCAGCAGCGGGGTTGGCATGGCCGGTGTGCAGATCGCCAAGCAGGTCGGCGAGGCTAGCCCCGTGATCACAACGGCCGGAACCGATGCGAAAGTGGCGAAGGCTCGCGATCTTGGCGCCGATGCGGTCATCAATTACACCACTGGGGACTTTCTGGCCGAGACGATGCGGCTGACCGACGGCCGCGGCGTGGACGTCGCGGTTGATGTGGTTGGTGGGGACGTGTTTGCCCGCAGCCAGCAGGCTTTGGCCGAGGGTGGACGTCTTGTCTCGGTTGGTCGCAGCGGTGGCCAACCACCTGAAGAAGACAAAGCGCTGTCTGAGAGGAAGAACCTCACTGTCGTCACCGCCCGGGGTGCGATGGGTGGCCTGCCAGACGAAGCGCGCGCCGCCGCCCTGCGGCGGATTCTTGACCTGGTCCAGGCTGGGACGCTTGACGTGGTCATCGACCGAATCTTCCCCCTGGCAGAGACCGCCGACGCTCACCGTTACCTCGCCGGGCGCAATCAGTTCGGCAAGGTATTGCTGCATCCGTAAGCGAGAGCGCGCCGGACCCCAGGTAGCCAAACTCCATGTCAACGAGGATGTCGGATTAGGGTCCGCGTGAAATCCGATCAGCCCGCATTTCGCTCGGGCTGTGGCGCGATTCACTAATCGGTTGAAGCCGTATTATCGTCGTGATACAGGGCTCATTGCCAAGCGCCATCGTCGTGTGTCCCTTGCCAATCGTGTCCTCAACCAACCGCCCATCGCCGGGGCCAAATTCCTTTTTTGACCCGTCCTCGAAGCCAATTTCCAGCCGGCCGGAGAGGATCACAACAAATTGGCGTTGCGGAGCGGGGTGCCAATTATTCAATACTCCAGGCTGGCGGGTAGCGAAGTGAATCTCATCGGCCCCCATGCCTTCGGTCCAGCTCTTGACCTCAGCCAGGTCGATCTCCTCCCTGGTTGTTTTGTCGTCGTCACCGGTAAATATTCGGTAGGTGCCCATCGCTCCTCCTAAAGGAACAAATCTTGAGTCAGGAACCGGTCCCAAGCGGCTGGCCGGCGATCTTCATTGGCAAGCGGTACACCGACGTTCGAGCGGTAATAAACAGCGTGCTCCAGTCTTCCTCACCCCAGGCAATGTTGGATGGAGGCTCCGCAACACCAATGAATCCAAGTAGGCCGCCTTCCGGGCCGAACACCCAGAGGCCCTGTTCGGTGTTGGCGGCGACGTAAAGGTTGCCAGCGCTGTCCAGCTTCATACCGTCGGGGCGACCGACGGTATTCTCGTAGGAGACGTCGGCAAAAACTCGATCGGCGGACAAGACACCATCCGGGCCAAGATCGAAAACCCGGACGGCATGGTTGTCGGTGTCGTCGATTAAGAGCTGCTTGCCGCCATCGCGGAGGACTAGCCCGTTTGGCTTCGCCAGGTCATCAGCCAGCAATGACACGGACCCGTCCGTTGCGGAGACACGAAAAACGCCGGCGAAGGCGAGCTCGCCCGGCAAGAAACTTCCGTCGGGCTGCCGGAGACCATAAGGCGGGTCGGTGAAAAACACGTCACCGTTTCGGGAGCAGATGACATCATTCGGACTGTTAAGGCGTTTGCCCTGATAGTGAGTCGCCACATCTTCGATCGATCCATCGCTCAGCGTCCGAGAGACTCTGCGGCTCTGGTGCTCACACGTAATCAGATTTCCCGCTTGGTCATAGGTATTGCCGTTCGCCCCCGCGCTCGGCCCCCGAAATACCTTTGAGCCGTCCGCCTCTGCCCAGAGGTACATTGCGTCGCCCTGCACATCGCTAAAAATAAGACTCCGGTCGCGGGAATTCCAAACCGGGCCTTCCGTAAACACGAAACCGCCGGCAATTTTCTCCGGTTCTGAACTTGGATCCACAAGCTCGCTCAAACGCTGGTCCAAAATCAGGTTATGACTCATGTCGTTTCCCCTTGCAATCTGCCAACTGGGACGCGCCCGCTAGACCGCGGCCCTTTCACCAAGAAGGTGCCACACATCGAGGTCGCCTTTGCCCTTAATCGTGATCGCACCCGCGGACTCACAGTGGAACTCGTCGCCAAGGAGTTCGTAGGTTCGTCGCGTCACCTGAATAACACCTGGAAGCCCGTGAGATTCCATCCTGCTAGCTGTATTCACCGCGTCGCCCCACAGGTCATAGCTGAACTTCTTCTTTCCTAGCACTCCGGCAACTACAGGGCCGGAATTAATTCCCATCCGAAAGCTCAGTTTCCTGCCGGCAAACTCATGCGTCTGCACGTAATCCTGGATTTCCAACGCCATTCTCGCCAGGGACTGAGCGTGATCAGTGCACTCGACAGGGACACCAGCGGCCACCATGTAGCAATCATCGATTGTCTTGATCTTTTCCACGTCATACTTATCAGCCAGCATGTCGAAGTAGGAGAAAACTTCTTCAAGAAGGCCCACGAGTTCGGTTGGACTGACACTGTCCGAGAGTGGCGTGAAGCCGACCACGTCCGCGAACAGAATCGAAGCTTCTTCGTAGGCATCAGCTATCGTCCGCTGTTCGGTCTTGAGGATGTCGGCAATTTCAGCCGGCAGAATATTGAGGAGCAGCCGCTCCGATTGCGCTCGGCTTTCTTTGAGGTCGGCCTCCGCCTGTTTTCGCTCTGTAATGTCCACAAAGGCAACAACACATCCGGCCAATTTCCCCTGAAGAAACATGGGATGGGATAAGTACTCCACCGGAAAGCTCGTACCATCCGAGCGCCAGACGATCTCGTCGTCGAGGTGAACTCCCTCTCCTTGCCGAAATGCCTGGTAGATGTGGCACTCAGCCACCGGGTAGGAGTCCCCTTCTGCGCGGGTGTGATGAATAAGTTGATGCATGTTCTTGCCCAGCAGATCGCTGTCCGTTTCGTAGCCGAGCGTGCGGACGCAGGCCGGATTTGCGAAGGTGCAGTTCCCATCCAGATCGGCCCCATACACGCCTTGGCCAGTGGCTCGTAGCAGGGCCTGGACCAACTCCTCATTCCGCCTTAACTCGTCCTCAGCCTGCTTGCGTTCCGTTATGTCGATGAACGCAACCACGCAACCAGCCAGCTCGCCTTGCAGAAACATCGGGTGGGACAAGTATTCAACAGGAAAACTCGTGGTGTCCGCGCGCCAGATTATTTCATCATCGAGGTGGACCCCTTCGCCTCGCCGAAACGACTGGTAGATTCGACAGACCTCCACTGGATAAGCCTCTCCGTCTGGCCGCGTGTGATGAATAAGCTTATGCATGTTTTTTCCGAGCAGATCGCTGTCGGACTCGTAGCCAAGCATGCGGACACAGGCGGGATTGGCGAAGGTGCAGTTACCTTCCAGGTCGGCTCCGTAAACACCCTGGCCGGTTGCCCTGAGCAATGCCAGGACCAGCTCCTCATTGCGCCGCAGTTCGTCTTCGGCCAGTTTGCGTTCCGTGATGTCCGCAAATGCAACCACGCAACCTGACACCTGGCCTGAAACGAAGATAGAGTAGGACCAATATTCAACCGAGATACTGGTTCCGTCGGCCCGCCAGACGATTTCATCATCAAGATGAACTCCCTCGCTCTGACGAAACGCCTGATAGATGCGGCACTCCTCTACCTGATATGGCGAGCCATCCGGGCGCGTATGGTGGATTAGCTCGTGCATGTTCTTGCCGATTAGCGCGCCGATCGTTTCGAAACCGAGAATGCTCACACAAGCGGGATTGGCGAAGGTGCAATTGCCACTGAGGTCCGTGCCGTAGAGACCCTGCCCTGTGGCTGCCAAAAGAGCAGTGACAAGGTTTTCGCCCTCGGCTGGTCTGTCCCCGCTTGCTACAAAATGGTCTGTCATCGTCAATTCCCTGAATGCATCGCCGAAACGGTCCCGGATTTATGGTCCAGGCAATGTCGTGATAAAAGCCGTTGAGCCTTATGAGCCATAGCCCTTGAAGCTCTCGAACCGAATATCCCCCGGCTCGACACCGGTTTGAATTAGAAGCTCCCGCGTTGCCCTGACCATCGCAGGCGGGCCCGCAACGTAGTAAGTTGCACTTTTCAAATCGATGTACCTGGCGAGCATCTCCGGATCAATTCGACCGGTTTCTCCAGGCCAGCTACCGACAGCAGAGTCGAGCCGTGTCATCGCTGCAACGAGCCTAAATTGTCCGGAATTTCCAGCCAGTCCGCCAAGCTCCTCCAGAAATGCAGCCGATTCCGGGTTGCGATTGGAATAAAAGAGGCAAACCCCATCAATCTCAGACTGCCGCTCCGCCTCCTTAAGAATACTGCGGAAGGGGGTGATGCCAACTCCTCCGGCAATGAGAGCAAGCGAACGCATTCGGGGTTTTCCGATCGTAAAGGAGCCATATGGTCCCTCAATAGAGACATCCGAGTTGAGCGGGAACTCGACCAGAGCGCGCTTGAAGTCACTGCCTCTCAATCGGGTTGTGTTCATCAAATCTTCTTCGAACGGCGCGCTTGCGATCGAAAACGTGCGACTGGTTTCCGGGCTACCGAGGTCTAGGCCCGCCGGTAGAGCCACATCCATGGACTGACCCGCTTTGAATTCGAATCCAGCCGGCCTTTCGAAGTAGAACGGCACCGTTTGCTCCGCGGCTGCTTTCGGTTGCTTAAGTTTTACCAGGTAAGTTGCACTCATCGTATTAGCTTTTGAACGCGCCTTGGACGGCATCGAGTGATGGCGTTGCAGCCGCTCTGAACTGCCATAGGATAACAGCGCGCGACACGCGGAGAGCAAACCGGCTAGCATGCCCGTCCGTGATAAGACCCTGTTTCACTAACCTCACGAACACAGGATTTCCACCAACGTTTTTGAAAACGCAGTGCTTATGGCAATGCGATAAGAGGGGAATATCTGCTAGTCTCAAGGCGGAGGCGGGGGATGGACACGGCAGTAAGAATCGAAAATAGGTCCCAGTTAATCTACCTTCTCACGGAGGCGGCCGAGCTAGAGCACGGCATCATGTGTTGTTATCTCTTCACTAGCTTCACGATGAAGAACGATACCAGCGAGGGCATTACCGACGCTCAATTAAAGAGCATCCGACGTTGGAAACGGCTGATTCGTCAGGTAGCGATTGAGGAAATGCTCCATATGAGTGTGGCGTGCAACCTCTTGACCGCCCTCGGTGGCGCACCGCAGGTCCAGCGGCCCAACCTACCAACTAGTACACGAGCCTATGGTGCGTCCTTTGACCTGGGACTTTTCCCCTTTAGCATGGAGACCCTTGACCAGTTCATTGCGATCGAGCAGCCGGACCTACCGGAGGAGACCAACGGCCAAGTTCCAAAGCGCCAGCTGCCATCCACGACTCAACCAAAGCTCAGTGACATCTTCTCGAGCGAGAGCGACTACGACACCCTGGGGCGGCTCACGTACAGCTGATGCGCGACATGGTTTGGCGCTGTCCAGCAGGCAGCATCGCGATGGTTGCGCAAGACGGTTCCCTTGACGAGCCAGATACTCCACAGGAGATCGCCATTCTGCCTGGTGGGCCAATTTGGGTGCGCGGGAGCATCCCCGTTATCGGTGCCGACGGCGAACCGTGGGAAGCGCTCAATCGGGTCACACTTTGTCGCTGTGGCAAGTCCGAGACCAAGCCAATCTGCGACGGCACGCACATGGCCATCAACTTCGATGAGCGCTAGCTAGCCGCGGTCATCCGGTTTGCTAGACTGGCGCTGCTTGAGTCAACCCGTAGGTCAGGAGGCTCTTAATATGGTGGGTGAGAGTGAACCGGCCCAACGTCAGGGCCAAAGAGAATACAAGAAGGACGATTTTGTCGTCACCTGGGAGCCGGCCCTGTGCATCCACTCCGCCGAATGTTCGCGGAGCCTACCAAGCGTTTTCGATACAAAGGCACGCCCGTGGATCAGTCTGGACGGGGCTGAGGGCGACCGGATCGAAGAGGTAGTCAACACCTGTCCCTCCGCAGCGTTGAAGTTTAAAAGGGTTCCAGAAACCAGCTGAGGCCGGTTAACTCGGTCGACCGTCTAATCGCTCGTGACCAGGCCAATCTCTGCCACAATCTCCATCACCCGTCCATTACTTGTGTGTCGGCTCGGCTAAAGCTTGTCAACATTCAATCGTGATCTTCGGCTACCTCGTTGGCCACGTAGGGCAGGCCATGCGTGACGTGGACGCAAGCCCAAACCAAGCGTTGCGTGGCGCTGGTGTTTCGAATTGCATGGACCTTTTCCCTTGGGTTCACCAGAAACTGGCCAGCCCGCACCGTGGTCCACTGGCCCTTTCCGAGCAGAGCCTCACCTTCACCCTCGGTGAACACAAAGACGTGCGCCGCCTCCGGGTGCCAATGGGGCGCCTCGAAATCCTTGCCAGGGTCTATCCACTCAACTAACGTGACCAGATCTTGATCCCGATAAGTGCTGACAACGGTGTGGTCGGCACCATCTTTGACAAAGTCCGATGTAGTAAAAACTCGCTCCGTGGATTTGGCAGGCTGACTCGGCATTTCTACGTCACCGCTCTTTCTGGGCGTGCTGACCATGAGCACGAAAGTCGAGATGAGCAATCGCATCCGACAGACATTTTCCTACCTCCACCTGAGAAGAGATCGTGGCGGCAGGGTCGGCACAAGCTTAATTAAACTGAATCGGCCAACTCCCAGACGACATCATCCCATTCCGCGTTCGCGGTACCAGCACGGTTGTTGAACTCCTCACCAACCTGCTCCTGGTAACTATGCATCGAGTCGTGGGAATCCCATTCCTCGACTATGAGAACCCGGGAAGGATCAGATTGGGCGCGGTAGATCCGTCCGTAAGAGCGGCCCGCTGCAGTCGCCGCGCCCTTGCTCCAATCCAGAGCAGCCTTGAATTTCGACCAGTCGACTGGTCCAACCTGCAGGGTCAGCAAAATCGCCATTTTTCAACTCCGAAACTAGTCGGCAGCCAGCCGGTGAAAATGTCTTTTGGCCCAGATTCTCCCTGCTTGAAGATCAACATGCGAGTCGTCGCCATCATTTGCCCTACTGTTTTCATTTCTGCGGAACCGAGCAGCCCGGCGAAATTCTGTGGCCTTTTCGACTGCGCTGTCAATCACCCGCTATGAACATCGACAAAGACACACTAACCGACCGCGTTAACGCAGTTCGGCGGGCCGGTTGGCTAATCCAGGTCTCTCAACCTGGGCACGAAGGCAAGCGCGGCGGCGATAAAGACGAGTAGCAATAGCGCCGTGGAACCAATGGCCACTTGAACTCCGATGATGTCAGCCAGATAACCGATCATGAATGTGCCAAACGACATCAGACTGAATTCCATCATGTTGATGCTCATTACCCGGCCTCTGTAGTCGGGCTGCGTGTAGGACATCAGAATCACGTTGGTCAGCGACATGCGACCTGACTGACCGACACCGACACCGATCATGACCGCAGCCGTGACCCAGAACCAGGTGGAAATCGAGAAGGCCACCAAAAAGACGCCCATCACTGCGGCACTCAGCAAGAGCATCAGACCACGTCTGCGAGGCGGCAGACTGGCGATCACCAAGGAACCCGCCAGCGAGCCAATTCCTACGAAGCTCATCAAAAGGCCAGTTCGCCCGGGTCCCCCGTCAAGCACATCCTCAACAAAACCGGGCAGCATCGTCTGAAACGGCATCGAGAGGAGAACGATGACAAAATTGACCGACAGCAGCGCAAGAATCGTGTGGTCACGCCGCATATAACGCAGGCCTTCCAACAGTTCTTTCGGTCCGCTGCCGCGGCCCCGTCTCCTGCCGCCCGCCCGGCCGGCCACAGGCGCTGGTCCAAGCATATTGACTGGCGACATCAACACGGCGCCGCTCAGGTAGAGTACAGACATCAGTGCATACACCCACTCGGCCCCAACACCCGCGATTATTATCCCGGCTGCCGCTGGGGCAAGGAGACGCATGACGTTCATCCCTGCCGTGTTCAACGCCACAGAGTTCATCAAGCGATCTTCGGTGACGATCTCGGCGATCATTGACTGGCGCGCCGGCATGATCATGGCGTTGACAGTGCCTTGCAGCACGGCGCTGGCTAGCAACCACTCAAAGGTCAGCAGGTTCGAAAAGATCAGGAAGGCGATAAAGGCGGACACACCCATGTTGGAAATTTGTCCAGCCTGAATGACTTTCTTCTTGTTCAGTCGGTCGGCGAGAACCCCTCCTGGCAAAGACAGAAGCATACCGGGGATCGCGTGCGCTAGGGATACCAGAGCTAGGGACCCAAAGGATCCGGTCAACTCGAAGGTGAGGATGCCGCGGGCTAGCAACTGCATGTTCATGGAAGCGAACCAGCCAAACATGGAAGCGAGGTACCAGCGGAAGGCGGGCTGCGAGAGGGAGTCGAAGGTTCTTAGGCTAAACCGTGGCTTGCCGATTTCCTCAAGCTCGCCGCTTTCGGATGTAACCGGCCCGTCGGTTGCAACGCCGTGAATTCCGTTATTCGCTTGAGGGTCGGACGAAGAGGCTGGGTCTCGACCGGCGCCTGGAGGATTCTCTTCTACGTCAGCTTTGACCAGATCCCGCTCGACAGCGCCTATGCCCTGCTCATCTTCGGCCGGTTCAGACTCGGCCGGGTGGCTTCGATCTTTGCGCGGCTTGAGAATCACTCGATGTCTTTCGATGCTTGGCAGTGCGGGGATTCACGTTTACGTTAAGGACTATGTTACACGTGCTAGTCGCGATCTGTCGAAATCACGGAGACTTTTATACCAACGCTGCGCACGCGCGAGGTCTGCGCTGCTGCAGTGAGAGTCCTTTTGAATTATCGGCAAATCTCAAAGCACTGCGAGGGCATTCCCCTTCCGAGGCTGCCTCACCGGCATGACCCACCGCCTGCACGGAAGCTGGTTATTTTGCCGCCGTTCGGAAGGAAGTCACGGTCCGCGACGCGCCCTCAGCCGAGCCTGGTCAAACGCGATCAGGTGGCACAGGCGAGTGCGTCGCTTTTAATTCGCTCCAGCTCGAGGATGCCATCCACTCGGCCCAGGCCCGGTAATGCCACAACTGCGGATGCTCGTTAGTGTGGGTTTCAATCCGTGGCGGGCTAAGCTCATCGTTGATAATCTCACCGCGACCCAGCATCATCGCGTAGTTCAGCGGGTACCTGCTGCTGACATTGCCGCCCATTGCGGTGGTGCTCTGTCCCCAATTCTCGCCGTCCTCCTGTTCCAAGAAGCCGGCCGGACCGAAAGTATGGCTCGCCCGGTGCAG
Organism: Dehalococcoidia bacterium; assembly: GCA_965219205.1. GTDB lineage: Bacteria > Chloroflexota > Dehalococcoidia > DSTF01 > WHTK01 > WHTK01. Next base: position 878,118 of record CBDCMQ010000009.1, read on the forward strand.
TTGAGCCTTACGAGTTTCGTTGGCCTGGTCCTTTTCGACGATCGTGAACCACCAGATCTCGGTCCCGCCCGGCCCCTTCGGCATCCGCATGCTGATTTGGTTCTGCGTGATCCACATGTTGGGGAAGATGTTCGTGTGCCCGCGGGTTTCTATTCCAACCGGCCCGAGTGCCTGCTCGGCTTCCGGTCGCTCTCGCCAGGTTTCGTCCTGGGCAACGCTAAGAGTCGGGTTTACCGGCCTTAGCTGCTCCTCGGTCTCGGGAGTCCTCCTCGGGCCACCGAGAACGTGCCCGTACTCCCCCAGGAAAATCAGATGATCGCTAACGTAGGAGGTCAGCGATCGGCGGCCGGCGCGCTGATTGTAGCCGGACATCGATGCCGAAGCGTGTGTGAGCTGCGGGTGGTAGTAATCCCAGACGTTGTCCACGGCAAACTTCCAATTGCAGGGGATCGTGTACCTCTGTACCCCACCAAGGGCCACCATTTCGTCGCCGCGTTCAGCCAGCGTGCTGATGCCCATTCGTCCCGGCTCGCCAAGAAACTCCTCCAGCCCCGGAGCCCCCGGGTCCATAGTCGCAAAAATCATGCCCTTGTAAGAGGCAACCTGGCCGGCCTTGATTAGGCCCCAGTTTTCCCGGTCGAGCTCCTCGTGGTAGACCTCTTTGAAGCCGGGCACGCCGACCAGAGCGCCCTTGAGATCGTAGGTCCAGCCGTGGTAGGTGCACATGAAAGAGGTGGCATGACCCTCATCGGCCCGGCAAATGGCGTTGCCACGGTGGCGGCAGGTGTTGACCAGGACCTGAGGCACGCCATCGTTGTCACGAACACAGATGACGCGGTCCTCGCCAATGACGGTCTGGAAGAAATCGCCCGGGTTGGGTATCTGGGAATCGTGGCACATGAAGTTCCAGGCGCGGGCGAAGATCCGCTCCAACTCCAGCTCGTAGATATCCTGGTCGGCGAAGATGCGACGGTCTACGATGCCCTTTTCGTGGTCGACCATAAGCCGCATTTCTTCATTTCTAAAAACGGTTGTCATAAGAGTTCCTCCCCACATTTGATTGAAAAGGCCGGCAATAGCCAGTCAAAGCCATGTCATGACTGCCAATTAATAGTTATTAGGATAATAAGCGAGCTGTCAAATGCCAGCGGTCGTCAAATCGATCTCTCATTTCGTCTCTTCTAGGCTTCAAGAGGACCTGCTCCTGAACGCTGTGAAAGCCCTTGGCAGCATACCGCTCGTGCTGTCCAGCACCATTCCGGTCGAATTGGGCGAGTTCTCATTCGAAGCCAAGAATACGTAGGCGCCGGCGTGGGATTGCGGCTGCGTAATCGCCGGCCTGGCTTCGGAAGCCTGCACAGCCCGTTCCCCAAAGCGGGTCCCAACGGAGGTTTCCGCTTGGCCCAAAGCCTCCAGGCCGCGTAGATCGGTCATGGTTCCGCCGGGAGCAACGCCATTGACCCGGATCGGCATCAGTTCGAAGGCCAATTGGCGCACCAGGCCCACAACAGCGTGCTTCGAAGCGGTGTAGATTGGCCCTCCGCCAGCGGGCCAAAAGCCGGCGTTCGAAGCCGTGAAGATCATATTGCCGCCGGTCTTCTCAAGCTCAGGCAGCGCTGCCTTGGCCCCCAGCAAGTAGCCCTTCACGTTCACGGCAAAAAGTTCATCAAAGGCTGAGGCCAGGTCTTCGCCATCAGTAGCGGCTAGTCCATGACTGAAGTCAAACACTCCAGCATTGCCGATAAACACGTCTAACTTGCCAAACGCCTCCACGGCCCTGTCGACGGCGCGGACGTTGTCCCCAAAGCTCGCCACGTCGGCCGCGACGCCAACGACTCTGCCATCGAACTCATTCTCCATCGCTTCGACCCGATCGGCGACGCGGTCAACGGCAACCACATTTGCTCCCTCCGCGACGAATCGTTCCACGATCCCGCGGCCGATGCCGGAGCCTCCGCCGGTGACAATCGCGCTGATTGCCTCAAGCCAAGCCATGCCGTTTTCTCCTTACTGGATCTGAACCTCTGCCGCCAAGCAGGTCGCGCTTCTGCGCCAGTCTACCGCCATCGGAAGGTTTTGATGGACCGGGCCGGTTCAGACCAGCGCCAGCCTGGATCCTATACTTGTTACATGAATAGAAGGAGGCTCCATCGGTGGCGGGTCTAGTGCTTGGGCTGCTGGGCTCTGGAGAGTTCGAACCTTGGACAGTGGCGGTGGAAAGCGAACTGCTCGAGCGTGCCAATACGGGTGACGCCAGTGTGCTGATCCTGCCGACGGCAAGCGCTCCGGAGGGTGACGAGGTTTTCGATATGTGGGCCACCAGGGGTATGGACCACTACAGACAATCCGGAATCAAAGCCGATGTGCTTCCCCTGAAAACCAGAGAAGACGCCCACGATCCCGCGCTGGTCGCCAATGTACGGCGGGCCTCGATGATTTTCGTCTCAGGCGGAAACCCAGCCTACTTGGCAGACACGCTTGCCGGGACACCGTTTTGGCATGCTCTAAAGCAGGCGCTTACGAATGGCCTTGCCTACGCCGGCTGTAGCGCCGGCGTAGCCTGCCTTGGTCAAAGTGCGCCCGACAGCAGCGTCATCGAGTTGACCGAGGACATTTGGCACCCTGGCCTCCAACTTTTTCCCGCGGTCTACGTCGGACCGCACTGGAACGCGCTCGATTCGTACCTTCCTGGGCTCAGAGACTTCTTTATTGCCTCGGTACCGAGCGCTGGGAAAGTTGATCGCAATCGACGAGAGGACGGCGATCGTTGGGGATGGTACGGAGTGGAAGGTTGTCGGCTCAGGTTCCGCTGCGCTCATGGCCAACGGCAATTGGATGAAAGTGGCATCGGGTGATTCCCTTACCGCGGCTCTGACGGGCTAAGCGTCCTGTCTGAAATCTAGGCAGCGATCTCAACCAATTTGCCTTACCAAATGAAAGTGGCGCCCAGTAACCGGGACGCCCCTGCTTTATTCATTCCGAAATCTATGCCGCGACTACAACTCCACGCCGCCGGTCCTATACGGCGGCAGCGGCGTATTTCGGGCGCAATTGAGCCCAGCCTTTTCCGTTAGCCTCGGCAGTTTCCTTCCAGTCATCCGGCAAGTCGTCGTCGGAATACGGCGCCCGAGCCGGACCGCACTTGATGTAACCAGCAGCGCGGAAGCGCGCCTTTTCCGCCTGGACATTTAATTGGGGGAATTGGAGGTATTTCTCCGCATCGGTCTGATCCTGTGGCCGAAACGCTGGAAGCGACCTCAGATCCGCCCGGATCTCATCCATTCTTTCCTTGTCGTTGGCGTTGATCGCTTTGGACAGGGCGACAGACGGTTCTGGCCCCATCGAGGCCGAAGTTGACCAGATTCCCTGGATCCTGTTGCCGACGCGCTCCCAAGCGTCGACCGCACCCATCTCTTGAGGCAGATAAGAGATTCGGTCTCCAGTCTTCTCGACGATTTCTTCGAGTTTTTCGGTAATGGCAGGACTGGTGATCTTGTTAGTTATGACCGTGGGTGCCCGATCTGCAACACCTTCCCAGAACGGAAGCGGGAAGAGTGACTTGAAGAACATGGCATTGGAATAAACCATTATCGGCATGTCAGGCACGGCCTGGCCGAGTTCCTCGTACCAACGGATAGAGTTCTCCAAAGTTGGTGTTTGCCAAAGAGGTAAGCCTACAAAGACACCGTCTGCGCCAATCTCCTTGAAGGCCCTCATTTGGCGAATAGTCTCTTTGGTGCCCAACGAGGTCGCTCCAGCGAAGATTGGCCGGCACTTATTCGCCACCCGAACCAGGGTGTCAATGAACTCACGTTTCTCATCCCAGAGCAGAGCGGCACATTCTCCTGTCGTACCGCAAGCGGCGATGCCGCCAACTCCATCTCGGATCAGATTCTCGGTCATCCTCTCCGCTTCTGGGAGATCCACTGAGTTGCTGTTACTCCAATGTTCTCCGCCCTCAAGGCACGGCGTGGGCGCCATCACGTAAACTCCGCTGATGTCCTTGGACGTAAGCATTTCAACCTCCTCCGCTGTAATTTTGCAGGATGATTCTAAGTCATCTTCACCCCCTTGGGCCGTTTCTGACCGAACGGGAGGCGGCTCACTCACGGGTCTCCTTCCGAGACCGTAGCTTTTCATTTTGGCGAAACGACCGAACCCGCCCGAAAAACCCGGTGTTCATCATAAAATGGAGTCCTCTCCCAGCGGCTAACCGCGCAGCCGCGTGATTCGGGCAACCCAGAGTGCAACGGCTGGAATCGTTGCGGCATGACGAAAAGGAGACCATGTGGACACGCTCGGCGTTGACGTTGGCGGCACATTTACTGACTTCTACTACTTCCGCGATGGGGTCCTGGAAATTTCCAAGCTCCCATCGACGCCACTAAATCCGACCGAGTCCATCCTTGCTGGCCTGCGCGCAAAAGCGTGGCAACCACGCCAAGTTGTCCACGGCTCCACGGTGGCCACCAACACCGTTCTCGAGCGCAGCGGCGCTCGAGTCGCCTTTATCACAACTCACGGCTTCAAGGACATCCTGGAAATTGGCCGTCAATCGAGGCCTCACGTTTATGAGCTTGAGCCCCACCGTCTACCGCTGATCGTCCCGTCCGATCTATGTTTCGAAGCCACCGAGCGGATCGATTTTCAGGGCAAGGTACTCGAGACGTTGAAAGCCGAAGAGATTGAGCGAGTTGTCACATCAATTGAAACGGTCGCACCGGAAGCTGTTGCCGTCTGCCTGCTCTTTTCCTTCCTCAACTCCGACCACGAGAAACGCCTTGGCGATGCGCTGCGAGCCTCCGGCTGTGAGGTCTCGCTCTCAAGTGATGTCTTGCCGGCGCCGCGAGAATACGAGCGGGCGATCAGCACCGTCTTGAGCGCCTACGTCGCGCCGAAAATGAAGGGCTATCTGTCTGACCTGGAACGGCAGTTGCAGTCGCACGGCTGCGGAGACCTGTCGGTTGTCCAGTCCAGTGGCGGTAAGCTCAGTGCTGATCAAGCCGGTTCGCTGGCAGCCGCCACGCTGTTGTCGGGCCCGGCGGCGGGCGTAACCGGAGCCTTTGCTGTAGCCAAAGCTGGCGGGTTTGAAAACGTGATCACTTTCGATATGGGCGGCACCTCTACTGATGTCTGTCTTTGTCCGGGTCAAATCCCACGCACCAGCGAGTGGTCGATATCTGACCTTCCGGTTCGGCTGCCCGCTGTCGATGTCCACACTGTCGGCGCCGGTGGCGGCTCAATAGCCTGGCTGGATGAGGGCGGAGGCCTCCGAGTGGGACCGCCCAGCGCAGGCGCCGAGCCTGGCCCGGCTGGATATGGCCGTGGCGGGCCGGCGACGACAACAGACGCTCACCTCGTGCTTGGCCAGCTCGACGAGGGTTCTTTCCTCGGAGGTGAGTTCAATGTGAGCCGGGAAGCCTCTGAATCAGCTCTAGGCAGCCTTGGCCTGGGTTCCGCCTCTGAGGCGGCGCGCGGAGTCCTGACCGTCGCCAATTCGGTGATGGAGAAAGCGCTGCGCTTGGTATCGGTAGAAAGAGGCTTTGACCCAGCCGATTTTACCCTTGTAGCCTTCGGTGGGGCCGGCCCACTTCACGCCTGTGACTTGGCCCGGGCACTGGGTATCAGGCGGATCCTCGTTCCTCGTCATCCCGGGCTGATGTCTGCCGTCGGAATGGTCTGGGCTGAGGCAATGCGTGACTACTCCGCGCCACTTGCCCACTCGCTTGGGTCGGATGGCAACGGTAGTAATTTTTTAAACAGGCTGCGGCTGCAAATTTCCGAAATGGAATCGCGGGCCCAAGACGAGATGGGCGCGGACGCTGTACTCGAGCCAGCGGTGGACATGCGCTACGAGGGCCAGGGTTTCGAGTTGACTATTCCCTGGACCGGCGGTTCGACGGATGACTTGATAGGTAATTTTCACGCCGAACATGACCGGCTTTACGGACATGCAGACCATGAGCGCGTAGTCGAAACCACTACAGCCCGGCTCCGGGCACGTAACCCGATGGAGCAAGCGCAACAAATCGAGTTACCAGAATCATCACCAGACCCATCGCCGGCCAAGGCAGGATCAAGACTTGTGCAATTGGAAGCGCCCACCAGCACGCCGATCTACGATCGCGAGCGTCTGCTCGCCGGCAACACGATCGCGGGACCGGCGATAATTGCCCAATTCGACAGCACGACTCTGGTTCTCCCCGGCTGGCAGGCAGTCGTCGACCGCAGCGGCAATTTGGTCATGGAGGAAGCGTAAATATGGCTGCGAATCCAGTGGCGCTTGGTGTGTTCCATTCGCTCCTCTCATCCGTGGCGGAAGAGATGGGTGCTGCTTTGATTCGGTCGAGCCTGTCTCCCAACATTCGCGAGCGGCGCGATCTTTCCTGCGCTGTGTTCGACGCTAACGGCAGCTTGATAAGCCAGGCATCGCACATTCCTGTCCATCTGGGTGCCATGCCCGCGTCGGTCAAAGCAATTCAAGGCCTTGCTCCATTTGCACCGGGAGACATCGTCGTACTAAATGATCCATATCTTGGCGGCTCGCATTTGCCGGACGTAACCATGGTTTCGCCAGTCTTCACCGCGGGGTCGCGGAGGCGTCTTATTGGCTACGTTGCTTCTCGAGCTCATCAGTCAGATATCGGCGGCATGGCACCCGGCTCCATGCCACTGGCCAGCGAGCTAATCCAGGAAGGCCTTATTATCCCGCCGGTACGTCTCTATGAGCGCGGCCTACTCAAAGAGGACGTCCTGGCGCTAATCCTCCGCAACGTCAGAACGCCGGACGAGCGACGCGGTGACTTTCAAGCGCAGGTCGCCGCCCAACGAACCGGCGAAAAGCGAATGATCGAGCTCGCTCGGAAATACGGCCCCCGCGTGCTCAAAAGCCGTATGACCGAACTGTTGGACTATGCCGAACGCCTCACTACTAAAAGGCTAATGCTCGTGCCGGATGGTACATACGATTTCGAGGATGCGCTCGATGACGACGGGATTACACCGGACCCGGTGCCAATTCGCGTTAGCCTCACGATCGATCAGGGTAGGCTCGATGCCGACTTCACTGGCTCATCTCCGGACAGGCCAGCATCAGTGAATGCGGTTGCCGCCGTAACCCGCTCGGCCGTCTACTACACCGTGCTTTGCCTGATCGGCGGCGACGCTCCGTTAAACGCAGGTTGTTTCCGGCCCGTGTCTGTGCGGCTGCCAGAGGAGAGCGTGGTTTCCGCGAAAGCAGGGCGCGCCGTTTCAGCCGGCAACGTCGAGACCTCCCAGCGAATCGTTGACGTTGTCCTTGGTGCTCTAGCCAAGGCTCTGCCGGAGCTAATCCCTGCGGCGAGCTCTGGCACCATGAACAACGTGGCAATCGGCGGATTCGATTCGCGGCGCAAACGCGCTTTTACCTACTACGAAACTCTCGGCGGTGGCGTTGGTGCCGGCGCCGCTGGTACCGGTCTAAGTGCTCTCCACACCCACATGACCAATACGCTAAACACTCCAGTGGAAACGATCGAGACGGCATTCCCGCTCCGTGTCAAGAAGTACCAGATCCGGCCTGGCACCGGCGGCAAAGGCAAACACGCTGGCGGCAACGGGCTGCTAAGGAGCTATGAGTTTTTGGAGCCTGCCCAGGTAACCCTGATGTCAGAGCGCCGGAAATTGCAGCCCTGGGGATTGCGAGGTGGCCAGCCCGGATCGGTTGGGGCTAACTCCTTGGAAACCGCTCGAAATGGCGAGCGGGTCCTGCCTTCAAAAGTCAATTTTGAAGTCGAGATAGGCGATGTTCTCTCGGTTGAAACTCCGGGTGGCGGCGGCTGGGGCAGCTCCGATCCTCAATCCACCGCCAGCTGAGGAATTCGTCTCTGACTATGCCCCGGGCTTAACGACGAGGTCCGAGTTTTGTCCGGTTTCAAGTGCCCATTCAGCAACCTGCATCGTTGTGGCAAACCACACGCCCTGCTGACGCCGCATGTGATTAATTAGCTGCTCCAAGCCGTCAAGGCGGCTAACCCGTCCGCTGATCCAGGGGTGCATGCAGAGAACAAAGCAGCCGTTTTCACGGCGCATCCCGTCAAACTCCTGCGTCCACATACGAATTACTCGGTCAGGCTCAGCAATAGCATTTGTCGCGCCATAAACGTGGCGGTAGAAGGGCGCATCGTCGAGCATCCATTGGACAGGGACCTCTGCCAAACGGCCGTCTGGTGTGTCCAGAAAGTAGGGAATGTCGTCGCCCATCAAGCTGCTGTCATAAACGAAGTCGTACTCCTTTAGCAACCCTGGTGTCCGGTTGTTGATGTTCCAGGAGGGAGATCGATAGCCACGCGGGCGGATGTCCAAGTGCTTTTCAAACAGATCGAGCTGCTCTTCCAGAATGCGGCGCTCATCAGCCTCGTCCAACCCGTGAATCGTTTCGTGAACGTTGCCGTGACAGGCAAGCTCGTAACCCGCATCCTTGATTAGCTGAACCGATTTCGTGTGATGCTCAACCGTGAATCCGGGCACAAAAAATGTTGCCGGTAGCTGATGTTTTTCCAGTAAACGCAGGATCCTCGGCACAGCCACGCGTGGGCCGTACCGGCGCTCCTCCAGGCCGTCAAGCCGGGTTGTGGCCTCCTCTGGAGAGCGAAAGATATGAGCCGATTCAGCATCGACGTCAAAGGTAAGGACAACCGCGCACTTGTATCCATCAGGCCATCGGTATCTCATCGGATTTCTCCCTTACTTTTCAACGGAGGCTAGACACCGCGATCGTACATGTTTCAAGCCAATGGACTGGCAGTTCTAGTTTGCGTAACGACTCGCACTCAGGTTACTTCCGGGGCGAATCAGGTGTGCAAGGGCTCTATGTCACGGAGCCCGCCTCTAGCGTTCGCATGATTTCAGGCTCCAAAAGTTCCAGCCCGACCGGTCCCAAGGCCAATGCGGCCGTATGGAACTGCTTGAGGTCGAAATCCGCGCCCATCCTCTGCTTGACCTTTTCCCGTGTGTCCATCCAGATGCGCTCACCGACTTTGTAGCTAATCGCTTGAGCCGGCCAGCCAAGGTAGCGCAGGATTTCACTCTTCATAAACTCTTCCGTTTGGAGCGCACGCGTGGCGGAAAAGTCGACCGCAAGGTCATAATCCCAACTCCTGCCGGCGTTCTCTCCCTCGGTCGAAGGCAGGGGATAACCGAGATGGAGCCCGATATCGACGACTACGCGTACCGCACGCAGGGCCTGAGCCGAAAGCATGCCGAGGTAGTATTCCGGATTCTCCAAATAGCCAAGCTCCCCCATCAGGCGCTCCGCATAGAGGGCCCATCCTTCACCGTGGCCCGAAACAAAAGCCATCTGCTGAAAGCGGCTCAGCGTATCGCCGAAGCAGCGAACGGCACCAACCTGGAGATGATGCCCCGGAACACCCTCGTGGTAAGCGATTGAAACTCTGTCCCAGCGGGGGAAATGGCTACTAGAGCCTGTTGGCCACCAGGTCCGGCCAGGCCGGGAGAAGTCCTCAGAGGGAGCGGTGTAGTAGGGCGCCAAAGCACCACCAGGCGGCGGGATTTTCACTTCAATGGTCTTGATTCGGTCCGGGAGGTCGAAGTGAACGCCGTCCATATCTGCCAGAGCCTGGTCATGGACCTCCTGCAGCCATCCGCGGTACGCCTCTTCTCCATCGATCGCCCGATCGGGGTCGGTGTTGAGTAGTTTCACGGCCTCCAGCGGCGTCGCACCAGAGGAAATGCGGTCTGCGGTGCGGCGCATTTCTTCTTCGATGCGGTAGAGCTCATCCCAGCCCCAGTCGTAGGTTTCGCGAAGATCCAATTCGCAGCCGTTGTACTGGCGTGAATGGATCTGGTAACGGTCCTCGCCAGACCCATCACGGCTTTCGGCTTTGGGCGCGTAAGTAGCTCGCAGGTAAACCGCGAAGTCAGCGTAGGCCTCGGCGGCTGCATCCGCGCCTTTGCTCAGGTCAACCACTAAAGAGCTGCTCCGTGCCTTCGACTCAGCATAGGGCTCGATCAGCCGGTGAAAAAACGATGACGGCCGGCCCTCAGCGCCGCTCCAGGTCTCCGCCTGAGCAGCGACCGCCAACGCAAGACGCGAAGTCGAGGTCTTTCCTTGCTGAATGCCGAGGTCGAGGGTGGCACGATAGCCAGCCAGGGCCGTGGGCGCCAGCTCCAGCCGTCGCGAGATAGCTTGCCAGTCTGCCTCTGAATTGGCAGGCATTTGGTCAAAGACCTGACGAATGGAGCCAGATGGGGGTTGCAAGACATTTAGGTCACGCAGCGGTTCCCCGGCGGCGTGAACGGTCAATTGCGACTCCAGCCGCTCACGCATCACCTCGCGGGCCAGACGTTCGCTTTCACTGGTAACGACGGCGTTCTCAAGTTGAGCGAGCGTGCGGCGGTCGTGTTCTGCCCGTTCGGCATCTCCTTCTGGTGAAAAGTCAGTCGCCTTGTCGTCGTAGCCTGGGATGCCTTCGAATGTCGCGTCGTAAGGATTAAGCCGGGCCGCTTCCTCAACGTGGGCGTCGGCAATCTCGAAAATGCTTGGCAACTCTGACCCCTTTCATGCATTCCGTCGTGACCATTCCTCCGTATCAGGATGAGGATTTCCTGGCTCACCTTGTCTGGAATCACTGGTTTCGATTCAGATTTTGGCGCTTATTATAATTCAGGCAAGATCTCAAGAACCCACTTCGAGGGGTATGCTCGGAATCGCAAGTAGCAACGTTCTGACCTGAGTTGCGCGCTGCTAAGCCTAGGGACTGTTGCTCAGGGAACCGCCACAAAGAACCCTTCGCTCGTAATCCAACCGCTGCGATATGCTTACTTTCAACGCGGCCCTGATGATTCAGCCTCACCGCGAAATTTTCCCGGAAGGCCGCAAGACCTGAAAAAACCAAAGGGGATGAGCCCGCGTGAGAAGAACAAGCTGGCGAAATAATAGCAAGACTTCACACGAGCTTGCGGAACGTGCCCGATCTGTCCTAACAAGCCCCACTGTCCTCAGCCGCTGGCAAATTCCGGATGATGCAGAACTGATTAGGGGAAGAGGCCGGAGCTACAGATCAGGTAAATATAGAGTCTTCCGTCTTGTCCTCAGCTTCAACGGAACCGAATTGCCGTTTTGCTTGACGTACGGCGATCGCGCATCGCTCAAGGCAATTTTTGACTCTCAGTACAGCCTGGCGCCAACGACCTCACCGGCGGCAATTTACGCCGACGAGGGTCCCTTCCTGATTGAGTCTTACCCAAACGACTGGAAGTTACCTGGGGCCTCAAAGCTGCGCTGGACTCGCAACACATCCGGAGCCTCCTGAGGGAATCTAGTCTGGCTGGCGCAGACGAGACCGAAGTAGTTCCAAGAATATTCCGGTACATTCCTCATCGGCGCTGCCTGATTAGCTACGAGTTACGGGGGGCAGCGCAAAACCCGGACCTCGTCGGCAAGCTATTTTCGACCCCGCAAGGAGCGAATCGCTCCTACGATACCCTGAAGCTCTTGGCCGCCACTCCGGCAACGGCTGATTGTGCGCCGAGGCCGATCGCCCTCGATAAACAGCTGAGGCTTGTAATCATGGAGCGCATTGAGGGCAGCAAACTATCCAAATTTCTCGATGATGGGGAGGAGAAGCAGAGCCGGAAGCCGGCGATAGAATCCGCTGCCGAATTGCTGGCAAAAATCCACACCATCAAATCCAGCGGCGAGGTCCATTCCAGTTTGAGTTCCTCTGGAGATTCCATCCGCAAGCTACACGCGCAAATACCCTCGCCCGCTGCAGCCGCCGCAGCTGACATTGAATCAGCGCTGGATCAATTGGAGCAGCTCGCGCCTCAGGCAGGGGACTTGCCTGAGGCGCATTCGCTGATTCACGGCGACTTTAACCCGCGCCAGATCCTACTGAGCGAGGACCGCGCCCGCGCCGTGGACTTTGATGGATCGGGGCCTGGCGATCCGGCGGTAGATGTGGGGCGGTTCACGTCTTCCCTAAAAGCTCGAGCAATCGAAGCTGATGACGCCCACTGCCGGGACCTCGCCGAATACTTCGTGGAAAGGTATGAATCAGCGACGCGGACAAGCATCTCTGGCCGAGCCCGCTACTTCGAGGCGCTTGGGCTTTTATATCGAGCCACAAGACTACTCGTTGCATCGACCTTCAGAATTGTCGAGGAACCGCACGCGCTAATTGCCGAGGCCTCGGCATCAACGGTGTTACTCAAAAATTCATCTGCCAGTTGAGGTTTCGCTAGGCATAAGGGAACACTCTCGGCGCCGGGCGAGTTTCATCGGCCGCTCATCCCTCTGACGGACAGCAAAATCGATGAAAATTAACCCGTGTCTCGGTTAGACAGACGGCGAGCGGCCTTGATCGTCTCTCGTTAGCAGGTCCGCGACGACACCTTCGGCCTCCACTTGAGCGCTGAACAGCTGGCGGAACAGACCTTCCTGGCGACGAAGCTCTGCTGGTGGCCCTTGCTGAACAACCTGTCCCTGGTCAAGGACCACGACATTGTCCGCAGCCTCAACCAAAGCCAGGTTGTGGGTGATAAACAACACGGTCCTGTTGGCGATCAGGCGCTCGAGAGCCTCCCGTACCTGCAGCGCAGAGGCCGGATCGAGACCGGTCATCGGTTCGTCGAGAATTACGATCGGCGCGTCGCGAATGATCGCTCGCGCGATCGCAATCTGCTGGCGCTGTCCACCAGATAAAGTCTCGCCACGCTCGCCGATCACGGTTTGATAGCCATCGGGAAGCTCCCGAATGAATTCGTGAGCACCGGCCAGCCAGGCCGCCATTTCTATTTCACCTTGGCCGGCATCATTTTTGCCGTATGCGATGTTCTCGGCAATGCTGCTGTATAACAGAGTCGATTCCTGGAGGACGACGCTGACTTGGTCACGCAGTGATTGCAGCGTGTATTCGCGAATGTCGTGCCCATCAATGCTCACGCTGCCGGTTTCTGGGTCGTAAAGGCGGGCAACCATGGAAACCAGGGTTGTCTTGCCGGCTCCTGTCGGGCCTACCACTGCCGTGACTCGCTTTGCTGGTAACGTAACGTGATATTGGTCATCAGCGGAGTTTCCTCTGTGTAGCGGTCGCGAGTCGAGGAGGGAATGATTCTGAGGGCAAGGCCTGATTCACGCCTCGAGCCCAATGTGTTGGTACTTGGCGTCACGGTGAACGGGGAATCTCGAGCATATCCACTCGATGAACTGTACTCAACGTCACCGGCGTTGAACGAGGTTATCGGCGGCCAACCGATTGTAGTGTTCTCGCAGCCAGGGAGTCTATTAACCATGGCCTTTTCTCGCGTGGTTGACGAACGCGTTCTCAGCCTGGAGGCAGCCGGCCACATGAGGTTTCGAGACACGGAGACCGGCAGCGAGTGGGACATAGAGGGCAAAGCCATTGTTGGTCCTCTGGCCGGCAAACGCTTGAACTTCGTGACTTCAAGGGTGGAGGAATGGTACGAGTTCGCCGCCACCATGAGCGACGTCGAAATTTGCGGCAGCAAGCCGAAACACGAGATCGACCCCCAGCCACATCTAAACAGGGATTCGCGACTATAGCCTCGTTGCAGCCCGGCTTGTGTTGGCAGCGATGAGCGATGGACCCTCAAGAGAAACCCCTAAGATCAAGCGAGTGCGGGTCGTTCACGGCTAGGCACTGAACAACCCGCGGATCACTACAAGGGCTGAGCGCGCCGGTTCTAACGCTGGGGCATAGTTTCCGGGTAAAAGCTATCGGGCCTTATGACCAAGACAACACGTTCTTCGCTTCTTAGTCGCTCAAGGAATTCGTCCTCGGGCTGTTCTGGCATCCCCGCATGGCTTCTCATTTCGCGGTGCAGGCGGACAACTTCGTCGAATTCACTAACCACGTCTGCCTTGCCGTACACGATGACCTGGTCGCGGCCATCGACAATCGCCATCGAGACTTCTGGCCGCTTAAGGATGTTCTTGGCTTTCTGACTGAAGCCACGGACACTGACCTTGAAGTCCTCACCGTTGAACATGTAGTTGATCACGGTCAATTGCGCCGATTTTGCCTTACGCTGAGTGGCCAGAACCGCGAGGCGATGGTTGTTGACGTATTCAATGACACTCGCGTCAGGCTGGCTCACTTCAACCTCCAAGACCTTGCTGTTGCATTTCGGGGGGTGTCGCCATCTTACCCGATCGGATCTCCTAGTCTTCGATCGATATCGAAACGGATAAGGGCTGCCGAACCAGTTTGGTTAATGGGCAATTTTCGGCTGCGTAGGCGTGCAATTTCGTCAAATCAGTTTCTGGCGCGCCGCTTTGGACCTGGACTCGCGCTCGAATGTTGTCAGGAAATGAGGGGTCGCCGGTCTCGAGCCCAAGGAAGCCAGCATCGTTGTTTTCCGCCTCGAAGCGCACCTGTACCGAATCGAGCGGAATCGACATCAGTGCCGCACCAATGAGGTAGGTGTGGCTGAGACAGCTGGCCAGGACACCGAGCAGAAGTTCGGGCGAACTTGGGCCGAGGCTAAACCCGCCAAACGCCTTACCTGAGTCCGAGACGAGTTGAAACTCCCGAATGCGAATCCGGCGAACACCGGTCAGGTCGGCGCTGCTGCACTCGGCCCAGATCGTCTCGCGTGCGTCATCGCCAGCCGTGAAGCCGCTGGCCGCCGCCGTCATTGCGGCTCGCTTATTCATCAAGTAAGTTTCTAAGCCGGGTTTTGGATTTTGAGTCGTCATCCTGTTTCCTCCTGTGCGCGTTGCCATTTCCTGCAACCGATACTGATTGAAGCCTAGCGGAGATGACAGTTGGTGTGATCAAGGGTTAAATTTTCCTGAGCATTTTGAAGGACTGGGCGAAGAAAAAACCACGCGCGAGTGTTCTCACAGAAATGGCTAGGAGACAGCGATGAAATTTAGCGGTTGGCCGGCAACAGATTCTGCCTGGACTGATTTACTGGAAGGGTGCCAGCATCTGGCGGCAACCAGTTGGGACGGCATTTGGATATCCGACCACTTCATGGAAAACGCCTCTCCGAACCATGGTCACACTCAGGAAGCCTGGACATTGCTAGGCGGGCTGGCGGCGCTGGTTCCCAGGGTTAGATTGGGCACGCTGGTGACTGGCAACACCTATCGAAACCCGGCGGTTCTAGCCAAGCAAGCCGCCCAGGTCGATGTGATCAGCGGTGGCCGCGTCGTCCTCGGAATCGGCGCCGGCTGGCAAGAAACCGAGCATACCGCCTACGACATACCCTATTACACGGTTGGCGGCCGGCTGCGGCGACT
This sequence comes from Dehalococcoidia bacterium, assembly GCA_965219205.1. GTDB lineage: Bacteria > Chloroflexota > Dehalococcoidia > DSTF01 > WHTK01 > WHTK01. The sequence continues at coordinate 893,386 of CBDCMQ010000009.1, forward strand.
AGAAGAAGCAGTGCAGATCATCCGCAGCCTATTCGACAACCACCACACAAACTTTGACGGGAGCTTTTACCACCTACGTGATGCCCCACTGGACCCGAAGCCGGTTCAACCACATTTGCCGATCCTGATCGGTGGCGGAGGCGAAAAAGTCACCTTGCGGATAACCGCGCGTTTTGCGGACGAATGGAATGTCTGGGGCACTCCCGAAACCCTGGCCCGAAAGGGAGCCGTGCTCGAGCAACATTGCGAGGAAGTAGGCCGGGATCCGGCAGACATCAAGCGCACGGCGCAAGCAATCATCTCGATCGATAACGGCCGCGGCTCGGGCGAAACGACCCGCTATGAAGGGATCCGATTGCCAACAATTTCCGGCAGCATAGAGGAAGTCAGAGACCAGATCGGCCACTATGCCGAAACGAAAGTTGATGAACTGATCGTCCCAGACTTCCGGATGGCCGATGACCTGTCCCTGCGTAGAGAAACCTACGACCAAATCATAGAAGAGATCACACCGGCATTCCGCTAGGCCACGCTGACGCGCAGGAAAATCGGGATTGCCCTTGGGCTGCCGTTCTGGAGGCTAAGGTTTACGCCTGACTATGGCAGCGTCAGGTCAAGCATCTTCCGCATGATGCCCTCGTGTTTTACCTGGAGTTGTCGGGCCTCAATTCGAAGCCGCTCGATCCTGAGGACGGACCCTTCACGCATTCGCTGTACCAGAAGCGCACAGTCTTCATTAACTCGGCGACGCTGCTCATCCAAATCTTCAAATTCTGCCCTGTCGTCATCGTGAATTCTCATTTGACAACCCCTCGTCTCGGAATGCTGTGATCGCCCTCGGGCTCTTCGGTCTCTTCCGGCGTTGGCGTCTCCTCGGGCTCTTCGTTCTCCACGAGTTGCCATTTCCGGCAGCCGATATCGGTTGAAGCCTAGCGGAGATGACAGTTAGTGTACTCAGTGGTTAAGTTTTCCTGTGCATTTTGGAGGACTAAGCGAAGAGAAAATCACGCCCGAGTGTTCTCACAGAACTGGCTAGGAGACAGCAATGAAATTTAGCGGCAAGCCGAACACAGATACTGCCTGGACTGATTTACTGGAAGGGTGCCAGCATCTGGCGGCAACCAGTTGGGACGGCATTTGGATATCCGACCACTTCATGGAAAATGCCTCCCCCAACCACGGCCACATCCAGGAAGCTTGGACATTGCTAGGCGGGCTTGCTGCGCTGGTTCCTAGGATTAGACTGGGCACGCTTGTGACTGGCAACACCTATCGCAACCCAGCAGTGCTTGCCAAGCAAGTGGCGCAAGTGGACGTTATCAGCGGTGGCCGCGTCGTCCTCGGAATCGGCGCCGGCTGGCAAGAAAACGAGCATACCGCCTACGACATACCCTATTACACGGTTGGTGGCCGGCTACGGCGACTAGAAGAAGCAGTGCAGATCATCCGCAGCCTGTTTGACAACCACCACACGAACTTCGACGGAAGCTTTTACCACGTTCGTGATGCCCCACTCCACCCAAAACCGGTTCAATCTCATCTACCAATCCTGATCGGTGGCGGCGGCGAAAAGGTTACCCTGCGCATAACGGCGCGTTTCGCGGACGAGTGGAATGTCTGGGGTACTCCTGAAACCCTGGCCCAGAAGGGCGCCGTGCTCGAGCAACATTGCGAGGATGTTGGTCGCGATCCTCGCGAAATAAAGCGCACGGCGCAGGTGGTCATCTCGATCGATAACGACCGTGGCTCGGGCAAAACTACCCGCTATGAAGGAATCCAATTTCCAGCGATTTCCGGCAGCATCGAGGAAGTCAGAGATCAAGTCGGCCGCTACGCGGAGGCGAAAGTTGACGAATTGATAATTCCGGACTTCCGGATGGCCGATGACCTCTCCCTGCGAAGAGATACCTACGACCAAATCATAGAGGAGATCGCACCGGCATTCCGCTGAGCTCGCTGCCGCGCCGCAATATCTGGATTGCCCTTGGGCTACCGTGCTGAAGGCTAAAGTTCACGCCTGACTATGGCAGCGTCTGGTCAAGCATCTTCCGCATGATGCCCTCGTGTTTCACCTTGAGTTGTCGAGCCTCAATTCGAAGCCGTTCGAGCCTGAGAACGGACCCTTCGCGGATTCGTTGGACCAGAAGCGTCTGTGCTCATCCAATTCTTCGAATTCTCCCCTGTCCTCATCGTGAATTCTCATTTGACACCCCTCGTTTCGTTTCGGCATGCGGTGATCGCCCTCGGACAACTCGAGACTACCTTAGCCTAGAACGGGATGTGCGTTTCGATTCGCGGCTGGCTCACGAGAGTGTATTTCGAAGATACTTTGCGTCCGCGGCTGAGCGCATCCGCCGAAGCAGAGGACAGCCCTAGGTCTGCATCCGGTGCCTGCCTAATCAGGGTCCTCAGTTGGCGTCGGAACTTCGGTCTCTCCCGGCGTTGGTGTTTCCTCCGGCCCTTCGGTCCCTTCCGGCGTTGGCGTCTCCTCCAGCCCTCTGGTCTCTTCCGGGCTTGGCCTCTCATCCGGCTCTTGGGTCTCTTGCGGCGTTGGCGTCTCCTCCGGTTCTTTGGTCTCTTCCTGCTCTGGCGTGGACCCAGGCTCCAGAGTAATCGTGCCTTCGTTGACTTCGGGGGTGCCGGAATTTCCTCCAGATCCGGCCCCGTCGTCGCCGGGTTCTTCCACTTCAATTTCTTTGGCGAAGAGTGTGCCATCCTCTAGCTCGCCGACCTCGATCTCGACGAAGACTCCAGCGACCAGCACACCCCTAACCCTAGTGTCTGGCGAAATCACTACGCTGAATTCCGTCTCACCAATGACAAGGCTAATTCGCTCCGCGTCCACGTTGAGGACCGTGCCGAAGAGCCTGCTCTTGAACTCGACTTTACTTGCGAGAAATTCTCCGTTTGAGTGGTTGCCGGTCAAAACGACGGTCTGCCCCGGTTTCAGCTGGGCTGTTGAAACAATGTTCCCTAAGGAATCGCGCAAAACTGCGCCTTCGACGATGAGGACAGTTTCTTGCAAAGTGCCACTTGTCAGAAGCAGGCCGGCCTCACTGATCTCAAAGACGGTACCTTCAATGACGACAGCCTCCGCGGTCGTATTGGCTGGCGATGCGCTGTCCGGAAGAAGCACCACTAGTCCCACGACCACGAGCACGGCTGCCGTCAGCCCAGCTGCAAATACTTGACCGAACGGGGCGCGAAAGCGCCGGCCGAACAACAGCACCGATCGGCCGACGCCGGATCCCTGACCGAGCTCCTGAACAGTGCGTTTTAGCTGTGCCGCAGCTCGATCAGTCGACGCTTGCCTTGGCGCAACTTTCGACAGTTGATCTTTTGCCCAGGGCGGCGAGACGTAGATCGGCTTCAAATTCGGGTCGCCAGTCTGGAACCTGACTTAGAAGGTCCTCGATGTCTCCGCCTGTTGACTGCAGTTCGAGGGCGGTCTGTAGAGTCTCCTGATAGTTCACGAGTCGGGTCCGGTTTCTTCGGCCAATCTTGCCTTCAGAATTTTCAACGCGCGGTGTTGAAGCTGCTTGACTGCACCTTCACTCTTGGCCAAGACCTCCGCGACCTCTCTTAGGCTGCAATCGGAGACAAAGCGCAGCACCACCACTGCGAGCTGGTCTTCATTGAGATCGTTCAAGGCTCGGACGAAGTCGACCCGTAAATCCAAGTCGGCCGGAACCGCTTCTATAATCCCGTCCATATCGTTTAGAGCAACCAGCCCCCGCCGTTTTTGCGCCTTGAGGTGGTCGGCGATGGTATTACGACCGATGCGGTAGAGCCAAGCACGAAACGGAATGCCCCTATAGCGATAGCCTCCGATCCCCTTGGCGGCTTCGGCAAAGGCGTCCGCGGCGATGTCCTCTGCCGCACCCAACTGGAATGTGCGAACGTAAGCAAAGCGAACAAGCGCTGGGAAGTACTGGTCAAAAATGCTCTGCCATGCTGCGGGCTCAAAGGCAGCGAGCCGCTGGACGAGGATTGCCTCGTCTTCAGCAGCAATTGATGAACTGGTTTCCGTTTCGGGAACCGGCATGCAGGAGTCCTATCTTCCGAAAGCGCCAATAGGTTACACACTGGGGAAGATTTTTTTCAGTGACGTTCAGCATCGGTCCTTTTCGTCTCGAAGAAAAGTGCCGGCCGTCACCCAGCGGGGTCATGCTGTAGCCGCCACCGGCTTGTTGGCATCGGGGCTTGCCTCGGCGGTTAGCTGGCTCAATCGGCTTCCGGCGCCGGGTGATGGGTCCATTGTCGAGGTTGCTCGAGGATTAGTGATCGCCGCCGCGCCGCTGGTATGGGCGGGGCCAGCGGGCGCGGCGGCGGTGGCGGTGGCGGGCGATGTTGCCTCAGGCATGACGTAGACGTACTCCGTTTGGTACACGTATGGGGGCAGGACGACGATCCGCTGAATGACCGTCTGGACTTCCTGCTCCTGCACCTGCAGTGCTACCTGATCGCTGGCGGCCTTCACGGCTACCTCTTCCGGAATCGGAGGTCTCCTGGACGAGCGCCGCTGGCGAAAGAATGTTGAATGCCGACCATTGAGGCCAGGCGAGAGCTGCCCAAACCATCGGTCTAGGCGCGACTGACTTTACGACCGCCATAAATTTGGCTACCAGGTATTTAGTCCGCACTCTCACGGCCCAAGTCGCGGTTTGGTAGCCCAATCGTCTCGTCATCGTCTTTTTCGTCGTCTTGGTCCTTTTCCTCGCCGTCATCACTGATCAGCGGCAATTTCTAGGCCAAAAGGCCCAGCCACATCCGGGTGGTGATCAGCGTTCCGTCCTCCATGACGATCAAACCCTCGGCCCGTTGGCTGCAAAGGAAATCCAATCCAGCGCCTGGCCCAAGAATCAAAGCAGTCTTGGCGAAAACATCGGCTGCAGTGGTTGAATCGGCGACGACGGTCGCACCAAGAACGCCGTTTCTCACAGGCAAGCCATCGCGAGGATCGATCAGGTGGTGTGCCCAGCCGTCATTGTTGTTGACCCGCCAGCGTCTCTTGACGGTCCATGATGTGGCGACGGCCTGATCGGTCAAAGCTAGAAAGGCCAAGCTTTCTCCGGGCCGGCGTGGGTCCGCGACATCGATGCGCCAGGGGTGGCCCTTCGGGTTACATCCCGACGCGAACATATCGTCACCGGCATCGATTAGGAAACCAACATCGCCAAGAAATTCCGCCGCCCGGTCTACCGCGTAGACTTTGCCAATTCCACCAAAGTCCAGCCGGCTACCCTCCGGCCGACCTACCTCGTTGCTGACGAAATCGAGCTCAACCTCAAACCCCGGTACAGAGGATCCACGGATTGATGCAGGGGAGACCACGTCTTTGATCCACTCAAAGGAGCGGGTGTAACCGCTGGCTTCAAGCTGCTCCAAGATAAGTGGATTGAAAACGCCATCAGTGGCCTCGGAGAAGTGCCGGCACGCTTCGAGCAGATCAATCATCTCTGGCGAAACGCCGACCGTCCTCGTGCAGCGGTGGTTGAGATTCCCGAGCTCACTGTTCGGCCGAAAACGGCTAAATCGACTCTCGAAAGCCGTAAAGAAATCCCTGACCCGCTGGAGGCTTCGGGACTGGGTCCGGTCCGAAAGTGTCACGCTCATCTTGGTATTCATCGCGAAGAAGCAAAGCTTCGCTTCTAGTCCGGCCGGAGCAAGGCCACTGAGTATCGCCTGGTTTGTTGCTGCCATCAGTACTGCTATCCGCCGCGCCGAGCAAAAAGTTACGCGGCCGCTGGAAAAGCATTCCAAGCACGGACGTTCCCTTCCCCTTCTACGTAGCTCCACCCATCTCGTTTGGCGGCCGGCGGGGCCGGCTTCGAGGCAAGTTGCGTGTTTCTACGGACGCGGCCGCTGGGGATGCATCGGTACTCTCGCGGAGAAAGGAGGTTCACATGTTGTGGATCAATAAGAAAGTCGAAGTGGGAACCGAGGACGACATTGCCGCAGGGCAGATCGTCATCATTACCGCGCGCTGGATTCTAATCCTGGCCGCGTGGGTGCTGACGCTCTGGGAACCGGAGCAAACATCGGTCTGGGAGCTGCGGTTGGCGATAGTTCTGCTCATGAGCTACTCGACGCTCAACTTCTTCCTGACGATTCAGTGGGTGAATCGTGGCAAGATTTTGGCGCAGACGGCCCTAATGACTAGCATGGCGGACCTTGCTCTGATCACCGTTTTGGCGGCGGTGCTCGGCGCCGGAAACGTCTATGTCTTCTACCTGCCGGCGTTGTTGGCGCTGTCGGTCACATTTCCGAGATCGGTCACGGCAGCCTGCACCACGGTAGTGATCGTGGTCTATGGCCTGATCGCTCTAGACAAGGCGGGCGCCTTTGTCTCGACTGCGGAAGCCCAGACGATATTCACCCGCCTGTTTGTGCTGGCAGCGGTCGCTTTCTGCGGCGCCCTCTATCGAGGACTGGAATCTGAGCGCCGTCAGAGAACCGGTCGCATGTTCCAGGTATTCCGAGCCGAGGGCTCCGAAGGACACAGGATCGACGCCAGGGCCCAGACCCAGCGGGAGACGCTTGAGGTCGAGAGCTAGGACGGAATTGGGCAGCCATCGTGCTGCCGTTGATACCGATACGAATTCGGAAAGGAGAAAGACAGTGCAATCAGTACGCACGTTCGACCAAGAAGCAGCAGAGGACATCTTCTTCGGCCAGGCGGTGATCATCTGGGCACGCTGGTTTCTAATCGCGGCAGCCACTGGCCTGGTCATGTGGAGCTTCGACGAGAAGAACAGCCTGATTCTGAGAATCATACCGGTCGTCGCTCTCATGGCGATGAACTTCTATCTGCACGGACGCTACCTGATGGAGAAACCGATTGGAACCCGACTACTCGTCGCGACGAGCGCTATGGATTTGCTGATTATCACCATGCTGGTCGTGGTTTGGCCTGTAGGAGTCGGAGAAACGCGGTTCGACAACCCCTTCTTCCTCTTCTACTACCCGATGGCTCTAGGCTTCGCCTTCGTCATGCCGCGCAAGATCGAAGCAACCTACACGGTGGCGACAATCGCGGTCTACGCGCTGGCAATGTTCCTCTTCGTAGACATGACGTTTGTTCCGGGGCATCCGGATTACAGCTCCGCGGTTGCCCTCCAGGTGAATCTGAAGACACTCGCGGTCCGGGTAATCGCTCTGGCGGCGGTGGGCGGCTTGGGCAACTACTTCTGGCGCATCCAGCGGGCGCGGCGGAGGGCAGCTCAGGCAGATGGCGGCCCGTTGTAGAGGAGGTTGACGATGGGCATCTTTGGCAAGGTAAAGGAGTGGATTGAGGTCCTCGCCGCGCCGGCGGATGACCCCCGCCAGACCCTCGCCTACACACTGCAGAGGCACGGTCAGCTCATGGAGAAGGTGCCCGGGGCAAGAGCCAAACTGGCAGCCTCGAAGAAAGAGCTAGAGCAGAGGCTCTTCGAGGCACGAGCCAAACCGGAGCCGAGCGATCCGGAAGGTCCACTGGACCCCTTCGCGGAGCAACTCCGCCAGATGGTGGCGGAAGAGGCGAGGGCATTGGAGGCAAACGTGAAAGAGCTTGAGCAGGAGGAACAGGAGCTGGCCGTGATTGAGCAGCGCCTCTCACTTCAGGAGCAGGCCTTTAGTGCCCGACAAGAAGCGCTGGCGGCACGCTATAGCGCCGCGGAAACCTGGACTCGCATTCACGAAGACCTCGGCGGCGTGTCCAAAGAGCTTGCCGATCTCGGCATCACAGTCGAGAAGGCGGAGCAACGCTCCGAGAAGGTGCGGGAGAAGACCCTGGCGGCTGAGCATCTGTTCGACCTTGGGTCGCTCTCCGTAGGGCAAGCCTTCGCCAGTCCCGCTGCGAAAGACCTGGCAAGACGCTACTCGGTGGAGGCTTCAACGGAGGGTTCCGGTCCGCTCAAGCGACTGCTGGGGTCTGGGTTCAAGAGTCTGATGGAGTTGGAGTACGAGTACCGACAACTGAAAAACATGCTCAGCAGCAGAAACGATACTGAACCTTTGTCCCTGGCCTACGTTCGCCCTTTGGCTGAGGAAGCTTACCAGCAAGGACTGAGCGTTCTCCAGGATGGTCTTTCGCTTATGCAGGCCATCCGCCCCCTGGGCGGGAGCAACTGGAGCAGCGAATCCGCGATCTCGAAGCTGAGGCCAACACGCTCGGAGCAGAGAGCAGTGAAACCGCGCAGGTGACGCTGAGATTTCGGGAAGAATCAATTGCTTCAGCCAAAGAACGGCTGGAGATGATCCAGCTCCAGCACCTGCGGGTGGGTGAACTGCAGCATCAGTGCGCAAAGTGCGTGTCAGTCTTGAGCCGCACGCGAATCGAGCTGGCTGCCCTGAAAGCAGAGGGCTCCCGTACAAGCATAGAAGCGGTAAGCGAATCACTAATTAACGTGACTAACGAGGCGAGAGCGGTGCAGGAAGAGATGAAGAGTCTCGGTCTCTAAGAGGCTCCTCTCCAGGGAACGTGAATCGTGAAGAAAGGAATTTGAAAATGGCTGACAAGAAACGATCAAATCAAGCAGAAGATGCGGTTGCAGTGACTCCGGTACTCGAGGGAGAAGTTCTCCCGGCGAAGAGCCAGCCTATACCGCCCCAGGACTTGACCTCCGAAGAGGCGGAAGCTCTCAAAAGCATGGCGCGAGAACTCGCGGCGGAATTGCAGGCGGCCAGCGGCAGCCGAGAGCTCGAGGCGATGGACGGCATTTCCAACCTCGGCTTGCAATCTCAGCGAGGCGCCGCCTCCGAACTGACCCTGCTGCGAGCCCGCGTCGGCGACATGATGACCCGAGAAGGGCCATCCCAGATGGTGTCCACGGACATGGCCGAGTTGAGGTTGACCTTGAATCAGATCAATCCACAGGAGAACGACCAAAAGGGAGTCCTGGCCAAAGTCCTTAGTGGCGGCATCTTAGGACGTGGCGCTGGATCGGTGCGTAACATCCTCGAAAAAATCGCTATTCGCTACGAACCGGTATCTGAGCAGATCACGGTTATCGAATCTCGGCTGCGCGAAGGTCGGGCCATGCTAGCGAAGGACAACATAGAGCTACGCAAACTCTACGAGTCCGTGGAATCACAGCGTCTGCCGGTCCAGAAGAACGCCTATCTCGGGGAGCTCTTAATGCAGGAACTAGATGCCCTGTACGAGGAAACCGAAGACCTGCTAAAGCGCGAAAGGGTGCGAAACACGCTACACGATGTTGCCCTCAGGGTGCAGGACTTGCGGACGATGGACGAGGTTGACGTTCAGTTTTTCGTCAGCATCGACCTGACCCGTCAGAACAACGCTCGATTGGGACAGGCGGTTGAGCGAACCCTAGCGCTTTCAACAAACGTCGTCATGGTCGGCCTGGCTATTCAAATGGCTCTCGCCCGGCAAAAACGGGTCATGGAGGCTAACCTGCGCACCCGTGAATTTCTCGGCAACTTGATTGTGTCCAACGCGGCCGTGATCAATCGGCACACGACCGACATTGGCGATGCCTACAACAATCCAGTTATTGCGGTCGAGAAGCTATCACAGGCGCACAACGACCTGATCGAGGCTATGGACGCGACCGACCGCATCAAGCAGGAAGGTATCGCGCGGGCCAGGGAAAACATTGCCAAACTGGCTGAGATGTCTGCCGACCTAGAGCGGCGCTCTCAAGGGTTGGAAGAGGCAGAGGCACGATCAGTGGAAGCATGACTGGCCCTTGATTTTGCAAAGGCGATAGCACGCGGGTCTGACGTCAGAGAACTGCGGTCAGACCCGTGCCTGATTGGTGGACTTGACGACAGCGGACAGGGGAGTCGGCGAACTTCATGGCTCGCAGTCTTAAACGTTGGCTTCCAGTTAGGCAGATTGGGCTATAACTCGATCTCTGCCAGGGCGCTGAGTACGTCGGGCAAGTGCTTGCCGATGGCCAGGTCATGGCGGATTACCGCCCGGATAGTTCCCCTCTTATCGATCACATAGGTAACTCGCGCGGTAAGGCCGAAGAGACTCTCGGCTCCGTAGGCGTGAATAATCTGCTTGTCAGGATCGGCGATAAGCGGAAATCCGAGGCTGTACCGCTTACGAAAGGCGAGATGAGATTCGGCGGAGTCAGCGCTTACGCCAACAATCACCGCTTCGAACTTCTCGATGTCGGCGTAGTTCTCTTGAAACGTGCAAGCTTCGCGCGTACAGCCAAAAGTGAAGTCCTTGGGGTAGAAGTAAAGGACTACATTATTCTTGCCGAGCAATTCACTGAGCCGGAATCGCCAGCCATCGTCGAGCTGTCCATCTAAGTCCGGAGCAATAGTGCCAGCGTTTAGCATTCGCGAACCTACTCACCCCAAATGGAAGCACGTTTGGCACTTCAATCGTTAGTCTAATCGGGAAAGCTGTCAATTCCGGTTTTGTGGAGAGCAAAGCCCGAGCAAAGCATCAGGCGAAGATCGGCTCCCTCTGACCCGATCTTCGCCTTGAGGTTCCATTTGCCGTGCGGCTGTGTTTTGCCGCGAATGTCTTACCAGCGAGAGCGACCGCCGGACTGGCCGCGATTGCCTCCCTGGCCGCGCTCCTCACGCGGTCGTGCCTCGTTGACAGTAAGGGTTCGACCAGCCAGTTGGGAGCCGTTCAGAGCGCGAATGGCGGCTTCTGCCTCATTGTTGTCCGCCATTTCGACAAAGCCGAACCCACGCGGCCTGCCAGTCTCTCTGTCCGTGGCGGTGCGTGCCGATGTTACTGAGCCAAAGTTAGCAAAAGCACCCTGGAGTTCGTCCTCCGTCGTGTCAAAGCTCAGATTTCCCACGTATATGTTCAACTCGTTCTCTTTCTCTCACTAGCCTCCGAGGAGGCGAATTCCGGATACCGATCTCGAAATACCGAGAAGCGTCAACGATATCCGGTAGGAGGGAGAGAGCTGCGTCCGGACAATTCGTGTGGCTTGGGTTCCTGTCGGTTTGGCAGTCCCGAGACGAATAAGCGGGCTAAAAAGTCAAGGTAATGCTGGTAAATCATAGCATGGCCTGGGAGCGCTCGCCTGGCTCAGGCATTCGTATGACCATCCGATGGAGCCGAGTCAGACGCCGTTCAGACAGCAGCATGGGTCAACTGCGGAAGGTGCTGGCCTAATCGCAGGCGAAAACCGCGATTTCAACTAGCCCCGTGTTGCCGCCAGACGAAGAGACCACCTCAAACCGCAGCTGCTGGGCGGTTGCCGAAACGGGGAATTCGTACATTCGCGATCCGTCTGGAACCTCAAAGGGCCCTAGCTCCAGACCATCTTCCGTTATCACCCGGAAACTGGTGATCTGGGCGCTGCTACCCATAGTGCGAGTCCATAAGCCGACAGAGCCTATCTGCTCAACCCGGGCCAATTCGATAGTAATAAAGGCTTCGTCTCCATCACCGGCGCTGGACCACTCGCTGTCGGGATCACCATCGAGCGCGTTTTCCGGCTTCCACGTGCCGGAACTGCCGAATTGAGAGCTGGCTTCAACGACTCTGGCACCAGCGGATAGACTGGCCAGGTTGGTGCGACTTTCCCCTCCAGCCGCGGCGGTGAGCGCCGTGCGAAAAGTCATGTCCTTAGAGACATAAAGGGTTCCGTCGGCGGCCGTTCCCTGCAAGCGAAAGTGGTAGATCGTATCCGGTTCGAGACCTCGGAGCAGCGGGTTGTGGCTACTGTGACCTCTGCCTGCCATATCGAGGTCGGTACTTTGCGCGCCGTATCCGGTATCAGGACCGAATACCACGGAACACACGACATCAATATTTGTCGTGACCCGAAGCACAGCACTGTCCGCCGAAATTTCGGCGATTTCGATCGGACTCGCGAGGATCGCTTCGATCCGCTGCGCTTCTGGCAGATTTGAACTGGAAGAGCCGCAAGCCAGTGTCAGGTCGGCGACTAAGAAAAGGACTGCAAGCGAAACCGAGGCGGCTTTGGGGAAACCCAACTGGAGCCTTGTCCAGCCGGCATTAGCCTCGGACTTTTGCGTCTCACGCCGATGTTGCTGCACAATTCTCCCTCTCCGAGTTCTCTTTCAGTGACTAGCTGACATTCTGACCGTTTCACAATACCAATTCACTGGCTAACCTGGCTTCTTCCGAATCTGTGCATTCGGCTTTAAGGTCCAATGCGCCCCCGTGCCTTACACTAGTGTTGGTTCCCCATTTGTTTAGGACATCGTGCTGCCCAGACACTTCTCTTGAGCCGCGAGAGATCCCGGAGCACCGTGTAGCGCGGCCTGCAGATTCTCTGAGCTAGCTGACCCTTCCAAACCCTATGGCGACCTGGCCAGACCCTGACAATGGGAGACGCATCGATCAATGCCTACTTTTAATGACTTTGGACTCAGCGCCCAGGTACTCCGCGGTGTGCACGAGATGGGATTCGAGGAACCAACACCCGTGCAGGTAAGCGCCATGCCGCCTCTCCTGGCCGGCAAGGACGTAGTCGCCCAGGCGCTTACGGGCACCGGCAAGACAGCCGCGTATGGCATCCCAATGGCGGAGCACATAGACCCTAACATCAAGCCTATTCAGGCGGTCGTGCTATCGCCAACGCGCGAATTGGCTATTCAGGTTGAAGAACATCTGAACCAACTATCGAAATACCGAAAGCTGCGGTTTCTCGCCATCTACGGCGGACAGCCAATCGAGCGCCAGCTTCGCGCTCTGAGCCGCGGCGTCCACGGAATCGTGGCGACACCCGGACGGCTGATGGACCATATGCGTCGCGGGACGGTAAAGCTGGATCAGGTGCGAGTACTCATCCTGGACGAAGCCGATCAAATGCTGCAAATGGGATTCCAGGAGGATGTCGAATACGTGATCGCAGAATTGCCACCCGAACGGCTCACAGCACTGTTTTCGGCCACCATGCCCGAGCCGATTCTGAAAATAGTCGACCGTTATATGAACAAACCGGAGAAGATTCACCTCAGCCGGCCCCAAGCGCTGACCGTGCCCTCCGTAAATCAGGTCTTCTTTCAGGTTCCGTTTCCCAAGAAGTTCGATGCGCTCTGTAGCGTTTTGGACTCGCGCCAACCGGATCGGACGCTGGTGTTCTGCTCCACCAAGCGCATGGTTGACGAAGTCGCCGAACGTTTGCCGATGCGGGGTTTTTCAGCCCAGGCCATTCACGGAGATGTCGCACAGGCTGGACGGGAACGAGCGCTTAAGGCGTTTCGGGATGGCCGCACCGATGTCCTGATCGCCACGGACGTCGCGGCACGTGGTCTCGACATACCGGACGTCAGCCTAGTCCTGAACTTCGATATCCCTCCGGACCCGGAGTACTACGTTCACCGCATCGGCCGGACTGGGCGCTTGGGCCGCGCCGGCGAGGCGATCACCTTTGTCAATCCGCGAGAGATGCGAGAGCTCAAGATGATCGAAAGAGTAACGGGCGCGCAAATCCGGCGCGGCGATCTACCCACGGCGCGCGAAGCTGAAGAGCACGCTAACCAGCAACTCGAGAACAAGGTGAGCGAAGCCTTGGAAGGCGGTGCCTGGAGGCGCTATGTTGAGGTCGTCGACGAGCTCTCATCGGAGCACGATGCAGTCGAAATCGCCGCCGCTGCGCTTGCGTTGCTGGCGGAACAGCGCGGCACAAAACGAGCCCATGCAAGGGCAGAACCGGAATCCAAATCTTTGGCACCCGCCAAACCGCAGGACGAGCATGTTGGGCAAAGGGCCTACAAGCCTCGTCCGGCTCAGGGTCGCCCAAAGAGCCAGCCCGGTGACCGCCATTGGAAGCCCGGCAAACCTGCCGGCCAACGGCCGGCGGCGTCACGAAAGGGCAGCAGCCGCAAGAGCAAGGCTAATCGATAGGGATTGGCACCCACCTTATGAGGGCCAACCGAGGCGCCTTCACCTCGGCAGACACCGAATCGCCGCACCTGCTGTTCTAGTCCCAGAACCCTTCTAGGCCGGCACCGACTCCCCCGCTTGCTGTGGCACTTGGCCGGGAGGCTTGGCGACCGCGACGGCAGCGATTGCCAGGGCCGGGAGGACCGCCATTACCGCCACGGCGGGCCCAAAGCCGTTTAGCTGATCGTTAAGCCAGGCCAGGGGCAGCGGTCCCAGGGCAGAACCCGTAATCCCAACCATGACAGCACTTCCCTGGACGCGTCCTAGCCCGACCCTTCCGTAAAAGTGGGCCCAGGTTACGCTGCCGACGATCCGGCTGGTGCCCTGAGTCATTCCAAGCAGAACGGCGTAGACGATGGCCAGGGGCAGGGATTTTATGAGTAACAAGATCCCCATGGCGCCAAGGAGAGCCGTCATGCAAAAGGTAAAAACGAGCTTGGGGCCTGAGCGGTCGACAATCCAGCCGGCCACGATCGAAGTTGCCGCCGAGCAGACTGCTATTGGGACGAAGAGGCCGGCGGCCACCGCCGGCGAAAGCCCGCGCTCTTGAATGATCGCCGTCTGGTGAAAGATTAGCGCCGTTGTAACCAAACCCGGCGTAGCCAGCGGAATAGCAAGTGCCCAGAAGCGGGGCGAGGTTAGGACCGGCGGTGGCTTTCGCGTCGCGGCTGATGACCGCGCCTCCCTCAGCGGCGGTTCCGCCGCCCCGTCCGGAAACAAGCCTATGTCTTCGGGGCGTTCCTTGGCAACGAAAATCGCCGGCGGCAGGACCAGGAGCCAAACCATCGCTCCCAGGATCATGTAGGTCTCTCGCCAGCCGATAGAATCGATTAAGAAGCGGCAGGTCGGAGGCAGGATGGCCAAGGAGATGGGAAAGCCGAGGCCCATTATCGCCATCGCCCGGCCGCGTTTTTCGACAAACCACTGAGCCGTCAGCAAGGTTGCGTTGATCGTCAAGGACCCTTGGCCAAGCGCTCTCAAGGCCGAGAATGCGACGAAGACTACCAACGCGCCGGTTGCTTGAGCCATGGCGAAGCAGGCGAAGCCGAGGCCGGTAGCTGCCGCGATCAAGGTAGTTCGGGCGCCAAAACGATCGGCCAGCCGGCTGACCGTGAAGACCATCACGGCACTCACGCCGGTGCCAATGGCGTAGAGCAAGGAGATGCCGGTCCGGCTAAGGCCAGTGTCTTCGATCAGGCTGTCAATAAAGACTGAAAAGACAAACGATTGTCCCGGCCCGGAGTTAAAAGCGACGATGCTCCCGAGGCCGACGATGGCCCAGCCATAAAAGGGCTTCTTCTGCTTGAACAAGAAATATCCCTAGCTAAGACGATGAACCCAGACTCGGCCGAATCCAAACTAACCCCGGTACGCCTCCGGGAACTGAGCCGAAACGATGCCCCCATCATACTTTGCGGCCGAATCGACCTTTGGCTTAATCTGGGTGCCGGCAGTACTGCTTCTCTATCCGTTATGCCCCAGAGCCTTGCTGGCCAAACAAAGTATGAATTTTTGTCTCTTTTTCCCCAGATGACGTATGACGTGATCGTCATCGGTGGCGGCGCCGCCGGGCTGATGTGCGCGATCGAGGCCGGGAAACGCGGCCGCTCCGTTCTTGTCATTGAGCGGGGAGACGCGATCGGCAAGAAAATTCTGATCTCAGGCGGCGGGCGCTGCAACTTCACCAACACAAACACGGCGCCACAGAGCTTTATCTCCCATAATCCAGACTTTGCCCGTTCGGCCCTGGCCCGCTACACGCCACAGGAGTTTATCTCGCTGGTCGAGGCCCACGGCATCAGCTACCACGAAAAGAAGCTCGGTCAGCTGTTTTGCGACCGTAGTGCTCGTGCAATCGTCCAACTGCTCGCCGATGAATGCTCCGAAGCCGGCGTCGAAATTCGAACTGGTTGTGGGGTTGAGGAAGTGCGTAGGTCAGACGGCTTCGAAGTTGAAACCGACCGAGGGACTTTCGAGTCTTCCGCACTCGTCGTCGCCACCGGCGGCCTTTCTTTGGCCAAGCTCGGCGCCACCGACTTGGGTTATCGCCTGGCTACGCAGTTTGGTCTCAATCTGGTTGAGCCAAAGCCGGGGTTGGTACCGCTGACCTTCGGCAGCGACGATCATCAATTTTTCGCCGGTCTCAGCGGCGCCTCTGTGGATGTGATTGCCAAGCATGGCGACCAGGCGTTTCACGAAAACCTGCTGTTTACCCATCGCGGTCTAAGCGGCCCGGCAATCCTCCAGATTTCCAGCTACTGGTCGCCTGGCGAAACACTAGAAATTGACCTTCTACCGGCACAGTCGCCGCTCGAACACCTATCCACCGAAGACGACCCACGCGACCTAGCCACCATTCTTAGCCAGCATCTACCCCGCCGCTTCGCCCAGGGTTGGAGTGACCGGTACGCAGGCCGACTTCCTTACAATAGCTTTGGCTCGCGACAGTTGGCCGACATCGAACAGCAGCTTCACGCCTGGAAGCTCGAGCCGGCTGGCACCGAAGGACTCGGCAAAGCCGAGGTCACCGTAGGTGGCATCGACACCAATGAGCTGTCCTCGAAAACAATGGAGGCGCGACAGGTGCCCGGCCTCTTCTTCATCGGAGAAGTGGTGGACGTCACCGGTTGGCTGGGCGGGTTTAATTTTCAATGGGCCTGGGCGTCGGGCTTTGCGGCCGGCCAGGCCGTCTAGAAACTTCGATGGCCTGCCACGAAATTGATGACGCTCTGGTCAGTTTCCGTTGGGAAAATCCGGGACTGTTGGGACGAGTCCGTGCCTACTTAACCTTGGGCATGATTTGACGGGCCAGAGTATCGAGAGCGGCATCCGGACCATCGGAACTGGAAATAACGCAAACCACGCGGTCCACGCCGGAGCGCGACATCTGCTGCAAGCGCTCAGTGATCTTTTCGACAGGACCGATAATGAATAGCGCATCACCAAGAATGTCCACGGCCTCGGCCGGGATATCCTCAGGCTTCTCGAGTGGCGGCAGAGTTACGCCGAGTTCGTCGATCGCTCCCCGAAAGAAACCTTGCTTGATCCAGCCGAACATCCGCGAATGGGCGAACTCTCTGGCGGCTTCTGGGTCACTTTCGATGCGCATCACGGTGTAGTGAGTGAGCTTAAAGCCATCCAGCGAGCGTCCGGCCCGCGCGGCGCCAGCCTCGAGGTGGCGCCGCGACATTGCCAAAACCCGGTCATCGATACCCGTGAGCAGGAAGGCTTCATCACCCAATTCCCCGGCTAGCTCGGTCATGCGCTCGCCGCCCGCGGCGACAGCGACGGCCGGCGCCGGCTCTTCGATACCAATTATCTGCTCATCAGCGCGATCGCCAAAGGCGACGCTTTCGCCACGTAGAAGCGCCTGGATGTCAGAGACAGCCTGGCGCATCGTTGCGACCCGCGCCGGCTTTTTCCCAACGTGCATTACGGCCGTGTCGCCGGCACCGATGATCAGCTTGAAGCGGCCGGGCGCCACCTCATCGATGCTGTGCGCAACATTGGCCAGGACCCAGGGATGGCGAGTGACCGGGTTGGTGACGCAGGGGAAAAGTTCGATTCGCTTGGTTTGGGCCGCCGCCATGGCCAGCACGCTGTAGACATCGCGGCCGTGCTCCATGTGGTCGGCGAGGCCGACGCCATCGAAACCCATGTCCTCCATGCGCTTGATGTGTTCCAGTTGCTGCGGCACGGGCAGATTCATCGGGGTTTGGACATCAAGCTTCATGGTCATTATTGCCTCGCAAACTTGGCGGAAGTCCTCAGTCACTCAACCGGCTAAACGCCAGAATGTTACGTCGGTCTTCAGATCGGAGCAATAGGTTACAGGACCCCGGCCGGCGATGGGTGATTCGCTTTTAGCTCCCCCCAGCCTTCCGCCGCCATCCACCCGGCCCAATTGCGGTGATGCCAGAGCTGGCCGTGCTCGTTGAAGTTCGAGTCTATCCTCCCGAGGTTTGTGCAGCCATTTGTCTCTGCGAAACTGATCTCGACTGCTACAACTTGTCTGGCCGAAATGATAGTGCGCCACTCAGATTTTAAACGATGGGTTTGTTTCAGTCTGTTGGACCCTTACTCTGAATCGTCCGCCAGCAGGCCGGCCTCCTCGATGCCATAGACGCAACAGGCCTCATCTTCATCTCCGCCATGGCCGCCACCACTGGCACCGGCGGCGCCAAGGATCTCACCGTTGCCATCTCGAATCAGCACAGCACCGGTTTGGGGAATCAACTTTCCATCGGCTGACGCGCCGAGAGCACTGAAGAAGTTCGGATTGCTCTTGGCTCGATCCGCTAGGGAACGGCTGGAAGCGCGCATAGCAATCGCGCCCCAAGCCTTGCCAAGCGCCACGTCAAACTGGAACATCGTGGCACCGTCCTCGCGCTGAGCAGCGATGATATTGCCAGCGCTATCGAGAACAACGACCGCGAGTGGTCGCACTTTCAGGTCGCGCGCTTTTTTCAGCGCACTTTCGATGATTGCGTTGGCTTGCTGCAGCCTGAGCATGAATCCTAGTATCCTTTATTTCGCTCTGGGGATGATCACCAAAGTGACAGAGGAGCTCTAAGAGAATCCGCGGAGTAAGGGCACCGTACAGCGCTGTATGAACAGCGGCTGTAACTGTCTATCTGGAGCCTGTGTAGATTTGAAGTGCCGGGATATCCGGCTGGAAACGCTGGCTGTGCCAACTGGCTCTGGTCATCTGCGACCAGTTAATCGACAATACCAGAGCGCCACGGGATAGGCGTAACGGAGTAAAGGAGCCGCCTCAGCATGGCCACTCTAACAGAAACCAATACTTGGGTTGAGAAGGCTCGCACGTTAGCACCGCTCATCGAGCAGTATCGTAACGAGAGCGAGAACCAACGCTACCTGGCCAAGCCGGTGTACGAAGCGATGCGCGAGCTCGGCCTCTTCAAGCTCTGGCTGCCGCGCTCGCTGGGCGGCGAGGAACTTGACTTTAGAACGGTTTCCGAAACGATCGAAGCCGTCGCGAGGATGGATGGCAGCGCTGGCTGGGTCCTCGTTATCGCCAATCAAAGTGCCTGGATGCTGGGCTTCATCCCCCCGGACGCGGCGGCGGAGATGCTGTCCGGAGATCCGAACGTGACCCTGGGGGGTTCCGGCCAGCCCAACGGCGTTATGACGCCGGTGGAGGGCGGCTACCGTGTCACCGGCCGATGGTCGTTCGTGAGCGGCGGCGACCACACGGGCTGGCTCTGCGGCGTTTCCCGGATCAAAGACGGCGACGGCTTTCGAATGAACGAAGACGGGTTGCCCATCACTCGCTTCCCGTTCTTCAGTTCGGACCAGTACAAGATCATCGACACCTGGCACACGACTGGCCTGAGCGCCACCGGCAGCAACGACATGCAGGTTGAAGACGCTTTTGTGCCGGAGGGCCGTGCGCTCAACAACATGGCGAAGAAGTCCGATTTCCAGGCTGGCACTCTTTTTCAGACCAGTTTCCGGGAGATTTTTGGCTGGCCGCTTGCCTTCACTGGACTCGGCATAGCAGCTGAGGCGATCGACGCCTTCACCGACCTTGCCGTCAACAAGACGCCGTCGCGCGGCACCAAGAGCCTCGCCGAGAACGATAATGTCCAGATGACGCTGGGCCGGGCGATGGCCAAGCTCAACTCCGGCCGCAGCTATCTCTACGCGATGTGCGACCGCATGTGGGCGGAGATGGAAGCGGGCAGGGGAGACCACGAAGCGCTGCTGCTGGAGGCCCTGGTTGCTTGCTCGACCGCGGCCGAGAGCGCCGCCGACGCGGTCGACCTCCTCCGCACTGCCGCCGGCACTTCGGGAATCTACGAGGGCAACAAGATCGAGCGCTGCTGGCGAGACGTACATATGGTTACTCAGCACGCCAACCTCTCACCCAGCAACTATGTCCGCATCGCCGCCCTGCGGCTCGGCTTAGGCTTCGGGTCGGGGCGTTAGGCTGGCCGCACCGCTGGCATCAAGCACTGTCTCGAGACCTGAAACTTTCTTTCAGCGATCCAGGCCCAAGCTGGCCTTGAGCCGTGGAGAGTAGAACCAGGCCACCAGTACGCACAGCATCGAGGCAGATTGCTGCCCTCGAAATTCCGTCAAGTTTCTAAGCCTTTTCCATTCCCAAGCGCTAGATTCACCTCAAGAAATCGTCGAGCAAGTCGATACTCCTGAATGAAGTACCTTTATCCCGAACGGTTGTTGCTGATCATTTTGACTGCAGCATGCGGAATTCTCAGCTGGGGCTGGCTAATCACCGGCTCGCAGTTCGGTCCTTACGCGCTGGCCTGTCTCGTGATTGTCCCGATTTCGCTTATTATTTCAAGCTTTGCTCCCAGGAGGTCTCGGGGTAATCAAGATCTGGCGAACCAGATGGAAAAACTTTCCCATCACGGACGCCGGCTGGCTATGTATGACCAAGCCAGCGGCGTGCTAGCAAACTGGTACTTCCTACTCAGGCTCGACGAGGAGATTAGCCGATCCAGACGCCACGATTTGGGGTTCATAGTCCTTACGATCAAATCCGAGTCGGGGGACGCGGAAGCTTACGGCGCCGAGGTTGGCCGGGGCTCGAATGAGCGCATGGCGCGGGCTGTGACTGACTGTGCAAGAGCGACCGACCTGGTTGGGAGTCTCGGTGTATCAAGTTTTGCGATTGGCCTTGTTCAGACCGATCGTATTGGAGCATACAAGTTCTTGAGGCGCGTTAT